>NZ_JAGJBZ010000001.1:0-1353750 GCF_020010925.1 Streptomyces griseiscabiei | reverse complement strand
AGCCGCCCATCTGGTGGGCGTGCAGTCCCAGGGCATGGGCCTGGAGCGACAGCTGGGCCACCGCCAGCCCGGTGTCGTACGCGGGGCCGTGGTGCGGCACGCCGTCGTCGACGAGCTCCACCGCCACCGCCGCGACCAGCAGTGAACTGTCGCCCGCCCAGATCTGGTTGGCGGGCACCAGGCTGTCGAGGAGCCGCTGGTACGTCGTGTCGCCACGCCGTCCGACGAGGAAGCGCCACGGCTGCGCGTTGCGTGCGGAGGGTGCCCAGCGGGCCGCTTCCAGCAGCGACACCAGCTCTTCGTCGGTGACCGTGCGGCCGGCGTCGAACGAGCGTGGGCTCCAGCGTTCGGCCAGCAGGGGGTGGACGGCCACGGCCGTGTCCGCGGTACGAGGCGACATGGTGCTGCCTTTCTTCGGTGCCGGCGGGATGCGCCGCCGACGAGGACGTGGTGTCAACGCGGACCGGGGCGCACGGGGTTCTGCCATGAGCGCGCCGGTCTCGTCCACCTCGGCGAGGAAGCCGCCGGGTACGGACGGCGGGCCGCGGCGGCTGACCGGATCGGTCCGCAGTGAGACCCGATGCGGCCTGTTCCCGGCCCGGCCGTACGGCGGAGGCTGAGGGCATGACCCGAGCACTGATCGTCATCGATGTCCAGGAGTCCTTCCGCACCCTTCCGCAGTGGGAGGCGATCTCCGACCCGAAGATCGCCGACAAGGTGAACCGGCTGGTGCGGCTCGCCCGCCGGGCCGGGGACCTGGTCGTGTGGGTGCTGCACTCCGAGCCCGGCAGCGGCGACGCCTTCGACCCCGCCCTCGGCCAGGTGCGGCTGCTGGAGGAGCTGGACGGACGCGAGGACGGCGAGCCGCTGATCCACAAGACCTCGCACAACGCCTTCACCACCACCAACCTGCAGCAAGTCCTCACCGGGCACGGGGTCCGCGAACTCACCGTCTGCGGTATCCGCACCGAACAGTGCGTCGAGACCACCGCCCGCGTCGGGAGCGACCTCGGCTACGGGGTCACCTTCGTCGTCGACGCGACCGCCACCGAACCGATCCCGCACCGCGACGCCCCCGCCGACATGACCGTCGCCGAACTGCTCGCCGACCCCCGCACCCTGCCCGCCGCCGAGGTCGTCCGGCGCACCGAGTACGCCCTCGCCGGACGCTTCGCCACCATCGCCACGGTCGACGAGGTGGAAGCCGCCGCGGACCTTCGGGCATGATGACCGGATCGTGAGCCACGTCGTCTTCTTCCTGGTGCCCGGAGTCCATCTGCTGGACCTGGCCGGCCCCGCGCAGGTCTTCTCCACCGCGGGCGACTTCGGGCACCCCTACACCCTCACCTATGTCTCCGAGCACCGGCAGGTCCCCACGGCCCAGGGGCTGCCGCTCGTCGCCGGCCTGGACTGGCCCGAGCTGGGGCCCGACGACCTGATCGTGGTCCCCGGCTGGAGTGCCGTCACCCTGGCCGACTCGCCCCCTCTCGGCGAGGCCTTGCTGCGGGTCCTGCGGGACCACCACGCCAGGGGCGGCACCGTGGCCAGCGTCTGTGCCGGAGCGGAGGCACTCGGCCGGGCCGGGCTGCTCCAGGGCCGCCGCTGCACCACCCACCACGACGTGCAGGACGAACTGGCCCGGCGCCACCCCGGCGCGGTCGTCGTCCGTGACGTCCTCTTCACCGCCGACGACCGGGTGATCACCTCGGCCGGGATCGCCAGCGGTATCGACCTCGCCCTGCACCTGGTCGCCGGCCGCCACGGACCCGCCGTCGCCGCCCAGGTGGCCCGGGACATGGTCGTCTACGCCCGCCGCAACGGCCACGAGCCGCAGTCCAGCGCGATGTTCCGGCACCGGTCCCACCTCGACGACACCGTGCACCGCGCCCAGGACCTCATCGACACCCGCTTCGACCGGCCGCTCCCCCTGCCCGGCCTGGCCGCGGACGTCGGCGTCAGCGAACGCACCCTCACCCGGCTCTTCAGCCGCGCCACCGGCCTCACCCCGCTGCGCTACCAGCAGACCCTGCGCCTGGAACGCGCCGAGCACCTCATCAGCCACGGCGTCACCGTCGACGCCGCGGCCCGCTCGGTCGGCTTCGAGGACGCCCGTATGCTGCGCCGCCTGCGCGCCCGGGCCATCTGAACTCCCGCCCGCTCACGCCCATGCTCCGAGGGCCGGCGTGAACCGGCCGCTCAGAGACTCGCCGCGTGGTCGGGGACGTACGTCTGCAGGTCACGAGGCGGGCGCTGGTAGCCGGTCGACGGCGGGCGGGCCGGCAGGTCCAGCACCGGGGGCGGGACCTCGTGGTACGGCACGGAGGCCAGCAGGTGGGCGATCATGTTCAGCCGGGCCCGCCGCTTGTCGTCGCTCTCGACGACGTACCAGGGCGCCTCGGAGACGTCGGTGTGCACCAGCATCTCGTCCTTGGCCCGGGAGTACGCCTCCCAGCGGGTGAGCGACTCCAGGTCCATCGGCGACAGCTTCCAGCGCCGCAACGGGTCCTCCAGCCGCTTGCGGAACCGCTCCTGCTGCTCGGTGTCGCTCACCGAGAACCAGTACTTGCGCAGCAGGATCCCGTCCTCGACCAGCATCCGCTCGAAGATCGGGCACTGGCGCAGGAAGAGCTGGTACTCCTCCTTGGTGCAGAAGCCCATCACATACTCGACGCCCGCCCGGTTGTACCAGGACCGGTCGAACAGCACGATCTCCCCGGCGGCCGGCAGATGCTCGACGTAGCGCTGGAAGTACCACTGGGTGCGCTCGCGCTCCGTCGGCCTGGGGAGTGCCGCGATCCGGGCGACACGGGGGTTGAGATGCTCGGCGACCCGCTTGATCGTGCCGCCCTTGCCCGCCGCGTCCCGGCCCTCGAAGACCACGACCAGACGGGCGCCCTCCGCCCGCACCCACTCCTGGAGCTTCACCAACTCCGTCTGCAGGCGCAGCAGTTCGCGCTCGTACGCCGCGCGCGGCACCTTCGCCGTCTTCTTGCCGGCCATGTAGCCTCCACCGCCCGACGACCCCGCCGATGAGTTCCGGGTCACTCATGACCAAGGTCGAACACCAGGACGTCACCGTACTTTCCGACGACGAGCGGCGCATCCCGGCCAAGCTACCGGCGGGCCGCCGGCTGGAGTTCCGCCTGCTGCAGTTCGGCGAGCAACTCGCTCTGTCCGGCGAGCAGTTCGGTGAGGATGCGGCGGGCCGCGCGGAGGAGTTCGGCCACGTCGCCGCCGGCGAGCGCGTAGCTGACGGTGGAGCCCTCCCGGATGGAGACGACGATTCCCGACCGGCGCAGCACTCCCAGCTGTTGGGAGAGGCTGGACGGTTCGATGTCGATCTCGCCGAGCAGGTCGCGCACGGGGAGGGGTCCGTCCTGCAGCAGTTCCAGGACCCGGATGCGTACGGGGTGTCCGAGCATGCGGAAGAACTCGGCCTTTGCCTGGTAGAGGGGGACCTGCATGAGAATCGCTCGCTCCCTGCCGCGTTCAACGGGCCTTCTGTGGGCACGGCGACCTGGAGGTGTCACCGCGGGCGGTGTCGCAGACCAATGGTCGTGCATCCGGCCTCGCACGCTCATGGGATTGACCTGATCTGGACTTTCCCAGTTGAAGAAATCTTCAATTCATGGGCGTGCGAGGCCGTGCGACGAGGCGTTTGCTACACGGTGAGTTCCACTTCGATGCGCTTGAGCTGGTGCCGGGCCATGGCGAGGTTCGATTTGCCCCTGTCGAGCACCAGGTAGAGGAACAGCCCGTTGCCGCCGCGCCCCTTGAGCGGCTGGATGATGTGGTACTGGCTGCCGAGTGTGATCAGCACGTCCTCGATCTCGCCCTTGAGGCCGAGGTGTTCCATGGTGCGGTTCTTGGCGCGGATCACATCCGTGTTGCCCGCCGCCGCGACGGTCAGGTCGAGGTCCTTGCCGCCGCCCAGGGTACCGAGCGCCATTCCGCTGGTGTAGTCGACCAGCGCGGTTCCTAACGCGCCTTCGATCGATGTCATGATCTCCTTCAGGGAAATCTCCACATTGCTCATCCCGATGTCTCCTTCTGGGCGCCGTGCGATTCCGGCCTCGACCTTTCCGCCGGTGCGAGGACTCTACGAAGCGCCGGTGGCCGTCACCTCCGTTGTTTCGGTACTGAATGAGGGAGCCCGGAATTGCCGGAGACCATGCCACTTGTGATCGGGTCGATGAGCGGGGCGAGGGCGGTCGGCCCCTTCCGCCGCCGCGCCGGATCAGCCGCGGGGGCCGAGACGGGCGGCCACCCACGGGATGCTGCGGCCGGTCGCGGCGGCCAGCTCCCGCAGGGTCGCGCCCTCGGCGGTCCGGGACCGCAGCCACGCCCCGATGTCCCCGGCGCCGACACGCTCGGCCGCGACCCGGTCGTTGAGCCGCACACGGGAGCGCCGCCCGGCGGCGGAGTTCACGCCGACGGGCCGGATCTCGACACCGTGCTCGACGAGCAACTCCCGTACCCGGCGCTTGCCCACGCCGAGCACCCGCGCCGTGTCCTCGATGCTCGCCTGCCGCTCCACGTACACCGCCCGCAGGGCCTGCCCGACATCGGTGAAGCCCCCGGCGCCCAGCGCGGCCGCCATCCGCGCGTCGGAAGCACGGCTCTGCGTACGGCGACCCGCGGCAAGGCTCTCCGTACGTCTGCGCCGCGCCTCCGCCGAATCCCCCTGCACCCGATCACTGGCCCGGCGCCTGCGGGCCAGCTCGCCCGAGCGCGCCATCGCCCGCCCCGACGCGAACCGCTCCCGCGCCGCCTCCGACGCCCGGTACTCCGCACGCCGGGTACGGGACTGCTCCCTCGCCAGCGACCGCGCGCTGAGCGCGCGCCCGCGCATCAGCCCGAACTCCCGCCGGTACTCGGCCGCGGTCAGCCCATGTGCGCGCACATGGGCGCCGAGCGAACGGAAGGCCCGCCCGCACAGATGGCACAGCACGGTGTCCGTGTCCTCGTCGCGGATCAGCCGCCCGAAGTCGGGATGGCGGGGACGGTACGGCTGGTGCTCTGTCGCTGTCATCGCCGCCGTCTCCGTAGGGTGCGATCGAGGGCGCCTCCAGTCTCGCGGACACGGACGCTCACCGGGGCGGGGGAGCGGTCCCGGGGATCGAGCGGGCCGGACCGCGGTCAGCGCAGCCGGCGTACGCGCAGCACCAGGTCGTCCCGGTGGTGCGCGCCGGCGCCGCCGTCGGGGACCGCGCGGGGCCGTTGCTCGTCCACCTCCACCTCCCAGTCGCCGTCGAGCAGAGCGGTGACCATCGAGGGCCAGACGTAGTCGGCCGGGTCGAAGCCGCCGTCCTGCGTCTGCTGGGTGTCCATCCCCGCGTGGTGGACGAGCAGCAGCACGCCGCCGGGGGCGACGGCCGCGAGCAGCGCGCGCTCAGCGGCGGCGTCGGGGGTGCGCAGCAGCGCCGGATACTGCGCGGAGACCAGGTCGAAGGAGGCCGGCGGGAGCGCCGCCCCGGTGAGCGTGGCGTGCACCCAGCGCACGGTGAGCCCGGCGTCCCGCGCGTGCCCGGCAGCGCGCTCCAGGGCCACGCCCGACACGTCGAGCGCGGTCACGTCCCAGCCGCCGCGCGCGAGCCAGACGGCGTCCGCGCCCTCGCCGCAGCCGACGTCGAGCACCCGCCCGGGTGTGAGCCCGGCGACCTCGTCCACGAGCGCCCCGTTGGGCTGCCCGCTCCACAACCGGTGCCGGTCGGCGTACCGGCCGTCCCACTCCGCCCGCACCGCCGGATCCCCGGCGTACCCGTCGGCGGGCGAGGACGGGGAGAGCGAGGACGAGGACGGGAGCGGTGCGGAGGCGGGCGATACCGCCGTGATGTCGTCAGTCATGCGCCCACCGTGATCCAGCGGGCCCCGGCCCGCCCACTCCTGTTGCCGATCCGGCAAACGGCACCCCCCTCCCGCGAGCACCGCACCCGACGCCGTCGCGGCGGACGGGCGGTGGACGCGCGGCGGGCGTTCAGCGTGGCCGGGCGGCCAGGATCGCGACGTCGTCCTCGTAGGCGCCGTCGGCGAGGTGGGCCAGGAGCGTGTCGAGCATGTCGTCCAGGGTGCCGCCCGCCGGCAGGCTCAGTGCCGCGAGCCCCTGCACCGAGACGTCGATGTCCGTGTCGCGCCGTTCCACCAGCCCGTCGGTGTAGAGCAGCAGGGCGGTGCCGTGTTCCACGCGCACGGTGCTCGATTCGTAGCCGCCGAGCCCGGTGCCGATGGGCGGGCCCGCCGGGAGCCAGAGAACCTCCGTGCTGCCGTCCGGCCGTACGACGGCGGGCGGCAGATGCCCGGCGCTCGCCACCGTGCAGGTGCCCTCCCGGGAATCCATGACCGCCAGCAGACAGGTGGCGAGGCGGTCGAGACCGATGTGCGCCACCCTCCGGTCGAACTCGCCGAGGATCTTGTCGACGCTCACACCGGAGACGGCGATGGTGCGCAGCAGGGAGCGGTACTGGCTCATGGCGACAGCGGCCTGGAAGCCGTGGCCCATCACATCGCCCATGACCAGCAGGGTGCGCGAGTCGGGCAGCGGGATCGCGTCGTACCAGTCGCCGCCGACGAGGACGCTGCGCCCGGAGGGCAGGTAGCGGGCGGCCACTTCCACGGTCGGGTGCGGGGTGCTGGGCTCGGACAGCAGGGCGCGCTGGAGTTCCAGCGCCATCGTGTGTTCGTAGCTGTAGCGGCGGGCGCTGTCGACGGAGACGGCGGCCCGGGCCGCCAGTGCCTGGACCGTCTCGACGTCGTCGCCGTCGAACGGCGGCGAGGCGCCGGCCCGGCCCAGCAGGACGACGCCGACCGCGCGGCCCGCCGTGATCAGCGGCGCGATGAGCAGGGAGTGGATGCCGGCCGTGCGGAAGATCTTGGCGCGCTCGGGGTCCACGGTCACCTTCTGGAACAGTTCGTCCGAGGCCTGGTTGCCCAGCCACGGTCGGCCACTGTCCATACAGCGCCGCGGCGCCGACCCGCGCGGAAGGTCGACGTACGGTCCCGGCCCGCCCAGCTGACGCAGCAGCCATTCCAGTCCGGGAAGTGCCGCGCCCTTCATCTTGCGCAGCCGCAGGAAGCCGGGAAGCGGCGGGGGAGCGCCGGTGAACTGCTCCTCGACGAGGCCGACCGCGGCGGTGTCGGCCAGCGACGGCGTGAGGAAGTCCGCCAGTTCCTGGCAGGTGGTGCCGATGTCCAGCGTGGTGCCGATACGGGTGGTCGAGGCGTCCAGCATGGCGAGCCGCTGGTGCGCCGTCTCCAGGTCGTCCAGATAGCGGCGCAGATTGCTGATCTCCACGCCGATCCCGCACAGGCCGGCACCCTGTCCCGGCAGCTCCACCCGGTGGTACACCGCTCGCCAGAGCCGCTGCCCGAGAGGCGAGGCGATCTCGGTCGTCCCCGTGATGGTCGCCTCGCGCGGCCGTCCGTCGGCAAGCACCTCCAACAGGACGTCGTCCGGACTGCGGAGCCCCGGCAGCGCCTCACCGAGCGTCCGCCCCAGGAAGGCCGCCGCGGGTACGCCGCCCACCTCGACCCATGCCGGGTTCACGTACAGATGACGCAACCGGCCGTCGAGTACGGCGATGGGGGCGAGGGTCTCCGCCACCAGCTGATGACCCGGGAGTCCCACCCCGTCCGGGAAGAGCCACTGCGGTACGGAGTCCTCGCCGCTCACCGGGTCCCTCTCGCTCACCGGGTTCCTCTCGTCTGCGTCACGGGGCCGGTCCCACCGATCAACGACTATGTCATGAGATGTCCGTCCGGGAGTTCCTGTTCGGCCCAGATCGTCTTGCCGGTGTAGGTGTTGCGGGTGCCCCAGCTCTGGGTGAGCTGGGCGACCAGGAGGAGGCCGCGGCCGCCCTCGTCGAAGGTGCGGGCCCGGCGCAGATGCGGGGCCGTGCTGCTGGCGTCGGAGACCTCGCAGATCAGGTTGCGGTCGCGGATCAGCCGGAGCCGGATGGGCGCCCCGCCGTACCGGATCGCGTTGGTGACCAGCTCGCTGACGATCAGTTCGGTGACGAACGCGGCCTCTTCCAGGCCCCAGACCTCCAGTTGACGGCAGGCTTTCTTGCGGGCCTCGGCGACCGCGGCGGGATCGGACGGCACCTCCCAGGTGGCGACGTGCGCGGCGTCCAGCGCCCGGGTCCGGGCCATGAGCAGCGCCACGTCGTCGGCCGGACGCTCCGGGAGGAGTGCCCGCAGCACCCCGTCGCAGATGTCCTCCAGCGACGGGGTGCTGCGGGCCAGCGCGTCACGCAGGGTGTCGAGGCCCTCGTCGATGTCGCGGCCCCGGGACTCGACGAGACCGTCCGTGTACAGGGTGAGGACACTGCCCTCGGGCAGTTCGACCTCGGCGGTCTCGAACGGCAGACCGCCCAGCCCCAGCGGCGGCCCGGCGGGCACGTCGAGGAACTCCACGGCCCCGTCGGGGGTCGTCAGCGCGGGCACGGGATGACCGGCCCGGGCGAGCGCGCAGCGCCGGGAGACCGGGTCGTAGACCGCGTACAGACAGGTGGCGCCGATACCGCCGGCGGGATCGGCGGCGCGTTCGGCCTCGGCGGACAGATGGATGACCAGATCGTCCAGGTGGGTCAGCAGTTCGTCGGGCGGCAGGTCGACGTCGGCCAGGGTACGGACGGCGGTGCGCAGCCGCCCCATGGCGGCCGACGCCTGGATGCCGTGGCCGACGACATCGCCGACGACGAGCGCCACCCGGGCACCGGACAACGGGATGACGTCGAACCAGTCACCGCCGACACCGGCCTGCGCGCTGGCCGGGCGGTAGCGGGAGGCGACCTCGACGGCGGCCTGCGGCGGCAGCCGCTGCGGCAGCAGACTGCGCTGCAGGGTGAGGGAGGTACGGCGCTCACGGGAGTAGCGGCGGGCGTTGTCGATGCAGACGGCGGCCCTGGCCGTGATCTCCTCGCCCAGCAGCAGATCGTCCCGCTCGAAGGGCTCCGGGCGCCGGTGCCGCGAGAAGGTGGCCACACCGAGGGTGATGCCACGGGCCCGCATCGGGACGGCGAGCACCGAGTGGAAGCCGAACCGGCGCACCCGCTCCGCCCGGTCCGGGACCTGGCGCGCCCATCTGTCGATCGCGGGTTCGGTCACCGCGCGGATCAGCGGCCGGCCGGCCGCCAGGCACTCGGCGGCGGGCGACGCGTCCGGGTAGGCGGCCAGCTCCCCGTACCCGACCACGGCCTCGGGGCAGCCCTCCAGGACGGACTGGTTGGCGACGCGGCGCAGCATGACCTGGCCCGGCGGCGGTCCGGTGGGCGGATCGTCACCGCCCTCGATGGCGGGCAGCAGGTCGACGGTGACGAAGTCCGCGAACCGGGGGACGGCCACGTCCGCCAGTTCCTGCGCGGTACGGGCGAGGTCCAGGGTGCTGCCGATCCGGACGCTCGCGTCGTTGAGCAGGGCCAGACGCCCCCGGGCCAGGTGCTCCTCGGTCACGTCGTGGGCGGACAGGAGCACACCGCGTACGGTCCCCCCGGCGTCCGGCACGGGGGTCAGGGTCGTGGTCCAGACGCTCTCGCGGGCGTGCCCGACCATGCGCAGGGTCTGCCGCAGGTACTGCTCCTCGCCGGTCTCCAGCGCCCGCCGCATGCACTGTTCCGTCCGGTCGCCCTCGGGGTCCACCACGATCTCCGACACCCGCAGCCCCACCATCGCCGCCTCGGGCAGACCGATCACCCGTTCCATGTCCGTGTTCGCGCGCCGCAGCCGCAGGCCCGTGTCGTAGAGGGCCGTCGCGGACGGGGAACGGGCGAACGCCCACCGCACCAGCGCGTCGTCCTGGGCCGGCGGTGCCACGCGGTCCAGGGGGACCACCAGGTACCACCCGCCGGTGCCCCGGTCCTCGCCGTCCGGCGCCCGGCGGTGTGCCAGCAGATCCACCGTGACGCGGTGGCCGTCGCGGTGCAGCAGCCCGACCACCCCGTTCCACCTCGGCCCGGACCGCAGGGCGCGCAGGTCCCACTCGGGCGGCTCCCCGGCGAGCAGGCGCGACGCGGGCCGGCCGACGACCTCCGCGGACCGGTGGCCGAGCAGCCGTCGCGCGCCCTCGCTCCACCCGGTCACGACGCCGTGCGCGTCCACCGTGGCACGGGCGGTGGCCGCCTCGTCGACGGGGTCGTACGGACGTCGTGCCGCCCGGTCGTCGCCGACGGCATCCGAACCCGTCATCGCGCTCATCCGCCCTCGCCTCGGTCTCTCCACGGTGCGCCCGGGCCCGGCCGGGAGCAACCGTGGGACGGAACAGCCTGATATTCAGAATCAATCATGATGTACCTACCGAAATGTGTCGTGCGTCGATGAGGGAGGGCGTGACATGACCACCGGCAGCGGGATGACATGGCCGGAAGCGGCCGACTGGACCGGGAAGATCTTCAGCGGCGGCTGGCGGCCGTCCGAGGGCGGAACCCTGACGGTGGACGAACCCGCCACCGGCGAACGGCTGGCGGAGGTGGGCGTGGCCGGCCCCGCGGACGTCGCCCGGGCCGCCGCTCTGGCCGCCCGGGCGCAGCGGGACTGGGCCCGGACGGCACCCGCCGAGCGCGCCGAGGTGCTGCTCCGCGCCGCCCGGGCACTGCGGGACCACGGCGACGCGGTCCGCGAGTGGATCGTCCGGGAGTCCGGGGGCGTCCCGGCGAAGGGCGACTACGAGATCGCGGCCGGCCTCAGCCAGCTGGCACAGGCCGCCGGAACCGCGTCGCTGCCTCTCGGGGAGATCCTCAGCCCCTCGGTGCCCGGCCGGGCCAGCCACGCCTGGCGGGTGCCGCTCGGGGTGGTCGGGGTGATCAACCCCTGGAACGCGCCCCTGCTGTTCGCCATGCGCGCCCTCGCGCCCGCGCTCGCGCTGGGCAACGCCGTGCTCCTCAAGCCCGATCCGCTCACACCCGTCTCCGGTGGTGTGATCGTCGCGCGGCTGTTCGAGGAAGCGGGACTGCCCGAGGGCCTGCTCCATGTCCTGCCCGGAGGCGTCGGCACCGGGGAGGCCGTCGTCGCCGACCCACGGGTCGCCATGGTCTCGTTCACCGGCTCCGTCGAGGCCGGGCGGGCGGTCGCCCGCGCCGCCGGGGACGGGCTGAAACGGGTGTCGCTGGAGCTGGGCGGCAAGAACTCGATCGTCGTCCTCGACGACGCGGACGTCGACGCCGCCGCGGCGGCCGGTGCCCTGAGCGCCTTCGGCTATCAGGGCCAGGCCTGTGTCGCCGCCGGACGCCATCTGGTGCACGACGACCTCGTGGAGCCGTACACCGAGGCACTGATCGCGCACGCCCGGGCGCTGCGGGTCGGCGACCCGCGCGAGGACGGTGTGGCCCTCGGCCCCGTGATCAGCGAACGGCAGGCCGCCAGGATCGAGCGCATCGTGCGGGAGAGCGTGGCCGCCGGAGCCCGGGTGCTGGCCGGCGGAGACCGTGACGGACTGTTCTGTCCGCCGACGGTCCTGGACCGCGTCGGGCGCACCATGCCCGCCTTCCGCGAGGAGATCTTCGGGCCGGTCGCGCCCGTTCTGGCCTTCCGCACCGACGCCGAGGCCGTCGAGATCGCCAACGACACGGAATACGGCCTGGCGGCGGCCGTCCACTCCCGTTCGGTGCCGCGCGCCACCGCCCTCGCCGGACAGCTCCGTACGGGCATGGTGCACATCAACGGCGTCACCGCCGCCGACGCCGCGAACGCGCCCTTCGGCGGTATGGGGGCCTCGGGCAACGGCGCCCGTATCGGCGGCACCGCCAACCTGGAGCAGTTCACCCAGTGGCGCTGGGCGACGATGCCCGAGACGGCCTGACGTACCGGTGGGGCCCGCGTGGCGACGGCGGCGGCGAGCGCGTCGGGCCCAGCCGGGTCCCCCGACGCCGCGAGGCGTTCCGGAGGCTCCGGTCGTACCCTGACCTCATCGGACGACATGCCGGACAACGGTGGTGCTCTTGCCGCGCCGGAAGGAGCGGCCCGCATGCACGGGTATGCGACCCCAGATCGCGACGAGACCCTGGCGACGCCCGGCGGGCTGCTGGACCTGTTGCACGTCGCGTCGGTGGTCCTGGACGCGGAGGGCCGGATCGCGCTGTGGAGCCCCGCGATGGAACAGCTGCTCGGCCATCCCGCGCGGGAGGCGCTCGGACAGCGCGCCGACCATCTGCTGGTCACCCCCGAGAACCGGCCCCGCGCCCGGGAACTCTTCGACCAGGTCAGCGCGGGCGCCCGATGGGTGGGGGTCTTTCCGCTGCGGCACCGGGACGGCGGAGAGCGCGCCGTGGAGTTCCGCACGATGCGGCTGCTGGACCGGGAGGGCGAGCCCCATCTGCTCGGACTGGCCGCGGACGCGATGACCGTACGCGGCGTCGAGCGGGACCTCGCCCTCTCCCACAGCCTCGTCAACCAGACCCCCGTGGGCATCGCCGTCTTCGACACCGCCCTGCGGTGGATCGGGGTGAACCCCGCGCTGGAACGCATCAACGGCGTCCCCGAATCGGCCCTGGTGGGCCGCCGGATCGCCGAGGTGCTCCCGGACCTGGACGTGGAGGCCATCGAGGCCCGGATGCGGCACGTCCTGGAGACCGGCAGATCCCTGCTCGACCAGCACACCGTCGGCCACACGGCCGCGGACAGCCAGAGCCGCACCTACTCCGAGTCGTACCACCGCATCGAGGACACCAACGGACGGGTGCTCGGCCTCGCCATGGCCGTCCTGGACATCACCGAACGCCAGCGGGCCGCCGCCGAGGTCGCCGAGGCCCGCCGGCGCCTGGCCGTGATCGCGGACGCCGGGGTACGGATCGGCACCACGCTGGACCTGGAGCAGACCGCGCGGGAACTGGCCGACGTGGCCGTACCGCAGGTGGCGGACCTGGCCGCCGTGGACGTCCTGGAATCCGTCGTGACACTCGGCAGCGTGCCCGCCGTGACCGGTGACCTGCCCGCCGAGTTCCGGGCCCTGGCCGTGGCGGTCGCCCACCCCTCCGACGCGATGCACGCCGCCGACCCCATCGGCGAACTGGCCGCCCACCGGTTGTCGAGGGTCATCACCCAGTGCGTCCGCAGCGCCCGGCCGGTCCTGATCGAGCGGGTGGACGAACGGAGCATGCGGCGGATCGCCCGGGACGCCCCCGCCGCCCACGCCCTCCTCGCGGCGGGCGTCCACTCCTACATGGCGCTGCCCCTGGTGGCCCGGGGCAGTGTGCTCGGCACCCTCAGCCTCTACCGCACGGCCAACGAGCGCCCCTTCGACGACCAGGACCGCCTCCTCGCCTCGGAGCTGGCCGCCCGCGCCGCCATCAGCATCGACAACGCCCGCCTGTACGGCCGGGAACGCGCCACCGCCCTCACCCTCCAGCGCAGCCTGCTCCCCGCCACCCCCGCCCGGCGCGAGGGACTCGACATCGCCGCCCGGTACCGCCCGGCCCTCAGCGACGTCGGCGGCGACTGGTACGACGTCCTGCCGCTCGGGCCGGGGCGCACCGGGCTCGTCGTCGGGGACGTGATGGGCAAGGGCGTCCAAGCCGCCGCGATCATGGGGCAGTTGAGCAGCGCCACCCGTGCGCTCGCCCGCCTCGACCTGGAGCCCGCGGAGCTGCTGCGGCACCTCGACGACATCGCCGGCCCGCTCGGCGACGCCATCGCCACCTGTGTGTACGGCGTCTGCGACCTGAACCGCGGCACCTGCGCCCTGTCCAGTGCCGGACACCTGCCGCCCGTCCTGGCCACCGCCGAGGGCGACGCGCGCCTCGTCGAGATCCCCGGCGGTGTGCCGCTCGGCGTGGGCGGTGTGGACTTCGGCACCGTCGAAGTGGACCTCGCCCCCGGCTCGTTGCTCGCCCTCTACACGGACGGACTGGTCGAGAAGCGCGCGGAACCGATCGACACCGGTCTCGCCGCCTTCACCCGCCTCCTGCGGTCCCCGGCCGGCACCGACCTGGAACACACCGGCGACGCCCTCCTCAACGCCCTGCGCCCCCGCCCCGACGACGATGTCGCCCTCCTGCTGGTGCGCGTCCGCGCGCGGTCCGCGCCGGGCGGCTCAACTGGGGCCCCGTAAAAGGCGTTTGACCCTGTCGGCGGACCGTCCTGACACTTGTGTCAGCGGAACCGTTTCAGCGGGGGCTGTGTCCTCCATCGCGGAAGGCGGTTCCACGCCGAGGATCCATCGGGTGACAGGGGGACACCATGGGGCAGATACGCGAGGGGGCACGGATAGGGGCCTGGGCCGTCGCAGGGGTCGTCGGCCTGGCGGTGCTGTATGTGATCGGGGCGTTCGCCTTCGGCGGCGCGGCGTGGATCACCGCACCCTTCCGCGGTGAGACGGCGGAACGCGACAACACCGTCGGCTCGGGCGTGTTCCGGCAGTCCACGTACGAGGACTTCTTCGAGCTGTGCGAGGCCGTGCAGAACGCCGAAGGGACGATCGAGGCGCTTCAGGAGGAGCGGAAGACCGCTTCGGAGACGCGCACGACACAGATCGACCAGTCGATCACCGCGCTCAGGGCCACACGGATCGAGTCGGTCAACGACTACAACTCGAAGGCCGCGCAGGAGCACCGCGCGCCCTTCCGGGACAAGGACCTGCCGTACGCGCTGGACGCCGACGCCGAGCGTACGACGTGCACCAACTGACCACCGGCGCATCCCGGAAAGAGGGCAGCACCCCATGAAGAACTTCGTACGCATCGCCCTGGCCACCGTCGTCGCGCTCGTCGTGGGCCTCGCCCTGACGTCCTGCACCGACTCCAGCCAGGACAAGGAGAACGCGGCCAAGCAGCAGAACTACGACCACCTCGTGGCCCAGCAGCCGGCGGGCCGCATGGAGTACTCGCCGACCCGCGAGGCGATCAACCAGTGGGTCAAGACATGGGGGAAGCGCGGCAAGCTGTCGTACGTCTACATCCAGAACGCCAACGGCGAGTACGGGTACTTCATCATGAAGGGCCTGCCGGTGCCGCGCTGCAAGATGCTCACTCCGACGGAGAAGGTGGAGTCCACCAACAACGGCGTCGCGGTCCTCGCGCAGCCCGGCATGGACGGCACGTACACGACGGGGTCCACCTGCAACGCCTACTACGGCTTCGACGCCACGACGGACGCCTACATGGAGTTCACGGTCGGCACGAACCAGTCGTTCTTCCTGTTCGACAAGCCCATGACCATGCCGGAGTACGCCAGCGCCAAGCAGATGGGGCCGACCTCGGTCAAGGACGTGGAGAAGAAGCCCTGACGGGCCGTCCCCGGGCGAGGGCCGTGTTCAACGGACGCTTCCCGTAAGGGTGTCCGAGGACCAGAGGGCGAGGCGGTCGGCGATCGGACCGTCGCCGTCGAGGAGATGGCGGGAGTACGCCTCGCGTTCATGGGCCAGGATCGCGGCCTCCCAGACGCAGGGGGCGAGGCCGGTGCGGCCCGGACGCAGCTCGTCCGGGCGGCCGGCCGGACCGGTGAGGACCGCCAGGTCGGACATGTGCCCCTCGATCCAGGTGTGCACCAGGACGTAGTCGCCGTCGCCGCCGGCGTGCACGATCAGGACGGCGAGCCCCAGCGACCCCCGGACACGGCCGAGTTCCAGATGCGCCGCGACGATCCGCAGGGCGGCGGCGATGTCCTGCTCCGTGACGGTGCGGCCCGGCGCCTCCAGAGCGTAGGCCTTCACCAGATGGCCGCCGGCCTCGCGGGTGCCCGCGGCCCGTGCGACGCGCTCGTGGTGCCCCTGGGCCAGGGCGAGCAGGGCGTCCGTGTCCACCGACGCCGGCAGTACCTCGTGATCGCTCATTCGTCCCTCACCCATCCCCTGCACCCCGCTGTGCCTCGCGTCGACATGCGAACACGGTAGCTGTCGCCGGTCGGAGGGCGGATTGCCAGTGGCCGGTAGGGGGTCGGCCCCCCGGTCGGCGCAGCCGGTGCAGCCGGTCGACGGAGCGTGGGCGTCGGGGTGCGGTCGTCGGGGTGCGGTCGTCGGGATGTGGTGGAGTGGGGATCATGACGACGAGTGACGCGATCGTGGTGCCGGAGCTGTACGTCGGCTACCCGGGAGTGGCCTTCGGGGGGTACGTCGCGGGCGTGCTGGCGGAGAGGTCCGGGGCGAAGACGGTGCGGGTGGACTTCCGCGGGCCGGTGCCCGTCGGCGTGCCCGTGCGGGTCACCGGGACGGCGGCGGGAAGCGTGGAAGCGGGCGAACCCGGACGGCCCCTCGCCGCCGCCCGCCCCGCGGAACTGCCGCTCGACGTGCCGGCCGCGCCCTCGTGGGACGAGGCGGCCGCCGCGGCGGAGCGGTACCGTGCGGAGCCGCCGACGGGGGTGGTCGACTGCTTCGGCTGCGGTCTGCGCGCCGCCGATCGCGGGCTGCGGGTGCACTGCGCACCGGTGCCGGGCCGCGATCTGGTGGCCTCCGCCTGGACCCCGTCCCACGCCTTCGCCGATCCGGACGGCCTCCTCCCGCCCCGACTGGTCTGGGGCGCCCTGGACTGCCCCGGAAACTGGGCGGGCCGCTACCTCGGCACCCAGCGCCCGGGCGCCGTCACCGCGGCCCTCACGGGCACGGTCCTGCGGCCGGTCGTCACCGGCGAGCGGTACCTCGTGTACGCGTGGCTGCTGTCGGAGTCCGGCCGCAAACACACGATGGGCGTCGCCCTGACCACGGCCGAGGGCGAACTGTGCGCCGTGTCCCGGTCGTTGTGGATCGACCCCAGGACCGCCGCCTCCTGAGGCCACCGCCACAGCCGCCGCCGCACGCGAGCCGGATCCTCAGTTCCCCGACCGCGCCTTCACAAACAAGGCACATCGTGGGAATGAGGAGGCATCGGCAGGGCACACGGAGCCGCAGGAGGTCGATGACTATGGTTCCCCTGCTTTTGGTTCTGCTGCTCGCGGTCGTTCTTTTCGGTGCGGGTTTCGCCGTCAAGGTTCTCTGGTGGCTGGCGATCGCCGTGCTGGTGGTCTGGCTGCTGGGCTTCGTGATGCGTTCCACCACCACGGGAGGCGGTCGCGGCCGCTGGTACCGATGGTGACCTGACCCGTACCGCTCTCACCCCCGTGGCCCGGACGGCCGTCATGACCACGGGGGTGAGAGCGGTACGCGCGGGACGGCCGGCGGCCGAAGACACTGCCCTGGCGTGAACCGTGTAACCGCCCGGGCCGTACTCCTGGTCGATCGACGGTTCGGCACAGGGAGGGGACCGAAGGCATGAAGGGTGTGCCCACGGTGCGGGCTCCGTTCGCGAAGGAGAACGTATGACGACCGGAGCGGATTTCGCCTTCGCGGACACCGAGCCGAGGGACAGGGACGAGGAACGCGCGGACGCGGTGCCTTCGGCCGAGGAACTGCTGGCGGCGCACGGCAGATCCGTCCTGGACTACGCGTCGTTGTGCACGGTGCCGCGCCGGGGCGCCGCGGAGCGGCTGGCCGGGCAGGCGTTCCGGAACGCCCACGCCGACCTGGCCCCCCATGTCGGCGCCGGTTTCCCGTGGCGGCCGAGACTGCTCACGGCCGTCCACGACGCCGCCCTGGAATGGCGTACGGACGACAGACGATCGTCCCTCCACCCGGACCTGCGGGACGGTGTGCCCGGCGACGCGCGCCCGGCGGCACCGGCCACGGGCCCCGGGAGCGGCACCGGAGGCCTGGTCCTGCGCGCCCTGCGCAACCTGCCGGACCGTGTGCAGTCGCTCCTGTGGCACACCGTGGTCGAGGCCGAGGACCTGGAAACGGTGGCGCCCCTGCTCGGCGCCGAACCCTTCCTCCTGAACCCCGGGCGCGCCCGCGCCCTGCTGCGCGACGAATGCGTACGGGTCCACCTCGATCGCGCGCCCGACGAGCGCTGCCGCCGCCTCAACCGGCTCATCGACGTCCACGCCCGCCCGGGAACCACCGAGATGATGGCGGAGGTACGCGACCACCTCGACGTCTGCGCCTACTGCCGGGCGGCGGTGGACCGGCTGGACCAGTCGCCGGACCGGCTCCCCACGTTGCTCGCCGAGGCCGTGCTGGGCTTCCGCGCCGCGGACTACCTCGCGACCCGGCCCGCCCGCCGGGCGACCGCGTCGGCCCGCGTGCGCTCGGCGTCCGCCCCGGTGACCGAGGACGAGGGGACCCCGCCGGCGGCCCCGGTCGCTCCCGCGCCACGGCGGCGCCGGTGGCCACTGCTGGTCGTCTCGGGTGTGGTGCTGTGCGGGGTGGTCGCGGCCACGCCCATGGTCCTCGGCGGCACCGACGGCGACCGCGAGGCGGCCGGTGCCTCGGTACCCGGACCGGCCGCGCCCTCGTCGGGCACCGCTCCCGGGCGGTCCGCCGTACCCCCGGCGCGGGAGGCCCCGGCCCCCGGCACGGGCGAGGCCGCGGCCACCCGTTTGCGCAATGCGCGGACCGGGCTCTGCCTCGACCTGCGCGCCGCGACGGATGCGACGGACGTGGAGGGCGTGCCCGCGGTGACGGCGGAGTGCGGGGAGTCCGCGACGCAGTTGTGGTGGCTGGAGGACGGGGGACGGCTGCGCAACCGCGCCGCCCCCGATCTGTGCCTGAACGCCGAGCCGCAGGGCACCGTCGCCCTGCGCCCGTGCGCCGATCAGCGGGGCGCGGACGGGGAGGCGTCGGATGACGGCGACACGCGGTACGACCTGGCGGACGACGGCCTCCTCACCCTCGCCGCCCTGCCCGGAGTGGCCATGACGCCCATCCGCCTCGCCGAGGGGGCGGTCATCCTCCTGGAGCCCGTACCGGAGGACAGGGTCCGCAGGTCCCAGCGCTGGCGCGCCGACGAGGGAGCGGCCGGTACCCCCTTACCGTCGGGAGCCGTCCGCGAGGCCGCCGCCTCGACTGACGGCTGACGACAAACGGCTGACGGCTGACGACTGATGGCTGACGGCCGAGATCGAGGCCCGGTGCCGCACGCCGCGCGCCCGCCGGTGCCTCAGGCCCGGAGCAGGTACTCCTTGCGCCACTTCGTGAACTGGCGTGCCGGGTCGCCGGTGTACGACCAGGGCGCGCGGGTCGCCCGCTGTCCGATGATGCTGAACAACGATCCGGCGATGTCCCTGAGACCTGCCGAACAGGCCGCGTGCGCCAGGTAGTTGAGGTCGCGGACCTCCCCGGGCGGGGGCGCGCCGTCCGGACGTCCGGTGATCCAGCGCTGCCAGGTGCGCCGTACGTCGCTGGCGGCGCCGTCGTGGCTCCAGTGCTGGCCGACGCCGACCCCGGCCGGCCGCGACCCGCCCTCCTCCTGGAGGGTGCGGTACTCCTCGACCCGGGCGTACTGCACCAGCACGGGCAGCGGGGACCCGGCGGGGGCGACACCGGCCGCGTCCCGGGCGAAGTCGTACATGAGGCCGTGCGAGCCGTGCCAGCGCGACGAGTAGTAGTGGAGCACCTGTAGGTGGCCCTCCACACTGAACGGGTCGCGGTCGTACAACTCGTCCCACCAGCGGGCCAGTTCCTGGCGGCGCACGCCGCCGCTGTACAGCCGGGCCACGGAGATCAGGGAGATCCAGGGCGTCGGATCGTCGGGGTACGCCTCGGCGGCCTCGAAGCAGGCCACCGCGGCGCTGTCGACGCGGCGCGGGTCGATGGGCACGCCCCGGCCGGCGGCGATGGCGAGGTTGAAGGCCCGCGCGGTCTCGGTGGCGGCCCGCAGCAGCAGGGCGTCGGCGCTGCGGGGCTCGGCGGCGAGCCAGGACTCCATGGTCGAACCGCCCGCGCACGCCTGCGCGAGCATCCGCACCCGGTGGCCGCGGGCGACCCACTCCGGGCCGGTCGCGCGCAGCAGGGCGCGGGGGCCCTGCCAGCGGCCGATCACGATGTCCTGGCGGGCCGAGGTCAGGGGTCCGTCGCCGCAGTCGGGGTCGAAATCGGGTGTGAAGCGTTCGCGCGCCATCGGGGTCCCTCTCAGAAGTCGGTCGGGAGACCCTCATGGGCGTGGGACCGTTCGGCCGCCGCCGCGGCGGCCGCGGCGTCGCCTGCCGCGGCGTCCGTCTCCACGGCCTCGGCGGCGTCGAGCCGGGCGGGCCGGTAGTACTCGCTGCCCTTGCGCCAGTACCAGAGCATCGGGATCACACCGACCCCGAGGCCGCCGAGCCCGATCGCGACGGACGCGCTGCTCAGCTCGCCCAGGGACTCGACGAGCACCCAGAACATGAACAGCGAGCCCAGCAGCGGCCACAGTCCGCCGAAGACGAAGTTCGACACGGACTTCAGCAGCATCCTGCGGTAGGCGACGACCACCGCGAGCCCGGCCAGACCGTAGTAGACGGCGATCTGCAGGCCGATCGCGGAGATGGCGTCCGCGAGGATCTCACCGACCGAGCCGAGGGCGTTGGAGGCCACGAACATCACCAGTGCCACACCGCCCACCACGGCGATGGCGACGTAGGGGGTGTTCCAGGTGCGGTGGACGCGGCCGAGCGCCTCGGGCATCGTGCGGTCGCGGCCCATCGCGAACAGCGAGCGGGTGACCTGGATCAGGGTGGTCTCCAGGGTGGCGATGGTGGACAGCATCACGGCGACGATCAGCAGCTTGCCGCCCAGGCCGGGCCAGATCACCTCGCCCAGTACGGCCAGCACGTTCGCGTCGTTCTGCTCGATCTGGGTGTCGGTCAGGATGACGTTGACCGCGATGGTGAAGACCTCGAACAGCAGGAAGACGATGCCGACCCCGATCAGACCGGCCAGGCCGGTGGTGCGGCGGCTGTCACGGGTCTCCTCGCTGAGGTTGCTCGTGACGTCCCAGCCCCAGTAGTAGAACGCGGCGATCAGCGCGCCCGACGCGAAGCCGCTCATCCCGTCGAAGTGGCTGAAGCCCAGCCAGGACCACTCGAAGGACCGGGCGTTGCCGCTGTGCGTGAGCGCGAGGAACGCGAACAGGCCCAGGATGAGCAGTTCCGCGCCCGACATGATCAGCTGGGCCCGGACCGTGAGTCGGGCGCCGCCGAGGACGACGAGCAGCATGACCACGAACCAGAAGGCGCCGACCGCCGTCGCCAGCGCGGTGTTGTCGGCGAGGTCGGCGTCGAACAGGGACAGCGTCATCGCACCGGCCGGCAGCGAACCGGCCACCATGAAGATGGTCGCGGAGATCACCAGGGCCCAGCCGCTGATGAAGCCTAGGAAGGGGTGGAGGGTGCGGCCCACCCAGGAGTAGGTGGCGCCCGCGTTGACGTCGATCCGGCTGAGATAGCTGAAGGCCAGGGCGATGCCCAGCATCGGTATCGCGCAGTACAGCAGCGCCGCGGGGCTGGCGAGGCCCACCGCACCTACGAGGACGGCGGTGGTCGCCGCGATCGAGTAGGCGGGCGCGCTGCCGGCCACCGCCATGACCACCGTGTCGAACGTGCCGAGGACATTGGCCTGCAGCCCTCTGCCCCTGTTGTTGCTCATCGATGCGCTGCCTTCATGAGGGCACGACGGACGGACGCCACGGGTCGCCGGCGTGGAGAGGTCGGAGATGACGCGCTCCGGGCCCGGAGGGGGGAGGGCGGGCCTGGGGTGGGGGACACGGAGTGCGTCGGGTACCGGCGATCGGCGACCGAATGATCACACCGTGTGTGCGAGTGATGATATCCACGTTGTTTGAGGGTTCAAGGTTGACTGGTGGGTAATGTGCCGAGTTGGCGAAGATTTCAACCTCGGGTGTGCTCAGGTGTTCGAGGCGGCGAGGTTCTCGGCGGTCTCCCGGACGGTCGGGTGGCGGTACAACTCCCGCAGACGCAGCGTCGGCAGGCCCTGGGCGCGCAGCGCAGCGCCGATACGGACGGCGAGGAGGGAGTTGCCGCCGAGCTCGAAGAAGTCGTCGTCCGGGCCGACGGGCAGGCCCAGCACCTCGCTCCAGATCTCCGTGAGGCGTTCGGCGAGATCGCCGTCCGCGGCGGGTGCGGCGGCTTCGCCGGTGTGCGTCCGGCTTCCGACGGACACCGGTGCCGGGAGCCGTGCCGTGTCGAGCTTTCCGTTGTGCGTCAGGGGCAGCGACTCCAGCGGGGTCACCGTGGCGGGGAGCATGTGCGCGGGCAGGATGCCCGCCGCCCGGGTGCGGACCGTGGACGGGGTGCCGCCGGTGAGGACCACGTACGCGTCGATACGGGCGGTTGCGGCGTCGGCCGGGTCGTCGTGGTGGACGGCGACGGCCGCCGACCGGACATCGGGGTCCTCCAGCAGGACCGCGCGGATCTCGTCCAGTTCGATGCGGAAGCCACGGATCTTGACCTGGCTGTCGATCCGCCCCAGATGTTCGAGGCACCCGTCGGGGCGCAGCCGGCCCAGGTCACCGCTGCGGTACATGGTGCCGCCGGTGAACGGGTCCGGGACGAAGCGGCGGGCCGTCAGTTCCTCCTGGCCGAGATAGCCGAGGGCGACCCCGGCGCCGCCGACGCAGATCTCCCCGGCCACGCCCGGCGGCCGCAGCCGTCCCGCCTCGTCGGTCACGTACAGGTGCCAGCCGGGCAGCGCCGGCCCGACGGAGCGGCTGGCGGTGAGCGCCAGGTGCCGGGTCAGCGTCTGGTGGGTGACATGGACCGTGGTCTCGGTGATGCCGAACATGTTCACCACCCGGCAGACGGGCTCGGGGTGCCGGTCGAACCAGGGCAGCAGCATGCGCGTGTCGAGCGGTTCACCGCCGAACACGACCAGCCGGACCCCGACCCGGGTGTGGTCCACGTCCAGCAACTGGGCGAACGCCGACGGGGTCTGGCTGAGCACGGTGACCCGCTCGGACACCAGCAGGTCCCGGAAGCGGTCGGGCTCGCGGGAGACGAAGTACGGGACGACGACCAGCCGTCCGCCGGTCAGCAGACAGCCCCAGATCTCCCACACGGAGAAGTCGAAGGCGCCGGAGTGGAACCAGGTCCACACGTCCTCGGCCCCCAACCCGTACTCGTCGCGGGTCGCGTCGATCAGGGCGACGACATTGCGGTGCGGCACCTCGACGCCCTTGGGGCGGCCGGTGGAGCCGGAGGTGTAGATGACGTACGCGGCGGCGTCGGGGCCGACCGGGGGCAGCGCTGTCGCGGCCCCCGACTCCGGCGCCGCGTCGAGGAGTTCGTCCGGTGTGACCGGCGCACAGCCCGGCACGTCCGGGAACCCCGACAGCCGGGTGAGCACCGCGCCCGCGCCCGCGTCCCGCACGGTGTGGGCGATACGGTCCGCCGGGTACGCGGGATCGACGGGTACATACGCCGCGCCGGCTTTCAGCACGGCCAGCAGCGCGACGACGAGTTCGGCGGTGCGTTCCAGGCACACGCCCACCCGGTCCCCGGCGGCGACGCCGCGGGCGCGCAGACCGTGGGCCAGGAGGGTGGCGCGGTCGTCCAGTTCGCGATAGGTCAGACCGGCGGCGCCGTCCGTCACGGCGACCCGGTCCGGTGTCGCGTCCGCGATCCGCGCGAACGCCTCGGGTACGCCGGTCGGGGTGCTGACCAGGGGGTGGAGCGGCCGGCCGAGCGCCGCGACCCGGGCGCGTTCGGCGTCGTCCAGCGGATCGACGTCGTCGACCGGGGTCGTGGGCCCGCTCAGGACGAGCTGGTGCACGCGTACGAGATGCCGGGCGAACTGCACGGCCATCTCGGACGAGACGTGCGTGGAGGCATGGTCGCAGCGCAGCCGCCAGCCGTCGGCGTCCCTGAAGACCGACAGGGTGAGCGGGAACGGCGGCGCCAGACAGGGCACATACGCGCCGGGCACCTCCGTCCCGTCGAAGAGCAGACCGGCGAACGCGGGGCCGTCCGTGGGGGAGGGCTTCAGCTCACCTAGGGTCGGCGCCTCCTCGACGGTGAGGAAACCGTGGTCCGTTCCGATGACCGGGGCGCTCTCGGGGTCGTAGTGCCGCAGGGTGACGGCGAGGGCGGCGAGCCAGGACGCCTCGTCGCCGCCCTCGGCGAGGGAGAACAGGTGGGGCACGGTGGGGCCGTCGTCGGCCAGCCCCCATGCCGGCACCGGCCCGGGCCCTGGCGCGGTCATGGTCATGGGCACGGGTACGGTCGCGGGTGCGCCGGAGCCCGCCGGGGCGGTCGCCGGGGCGACGGGTTCGCCGGCCGCCAGCCGTCCCAGGGCCGTACGGTCCCACCGGTCGCGCGGGGCCACGACGATCAGGTCGTGGGGGCCGTCGGCGTAGCGCAGCAGGACCGAGCGCGGTGTCTCGGCCGGGCGGCCGAGTTCGGCGCGGCGGCGGCGCTCGGCGAGCGGGTGGGCCGCCGGTACGGGCACGTCCTCGATCCACAGCCCCGGAAGGTCCGCGGCGGCCGGGGCACGGTCCGAGCGGACGCGCACCGCGTGGCAACGGGCGGCGGGGTGGAGGGAGCCTGACACGGGGGGTACTCCTTGTCGTTCGGGGTGGGTGGGCGGCGTGCTCGGGCTCAGCGGGCGCTGAACCCGCCGTCCACGGTCAGGACCGAGCCGGTGATCTGCCGGGACTCGTCCGAGGCGAGGAAGACCACCGCGTTCGCGACGTCCTCGGGCTCGATCAGCGCGTTCATCGGCTGCGCCTCGACGAAGGTCTTCTCGTGCTCGTCCACCGGGACGTCGAGCGCCCGGGCGATCTCGGTGAGCATCCGGCCCTCGGCCCGCGCGTCGTCGCGTACCGAGCCGGGGCAGACCGCGTTCACCCGTACCTTCGTCGGCGCGTAGTCGAGGGCGGCGGCCTTGGTCAGGCCGACGACGGCGTGCTTGGCGGCCACGTACCCGGCGAAGTGCCGGTAGCCGACGAGCCCGGCGGTGGAGGCGACGTTGACGATGCTGCCGGACCGCCGGGCGCTCATCGCCTTGCCGACCTCGCGGATCACCCGCCACGCCCCGGAGAGGTCCACGTCGATCATCAGCGACCATTCCTCCTCGCCGATCTCGTGCACCGGTTTGCCCGAGGGCGCGGCGATGCCCGCGTTGTTGACGGCGACGTCGATCCGGCCGAACCGGTCCTCGGCCCGGTTCACCGCCTCCCGTACGGCCCGCAGGTCACGGATGTCGGCCACTGTGGTGAGGACGGCCGCGCCCGCCTCCCGGCACAGCGCGGCCGTGTGCTCCAACTGCCCCGGTGTGCCCAGCGGATAGGGCACCCCCGGCAGGTCGGCGCAGAGGTCCAGCAGAGTGAGGTCGGCGCCCTCGGCGGCACAGGCGAGCGCGGTGGCCCTGCCCAGTCCGCGGGCGGCGCCGGTGACGAGGACGGACTTGCCGTGCAGACGCATCGGGAACTCCTTGGTGGTCGAGTGGGAGATCTACAGCACGGTCGAGACGATCAGCCGCACCAGCGCGGGCGCGGCGTCGGTGAGATACATGTGGCCGCCGGGGATCTCGACGTACTCGAAGTCGCGGCCGGCGACCTTGCTCCAGGACTCGGCGTCGTCGTAGCCGACGAGGTCGTCGTCCTCGCCCCGGACGACCGTGAGCGGCGCGTCCAGCGGGAGACCGGTGGAGGGCGTGTACCGCTCGTGCATCTCCACGTCCGCGCGCAGCGCGGGCAGGATCATCTCGCGCATCTCCGGGTCGTCCAGCGCGGGATGGTGGTACCCGGCGAACTCACCGACCCGCGCGAGGAAGTCCTCGTCGGACAGACCGGTGGCCCGCCGCTCGCGTCCCCGGGCCGGTTCCGGCGACCCGCTGACGAACAGATGGGCCAGCTCGACGCCGGGCTCGGGGACCAGACGGTGCGCCAGCTCGTAGGCGAGCACCGCGCCGAGGCTGTGCCCGAACAGGGCCACCCTGCCGCCTTCTTCACCGAGCCGCTCGCGCAGCTGGGTCAGCAGACCGTCGACGGCCTGCTGTGCCTCCCGGTACGGCTCCTCGTCGATCAGCCGCTCACGGCCCGGCAGTTGCAGCGGCACGATCTCCAACGCGTCCCCGGCCAGGGCCGCCCAGGGCCGGTAGAACGAGGCGCCCGCCCCGGCGTACGGCAGGCAGATCAGCTTGGTCGTGTCATGCGTGGTCATGGGTGCGGGGCTCTCCTTGTGAGTGGGGTGCTTCATGTGCGCCCGGTGGGAGGGGTGGGCGGGTGATCGCAGGGCGCGGGCCGGACGCGAGGAGCCCGGCGAGTTCCGCCGCCTCGACGGCGACGCGCAGCGCGTCGGCCGCGCGGTCCGGGCCGGGCAGACCGGGGCCGACCGGCATCAGGTTGAGCGTGGTGGCGCCGGCCTCGGCGAACGCCGTCATCCGTTCGGCGATCCGCTCCCGGGGCCCGAGCAGCGAGGTGGCGTCGAGGAACGCGAGCGGTACGGCGGCCATGGCGCCGGGGTAGTCACCGGCCAGGAACCGTTCCTGGACGGCCCGGGCCTCGGTACCGAAGCCCATGCGCTCGGCGAGGAGCGTGTAGTGGTTGTCCTCCCTGCCGCCCATGCCGCCGAGGTAGAGCGCGGCGTACCCGCGCACCCGGCGGGCACAGGTCCGCCAGTCGGGGCCGGTGACCAGCGGCACCCCGGGGGCGATGTCGAAGCCGTCGAGGGTGCGCCCCGCCTTCGCGAGGCCGGCCCTGAGGGGGCGCAGCTGCCGGTCGGCGTGGTCGGGGGAGAAGAACACCGGGAGCCAGCCGTCTGCGATCTCCCCGGTGAGCTCCAGGTTCTTCGGGCCCAGGGCGGCCAGATAGACCGGTATCCGCTCGCGGGGCGGCCGGATGGTCAGGGCGAGCGCCTTGCCGGGGCCGTCCGGCAGCGGGAGCGTGAAGTGGCGGCCCTCGTACGCCAGCGGCTCCCGGCGCAGCCCGCGGCGCACGAGGTCGACGTACTCGCGGGTGCGGCCCAGCGGTGCGGCGAACCTGACGCCGTGCCAGCCCTCCGAGACCTGCGGGCCGGACACCCCGAGGCCGAGCCTGAACCGTCCGCCGGAGAGGGTGTCGAGGGTGGCGGCGGTCATCGCCGTCATCGCGGGCGAGCGGGCGGGGATCTGCAGGACCGCGCTGCCGACGTCGATCCGGGAGGTACGGGCGGCGATCCAGGACAGGACGGTGACGGCGTCGGAACCGTAGGCCTCCGAGACCCACACGGCCGAGTAGCCGAGCTCCTCGGCGAGGGAGGCGAGCGAGAGGTTGGACGCGTCGTTGCCGCCGACCCAGTAGCCGAGATTGAGGCCGAGACGCAGGGTGGGCACGGGCATTGGGGGGGCTCCTGTGGGGGCGTACGGTCCGCGCGGTCGCGGTGGGCGGGTGCGGCGGCCTCGACGGCGGACGGCGGACGGCGGTCACGGTGGCGGGCGCGGTCAGCGGCTCGTGCGGGTGCGGTAGCGCCAGGTCGACAGGGTGATGAAGACGGCGACCAGCAGCACCGAGCAGCCCGCGGTGTAGAGCACCGGGTGCTGGGCGGGCCAGTCGTGCGGGACGCGGAAGCCCGGCGGGGGAGTGTTCCCGAAGAGCCGGCGCAGCGCGTTGGCGAGCGAGGTGATCGGGTTCCAGGCGGCCACCGTGGGCAGCGGGCCCGGCAGCGTCGAGCCGGAGACGAACCCGGAGGAGATGAACGTCGCCGGGAACAGCCAGATCAGCCCGAGACTGCCCGCCACCTGGACGTTCGGCGCGACGAGGGCGACGAACACGCCGATCCACGACATCGCGAAGGAGAACAGCAGCACCAGCAGGGCCCCGGCCGCGATCCCGACGGGCCCGGTGTGCGCCCGCCAGCCCATCAGCAGACCGCAGACGGTGGTGACGGCGACGCTCGCCAGGCAGGTGACGAGATCGGCGGTGGTGCGGCCCAGCAGCAGGGCCACCCGGGAGATCGGCAGGGTACGGAAGCGGTCGACCATCCCCTGCTCCAGGTCCCTGGAGAGCCCGACCGTGGTGAAGGTGGTGGTGAAGGCCACCGTCTGGGCGATCAGCCCGCCCATCATGTAGGACCGGTAGGCGTGGCCGCCCAGGCTGTTGCCGAACACGTACCCGATGAGCAGGGCGTACACGACCGGCTCGACGAGGCAGGTGATCAGCAGGCCCGGGGTGCGCCGCAGATGCAGCAGATTGCGCAGGGCGAGATCCGCGCTCTCCGCGACCACCCGGAGCACCGGGTTGCGGCGGGCGGCGGTCGGGCGGAGCGCGGGGCCGGTGCCGGTCGGTCGCGGGCCGTGGCCGCCCAGGTCGTACGGGCGTGCGGCGGCGGCCGGGGCGCGTGGGGGAGCGCTCATCGGGTGACCTCCCGATCGGTGTGGCGGGCGTGGCCGGTCAGGCCGAGGAAGACGTCGTCGAGGGTGGAGCGGCTGAGGCCGATCTCCAGTACGTCGACGTCCTCGCCCTCCAGCGCGGCGAGGGCGCGGGCGAGCGCGGTGCGGCCGTCGCTCGTCACCGCCTCCACGCGCCGGGCGCGGCGGTCCACCGTGGGGACCGCGCCGGTCGCCCGGGCGGCGGCGCGGGCGGCGGCGTCGAGCTGGCCGTCCGTGGCGACGCAGACGACGAGCCGGTTCCCGGTGGCGGCCTTGAGTTCGTCGCTGGTGCCCTCGGCCACCACCCGGCCCCGGTCGATGACGGTGATCCGGTCGGCGAGGCGGTCCGCCTCCTCCAGGTACTGGGTGGTCAGCAGGATCGTGGTGCCGCCGGCGACGAGTTCGGTGACCGCCTCCCAGGTGTCCAGCCTGCTCTCGGGGTCGAGTCCGGTGGTGGGCTCGTCCAGGACGACCAGGGGCGGGGAACCGACCAGGGCGGCGGCCAGATCGAGCCGCCGGCGCATCCCGCCGGAGTAGCCGCCGGCCGGGCGTCCCGCCACGTCGGTGAGCCGGAACCGGGACAGCAGATCGTCGGCGACCGCGCGGGCCGTACGGCGGCCCGCACCACGCAGTCTCGCCAGGAGACAGAGATTCTCGAATCCGGTCAGCAGTCCGTCGACGGTCGAATACTGACCGGCCATTCCGATGGTCGAACGGACTTTCTCCGGCTCCTTCGACGCGTTCCAGCCATTCACGAACACATGTCCGTGATCCGGTCGGAGAAGGGTCGTAAGAATCTTCACCAGAGTGGTCTTGCCGGCTCCGTTCGGCCCCAGGAGGCCCATGACCTCACCGGTTCTCACCTCCAGATCGACTCCGCGTAACGCAAAATTCGCCCGATATTTCTTGTGGAGGTCGTCGATGACGACGGCCGACCCGCTCGACACATGCACGGAACCGTTTCTACGCCTGACGACGAGTCAAGTCGATCATGGAAGTGTCAAGTTTTCTTGCCCGTTCGATGGACTTGCTTTGGATGTGCTTGAACGTTTCAGTGCAAGTTCGAGAACCAAGATCACGTACTGTTCCTGTCGTGCGAGAATTACTCACGGAGCTGATGGAACAGGCAGCGCGTAATCCGCGGCAGCCCGCAGTGACCTACGTTTCCGATTTCAGCGAGATCGGCGGAACGATACGCGATCGCGCAGAACTCGATCTGCATTCCCGGCGTATCGCGTCCTGGCTCCGGAAGAGATTCTCCCCGGGGGACCGGGCACTTCTCCTCTACTCCCCGGGGATCGAATTCACCACCGCCTTCTCCGCCTGTGTGTACGCCGGGGTCATCGCGGTGCCGGCCCCGCTGCCCGGCCGCTACCGGCATGAGCGCCGCCGCCTCGCCGCCATCGCCCGGGACGCCGGTGTCCGCGTCGTCCTGACCCAGAGCGGTGACCTGCCGGACGTCGAGAAGTGGATCGCCGAGGAAGGCATCGTCGGCGCGGTCTGCCACACCACCGACACCGGCGAGGGCGACCCGGACACCTGGACCGCTCCCGAGGTGTCGCCCGACACCCTGGCGCTGCTCCAGTACACCTCCGGATCGACCGGCGACCCCAAGGGCGTCATGGTCACCCACGGCAATCTGGTCGCCAACGTCGAGCGCATGGTGGACGCCTTCCGCAACGACGGCGACACGGTGTACGGCGGCTGGATACCCCTGTACCACGACATGGGGCTCATCGGTCTGATGCTGCCCGGCCTCCTCTCCGGCGCCGGCTATGTGCAGATGGACCCGATGTCCTTCCTGCGCCGCCCCTACCACTGGCTGTGGATGCTGGACGCCCACGGTGTCGGATTCACCGCCGCCCCCGACTTCGGCTACGAGATGTGCGTCCGCCGCGTCACCGACGAGCAGCTCGCCGCACTCGACCTGTCCCGGGTCAAGTTCGCCGACGGCTCCGAACCGGTCCGCGCCGACGTCGTCACCGCCTTCACGGAACGGTTCGCTGCCGTGGGACTGCGCTCCGACGCGCTCATCCCGGTGTACGGCCTCGCCGAGGCGACCCTGATGGCGTCGGGCACCACCGGGCGGCCACCGCTCAGGACCACGGTCGACGCCACGGCACTGGAGAACCGGGTCCTCCGGCCGGCCACCGGCACGGAACCCTCCCGGGTGCTCGTCGGCTGCGGGGCGCCGACCGGTTCCGACGTCCTGATCGTCGACCCGGCCACCGGCGAGGCCCTGCCCGAGGGCCGCATCGGCGAGATCTGGCTCGACGGCCCCTGTGTCGCCGCGGGCTACTGGGAGAACGAGCGGGTCACCGACGCCACGTTCCGGGCCAGCACCGGCGACGGGCACGGACCGTACCTGCGCACCGGCGACCTCGGAGCCCTGCTCGACGGCGACCTCTACATCACCGGCCGCAGCAAGGACGTCCTGGTCCTGCACGGACGCAACCTCCACCCCTCCGACATCGAGTACGAACTCCGCGCCCAGCACGAGGAGTTGGAGGGCCTGCACGGCGCCGTCCTCATGGTCGGCGACGACGACCGGACGGACATCGCCCCGTCGGTCGTCGCCGTCCACGAGATCCGCGCCCACTGGGGCGCGGAGCGCCTCGGACAGATCGCCGTCGCCATGAAGCAGACCGTGGCCCGCGAGTTCGGCGTCCCCGTGGCGGCGGTCGCCCTGGTCAGGCCCGGCGGTGTCCGGCGCACCACGAGCGGCAAGGTGCAGCGCGCGGCCATGCGCGCGCTCTACCTCGCCGGGGAACTGGACACCCTCCACCTCGGCGAGGACCCGCTGCTCACCGCCGCCCTGGCCGAACGCCGGCGGGTGACCGGGCGATGACCACCACGGCCGACCTGGAGACCCTGCTCACCGCCCACGAGGACGACCTCTTCGCACCCGACGCGCTCGCCGGGCTCGACGACCGGGAGGAGTTCCCCGCCGACGCCGTCCGCGTCCTCGACGACGCCGGGCTGCCCGCCCACTACGTGCTGCCCCCGGACGGCGACCTGGACGAGACGGTACGGCTGCTGCGCGCGGTCGCCCGCCGCGATCTGACCGTGGCCATCGCCCACGGCAAGACGTTCCTCGGGGCGGCGCCGGTCTGGGTGGCCGGCACTCCGGACCAGGCCGCCCGGCTCGCCGCGCGCGTACGCGCCGGCGAACCGGTCTGCTGGGGCCTGACCGAGCGCGGCCACGGAGCCGACCTGCTGGCGGGCGAGTTCGCGGCGGAGGCGGAAGGCGGCATCGGCCCGGACGTCGACGACGGCAGTGGCAGTGGCAGTAGCGGTGGCAGTGACACTGACAACGGCGTCGCCTGGCGGCTCACCGGCGAGAAGTGGCTCATCAACAACGCCACCCGTTCCACCCTCGCCTGCGTCCTCGCCCGCACCGACCCGGCGGGCGGCGCCCGCGGCTTCAGCCTCTTCCTCGTCGACAAGCGCCGGCTGCCCGAAGGAGCCTGGCGGAACCTGCCGAAGGTCCGCACCCACGGCATCCGGGGCGCCGACATCAGCGGCTTCGCCCTGGAGGGCGCACCCGTCCCCGCCGACGCGCTGGTCGGGCAGGAGGGCGACGGCATCCCCGTGGTCCTCAAGACCCTCCAGCTCACCCGCATCACCTGCGCCGCGCTCTCCCTCGGCGCCGCCGACCACGCCCTGCGCCTGGCCCGGGACTTCGCGACCGGACGCGAACTGTACGGCCGCCGCCTCGCCGACGTCCCGCACGTACGCCGCATCCTCGGCCGGGCAGCCGCCGCCGCGCTGACGGCGGAGGCGGTGAGCGTGCTCTCCGCCCGCTCGGCGCACACCCTGCCCGGGGAACTGAGCGCGATCTCCGCGATCACCAAGGCCTATGTCCCGACGCTCACCCAGGACACCCTGGGCGCGCTCGGCGAACTGCTGGGCGTACGCGGCTTCCTCACCTCACCGCCCGGCGGCGGCTTCGCCAAGCTGGAGCGCGACCACCGCATCTGCGCGATCTTCGACGGCAGCACCGCCGTCAACCGCGCGGCCCTCCTCAACCAACTGCCGCGCCTGACCCGCCAGTTGAGCCGCCGTCGCACCGACGGCGAGGGCCTGCGGGCCGCCGCCGACCTCACCGCACCACTGCCCCCGTTCGCCCCCGACCGGCTGACGCTGCTCTCCGTGACGGGCTGCAGCGCCGTACAGGCCCTGCCGGATCTGGTGGCGCGGGTACGGCGGCAGGGCCCTCCGGGGACGGGTCCGCTCCTCGACCGGCTGCTCGCCGAACTGGCCCGCCTGGAAGCGGAGTCGGCGGAGTTCGTCCCCGTGGCGGGCGGTCTGCCCAGTACGGCGTTCCGCCTCGCCGAGGCCTACGAACGCGCCTACGCCGCAGCCGCCTGTCTGCTGCTGTGGCTGGAGAACCCGCCCCTGCGCACGGGACGGCTCGGCGGGGACGGCCTGTGGCTGCGCGCCTGTCTCACCGGGCTGCTCGGCGCCGACGACAGCGAGGGCGACGACGTGGGAAGCGAGGGCGACCACGCGGGGGACCGCTCGGACGGCAGCGAGGTCTTCGACGCCCTCGCCGAGGTCGTACTCCGCACGTCCGCAACGGAGTTCACCCTGCTGGGAGGTGCCGCATGACCACCGCCACCGGGCTCGCCCCCAAGCGCGCCGACGAGCTGGAGCATCTGCTCGGCCGGCTCGCCGATCCCGCCAACCCCACCGGCGCGGCGGCGATCCTCGCCGCCGACGAACGCGCCGAGACGCTGACGGCCGGGGAGTCGCTGCTGCACGGGTACGGACTGAACGCCGAGTTCGTGCCGCCCGAGCTGGGCGGCCGGCTGGAGCGGGCCGACCACCTGGCCGAGGTGATGCGCGCCCTGTACCGCCGCGACCCCGCGCTCGGCCTCGGCTACGGCGCCAGCTCGCTCATCGCCGGAGTCACCCTGTGGACCGCGGGCGACGCACGGCAGACCGAACAGGCGGCCCGGCTCCTCCTGGACGGCCGGCGCATCGCCATCGCCTTCCACGAACTGGCGCACGGCAACGACATGGCGGGCACGGAGTTCACCGCCACGGCGGCGGACGACGGCTCCCTGCGGCTCAGCGGACGCAAGGAGGTCGTCACCAACATCCGGCGCGCCGACGCCATGGTCGTGCTCGCCCGCACCGACCCCCGGCCCGGCCCGCGCAGCCACTCCCTGGTCCTCGTCGACCGGGCGAGCGCCGACCCCGCGCGTCTGACCGATCTGCCGCGCTTCGGCACCGTGGGGATGCGGGGGGTCCAGCTCGGCGGTCTGGCCTTCGACGAACTCCCGGTCCCCGCCTCCGCGATCCTCGGACCGGTCGGCTCCGGCCTGGAGACCGCCCTGAAGGCCCTCCAGATCACCCGTACCGTCCTGCCCGCGATGGCCGGCGGCATCGTGGACACCGGACTGCGCATCGCCCTGGACCATCTGACGACACGCCGGCTGTACGGCGGGACCGCGACGGACCTCCCGCACGTCCGCTCGGTGCTGGCCGGTGCCTTCGCCGACCTGCTGCGCGCCGAGGCGCTCGGCGCGGTCGGCGCCCGCGCGCTGCACCTGGCACCCGGCGCGGCGAGCGTCTACGCCTCGGCGGTCAAGTTCGAGGTGTCCCGGCTGCTCCTTGACGCCATGGACCGGCTCGCGGAACTCCTCGGCGCCCACTTCTACCTCCGCGAAGGGCCCACCGCCCTCTTCCAGAAGCTGCTGCGCGACCTCGCCCCGGTCGGCTTCGGGCACATCGCGCGCGCCGCCTGCCAGATGAGCCTGCTGCCCCAGCTCCCGCTGCTGGCCCGCCGCACCTGGGCCCGCCCCGGCACCGAACCGCCGGGCGACCTGTTCGCGCTCGCCGAGCCGCTGCCGCCCCTGCGCTACGACCGGCTGGCCCTGCACGCCGCCGGCCGCGACCCCGTCGCAGGATCCCTGCACGCCCTGGCCGACGCGCCCTGGGCACCCGGACACGCGGACCTGCGTACGGCGGTGTGCCGTGACCGGACCGAACTGGCCGAACTGGCCGCCATGTGCGCGCCGTTGTCGCCGGTGGACCTCGGTGTCGACGCCCGGCCCGCCCACTACGACCTCGTCACCCGGTACGTACGCCTCCTCTCCCGGACCGTCTGCGTCCAGGTCTGGCGGCACGCCGACCCCGGCGACTTCCTCGCCGACCCCGCCTGGCTCCGCGCGGCCCTGCACCGGTCGGTGCCCGGCCCGCACCCGCCCGGCCCCCTGCCCGCCCCGATCGAGGACGCGCTCGTCGCCGAACTCCTGGACCGCCTGGCCACCGGCCGCTCCTTCGGCCTCACCGGCAGACACCTCGCGGTCTGACCGCCGCCACCACCTCACAGCCGTACGGCCTCCACCGTCCGCCCGCCCCCGTCCGCACGGGCGCGCGTCGCGCCGTCGTGCGCTGCGGCTCCCGACAGTCCCCTCCGTTCGAGAAAGAGACCCCCTCATGACCGCTGGCAACCGAGACGTGCACACCTGGCTGACCGCGCGGGTGGCGACCTACCTGCGGCGGGCGCCGCAGGACATCGACACGTCCGTGCCGCTGGCCGACTACGGCCTGGACTCGCTGACGGCGCTGGCCATCACCGCCGACATCGAGGACGAGTTCGAGGTGACCGTCGACGACGCGCTGACCTGGGACCACCCCACGGTCGACGCGCTGAGCGCGGCCCTGTCCGAGCTGGTCGGCGGCGAGTCCGAGGCGGCGGCGACGAACGGGAAGCAGGTCTGACCATGCGGAGTGCTGCCCCGACGCATCAGGGCCTGCCGCTCACGGCGGCCCAGCACGGGGTGTGGGTCGCCCAGCGGCTCGCACCCGACAGCCCGCTCTACACCTGCGGCATCTACTACGACGTTCCCGGGCCGGTGGACCGCGCCCTGCTGGCCCGCGCCGTGGAGCGGGCCGTGGCCGAGACCGAGGCACTGCGGGTCCGCTTCCAGGACGACGGCGAGACGGTCCGCCAGAGCGTGGACCCGTCCGTCCAGGGGGAGTTGGAGTATCTCGACCTGAGCGGCGAGGCCGATCCGGCCGGTGCCGCCCGCGCCTGGATCGACGCCGATCTGGCCCGGCCGGTGCCGGTCACCGGCGACCTGCTGTTCCGGCACACCCTGCTGCGGCTCGGCCCCGACCGGCACTGGTTCCACTTCCGGTACCACCACATCCTCCTCGACGGGTACGGACAGGTGCTGCACTGCCGCCGTCTGCTGGAGGTCTACACGGCCCTGGCGGCGGGCGAGCAGCCGCCGGCGAGCGGCTTCGGCACCCTGTCCGAGGTCCTGGCCGAGGAGCGGGCCTACCTGGACTCCGCCCGGCGCGAGCGCGACGGCACCTACTGGCGCGGCGAGTTCACCGACCTGCCCGAGTCCACCGAACTCGGCTCCGTCCTCCCCGGTTCCGCCGCCACGGCCTCTCCCTCCCACGCCACCGGTCTCGCCCCCAGCCTGCCCAGCGCCACCGGCCGGCTGACCGAGCCGACCGCCCGGCGCATCCGGGGACTCGCCGGGTCCCGCTGGTCGCTTCCCGTGATCGCCGCCATGGCCGCGCACACCCACCGGATCACCGGCGCCCACGACGTGGTCGTCCGTGTGTTCATGGCCGCCCGGCTCAGCCCACGGGCCCTGGCCACCCCCGCCATGCTCGTCAACGACGTCCCGCTGCGCATCCGGGTCGACGGCTCCACCACCTTCACCGAGCTGCTGGACCGCGTCGCCGCCCGGCTCGCCGAGGCCTCCCGCCACCAGCGCTACCCGCACGACGACCTCCGCCGCGACCTCGGGGCCGCCGCCCACCCGGGCACCCTGAGCGGCCCGTCCGTGAACGTCCTCTCCTTCGCCGCCGCCCGTCTGCCCTTCGGCACCGCTCAGGCGGACGCGCACCAGCTGGCCTCCGGCCCGGTGCGCGACCTCGCCCTGCACGCGTTCGGCGACCCCGAGGCGGGCGACGGCATCCAGCTCACGGTCAACGCCCACCCCGGCCGCTTCACCCCCGGGACGGCGGCCGCCCACCGCGACCGCTACACCCGCCTCCTCACCGCCGCCACCGAGCACCCCGACCGGCCCCTCGGCGCCCTCGACCTGCTCGACGACGCGGAGCGGGAGCGCTTCCACACCCACAACGACACCGGTCACGCCACCGACCCGCGCACCCTGGTGGACCTCTTCGAGGCCCAGGACCCGGCCGCCGAGGCCGTCGTCTTCGAGGGCGAGCGGCTGACGTACGGCGAACTCAACGCCCGTGTGAACCGGCTCGCGCACGCCCTGCGCGGCCGGGGCGTGGGACCGGAGTCACGGGTCGCGGTGAAGCTGCCGCGCTCGCCGGAGCTGATCGTCGCGCTGTGGGCGGTGCTGAAGACCGGCGCCGCGTACGTGCCCGTCGACACCGGGTATCCGGCCGACCGGATCGCGTACCTCGTCGCCGACTCCCGCGCGAACCTCGTCCTCGACGAGGCGACCGTACGCGCCCTCGGCCAGGGGGAGCCCGACACGAACCCCGGCGTCGTCCTGCGGGGGGACCACGCCGCGTACGTCATCCACACCTCGGGCACCACCGGCCGCCCCAAGGGCACCGTCGTCACCCACGCCGGCATCGGCAACATGCTGGCCTGGATGCAGGACGAGTACCGGCTCACCCCGGCGGACCGGGTCGTGCACAAGACACCCGTCGGGTTCGACGTGTCGGTGTGGGAGGTGTTCTGGACCCTCACCCGGGGCGCGACCCTCGTCGTGGCCCGCCCCGACGGACACCGGGACCCGGCCTATCTGACCCGGCTGGTCCGCGACGAGCGGATCACCGTCATCCACTTCGTCCCGGCCATGCTGGGCCCCTTCCTCGACGAGTACGAGGGCGACTACGAGGGCGACTACGAGGTCGAGGACGCGCCGACCGCCTCGCTGCGCATGGTCAGCTGCGGCGGCGAGGCGCTGTCCGCCGGGCTCGCCGACCGCTTCCACCGCGTGTGCGGGGCCCGGCTGCACAACTCATACGGCCCCACCGAGTTCTCGGTCACCGCCACCTCCCACGCCTGTGTGCCCGGCCAGCCCGTCACCATCGGCACACCCACCCACAACTCCCGCGCCCACGTCCTCGATCCGGCCCTGCGACCGGTGCCGGACGGCATCACCGGTGAGCTGTACCTCGCGGGCGTCCAGCTCGCGCGCGGCTATCTCGACCGGCCCGGCGCCACCGCCGAACGGTTCGTCGCCGACCCCCACGGTCCGGCCGGAACCCGGATGTACCGCACCGGCGACCTGGTGCGCCGCCGGGCCGACGGCGGCCTGGACTTCGTCGGCCGCGCCGACGACCAGATCAAGATCAACGGCCAGCGCGTCGAACCCGCCGAGGTGGAGGCCGTCCTCGCGACCGTGCCCGGCGTCGAGCAGGCCGTGGTCCTCGTCCACGACTCCGCCACGGGCGCCCGGCAGCTGGTCGGCTACGCCACCGGCACTCCCGAGAGCGACCCCCGCGCGTATCTGGCGCGGCGGCTGCCCGCCCACATGGTGCCGGTGACCGTGTTCGTCCTGCCGTCGATCCCGGTGACCCCGAACGGCAAGGTCGACCGCCGCGCGCTGCCCGCCCCGGCCCGCCCGGTCGGCGGACGCGCCCCCTCGACCGCCGCCGAGCGGACCCTGCACACCCTCGCCGCCGCCCTGCTAGGCCGCCCCGAACTGGGCGTCGACGACGACCTGTTCGCCCTCGGCGCGGACAGCATCCACGCCATCCAGCTCGTCAGCCGCGCCCGCCGCCAGGGCCTCCACCTCACCCCCCAGGACGTCTTCGACCACCCGACCGTCGCCCGGCTAGCCGCCGTCACCACGACGGCACCGGCGGCCCCGCCCGTCGAGGACGACCCGGCCGGCGAACTCCCCGGGACCCCGATGGCCCGGCGCCTCGCCGAACGGACCGGCTCCACGGCCGGCTTCGCCCAGTCCCTGCTGCTGGCCACCGGGCCCGGACTGACGTACGACCGGCTGACCGCCGCCCTCCAACGGGTCCTCGACCGCCACGACGCCCTGCGGATGCGCGGCCGGTACATCCGGCCCGTGGGCGCCGTCCGGGCCGAGGACTGCCTGACCCACGTCCGGGACGAGGAGGCGGACGGACAGGACCTGGCCGCTCCCCGTGACATGGCAGCCCGCGACGCGGACGTGGCACGGCACAAGAAGGCCGCGCGCCGCGCGCTGTCACCCGACGACGGCGTGATGGTCCGGGCGGTGTGGTTCGACGACGGGCCCGCGCACCCCGGCCGGCTGCTCCTCGTCCTGCACCACCTGGTCGTCGACGGCGTGTCCTGGCGCATCCTGCTGACCGACCTCGCCGAGGCGCTCAAGGGCGGCGAACTCTCCCCGCCCGGAACCTCGTTGCGCCGCTGGGCGGGACTCCTCCAAGCCCCGCTCGACGAACTCCCGCTCTGGACGGACCTGTTGTCCACCCCGGAACCGGTGCTCGGGGCCCGCCCGCTGGACCCCGCCCGGGACGTCCACGGCACCGCCCGCTCGGTCACCGTCACCGTCCCGGCCGACCTCACCCGGACCCTGCTGGCCACCCTGCCCGCCGCCTACCGGGCCGGCCCGGACGACATCCTGCTCGCCGCGCTCTCGGCCGCCGTGCAGCGTCGGCGGGGCGAGGGGCCGGTCCTGGTCGACCTGGAGGGCCACGGCCGCGACCACCTCCCGGCGGGGACGGACCTGTCCACCACCGTCGGCTGGTTCACCCGAATCCACCCCGTGCGCCTGGGCGCCGGCACCGAGACCGGCGCCCGCCTCATCAAGCGCACCAAGGAGGAACTGCGCGCCGTCCCGCACGGCGGTCGCGGCCACGACCTGCTGCGCGACCGGCTCACCGGACTGCGCGCACCCCAGATCGCCTTCAACTACCTGGGCCGGCTGGACGCGCACGACCTCGGCGGCTGGCACCTCGCCGACGGCGAGGCCGCGGTCGGCCTGCTGGCCGACGACGACCTCGCGCTCACCCACGCCCTCCAGATCGACGCCCACGTCCGTGACGGCGCACTGACCGCCGAGTGGACCTACCCCCCCGGGCGTCCTCACGGAGACCGAGGTACGTGCCCTCGCCGAGGCGTGGACCGAGGCCCTGACCGAACTGGCCGCGCACACCCGGGGCGGTCTCACCGTCTCCGACGTGCCGCTCGTCCGCATCACCCAGGAGGAGCTGGACCGGTTCCGGGGCGCCACCGACGTGCTGCCCCTCTCCCCGCTCCAGGAGGGCCTGCTGTTCCTCGCCCTGTACGAGCCCGAGGACCCCTACGTCGGCCAGCTCGTCCTGGAGACCGACGGCGGCTTCGACCCCGAGCGGATGCGGGCCGCCGCCACCGCCCTGCTGCACCGCCACCCGAACCTGCGGTCCGCGTTCCGCAGCCGCTCGGCGGGCGCCCCCGTGCAGGTCGTCCCCGCCGAGGTGAAGGTCCCCTGGGAGGAGCGCGACGAGGACGACCTGGCGGCCTTCCTCGCCCGCGACCGCGCCCGCGGCTTCAGCGTCGTCCGCCCGCCCCTGCTGCGGTTCACCGCCCTCGGCGACCGCCGCCTCGTCCTGACCCATCACCACCTGCTGCTCGACGGCTGGTCCCTGCCCCTGCTCGTGCGCGAACTGTTCACCCTGTACGGGGGCGCCGAACCGCCCGCGCCCGCCGCCCCGTACCGCGACTACCTGGCCTGGCTCGACCGGCAGGACCACGAGACCACGGCCGGGGTGTGGCGGGAGCGCCTCGACGGGCTGCGGGCCCCCACGCTGCTCGCGCGGGCCGACCGCGCCTCCGACGGGCACGGCGTCCACGAACTGGTGCTGTCCGAGGCGCTCACCGACGCCCTGACGGCGACGGCCCGTACGCACCGGCTCACCCTCAACACCGTGGTGCAGGGCCTGTGGGGGCTGCTGCTGGGCGCCTTCACCGGCCGGGACGACGTCGTGTTCGGCGCGACCGTATCCGGGCGCCCGCCCGAGCTGCCCGGCGCGGAGTCGATGCTCGGCCTGTTCGTGAACACCCTGCCGGTCCGGGTGCGGATCGACCGGGACGAGACACTGACCGCGCTGCTGACCCGGCTCCAGCGCGAACAGCGGTCCCTCCACGCCCACCAGCACGCCTCGCTGGCGGAACTGACCCGCGCCTCCGGCTTCGACGCGCTGTTCGACACCGTCGTCGCCTTCGAGAACTACCCGATGGACGACGGCATCGAGGCCGGCGGTCTGCGCCTGGCCCACGCCGACCTCGCCGAGCGCACCCACTATCCGGTCACCCTGTCCGTCTTCCCCGGCGCACGGCTGCGGCTGAAGTTCTCCTACCTCGCCGGAGCCTTCGACCCCCCGGCCGTCACCCGTCTCGCCGACCTCCTGGCCGAACTGTTCGGCCGGTTCGGCCACGAGACGGCCGAACCGGATGTCCTGGCAGGCGAGTTGGTCGAGGTCGACGACGCGGACCGGCTGCTCGTCATGGGCGCCGCGGCCGTGGAGACCGGCTCCGCCCCGGTCGCCCCGGCGGGCGGCGGCGAGCCCCGCTCGCCCGAGGAGACGTCCCTGTGCGCCATCGTCGCCGAGGTCCTCGGCGTCGAACGCGTCGGTGTCGACGACGAGTTCTTCGCGCTCGGCGGCACCTCCATCCTGATGATCCGTCTGGTGCACCGGGTGCGCGACGAGTTCGGCGTCGATGTGTCGCTGCGCGACCTCTTCGCCGCCCCGACCGTCGCCGGTGTCGCCGCACGGCTGACCAGCCTGGCACCCCAGGCCAAACGCCTCACCGCCGAGGAACGGCCCGGCCGTGTCCCGCTGTCGTTCGCCCAGGAACGCATGTGGTTCCTGCAGAGCCTCCAGGGCTCCTCCGGCACCTACAACATCCCCCTCGCGATCCGGCTCACCGGCGCCCTCGACACGGACGCCCTCGCCGGCGCCCTGGCCGAACTGGTCGCCCGCCACGAGGCGCTCCGCACGGTCTACCCGGAGGACGCCGAGGGCCCCCACCAGGTGGTCCTGCCGCCCGACACCCCCTACACCACGGAGTACGTCCGCGACGCCGCCCCCGACCTCGCCGCCGACGCGGCCCGAGCCTTCGACCTGACCCGCGACGTGCCCCTGCGGACGACGCTGTACGAGACCGGCCCCGACACGTACGTCCTGCTGCTGGTCGTGCACCACATCGCCGCCGACGGCGCCTCGCTGCGCCCGATGGCCGAGGACATCACCACCGGCTACCGCGCCCGGACCGGCGCCGCCACGCCCGGCTTCCCCGAACTGATCGTGCAGTACCCGGACTTCGCGATCTGGCAGCGCGAGACGCTCGCCGCGGACCTGCCCCGCCAGATCGAGTACTGGAAGCAGCACCTGGACGGCCTGCCGCCCGAGGTCACCTTCCCCGGCGACCGGCCGCGCCCGGCGGTGGCCACCCACCGCGGCGACCATGTCGAGTTCCCGGTCGCCCCCGAGCTGTACCAGCGGATGCTGGACCTCGCGGGACGCACCCGCACGACCCCGTTCATGGTCCTCCAGGCCGCGGTGTCCCTGCTGCTGACCCGGCTCGGCGCGGGCGAGGACATCCCGCTCGGCGGTGTGATCGCCGACCGGCCCGACTCCGTCCTCGACGACGTGGTCGGCGTCTTCATCAACACCCTCGTCTACCGCATGGACACCTCCGGCGACCCGAGCTTCGAGGAACTGCTCGTCCGCGTCCGGGAGACGGGCCTCGCCGCCTACGCCCACCAGGGCGTCCCCTTCGAACGCCTGGTGGAGGAGGTGAACCCGGAGCGCTCCCGCTCCCGGCACGCCTTCTTCCAGGTGATGCTGGCCTGGCTGGACCTCACCGAGGCCCGCTTCGACCTGCCCGGCGTCACCGCCGACCCCGGCCCGGTCACCAGCGGCACCGCCAAGTTCGACGTGCACTTCGACTGCCACGTCCACGAGGGCGGCGGCCTGCTCTGCCGCCTGGAGTACGCCACCGACCTCTACGACCGCCGTACGGCCGAGAGCTTCGCCGCCCGGTTCGTCCGCGTCCTGGAGCGCGTCACCGCCGATCCCGGACAGCGGCTCTCCGAGGTCGACGTCCTCGGCGCCGCCGACCGCGCCCTGGTGCTCACCGGCTGGAACGACACCACCGTGGCGTTCGACGCCGAGGACGCGGCGGTCGCCCTGCTGGAGGCGCACGCCCTGCGCACCCCCGACGCCGAGGCGGTCCGCTTCGAGGGCGAGCGGGTCACCTACGGTGAGTTCGACGCCCGGGTGAACCGGCTCGCCCATGCCCTGCGCGAGCGGGGCGTCGGACCCGAGTCACGGGTCGCCGTGATGCTGCCCCGCTCGGTCGACCTGATGGTGGCCCTGTGGGCGGTACTCAAGACGGGCGCCGCGTACGTGCCCATCGACACCGGCTACCCGGCCGACCGGATCGCCTACATCCTCGCCGACTCCCATGCCCGGCTGCTGATCTCCGACCGTGACGCGGACGGCTTCGAACGCATCGCCCCCGACGCCGAGGGCCCCGCGCGGAATCCGGGCGCACCGACGGCGAACCCGGGGGTGACGGCCCACGGCGACAACGCCGCGTACGTCATCTACACCTCCGGCTCCACCGGCCGCCCCAAGGGCACCGTCAACACGTACGCGGGCATGGCGAACCGGCTGTGGTGGATGCAGCGCGACCACCGACTCGCCCCGGGCGAGCAGGTGTTGCAGTCCACCCCGGTCAGCTTCGACGTGTCGGTGTGGGAGGTCTTCTGGACCCTGATGTACGGCGGCACCCTCGTCGTCGCCCGCCCCGACGGCCACCGTGACCCGCTCTACCTGGAGCGGCTGATGCGCGAGGAGTCCGTCGCCGTCGTCCACCTCAGCGCTTCCATGCTCGGCGCCTACCTGGCCGAGACCCGGCTGCCGGACTCCGTGCGCCTGGTCGTCTCGGGCGACGAGGCCCTGCCCGCCGAGCTGGTCCGCCGCTTCCACGACGACTCCCGCGCCGTCCTCCTCAACGCCTACGGCCCCACCGAGGCCGCCGTGGACGTCACCGCCTGGGCCGCGCCGGCGGACACCGAGACCGTGCTGATCGGCGGCCCCGTCGCCAACACCCGCGTCTATGTGCTCGACTCGACGCTGGCACCGGTCGCCCCCGGAGCGCCCGGTGAACTGTACGTCGAGGGTGTCCAGTTGGCCCGCGGCTACCTCGACCGGCCCGCGCTCACCGCCGAACGGTTCGTCGCGAGCCCCTACGGGCCGCCCGGCGCCCGCATGTACCGCACCGGGGACCTGGCGCGCTGGACGGCGGACGGCGAGCTGGAGTACCTCGGACGCGCCGACAACCAGGTCAAGCTGCGCGGCTTCCGCGTGGAACTCGGCGAGATCGAGGACGCGCTCACCGACCACCCGGCCGTCGCCCGCGCCGCCGCGGCCGTCCACGGGCAGTGGCTCGTCGGCTATGTCGTCCCCGCCGCGCCGGGCGTCCCGGTCGACGCGCAGGAGCTGCGGGACCGGCTCGCGGCACGGCTGCCCGAGTACATGGTCCCGGCCCAGATCGTCACCCTGGACGTGCTGCCGCTCACCCCGAACGGCAAGCTCGACCGCCGGGCCCTGCCGGTCCCCGACCTCGCGCACACCGCCGGGCGCGGCCCGCGCACCCCGCAGGAGGAGATCCTGTGCGGCCTGTTCGCCGAGGTGCTGCGCGTCCCCGAGGTTTCGATCGACGACGACTTCTTCGCGCTCGGCGGCCACTCCCTGCTGGTCACCCGGCTGGCCGGCCGTATCCGCGCCGCCCTCGACACCGACCTCGAACTGTCGGTCCTGTTCGAGGCGACGACCGTGGCGAAGCTCGCGACCCGGCTCGACGGGAACGGCCCGCGCCGCACCGGCGTCACGGCCCTGCCCCGCGAGGGACGCCTGCCGCTGTCGTACGCCCAGGAACGGCTGTGGTTCCTGCACCGCTTCGAGGGCCCGTCCCCGACGTACAACCTGCCCGTCGCGCTGCGGCTGACCGGTGACCTCGACGTGGCCGCGCTCACCGCCGCCCTGGACGACCTGGCCGGGCGGCACGAGGAGCTGCGCACGGTCTTCGCCGAGGACGAGCACGGACCCCACCAGGTGGTCCTGGCGTCCGTACCGCCGCTGACCGTCGTCCGCGCCACCGAGACGGAACTCGACGAGCGCGTCGCGGACGCCGTCCGTACCCCGTTCGACCTCACCGCCCAACCCCCGCTGCGCGCCACCCTGTTCGACCTCGGCGCGGGCGACCACGTGCTGCTGCTCGTCCTGCACCACATCGCCGGCGACGGCGCCTCCATGGCCCCGCTCGCCCGCGACCTCGCCGACGCGTACGCGGCCCGCGCCAGGGGAGAGGCCCCCGGCTGGGCCCAACTGCCCCTCCAGTACGCCGACTTCGCGGTGTGGCAGCGGGCTGCGCTGGGGGAGGCCGACGACCCGGACAGCGCCCTCTCCCGGCAGCTCGACCACTGGCGGACCGCGCTCACCGGACTGCCCGAGCAGCTGGAGCTGCCCTTCGACCGGCCCCGGCCCGCCGTCCCCACCCACCGGGGCGACACCGTGCCGCTCGCGGTCGAGCCCGCCGTCCACGAGGCCCTGGTCCGGCTCGCCCGTGAGCACCACACGACCGTCTTCATGGTCGTGCACGCCGCTCTGGCCACCCTGCTGCACCGGCTCGGCGCGGGCGACGACATCGTGATCGGCTCACCCGTCGCGAACCGCGCGGACGAGGCCCTCACCCCGCTGGTCGGCTTCTTCGCCAACAACCTCGTCCTGCGTACCGACCTGACCGGCGACCCCGACTTCACCGAGGTGCTGCGCCGGGTGCGCGCCGCCGACCTGGCCGCCTACGCCCACCAGGACGTGCCGTTCGAACGGGTCGTGGAGGCGGTCAACCCGGCACGCTCCACCGCCCGGCACCCGCTGTTCCAGACCGGCCTGAACTTCAACAACGCCGACCAGCAGGCGGCCCTCGACCTCGCCGTCGATCTGCCCGGCCTCACGGCGCGGGTACGGCCGGTCGCGTCGCCCGCCGCCAAGTTCGACCTGTCGTTCTTCCTCACCGAGCGGCCCGAGGGCGGGATCGGCGGACTCCTGGAGTTCGCCACCGACCTCTTCGACCGCGACTCGGCCGCCCGGATCGCCGAGCGCTTCACCCGGCTGCTCACCGCCGTCGTCGCCGAACCCGGCCGCCCGGTCGGGGAGTTCGACGTCGTGGACGCCGACGAGCGACGGCTGCTGCTCACCGAGTGGAACAGCAACGACCACGAGGTGCCTGCCCGGACGCTCACCGACCTGATCGAGGACCAGGCCGCCCGCACCCCGGACGCCCCCGCCGTCGTCTTCGGCGCGACCGAGCTGTCGTACGCCGAACTCGACGCCCGCGCCGACCGGTTGGCCCGGCACCTGCTCGACCTGGGAGCCGGTCCCGAACGGTACGTCGCCGTGCTGATGCCGGTCTCCGAGGACATCCCGGTGACCCTGCTGGCCGCCCTGAAGACCGGCGCCGGCTATCTGCCGCTCGACCCGGCACACCCGGCCGACCGGCTGGCCTTCATGCTGGCGGACATCGCCCCGGTCGCCGTCGTCACCACGGCCGAACTCGCCGCGACGGTCGGGGCGTTGACGGACGCGCCGGTCGTGACGACGGCCGACCCGGCGATCGCCGCACAGCCGTCCGGCCCGCTCACCGCCGTGGACCGGCGGCCCGAACACGCCGCGTTCGTCATCTTCACCTCGGGCTCCACCGGACGGCCCAAGGCCGTCGTCGTCGAACACCGCTCGCTGGTCGCCTACCTGGCGTGGGCGACCCATGAGTACGAGAGCCTGCGCCGACGCGTCCTGGTGCACTCGCCGGTCTCGTTCGACCTCACCGCCACCGGGATGTTCGGGCCGCTGATCTCCGGCGGCACCGTGGAACTGGTCCGCTGGGGCGCGAGCGGCCCCGACCCGGACGCGGCCGTCACCCGGCCCGACTTCGTCAAGGCCACCCCCAGCCATCTGCACCTGCTGGGGGTGGTGCCCGAGGAGTACTCGCCGGAGGGCCAACTCGTCCTAGGCGGCGAGTCTTTGCTCGGCGACGTACTGGACGCCTGGCGGGCCCGCCACCCCGGCGTGACCGTCCTCAACGAGTACGGCCCGACCGAGACCACCATCGGCTGCAGCCTGTTCCGCATCGAACCCGGCGACCCTGTGCCGCCCGGTGTCATCACCATCGGCACACCCGCCTGGAACACCCGGATGTACGTACTGGACGCGCTGCTGCGCCCCGCGCCCGTGGGCACCGCCGGTGAACTGTACGTCGCGGGCGACCTCGTCACCCGCGGCTACCACGGCCGCCCCGGGCTGACCGCCGGCCGCTTCGTCGCCGACCCGTTCGGCGCGCCCGGCACCCGGATGTACCGCACGGGCGACCTGGCCCGCTGGACGGCCTCCGGGCGGCTGGAGTTCGTCAGCCGCGTCGACGACCAGGTGAAGATCCGCGGCTTCCGCATCGAACTCGGCGAGGTGGAGGCCGTGCTCACGGCCCAGCCGGGTATCGACGCCGCCGCCGTGGTCGTCCGCGAGGACACCCCCGGCGACAAGCGCCTCGTCGCGTACGTGGTGCCGGAGCCGGACCACCCGGCGGACCCGGCCGCGCTGCGCGCGGCGGCGGCGCGGGCCCTGCCGGACTACATGGTCCCGGCCGCGTTCGTCGTCCTGGAGAAGCTGCCGCTGACCGCCAACGGCAAGATCGCCCGCAAGGCGCTGCCCGCGCCCGACCGCACCGCCGAGGGCACGGGCAGGCGCCCTGCCGAGGGCATGGAGCGGCGGGTGGCGGACCTCTTCGCCGCCGTCCTCGGTGTGCCCGACGTGGGCGCCGACGACGACTTCTTCCACCTCGGCGGGCACTCCCTGCTCGCCGCCCGGCTGGTCAACCGGTTCCGCGCCGACCTCGGGGCGGAGCTGTCCGTCCGGGAGGTCTTCGAGCGGCCGACCGTCGCCCGGCTCGCGGAACTGCCGGCGGTCCGGCCGACCCGGGCCGCCCGGCCGCCGCTGGTCCGGCGCGAACGGCCCGACCGGGTGCCCCTGTCGGCGGCACAGCGCCGGATGTGGTTCCTCGACCGGCTCGACGGCCGGTCCCGGACGTACACCATCCCCGTCGTCCTGCGGATGACCGGCGCCCTCGACACGGACGCCCTGCGGGACGCCTTCGGTGACCTGTGCCGACGCCACGACGTGCTGCGCACGGTGATCGCCGACGGGCCCGAGGGACCGCACCAGGTCGTCGTCGACACGGAGCCGCGCTTCACTGTCCGGCCGTACGATCCCGCCGACCGCGACTCGGCCGCCTTCGACCCGGCCACCTTCGACGCGGGGCTGGCCGAGGCCGCCCGCTCGCCGTTCGCCCTGGACCGCCAACCGCCCATCCAAGCCGTGCTGTTCACCGACGGTGAGCGGGAACACGCCCTGCTGCTGCTCCTGCACCACATCGCGGGCGACGGCGCCTCCATGCGGCCCCTCGCCGCCGACCTCTCCACCGCCTACACCGCCCGGCTCGCCGGCCGCGCCCCCGACTGGACCCCGCTGCCCCTCCAGTACGCCGACTACGCGCTGTGGGAGCGCGAACTGCCCACCGACCGGCTCGACTTCTGGACGAGGGAACTGGCCGGCATCCCGGACCAGACCGAGCTGCCCACCGACCGGCCCCGGCCCGCCGTCGCCTCCCAGCGCGGTGGCACCGTGCCCTTCACCGTGCCGGCCGCACTGCGCGACCGGGTCGAGGCGCTCGGCCGGGAGCGGGGCGCCAGCGCCTTCATGGTGCTGCACGCCACGCTCGTCACCCTGCTCGACCGGCTCGGAGCGGGCCACGACATCGTGATCGGCACGCCCGTGGAGGCCCGCCCGGACACCGCCCTCGAAGGCCTCGTCGGGCTGTTCGCCAACACCCTGGCGCTGCGCGCCGACACCTCCGGCGACCCCACCTTCGAGGAACTCCTCGACCGGGTGCGCGCGGCGGACGTGGCCGCGTACGACCACACCGACGTGCCGTTCGAGCAGCTGGTCGAGGTCCTCAACCCGGTGCGCTCACGCTCCCGGCACCCCCTGTTCCAGGTCATGCTGACGGTCAACCAGCAGGCGATCGCCCCCACGCTGACCGGCCTCGACGTGACCGTCGGGGACGTGCCCGGCGACCGGGCCAAGTTCGACCTGTCCCTGACGCTCGTCGAGACCGGCCAGCGGGGCGAGGGCGGCTGGTCCGGATCGGTCGAGTACGCCTCGGACCTGTTCGACCGCGCCACCGCCGAGGGCGTCGCCGACCGCTATCTGCGCCTGCTGGAGGAGGTGACCGCCGACCCGGCGCGTCCCCTGCACGCCCTGCCCCTGCTCACCCCCGCCGAACGCGATGACGTGCTCGTCCGCCGCAACGACACCGGCCGGCCGCTGCCGGGGGCCTCGCTGCCGGAGATGTTCGAGGCACAGGTGAAGGACACCCCGCACGCGGTGGCCGTCGTCGCGGACGGCAAGGAGGGCGTGGGCGCCACGGACGCCACCGGGTCCACGGCAGCCACTGGGGCCACGGAGCTGACGTATGACGAGCTGACGTACGACGAGCTGACGTACGACGAGCTGAACCGTCGCGCCAACCGGCTCGCCCGGCATCTGATCGCGCTCGGCGCGGGACCGGAGACCGTCGTCGCCGTGGTGCTGCCGCGCCGTCCGGAGGTGGTCGTGGCGCTGCTCGCGGTTCTGAAGACCGGGGCGGCCTATCTGCCGGTCGACCCGGCCAACCCGCGGGCGCGGATCGACGCGCTGGTCGCCGACGCGGGCGCGCGGATCGTGCTGGACGAGGAGACCTACCCGGTCGTCCCGGACGATCTCCCCGACGGCGACCTGGGCATCCCCGTCCACCCTCACCAGGCCGCCTACCTGATCCACACCTCCGGATCGACGGGCCGTCCGAAGGGCGTGGTCGTCGAACACGGCGCGCTCGCCGCCTACTTGAGCGAGGCGGCGGCGATGTACCCGGCCGCGTCCGGCGAGTCCCTGGTGCACACCTCCCTCGCCTTCGACATGCCGGTGACCACGCTGTTCACCCCGCTCGTCACGGGCGGCCGGGTGCGGTTCGCGGACCTCGACGAGAACACACCGACGCCCGCCCTGCTCAAGGTCACCCCGAGCCATCTGCGGCTGCTGGAGTCGCTGCCCGACCGCGTCAGCGACGCCCGGGACCTGGTCATCGGCGGCGAAGCCCTCGACGGCACGGCCTTGCAGGCATGGCGCGACCGGCACCCCGGGGCCGTGGTGATCAACGAGTACGGTCCGACCGAGGCGACCGTCGGCTGCGTCGTCCACCGCCTCGAACCGCACGACCGCCTTGACGCGGGGCCGGTGCCCATCGGCCGTCCCATCGGCAACGCGCGCGTGTACGTGCTCGACGAGCGCCTCCAGCCCGTCCCCGACGGAGTGTGGGGCGAGCTGTACCTCGCCGGCGCCGGACTCGCCCGCGGCTACGCCGGACGCCCCGGTCAGAGCGCCGAGCGGTTCGTCGCCGACCCGTACGGTCCGCCCGGCACCCGGATGTACCGGGTGGGCGACCGGGCCCGCTGGAACCGCGCCGGGGTGCTGGAGTACGCCGGACGCGTCGACGACCAGGTCAAGATCCGGGGCTACCGCATCGAGCCCGGCGAGATCGAGACCGCCCTGACCGCGCTGGACGGCGTCGCACGGGCCGCGGTGATCGCCCGCGAGGACCGTCCGGGTGACCAGCGGCTGGTGGCGTACGTCGTACCGGGCCCCGAAACATCCCTGGCGGCCGACGAGTTGAAGGCCCGGCTCGCCACCGTCCTCCCCGCCCATCTCGTACCGTCCGCGTTCGTCGAGGTCGACACGATCCCGTTGAACGCCAACGGCAAGCTCGACCGCAGGGCACTGCCCGCCCCGCCGGACACCGCCGCCGGTACCGGACGGGCGCCACGGACCGAACAGGAGACCCTGCTGTGCGGGCTGTTCGCCGAGGTGCTGGGGGTGCCCGAGGTCTCCGCCGACGACGACTTCTTCGCGCTGGGCGGTCACTCCCTGCTCGCCGTCCGGCTGGCCGCCCGGATCGGGGAGACACTGGAGGTCCGGTTCGGCCTGTCGGCGCTCCTCGAAGCACCGACCCCGGCGGGACTGGCCCGCCACCTCACCGAGGACGGCCCGAACACCGTGTCCTGGGTGCCGGACTCGGAAGCCGAGCTGAGCCCCGCCCTGCGCTTCACGTCCGGCACGCCGCTGTCCGGTTCACCCGACGCGCGGAACGCCGTCCCGTGTGCCGACGGTCCTCGGGAGATCCTGCTGACCGGGGCCACGGGGTTCGTCGGAGCCTTCCTCCTGGCCGAGCTGCTGCACGGGACACCGGCACGGGTGCACTGCCTGGTCCGCGCGCGGACCGACGCCGAGGCCGACGAACGGCTGACCGGGGCCCTGCGGCGCTACGGCATCGACCTCGGGCCGGCGTCGGACGAGCCCCGGCTGAACGTCGTCCGGGGTGACCTGGCGGCCGTGGACCTCGGCCTCGGCCCCGCCGAGTGGGCGGAGCTGCGCGAGCGGGTCGACACGATCGTGCACGGCGGCGCGCACGTCCATCACCTCTCGCCGTACACCCGGCTGAAGCCGGCCAACGTGGAAGGCACCCGGACCCTGCTGCGTCTGGCCGCCGAGGGCCGCCCGAAGGCGTTCCACCACCTCTCCACCCTCGGTGTGTTCGGCCTCGGCCAGGACTCCCGGCTGGTGACGGAGGAGTCACCGATCACCGATGAGAAACACCCGTTCGGGAACGGGTACGCGGCGAGCAAGTGGGTCGCGGACCGGCTCGTGGAGCGGGCCTTCGATCGGGGGGCCACCGGCGCCATCCACCGGCTCGGCCGCGTCTGGGCGCACACCTCGACCGGTGCCGTCGGTCCGGACGACATGTTCTCCCGGCTGCTCACCAGTTGCGTCGCGCTCGGCTGCCATCCGGTCGGACCGGACCTGGAGGAAGCGCTGCTCCCCGTCGACGTCCTGGCCCGCGCCGTCGTGGAGCTGATCCTGACCGGCACCGGGACCGCCCGGGTGCACCACCTCCACCACCCGCACCGCGTCGGAGTCGATGCCTTCATGAGCGGCCACGACCGGATGCGCGGCACGGTCTCCGAACCGGTCCCGCTCACCGAGTGGCTGCGACGCCTGCGCCGCGCGAGCGGACGGGGACAGGACCTGCCGATCCTGCCCTACCAGGCGGATCTCGAAGAGCACGCGAGGAACACGCCCGACCCGCGACAGCCGACCCTGGCGTTCGACAACGACAGGACGCTCCGGCGCCTGCGGGATCTGGCGGTCGCGATCCCGGACATCGACGAGGCCGCGATCACCCGCTACTGGGACTTCGTCGAACGATGAGACGAGCCGCGCGGCCCACCCCACGCACCTGACGACCGGCCACACCGCCCGGACCACCGGCCGGACCACCGGCCGACCGTGGCCCAACTCCCCCCGACCGGGAGGCCAAGCGCCTCCCGGCTCCCGAAAGGAACACCGACCCGCCATGACCAACCCCTTCGAGAACCCCGACGGCACCTACCGGGTCCTGACCAACGACGAGAACCAGCACTCCCTGTGGCCCGACTTCACCGACGTGCCCGTCGGCTGGACCACCGTCTTCGGCCCGGACAGCCGCACCGCCTGCCTGGAGTACGTCGAGCGCGAGTGGACCGACCTGCGCCCCCGGAGCCTCGTCGACGCCATGGGCGCCTGACCGACCCCCGGCCGCCTTCACGCGGCGGCCCCATCCACGCGACGTACGGAACGGAAGTGAACACGACGTGATCAGCGTCGAATCGACGACGGCACCCACGGACCCGGCACGGACCCCCCGCCCCGCGACCGGCGACGGGACGGTGCGCCTCGGCGCCTCGGACCTCGCCGCGCTGGCCCAGGTGACGAGCGGTCTGCTGGACGAGGCGGGGGACCGGGTCGACGACCCGGCCTGGGTGGACCGCGCCCGCCATGCCTGGGAGGACGCCCCGGCCGAAGTACGGCGTCCGGTACGGGAGTTCCGCCGGAACTCCGGCCCCGACGGCGCCCTCGTCCTGCGGCGGCTGCCCATCGGCGCCGCCGGTCTGCCCCCGACCCCCATGGTGAAGGGTTCCGTCCAGCACACCCCCTCCCTGGCGGCGGCGACCCTGCTGCTGTTCGCGGCCGGGCTCGGCGACCCGGCCGCGTTCGCGGCGGAGAAGGCCGGCGCCCTGGTCCAGGACGTGGTCCCGGTGCCCGGTCAGGAGAAGGTCCAGGGCAACGTCGGCTCGGTCGAACTCACCTTCCACACCGAGAACGCCTTCCACCCCCACCGCCCCGACTACGTCATGCTGCTCTGCCTGCGGGCCGACCACGAGGGCCTCGCCGAGCTGCGCACCAGCTGCGTACGCCGCGTCCTGCCCCTGCTGACGGCCACCGCCCGGGCCGCGCTCGGCCGCCCCGAGTACGTCACCGAGGCCCCGCCGTCCTTCGGCCCGGCCGGCGAGGGCACCGCGCACGCCGTGCTCACCGGCGCCCCGGACGACCCCGACTGGTGCTTCGACGAGGCGGCCACCCGGGGCGTGACCCCCGACGCCCGAGCGGCCCTCGCCGAACTGGCCGAGGTCGCCCACCGGACGTACACCGCGATACGGCTGCGCCCCGGAGACCTCGCCGTCGTCGACAACCGGGTCACCCTGCACGGCCGTTCGGCGTTCACCCCGCGCTACGACGGCCGTGACCGCTGGCTCCAGCGGACGTTCGCCTTCAGCGACCTCCGCCGCTCCCGCGACCACCGCCCCGGCGACGGAACGGTCCTGGTCAAGTGACCTCGTTCGCACCGGGGTCACGCGAGTCATGAGTTCGAGAATCCAGAAAGGTACGTGCTGAGATGACCGAGACCGACCGGGCGCCCCTCGCGGTGTTCGAGCGTCACGAGTCGAACGTACGCAGCTACTGCCGTGACTTTCCGGTGGTGTTCGAGCGTGCTGCCGGGCACCACCTGTGGGACACCTCCGGCCGCCGCTATGTGGACCTGCTGTGCGGGGCCGGATCGCTCAACTACGGTCACAACCCGCCCGCCATCGTCGAACGGGTGATCTCCTACCTCGCGGCCGGCGGCCCGGTGCAGTCGCTGGACCTGCACACCGCCGCCAAGGCCGACTTCCTGGAGCGGTTCACCAGTCTCATCCTCGAACCGCGCGGCCTCGGCGACCATGTCGTCCAGTTCCCCGGCCCGGCCGGAACACTCGCCGTCGAGGCCGCGCTGAAGCTGGCCCGCAAGGTCACCGGCCGCACCGAGGTGATCGCCTTCACCGGCGGCTTCCACGGAGCCTCCCTCGGCGCCCTCGCCGCCACGACCTCCCCGCTGCTGCGCGGGGGAGCGGGGGTGCCCCTGACCGACGTCACGATCCTGCCGTACGGCGACGCGGCCGACCCCGATCCGTTCGCCGCCCTGGAACACGCGCTCGGCCCGGGGGCGGCGACACCCCGGCCCGCCGCGATCCTGCTGGAGACGGTCCAGGGCGAGGGCGGACTGCACACCGCTCCCCGCGCGTGGCTGGCCCGGATCCGTGAACTCGCCGACGCCACCGGTGCGTTGGTGATCGTGGACGACATCCAGGCGGGCTGCGGACGCACCGGTACCTTCTTCAGCTTCGAGGACGCTCCCGAACTCCGCCCCGACCTCGTCTGCCTGTCGAAGTCCCTCAGCGGAATGGGGCTGCCGATGGCGGCCCTGCTGATCCGGCGCGAGATCGACCGATGGGCCCCCGGCGAGCACAACGGCACGTTCCGCGGCCACAACCTGGCCTTCGTGGCGGGCTCCGCGGCCCTGGACCACTGGACCGACCCGCACTTCACCCACCACGCGGCCGAACTGGCCGCCGCCGTCCGCACCAGCCTCACGAGCATCACCGACGCCCTCCCGGCGGGTGCCGTCGAAGTCGTCGGCAAGGGCGCGATGAGCGGACTGCGTTTCCCCGCCGCCGAGACGGCGGAGCGGACACGGGAGGGGTTGTTCCGCGCGGGCGTCGTCGCCGAGACCTCGGGGTCGGGGCACGTACTGAAGCTCCTGCCGCCCCTGACCGTCTCCCTCACCGAGTGGAAGGAAGTGGCGGACACCCTGGGCGACAGCGTCCGGGCAAGCGCCACGGCGTAGTCGTCCGAAGCGCTGGGGGGGGGGGGGGGGGGCCCGGCGCCGGCCCCCCCCCCCCCCCCGGGGGGGGGGGGGGGGGGGGGGGGGGGGCGCCCCCGCCCCCCCCCCCCCCCCCCGCTCCCGTCCCGTTTCTCGCCCGGTTTTATTGTCATGAACATGATGAAACCCCTTGTTGGGGCGCTCCGCCCCCGGTTACAACGGCAATCCGTGCCGAACCGGGAGGGGTCATGACAGTGCGAGCAGCCGTAGCCGGAGCGAGCGGTTATGCGGGAGGTGAGCTTCTCCGCCTGCTGATCGGGCACCCCGAGGTGGAGATCGGCGCCCTGACGGGGAACTCCAACGCGGGGCAGCTGCTGGGCGGTCTCCAGCCGCATCTGCCACCGCTGGCCGGCCGGGTGCTGGAGCCGACGACGACACAGGTGCTGGCGGGGCACGAGGTCGTGTTCCTCGCCCTGCCGCACGGGCAGTCGGCGGCCGTCGCCCGGGAACTGGGCCCGGACGTGCTGGTGGTGGACTGCGGCGCCGACTTCCGGCTGCGCCGGGCCGGCGACTGGGAGCGCTTCTACGGCTCCCCGCACGCCGGTACCTGGCCCTACGGCCTGCCCGAACTGCCGGGAGCCCGCGCCGAGTTGCGCCGTACGAACCGGATCGCGGTGCCGGGCTGCTACCCGACCGCCGTCTCCCTCGCCCTGTTCCCGGCCTACGCCGCCCACCTCGCCGAACCCGAGGCCGTGGTCGTCGCCGCCTCCGGGACCTCCGGCGCGGGCAAGGCCGCCAAGCCGCACCTCCTCGGCTCCGAGGTCATGGGGTCGATGAGCCCGTACGGCGTGGGTGGTGAACACCGGCACACCCCTGAAATGATGCAGAACCTGAGCGCCGCCGCGGGGGAGCCGGTCTCCGTCTCCTTCACCCCGACCCTGGCGCCCATGCCCCGCGGCATCCTCGCCACCTGCAGCGCGAAGGCGAAGCCGGGGGTCACCGCCGACGACGTACGGACCGCGTACGAGAAGGCACTGCACGACGAACCGTTCGTCCGGCTGCTGCCCGAGGGGCAGTGGCCCGCCACGTCCGCCGTGTACGGGTCGAACGCGGCACAGATCCAGGTCGCCCTCGACACCTCGGCCGGCCGGATCATCGCGATCAGCGCCATCGACAACCTCACCAAGGGCACCGCGGGGGGTGCCGTCCAGAGCATGAATGTCGCCCTCGGACTCCCCGAGGAGCTGGGGCTTTCCACGATCGGAGTCGCACCATGAGCGTCACCGCAGCGAAAGGGTTCACGGCGGCGGGCGTCGTCGCCGGGATCAAACAGAACGGCAGTCCGGACCTCGCCCTCGTGGTCAACCACGGTCCGCGGTCGGCCGCCGCCGGTGTCTTCACGTCCAACCGGGTCCAGGCCGCCCCCGTCCGATGGACGCGCGAGGCCCTGGCCGACGGCCACATATCCGCGGTCGTCCTCAACTCCGGCGGCGCCAACGCCTGCACGGGCCCCGAGGGCGACCAGGACACCCGTGCCACCGCACGCCGGACCGCGGAGCTCCTCGGCCTCGCCGCCGAGGAGGTGGCCGTCGCCTCCACGGGACTCATCGGCGTACGGCTGCCGATGGACAGGCTGCTCACGGGCGTCGGGACGGCCGCCGCCCGACTCGCCCCGGACGGCGGCGAACGCGCGGCCGTCGCCATCAAGACCACCGACACCGTGCACAAGACGGCCGTGTACGAGGGCGACGGCTGGACGGTCGGCGGCATGGCCAAGGGCGCCGGCATGCTCGCCCCCGGCCTCGCCACCATGCTCGCCGTCCTCACCACCGACGCCGACGTGCCGAGCGCCGCCCTGGGGCAGGCCCTGCGCGACGCCACCCGGACCACCTTCGACCGCGTCGACTCCGACGGCTGCATGTCCACCAACGACACGGTCCTGCTGCTCGCCTCCGGCGCCGCCGAAGTCACCCCGGCCCCCGAGGAGTTCGCCGAGGCCGTACGCGCCGTCTGCGCCGACCTCGCCCGGCAGCTCATCGGCGACGCCGAGGGCGCGAGCAAGGACATCCGGATCGAGGTGGTCGGCGCGGACAGCGAGAGCGACGCGGTCGAGGTGGGCCGCACGATCGCCCGCAACAACCTCCTCAAGTGCGCCGTCCACGGCGAGGACCCCAACTGGGGCCGGGTGCTCTCCGCGATCGGCACCACCGCCGCCGTCTTCGACCCCGACCGGCTGAACGTCGCCATCAACGACGTCTGGGTGTGCAAGAGCGGCTCGGTCGGCGACGACCGCGCCCTGGTCGACATGAGCGGCCGGGAAGTGCGCATCACCGCGGACCTCGCCGCCGGCACCGAGTCCGCCGTGATCTGGGCCAACGACCTGACCGCCCAGTACGTCCACGAGAACAGCGAGTACTCGTCGTGACCACACTCATGGAGACCGGCGCCGACGCCGGACCCGACGACCATCTGACCCCGACCGGTCTGGCCGCCGACCGCAGACAGAAGGCGCTGCCCAAGGCCCACGCACTTGTCGAGGCGCTGCCGTGGATGGCCCGCCACCAGGGCAAGACCATCGTCATCAAGTTCGGCGGCAACGCCATGGTCGACCAGGCCCTCAAGGCGGCCTTCGCCCAGGACATCCTGTTCCTGCGGCACGCCGGCCTGAACCCCGTCGTCGTGCACGGCGGCGGCCCGCAGATCAGCGCCCAGCTCGAACGCCTCGGCCTGAAGTCCCACTTCACCGGCGGACTGCGGGTCACCACTGACGAGACCATGGACGTCGTCCGCATGGTCCTCGCCGGCCAGGTGCAGCGCGAACTCGTCGGACTGCTCAACGAGCACGGGCCGCACGCCGTCGGGATGACCGGCGAGGACGCCCGGCTGATGACCGCCGTGAAGTGCTACGCCGACGTCGACGGCGAACCGGTCGACATCGGCCGGGTCGGCGAGGTCGCCACCGTCGACGCCGGCGTGGTCCAGGCCCTCATCGACAACGGCCGCATCCCCGTCATCTCCTCCATCGCCCGCAGCTCCGACGCCAAGGACGCGGCAGGCGGCGGTGTCTTCAACGTCAACGCGGACACGGCCGCCGCCGCCCTGGCCGCCGCGCTCGGCGCCGAGATGCTGCTCATCCTCACCGATGTCGAGGGCCTGTACGCCGACTGGCCGCACAGCGAGGAGGTCATCCCGAAACTCAGCGCGAGCGAACTGCGCGATCTGCTGCCCGGCCTGGCCAGCGGCATGATCCCCAAGATGGAGGGCTGTCTGCACGCCGTCAGCAACGGGGTGCGCACCGCCCGCGTCATCGACGGCCGGGTCAAGCACTCCATCCTGCTGGAGATCTTCACCAACGAAGGCATCGGCACGATGGTCGTGCCGGACGAGACCCGCTCCACGAGCCGACGGGAGGCAGCCGCATGAGCGGCGATACGAACGGCGCCACGAACGGCCCCGGGGACCTCACCCGGCGCTGGCAGGGCGCCCTGATGGACAACTTCGGCACCCCCCGCCTGTCGCTGGCGCGCGGCGCCGGCACCCGGGTGTGGGACACGGACGGCAACGAGTACCTGGACCTGCTGGCCGGTATCGCCGTGAACTCCCTCGGCCACGCGCACCCCGCGATCCTGCGGGCCCTCACCGAACAGGCGGCGTCCCTCGGCCACGTCTCCAACCTCTTCATGGCCGAACCGACGGTCGCCCTGGCGGAACGCCTGCTGGAACTGTCCGGCCGCGCGGGACGGGTGTACTTCTCCAACTCCGGCGCCGAGGCCAACGAGGCCGCGTTCAAGATCGGCCGCCTGACGGGCCGTCCGCACATGGTCGCCGCGCTGGGCGGCTTCCACGGCCGCACGATGGGCGCCCTCTCCCTGACCGGCCAGCCCGCCAAACGGACCCCGTTCGCCCCGCTCCCGGGCCCGGTCGACTTCGTCCCGTACGGCGACGCGGACGCCCTGCGTGCGACGGTCACCGAGGACACCGCACTGGTCGTCCTGGAGCCCGTCCAGGGCGAGAACGGAGTGGTGACCCCGCCCCCCGGCTATCTGCGGGCCGCCCGCGAGATCACCGAGGCCACCGGCACGCTCCTGGTCCTGGACGAGGTGCAGACCGGCATCGGCCGTACCGGGCACTGGTTCGCGGCGCAGGCCGAGGGCGTCGAGGCGGATGTGACCACGCTGGCCAAGGGCCTGGGCGGCGGACTGCCCATCGGCGCGACCCTGGCCCACGGCCGCGCGGCCGACCTGCTGACCCCCGGCTCCCACGGCTCCACGTTCAGCGGCAACCCGGTCGTCTGCGCGGCGGCGCTCGCGGTCCTGGACACCATCGAGAAGGAGGGCCTGCTGGCCCGGGTGAAACACGTCGGCGAACACCTGCGCACCGGCATCGAGGCCCTCTCCCACCCCCTGGTCGCCGAAGTCCGCGGCGCGGGCCTCCTGTTGGGCATCGCCCTACGAGAACCCGTGGCGGCCCGCATCCAGGACACGGCCCAGCAGGCGGGCTTCCTCCTCAACGCCCCCGCCCCGGACGTCATCCGCCTGGCACCCCCGCTGATCCTGTCCCAGGAGGACGCGACCGAGTTCCTGACCGCACTCCCCTCGATCCTGAACGCGCCCCGGTAGACGGCGGCGCAGCCGCCTCTCCAGGGGCGCGGGGAACTGCGCGAGAAGCCCCACACACCCGCACCCGCCGACGAAACCGCACCCCGACCCAGTAGGCACGGCGCAAAGAGACGACGGCGGGGCTCCAAGGACCACCCAAGGAGCCCCGCCGCCGTCATGACCTCACACCACCCTCAGTGAACCCCCACCACCTCCGGCGCCTCCTCCTCCGCCTTCACCGGCGGAGCCTCCCCCTTACCGGCCCCCTTCATCAGGAACAGCGCCAGCACAGCCGCTCCCACGACCCCCGCCGCCCCGACCGTGAAGCTGCTCGACACGGCCCCCGTGAACGAGTCCAGGACGGAGTCCAACAGCCCCGCGTCCCCGGTCCGCGAGGCCTCCGCCAGCCCCTCGCCGACGGACTCGCGCGCCGCCTCCGACGCCGACGACGGCATCTGCGAGGTGTACGTGCTGGAGAGCACCGCACCGAGCACCGCCACACCGAACGCCGCGCCCGCCTGCTGGATGGTGTCGTTGAGAGCCGACCCCACTCCCGCGTGCTCCTGCGGCACCGCACTCATCAGCGCGGCGATGGCCGCCGGCATCGCCAGCCCCGCCCCCGCGCCCATCAGCACCATCGCCACCGACAGCGTCCCGAAGCCGTCCCCCGAGGACAGCGTCGACAGCGTGCCGAACCCGGCCGCGATGACCAGGAGTCCGCTGACGGCGAGCGCCCGGTTGCCGATCTTCTTGGCCAGCGCCGCGCCGACGCCGTTGAAGACGAGGGAGGCGACGGCGGCCGGCATGAAGGCCAGACCCGTCTTGGTGGGGGAGTAGCCCATCACCAGCTGGAGGTACTGCGTGAGGACCAGCATCAGCCCGCCGTTGGCGAACGTCAGCAGGACCAGCGAGAAGCTCGCCCCGGTGAACACCCGGTTCTTGAACAGGGAGATGGGGATCATCGGGTTCGGGATCCGGGTCTCCCAGACACCGAACCCGACCAGCGCCACCACGCTCACGACGGCCGCCGCCAGGGTGGTCGGGTGGGTGAGGCCGTCCTTCGGCCACTCGTTGATCGTCCAGACCAGCGCGGTCATCCCGACCACCGACAGCACGGTGCCCAGCGGGTCGGGCTTGCGCCACGGCCCCTTGGACTCCGGCATCAGCACCAGCGCCGAGACGATCGCGAGCAGGGCGATCGGGATGTTGATGAGGAAGACCGCACCCCACCAGAAGTGGGCGATGAGCACACCGCCGAAGACGGGCCCGCCGACCAGACCGATCATGGCCACCGCGCTCCACGCGCCGATCGCCTTGGGCCGCTCGTCCTCGTCGAAGACGGTGATGAGGATCGAGAGCGTGCTCGGCATCAGCAGGGCGCCGCCGATACCCATCAGCACCCGGGCGAGGATCAGTGTCTCCGCGCTGCCGGCCCAGGTGGCCAGTACCGAAGCGACCCCGAAGACCGCCAGGCCGATGATCATGACCTTGCGGCGGCCGTACCGGTCCGACAGGCTTCCCGCCGTCAGCAGCAGACCGGCGAAGACCAGCATGTAGGACTCCAGGATCCACTGGATGTCCTGGGCGCTCGCCTTCAGGTCCTCCGCGATCGGCGGCACCGCCACCGTCAGCACCATGTTGTCGATGACCAGCACCAGCGTGCTGAGGCACAACACGATCAGGATCAGCCAGCGGCGCGGATGACGTGCGTTGACGTCGACTTCCATGACGAAACCTTTCGAACAGAAATGTGGGGCTGCTCCGGAGTTCAATAAAACCAGCAACGCGGTTTGTTATCCAGTCGATTTCGCGCCGCGCGCTTCTCGTGCGCTCTTGTGCGGTGTGCCGGTAGTCGCACACTGTACGTAGCGCGAACAGTGTGCGCAACATCGTACGGCGTTCCGTCGGGCCTGTACGCTCACGGGGGAGCCGAGGAGGAGGCCATATGCCCGAGGAGAAGCAGTCCAGGACACAGCCCGAGGTCCGGGTGTTCCGGTCCGTGTGGACCCGCCCGCAGCGCCCGAAGCGCGAGCAGCCCGTGCTGAGCAGGGACGTCATCGTGGCGGAGGCCGTGAGGCTGCTGGACGAGGAGGGCGCCGCCGCGCTGAGCATGCGCCGCCTCGGCACCCGGCTGCACGCGGGCGCGACCTCGATGTACTCGTACGTGGCGAGCAAGGACGAGCTGATCGAGCTGGTCGTCGACCACGTCTACGGCGAGATGGAGGTGCCCGGCCCGGACGCCGCCGCGAACTGGCGTGCGGCGGCGGCCCGTTGTGCGCACGGTGTTCGTTCGACGATCTTGCGCCACGCCTGGATCGCCCCGATGCTGGGCGAGGTGGGTGTCTCCCTCGGGCCGAACTCGATGCGGCTCACGGAGGGGATGCTCGCCATGCTGGAGGAGGCGGGCTTCGACCTGGAGCAGGCCGATCACGTCGTGCGGATCCTCTTCGCGTACGTGCTGGGCATGACCACCAGCGAGGCTGCCTGGCTCACGATGCTCGCCCGCAGCGGGCAGAGCCAGGAGGACTGGACGCGCAAGGTGTGGCCGGCCGTCGAGCAGGCCACCCGCGACTATCCGCACCTCCGCCGGCGCTACGCCGCACAGCAGGGCGGCCGTTCGTCCGAGGTCCTGGTGGACAACTTCACCCATGGACTGGACTGGGTCCTCGACGGACTGGAGGCCCGCCTCGACCGGGGTGCCGCGCGGGGCTGACCCCGGGCCCGGCCCGCGCTCCCCGCCCGCCGTCCACGGCGATCCGTACCGGCCGTGGACGGTTTTTCATTGGCCGGTAATGAACGCCGTACGGACTTGCGCACACTGTGCGCACTTCGTACAGTGTTCCTCACAGCGCACGCCACCCCCTCCGAAGGACACGCCATGTCGAAGAAGACGCAGGGCTCGCAGTGGAACGACCTCCGCACCTGGAACGCGACCGGCAGCTGGGAGGCCAGCGACAGCTGGGGCCTGACCGGGACCTGGACGATGGACGGCGCATCCGGCACCTGGGACGGCACGACCGGCGCCTTCGGCACGGCGGACCCGGCGGAGGCGGCGCCCCCGGCCGTCCCGCGGCCCGCCCCGGCCCCCGCCGAGGAGACCGAGGCCCCCGCCTCCGAGGCCGCCGCCCCCACCGCCGACGTCATCGAGCTGGCCACCGGCCGCCGGATCGACCTCGGCCACTGGCAGCACCGCCTCGACGAACTGCGCGAGACGCACGACGTACCCGGCGCGACCCTCGCCTTCGTCATCGACGACGAGGTGCAGGAGCTGGCCAGCGGTGTCCTCAACCGGCAGACCGGGGTGGAGGCCACCACCGACTCCGTCTTCCAGCTCGGCTCGATCGCCAAGGTCTACACGGCCGCCCTGATCATGCAGCTGGCCGAGTCCGGCGACCTCGACCTGGACGCCCCCGTGGTCAGCGTCCTGCCGGAGTTCGCGACCATCGACCCCGAGGCCACCCAGGTCATCACCAGCCGGATGCTGCTCTCCCACACCAGCGGCCTGACCTGCGACTTCCACCTCGACACCGGGCGCGGCGACGACAGCCTGGCCAAGTACGTCGAGGCCGCCAAGGGCGTGGCGATGGACTGTCCGCCGGGTACGGCGGTGTCGTACAGCGGCATCGGGTACGTGGTGCTCGGCCGCATGGTCGAGGTGCTGACCGGCACCACCTGGGACCAGGCCCTCAAGGACCGGCTGCTCACCCCGCTCGGCCTGACGCACACCATGACGCTCCCGGAGGAGGTGCTGCCGTTCCGCGCGGCCATGGGGCACCTCGCCGGCCCGGAGGGCGAACAGATGCTCGCCCCCGCCTGGGACCTCATGCCGCGCGCCGCGGGCCCGGCCGCCCGGGTCTGCGCCACCGCCGGCGACCTGGTCCGCTTCGCCAAGCTGCACCTCGCCGACGGCCTGGCGGCCGACGGCACCCGCCTCCTCGCCCCCGACTCGGTCGCCGCGATGCGCCACCGCGAGACGGACGTCCCCGACAAGTGGACGGTGAGCGCCGACGGCTGGGGCCTCGGCTGGACCCTCTACGACTGGGACGGCGTCCCCGGCTTCGGCCACGACGGCGCCTCCATCGGCCAGTACGCCTACCTCCGGGTGGTGCCGGGCGCGGGCGTGGCCGTCGCGCTCCTGACCAACGGCGGCGGCTCCCGTCTCCTCTACGCCGACCTCATGCGCGAACTCCTCGCCGACCTGGCCGACGTCACGATGCCCGCCCCCTTCGCCCCCGCCGAGCAGCCGCCCGCCGTCGACATCACCCCCTGGGCCGGCACCTACAAGCGCGAGGGCGTCCTCATCACCGTCTCCGAGCGCGACGGAAAACCCCACCTGGTGTACGCCTTCGTCGACGGCATGGCCGGCTACTCCCCTGACCTCGAGATGGACCTCGTCCCCCTCTCCGACACCGTCTTCGCCGGCGCCGGCGGCGGCGCCTCCTTCACCGAGGACTGGATGCCGGTCGTCTTCACCACCACCCCCGACGGCACCCAGTACGCCTACATCGGCATGAGGGCGGCCCCGAAGACGGCGTAAGCGGTCTCCTTGGGGGAGATGCGAGGGTGAGGGGCGAGGGTGAGGGGCGAGGGGGAAAGCAGGGGGCGCAGCCCCCGCTTCCCCCAGGGGCGCGGGGAACTGCGCGACCAGCCCCCACTCACCCGCACCCGCCGACGAACCGAACCCCCCACCCCCGTAGGCACACACGAACGCCGGCCCCCCAAGGGACCGGCGTTCACCACATACCCCACCCTCAAGCGGAGCGCTCCGGCTCGGCGATCGGCCGATGCGACCGAATCCGGAACCGCCGCAGCAACGGCATCTCCACGAACGTGTAGGACAACCACCCGGCCAGCACCGACAACGCCAGCACGAACGGCAGCAGAGCGAAGAACGCCCCCGTCCCCAGCTGCCCGAAGTCGCTGTCCATCAGGTACCAGACGGTGCACTGCATGATCACCAGGTGCCACAGGAACACCCCGCAGGAGTTCCGCCCGAGCCACACGACCGTCGGCCGCGCCAGCAACCGCTCGGGCCCGCTCCCCTGGGCCAGCAGCAGCGGCGCCGCGAGCCCGACGGCGACCACCATGTGGCACAGGTACTTGATCGCGGCCTCGTCCTTGGTGAGCACGATCGAGGCGATGCTCCCCGCCCACTCGGTGTTGGACACCGCGTACGCCACGGCCGCCGCGCCCCAGAAGGCCCACGGACGGCTGCGGACCAGCTCCACGAACGCGAGCCGCTGCCCCGTGCGCGCCTTCGCGGCGACCAGGGCGAGCAGCATGCCGGCCGCGAGGAACCCGAGGTAGCCGCGCAGCCACCACAGCGACGGCGGGCCCAGCGGGCTCGACGGGCTGGTGGCGACCAGCCAGGTGAAGTCGGCGACGATCACCGCGGTGAGCACCGCCCCGGCGAGCTTCAGGTTCTTCGTCGCGCGCAGCGCCTTGTGCAGCACGAACGCCATCACGGGCAGCGCGATGTAGAAGTGCACCTCGGTGGCGAGGCTCCAGGTCTGCGCCCAGTTGGTCATGCCCGGATCGGTGCGCAGGTCCGCCCAGTTCTGCACATGCTGCACGGTCAGCAGCCGCAGGGTGCGCCAGCCGTCGCCGAGCTGCTCGCGGTTGAACACCAGCAGCGTGGTGATCATGAACAGCCAGTAGGCCGGGAAGATCCGCAGGACGCGGTGCCAGTAGTAGTGCAGGGTGTTCGGCGCCTTGCGGCCACCGAGCGCGGCGTCGGCCCAGGGGCGGTAGAGCAGATAGCCGCTGATGATCAGGAAGATCGGGATGGCCACCAGGAAGCCGGTCATCACCGGGGCGAACGGGCCCGGCTTGCCGGTCTTGTCGATGAGCGCCCCGGTCCACTGGGCGAGGTGGGCGACGAGCACCATCAGCGTGGCGACCGCGCGCAGGCCGTCCACCGCGGGCTCAAAGGTCCGTTCGGCCCGTACGGGGGATGCCCCGCCGCCGGCCGTGGCGCTCGCCGGCGGTGCCGGGCGAGGTCTGTCCAGGGAAGTTGTCACGGCGAAGGGCCTCTCGTCTCGGTGAGCGGTGTGGAAGCTGCCGGGACGCTAACAAACCGCTCTTGCGGTTTTCCAGATTGGCGGAAAAGTGACGGCCGCCCTTCCGTTCTCCCGGGGTGCCGGTGTTCAACTGTCCGCTTCGCCCACCTGGTTGAACTGGCCAAACCGCTCCAGCGGTTTGTTACGGTGGCCAAGTTTCCGCATTCCCGACCCACCCACTCCACCCCTCGACCCCTCCACCTCCCCCACCACCCAGCGAACCCGACGGGAGTCCCCTTCGCCGTGGCTACGTTCCTCTACAAACTTGGCCGACTCGCCTTCCGACGGCGAGGCCGGACGACACTGTTGTGGCTGCTGATCCTGGTCGGCGTCGGCTATGCCGCCTCCGCCGCCCCGGCCCCGCCCGCCGACACCTTCTCGATGCCGGGCACCGAGTCGCAGAAGGCCTTCGACCTGCTCAAGGAGCGCTTCCCGGACGCGAGCGCGGACGGCGCCACCGCCCGGGTGGTCGTCCGCGCACCCGAGGGCAAGGTCTCCGACCCCGACCGGAAGGCGAAGGTCGAGCAGCTCCTCGCCGACCTCGCCGAGGCCCCCTTGGTGAAGGGCGTCGCCGACCCCTACCAGGCGGGCGCCGTCAGCAAGGACGGCACCACCGCCTACGCCACCGTCCTCTACGAGGTCGCCGCCACCGAGCTGACCGACAAGGCGAAGGACGCCCTCACCGAGGCCACCGCCGACGCCCGGGAGAGCGGACTGACCGTCGAGGCGGGCGGTGACGCCGTCGCGGTGGAGGCCGCCAAGAACAACGCCGAGTCCCTCGGCATCCTCGTCTCGGCCATCGTCCTGCTGCTGACCTTCGGCTCCATGATCGCCGCCGGTATGTCCCTGCTGACCGCCGTCATCGGCGTCGGCGTCGGCATCTGCGGCATCACCGCGCTCGGCAGCACGCTCGGTCTGTCCAGTACGACGTCCACGCTGGCCCTGATGATCGGCCTGGCCGTCGGCATCGACTACGCCCTGTTCATCGTCTCCCGCTACCGCTCCGAGACGGCCGAGGGCCACTCCCGCGAGGAGGCCGCCGGACGCGCCATCGGCACCGCGGGGTCCGCCGTCGTCTTCGCCGGTCTGACCGTCATCGTCGCCCTGGCCGGTCTCGCCGTCGTCGACATCCCGATGCTCACCAAGATGGGGCTGGCCGCGGCCGGCACGGTCGCCGTCGCCGTCCTCATCGCGATCACCTTCGTCCCCGCGCTCCTCGCCTACGCCCCCGTCAAGGTGCTGCCCCGCCGCGAGCGCCACCTCCACTCCGGCAAGCCCCTCAGCGCCCGCCGGCAGCGCAAGGCCGCCAAGCGCGCCGCGAAGGCCCGGCCCAACCTCGGCTCCCGCTGGGCCGCGTGGGTGCTGCGCCGCCCGGTCGCCGTCCTGCTCCTCGGCGTCGTCGGCCTCGGCACGCTCGCCGTACCCGCCGCGAGCCTGGAGCTGGGGCTGCCGGGCGAGGGCACGATGGCCGAGGACACCACCCAGCGCAAGGCGTACGACATGCTGTCGGACTCCTTCGGCGCCGGCTTCAACGGCCCGCTGCTCATCACGGTCGAGGCGAAGGACGCGAAGACGGCCGCCGAACGGGTCGGCGCGGACCTCGCCGAACAGCCCGGTGTCGCCTCCGTCAGCCCCGCCACGGTCAACGAGGCGGGCGACACGGCGATGGTCAACGTCGTCCCCACGACCGGCCCGACCGACGAACGGACCGAGAACCTGGTCCACGCGATCCGCGCCACCGCCCCCGGCTTCGAGTCGAAGGTCGGCGCGACCGTCCTGGTCACCGGCCAGACCGCGCTGTTCATCGACTTCTCGCAGACCCTCGACGACGCGATGGTGCCGTACCTGGCCCTGGTCGTCGGACTCGCCTTCGTCCTGCTCGTCCTCGTCTTCCGTTCCCTCCTGGTCCCGCTCAAGGCGGCTCTCGGGTTCCTGCTGTCGGTGACCGCGGCACTCGGCGCCGTCGTGGCCGTCTTCCAGTGGGGCTGGCTCAAGGACGTCTTCGGCATCGACCAGCCCGGCCCGATCATGAGCACGATGCCGATCTTCATGATCGGCGTGGTCTTCGGACTCGCCATGGACTACGAGGTCTTCCTCGTCACCCGTATGCGCGAGGCCTTCGTCCACGGCGAGAGCCCCGAGCAGGCGATCGTCACCGGCTTCCGGCACGGCGGCCGGGTGGTCTCCGCCGCCGCGATCATCATGGCGAGCGTCTTCTCCGGCTTCATCCTCGACGCCAACGACTTCGTCAAGATGATCGGCTTCGGCCTCGCCGTCGCCGTCCTCCTCGACGCCTTCGTCGTCCGCATGGCCATCGTCCCCGCCGTCCTCGCCCTCCTGGGCCGCTCGGCCTGGTGGCTGCCCCGCCCCCTGAACGCCGCCCTCCCCGACATGGACGTCGAGGGCGCCAAACTCAACACCCCCCACCCCACCCGCGTCCCCCACCAGCGATCCCCCCGAGAACACTCCCTGATCGACTGACCCACCCCCCCCCGAGGGCGGCCCGGCACCCACAACCCCCGCCGGGCCCCGTCAGGCCCGTAGGGCCTGGCTTTCAAGGGGCGCGGGGAACTGCGCGAGAACCCCCACCGAGCCCGCACCCGACAACGCACCCCCTTCCAGGCCCGTAGGGCCTGGCTCTTAAGGGGCGCGGGGAACTGCGCGAGAACCCCCACCGAGCCCGCACCCGACAACGCACCCCCTTCCAGGCCCGTAGGGCCTGGCTTTCAAGGGGCGCGGGGAACTGCGCGAGAACCCCCACCGAGCCCGCACCCGACAACGCACCCCGCCCCGCGCCCACCCCCCCCCCCCGCCAAGAACCCCGCGCACGCCTCGGCCCCCCTCCCGACCCCCACCGTCGCGGTCCCTTCCTGAAGTCGAACCTCATCCACGACCGAAGAAACGGACCCACCATGCCTCTCGCCGCCACCCTCATCCCACCCCCGGCCACCCAGGTCACCACGGTCACCGAAGCCCTGCACCGCCGAGCCACCGAACAGCCCGACGCCCTCGCGTACATCCACCTCCGCGACGGCGAGACCCCCGACGGCACCCTCACCTACGCCCGCCTGGACACCGACGCCCGCACCCGCGCCGCCACCCTCACCGCCGCCGGCCTGCGACCGGGCGACAGCGCCCTGCTCCTCTACCCCTCGGGCCTGGAGTTCGTCCGGTCCCTGCTGGGCTGCATGCACGCCCGCGTCGCCGCCGCCCCCGTACAGCCGCCCACCCGCCGCCGCGGCCTGGAGCGGCTGCGCCGCATCGCCGACGACGCGGGCACCACCACGATCCTCACCACCGGCGCGTTCAAGGCCGACCTGGAGCGGCACTTCGCCGACCTGCCCGAACTGGCCGGCCTCACCCTCATCGACACCGAGGCCCTGCCGACCACCCCGGTCCCCTGGCACGGCCCCGCCCCCCTCCCGGACGACATCGCCCTGCTCCAGTACACCTCCGGCTCCACCGGCGACCCGAAGGGCGTGATGGTCTCCCACGCCAACTTCCTCGCCAACGTCGCCGAGACCGAGGACATCTGGCCCACCGGCCCCGACGGCGTCGTCGTCTCCTGGCTTCCCCTCTTCCACGACATGGGCATGCTCTTCGGCGTGCTGCTGCCGCTGTGCTCCGGCATCCCCGCGTACCTGATGGAACCGGCCGCCTTCATCCGCCGCCCCCTGCGCTGGCTGGAAGCCCTCTCCGCCTACCGCGGCACCCACGCCGCCGCCCCGAGCTTCGCGTACGAGCTGTGCGTGACCGCCCTGCGGGACGCCGGCGCGGCCGACCTGGACCTCTCCTCGTGGCGGGTCGCCGCGAACGGCGCCGAACCGGTGCGCTGGCGGGCGGTACGGGAGTTCACCGAGGCGTTCGCCCCGTACGGTTTCGCCCCCCGGGCCATGACTCCCGGGTACGGGCTGGCCGAGAACACCCTCAAGGCGACCGCGAGCCCCGCCGACCGGCCCCCGACCGTGCTGTGGGCGTCCTCGGCGGCCCTGAAGGACGGCCGGCTGGAGGTGACCGGGGAGGCGGCCCCCGGCGCCCAGCCGCTGGTGGGCTCCGGATTCCCCTCGCCGACGACCCGGGTGCGCGTGGTCGACCCGGCCACCTCCACCCCCTGCGGGCCCGGCCGGGTCGGCGAGATCTGGATCGACGGACCGTGCGTCGCCCTCGGCTACCGGGACCGTCCGCGCGCGACCGAGGAGACGTTCCGGGCCCGGATAGCGGGGGAGAGCGGTACGACGACGTATCTCCGTACGGGCGACCTCGGCCTCCTCCACGACGGCGAACTCTTCGTCGCGGGCCGGCTGAAAGACGTCATCATCCGCAACGGACGCAACTTCTACCCGCAGGACATCGAACTGTCCGCGGAGTCGGCGGTACCGGGCCTGCGGCCGAACTGCGCCGCCGCGTTCTCCGTGGACGACGGCGAGCGGGAGCGGCTGGTCGTCGTCGTGGAGACGGACGGCCGGGTGCTGCGCCGGACCGGCGCCGACGCGGTGCGCGAGGCGGTCCGCGCCGCCGTGCACGACGGACAGCGGCTGCGCGCGGACGAGGTCGTGGTGGTCCGCAGGGGCGCGCTGCCGCGCACGACCAGCGGAAAGGTGCGCCGGCAGACCTGCCGGAAGCTCTACGCGGACGGCGAGCTGGGGGCTCTCGCCGACTGAGGGCGATCTCCGCCGGGGAGGGGACCCGCACGCCCGTCGGGTACTTTGCCATGTGGCGTCTTCCTCACCGGCGGACCCTCGTCGTCGTGAGAGCAACGTTCCTTGCCGGTCACCCAGTGCCACAGAACAGGAAACGCGCTCTCCCTACCTTCGGGACTCATCACCCCTCATCACCGCATCGCACCACCTGAGCCCGGAGAACGTGGAGGCGTCATGACAGCCCCGAGCACTGCCCCCGCATCGAGCAGGGGAGGCCGCTGGATCGAGCACTGGGATCCGGAGAACGAGGCCTTCTGGAACGAGACCGGCGAGAAGGTCGCTCGCCGCAACCTCATCTTCTCGGTGCTCTCGGAGCACATCGGCTTCTCCATCTGGACCGTGTGGTCGGTGATGGTGCTGTTCATGGGCCCCGAGTACGGGCTCACCCCGGCCGACAAGTTCTTCATCGTGTCGATGGCCACCGCGGTCGGCGCCGTCGTCCGTATCCCGTACACCTTCGCGGTGGCGATCTTCGGCGGACGGAACTGGACGGTCGTCTCCGCGAGCCTGCTGCTCATCCCGACCGTGGCCGCGTTCCTGGTGATGGAGCCGGGCACCTCGTTCGGCACGTTCCTGGTCTGCGCGATGCTCGCCGGCATCGGCGGCGGCAACTTCGCCTCCTCCATGACCAACATCAACGCCTTCTTCCCGCTGAGGAAGAAGGGCTGGGCGCTCGGCCTGAACGCGGGCGGCGGCAACATCGGCGTCCCGGTCGTCCAGCTCATCGGTCTCGCCGTCATCGGCGCGGGCGGCGGTCCACGCGTCCTGCTCGGGGTCTACATCCCCTTCATCGTGATCGCCGCCGTCCTGGCCTGGATCAGGATGGACAACATCGCGTCGCTGAAGAACGACACCGGCGCGGCCAAGGACGCCGTCAAGGACGCCCACACCTGGATCATGTCCTTCCTCTACATCGGCACCTTCGGCTCCTTCATCGGCTACAGCTTCGCCTTCGGCCTGGTCCTGCAGACCCAGTTCGGCCGTACGCCGCTGCAGTCCGCGTACGTCACCTTCATCGGCCCGCTGCTCGGCTCGCTGATCCGCCCCGTCGGCGGCGCGCTCGCCGACCGGTACGGCGGCGCGAAGATCACCCTCTGGAACTACGTCGCCATGGCGGGCGCCACCGGGGTCATCGTCATCGCCTCCATGCAGAAGTCGCTGCCCCTCTTCACCACCGCGTTCATCGCGCTCTTCGTCCTCAGCGGCCTCGGCAACGGCTCCACCTTCAAGATGATCCCGGGCATCTTCCAGGCCAAGGCCCTCGCCAAGGGCCTGGACGGCGAGGAGGCCGCCGCCTACGGACGCCGCCTCTCCGGCGCCTCGATGGGCATCATCGGCGCGGTCGGCGCGGTCGGCGGCCTCGGCATCAACCTGGCCTTCCGCCAGTCCTTCCTCACGGTCGGCTCCGGCACCGGCGCCTTCGTCACCTTCCTCGCCTTCTACGGCCTCTGCTTCGCGGTGACCTGGGCCGTATACCTTCGCCGCCCGGCCTCGAACACCTCTACGGCGACCGCCACGACGGAGTCGAAGCCGCAGCTCAGCTATGCCGAGGTGTGACATCGCCCATGCCGTGACACGTGTGACGTAACACCAGCGACATCAAGCCGAACCGAGCCTGTCACGCACCGTTGACAGGCTCGTTCGGCATGCGGGAGCACCAATCGGCGCACTCGCACGCACAGAGCTTCGACTGAGTGCAACGACTCGACTGCGGGACGAGAGCCATGTACGACGAACAGCAGCGACCCGAGCGATCAGATCGAGCCGATCGACCAGACAGGACGGTTCTGATGGATCGGACGGATCAGACGGCGCAGCCGGAACACGGGCCGCTCGCGGGGTTCACCGTGGGCGTCACCGCCGCCCGCCGGGCCGACGAGCTGGGCGCACTGCTCCAGCGCCGCGGAGCCGCGGTCCTGCACGCCCCCGCTCTGCGTATCGTGCCGCTCGCCGACGACAGTGAACTCCTCGCCGCGACCAAGGACCTGCTCGACCAGGCACCCGACATCGTGGTGGCGACCACCGCCATCGGCTTCCGTGGCTGGATCGAGGCGGCGGACGGCTGGGGCCTGGGCGAGGCCCTCCTCGACCGGCTGCGCGGTGTCGAAGTCCTGGCCCGTGGCCCGAAGGTGAAGGGCGCGGTACGGGCCGCCGGCCTCACCGAGGAGTGGTCCCCGTCCTCCGAATCCATGGCCGAGGTACTGGACCGCCTCCTTGACCAGGGCGTCGAGAACCTCCGAATCGCCGTACAGCTCCACGGCGAACCGCTCCCCGGCTTCGTGGAGTCGCTCCGGGCCGCCGGAGCCGAGGTGGTCGGCGTCCCCGTCTACCGCTGGATGCCCCCCGAGGACATCACCCCCGTGGACCGCCTCCTCGACGCCACGGTCGGCCGCGGCGTGGACGCCCTCACCTTCACCAGTGCCCCGGCGGCGGCGTCCCTGCTCTCCCGGGCCGAGGACCGGGGCCTGCTCCCGGAGCTGCTCAACGCCCTGAACCACGACGTCCTCCCGGCCTGTGTGGGCCCGGTGACCGCCCTGCCCCTCCAGGCCCACGGCGTGGACACGGTCCAGCCCGAACGCTTCCGCCTCGGCCCCCTCGTCCAGCTCCTCTGCCAGGAACTCCCCGGCCGCGCCCGCATCCTCCCCGTCGCCGGGCACCGCGTGGAGATCCGCGGCCACGCGGTCCTGGTCGACGGCGCCCTCCGCCCCGTCCCCCCGGCCGGCATGTCCCTCCTGCGCGCCCTCGGCCGCCGCCCCGGCTGGGTCGTCCCCCGCGCCGACCTCCTCAAGGCCCTCCCCGGCACCGGCCGCGACGAACACGCCGTGGAAACCGCGATGGCCCGCCTCCGCACCTCCCTCGGCACCCCGAAGCTGATCCAGACCGTCGTCAAACGCGGCTACCGCCTGGCACTTGACCCGGCGGCGGACGCCAAGTACGACGCGTAGGGGAGTACGGCGGGTCGCGCGGCTGCGGGTCGCGCGACACCCGGGCAGGATGGTCCGATGAGCCAAGAGACCGGTGACGCGGGCGAGATGGTCGCGGGCGAGCCGAAGCGGGGAAGTTTCCGCCTGGCGGCGTACGCCGTGTGCGTCGAGGACGGCCGCGTACTGCTCGCCCACCACGCGTCGGGCGACTGGACCCTTCCGGGCGGCAGGGTCGAGCACGCGGAGGACCCGTTCGACGCGGTGATCCGGGAGGTGGCCGAGGAGACTGGGTGCGACGCGGTGGTCGAGCGCCTGTTGGGCGTGGACTCACGGGTGATCCCCGCGACCGTGGCACGTGCGGGCATCGAGCACCAGAACGTCGGCATCTTCTACCGGGTCCGGATCACCGGGGGCCGACTCCGCCCCGAACCGAACGGCCAGACCCTGGAGTCGGTCTGGACCCCGATCCCCGAGGCCGCCCTGCTCCGCCGCTCATCACTGGTCGACATCGGCCTCGCCCTGGCCCTGGCCCTCCCGGAAACCGGCCACGTCCCTCCCGTACCGGTCGGCGGCCTGGTCCAGCACTGAGACGCCCATGACATCCGCCCGGCCGCACCGACAACGCACCCAGGGGGTCAAGGGGTGCAGCCTCTTGCGGACAGGATGGGCGAGCCCACTCGGATCACGGCCGCACAGGCCCACTCCGTCGCACACGTACCAGCAGTTCGGCAAGCCGAGGATCCGGCCGAACGAGGTGGGCATGCGCACGGTGCGCCCACACCACGCGCCCTGGACCGGAGTTGACGTGCTCGTAGGCGACCTGCACGGCGTCGCCCGGATCGAGAATCGATTCGTCGCAGTGACGGCAGACACGAGGCATCGTGCGCATGGTCGTGCCCATGGCGTCCTCGGACCGGAGCGCCGACGATTCGTGAGGCTCGGCGCCCGTGGGCACCCCCGCGCCGCCCGGCAGACGACGACGCACCCTCGCCCCTTCCGGACATCCGCGATCCAGAGGCATCGTGGCGCACTGACTGCATTCAAGAGTGTGCGCCAGAAATCCGTCCCAATCCCGGCCTCCGGCGACGCCTGCTTCGGCCTTCTCTGCGGAACTCACGGCTGTCCCCCCGTCGACCGCGCGTTGGCGGCGGCCACACCGGCACTCAGGGCCTCGATGAGCGTGAGCTTCCGCAGACCCGACAGGGCAACGTCCCACTCGACTCCACCGCCGATCGGACGTAGTTGCACGTACGGCCCCTCGAACCCCATCACCTTGCCGACCTTTCCGCGGCGAACGTCCTCCACGGTGTCCCCGAGGCGCGGCTGGTACGACTCGGACGCGTGCGGCATCACGGGCATCCGGCCTCCCTCGCCGTGAACGGCACGCGCATGCACTCCTCCAGAGACGGGACGTACGCGCGGACCAGGCCACCGCTGCTTGGGTCGTACTCGAGGGAGGACTGTTCGTCGGCCGGCCATCGGTTCGGGCTCGGTCGGCGGCGTGTCAGGGCGAGCAGTTCGGCCCGATGCTCCAGTGAGGGGTGTCGCAGTGGTAGCGCCCGGTTCTGCTCCGTAGTGCTGCCTGAGATGGGGTCACGCCCTTCGGGCTGCCCGAAGAGGAGTGTTCTCACACGTTCGAGGATCTGCGATAAGCGGTGCATATCGACTCCTTCGCGGGCGCTGCTGCATCACTGAAAGCCGTCACTTGCATATCCAAGTAATGGTCGACTGTAGTGATGGCGACTTGGATATGCAAGTGACGCGGGTGGTCCGAGCGGATTCGGAGCGGCAGTCCGCCTGCGAGATCATCTGGCTCTGTCCGTGGGTCCTGCGGCAGTTGGGGTCTTGCGGTGGGGCGATGGTTGCGCTGTCCCCGTGGGGGCCTGTTGAAATCCAAGGCTGATCCGTACGCGGCGATCCGCCCCGACCACCGTCGGAGCAGGGGTGGGCGCCGTGAGCGGAACCAGTTGTAGCTGCCGCTGGCCACTGACCGTCAACATTTGCTCGATGTAACGCTCCGTAATCTCCGCACAGTGCTGGCTGGCCGCATTCAGACCCAAGCGGCCCATCTTGCGACCCGGTCGGTGTTGGCGAGAGATGCGTTCTGTCAGACCCCAGGGCCCTCAGGCGACGTGCGAGTTCTCAATATGTGGACGGGGTAGATGGGGTGGATTCCGGTCGATCTAGCCGCAGTGGGCTGCTCTGCATTACTTCGTGTCATAACAAGGCCGTCACAGCCTTGGTCAGACCCTCCTGAAGCGACCTTGAGTGCATGGATGATTGCGGAGCGAAAGCGAAGGGCCCCCGGCGCTGCAACGCCATTGGGGGCCCATGAACCCCGGAACCTGAAGAGAACTGGAGCTCAGATGCAAGCTTCCCAAGGAAGCGAAGATCAGACGATCCCCCGTGGGACTCGCAACCGGATCGTTGCCGTTGGCGGAGCTCTCTCGGCATCGGCCAACGTCGGGCAGTTGGCGGCTTTCTTCGAGATGGCTGTCGCACACAAGCGAGCGGCCGATGCCGTAGTAGCGGGATGCGCGGCGGGCGCCGCCACGCTCACGCTCATCACAGGCCTCATGGCCTTCATCTGGATCGGACACCGCAGCGACAGGAACACAACCACGTTGCCGCAAGCACCTGCGCCACAAACGCCGACCCCAGCAACACCGACACAGGGCTAGAAGAAGTGCAGGATGGGGCTGTCCACCAGCTGGTGGACAGCCCCATCCTGCATGACCGACTACGCCGCCTGTTGCGTTGCGCGCATCGTGAAATTGCAGGCTACGGGGTCGGTATAGGGGCGTCTTGCCGTGCCTGTCGCCGTACGGTTGCACCGCCGGATCGTAGGAAGGGAGCAGGGATACCGAGCTGGAGCTGATGACGACTCGGCGGAGCGAAGTGGGCAGGTGGCTTGGGGAGGTTCAAGCGGAGCGAGGAGTTGGTGATTGCCGCCGTCCGGCCGAACAGGGCCGGGCCAGGTTGGGATCGCACTCACCAACGACAACGGCCGGCTGCTCTGGGTCTCAGATGTCCGGCCCGGCGCACCTCGGAGAGCACAGCCTGTCGGCACGACAAGCTCACTGCCCACCCGCGCGGCTGGCCTCGGAGCCATCGCCGACCTCGACGGCAGCGACCCGGACGCCGACCCGGCAGTGATCATCGGCTACAAGACCGCCCGCAACCGACCTCTGATCCGAAGCCAGAAACTCTCCAACAAGGCGCTGGCTGCCGGTCGGACACCGGTCGAGCACGGTTTCGTGCACCTGAAGTACTGGCGCGTGCTCGGTAAGGTACGCGCCGACCCGAATTGGGCAACCGCGCTGATGCGGGCCCTGCTGGTCCTGACGAACCGAGAAGTCGCCCGCTGACCGACGATCTTCACAAGAGTCATGCGCTCGTGGCCGGCCGGAGCCGCCCGAAGGCCACCCACACCAGCCCACTCAACCCGCAGGCTTCATGATGCACACCGCTCAACGCAAACGTGGGGTCAGATCACACAGATGTCTCCTCAGGGCACGTCGATGACGTACTGGAACAGATGCCGGTCGCACGGGATGCGGGAGTCCAGGACCTCGACCACCTGCCCGTCCGCCACACGCGCGCTCCGCAGGACACGCGCCAGCGGAACGCCGGGCGGGATGTGCAGCGCGGCGACTTCGGCAGGCGTCGGCATGCGGATCTCCAGGTCTTCGACGAAACGCACGATGCGTTGGCCCACGGGTCCGGCGGGGTCCTCGATCAGGGAGCTGACGCCGCCAGGGATGCGAGCAGCCCCTTCCACCGGGCTCCCACGGAACAACTCGTCCGGGTAGTACCCGTCGGCCAACTGCATCGGCTCCTCGTCGACGAAGAAGGCGCGTCGCCGGACGATCACCGAGGCGCCGGGGGAGACCCCGAGTCGCTCCGCGATCTCGGCGGGGGCGGGGACCCTTTCCACCGCGAGAATCCGCTGCTGTGCCCGCAGCCCTTGTGCCGCGGCCTCGGCGGTGAAGTTACTGACGCCGGTGGCCCGCCGTTCACGGAAGTTGGCGCCGGTCGTCCGCATACTCACGCTGGGCCGCCGACGTACGAAGACGCCCCTGCCCTGTTCGCTGACGAGCAGCCCGTCCGCCTTAAGCAGGGCCAGCGCCTTGCGCACGGTGACCCTGGTGGTGCCGTACTGGTCCTTGAGTTCGTTCTCCGACTTCAGCTTCTCGCCAGGAGTCAGCTTTCCCTTCGCGATCGCCGCGCGCAGATCATCGGCGATCCGACGGTACGGGGGGAACAACTTGGTCCGGCATGCGCGTCACCTCGGGTCGGCTGTCCCGGCAAGGCTATGTGAAGGCCCAACCCGTCCAACGCTCGACTCGAACGACGACCACAGGGCCCTGCGGGGGCGAGTCACCGTACTGATCGGGCCGGTCGTATTTGGCGCAGAGCAACTCCAACGCCAAACCGCGCTCCGTCCCGTCCTCCAGCACTTCCGCGCGACCGTCGGCGCGAGCCCACCACAGTGCCGACCAGTCCTCGGCATAGTGGTCGACCAGGACCGTCACCGAGGGATTCGCCCGGATGTTGCGCAGCCGCCGCAACTGCCATGTGCTCTTGGGCTTGTGATCCACCGCGAAATACAGGACGTCGTCCCGGACGGCGAAGGTCACCGGCACCGCGTGCGGTACCCCGTCGGTGTCGGCGGTCGCCAGCCGGGCGACGGGAGACGCGGCGAAGCGTTCCCGGGCGACGAACGGCGAGAGTTTCATGCGCCTACGGTAGCGATCCGCGCATGGCGCCGTAGGGCGTAGCGTCCTGGAATGAGCAGCTTCCACACGCACCGCAGACGCGTCCACGACGAGGGGCTGCCGCCGCGCGTCCGGCACACGAATCTGCGGTCGTGCCTCGTCCACTTCGCTCCCTACGGCTTCCGGGCCACGTACCACCATCTCTGCCTCAGTGCGGGGATACCCAGGGATCTGGAGAAGGATCCGAACTCGGTCGTACGTGCCGTCGAGGAGTTGCACCAGGCCCGGCAGCTCTGGCTCGCCGACGAGCGTGCCTACGCCGACAGTCGCCGAGCGGAGAAGGCGCGTGGCTTTCGGCAGGTGAGGCGAGACCACTCCTGGCGAGGCTGGCAGCGTGGGTGGGGGAACATCGCCTACTGTCCCGAGCCGACGATGCACCCCGACGAGCTGCTGTCCACGGTGGTCGAGCACGTGCTCCGTTCGTCAGTACCGCCGGACCAGTCTCCTGCGCCGACGTGCCGCGCATGCGGAAACCGGGGCAACACCATCGTCTGGCACGACGGCGCTCATCAGATCCATCAGCTCTGCGGGGGATGCGGAGTCAGCCTCGCGGTGCGGCGGGCCGACGAGCCCGACCCACTGTCGGCGGCCGACCACGCCCGGCGATGGAAGGAGATCTGGAGGCTGCGCAACGAATCCCCTCGCAGGTGTCCGGGCTGATCTTTCGGCTGGGTGGGCATCACGGCGGGGGGGCGAACAATTCCGGCCGGACCCCACCGAGTTCCACCCCCGGGTGCGGCCGGGCCCTCCAAGGGGTACGTACCCCTGAGGCACACCCCCGCCCGGTCGTCCCCCCCCCAAGGCGGTGACAGGCGCATGGCACACCCGCCCCGCTTCGACTGCGGCCACCTCTGCCTGGACTTCCTCACCACCGACCACCCCCACGAGCACCTCGACACCCCGGACGACCTGCGCGCCTGGATCACCGCCGCCGCCCTGGTCCCCGGGGCCACCCCCCTCGACCACATCACCGCCGACTGGCTGACCGGCTTCAGGGAACTCCGCGGTCATATCGCCCAGTTGGTCCGCGTCGGCCCCGAACTGCGCCCGCACCCCTTCGACGTCTCCCTGGCGAGGGTCAACGAGCTGGCCCGTGCCGCCACCCCGGCCGTCCGGGCCGTCCGGGCGGACGACGGCACGCTCACCCGCGCCCTGGACCGCACCCCCGACCGCGCGGCCCTGCTCGCCCTGCTCGCCCGCGACACCGTCGAGTTGCTCACCGACCCGGTCGCCTGCGCCGGCCTGCGCCGATGCGCCGGTGACAACTGCCCCGTCGTGTACGTCGACACCTCCCGCGGCCGGCGCCGCCGCTGGTGCTCCAGCGAGGTCTGCGGCAACCGCGAACGCGTGGCCCGCCACCGCCGCCGAGCCGGTCTGGCCCGCGCCCGCGCGTAGTCCCGAGCATGGTCCCGCGCGCGATCCGCGCAGTTGGACCGAATTGCCCACCCGCCTTACCCAGTCCGGAAGTTGGGCAAACCCCGGCTGGCCGTAAAGAAGCAGCAGTGCTGTTTTTCACATCACGATGCGGGGGTCTTCACAATTCCCGTCCATGCGTGCCGGTTTAAGCGCGGATATGGCCGCACTTGTCCCCCACGTGCCCCAACTTACCCACGTTGAATCGAGAAAGTTGTGGCTCAACTCTGAACACACAACTGATTACCTACGTATCCCGATGTGAGCGACCGACTGGGGGAACCCCCGGACACCGGAGGTAGCCGTGCGCAAGGATTCCGCTGTGGCCGATGAACGCCCGCACAGGGCACGACATCGCGCATCACAGCCCTCAGAGCCTGATGAGGAGCTGATGCGCGCGCTGTACCGCGAGCACGCTGGACCCTTGCTCGCGTACGTGCTGCGTCTGGTCGCGGGCGACCGCCAGCGTGCCGAGGACGTTGTGCAGGAAACTCTCATCAGGGCCTGGAAGAACGCCGGTCAGCTCAATCGAGCGACCGGATCGGTACGCCCCTGGCTGGTGACGGTCGCACGCCGCATCGTCATCGACGGCCACCGCAGCCGGCAGGCCCGGCCGCAGGAGGTCGACCCGTCGCCGCTGGAGGTCATCCCCGCGGAGGACGAGATCGACAAGGCGTTGTGGCTGATGACACTGTCGGACGCGCTGGACGACCTGACCCCTGCCCACAGGGAGGTCCTGGTCGAGACCTATTTCAAAGGGCGTACGGTCAATGAGGCGGCCGAGACGCTTGGCATCCCCAGTGGCACCGTCCGCTCCCGGGTGTTCTACGCCCTGCGGTCGATGAAGCTGGCTCTAGAGGAGCGCGGGGTGACGGCATGAGCAACATCTACGGGGGGTATGGACCGGGAATGCCCGGGTCTGTGCAAGGAGCCCAAGGTTCCGGTGACAACATCCATGAAACCGTCGGCGCGTACGCCCTCGGAATACTGGACGACACCGAGGCCACTCAGTTCGAGATGCATCTCGCCACGTGCGAGTGGTGCGGCCAGCAGCTGGACGAGCTGGCCGGTATGGAGCCGATGCTGGCCGCGCTCGCGGACCTGCCCGCGGCCCAGGGCACACCGGCCATCGGTGAGTCCCTGTCCGCGAAACCCACCACCGGGCTCGCGGACCGCCTGGTCGGCGAGGTCGTCCAGCACCGCGCGAAGAAGACCCGACGCAACTTCTTCATGCTGGCGGCCAGCGCCGCCCTGATCGTGGGCGGCCCGACGGCCGTGTTCGCGACGACGGGCGGCGGGGACGAGGGCAAGACGGCCAACACGGTCATCGCCAGCCCCGCCAAGGACGCCTTCGAGAACATGCCCGCCAAGGACAAGGTCTCGGGCACCGACGCCTCCACCGCGGTCACCGCCACGGTCGGCATGGAGTCCAAGGCCTGGGGCACGCACGCGGTCCTGGAGCTGAAGAACGTCAAGGGCCCGGAGAAGTGCTCCCTGATCGCCGTCGGCAAGAACGGCGAGCGGGAGACGGTCACCTCCTGGTCCGTCCCGGAGTGGGGCTACGGCATCAAGAACGCCAAGACCGAGCAGGCCAGGAACCCGCTCTATGTCCACGGCGGCGCGGCCTTCACCCCCGACGAGATCGACCACTTCGAGGTCCTGACCTTCAGCGGGAAGAAGCTCGTCTCGGTCAAGGCGTAGCCCGTCGAGGCGAAACACACACTCCTCGCGGCACGCAGCGGACGGACCCCGGTCGGGCACATAGCCTGACGGGGTCCTTTTCGCGTACGGTGGACGGCTGCCCAGCACGTCAGAAGGGGGCCCGGGTGGCCGCTCAGGTTCAGCAGGAAACGCTCGACTCCGCTCACGACTCGGTACGTGAGAAGGAGATCGGCGTCGAACAGGAACATCTGGACCGGGTGTACCGGCGCCTCGAGGAGAAGATCCACGAGGCCGAGTTCCTGATGAACGACGCGGCCAAGCGCGGGCAGGTCGGCACCCCCGGCGCGCTCGCCGAGCGGGACGCCCAGGTCTTCCGGGCGGGCATCCATCTCAACCGGCTGAACAACGAGTTCGAGGACTTCCTCTTCGGCCGGATCGACCTGCTGCTCGGCAAGGACGGCAAGAAGGGCCCGGACGGCGCGTACACCGCCGTCGAGCCCGCCGAGGGCGCGGTGCGCCCCGACAACACCGCCGACATCGCCGAGACCCTGCACATCGGCCGGATCGGCGTGCTGGACTCGGAGTACGCCCCGCTGGTCATCGACTGGCGGGCCCCGGCCGCCGCCCCCTTCTACCGCTCCACCCCGGTCGAGCCCGGCCGGGTCGTCCGCCGCAGAGTCATCCGCTCCAAGGGCCGCAAGGTGCTCGGTGTCGAGGACGACCTGATGCGCCCCGAGCTGACGGCCTCCCTGGACGGCGGTGAACTCGCCGTCATCGGCGACGGCGCCCTGATGGCCGCCCTCGGCCAGGCCCGCAGCCACACCATGCGCGACATCGTCGCCTCCATCCAGGCCGAGCAGGACCTGGTGATCCGCGCCCCCGCCGCCTCCGTGACGTACGTCGAGGGCGGCCCCGGCACCGGCAAGACCGCCGTCGCCCTGCACCGGGCCGCGTACCTCCTCTACCAGGACCGCCGCCGGTACGCGGGCGGCATCCTGATCGTCTCGCCCACCCCGCTGCTCGTCGCCTACACCGAGGGCGTCCTGCCCTCCCTCGGCGAGGAGGGCCAGGTCGCCATCCGCGCAATCGGCTCGCTCGCCGAGGACACCGGCGGCGCCGAGGCCACGCTGTACGACTCCCCGGCCGTGGCCCGCGCCAAGGGCTCGTACCGCATGCTCAAGGTGCTGCGGAAGGCCGCCCGGGGCGCCCTGGAGTCGAGCGAGGCACCCACCCGCCTCCGCGTCGTCGCCTTCGGCCGCCGCGTCGAACTGGAGGCCGCCGACCTGGACCGCGTCCGTCACAACGCGCTCGGCGGCACGGCCCCCGTCAACCTCCTGCGCCCCCGCGCCCGCAAGCTACTCTTGGACGCCCTGTGGTCCCGGTCCGGCGCGGCCGGCCGCCACACCGACCCCGAGCTGGCCGCCGAGCTGCGGTCCTCCTTCGACGAGGACATCACCACCGAGGACGAGTTCATCGCCTTCCTGGACGCCTGGTGGCCCGAACTGACCCCGCGCGGGGTCCTGGCGGCCATGGCCGACGAACGCCGCCTCGGCCGCTGGGCCCGGCGCATCCTCAACCCGGGCGAGGTCCGCCGGGTCGCCCGCTCCCTGAAACGGGACGGCCTCTCGGTCCACGACGTCGCCATGCTGGACGAACTCCAGGCGATCCTCGGCTCCCCGTCGCGCCCCCGGAAGAAACGCGAGTACGACCCCCTGGACCAGCTCACGGGCCTGGAGGAACTGATGCCCGTACGCGAGGAGACCCAGCGGGAGCGGGCCGAGCGGTTGGCGCAGGAGCGCACCGAGTACGCGCACGTCATCGTCGACGAGGCACAGGACCTGACGCCGATGCAGTGGCGGATGGTGGGCCGGCGCGGCCGGCACGCCACCTGGACGGTCGTCGGCGACCCCGCGCAGTCCTCCTGGTCCGACCCGGACGAGGCCGCCGAGGCCCGTGACGAGGCTCTGGGCAGCCGTCCGCGCCGCCGCTTCACCCTCACCGTCAACTACCGCAACCCCGCGGAGATCGCCGAACTGGCGGCGAAGGTGCTGGCGCTGGCCATGCCCGGCTCCGAGTCGCCCTCGGCGGTCCGCTCCACCGGTGTCGAGCCGCGCTTCGTCACGGCCGCCCGCGACACCCTCGCCCGCACGGCCCGCGCGGAGGCCGCCCGCCTCCTGGACCTCGTCGACGGCACGGTCGGCGTCGTCGTCGCCATGAACCGCCGTGAGGAGGCCCGCCGCTGGCTGGCCGGCCTCGGCGACCGGGTGGTCGCCCTCGGCAGCCTGGAGGCGAAGGGCCTGGAGTACGACGCCACGGTGGTCGTCTCCCCGGCGGAGATCGCGGACGAGTCCCCGGCGGGGCTGCGGGTCCTCTACGTGGCCCTGACCCGGGCGACGCAGCAGCTGACGGTGGTCTCGGCGGACCGGGACGACCCGGACGCGAACGGAGTACCCGACCTGTTGCGCGACTGAGCGGGCAATCACACACCACGCGCACCCGCCGACGCACCATCAACTCCCCGAACTCCACAGCGCCTGTTAGCCTTGTGGGTGGCACCGGCTCGATCCAAGCCCCCGGGCCCAACCTTCGTCGCTACGAGCGACCACTTGCCGCGAGGCGAGCATGGCGGGTCGGTGCCACTGAACGAGAAGGACGAAAGAGGTCCACGTCACCTGTGACGTGGACCTCTTGTCGTTGAGAACAAAACGTTCATAACCCACGGCGGCTAACGCCTACCCGGCGGTAGGTGCGACGATCGGACGGCAAAACGCAGCAAACGCAGTAGCAGAAGTACGCGAAAGCAGAGGAAGTCGGCCATGGCAACGGCGCCCAGCGTCTCCTACTCGATGACGGTCCGGCTGGAGGTGCCCGCGAGCGGAACCGCGGTCTCCCAGCTCACCGGAGCCGTCGAGTCCCACGGAGGCTCGGTGACCGGCCTCGACGTGACCGCATCCGGCCACGAGAAGCTCCGTATCGACGTCACCATCGCCGCGACCTCCACGGCGCACGCCGACGAGATCGTCGAGCAGCTGCGTCTCATCGAGGGCGTGACGCTCGGCAAGGTCTCCGACCGTACGTTCCTGATGCACCTCGGCGGCAAGATCGAGATGGCGTCGAAGCACCCCATCCGCAACCGTGACGACCTCTCCATGGTCTACACGCCGGGTGTGGCCCGTGTCTGCATGGCGATCGCCGAGAACCCCGAGGACGCCCGCCGCCTCACCATCAAGCGCAACACCGTTGCGGTCGTGACGGACGGCTCCGCCGTCCTCGGTCTCGGCAACATCGGCCCGATGGCCGCCATGCCGGTCATGGAGGGCAAGGCGGCCCTCTTCAAACGCTTCGCCGACATCGACGCCTGGCCGCTCTGCCTGGACACCCAGGACACCGACGCGATCGTCGAGATCGTCAAGGCCATCGCCCCCGGCTTCGCGGGCATCAACCTGGAGGACATCTCCGCGCCCCGCTGCTTCGAGATCGAGGCCCGGCTGCGCGAGGCCCTCGACATCCCCGTCTTCCACGACGACCAGCACGGCACCGCGATCGTCGTCCTCGCCGCCCTCACGAACGCGCTGCGCGTGGCGGGCAAGGCGATCGGGGACATCCGCGTGGTCATGTCGGGCGCCGGCGCCGCCGGTACGGCCATCCTCAAGCTGCTGATCGCCGCCGGGGTGAAGAACGCCGTCGTCGCCGACATCCACGGTGTCGTGCACTGCGACCGCGCCGACCTGGTCGACGCCGCCGCCGACTCGCCGCTGCGCTGGATCGCCGACAACACCAACCCCGAGGGCCTCACCGGCACCCTCAAGGAGGCCGTGCGCGGCGCCGACGTCTTCATCGGCGTCTCCGCCCCGAACGTCCTCGACGGCGACGACGTGGCCGCCATGGCGGACAACGCGATTGTGTTCGCGCTCGCGAACCCCGACCCCGAGGTCGACCCCGCCGTGGCCCGCCAGACGGCCGCCGTCGTGGCCACCGGCCGCTCCGACTTCCCGAACCAGATCAACAACGTGCTGGTCTTCCCGGGTGTCTTCCGCGGACTCCTCGACGCCCAGTCCCGGACCGTCAACACGGAGATGATGCTCGCCGCCGCGACCGCGCTCGCGAACGTCGTCTCCGAGGACGAGCTGAACCCGAACTACATCATCCCGAGCGTCTTCAACGACAAGGTCGCGGGCGCGGTCGCCGGGGCGGTGCGCGAGGCCGCGAAGGCGGCGTCCTCGGCCTGAGCCCCGCTGTGACGGTGGCCACGGCCCCGCGCCGTCGGCGCGTCGCGGGGCCGGAGGGCTTGTGCGGCCCTTTAGTGTGGCGGCCAAGCTCAGGCCTGCCACGACTCCCCACGGGCGTTCGTGTGACTCCCAAGGGTGTTCGTGTGACTCCCAGGGGTGCTGGATTGGCTTTCCCGCCGCAGGTGAGTGCAGGATGCGTTTCTGGGCGCGAGGGTCTGACGACGGACCCGGGTCCGCCTCAACGGCAAGAAGAACACGGGAGTAACAACATGAACCGCAGTGAGCTGGTGGCCGCGCTGGCCGACCGCGCCGAGGTGACCCGCAAGGACGCCGACGCCGTGCTGGCCGCGTTCGCCGAGGTCGTCGGCGACATCGTCGCCAAGGGCGACGAGAAGGTCACCATCCCCGGCTTCCTGACCTTCGAGCGCACCCACCGTGCCGCTCGCACCGCTCGCAACCCGCAGACCGGCGACCCGATCCAGATCCCCGCCGGCTACAGCGTGAAGGTCTCCGCGGGCAGCAAGCTCAAGGAAGCGGCCAAGGGCAAGTAGCCTTGCCGTCCGTCCTTCCGGGGATGGTGTGGCGCGTGCAGAACGCCTGATGGGGGCGGCACCTGGTCTTCCAGGTGCCGCCCCCATCGTCGTGCCGGGGTGGGCCGTACCGCTAGCCGAGTGCCTTGCCCGGCAGCTCGACCTTCGCGCCCAACTCCATGAGCTTCTCCATGAAGTTCTCGTAGCCGCGGTTGATCAGCTCGATGCCGTGGACCCGGGAGGTGCCCTGGGCGGCGAGAGCGGCGATCAGATACGAGAAGCCGCCGCGGAGGTCGGGGATGACCAGGTCGGCGCCCTGCAGCCGGGTGGGGCCGGAGACGACCGCCGAGTGCAGGAAGTTGCGCTGGCCGAAGCGGCAGTCCGAGCCGCCGAGGCACTCGCGGTAGAGCTGGATGTGCGCGCCCATCTGGTTCAGCGCGGAGGTGAAGCCGAGGCGGGACTCGTAGACCGTCTCGTGCACGATCGACAGGCCGGTGGCCTGCGTCAGGGCCACGACCAGGGGCTGCTGCCAGTCGGTCTGGAAACCGGGGTGGACGTCCGTCTCCAGCGCGATCGACTTCAGCTGGCCGCCCGGGTGCCAGAAGCGGATGCCCTCGTCGTCGATCTCGAAGGCACCGCCCACCTTCCGGTAGGTGTTCAGGAACGTCATCATCGAGCGCTGCTGGGCGCCCCGGATGTAGATGTCGCCCTCGGTCGCCAGCGCGGCGGACGCCCAGGAGGCGGCCTCCAGGCGGTCCGGGAGCGCCTTGTGGTTGTAGCCGCCGAGCGAGTCCACACCGGTGATGCGGATCGTCCGGTCGGTGTCCATCGCGATGATGGCGCCCATCTTCTGCAGGACGCAGATCAGGTCCTCGATCTCGGGCTCGATGGCCGCGTTCGCGAGTTCCGTCACGCCCTCCGCGAGGACGGCCGTGAGCAGCACCTGCTCGGTGGCGCCCACCGACGGGTACGGCAGCTGGATCTTCGTGCCCCGCAGCCGCCGCGGCGCCTCCAGGTACTGGCCGTCGTCCCGCTTCTCGATCTTCGCGCCGAACTGCCGCAGCACCTCGAAGTGGAAGTCGATGGGCCGGCCGCCGATGTCGCAGCCGCCGAGACCGGGGATGAAGGCGTGGCCGAGGCGGTGCAGGAGCGGGCCGCAGAACAGGATCGGGATGCGCGACGAGCCCGCGTGGGCGTCGATGTCGGCGACGTTCGCGCTCTCCACGTTCGTCGGGTCCATCACCAGCTCGCCCGGCTCGTCACCCGGGCGGACCGTTACGCCATGCAGCTGGAGCAGCCCGCGCACCACCCGCACATCGCGGATGTCCGGCACATTGCGCAGCCGGCTCGGACCGCTGCCGAGCAGCGCGGCGACCATGGCCTTGGGTACGAGGTTCTTCGCACCGCGGACACGGATCTCGCCACTGAGCGGGGTGCCGCCGTGTACAAGCAGTACGTCGTCAGAGCCGTTGACGGTCATGGATCTCGCGTTCCGTGGAGTTGGGCAGAGGCGTGTACGGCGTGGGCGGACGGCCGACGGACCCGTTGTACGGGGGTCGGCGCGGCGCGAGCCGGAGAGCTAGCGTAATCGCCGCCCACCCCCCTTCCGTAAGCCCAAGGGCTTCTCAGCCACGTCATGGGTTTGCCACAACACGAACCGTTCACCACCGGCCACACGGGGTCACCGTCACCGCCGTGCGCCCCCGTGGCTCCCCTGCGCCGTGAGCTGCGCGCACACCGCTCGGGGGATTGGCTCCCCGCGCGGGGGCGGGATGCGGGATCATGTCTGGCATGACCGAGGTGTCCTCGCTCACAGGGCGGCTGCTCGTGGCCACGCCCGCCCTGGCGGACCCGAACTTCGACCGCGCTGTCGTGCTGCTCCTCGACCACGACGAGAAGGGCTCGCTCGGCGTGGTCCTCAACCGGCCCACCCCGGTGGGTGTCGGCGACATCCTGGAGGGCTGGGCGGAGCTCGCCGGCGAACCAGGGGTGGTCTTCCAGGGCGGACCGGTGCAGCTGGACTCGGCGCTGGGGGTCGCGGTGATCCCCGGCCAAGGCTCCGCGGACCGGGCACCACTCGGCTGGCGGCGCGTGCACGGCGCGATCGGCCTCGTCGACCTGGAGGCCCCACCGGAACTGCTGGCCTCCGCGCTGGGCTCCCTGCGGATCTTCGCCGGGTACGCGGGCTGGGGCCCCGGCCAGCTGGAGGACGAACTGTCGGAGGGCGCCTGGTACGTCGTCGAGTCCGAGCCCGGCGACGTCTCCTCCCCCTGCCCCGAGAGACTCTGGCGCGAGGTCCTGCGACGCCAGCGCAGCGAACTGGCGATGGTGGCCACGTACCCGGACGACCCTTCGCTCAACTGATGCCTGTGAGCTTCAGTACCCTTGGCGTCATGAGCACTCTTGAGCCCGAGCGCGGTACTGGTACGGGGACCCTCGTCGAGCCGACGCCCCAGACGTCGCACGGCGATGGCGACCACGAGCGCTTCGCCCACTACGTCCAGAAGGACAAGATCATGGCGAGCGCCCTCGACGGCACGCCCGTCGTGGCGTTGTGCGGCAAGGTGTGGGTCCCGGGCCGTGACCCGAAGAAGTACCCCGTGTGCCCCATGTGCAAGGAGATCTTCGAGTCCCTCGGCGCGGGCGGCGACGACAAGGGCGACGGCAAGAAGTAGCAAGAAGCAATACGAAGCGATCAGCTCGGGAGGGCCGGTGACCGGTGTTCCCGGGCTTTGTCGCGGCCTTTGCCCTGACCTCCGTTGCACAGGGCGCTTCCCCGGATCACAAGGTGGTTGAGACCTCTTGTGGTCATGTCCATGTACTCCCTAGCCTCCGGTGTGTTGTACAGAGCAGAACGCCCGTTGCAGAGAATGCAACACTCCGCTCCCCCCTCCGGAGGAACAACTTCATGAAGCTCGCCGCCAGACTGCTCGCGCCCGTAGCGGCCCTCACCCTCGCGGGACTGACCGCCTGCGCCCCGCAGACCTCGGACAACTCCGCCTCCGGGGAGGACGAGAAGACCGGCACCCTCCGGGTCTGGCTCTTCCAGGAAGTGAGCAACGAGCCGAAGCAGAAGGTCGTCGACACGGTCGTCTCCGCCTTCGAGAAGGCCCACGACGGCGCGAAGGTCAAGATCGAGTACATCCCCGTCGAGACCCGCGCCCAGCGCATCAAGGCCGCCTTCAACGACCCGAAGAGCGCCCCCGACCTCATCGAGTACGGCAACACCGACACGGCCGGCTACGTCAAGGACGGCGGACTCGCCGACGTCACCGCCGACTTCAACGCCTGGTCCGAGTCGAAGGACTCCGACCCCACCGCCAAGACCTCCGTGACGGTCGACGGCAAGATCTACGGGGCGCCCTTCTTCGTCGGCGTGCGCGCGCTGTACTACCGCACCGACGTCTTCGAGGAGCTCGGCCTCGAAGTCCCGAAGACCCTGGACGAGTTGACCGCCACCGCCAAGCAGATCCGGGCCGCCAAGCCCGACCTGTACGGCCTCGCCGTCGGCGGCGCCTACACCTACGGCGCCATGCCGTTCGTCTGGGCCAACGGCGGCGAGATAGCCGAGGGCAAGGGCGGCTCGTACGCCTCCACGATCGACGGCGCCGCCGCGCAGAAGGGCATCAAGGCCTACACCGCGCTCTTCGGCGACGACAACTGCCCCGCCGCCAAGTGCGCGAGCATGGGCGGCAACGACACGGTCACCGCGTTCGCGGCCGGCAAGGCGGGCATGGCGATCGGCGGCGACTTCAGCCACGCGGCCGTGGAGGCCGGCAAGGTCAAGGGCAAGTACGCGGTCGTACCCCTGCCGGGCGTGAAGTCCGGCTCGGTCGCCCCGGCGTTCGCGGGCGGCAACAACCTCGGCGTCCTGAAGAGCACCACGCACCGCACCCTCGCCGTCGACCTGATGAAGCGGCTTGCCTCCAAGGAGACCCAGGGCGAACTCTTCGACGCGATGGGCTTCCTGCCGACGTACACCGACGTACGCGCCGAGGCGGCCAAGGAGGAGCCGTTCATCGAGCCGTTCGTGAAGACGCTGTCCTCCGGCACCAAGTTCGTGCCCGTGTCGCCGGCCTGGGCGCAGATCGACGCCTCGCTGGTGCTGCCGACGATGTTCCAGGAGGTCGTCAGCGGCAAGAAGGACGTGGCCGGGGCGTCGAAGGACGCGGCGAAGCAGATGAACGATGCGTTCGGCTCCGCTGGTTGAGCGGGGGGTGCCCAAGGGGGTGGGGGGTACTGAGCGTCGGCGGCCTCGGGTCCGTCGTGGTTTCTCGCGCAGTTCCTCGCGCCCCTACGGGGGCGCCACCCCCTGGCTCTATCTCGCCCCCGCCCTTGTCGTCCTCGGTGGGCTGCTCGTCTATCCGATCTATCAGCTCGGGCTGATCTCGTTCTTCGAGTACACGCAGGCCCAGGTCAGCGGTGGCGAACCGGCCACCTTCCAGGGGTTCGGGAACTACGCCGAGCTGTTCGGGGACGGGCAGTTCTGGCGGGTGCTGCTCGCCACGGTCGTCTTCGCGGCGGGCTGTGTGGTGTCCACACTCGCCGTGGGGTGCGCGCTCGCCGTGCTGCTGACCCGGATACGGGCCCTGCCGCGCCTCGCGCTGATGCTGGCCGCGCTCGGGGCGTGGGCGACACCGGCGATCACCGGGTCCACGGTGTGGCTGCTGCTGTTCGACCCGGACTTCGGCCCGGTCAACCGCATCCTGGGGCTGGGCGACCACTCCTGGACGTACGGCGGGTACAGCGCCTTCTTCCTCGTCCTGCTCGAAGTGGTCTGGTGCTCCTTCCCGTTCGTGATGGTGACCGTCTACGCCGGTATCCGCTCCGTGCCCGCCGAGGTCCTGGAGGCCGCGGCGCTGGACGGCGCCTCGCAGTGGCGGATCTGGCGGTCGGTCCTCGCGCCGATGCTCCGCCCGATCCTCGTCGTCGTCACCATTCAGTCGATCATCTGGGACTTCAAGGTCTTCACCCAGATCTATGTGATGACGAGCGGCGGCGGTATCGCGGGCCAGAACCTCGTCCTGAACGTGTACGCCTACCAGAAGGCCTTCGCGTCCTCCCAGTACAGCCTCGGTTCCGCGATCGGCGTGGTGATGCTGGTGATTCTGCTGGCGGTCACCCTGGTGTATTTGCGACTGCTGCGCAGACAGGGGGAGGAGCTGTGAATTCGACGGGTTTCGTACGGCGGCCCTGGCGGTTCGCGGCGGAGGCATCGGCCCTGGTCATCGCGGTCGTGGTGGCGTTCCCGCTTTACTGGATGGCGCTCAGCGCCTTCAAACCGACGGGTGAGATCGAGTCGACCGAGCCCCGGCCCTGGACGCTCGCGCCGACCCTGGATTCCTTCCGCCGGGTCTTCGGGCAGCAGGAATTCGGCCGCTACTTCCTCAACAGCCTTGTCGTCGCCTGCACGGTGGTGGTCGTCTCCGCGCTGATCGCGTTTCTCGCGGCGACGGCGGTCACCCGATTCCGTTTCCGGTTCCGGACCACCCTGCTGATCATGTTCCTGGTCGCGCAGATGGTGCCGGTGGAGGCACTGACCATCCCGCTCTTCTTCCAGATGCGGGACTTCGGCCAACTCAACACCCTGGGCGCGCTGATCCTGCCGCACATCGCGTTCTCGCTGCCGTTCGCGATCTGGATGCTGCGGGGATTCGTGAAGGCCGTACCGGAGGCGCTGGAGGAGGCGGCCTACCTGGACGGGGCGAGCCGTTCCCGATTCCTCTGGCAGATCCTTTTCCCGCTGGTCTTCCCGGGACTGGTGGCCACCAGTGTCTTCTCCTTCATCTCGGCCTGGAACGACTTCCTGTTCGCCAAGTCGTTCATCATCAGCGACACCTCCCAGTCGACCCTGCCGATGGCCCTGCTGGTGTTCTACAAGCCGGAAGAGCCGGACTGGGGCGGTGTGATGGCGGCGTCCACGGTGATGACCGTTCCCGTGCTGATCTTCTTCGTACTCGTACAGCGACGGCTGGTCTCCGGACTGGGCGGCGCGGTGAAGGACTGACGTGATGAATGCGGACCTGATTCCGGCGCCCCGCGGCGTCGACCCGGGCACCGGCGAGGTGCGGCTGACGGCCCGTTCGCGGCTCTGCGCCGGCGAAGGGGCGGAGGGCGTCGGGCACTGGCTGCGCACCGCCCTGCGGGACGCCACCGGGCTGCCGCTGCGCGAGGGCCGGGAACTCGACGACACGGAAGGGGACGGCATCGGTCTGGTCCTCGACCCCGGACTCGGCCGCGAGGAGTACCGCCTCGTCAGCGGCCCGTCCGGTGTCCTCGTCGAGGGCGGCAGCGCGGCCGGTGTCTTCTGGGGCGCCCAGACGCTGCGGCAACTGCTCGGCCCCGACGCGTTCCGCCGGGCCCCGCTCCGGCGCGACCGGACCTGGGCCGTGCCGTACGTCACGGTCGAGGACTCGCCCCGCTTCGCCTGGCGCGGCCTCATGCTCGACGTGGCCCGGCACTTCCTGCCCAAGGACCAGGTGCTGCGCCATCTCGACCTGATGGCCGCGCACAAACTCAACGTCCTGCACTTCCACTTGACGGACGACCAGGGCTGGCGGATCGAGATCGAGAGATATCCCCGGCTGACCGAGGTCGGTTCCTGGCGGGCGCGCACCAAATTCGGCCACCGGGCGTCACCGCTGTGGGAGGAGAAACCGCACGGGGGGTTCTACACCCAGGACGACATCCGCGAGATCGTCGCCTACGCGGCCGAGCGGCATATCACCGTGGTCCCCGAGATCGACGTCCCCGGACACAGCCAGGCCGCCATCGCCGCGTATCCGGAACTCGGCAACTCCGATGTCGTCGACACGGCCTCCCTCACGGTCTGGGACACCTGGGGCATCAACAAGAACGTCCTCGCCCCCACCGACACCACCCTGCGCTTCTACGAGGGGGTGTTCGAGGAGGTCCTGGAACTGTTCCCGGCCGACGCCGCCGCCTTCTCGTCCTTCGTGCACATCGGCGGCGACGAGTGCCCCAAGGACCAGTGGCGGGAGTCGGCCACGGCGCGGGCGCGGATCCGGGACCTCGGGCTCGCGGACGAGGACGAGCTGCAGTCGTGGTTCGTGCGGCACTTCGACAACTGGCTGACCGCGCGCGGGCGTCGCCTGATCGGATGGGACGAGATCCTTCAGGGCGGCCTCGCGCCGGGGGCGGCCGTGTCGTCCTGGCGGGGCTACGCGGGCGGCATCACGGCGGCCCGCGCGGGCCACGACGTGGTCATGTGTCCCGAGCAGCAGGTGTATCTGGACCACCGTCAGGACGGCGGCCCCGACGAGCCGGTGCCCATCGGCTTCGTGCGCACCCTGGAGGACGTCTTCCGGTTCGAGCCGGTTCCACCGGAGTTGACGCCCGACGAGGCGCGGCACGTCCTGGGCACCCAGGCCAATGTGTGGACCGAGGTGATGGAGGACCCCGCGCGCGTGGACTACCAGACGTACCCGCGCCTGGCGGCCTTCGCCGAGGTGGCCTGGAGCAGACTGCCGGAACCCGCCGGACGGGACTTCGCCGGCTTCGCACGCCGGATGACGGCCCACTACGCGCGACTTGACGCCCTGGGGGTCGGTTATCGGCCGCCTTCCGGCCCGCGTCCGTGGCAACGGCGACCCGGTGTGCTCGGACGCCCGATCGAGGGGGCGCCCCCGAACGTGTGAGGCGGCGGCGAACCCGTAGGACCGAAAGCGCGTGCCCTGCGACGGTGGCCACCGAAGGAACAAGAGGGGCAAGGATCACCGGAAGTGGCAATGGGTGCCTATGGGGGATGCCGTGTCAAAACGGACCATCTCTCGGGTGAGGTGGGCGAATGCCTCCTAGCGGACCCCCGCGTTCGGGCCTCGTGAGAATGTGCCAGAGTTGCCACGTCCGCCCTGTCAGCACGTACCGTACGGCAACACAGGCGGACCAGGTGGGGCAGCGGGAAGGGGCACTCGGTTTGACCACGCACGCACCGCAGGCGGCGCAGGCCGTGACCCTGCCCGGCTCGCTGGACGAGGCCGTGGCGGCCCTCGCCGCCATGCCCTGGGCGGTTCCGGTGGCGGGCGGCACGGACCTCATGGCCGCGGTCAACTCCGGGCAGCTCAGGCCCGCCGCGCTGGTCGGCCTGGGCCGGATCAGCGAGATCCGCGGCTGGCAGTACCAGGACGGACACGCCCTCCTGGGGGCGGGACTGACGCACGCCCGGATGGGGCGCCCGGATTTCGCGGCGCTCATTCCGGCGCTCGCCGCCGCCGCGCGCGCCGCCGGACCCCCGCAGATCCGCAACGCCGGCACCCTCGGCGGCAACATCGCGACGGCCGCCCCCACCGGGGACGCGCTGCCCGTGCTGGCCGCCCTGGAGGCCACCCTGATCATCGCGGGCCCGGGCGGGGCCCGGCGCGAGATGCCCGTTTCGCACCTGCTGGCGGGCATGGAGATGTTGCGGCCCGGTGAACTCATCGGCTTCGTGCGCGTGCCCCTGCTGCACGCGCCCCAGGTCTTCCTGAAGGCCACCGGCCGCACCGGCCCCGGCCGCGCGGTCGCCTCCGTCGCCCTCGTCCTCGACCCCGCCCGGCGCGGGGTGCGGTGCGCCGTCGGAGCCATAGCGCCGATGCCGCTGCGCCCCCTGGACGCCGAGACCTGGGTCGGCCGGCTGATCGACTGGGACGGCGAGCGCACCCTCGTGCCCGAGGCGCTCCAGGCCTTCGGCGAGTACGTGGCCGCCGCCTGCATCCCGGACCCGGCCCCCGAGGTCGACGGCTCCGTACCACCGCTTCCGCCCGCCGTACTGCACCTGCGGCGCACCGTCGCCGCGCTGGCCCGACGAGCACTGGGGAGGGCACTGTCGTGACCGACGACCAGCACGGAGAGGGCACCCCGCAGCAGGGGGGCCAGGGCGGCTGGGAGCGGCTGCCGCAGGGCGACTACGACGACGGCGCGACCACGTTCGTCCAGCTCCCCGAGGGGGGCATCGACGCGCTGCTCGCCGCCGACAGCCCGCTGGCCGCGCCCGGCCACGGCTATGTGCCCCCGCAGATAGCGGCCAACCTGGCGCAGCCGGTCGGCCCGGTCGACCCGGCCAACCCGATGGACACGGCCCACACCGCCGGGACGGACCCGTCCGTCCCCGGTACCTGGGCGATGCCGGCCGGGGGTGCCCAGTGGCACGACCCGAACGCCGGGCAGCAGGGGCCCCCGACGCAGGACGGGTTCACGTACAACCCCGCCTCGACCGGACAGTGGACGTTCGAGGAGCCGGCCGCCCGGGAAGGCGCCGCTGCCGGTCACGATGTGACCGGCGAGTGGTCGATTCCGGTCGCCGGGGGTGATCTTCCGGACGAATCCGGTGAGTTCAGCACCTCGGCCCTCGTCGAGCAGTGGGGCGGCAACCCGCCCGCGACCCTGCCCGGCGGCGCCGCCGCGCCCTGGGCGACCGAGCAGATCGGCACGGCGTGGACCGCGCCGCCGCCGGTCCGCCCCGAGGAGCACCACCCCGACGAGCACCGCCCCCAGGACCACCGGGACGAGCCGCACACGGCGGACGGCGGTACGTCGGGGGAGCGCGCGTCGGACGGGGCCCCGGACGCCTCCGAGGAGCCCTCCACGGCTCCTGGGGACGCGTACGCCGCCCCGGCCCCCGAGACCGCCGGGGAGGCCCCGGAGGCCGCCCAGGAGCCCGCTGAGGCCGTCGGCGGGACCGGCGCGGTGACGGCGGATCCCGAGGAGCCGGAGCCGGCCGACGGCGCATCCGAGGCCTCCGGCCCCGAGGACGCCCCCGCCGACGAGCCCGCCCCGAGCCCGCCCCCGCACGACGACCACCCCCTCGCCTCGTACGTCCTGCGCGTCAACGGCACCGAGCGGCCCGTCAGCGACGCCTGGATCGGCGAGTCGCTGCTCTACGTGCTGCGCGAGCGGCTCGGCCTCGCGGGCGCCAAGGACGGCTGCTCGCAGGGCGAGTGCGGCGCCTGCAACGTCCAGGTCGACGGCCGGCTCGTGGCGTCCTGCCTGGTGCCCGCCGTCACCGCCGCCGGCAGCGAGGTGCGCACCGTCGAGGGCCTCGCCGCCGACGGACAGCCCTCGGACGTGCAGCGGGCCCTCGCCAAGTGCGGCGCCGTGCAGTGCGGTTTCTGCGTGCCCGGCATGGCGATGACCGTGCACGACCTGCTGGAGGGCAACCCCGCCCCCACCGACCTGGAGACCCGCCAGGCGCTCTGCGGCAACCTCTGCCGCTGCTCCGGCTACCGGGGCGTCCTCGCGGCCGTCCGTGACGTCGTCGCCGAGCGCGAGGCGCACAGCGCCGCCGAGAACGAGGCCGCCGCCGACGCCGAGGAGGCCCGCATCCCGCACCAGGCGGGCCCCGGCGCGGGCGGCGTCAACACGGCGGCGTACGACTCCCCGCACGCACCCCAGGCGGCCCCGCACGACCCCGACCGGTCCTACGGCGGCCAGGGGCTGTCGTTCACCGGCCCGGACGACTCGTACGGCGGCCAGGGCCAGTCGTTCGCCCAGCAGGGCGGGCAGGGTGACACCTACGGCGGCCAGGGACAGTCGTTCGGCAACCAGGGCGACACCTACGGCGGTCAGGGTCAGTCCTTCGCCGGTCAGAACGACACCTACGGCGGTCAGGGCCAGTCATTCGTCGGTCCGGACGACTCGTACGGCGGTCAGGGCCGGTCGTTCGGCCAGGACGGAGGCCAGGCGTGAGCAACGAAACCGTCATCGCGACGCCCACGGGCCCCGGCGAGGCCGCGCCCGCGCCGGAGCAACTCCCGCACGGCCTGGGCGCCAACCTGCCCTCCGCCGACTCCCGGGCCAAGTCCGAGGGCACCTTCCCGTACGCGGCCGACCTGTGGGCCGAGGGCCTGCTGTGGGCCGCCGTGCTCCGCTCGCCGCACCCGCACGCGCGCATCGTGTCCATCGACACGTCCCACGCGCGCGAGATGCCCGGCGTCCGGGCCGTCGTCACCCACGAGGACGTGCCGGGCGTCGCCCTGCACGGCCGGGGCAAGGCCGACCGGCCGCTGTTCGCCTCCGAGATCGTGCGCCACCACGGCGAGCCCATCGCCGCGGTCGCCGCCGACCACCCCGACACCGCGCGGATGGCCGCCGCCGCCGTCATCGTCGAGTACGAGGTGCTCGACCCGGTGATCGACCCGGAGCAGGCCTTCGAGGCCGAGCCGCTGCACCCCGACGGCAACCTCATCCGCCACATCCCGCTGCGCCACGGCGACCCGAACGCGGCCGGCGAGATCGTCGTCGAGGGCCAGTACCGCATCGGCCGCGCCGACCCGGCCCCCATCGGCGCCGAGGCCGGCCTCGCCGTGCCCCGCCCCGACGGCGGCGTCGAGCTGTACGTGGCCTCCACCGACCCGCACACCGACCGCGACGCCGCCGCCGCCTGCTACGGCCTGGCCCCCGACCGCGTCAAGATCGTCGTCACCGGTGTCCCCGGCGCCACCGCCGACCGCGAGGACCAGGGCTTCCAGCTCCCGCTCGGCCTGCTCGCCCTCAAGACCGGCTGCCCGGTCAAGCTGACGGCCACCCGCGAGGAGTCCTTCCTCGGCCACGCCCACCGCCACCCCACCCTGCTGCGCTACCGCCACCACGCGGACGCCGAGGGCCGGATCGTCAAGGTCGAGGCACAGATCCTGCTCGACGCGGGCGCGTACGCCGACACCTCCTCGGAGGCACTGGCCGCCGCCGTCTCCTTCGCCTGCGGCCCGTACGTCGTCCCCAACGCCTTCATCGAGGGCTGGGCGGTGCGCACCAACAACCCGCCGTCGGGCCATGTGCGCGGCGAGGGCGCGATGCAGGTCTGCGCCGCGTACGAGGCGCAGATGGACAAGCTGGCGAAGAAGCTGGGCATCGACCCGGCCGAGCTGCGCATGCGCAACGTGATGTCCACGGGCGACGTCCTGCCGACGGGTCAGTCCGTGACCTGCCCGGCCCCCGTCGCCGAACTCCTCCAGGCCGTCCAGGAGTTCCCGCTGCCCGCCCTGCCCAAGGACACCCCCGAGGACGAGTGGCTGCTCCCGGGCGGCCCCGAGGGCGCGGGTGAACCCGGCGCCGTCCGGCGGGGCGTCGGCTACGGCCTCGGCATGGTCCACATGCTCGGCGCCGAGGGCGCGGACGAGGTCTCCACGGCCACCGTGAAGGTCGCCGACGGCATCGCGACCGTCCTGTGCGCGGCCGTCGACACCGGCCAGGGGTTCTCCACCCTCGCCCGGCAGATCGTCCAGGAGACCCTCGGCATCGACGAGGTCCACATCGCCCAGGTCGACACCGACCAGCCGCCGGCGGGCCCGAGCTGCCGGGGCCGCCACACCTGGGTCTCGGGCGGAGCGGTGGAGCGCGCGGCGAAGATGGTCCGCACCCAGCTCCTCCAGCCCCTCGCCCACAAGTTCGGCATGTCCACGGAGCTGCTGCAGATCACCGACGGCAAGATCACCTCGTACGACGGTGTCCTGTCGACCACGGTCGCGGAGGCGATGGACGGCAAGGAGCTGTGGGCCACCGCCCAGTGCCGCCCGCACCCGACCGAACCGCTGGACGAGGCCGGCCAGGGCGACGCCTTCGTGGGCCTGGCGTTCTGCGCGATCCGCGCGGTCGTGGACGTCGACATCGAACTCGGCTCCGTACGGGTCGTGGAGCTGGCCGTCGCCCAGGACGTCGGCCGGATCCTCAACCCCGCCCAGCTCAACTCCCGCATCGAGGCGGGCGTCACCCAGGGCGTGGGCGTGGCCCTCACGGAGAACCTGCGCACCCCCCGGGGCCTGATCCGCCACCCCGACCTCACGGGCTACGCCCTGCCCACCGCGCTCGACATCCCCGACATCCAGATCGTCAAACTGGTGGAGGAACGGGACGTCGTGGCCCCCTTCGGCGCGAAGGCGGCCAGCGCGGTACCGGTGGTCACCTCCCCGGCGGCCATCGCCGCCGCGGTACGGGCGGCCACCGGCCGTCCGGTGAACCGTCTGCCGATCCGCCCGCAGGCGGCGGTGGTGACGGGCGCGTAGGGGGCGCGAGGGGGTGGTGAGCCGCCCCCGGTGTCGCCCTTGAGGTGCGTGTTCGCGCGTACGGCGGGCGTTGTCAGTGGGGCGGCGTATGGTTCTCGACAGTGGGGACGACAACCGCTCGCCGGTACGACGTCGATCCCCGCCGGGGGAAGCACGCTGAGCACCATGTGCCGGGGGGAGCCATGAGCACAATGACGATGGGGACAATGGGCCTGACGGACCTGAACAACCTGAACGACCTGAACAACCTGAACGACCTGAACAACCAGGACGGACCGGCTGATCGCCATCGGCCGAACGACCTGGCGGTGCTGACCGGGGGCCCGGTCACGCTCTCCGGGCTGGCGCTGGACCTGCCCGCCCGGCTGCTGGACGAGGAGTTCGGCAGAAGCACGGTGTGGCGCTTCGAGGACTTCGACTTCCCGGCCACGCTCACCCACGAGCCGACCCGCCGCTTCCTGCGGGACATGGGCCTGCCCGAGGACCACGGCTTCTTCCACCTCGACACGGACATCCCGCTCCCGACCCTCGCCGAGTACTACGCGACGGACCGCCCCGGGGACGCCACCCCCGCCCAACTCCCTCCCGGCGCCGCCCACTTGATCCGCCTCGGCCACTTCGTCGAGGGCAACAGCCTCGTCGTCGACGGCACCACCGGCGCGATCCTCAACTGGAGCGAGCCGGAGTCCACCCTCTGCCCCCTCGACGCCGACATCTCCACCCTCGCCTTCACCCTCTGGCTCCTCCACCGCGAGAAACACGAGAAGACGGCGACGGGTTGCTGGATCGAGACCTTGCGCAACGAGGCCTGCGCGGAGCTCTGACCGCGGTCGCGCATCCACTGCCGCGGCATGTCCCGGATGCAGCGAAGAGCCGACCATGCCCCGATGCGCCCTGATTGCGCCCTCCCCACACCCGGGTGACACGCGCACGCTGCAACGATGGGGGACACGGACAAGCCGAGCATCGTCCCGTTACCGGGCGCCGACGGACATCGCCAGCCACCGCCGGACACACCACGGCCGTGGGAGAACACCGATCGTGCCCAGGCCGCCCGGGAAGGAGCCACGGGGCCCGAGCCCCCGGCTCCGCCCGTCTGCCCCGACTGCGGGCTCACCGGTGATCGCCGTCCCACGTACTACGACGCCCACGTCCTCCTGGAGCCCGGCCTGTCCGCTCCCGCCCACATGGTGCCGGCCTGGCATCGGTGGTACGTCGACTCCCACGGCGTCGGATGGAACAGCCAGGAGGACGAGCCCGCACCAGGGGCCGTGTGCCGGATCCCGCACCACATCGCCTGCCCGGGCCTGAAGTTGGAGGAGATCGGGCTGTGGCGATGGCTCGACACCATCCGAGCGGAGAACGCCCGCCGGGCACGACGCAGGGCGGACGAGGAGAGCCTCCCGAACGTCCTGCCGGACGCGGGATGAGTGACAGCTACAGGTAGTCGAAGGCCCGCACGACGGCATCCCAGAAGCGGTACAGGCGACGGTGCGGCTTACTGCAGTACCGCTGTCTGCGCCACCGACCGGGCGGCTGCCGCACCGGCACATGACACCACTTGCACGGCCGCGTACGGATCACGAATTCCTCTGCCACGCGGCACACCGCAACGGCCCGCTCTCACCGACCGTCCAGGGAGCGCAGGCCATGGGCAACGCCGACATCTGAGACGGACAGCCGTAAGGGCGCCCCTCGCGGGGTGCCGCCCTTACGTGCCGCCTGGTCGGGCAGGTGGAGGCCGTGGCGGGAATCGAACCCACGTAACTCGCTTTGCAGGCGAGTCCCTGAACCACTCGGGCACACGGCCATTCTCGAACTCGATGGATCGACCGTAGGCCGGGCTCGGGGCGGGGCTCAAGGGGAGCGGGGGTGCTGCAACGGGACTGCCATACGCCGTTCATGAACGGGGGCCGGGGAGGGCGGGGCGTACGACGAAGGTCCCAGGTGGTGGGGGACTCCGGACAGGGGCGAATGTCGGTGGTGCCCCTTACGCTGGCGGGCATGGCCGACCTCGAACCGCGTGACACGGACGTCGCACAAGCCCCTGCCCCCTCTGCCCCGGCCCTCGGTGAGGAAGGGGTGCTGAGCCGTTCCTACCGGGGGCTCAGTATCGGGATCGTCTCGGTCGTGCTGCTGATCGCGTTCGAGGCGATGGCGGTCGGGACGGCCATGCCGGTCGCGGCCCGGGAGCTGGACGGCGTCTCGGCGTACGGGTTCGCGTTCTCGGCGTACTTCACGACGAGTCTGTTCGGGATGGTGCTGGCCGGGCAGTGGGCGGACCGGCGGGGGCCGTTGGGGGCGCTGACGGCGGGGATCGGTGGGTTTGCCGCCGGTCTGGTGCTGTCGGGGACCGCCGGGGCGATGTGGCTGTTCGTGCTCGGGCGGGCCGTGCAGGGGCTCGGCGGCGGGCTGGTGATCGTCGCGCTGTACGTGGTGGTCGGGCGCGCGTATCCCGAGCGGTTGCGGCCCGCGATCATGGCGGCCTTCGCGGCGAGCTGGGTCGTCCCGTCCATCGTCGGCCCGCTCGCCTCCGGCGCGGTGACGGAACAGCTGGGCTGGCGCTGGGTGTTCGTGGGGATTCCGCTGCTCGTGGTGCTGCCGCTGGGGCTGGCGCTGCCGCAGATACGGCGGAGGGCCTCCGGGCCGGTGGAATCCGCCTCCTCCTCCGCCTCCTCCGCTTCCGCCTCGGTCGACCGGCGGCGTATCCGGCTCGCGTTCGGGATCTCGCTCGGGGCCGGGCTGTTGCAGTACGCGGCCCAGGACCTGCGGTGGTGGTCGCTCGTGCCGGCCGCCGCGGGAGCCGGGCTGCTGGTGCCGGCCGTGCTCGGGCTGCTGCCCAAGGGGACGTACCGGGCGGCGCGGGGGCTGCCGTCGGTGGTGCTGCTGCGCGGCGTGGCGGCGGGGTCGTTCGTCGCGGCCGAGTCGTTCGTGCCGTTGATGCTGGTCACCCAGCGGGGGCTGTCGCCGACGCTCGCCGGGTTCTCGCTCGCGGCGGGCGGCGGGACCTGGGCCCTGGGGTCCTGGATACAGGCGCGGACGGCGGTGGAGCCGTACCGGGAGCGGCTGATGACGCTGGGGATGCTGCTGGTCGCGGCGGCGATCACCACACTGCCGGGGGTGCTGATCGACTCCGTTCCGGTGTGGAGCGTGGCCGTCGCCTGGGCCTTCGGGTGCTTCGGGATGGGGCTCGTCATCTCCTCCACCAGCGTCCTGCTGCTGCACCTCTCCGCCCCCGAGGAGGCCGGTACCAACTCCGCCGCGCTCCAGATGTCCGACGGCCTCTCCAACGCCCTCCTCCTCGCCGCGGGCGGCGCCGCGTTCGCCGCGCTGGGCGGCGGCACGGTCGGCCATACGACCACCACGGCCACCGGTGCCGCCTCGCATCCGGCCGCGTTCGTCGTGGTGTTCCTGCCGATGGCGGCGGTGGCGGTGGTGGGGGCCTGGGTGACGACGCGGTTGCGGGAGCGGTGAGGAGGAGGGGAGGAGCAGCAGGGGGCTTGCGGCCGTGACTGCGTAAAGCGGTGGGAAGCGGGTGATCGCTGCCCCTGGCCTCTCCCCATGACCGAGATCACTCTCCACCTCGCCCCCGACCGGCTCCGAGCCCTCGCCGACCTCGCCGATGCCCAGGGGCGGCGGCCCGAGGAGCTGGTGGAGGCGGCCGTCGAGACGTATCTCCGGGCGGAGAGCGGGCTCGTGCGGGCGCGGGCCGAGCGGCTCGCGGAGGAGCACGCCGAGCTGTTGCGGAGGCTCGGGGAGTGAGCCGTCATCTGACCGTGGCCGAGGTGATCACCATCGCCGAGATCGCCTTCGGCGGGAAGCCGCCCGAGACCCGGGAGGCGGGGTTGCTGGAGTCCGCCGTACACCGGCCGCGTGCCCGGATGTTCGGGACCGCCGCCTACACCGACCTCTACGACCAGGCGGCGGCCCTGCTGCACGCCCTCGCCACCAACCACCCCCTCGTGGACGGGAACAAGCGGACGGCCTGGCTCGCCGCCGCGACGTTCCTCGCGGTCAACGGTGTGGACCTGGCCGCGGTGGACCAGGAGCGGGCGTACGGCCTGGTCGTCGATGTCGCGTCCGGTGAGGAGGGCGAGGTGGAGCTGATCGCTGAGCGGTTGCGGGGGTTGTGAGGTGGGTCCCATCGACGGGGGAGGGGGTGTCGTACGCGCGTTGACACGACGTGTGCGCCGGTAGGGTGGCCCGGTTGTCATACGTAGCCGAGGTGTCCGAGTCGCTGCGCGAGTCGCCCGGGGCTACCCGCCGAGCCGCTCGACCACCCCATCGGAGACCGTGACTACCACCGCCACCTCCTCGAACCACCACCTCTCGCCCGCCTTCCCGGGCCGTGCCCCGTGGGGTACCGCCAGCAAGCTGCGTGCCTGGCAGCAGGGGGCGATGGAGAGGTACATCCAGGAGCAGCCGCGGGACTTCCTCGCGGTCGCGACCCCGGGCGCCGGGAAGACGACGTTCGCGCTGACGCTCGCGTCCTGGCTCCTGCACCACCATGTCGTGCAGCAGGTGACGGTCGTGGCGCCCACCGAGCATCTGAAGAAGCAGTGGGCCGAGGCCGCCGCGCGGATAGGGATCAAGCTGGACCCGGAGTACAGCGCGGGCCCGCTCAGCAAGGAGTACGACGGGGTCGCGATCACCTACGCGGGCGTCGGCGTACGGCCCATGCTGCACCGCAACCGCAGCGAGCAGCGCAAGACCCTCGTGATCCTGGACGAGATCCACCACGCCGGTGACAGCAAGTCCTGGGGCGAGGCGTGCCTGGAGGCGTTCGAGCCCGCCACCCGCCGGCTCGCGCTCACCGGTACGCCGTTCCGGTCCGACACCAACCCCATCCCCTTCGTGACGTACGAGGAGGGGACGGACGGCATCCGCCGGTCGTCCGCCGACTACACCTACGGCTACGGCAACGCGCTCGCCGACAACGTCGTCCGGCCCGTCATCTTCCTCTCCTACAGCGGCAACATGCGCTGGCGGACCAAGGCGGGCGACGAGATCGAGGCCCGGCTCGGCGAACCCATGACCAAGGACGCGATCAGCCAGGCCTGGCGTACGGCGCTGGATCCGCGCGGTGAGTGGATGCCGAGTGTGCTGCGCGCCGCCGATCAGCGGCTCACCGAGGTCAGGAAGGGCATCCCGGACGCCGGTGCCCTGGTCATCGCCACCGACCAGGACTCCGCCCGCGCCTACGCCAAGCTGATCCGGGAGATCACGGGGACGAGCGCGACCGTCGTCCTCTCCGACGACACCGGCGCCTCGAACCGTATCGACGAGTTCAGCCACGGCACCGACCGCTGGATGGTCGCCGTCCGGATGGTGTCCGAGGGCGTCGACGTGCCCCGGCTGGCGGTCGGGGTGTACGCCACCACCATCTCCACCCCGCTCTTCTTCGCCCAGGCCGTCGGACGCTTCGTGCGGTCCCGGCGGCGTGGCGAGACCGCGTCCGTGTTCCTGCCGACCATCCCCGACCTGCTCACCTTCGCCAACGAGATGGAGGTGGAGCGGGACCACGCCCTCGACAAGCCGAAGAAGGAGGGCGAGGAGGACCCGTACGCCGAGGAGGACAAGCTCCTCGCGGAGGCCGAGCGGGAGCAGGACGAGGACACCGGCGACCAGGACATGCTGCCGTTCGAGGCGCTGGAGTCCGACGCCGTGTTCGACCGGGTCATGTACAACGGCGCCGAGTTCGGCATGCAGGCCCACCCCGGGAGCGAGGAGGAGCAGGACTACCTCGGGATTCCGGGGCTCCTGGAGCCCGACCAGGTGCAGCTGCTGCTGCAGAAGCGGCAGGCGCGGCAGATCGCGCACAGCCGCAAGAAGCCGGACGCCGAGGCCGACCTCGTGGAGCTGCCGGCCGAGCGGCGGCCCGTCGTCACCCACAAGGAACTGCTGGAGCTGCGCAAACAGCTCAACGGCATGGTCGGCGCGTACTCCCACCAGTGCGGCAAGCCGCACGGTGTCATCCACACCGAGGTACGGCGGGTGTGCGGCGGACCGCCGAGCGCCGAGGCCACCGCGGGGCAGCTGCGGCAGCGGATCGCCAAGGTGCAGGAGTGGGCGACCCGGATGAAGTGAGGCCGGCCGTACGCAGCGGAGTGCGCTCGGCAGCGCGCTCCGCTTCGTGGGAGCGCGCGCCCCGAGTGTGCTCCCGGGCGCACTCCGCGTCGTACGCCCGTACATTTCGCGACAAATCGAAGTAGTCCGTACCGGTCACTGACCGGATTCTGGACGGAGTCTTCCGCTCAGCGAACCGGCTCGTCTACTGTCCCGCTACGCATACGCCCCGTGGCAGCGCCGCCGCGGAGCGCAGCCGTGAAGCGACTCCGCCCGGATCATCCGGGTTCAGCCGATCGGCGGCCTCTGTAGCGCGTCGCCGACGGGACCGGTGACGCATCAGCCGTGACAGGGGTCGCCGCCCTCACCCAAGAAGGAGTGGGCGTCGTGACCGCGGAGACCTCTCAGACGCTTGATCGGGGACTGCGTGTCCTCAAGCTGCTGGCCGACACCGACCACGGGCTGACCGTCACCGAGCTGTCCAACAAGCTCGGCGTCAACCGGACCGTGGTGTACCGCCTGCTCGCGACGCTGGAACAGCATGCCCTCGTACGGCGTGACCTGGGCGGACGTGCCCGGGTGGGGCTGGGGGTGCTGCGGCTCGGGCGGCAGGTGCATCCGCTGGTGCGGGAGGCCGCGCTGCCCGCGCTGCGGTCGTTGGCCGAGGACATAGGCGCGACCGCCCATCTCACGCTCGTCGACGGGACCGAGGCGCTGGCGGTCGCGGTGGTCGAGCCGACGTGGACGGACTATCACGTGGCGTACCGGGCCGGGTTCCGGCATGCGCTGGACCGGGGCGCCGCGGGGCGGGCGATCCTGTCGGGGCGGCAGCAGCCGGGGGACTGGCCCGGGTACGCGCTCACGCACGGGGAGCTGGAGGCGGGGGCGAGCGGGGCCGCGGCGCCGTTGCTCGGGGTGAGCGGGGTCGAGGGCAGTGTCGGGGTCGTGATGCTGGCGGACGCGGTGCCGGAGCGGGTGGGGCCGCGGGTGATGGACGCGGCCAGGGAAGTGGCCGACGCGCTGCGGTGACGCCGGGCCCCGGGGCCGGAGCTACGCGGCCGTTTCCTCCAGGCTGTTCAGCCAGGTCAGTAGGTGCCCGGTGAAGGCGTCCGGTGCCTCCATGTTCGCGTAGTGGCCCGTGCCCTCGATCGACCGGGACCGGCTGCCGCCGGCGACCGTCTCGATCAGGCGCTCGGCCATGGCGATGAGGTCAGGGGCGTCGAGGGCGCCGTTGACGGCGAGGGTGGGGACGGTGACGGTGGCGGCGCGGGCCCAGGTGTCGGTCACCGGGACGTGCCAGTCCGTCTCGCCGACGGTGTGCTTCAGGGCCGTGGCGCGGCTCATCTCCCGTACCCGCCGGACGATGTCGGGGTCCACCTCGCCGACCGTGCGGTACGGGCCGGCGACCGCCTCGCCGACCACGTTCAGCCAGGCCTCGATGTCACCGGACATCAGCGTGCCGTAGTACCGGGCGACGCTGTCCTTGGTCCAGGGGTCCGTGTGCTCGGGCTCGCTCGTGCCGACGCCGCTGACGACGAGGGCGCGCACCAGGTCGGGGTGTTCCAGCGCCGTGTCGACGGCCGTGCCGCCGCCCATCGACATGCCGATCAGGACCGCCGGGCCCGTGTCCAGGTGGCGCAGCAGCGCGGCGAGGTCGTCGGTGAGGCGGAAGGGCCTGCTCGCGTTGGCGGAGGCGCCGTGGCCTCGGGCGTCCGGGGCGATGACGCGATGACCGGCCGCCACCAGGGCGGGCACCAGGTCGCGCCACATGCGGTGATCCGTGAAACCGCCGTGCAGCAGCACGAGCGGGGTGCCCGGGCCGGCCTTCCGGCCGGATTCCTGGCCCGTGTCCAGGTAGGCGAGGGGGCCGTCGTCGGACTGGAACGTGCGCGTGAGGACCTGCGAGGCGGCATTCATGACAACCAAGGTGTCATGTTGGAGGCAGAATGACAACCCAGTTGTCATTCTGTGGTGGTGGGAGGGCGTGGCGGAGAATGAGCCCGTGACAGAGACCAATGAGCCGCTGCCGCCCGACGTGCTCGCCGGGCGGCTGTCCGAGGTGTTCGCCGTCCTGGGGCCTCTCTACCGGCGGACGACCCGCGCGCTGGAGCTGAAGGAACGCAAGGAGGGGTTCCCCGTCGGGGTGCGCGCGGTGCTGGAGCTGCTGCGCATGGGCGGGCGGCCCATGACCGTCCCGCAGATGGGGCGGACCCTCGCGCTGAGCAGGCAGTTCGTCCAGCGGATGGTCAATGAGGCGGCGGCGCGGGACCTCGTCGAGGCCGTCGCGAACCCCGCGCACCAGCGGTCCTCCCTGATCCGGCTGACCGACGCCGGCCGGGCGGCCGTCGACGAGCTGGTCGCCCGGGAGAGCGTGCTGCTGGAGCGGGCGGGCGGGGACCTGACGGGGGCCGACGTCGACTCGTGCGTACGGGTGCTGACCCAGCTCCTCACCCTCTTCGAGGACGTGGACGTCAACTGAGGCCCGGACCCGCCCGGTGAGGCCCGGACCCGCCCGGTGAGGCCCGGACCGCCACCGGCCCCTGGCCGAAATCGCTCCTCACGTAGATTGACCCCGTGCTCTCTCGTCTCTCCAGCCTTTCGCGTCCCGTGGCCGTAGCCGTCTGTGCCCTGCCGGTGGTGGGGCTGCTCGCCACGGCGGTGTTCGCGCCGTTGCCGTTCTCCGTGGCGCAGCCGGGGATGACGGCGAACGTGCTGGGCGAGAACAAGGGCGAACCGGTGATCACCATCAGCGGCACGGAGGCCCGGAAGACCACCGGGCAGCTGCGGATGACGACGATCGAGGCGACCGGACCGGACGCCCGCGTCGGGCTCGGCGAGGTGATCGACGGCTGGTTCCGCACGGACCAGGCCGTCATGCCCCGCGAGGCGGTCTACCCGAGCGGTGACACCACCGAGGAGATCCAGAAGCACAACCAGGCCGAGATGAAGGAGTCCCAGGACACCGCCACCGAGGCCGCGCTCGCCTACCTCGGCGAGGACTCCGGCGACATCGAGGTCACCCTGCGGCTCGCGGACGTCGGCGGCCCCAGCGCCGGCCTGCTCTTCTCCCTCGGCATCGTCGACAAGCTCGACGGCGACGGCAGCGGCGGCGACCTCACGGGCGGCCGCGTCATCGCCGGTACGGGGACCATCGACACCGCCGGCAAGGTCGGTGCCGTCGGCGGGGTCGCGCTCAAGACGCAGGCGGCCCGCCGCGACGGCGCCACCGTCTTCCTCGTCCCCGAGGCCGAGTGCTCCGACGCGCAGACCGAACTGCCCAAGGGGCTGCGGCTCGTCCCGGTGACGACCCTGAAGGGCGCGGTCGCCTCGCTCGTGGCCCTGGAGACGGGCAAGGGGTCCGTGCCCAGCTGCTGAGCCACGATCGCGGCTCACGCCCCGGCGGCCCCCCCGGAGGCACTCCCCGGTGGCTCAACCCTCCCGCACGAACCCCTCCGCCACCATCCAGTCCAGCGCCACCCGGTGCGGGTCCTCGCCGTCGACGTCCACCCGGGCGTTCAGCTCGCGGGCCACGGCGTTGTCCAGCCTTTTCGTGACGGGGGCGAGGACGTCGGCGATCTCCGGCCACTCCTTCAGCGTCGCGGAGTTGATCTCGGGGGCCGCGTTGTAGTTGGGGAAGAACCGCCGGTCGTCGGCCATCACCGCGAGCCTCATCGACTCGATCCGCCCGTCGGTCGTGTAGACCTCCCCGAACAGACAACTCCCCTTCGCCGCCTGGGTGTAGATGATCCCGCTGTCCATCAGGGTGATGTTCCCCGCGGGCAGGCTCATCCCGTACGCCTTCTGCATGCCCGGCAGCCCGTCCGCGCGGTTGGCGAACTCGCTCTCCACGCACAGGGTGACCGCCCCGGGTTCCTTCGCCGCCAGCAGGGCCACGTCGGAGAGGGTCCTCGTGCCGTACTCGGCGGAGTGGGCGCGGTTCAGGGCGAGGGCGTAGGTGTTGTTGAGCGCGGACGGCGGCAGCCAGGTCAGACCGTTCTCCAGGTCGGCGTCACGGACCTCCTCCCACTGCCGGCGCGGGTCGGGGACGGGGGCGCTGTTGCCCTGGTAGGTGATCCAGGCGGTGCCCGTGTACTCGTACATGGCGTCGGCGTCCCCGCTCCGCACCGCCTCCCGGGCGCCGAACGACCCCTGGATGCCGGTGCGGTCGAGTACCTCCGCGCCGGCCGCCTGGAAGGCGATGCCCATCATGGCGCCGAGGATCAGGTTCTCGGTGAAGTCCTTGGCGGTGACGGTCAGCCGGGCCCCTTTCAGTGGCTGTCCCCGCCCGACCGAGCCCGGCAGGACGTCGTCGGTCATGGGGGAGCCGCTGGTCAGCCCGCAGCCGGTCATCAGCAGACAGCAGAGCAGCAGGGGCGTGCGCCGGTTCACGGGTCCGTCTCCAAACCCCGCGGCCGGAGCAGCACTTCGGCCAGTGAGGCGAGCCAGTCGACCAGCAGGGCCAGGGCCACCGTGAGGATCGAGCCGAGCACGAGGACGGGCATGCGCTGGTTGGTGATGCCGGTGGTGATCAGTACGCCGAGGCCGCCGCCCCCGCCGAAGGTGGCGAGGGTGGCCGTGCCCACGTTCAGGACGAGGGCGGTGCGGACGCCCGCCAGGATCAGCGGTACGGCCAAGGGGAGTTCGACACGGGTGAGGACCTCCTTCGGGGACATGCCGATGCCCCGGGCGGCTTCGAGGAGGGTCGGGTCGTTCGCCTTCAGTCCGGCGATCGTGTTGGAGAGGACGGGCAGGACGGCGTAGGCGATGATGCCGATCAGCGCCGCCGTGGTGCCGATGCCGAGCCAGATCACCAGCAGCGCGAGCAGGCCGATGGCGGGGGTGGCCTGGCCCGCGTTGGCGACGGTCATGGCCACCGGGGTGGCCTTGCGGAACGCCTCCCGGGTCAGCGCGATGCCCAGCGGGATCGCGATGATCAGCACGAAGAAGGTGGAGATCACCGTCAGCCGGATGTGCTGCCACAGGGCCTGCCACACCTGCCCGTTCGACAGCGCGTTCGCGGAGATGGCGTCCAGCTCGGCCTGCTCGAACCAGACCCAGGTGGCGAACAGGACGACGACGAGGACAGAGGGCAGGATGGTCAGCTTCCGCCTGCTCACCCGGAGCACGAGGGGCTGTCCGGGCGGCGGGGCCTGGCCGGTGGGAGGGGCGGCGGGGCCCGCGAAGGTGCCGTCCGGCGTGGGCAGGGTGTCCGGGGCGGGCGCCGGGGCCGCCGTCTCGGTGGAGGCCGCGGTCCTCGTCGTCGGGCCCGCCCCGGTCGTGGCACCCGTCTCCGCCGCGGTCACCCGGCCTCCTCCCGTGCGTGCCGGTGCTCCAGGGCGGCCAGCCGGTCCGCTTCCAGGAGCCCACGGGCCGAGGCGACCAGGGTCTCCATGTCCACCACACCCGTGTACTCGCCGTCCGGCCCGGTGACCGCGACCCGCCCCGAGCCGTCGGTCAGCACGGCCTCCAGGGCGTCCCGCAGCGTGGCGTCCCCGGCGACGGTCCTGCGGACCGGGGTCCCGGCCCGCGCGAGTGCCCCCTCACCGCGCCCCGCCCCCGTCAGGTCCTCGCGGCGCAGCCACTTGAAGGGGCGTCCGCTTCCGTCGAGGAGCAGCAGCTCGTCCGTGTCGCCGGTCCGCAGCCGTTCGAGGACCCGGCGCGGTGGATCGTCCGCGCCGGCCGTCGGCCAGTCGGTCACCGCGATCTCCCGTACGCGGGTCAGACCGAGTCGCCGCAGCGTGGCGCCCCCGCCCACGAAACCGGAGACGAAGTCGTCGGCCGGTCCGGCGAGGATCGCCTCCGGGGTGTCGAACTGCGCGATGCGCGACCGCTCCCGCAGGATCGCGATCCGGTCGCCCAGCTTGACCGCCTCGTCGAAGTCATGGGTGACGAACACGATCGTCTTGCGCAACTCGCGCTGGAGCCGCAGCAGTTCGTCCTGGAGGTGGTCGCGGGTGATCGGGTCCACCGCCCCGAACGGCTCGTCCATCAGCAGGACGGGCGGATCGGCGGCCAGGGCCCGTGCCACGCCCACCCGTTGCTGCTGGCCCCCGGAGAGCTGCCGCGGATACCGGTCGCGGAACTCGCCCGGGTCGAGCCCCACCAGCTCCAGCATCTCCGCCACCCGTGCCCTCACCCGGGACACGGACCAGCCGGCCATCCTCGGTACGAGCGCGATGTTCTGGGCGACGGTCATGTGCGGGAAGAGCCCCGACGACTGGATGGCATAGCCCACCTTGCGCCGCAGCTTGACCGGATCAATGCCGGTGACGTCCTCACCATTGATCCGGACGGAACCGCCGGACGGCTCGATCAACCTGTTGATCAGCTTGAGCGTCGTCGACTTTCCGCAGCCGGACGGCCCGACGAGCACGACGGTCTCGCCGGCGTTGATCCGCATATTGACGCTGTCGACGGAGGGTTGACGACTGCCGGGATACCTCTTGCTGAGGTTGACCAGCTCGATGGTCGCCCCCGCCACACCGTGCTCAGTCACGGATCCCCCTCGGAATCGTCAGCCGCCCGAGCAGGACGTACGCGGCGTCGAACAGCAACGCCAGGGCGACGATGCCGAGCGTGCCCGCGAGCACCTGGTTGAGGGCGTTCGCGCTGCCCAGGGAGGCGATACCGCGGAAGATCTCGTTGCCGAGTCCGGGCCCGGAGGCGTACGCGGCGATCGCGGCGATACCCATCAGCATCTGCGTGGAGATCCGGATCCCGGTGAGGATCGGCGGCCAGGCCAGCGGCAGTTCGACCCGCAGCAGCCGCAGGGTCCGGGACATCCCGATGCCCTTCGCCGCGTCCACCAGCGCCGGATCGACGCCGCGCAGCCCCACGATCGCGTTCCGGACGACCGGCAGCAGCCCGTACAGCGTCAGCGCGATCACCGTCGGGGCCACGCCGAGGCCCACCACCGGGATCAGCAGGCCGATCATGGCGAGGGAGGGGACGGTGAGGAGGGTGGCGGTGGTGGTCGTGGCGAGCGCGGCGGCCCACTCCCGCCGATAGCTGACGACACCGACGAGGACCCCGACGGCCGTGGCCACGACCATGCACTGGAACACCGCGCTGGCGTGCTGATACGCGTCGAACAGCAGCTTCTCGCGGTAGCTGCCGACGTACTCCCAGAAGCTCACCGGCGCGCACCCCCAGGGTCGGCTAGGTCGTCGTCTCCCGGGTCCCTTCGGTGCGCTCGGCGCCCTCCTGGAGCGCCGCCTGCTCCACCAGCGGGATGAACCGCAGCGGAACGGGGTTCTCCATGACGATCGCCGTGGCGGCCCGGACGATGCCATCAAAACCGACGACCCGGTCGATCACCCGCTGGAGATCGGCGTTCGACCGGGCCACGAGCCGGCACAGCATGTCCCCGCTGCCGGTCGTCGTGTGCAGCTCCAGCACCTCCGGCACGGTCGCCAAGTGGGCCCGTACGTCCGGCCCTTGCCCCTGCCGGATCTGCAGGGTCGCGAACGCCGTGACCGGGTAGCCGAGCGCGGCCGGGTCCACCTGGGGGCCGAACCCGCGGATGACTCCATTCGACTGAAGCCGGTCGAGCCGCGCCTGCACCGTGCCCCGCGCGACCCCCAGCCGCCGCGACATCTCCAGCACCCCGATCCGCGGCTCGCGCGCGAGCAGGACGATCAGCCGCCCGTCCAGATGATCGATCGCCATGAGGCCTCCCGAGATGGTCATCCTGTACAGAACAAGCCCGAAAGTGGGCATCCGGCTGCACATATTGTCCAGCGGATACGCGAACTGTTGCGCACCTTGCGGGTACGGGAGGAGTCTGCGGCCATGACGCAGACCACGCATCACACTCCCCGCACCGCACGGCAGGCAGACCCCTTCCCGGTCAAGGGAATGGACGCGGTCGTCTTCGCCGTGGGCAACGCCAAACAGGCCGCCCACTACTACTCCACCGCGTTCGGCATGCGCCTGGTCGCCTACGCCGGCCCCGAGACGGGCAGCCGCGAGACGGCGAGCTACGTCCTGGAGAACGGCTCGGCCCGGTTCGTCCTCACCTCGGTCGTCAAACCCGCCACCACCTGGGGCCACTTCCTCGCCGAGCACGTCGCCGAGCACGGCGACGGCGTCGTCGACCTCGCCATCGAGGTCCCGGACGTCCGCCGCGCGTACGCCTACGCCGTCGAGCACGGGGCCCGCTCGGTCACCGAGCCGTACGAGGTGAAGGACGAGCACGGCACGGTCGTCCTGGCCGCGATCGCCACGTACGGCACGACCCGGCACACCCTCGTCGAGCGCACCGGCTACGACGGGCCGTACCTCCCCGGCTACGTCGCCGCGAGCCCCCTCGTCGAGCCGCCCGCGCACCGCACCTTCCAGGCGATCGACCACTGTGTCGGCAACGTCGAACTCGGGCGCATGAACGAGTGGGTCGCGTTCTACAACCGGGTCATGGGCTTCACGAACATGAAGGAGTTCGTGGGGGACGACATCGCCACCGAGTACAGCGCGCTGATGTCGAAGGTCGTCGCCGACGGCACGCTCAAGGTCAAGTTCCCCATCAACGAGCCCGCGATCGCGAAGAAGAAGTCGCAGATCGACGAGTATCTGGAGTTCTACGGCGGCGCGGGCGTCCAGCACATCGCCCTGAACACGAACGACATCGTCCGGACCGTACGGACGATGCGGGCGGCCGGGGTCGAGTTCCTCAACACGCCCGACTCGTACTACGACACGCTGGGGGAGTGGGTCGGGGACACCCGGGTGCCCGTCGACACCCTCCGCGAACTCAAGATCCTCGCGGACCGGGACGAGGACGGGTATCTGCTGCAGATCTTCACCAAGCCGGTCCAGGACCGGCCGACGGTCTTCTTCGAGATCATCGAGCGGCACGGGTCCATGGGCTTCGGCAAGGGCAACTTCAAGGCGTTGTTCGAGGCGATCGAGAGGGAGCAGGAGAAGCGGGGCAACCTGTGATCCGGGGCGCCTCATAGCTCGGGGGTGCGGGTTCGTCGGCGGGTGCGGGTCCGTTGGGGCTTCTCGCGCAGTTCCCCGCGCCCCTCAAGAGCACGGGGTGCGCCCGGGTGACCAAGGGGCGCGGGGAACTGCGCGACCAGCCCCCACCCACCCGCACCCGCCCACGAAACCGCACCCCCCACCCCCTCACGCGACATACGGATTCAACCGCCGCGCCTCCTCCAGATGCCGCCGCGCCGGAGCCGCCAGCCCCAAGGCCTGCTCGATCACCCCCCGGTGATACGCGTAGGTCGCACTCCGCACCTCCCCACCCCGCGCCCGATCCGTCGCCCGCCGGGCGAACCCGAGCGCCTCCCCGTCCTCTCCGGCACGATGCAGCGCCCACCCGAGCGCGTCGGCCACCCGCAGCCCCGGCTGACGTTCCCACTCGGCCCGCAGCAGCCCCACGGCCACCGCCGGCGACCCGTGATCCGCCTCCAGAGCCCCGAGGACGAGTGACTCGTTCACCCCGGCCGCGGCGGACCGTGCCACCAGCGTCCGCACCACCCCGTACTGTTCGCGCGCCTCCCGCCCCCGCCCCAGCGACTCGTACAGCTCGCCCAGCCGCAGCGCGACCCCCGCGGACGGCCGCCGGGCGAGGGAGACCCGGTACGCCCGTACCCCCTCCGCCGTCCGGCCCAGCGCGGCCAGCGCCCGCCCCCGGCACGCCTCGCCCTCCGGCTCACCCCGCGCGGCCGAGCAGTACCGCAGCGATTCCGCCGCCTCCCCCCGCTCCCAGGCCAGCTCCCCGGCCCGGACCCACCACGCGGACCCCGCGGCCGACGGCCCCGCCGTCGTCGTCTCCGAGGCCGCCGCGTCCGAGAGCGCCGCGGCGGCGTCCTCGCGCGCCCCCTGGTCCCAGTACACCTGCGCGGCGCGCGCCCGCGCCGCCGGGCCGGAGTCCAGGGTGAGGAGCGTGGCCAGGCTCGCGCGGGCCTTCTTGTACCGGCCGAGCCCGTCGTACGCGTCGACGAGCTGCGCGTACGAGGTCCAGCGCCGAGGCGCCACCCGTACGGCCTCCTCGCCCCAGTCCTTCGCGGCCCGGAAGTCACGGCGGGCGTTGGCGAGGGCGGCGAGGCCTTCGAGCGCGTCCGCGTTGGCGCCGGGCCGCAGCCGCAGCGAGGTCCGCAGGGCGCGTTCGGCCCGGGGGTAGTCGGCGACGGCGCCGGTGCGCACCGCCCGTTCCGTGTACGCCGTGCCGAGCACCGCCCACGAGACGTGGTCGCGGGGCCGGGCCCGCACCCGGGCCTCGTGCTCCCGGACGGCGGCGGCGATCCGAGGCAGCGCGGCGGGCACCCCGGCCGCCACCGTCCGCCGTCCTTCGGGCCCGGCCGCGCCCCGCCCGCCCGCCGCCCGCCCGGAGTCACCGCCGCCGTCCGACGGCACCGCCATCAGCACACCCCCGAGCACGAAACACCCGGTGACCGCCCAGGCCGCCCCCCGCCCCCGCTCCATCGCCCCGCCCACCACATGCCCCAGCCCCCGCACCGCCGCCCGTACGACCCGCGCCGTGGTCCGTACCGCCCGTACCATCCGTACCGCCCGCGCCGTCCGCTCCTCGTGCTCCACAGCCATGCCGCTCACTGTGCGTCAATACGACGACCACATCCCGCACCCGAACGCTCGCGCCGACGGGTTCACACCGATGGCCGTGAATGCGAACCTGTGATCATGAGCCGTATCCAAGCCCCCGGTGACGAGACGACCGGCAACCTCGTCGACCGTCTGCTGAGCGGCCTCCCCCCGGAGGCGGTCCTCACCGACACGGACGTCATGACCTCGTACGCGAACGACATGGCGAGCTTCTGCGAGGCGGGTGTCCCGGCGGTCGTCGTCCTGCCCCGGACCGTCGAACAGGTGCAGCACGTGATGCGCGTCGCCACGGAACTCCGCGTCCCGGTGGTCCCGCAGGGCGCCCGCACGGGCCTGTCCGGCGGCGCCAACGCCTCCGAGGGCTGCGTCGTGCTGTCCCTGACGAAGATGGACCGGATCCTGGAGATCAACCCCGTGGACCGGATCGCCGTCGTCGAACCCGGCGTCGTCAACGCGACGCTCTCCCGCGCGGTCGACGAACACGGCCTCTCCTACCCACCGGACCCCTCCAGCTGGGAGATGTGCACGATCGGCGGCAACATCGGCACGGCCTCCGGGGGCCTGTGCTGTGTGAAGTACGGGGTGACCGCCGAGTACGTCCTCGGGCTCGACGTCGTCCTCGCCGACGGGCGGCTGATGTCCACCGGCCGGCGCACCGCGAAGGGCGTCGCCGGCTACGACCTCACCCGGCTCTTCGTCGGCTCGGAGGGCTCGCTCGGCATCGTCGTCGGCGCGACCCTCGCGCTCAAGCCGCGGCCGCCGCAGCAGCTGGTGCTGGCGGCGGAGTTCGCGTCGGCCGCCGCCGCGTGCGACGCGGTGTGCCGGATCATGGCCGGCGGGCACGTCCCGTCACTGCTCGAACTCATGGACCGTACGACGGTGAAGGCCGTCAACGACCTCGCGCACATGGGGCTGCCGGAGACCACCGAGGCGCTGCTGCTCGCCGCCTTCGACACCCCGGACCCGGCCGCCGACCTCGCCGCGGTGGGGGAGCTGTGCGAGGCGGCGGGCGCCACCCAGGTCGTCCCGGCGGACGACGCGGCCGAGTCCGAACTGCTGCTCCAGGCCCGGCGGATGTCGCTCACCGCGCTGGAGGCGGTCAAGGGCACGACGATGATCGACGACGTGTGCGTGCCGCGCTCCAAGCTCGGGGAGCTGATCGAGGGCGTCGAGCGCGTCGCCGAGAAGTACGACCTGACCATCGGGGTCTGCGCCCACGCTGGCGACGGCAACACCCATCCCACCGTCTGCTTCGACGCGGCCGACCCCGACGAGTCCCGGCGCGCCCGCGAGTCCTTCGACGAGATCATGGCCCTCGGTCTGGAACTCGGCGGCACGATCACCGGCGAGCACGGCGTGGGCATCCTCAAGAAGGAGTGGCTGGCGCGGGAGCTGGGCCCGGTGGGGCTGGAGATGCAGCGGGCGGTGAAGTCCGTCTTCGACCCGCTGGGCATCCTCAACCCGGGCAAGCTGTTCTGACCCCCCGGGCCCGCTCCGCGTACCCGCCTCACTGGGCGAGGAGTTCGGCCAGGCCGTCGTCGATGCGCAGCATGTCGAACTCCGAGCCGGGCGGCACCACCCTGAGGGTCCGCTCCAGCCAGGCCGACACGGCGGCGGCCGGCGCCTCCAGCAGCGCGTCCCCGTCCGGCGAGCTGAGCGCCATCAGCACCACGCTGCGGCCCGACACCTTCGTCGGCCACACCCGCACGTCCCCGTGCCCGCACGGCCGGAACACCCCCTCCACCAGCAGCTCCCGCGCGAACGTCCAGTGCACCGGCCGGTCGGAATTGACGTGGAAGGTGATGTGCACGGCGTACGGGTCGTCGCTGCGGAAGCCGAGCTTGGCCGGTACGGGGATGCTGCGCTCGGGCGACAGGACGAGCCTGAGCTCCAGCTCGCGCTCCACGACGGTGTGCCGCATGGTGATCGTTCCTCTCTCGTAGTTCTCGCGGAGGGCCCCGGTGAGCGGGCCCGTACGAGTGAGAGGGCGGAAGGCCCCGCGGCATTACGCGGGTTCGCGAAACTTTTTTCCGACGAGTCCACCGACCGGCTTCCGGTACCTCGCGGCCCGCTTCGCCCGTAGCAGATCCGTGCGCGAATGGGGCGGGTCCGGAGGCAGCGGTCATGGACCGAGCCGGCGTCTGGTAGATCTGGATGTCTTCACCGAACCCACGAGCAGATACGGGACGACGGACATGAGCGCCCCAACCCCGGCCCCCGGCGACGACAGGCCCCGCGAAGGGTATTACCCGGACCCGTCCATTCCTGGATATGTCCGGTACTGGAACGGCGCCGCCTGGGTGCCGGGTACGAGCCGTCCGGCGCCCTCCGACGGCGAGCCGCTCGCCCCGCCGCCCGGCTCCGGCCCGTCCGGCGCCGTGGAGGAGACGGGCCCGCACTTCTTCGACGAGGATCCCGCGCCCGACGGCGAGCCGGGCCGGGCCCCGGCCGACAAGCCGCTGCACGGCATCCGCCCCGAGCCCGCCTCCGCGTGGGGAGCCGACCGCTCCCGGCAGACCGGGTTCGGCGGCGACAAGGACCGCCGGGTGTCCTGGGGTTCGTCCGGCGGAGTGGACCCCCGGCTCTCCCTCTCGGGCGGCTCCGGCGACGACACCGCAGGCCCCGCCGCTCCCGGCGACTCCGGGCCCACGGCGAGCACGGACGGTACGGCGACGATCCCGCCGGCCGACGACGACGAGGCCGGGTCCCCGCCGGGCACGGTGGTCTTCCGGCGCCCGAACACCGCCGGGGGCCCGGCCGACGGCGGGGAGGCCGCTCGGTCGGAAGGCACCATGACGTTCGGTCCGCCCGCCTCGCGCGCCGGGCGGCAGGACGGGAGCGCGCCCGCCTCCCCGGCCCCCTTCGGCTCGCCCCTGACCCCCGCCCAGGCCGCCGCCCAGCAGGCCCTGGGCCTCGCCCCGCAGTCCGCCGCGCCCACGACGGCACCGTCCGGACCCCAGCAGGGGCCGCGGAGTCCCCAGGGTTCACCGGCTCCGCAGCAGGGCCCGCAGTCGGGCGGCACCGCGCCCGCGGCCCCGGCCCAGGCCCCGGGGGCGATCGCCCCGGCCGCCCCCGTCGCTCCGGCGCCGCGCCGACCCGAGCCGCAGCAGCCCCAGTTCGGCGACGCCTTCCCGCACCAGGCCCCCCAGACCGCGCCGGTCGCGCCCGCCCCGCAGTTCCCCGAGTTCCCCGAGCCCGCGCCGGGTGTGCCCCCGCAGGCCGGTGCCCCGCAGTCGAACGAGCCGCCGATGGCCGTCGGGACCGGTGGCGGGCAGCCCTCCTGGGCCCAGCAGGTGCACCGGCTGGCCGGGGGCGAGGGCGAGCAGCCCGTCGCGCCGTGGAAGCCGGTGGTGGAGGACCCCTTCCAGGCGGCGGCGCGCCGGCAGTCGGAGGCCAGGCCCGCCGGGCTCGGCAGACGGCTGGCCGCCCGGCTCGTGGACAGCCTGCTCGTCGGTGCCGTCACAGCCGTGGCGGCCGTGCCGTTCGGCACCAAGGCGATGGACCACATCGACGGGAAGATCGACGCGGCGAAGCTCTCCGGCGAACGGGTCACCGTCTGGCTGGTCGACGGCACGACCTCCGTCTACTTCGGCATCATCCTCGGGGTCCTGTTCCTGGTCAGTGCCCTCTACGAGGTGCTGCCCACCGCCAAGTGGGGCCGCACCCTCGGTAAGCGGCTGCTCGGTATCGAGGTCCGGGACATCGAGGGCCTCGAACCCCCGTCGTTCGGGGGCTCCCTGCGCCGCTGGCTCGTCCACACCGTCTCCGGGCTGCTCGGCATCGGGGTCATCGGTGTCCTGTGGTGCGTGTGGGACAAGCCGTGGCGCCAGTGCTGGCACGACAAGGCGGCCCGCACGTTCGTGGCGGGCGGGTAGCGGACCCCCCGCCCCGCGTCCCGTACCCCGTACGGCCCCGTGCCGGATGCGGAGCCGGGGGGTTCGGGGTCGACTCGGGCCATGAGCAGCGAACCGCCCCCCTTCGGCTCCGGTCGGTCCCCGGACGACGACCGGTTCAGCAAGCAGCCGCCCCCGCCGAACCAGGGCGGCGGCTCCCCGTACGACCCGCCGCCCCAGCAGCCGCCGCCCTACGGGGGCGGCCAGCAACCGCCGTACGGCAGCCAGCCGCCTCCGCACGGCGGCGGCCCTTACGGCGGTGACCCCTACGGCGGCGGGCAGTACCCCAACGACCCGCTGTCGGGCATGCCGCCGCTCGCCGACAGCGGGAAGCGGGTGCTCGCGCGGATCATCGACATGATCCTGGTGGGGATCGTGGTGGGGCTGCTGGCGTGGGCGTTCCGGATCAGCCAGTACACGGTGGACTCGGACGACTTCGAGTTCGGCAAGTCCCTGGCGCAGGAGACGCTCGCCGCGGTCCTCTACATCGCGTACGACACGTATTTCTCCGTCAAGAACGGCCAGACCCTCGGCAAGCGGCTGTTCAAGCTGCGGGTGGCGAACCTCAACGACGGCTCCACGCCCTCCGTGCAGACCGCGCTGATCCGCGCGGCCGTGCTGTGGATCCCCTTCGCCTTCTGCTGCGCCTGCATCTGGACGGCGATCGCGGGCGGCTGGAGCTTCTTCGACAAGCCGTACAAGCAGGGTCTGCACGACAAGGCGGCCAAGACGGTGGTGGTCAGCACCGGTTGAGAACCGGTGGAGCGACCGCTCGCACAGCTTCGGCGGGCCCGTGAGCCACGGGCCCGCCGAAGCGTTTCAGCAAGCTGTCACCGAGTGCCGGTTCAGGACCCCGTCGGCTCGTGCACGGGCTGTCGTACCGCCTCGGACTCCTTGGTCGCCAGGGCCGGGGCCGGGGCGGCGGAGACGCGGGAGCGGCGTGCCGCGGTGCCCGGCGCGGGCTTGGGCAGCGGCACGGTCAGGGCGACGAGCAGGCCCAGGGCCAGGGCGGACAGCGCGATCACCGCGATGCCCGCGCCGGAACTCGTCTGTGACAGCAGCAGCATGGCGAGGGTGGACAAGATCACGGTGCAGGAGCCGTAGGCGAGCTGTGCGGTCGTCGGACGAGGCATGGCAATCGTGTCCTCGGGTGGGAATCAAAGGTGAAGCAGTGCAGTCGGCTTGGCTTCCGCCGGCCTCCGGCGCTCCGCCAATCGACTCTATTCGCCAGGGTGCCCGAGTGGACCGACGGGTAAGCGTGACCTGACACACGGTGCCGGGTGCACAGGGGGCGCACGGAGTCATGGAGGGCCGCGCATAACGTCCGCGTAACGAACAAGCGCTTCCTCTGGACGCCGATAATGCACTTGACCTGTCCAAGTCAAGATCTGTTTTTTATGTCGAAACTCCGGTCGAATGGCGTCACTTGACTACACGCGTATACCGCGCGCGGACTCCTCCACGATCCGGGGCCATCCCCTCCGCGCGAACGGACGCGGGGGAGGACCTCAAGTGACCAGTAGACCCTGGACATATCGAGCGGCTGCCATCGGCGTCGCCGTCGCCACGGCGGCGGCGACCATGTCCGCCGTCACCGTCGCGCAGGCCGCGGACACCGCGCCTGCCGCCGTGGACCGGCACGACCCGGCGGACCACGAGCACGCCGGCGAGCACGACCTCGACGGACCTCTGAGCAAAACTCAGGAGGCCCAGCGCGAGGAGGCCCTGAAGCAGGTCATATCCGGCGACGTCACGGTCAAGGACCGTGACGGCTCGCAGGTCGTGAAGCTGGACAGCAAGAAGGGCAAGAGCAAGTACGTCGAGCTCGGCCGCGAGAAGACCGACAAGATCTTCACGATCCTCGTCGAGTTCGGCGACCAGATCGACAGCCGCTACGGCGGCACCCCCGGCCCGCTGCACAACCAGATCGCCGAGCCGGACCGGGCCAAGGACAACTCCACGGCCTGGCAGGCGGACTACGACCAGAAGTACTTCCAGGACCTCTACTTCGGCACCGGCAAGAACGACGAGTCGGTGAAGAAGTACTACGAGAAGCAGTCCTCGGGCCGCTACTCGGTCGAGGGCGAGGTCTCCGACTGGGTCAAGGTCCCCTACAACGAGGCCCGCTACGGCAACAACAAGTGCGGCCAGACCAACTGCTCCAGCGTGTGGAACGTCGTCAGTGACGGTCTCACGTCCTGGGTCGCCCAGCAGAAGGCGGCGGGGCGCACCGACGCGGAGATCAAGGCCGACGTCGCCGAGTTCGACCAGTGGGACCGCTACGACTTCGACGGCGACGGCGACTTCAACGAGCCCGACGGCTACATCGACCACTTCCAGGTCGTGCACGCCGGCGAGGACGAGTCCGCCGGCGGCGGCGCGCAGGGCACGGACGCCATCTGGGCCCACCGCTGGTACGCGTTCGGCACCGACGCGGGCGCGACCGGCCCGGCCGGCAACAAGCTCGGCGGCGCCAAGATCGGCGACACCGGTATCTGGGTCGGCGACTACACCGTCCAGCCGGAGAACGGCGGACTCGGTGTCTACGCCCACGAGTACGGCCACGACCTCGGTCTGCCGGACCACTACGACACCGCGGGCGGCGACAACTCCACCGGCTTCTGGACGCTGATGTCGTCCGGTTCGTGGCTGGGCACCGGCAAGGAAGCCATCGGCGACCTGCCCGGCGACATGACCGCCTGGGACAAGCTGCAGCTCGGCTGGCTGGACTACGACACGGCGAAGGCGGCGACGAAGTCGCGGCACAAGCTCGGAGTCGCGGAGTACAACTCCAAGGACAAGCAGGCCCTGGTGGTCGAGCTGCCGGAGAAGGAGGTCTCCACCGAGATCGTCGTTCCGGCGCAGGGCTCGACCCAGTGGTGGAGCGGCAGCGGTGACGACCTCTCCAACACGCTGACCCGTTCCGTGGACCTCACCGGCAAGTCCTCGGCCGCGCTCACCCTCGACGGCTGGTACGACATCGAGGCCGAGTTCGACTACCTCTACACCGAGGTGTCGACCGACGGCGGCGCCAACTGGACCGCCGTCGACGGCACGGTGGACGGCGCGGCGATCCCGCGCGACGCCAGCGGCAAGCCCGCGCTGACCGGCTCCTCCGCCGCGTACAAGAAGCTGTCGTACTCCCTGAACGCCTACGCGGGCAAGAAGTTCGACCTCCGCTTCCGCTACCAGACGGACGGCGGTGTGGCCCCGAAGGGCTTCGCGGCCGACTCCATCGCGCTGACCGCCGACGGTGCCGTCGTCTTCTCGGACAACGCGGAGAGCGCGGACGCGGCCTGGACCGCCAAGGGCTTCTCCCGCGTGGGCGCGTCGATCACGGACGACTACGCCCAGTACTACATCGCCGAGAACCGCCAGTACGTGTCGTACGACGAGACCCTGAAGGTCGGCCCGTACAACTTCGGCTTCTCGACCACGCGTCCGGACTGGGTGGAGCACTTCCCGTACCAGAACGGTCTGTTGATCTGGAAGTGGGACACCTCGCAGGCGGACAACAACACCAGCGTCCACCCGGGCGCGGGCCTGGTCCTGCCGGTCGACTCGCACCCGGCGGCGCTGAAGTGGGCCGACGGCACGGTGATGCGCAGCCGGATCCAGTCCTACGACTCGCCGTTCAGCCTCTACCGCACCGACGGTCTGAAGCTGCACAAGGCCGACGTCCCGACGACGATCCCGTCGTCCGCGGGTGTGTCCGTCTTCAACGACCGGACCAACACCTACTACGACGCGGCCACCCCGCTGGCCGGTGTCAAGATCACTGACACCAACACCAAGATCGAGATCGTCAAGGAGGCCGCTGACGGCTCCACGATGTCGGTCAAGGTCGGCCCCGCGGTGAAGTAATTCGCATTTCCGCAGGTCAGAGCATGTCCGGCCGTGACCCTCTTGGCGGGTCGCGGCCGGACGTGTTTAGGTGCGTGGTGTGGCCTTCTTATTGACACTGACACGCACGGGGGTGTGACCTGCATGGCCGCAGGAGGTTTCTGCAAACTGCCGGACGGCAATGTGGTCGTCGCCCTGAACGTGCCCGGGGCGACGTCGCCGGGCATGCCCGGCACCACCTGGGCGCCGGCCGACGACGGCTCCGTACGGGTCCTGGTCCTGGCCGCGAACCGCGCCCGGGCCCTGACCCGGCTCCGCAACCTGGGCATGCGAGCGGTCTACCTCCGCGGCAACGCGGCGCCCCCGACCCCGGACGAGATCACGGCCGTCCTGCACCACCCGGACGGCCTCATATGGCGCACGTCCCCGGTCTGCACGGGCTCCACGACCCCGGAGCTGTGGCGCCCGATCCGAGCGCTGATGAGGAGGCCCACGGTGCGGGTGTGACGGGTGTGAGCGGAGGCGGGGCCGCGCGGTCCCCGGCCCGGCTACACCACCGGCTTGCCCGACAGTTCCACGCCCGCCTCGCGCAGCTCCTCCAGGGCGCGGTCGGTGGTCTCCTCGGCCACCCCGGCGGTGAGGTCCAGCAGGACCTGGACGCGGAAGCCCTCCCGGGCCGCGTCCAGGGCGGTGGCCCGTACGCAGTGGTCGGTGGCGATGCCGACGACGTCGACCTCGGTGATGTCGCGGGCGCGGAGCCACTCCGCGAGCGGCACGCCGTTCTCGTCGGCGCCCTCGAAACCGCTGTAGGCCGCGGAGTACGCCCCCTTGTCGAACACCGCGTCGACCGCCCCGGAGGCGATCACGGGGGCGAAGTTCGGGTGGAAGCCCACGCCCTCCGTCCCGGCGACACAGTGGGCGGGCCAGGAGTGGACGTAGTCCGGGTTGTCCGAGAAGTGGCCACCGGGCGCGATGTGGTGGTCACGGGTGGCCACGACGTGCCGGTAGCCGGGACCGGCGGCCTGGCCGATCAGCTCGGTGACGGCGGCGGCCACATCGGCACCGCCGGCCACCGCGAGGCTGCCTCCCTCGCAGAAGTCGTTCTGCACGTCGACGACGATCAAGGCGCGGCGCATGGTGTCGGTGTCCTTAGACTCTTCGGTTCTCGGGTGTGGGTGTCGGGTGTGGGTGAGGGCGCGGGCGTGGATACGGGTGCGGTGGAAACTGCGAACTTCCGAGCCTAGAGACTTCGAGAGCTGTTCGGGAGGGGGCATCCGGCGCTCGCCCGGTGCGCGGACCGGAGCACGGGCCCACCACGCGGGCGCTCGGGGGCTCGCGGGAGAGCGCGCCGGACACATTCACTCCGGCCCACTCCCAGCGTGCCCCCGGCCGCCGCCCCTCACGTACCCGAGCGGTCCGGACGTACGCCGTCCGGCGTACGGCGTCAGACGTACTCCGTCGGAATGACCGCCTCGCCGCGTGACAGCTGGGTCGCCGACAGCGGCAGGTTCGCCCGTGCGGCCACATGCCGCTCGCGTGCGGCCTCCAGGGGCTCCCGGGAGAGCACCCGGCCGTCCTCGATCAGCTGGACGAGCAGCTGACGGTCCCGGAGCTCGTCGGGCACCGGCCCGGTGCCGATCACCTCGGCCTCCGCGACCCCGTGCTCGTCCAGCCGCCGGGCCGCCCATTTGCGGCCCCCGACGGAGGTCTTCCCGCCGCTGGACCTCTTCGCCACGGCCACCAGCGGGTCCGTGGGGTCCGCCGACTCCGCGCGGGCGACCAGCTTGTAGACCATCGAGCAGGTGGGGTGCCCGGACCCCGTCACCAGCTGGGTGCCGACCCCGTACGCGTCCACCGGCGCCGCCGCCAGCGAGGCGATGGCGTACTCGTCGAGGTCCGAGGTCACGATGATCCGGGTGTCGGTCGCGCCCAGCTCGTCCAGCTGCTGCCGCACCCGGTGGGCGACCAGGAGCAGATCACCGGAGTCGATGCGCACGGCGCCCAGCTCGGGCCCGGCGATCTCCACGGCGGTCCGTACGGCCTCGGCGACGTCGTAGGTGTCGACCAGCAGCGTGGTGTTCCGGCCGAGGGAGTCCACCTGGGCCTGGAAGGCGTCCCGCTCGCGGTCGTGCAGCAGGGTGAAGGCGTGGGCGCTGGTGCCGACCGTCGGGATGCCGTAGCGGAAGCCGGCGGCCAGGTCCGAGGTGGAGGTGAAGCCGCCGAGGTACGCGGCCCGCGAGGCGGCCACGGCCGCCAGCTCGTGGGTGCGCCGGGCGCCCATCTCGATCAGCGGGCGCCCCCCGGCGGCGCTGGACATCCGGGAGGCGGCCGCGGCGATCGCCGAGTCGTGGTTGAGGATGGAGAGGATCACGGTCTCCAGGAGCACGCACTCCGCGAAGGTGCCCTCGACCCGCATGATCGGCGAGCCCGGGAAGTACACCTCGCCCTCCTGGTAGCCCCAGACGTCCCCGCCGAAGCGGTAGCCGGCGAGCCAGTCGAGGGTCTGCGCGTCGACGATGGAGCGTTCGCGCAGGTAGGTGAGGACGGCCGGGTCGAAACGGAAGTTCTCGACCGCGTCCAGCACCCGTCCGGTGCCGGCCACCACGCCGTACCTGCGTCCCTCCGGCAGCCGGCGGGTGAAGACCTCGAACACCGAACGCCGCTCGGCCGTGCCCGCTTTCAACGCGGCCTGCAGCATCGTGAGTTCGTACTGGTCCGTGAAGAGCGCGGTCGAGGGGACGTCGACCGGCAAACCGAGGTCCGCTGTGTTCATGGCAAGGGATCGTACTCCCATTTCGTCAGTCTGACGATTTCTGGGGGATCTTCGGCGCGACTCCGGTGAATCGTTTCTTGTCGGCCCTGGTCACGGGCCCGCATTTGTGCGGGCACCCCCCTGTGGTGGCAGCATGGGCGGTGTGACGGCAGCCGTACCCATGGAGATCGAGAAGACCGAGTCGGCGGAGGAGACCTTCGCCGTTCCCGAACCGGACGTCCCGTGGGTCACGATCGTCCACAACGACCCGGTGAACCTGATGAGCTACGTGACGTATGTGTTCCAGGCGTACTTCGGGTACTCGAAGGACAAGGCCAACAAACTCATGCTCGACGTCCACCACAAGGGCCGCGCGGTCGTCTCCAGCGGATCACGCGAGGAGATGGAACGCGATGTGCAGGCCATGCACGGCTACGGTCTGTGGGCCACCCTCCAGCAGGACCGGAAGTAGCGACGCACCTGATGCCAGGACAATTCGAAGCGCTCCCCGGCGGCGGCGCGGCCGTCGCGCTCGACGAGGTCGAGATCTCCATCATCCGCTCGCTGGCGGTCCAGCTCCTGGAGCTGATCGGCCCGGGACCGGCCGAGGAGGCGGGTGACGACCCGCTCGCCGAGCTCTTCGCCGAGGGCCCGAGCGAGCCGCCGAAGGACCCCGTCCTGCTCCGGCTCTTCCCGGACGCCTACAGCGACCCCGAGGGCACCCCGGGCGCCCGGGAGGCGGAGGAGCAGCGGGCGTACTCCTCGGAGTTCCGCCGCTTCACCGAGAACGACCTGCGGGCCGGCAAGCGCGAGAAGGCGCTCGCGGTGATCCACTCCCTGGACGCGCTGGCCGCGACCGGTGAGGGCGGGGCCGTGCTGAAGCTGTCGGCGGAGGAGTCCCGGCACTGGCTCGGCTGCCTCAACGACCTGCGGCTCGCCATCGGCTCCCGGCTCGACGTCGTCGACGAGGAGGACACCGACCTCCTCTACCGCCTCCCGGACGAGGACCCGCGCAAGCCGATGGTGATGGCGTACCTGTGGCTGGGCGGTCTGCAGGACTCGCTCGTCACGACGCTGATGCCCTGAGGGGTCCCTGACGCGCCCCTGGGGAAGAAGCCGCTCGGGGGCGGTCGGCGTTCGCCGGATGTTCGCTCAGAGGACACTCAAATCCGAATAACGATCGCGTCACCACGCCCGCGAGGGATGCCCTCGCGGGTGTTCTTTGTCCGCTTCTCCTTGTGTCGTGCGCCACAGAGCGGTCGGTGAGTCACGGGTGCGGCCGTGATAGATCTCCTGGACTGCCAGCACATCCGGGGGGATCGGCGAAAGGCACACCACACATGACCTCCGCTCAGGTCGACAAGCACGGCGACGGGGCCGTACCCGGCGACGCACCCGAAGAGGGGTACGAGCGCGGGCTCGGCAGCCGTCAGGTCCAGATGATCGCGATCGGCGGCGCCATCGGCGTCGGCCTCTTCCTCAACGCCGGGGCGAACATCGCCAAGGCGGGACCCAGCCTCATCCTGATGTACGCCCTCGCCGGCGTGATCATCTTCTTCATCATGCGGGCACTCGGCGAGCTGCTGCTCTACCGCCCCGTCTCGGGCTCCTTCGCGGAGTACTCCCGCGAGTTCCTCGGCCCGTTCTTCGGCTATTTCACCGGCTGGACGTACTGGCTGCTGTGGGTCGTCACCGGGATGGCGGAGCTGACCGCCGCCGCGATCTACATCAACTACTGGTTCCCCGACGTCCCGCAGTGGGTCTCGGCCCTGGCCTTCCTGGTCGTCCTGTTCGTGGCGAACCTGATCTCGGTGAAGCTGTTCGGCGAGATCGAGTTCTGGTTCTCGATGATCAAGGTGACCGCGATCATCGGCATGATCGTGATCGGCCTCGGTGTCCTCACATTCGGCTTCAGCGCCGCCGGTGACACGGCCGCCGTCTCCAACCTCTGGGCCTACGACGGCTTCTTCCCCAAGGGCATCGGCTCCTCCCTGATGACCCTCCAGGGCGTGATGTTCGCCTACCTCGCCGTCGAGCTGGTCGGCGTCACCGCCGGTGAGTCCGAGAACCCGGAGAAGACCCTCCCCAAGGCGATCAACACCCTGCCCTGGCGCATCGCGCTCTTCTACGTCGGAGCCCTCACCGTCATCCTGTGCGTGGTGAAGTGGACCGAGTTCGCGCCGGGCGTCAGCCCCTTCGTGGCCGCCTTCGCGAAGATCGGCATCCCGGCGGGCGCCGCCATCGTCAACTTCGTGGTCCTCACCGCGGCCCTGTCCTCCTGCAACTCCGGCATGTACTCCACGGGCCGCATGCTGCGCACCCTCGCCGACAGCGGCGAGGCGCCCGGGGCCTTCAACAAGCTGTCCGCCACCAAGACGCCCGCGTTCGCGATCACCGTCTCCGTGCTCTTCATGGGCATCGGCGTGATCCTGAACTACCTCGTCCCGGAGAAGGCCTTCGAGTACGTCGTCTCCGTCGCCACCGGCGCCGGCATCTGGACCTGGCTGATGATCCTGATCAGCCACGTCCGCTACCGCCGCGCGGTCGACGCGGGCCGGCTGCCCGCCTCCTCCTTCCCGGCCCCGGGCGGTTCGGTCGGCAGCTGGATCGCCATCGTCTTCCTGCTCTTCGTCACCTGCCTGATCGCCTACGACCACGAGGCCCGCGTCAGCCTCTACGTCATGGCCGGCTGGGCGGCGGCCCTCGGCATCGGCTGGGCCGTGCTGAAGTCCCGCAACCCGGAGGTCACCGACCGCCGCGACCCGGAGCCGGAGACGTTCGAGAAGATCGGCTGAGGCCCGCCCACCGGCGGTTGCCCAGCATGTGGGCCGTCCCGTACCACTCTTCGGTACGGGACGGCCCCTCTGCTTATCCTGGCGAGCATGCTGACCATCACCCAGGCACTCGTCGACCAGATCGTCGCCCACGCGCGCAAGGACCACCCCGACGAGGCGTGCGGCGTCATCGCGGGACCCGAGGGTTCGGACCGGCCGGAACGTTTCATCCCGATGCTGAACGCGGCCATGTCCCCCACGTTCTACGAGTTCGACTCGGGGGATCTGTTCAAGCTGTACCGGGAGATGGACGACCGTGACGAGGTGCCGGTGGTCGTCTACCACTCCCACACGGCCACCGAGGCCCGCCCGTCCCGCACGGACATCTCCCTCGCCAGTGAGCCGAACGCCCACTACGTCCTCGTCTCCACCGCCGACACCGACGGCCTCGGCGAGTTCCAGTTCCGCTCCTTCCGGATCGTCGAGGGCGAGGTGACCGAGGAGGAGGTGCGGATCGTCGACGCGTACTGACCGGACCCTGGCGGGCGGCATTCACGGTTACGGTGTCCGTACGCACGCGCACGCACACAACAGCCCGCGACGGAGACGGTGTTGACTCGACAGACACGGCGACTGCCCGGCCGCCGCCCCACCCTCGACGACGTCGCACGCGGCTCGGGGGTGTCCAAGTCCACCGTGTCGCGGGTCATCAACGGCGAGGACAAGGTCCGCGCGGCGGTCGTCGAACGGGTCCGGGAGGTCATCGCCGAACTGGGCTACGTGCCGAACTCCGCCGCCCGCCAACTGGTCACCCGACGCAACAACGCCATCGCGGTCGTCGCCAGCCAGCCGCAGAACCGGCTCTTCATCGACCCCTTCTTCGACCTCCACCTGCGCGGCATCCGCAAGGAACTGGTCGCCCACGGCGCACAGCCCGTCCTCCTCTTCCTGGAGGAGCCCGAGGAGTACCCGCGCGTCGGCGACTTCCTGGGCGGCGGCCATGTCGACGGCGCCCTGCTGTTCTCCCTGCGCGCCGACGACCCGCTGCCCGGCATGATCGACCGGCTGGGCCTGCCCGCCGTCTTCGGCGGCCGTCCCCTGGTCCGCGAGGGCGAGCCCGTGCACGACCGGGTGTACGTCGACGCCGACAACCGGGGCGGTGCCCGCGAGGCCGTCCGCCATCTGGTCGCCCTGGGCCGCGAACGCGTCGCGACGATCACCGGCCCGGTCGACCGGGAGGCCTCCGCCCTCGACCGTCTCGACGGCTACCGGGACGTGCTGCCGGACGCCTCACCCGTCCTCGTCGAACACTCCGACTACACCCGGCAGGGCGGCGTCGACGCCATGGCCGCACTCCTGGACCGCCGCCCCGACCTGGACGCCGTCTTCGTCGCCTCCGACCTGATGGCCTCCGGCGCGCTGCAGGTGCTGCGCGAGCGCGGGCGCCGGGTGCCCGACGACGTGGCCGTCGTCGGCTTCGACGACCTCGCGCCCATCGCCGAGCACACCGACCCGCCGCTGACCACCGTCCACCAGGACATCGAGGGCATGGGCCGGCTCATGGCCCGGCTGCTGTTCAGCGGCGCGCAGGACCCCGCGGGCCCCGGCGCGACGGGGGCGGCGAGCCCGCTGTCCTCGGTGGTCACCCCCACCCGGCTGGTCGTCCGGCGGTCGGCCTGACCTCGTCCCGAGAAGCCGGGTCTCACTCCCCGGCCCGAATCCGTCCGGCATGTGGGATCACATTCCGGGACCCGGACCGGGAATCGATACGATGAGCCCATGGTTTGTGACGACGTGAGCGAGAAGACGCCGGGCGCCCTGCTCGTGGCGCGGCTGCACGTCGACCTGTGCAGGCTTGCCAGCGCCATCTGTTGACGCCGACCCCTGCCGCCGTACGGCCGTGAGCCGATGGGGGTACCGCCCGGTTCGAGCGAAGCCGAGAACTGGGGGAGCCATCCTCCGTGTGACCACGCACTTCCGCGCCGCCGCGCGCCCACCGACCCGACCACTCCCGACAGGAGCCGCACACCATGGCCATCGAGGTCCGCATCCCCACCATCCTCCGCCAGTACACCGACGGTCAGAAGGCGGTGGAGGGAGCCGGTGCCACCCTCGCCGACCTGTTCACCGACCTGGAGACCCGGCACACGGGCATCCACGCCCGCATCGTGGACGGCGGTGAACTGCGCCGCTTCGTCAACGTCTATCTGAACGACGAGGACGTCCGCTTCCTGGAGGGCATCAACACCAAGCTCTCCGACGGCGACAGCGTGACGATCCTGCCGGCCGTGGCCGGCGGCATGGCCTGATCACCCATGCGCTACGACTCCCCGCTGGCCGCGGTGGGCAACACCCCTCTGGTGCGCCTGCCGCGGCTGTCGCCGTCCGCCGACGTCCGCATCTGGGCGAAGCTGGAGGACCGCAACCCGACGGGTTCGGTCAAGGACCGGCCCGCCCTGCACATGATCGAACAGGCGGAGAAGGACGGCCGGCTGACCCCCGGCTGCACGATCCTGGAGCCCACCTCGGGCAACACGGGCATCTCCCTCGCCATGGCGGCCAAGCTCAAGGGCTACCGCATGGTCTGCGTCATGCCCGAGAACACCTCCCAGGAGCGGCGCGAGCTGCTCGCCATGTGGGGCGCCGAGATCATCCCGTCCCCGGCGGCGGGGGGCTCCAACACGGCCGTCCGCGTGGCGAAGGAACTCTCCGCCGAGCATCCCGACTGGGTGATGCTCTACCAGTACGGCAACCCCGACAACGCGGGCGCCCACTACGCCACGACCGGCCCCGAGATCCTCGCGGACCTGCCCTCCATCACCCACTTCGTGGCGGGCCTCGGCACCACCGGCACCCTGATGGGCGTCGGCCGCTACCTGCGCGAGCAGAAGCCGGACGTGAAGATCGTCGCCGCCGAGCCGCGCTACGACGACCTCGTCTACGGGCTGCGCAACCTCGACGAGGGGTTCGTGCCGGAGCTGTACGACGCGTCCGTGCTGACGACCCGCTTCTCGGTCGGCTCCGCCGACGCGGTGACGCGTACGCGGGAGCTGCTGCAGCAGGAGGGGATCTTCGCGGGGGTCTCCACGGGGGCCGCGCTGCACGCGGCGATCGGGGTCGGCAACAAGGCGGTCAAGTCCGGTGAGCCGGCCGACATCGTCTTCGTGGTCGCCGACGGTGGCTGGAAGTACCTGTCGACGGGCGTCTACACCGCCGCGACGACGGAGGAGGCCATCGAGACGTTGCAGGGGCAGCTCTGGGCGTAGGGCGCCTGATGGCTCGGGGGTGCGGGTCTCGTCGGCGGGTGCGGGTGGGTGGGGCTTCTCGCGCAGTTCCCCGCGCCCCTGAAAAGCCGGGGCTGCGCCCCAGGCTTTTCAGGCCCGCAGGGGCCTTGGTTTTTCAGGGGCGCGGGGAACTGCGCGACCAGCCCCCACCGGGCCCGCGGTCGACGACGAACCCCTCAGCCGGACAGATGGCGGACCTGGTCCCAGAGGGTCGGGTCGGCCACCCCCGCCTTGCGGCGGAAGTCGCGGACCGGCACCTCGCGCAGTTCGCCCGTCTCCAGGTAACTCGGACGCCCCCGCGCGTCACCGACCGCGCCCGGCGGCAGCGGGATCACCCCGGCCCGTTCGTCGCGGTAGCGGCTCGTGATCTTGGCGACCCGCGCCCGGTCACCCCGCACGGCCAGCACCAGACACGGCCGGTCCTTGCCCCCGGGCCCGTCCTCGAACGGCACACTCGCCCACCAGATCTCGGCGGGCCGGGGCCGCGGCACAGGCCCCCGCGCCCGCTCGGGACGCCCCGGCGGCCGGGCCCGCCCACCCGGCCGGCGTGACCGCCGCGGCGGTCGCCGTGACCGCCCCCACCCGTCGACGACCGTCGCGACCACCGCCAGCGCCACCACCGCCGCGAGGGCCAACCACCAAGACGTGTCCATGGCCCCGACGGTACCGGCGCACACCACCCCACGCCCGCCTGGTCGCACGCCCCCGCGCCCTTCAGTGCCCCCTCACCCCGGCCCGAGCGCGCCGTAGCGGGTCTACCACCAGCCGAACCGGTGACAGCACAGGTGAGTTCGCCCACAACGGCCCCTGGCGGAGGAGCGACCCACCCTTTTGCGCCTTACGCTCAACGGACCGCACCACTCCCACCGCACCCCTGTCCGTCCTTCGCAACCCCGCCAACTGCACACCGCACTCTGCAATCAGCAACCCGTCTGCACGTCACGACTGACACGACTGACACGACTGACCACGACTGTCACGACTTCACGCCAGCGCGGAGGTTATAGCTCCCATGAAGCTCACCGTCGTCGGCTGCTCGGGGTCGTTCCCGTCCGCGGAATCGGCCTGCTCGAGCTACCTCGTAGAGGCCGACGGCTTCCGGCTGCTCCTCGACATGGGCAACGGTGCCCTGGGCGAGCTGCAGCGCCACTGCGGTCTCTACGACCTCGACGCGATCTTCCTCAGCCATCTGCACGCCGACCACTGCATCGACATGTGCGCCTATTTCGTCGCACGGTACTACCGCCATGACGGGGGCCGCTGCGACCCCATCCCGGTCTACGGACCGGAGGGCACCGAGCAGCGTCTCACCACGGCCTACGCCGACACCCCGTCGGCCTCCTCCATGAGCGAGGTCTTCGACTTCCACACGGTCAAGCCGAGCACGTTCGAGATCGGCCCCTTCACCGTCCACACGGAACGGGTCGCGCACCCCGTCGAGGCGTACGGCATCCGGATCGAGCACGACGGCCGGGTCCTGACGTACTCCGGGGACACCGGTGTCACCGACACCCTGGACGAACTGGCCCGCGACGCCGACCTGTTCCTCTGCGAGGCCGCCTTCACGCACGGCAAGGAGAACATCCCGGATCTCCACCTCAACGGCCGCGAGGCCGGGGAGACCGCCGCGCGGGCGGGTGCCCGCCGGCTCGTCCTGACCCATGTCCCGCCGTGGACCGACCCGCAGGTCAACCTCGTCGACGCCCGAGAGGTGTACGACGGCCCGGTGGAACTGGCGGTGCCGAGGACGTCGTACGAGATCTGAGTCCCGCCGCGCACACGAAGGCCCCGGAACCTTCCCGGTCCCGGGGCCTTCGTCATGCCGTACGGGGGGAGGCCGCACGGCGGTCGGGTCACGCCTTGGTGAGGTCCTCGACCTCCTCCTCGGGTTCGCGGCCCGGGGTCGGCAGGTTGAACCTGGTGATGGCGAAGCGGAAGACGGTGTAGTAGATCGCCGCGAAGACCAGGCCGATCGGGATGATCAACCAGGGCTTGGTGGCGAGGCTCCAGTTGAGGCCGTAGTCGATGGCGCCCGCGGAGAACGTGAAGCCGGCATGGACGCCGAGCGCCCAGGTGACCGCCATGGAGATGGCCGTGAGCACCGCGTGGATCACGTACAGCAGCGGGGCGATGAACATGAACGAGAACTCGATCGGCTCGGTCACACCGGTCACGAAGGAGGTCAGGGCGAGCGAGATCATCATGCCCATCACGGCCTTGCGGCGCTCCGGGCGGGCGGAGTGGGCGATCGCGATCGCGGCGGCCGGCAGACCGAACATCATGATCGGGAAGAAGCCGGACATGAACTGACCGGCGGTCGGGTCACCGGCGAAGAAGCGGTTGAGGTCGCCGTGCACCACGTCGCCCGCGGCGTTGGTGAAGTCGCCGATCTGGAACCAGGAGACCGTGTTGACGAACTGGTGCATGCCGATCGGGATCAGCGCGCGGTTGATCAGACCGAACAGACCGGCACCCGCGGCGCCCAGACCGGTGATCCACTCACCGGCGTCGGAGATGACCTCACCGATCGGCTCCCAGACCAGGCCGAAGAAGACGCCCATGGCGGTACCGACGAAGGCCATGACGATCGGGACGAGCCGGCGGCCGTTGAAGAAGCCGAGCCAGTCCACCAGCTTCTTGCGGTGGTAGCGCTGCCAGAGCACCGCGGACAGCAGACCCATGATGATGCCGCCGAGGACACCGGGGTTGTTGTAGGTCGCGGCTATGTCCGCGCCCGCCTGCACCTTGGCCTCCGACACGGGGAAGGCCTTCAGGACGTTGCTGTACACCAGGAACCCGACCAGCGCGGCCAGGGCGGTGGAGCCGTCCGACTTCTTGGCGAAGCCGATCGCGACACCGATGCAGAACAGCATCGGCAGGTTGTCGAAGATGGCGCCACCGGCCGTGGCGAAGACCGCCGTGACCTTGTCGGGCAGGTTCAGCTTCTCCTGGACGTCGGCCTGGCCGAGGCGGAGCAGGATGCCCGCCGCAGGCAACACGGCGATGGGCAACTGCAGGCTGCGGCCGACCTTCTGCAGGCCCTGGAAAAGACCGGATCCCCACTTCTTCGTGGGGGCCGCCGTTGGCGCGGTGGCGGTGCTCATAGACTTCCTCCATCGGGTGGTGGTCTACACCACTCAGTGGTGTAGACCTGTTGTAGCAGATGGGGGAACGGATCAGGAACCCTCGATTCCTCCCGGATTTCGGACGGCACCCGGTGCCGCGGCCACCCGGGCGTCACACCCGGACGCCATACCGGCGCGTCACACCCGTACGTACCGCGTGCCCGATTCGTCGCGGCGCAGCAGCCCCTCGTCCACGAGCGCCCGGCGCAGGGTCACCCAGTCGTCGAACCACTGGCCGCACAACGCGTTGACCTGCGCCTCGGAGTAGGCAGCCCCGGCGTCGAAGGAGTCGGCGACGACGGCCAGCACCCGGGCGCGCACCTCGGCGGAACCGGGGACCGAGGTCAGTCGGCCCTTGCGGAAATAGGCCCCCGCGCCGTCCCCGCCGCCGCGCCCGGAGATCCGTACCTCCGCCCGGACGGCCAGCCGGAACGTGTCGTCCAGGAGCCGGTAGGCGCGGGCGTCGGCGTCGTACGCGGCGAGCCGCCCGTCGACGAGCCTGCGCAGCGCGACCGCCGCGGCGGCCGGGCGCAGCCCCGTCCGCTCCGCCACCTCGTCCAGGGAGGTCGCGCCGAGCGCGAGCGCCGCGAAGGCGTCCCGCCGGTCGGTCTGGGCGAGCACACCGACGAGGTCGCGGCAGGAGGGCGGCGGGTCGGTGGGGGGTGTGTTCATGGGCGTCAACTTCCGGGTCGTCGCGAGGACTTGCCGCACCGCGGGTGCGGTGCGATCTCTACGACTACCCCGCCCCCCGGAGGTGGGGGCAACGGAATTTCCCGCGCCGCGACCGGGCTACGGCTTCGTCATGTCCTCCACCTCGTCCTCCGGCTCCCGCCCCGGGGTCTTCAGATCGAACCTCGTGATCGCGAACCGGAAGATCACGTAGTACACGGCGGCGAAGCACAGCCCGATCGGCACGATCAGCCACGGCTTGGTCGCGAGGTTCCAGTTGATGACGTAGTCGATGAGCCCGGCGGAGAAGCTGAAGCCGTCATGCACCCCGAGCGCCCAGGTCACCGCCATCGACACACCCGTCAGCAACGCGTGCACCACATACAGCCCCGGCGCGATGAACAGGAACGAGTATTCGATGGGCTCGGTGATCCCGGTGACGAACGACGTCAGCGCCACCGAGGTCATCAGCCCGCCGACCTCCTTGCGCCGGTTCGGCTTCGCGCAGTGCGTGATGGCCAGCGCGGCGGCCGGCAGCGCGAACATCATGATCGGGAAGAACCCGGAGGTGAACTGCCCCGCGCCCGGGTCCCCGGCGAGGAACATGTTGATGTCACCGTGCACGACCTCCCCGTCCGGCTTGGTGTAACTGCCGAACTGGAACCAGATGGGCACGTTCAGGAACTGGTGCAGCCCGATCACGAGCAGCGCCCGGTTCGCGACCCCGAACACCCCCGCGCCCCACGCGTCCAGACCGTCCAGCCAGTCGCTGAAGCTCTCCAGCGCGTCACCGACCGGCGGCCAGATCCATAGGCAGAGCGCGGCGAACGCGATCGCCACGAACGACATGATGATCGGCACCAGCCGCCGCCCGTTGAAGAACCCGAGCCAGTCGACCAGCTTCGTACGGTGGTAGCGCTGCCAGAGATACGCGGTGAGCAGCCCGATCACGATCCCGCCGAAGACCCCCGGGTTCTGGTACGAGAACGCCGCCACCGTCCCCTCCGGGGTCTGGCACCCCGTGTCGACGGCCTGGGAACCGGCCGCGCAGTCCTTGGGGAACTCGTGCAGCACGCTGTAGTAGACGAGGAACCCGGCGACCGCCGCCAGCGCCGTCGTCCCGTCCGACTTGCGCGCCATGCCGATCGCCACGCCCACGCAGAACAGCAGCGGCAGCCCCAGCTCGCCGTTGAGCAGCGCGCCGCCCGCGCCGTCCATCACCTTGGCGACGTCCGTCCACCCCAGCCCCTCGTCGCCGAACATGTCCGGCTGGCCCAGGCGGTTGAGGATGCCCGCGGCCGGCAGCACGGCGATCGGCAGTTGGAGGCTGCGGCCCATCTTCTGCATGCCCTGGAACAGATGGGTGCTCTGCAGCGCGCTGCTCGCGTTCATTTGGCGACCGTTCGTCCGGTGGTGTAGACCAGTGAGCGTCATCCTCGGGTACGCACGGCAGGGCCGCTCGCGAAGCTGGGCCAACTGTGGGTTACTGCGACAACCGCGAAAGCCGCGACAACCGCGGAAAAGGGAACAAGGGGAGAGTGGGCATGGCCAGTAAGGCTGAGAAGATCGTTGCCGGGCTCGGCGGCCTCGACAACATCGAAGAGGTCGAGGGCTGCATCACGCGCCTGCGCACCGAGGTCCATGACGCCTCCCTCGTGGACGAGGCCGCCCTCAAGGCCGCCGGCGCCCACGGCGTCGTCAAGATGGGCACCGCGATCCAGGTCGTCATCGGTACGGACGCCGACCCCATCGCCGCGGAGATCGAAGACATGATGTGAGCCGGGCGCGCGCCCGGACTCGCGCCCACGGACGGGGCTCCTGCCCGCCGGGTTCCCGGGGGAGGAGCCCCCTCCGTATGTGCCGATAGGCTCAGCGCCATGTCTCGAATCGACGGCCGCACCCCCGAACAGCTCCGCCCCGTCACCATCGAACGCGGGTGGAGCAAGCACGCCGAGGGCTCCGTCCTCGTCTCCTTCGGTGACACGAAGGTCTTCTGCACCGCCTCGGTCACCGAGGGCGTCCCCCGCTGGCGCAAGGGCAGCGGCGAGGGCTGGGTCACCGCCGAGTACTCCATGCTGCCCCGCGCCACCAACACCCGCGGCGACCGCGAGTCCGTACGCGGCAGGATCGGCGGCCGTACCCACGAGATCTCCCGCCTCATCGGCCGTTCCCTGCGCGCCGTCATCGACTACAAGGCGCTCGGCGAGAACACCATCGTCCTGGACTGCGACGTCCTGCAGGCCGACGGCGGCACGCGTACGGCGGCCATCACCGGCGCGTACGTCGCGCTCGCCGACGCCGTCGCCTGGGCCCAGGGCCGGAAGCTGATCAAGGCCAACCGGCAGCCCCTCACCGGAACCGTCTCGGCCGTCTCCGTCGGCATCGTCGGCGGGGTCCCGCTCCTCGACCTCCGCTACGAGGAGGACGTGAAGGCCGACACCGACATGAACGTCGTCTGCACCGGCGACGGCCGCTTCGTCGAGGTCCAGGGCACCGCCGAGGCCGAGCCGTTCGCCCGCGAGGAGCTCAACTCCCTGCTGGACCTGGCCGTTTCCGGCTGTGACGAACTGGCGGCCCTGCAGCGCAAGGCGCTTGATACGGTCCTCGAAAGGTAAAGAAGGGTAAAGGGCGCACCAAGGGCGACGACCGCCGGTGGCAACCACGGCGGCCCCGCCCGCGTCCTTGCCCATACGGGCGCACGGCACACCACCGTGCGCCCGGCCATCACCGCAGTGACCGTTCGTGCACCACGCAGGGGGCCGTCAGGCCTGCAACCCGCCCATCAGGAGGACCGTTCCATGGCCGCGAGCCGCCGACGTCGTATGACCACCATCGCCGGAGCCGTAGCTGCCGTCGCCCTCACGGCCGGGCTCACCACCGGCTGCGACGCGGTGAACAAGGCCCTGGACTGCGTCCAGACCGCCGACGCCATCGCCCAGAGCGTGAACGACCTCCAGCAGGCCGTGCAGACCGCCGCCGACGACCCGACGCAGCTGGAGGAGTCCCTCGCCTCCATCGACAAGAACCTCGGCGAGATCGGCGACAAGACGGACAACACCGACGTCAACAAGGCCGTCGACTCCCTCCAGAAGGCCGTCACCGACACCCGGACCGCCGTGGAGAACGGGGACACGACCCCCGACATCAGCGGCATCACCGACGCGGCCGGCGAGCTGACGAAGGTCTGCACCTCGTAACGGCCCCGCGAACGCCCGGCGCGGGTGGCGATACTGGTGGGCATGACCCGCCTGATCCTCGCCACCCGCAACGCCGGCAAGCTCACCGAGCTGAAGGCCATCCTCGCCGACGCGGGCCTCGCCCATGAACTCGTCGGCGCGGACGCCTACCCGGACATCCCCGACGTCAAGGAAACCGGCGTCACCTTCGCCGAGAACGCCCTGCTGAAGGCCCACGCCCTCGCCCGGGCCACCGGCTTCCCCGCCATCGCCGACGACTCCGGCCTCTGCGTCGACGTCCTGAACGGCGCCCCCGGCATCTTCTCCGCCCGCTGGGCCGGCCGCCACGGCGACGACAGGGCCAACCTGGACCTGCTCCTGGCCCAGCTCGGCGACATCCCCGACGAACACCGCGGCGCCCACTTCAACTGCGCGGCGGCCCTCGCCCTGCCGGACGGCACGGAACGGGTCGTCGAGGGACAGCTGAGGGGCGTACTGCTGCGTTCACCGGCCGGCACGAACGGCTTCGGCTACGACCCGATCCTCCAGCCGGACGGCGAGACCCGGACGTGCGCCGAGCTGACGGCCGAGGAGAAGAACGCGATCAGCCATCGGGGGGAGGCGTTCCGGGGGCTGGTGCCGGTGTTGCGGGAGCTGTTGGGCTGAGCCGGGGAAAGACGTACTGGTGCGGCCGGAGGGACTCGAACCCTCACGGGTGTTACCCCACTGGGACCTAAACCCAGCGTGACTGCCAATTCCACCACGGCCGCTCGCTGCTGCCCGGCCATGTTACTGGCCGGGCAGACGCGCTAGATCCCCAAATCCTTGATGATCTTCGCCACGTGGCCGGTCGCGCGGACGTTGTACAGGGCGTGTTCGACCTTGCCCTCCTCGTCGACGACGATCGTGGAGCGGATGACGCCCAGGTAGGTCTTGCCGTAGTTCTTCTTCTCGCCGAAGGCGGCGTAGGCGTCCAGGACCGTCTTGTCGGGGTCGCCGAGAAGGGTGACCTTCAGGGACTCCTTCTCACGGAACTTGGCGAGCTTCTCGGGGGTGTCGGGGGAGATGCCGATGACGTCGTACCCGGCGTCCGCGAGGAGCTCCAGGTTGTCGGTGAAGTCGCAGGCCTGCTTGGTGCAGCCGGGGGTCAGGGCGGCCGGGTAGAAGTAGACGATGACCTTGCGGCCCTTGTGGTCGGACAGGGACACCTCGGTGCCGTCGGCGTCCGGGAGGGTGAAGGCGGGGGCCACGTCGCCGGGCTGGAGTCGCTCGCTCATCGGTCCAGCGTAATGGCGGGCCCTGGCCGTGCGGTGCCGGGTGGAGCTGACAGACTGTCCGGGGACACAGGACATTCACCGACAACGGAGGCAGCGCGGTGGCGGACACCTCGGACACCAGAAGCCCGGCCGAGATCGAGGCGGACATCAAGCGCCGCCGCGACACCCTCGCCGAGACGCTCGACGAGATCGGCGTCCGGGTGCATCCGAAGACCATCGTGGGCGACGCGAAGGCCAAGGTCGTCTCGAACATCGACCACACCCTCGGCAGGGCGTACGTGTCGGTCAACCGCGTCGTCAGCGACGTCCGGGGCCAGTTCGTCGACGAGGACGGGGCGCCCCGCGTCGAGCGCATCGTGCCCGTCGCCCTCGTGGTCGTCGGTGTGGTCGGGCTCCTCGCCCTCGGCACCCGGCGCCGCAGGGCCTGACGGGGACGGTAGGTTCGGGGTGTGAGCGAGAAGACCCAGCACGACAAGCTGCCCATCCGGATGCTGCACGACCGTGTGCTCGTGCGGCAGGACACCGCCGAGGGCGAGCGGCGTTCCGGCGGTGGCATCCTGATCCCCGCGACGGCGGCCGTCGGCCGGCGCCTCGCCTGGGCCGAGGTCGTCGCGGTCGGCCAGAACGTCCGCACCGTCGAGCCCGGCGACCGTGTCCTCTACGACCCCGAGGACCGCGCCGAGGTCGAGGTCCGGGGCGTGGCGTACGTCCTGATGCGGGAGCGCGATCTGCACGCCGTGGCCGCGGACCGGTTCGAAGGGTCGGAGGACTCCACGGGTCTGTATCTCTGAAGCACGGGAGCATTGCTTTCTCAGGCGTGAGGGGCTGGTGACCATGGTCACCAGCCCCTCACGCCGTATTTTTGCTATGTTCGAAAGACCCGACGAGACGCGCCGTACCGGGATTCGCAAAGACGACGCACCCCCGATTCTTCTCATGGATCACGGAGGTGCCGTCATGGCCTGGGTTCTGCTCGTCGTCGCCGGACTGCTCGAAGTCGGCTGGTCGATCGGGATGAAGTACACCGACGGATTCACCCGGCCGCTGCCCAGCGTCCTCACCGGCGCCGGCATCGTCGCCAGCATGCTGCTGCTCTCCTACGCCGCCAAGTCGCTGCCCATCGGCACCGCGTACGGCGTGTGGGTCGGCATCGGGGCGGCCGGGGCGGCGGTGTTCGGCATGGTGTGGCTGGGGGAGCCGGCCACCGCCGCCCGGATCTTCTTCGTGTGTCTGCTGCTCGTGGCCGTGGTGGGGCTGAAGGCCACCTCCGGCCACTGAGCGGCCGCGGTCACCCCGGCTAGCCGAACGGCCCCACCGAGGTGTCGCCCTGGGTGGCGGAGCCGCCGTCCGCCGTGCCCTCGGTGGCGGTGCCGCCGTCGGCCGTTCCCTGCGTGGCGGTGCCGCCGTCCCCGGTGCCGCCGTCGGCCGTGGCACCGGCGGTGGTGCCGGTACCCCCGTCACCCGTGCCGCCGTCCCCGGTACCTCCGTCGGCCGTGGCGCCGGCGGTGGTGCCGCCGTCGGTGGTGGGTGCGCCGCCGGGGGTGCCGCCGTCCGCCGGGTCGCTGGTCTCCTCGTCGTCCGTGGGACCGCCGGTCTCCTCCTCACCCGTGGCGCCCGGCTCGTCGGCCGGGGTGCTGGGCGGGGTGTAGACGACGTCCGCGCCGACCTGGAGGTCGAGGTCGAACTCCTTGACCTTCTTGCCCTTCAGCGCGGCCTTGGTGAACTGCGCCCAGATCTCGGTGGGCGCCCCGCCGCCGTTGATGCGCGGCAGGCCCATGGCGCCGTACAGCGGCTTGTGCGCGCCCGTCTTGGGGTCCTGGCCCATGACGGAGACGACGGTGGCGAGGTCCGGGGTGTAGCCGGCGAACCAGGCCGCCTTGTCCTCCTCGGCCGTACCGGTCTTGCCCGCGACCGGGTGGCCGGAGGCCTGGGCGGCGGTGGCCGTACCGCTCTGGACCACGCTCTGCAGGATGGAGGTGGTGGTGTCGGCGGCCTTGCGGCTGACGGCCTGCGTGGACTCCGTGGTGGGGACCTTGATCGCCTCGCCGTCCTTGCTGATCTTCTCGATCATCGTGTACGTGCCGTGCTTGCCGTGGTTGGCGAGCGTGGCGTACGCCTCCGTCATGTCGAGGACGCTCGCGGTGGCGGTGCCCAGGGCGATGGACGGGTACGGGTTCATGTCCGGGGTGTTCTTGGGCAGTCCGAGGTCGATCGCGGTCTTCTCGACCTTCTCGGGGCCGACGTCCACGGCCATCTGCGCGTACACCGAGTTCACCGAGCTGTTGGTGGCCTGGCGGACGGTGATGTCGCCGTAGTTGACGTAGTCCTCGTTCTCGGGGGCGTACGCCGGGCCGGGCCAGCCCACCACCGGGCGCTTGTTGGTGCCGTCGTAGACGGTGTTCGGGGTGATCGCCTGGTTGCTCTGGTTGTTGGAGACGTTCTCCACGGCGGAGGTGAACACGAACGGCTTGAAGATCGAGCCGTTCTGGAAGTCGCGGCGGGTGGCGTTGTTGACGTACTGCTTGGTGTAGTCGATGCCGCCGTACATCGCGATGACCTTGCCGGTCTTCGGGTCGATGGAGACACCGCCGGCGCGCACGTAGTTGTCGACCTTGCGGTTCTTCTTGTCGAGCTTGTCCATCAGCTGGTCGTCGACGGCCTTGATGAACGCGTTCTGCATCTTGGGCTGGATGGTGGTGGTGATGCGGTACCCACCGCCGTTCTCCAGCGCCTTCTCATCGATGATCTTGTGCTCGATGAGGTACGACTTGATGGCCTCGACGAGGTAGCCGCGCTGGCCGGAGAAGGCGGTGGACGTGGTGGCCTGCTTCGGCATCGGGAACTTCGCGCCGGTCCGCTCGGACTGCTTGAGCCAGCCCTCCTTGACCATGCCGTCGAGGACGTAGTTCCAGCGGGCGACCGCCGCGTCCTTGTTCTCGGGGTGGGCGACGACGTCGTACATGCTCGGCGCGTTGACCAGGGCGGCGAGGTAGGCGCCCTGCTCGGCGCTGAGTTCGTCGGCGTCCACGCCGTAGTAGGCCTGCGCGGCGGCCTGGATGCCGTAGGCGTTGCGGCCGAAGAAGCTGGTGTTGAGGTAGCCCTCCAGGATCTCGTCCTTGGTGACCTCGCGGTCCAGCTTGATCGCGATGAAGAACTCCTTCACCTTGCGGGTGACGGTCTGGTCCTGGGCCAGGTAGTAGTTCTTCACGTACTGCTGGGTGATGGTCGAGCCGGACTGCTTGCCCTTGCCGGTCGCGGTGTTCCAGGCGGCGCGGATCATCGCCTTGGCGTCGATGGCCGGCTCGGAGTAGAAGTCGCGGTCCTCGGCGGCGAGTACGGCGTGCTGGGCGGCCTTGGAGACCTTCGACAGCGGGACGTTCTCGCGGTTGACCTCGCCGTCGCGGGCGATCTGGGTGCCGTCCGCGTACAGATAGACGTTGGACTGCTTGGTCGCGGCGTCCTGCGGCTTCGGGATGTGGACCATGTTGTAGCCGAGCACGAAGGCGCCGACGATCAGCATGAGTCCGAGGACGAAGGAGCCGAGCACGAAGCGCCAGGTGGGGATCAGCCGCTTCCAGCCGGTGCGCTTGGGCCGCTTGCGCTTCTTGGCCTTGCCGCCGCCGGGGGCGGGCTCGGGGGTGATGTCGGGGACGACGGCGGGCGCGGCGGCGGACGCGGTGGCCGTGCCCGCCGCCTTCTCGGCGGGGATGACACCGAGGGCCTGCGTGGGCGTGTCGGCACCGGGGCGGGCGCCCGGGGCGCCACCGGTCTTCCGGGCGGGGGTGACGGCCGCCAGGGTGGTGGTCGGTGTGTCCTCGGCGGCACCACCGCGCGCCGCGCCGGAGGGCGGGGACGACGCGGAGGGGGACGAGGAGGCAGCGGCGGCTGCTCCGGTCCCGGCCGCGGCCCCGGCCTTGCTTCCGGCCCCGGCCGCGCTGCCGCCCAACCCCGCGGCCTTGGCGGCCCTCGCCGCTCTGGCTGCCCGGGCGGCCCGGGCGTCCGGGACGGCGGCGGAGTCGCCGTCCCGTCCGGCGCCGCCACCTCCGCCGGGCTGATCGTCACGTCCCGCGGCGGGCTTCCCGCCGGGCTTCCCGCCGGGCTTCCCGCCGGGCTGCGAGCCCGGCGCGCCGCCGGAAGCCGCGCCGGGCTTCTCGTCGGACCCCGCACCGGGCTTCCCGCCGGATCGTTCCCCGGGCGCGGTGCCAGGCCGCGTGCCGGGACGTCCTTCGGAGGCCGGGCCGGACTGCGAGCCGGATCGGTCGTCCGAGGCCGTGTCGGATCGTTCGCCCGAGGCCGTGCCCGGGTGGCCGTCGGGCCCGTCGGTGCTTCGGGACGTCCGGGGAGAGGCCGGGGTGCCCGTGCCTCCGGTGGGGCGTGTGGGCCCCCCGGTGGATGACGGGGCCGGTCCGGTGCCCGGGGGCGTGCCGTCGGTGTTCCCCTTGGCGGCGCTGTCGCCCGACTCCGGAGCACGTCGCTCCGGATCCCTCGGCGCCCAGCCCGGGCCGTTCCGCTTCGGCTGCGGCTCGTCGCTCATCGTGCTGCCGTGCTCCTGTTTTCGCGTCGTACGTTCATTTCCGTACGGCCTCGTACGCTTTACGCCCGCTCCGGGCCGGTTCTGAACCCCTGAGTAAAGACTCTCGTACTGTTCGATCCGTTCCCGGATCGCGTCACGTCCCCCTCACACCCCATGTGCACCCCACGACCACCCCCCGAGCGCCGTCGTCCGCCCCCGAAAACGCATGGCGGGTCCCTCCGGCCGCGGACTAGGCTCCTTCGCTTCGGCCCGAATCGGTTCCGGCCTCGGCTTCTCGCCTGACTCTTCGCAGCGGATGGGAGTTTCCTCGTGGGCACAGGGCGGTTGTACGCCGCCGTCGCCGCCGGTGGTTTCAGGCGGTACGCGACATATCGGGTGGCCACCGCGGCGGGGGTGTTCACCAACACGGTTTTCGGCTTCATCCTCGCATACACCTACCTGGCCCTCTGGCACGAGAAGCCCCACCTCGGCGGCTACGACCAGGCGCAGGCACTCACGTATGTCTGGGTCGGCCAGGCCATGTTCGCGGTGATGGTACTGGGGAGCGTCGGCTTCGAGGAGGAGCTGATCGAGCGGATCCGGACCGGGGACATCGCCGTCGACCTCTACCGCCCCGTCGACCTCCAGCTGTGGTGGCTCGCCGCCGACATGGGCCGCGCCCTGTTCCAGCTGCTCGGACGCGGTGTCGTCCCCATGGTGTGCGGCGCCCTCTTCTTCGACCTGGCCCTGCCCGACGGTCCGGGGCCCTGGCTCGCCTGTCTCGTCGCGGTCGCCCTCGGCGCCCTCGTCAGCTTCGCGATCCGGTACATCGTCGCCCTGTGGGCGTTCTGGCTCCTCGACGGCGCCGGAGCGATGCAGATCACCTGGCTCACCGGAGTCTTCTTCTCCGGGATGCTCCTGCCGCTGAACGTCTTCCCGGGCGCCCTCGGCGACCTCGCCCGCGTCCTGCCCTGGTCCGCGCTGCTCCAGGCCCCGGCGGACGTGCTGCTGGGCGAGGCCGACCCGTGGGGGACGTACGCCTTCCAGCTCGCCTGGGCGGCCGTACTGCTGGCGGTCGGGCGGCTGATCCAGTCGGCGGCGACCCGAAAGGTGGTGGTCCAGGGTGGCTGACCTCGACGAGCGGCCCAGGGCGCAGGACGGGCACGCGGTGCCGTTCGACGCGTACGGCAGGACCGACCAGGTACGGGACGGACTGCGCGCCTACCGCATGATCGCCGCCATGTGGATCCGCTCCACGATGGCCTACCGCGCCTCCTTCGCGATGACGACCTTCGGCAACTTCGCGGCGACCTCCTTCGACTTCGTCGCGATCCTGCTGATGTTCTCCCAGGTCGACGAGCTCGGCGGCTTCTCCCTGCCCGAGATCGCCCTGCTCTACGGCACCTCCGCCGTCGCCTTCGGCCTCGCCGACCTGATGATCGGCTCGATGGACCGGCTGGGGCGCAGGGTCCGCGACGGCACGCTCGACACCCTTCTCGTCCGTCCGGTGCCGGTGCTCGCCCAGGTCGCCGCGGACAAGTTCGCGCTGCGCCGCCTCGGCCGGGTCACCCAGGGCCTGTTCGTCCTCGGGTACGCCCTGACCACGCTCGACATCGCCTGGACACCGGCCAAGGCGCTGATGATCCCGCTGATGGTGGGCAGCGGCGGGCTGATCTTCGCGGCGGTGTTCGTCGGCGGCGCGGCCTTCCAGTTCGTCGCGCAGGACGCCTCCGAGGTGCAGAACGCCTTCACGTACGGCGGCGCGACCCTCCTTCAGTACCCGCCCGCGCTCTTCGCCAAGGACCTGCTGCGCGGGGTGACCTTCGTCCTGCCGCTCGCCTTCGTCAACTGGGTGCCCGGACTGTACGTCCTGGGCCGCCCCTACCCCCTCGGCCTGCCGGACTGGGCGGCCTTCGCGCCTCCGCTGGTCGGCGTGGCCTGCTGTGCGCTGGCGGGGCTCGCGTGGCGGGCGGGGCTGCGTTCGTATCGAAGTACAGGGAGCTGAGGGTGCCGACCATGACAGACAGCGCGTTCATCGAACTCGACCGGGTGGAGAAGGTCTTCGACGTCCGGAAGAAGACCGGGTTCCTGCGGCGGGAGCGGCGCGAGGTGCGGGCCGTCGACTCGATCTCGTTCACCGTGGCGCGAGGGGAGATGGTCGGCTACATCGGGCCGAACGGCGCGGGGAAGTCCACCACCATCAAGATGCTGACCGGCATCCTGACGCCGAGCGGCGGCCGGCTGCGGGTCGCGGACATCGACCCGTCCCGGGAGCGGACGCGGCTCGCGCGTCGTATCGGCGTGGTGTTCGGACAGCGTACGACCCTCTGGTGGGACCTCCCCCTCATCGACTCCTACCGGCTGATGCACCGCATGTACCGCATCCCCGACGCCCGTTACCGCGAGAACCTCGACCGGTGCGTCGAACTCCTCGAACTGGGCGAGCTGTTGGACGTCCCCGTACGGCAGCTGTCGCTCGGCCAGCGGATGCGCGGGGACATCGCTGCGGCCCTGCTGCACGACCCCGAGGTGCTGTATCTGGACGAGCCGACGATCGGGCTGGACGTCATCAGCAAGGCCAAGGTCCGGGAGTTCCTCAAGGAGCTGAACAGCGAGCGGGGCACGACCGTGCTGCTCACCACGCACGACCTCCAGGACATCGAACAGCTGTGCCGCCGGGTGATGGTCATCGACCATGGGCGGCTGATGTACGACGGGCCGCTGACCGGGCTGCACGAGGTGGGCGAGAGCGAGCGCACGCTCGTCGTCGACCTGGAGCGCGAAGTGCCGCCGATCGACGCCGCGCCCGCCCGCGTCGTACGGGTGGAGGGGCCCCGGCAGTGGCTGGCGTTCCCGGCGTCGGAGTCGGCTGCCCCGCTGGTGGCGCGGATCGCGTCCGCGTATCCGCTGGTGGACCTCTCCGTGCGGGAGCCGGACATCGAGGCCGTGATCGCCCAGATGTACGCGCAGCAGGCGGAGCGGGTCGCGGCGGAGGCGGCGGAGCGCCTGGCGGAGCCGGGGTCCGCTGTGTCGTAGCCCCGTGCGGGGGTTCCTCGTAGGCTGATCGTATGACGGACGACACACCGGATCTTCAGGCCGCCGCGGATCTTCGTGCCTCCGACGCCGATCGTGAACGGGTCTCCGAGCAGTTGCGGGACGCCCTCGCGGAGGGGCGGATCGACATGGAGGAGTTCGAGGAGCGGCTGGACGCGACCTACAAGGCGCGGACGTACGGCGAACTCGCGCCCATCACCCGGGATCTGCCCGGGGCGGGGGCGGGGGCGGTGGCGCCGCCGGCCGTCGTGCCGTCGTCGTCGGCGTCCGTCTCGCTGGTCAAGGGGCCCGCGGGGGACGCGAGTTGGCCGGAGCGGATCGTCGGCGGCGAGGGGTCGTCCACGTGGGGCGTGGCGGTCCTGTCCGGGTTCGAGCGCAAGGGGCGGTGGACCGTGCCCGCGCGGTTCGACTGCTTCGCGTTCTGGGGCGGCGGGGAACTGGATCTGCGGGACGCGGTCTTCGCGGAGCGCGAGGTCACGATCAACTGCGTGGCGGTCATGGGCGGGATCAATGTGATCGTGCCGCCCGGGGTCGAGGTCGTGGTCCGGGGCATCGGGATCATGGGCGGCTTCGACCATGGCGAGGAGGGGGTGCCGGGGGAGCCGGGCGCGCCGCGGGTGACCCTCACCGGGTTCGCGTTCTGGGGCGGGATCGGGGTCGAGCGGAAGGTGCCGAAGGCCGAGCGGCAGCGGTTGAAGGAGGCTCGGCGGCAGGAGCGGTTGGAACGGCGGGAGGCCCGCCGTGGGTTGGAGCAGCGGAGCAGGGGTGGGGAGCGGTAGGTCGTGTGCCGGGTGCGGGTCCGGTGGGGCTTCTCGCGCCGTTCCCCGCGCCCCTGAAAGACGCGCCGTTCCCCGTGCCCCTGGATGCCTACAGCTCCGCCGGTACCGCGCCCTTCAGTTCCTGGAGGTCGAAGGTCTGGGCCATGCGTTCGTAGCCCCGGTCGCTGGGGTGCAGATGGTCGCCGGAGTCGTAGTCGGGGCGGAGGCTGCGGGGGTCGTAGGGGTCGCGCAGGGCCTTGTCGAAGTCGGCGTAGGCGTCGAAGACGTTGCCGGAGCGGATGGTGGCGTTGACGGCCTGGCGGACCGACTCGCGCTGGTCGGAGTAGCCGCGATGGCCGTGGAAGGGCATGAGGGTGGTGCCGACGACCCGCAGCCCCCGGGCGTGGGCGCGGTCGACGAGGCGGCGCAGGCCCTCGGTGATGGCCTCGGGGTCGGCCCGGCCGGGGTTCTTGAGGATGTCGTTGACGCCGAGGTCGACGACGACGGCCTTGACGCCCGTCCGGCCGAGGACGTCCCGCTGGAAGCGGTTGAGGCCGCTCGGGTTCTCGGCGGGGCGGCCGTTGCCGTCGGTGAGGACGCGGTTGCCGCTGATGCCCTCGTTGACGACGCTGTAGCGCGGGATGTCCGAGGAGCCGGTGGCGGCGCGCAGACGGCCGGAGAGGACGTCCGTCCAGCGCCGGTTCTCGTTGACGGTCGAGGTGACGCCGTCGGTGAGCGAGTCGCCGAGGACCACGACCGTGCCGTCGGACTCGTTGCTCAGCACGTCCAGCGCGGTGACGTACCGCCAGTGGAGTGTCTGAGTGGTGTACGGCTCCCCGGTGACGTCCGCCACCCGGTCGCCCTCGGCGGTGTACGAGATCTGCCGGGCGTGCGCGTGGTAGGTCGCCGGACCCGAGGGGGTCGGGGAGTAGGTGGTGATCAGTACGTCGCTGTCGTGCGGGATCGCCACCCGTACGGCGTCGCTCACCACCTGCTGACCGGCGGCGATGACGACCGTCGGGTTGCCCGCGAAGGTCAGGCGGCGCATGGTGTCGGCCGCCGCGGCCGGGGTGTCCGAGGAGGCGGCGACGGCGAGCGAGGCGTGGCTGATCGTCAGCGGCTGCTGGCCGTAGAGATTGGACAGCGTGACGCGGGCACTCGTACCGGCGGCGGTCGTGTGCACCACGTTGCGCACCGAACGGCCCGCGAGGCCCGCCTGCTCGGTGCCCGGCTCCGACCCGCTCGGTGACGCGGCCCAGGCGCCCACCCAGACGCCGGTCGAGGCGGGCGCGGCGCTGTTGCGGGGTGCGCGGGCGAAGGTCTCCTGGTGCTGGGAGCCGTCGTCGATGCCGACGCCGACGTATATCGCGGCCGAGATCGCCACGACCAGGGCGACGACGGCTGCCAGAAGTGCACGGTGCTTTGTGGGGGACATCCCCACACCCCCTGCGTGCTGCCTGGTCACGCGGTGTGTTACTCCTCGGGCTGTGGAGCCCCGAGGCTCCGATGTGATCACCCCATCATGCGTCATGGGGTGAGGGCTGCTTGTCGGAACCCCCATCGGTTCCCCCGCCCGGACAGACGCGGGGAACTCCTGTTCCGTTCCGGGAGTAGGTCATGCAGTAGGTCACGTCCACAGGTGTCGAAGAGATGAAGAACGGGACAATGTGTACGGGGGACAGGAAACGGGTGGAGTGAATGGACCGTACGAAGACGGACGAGGCCGGCGAGGTGGCCGGAGCGGCACGGGCCGCCGAGCCGCGCGCCTCGCACCGCACCATGACCACCTTCAGCGCGGCCGACGAGGAGAAGCAGCGCGGCGTCCGGCAGATGAAGCTCATCGCCGCCGGTCTGCTGCTCTTCGTGGCACTGGTGTACGTCCTGGCCAAGTGGGCCGCGCACGAGGGCGCGGGTGCCTGGGCCGGCTATGTCGCGGCGGCGGCCGAGGCGGGCATGGTGGGCGCGCTGGCCGACTGGTTCGCGGTGACCGCGCTGTTCCGGCATCCGCTCGGGCTGCCCATCCCGCACACCGCGATCATCCCCACCAAGAAGGACCAACTGGGCGTCTCGCTCGGTGAGTTCGTCGGCGAGAACTTCCTCTCCCAGGATGTCGTACGGCAGCGGCTGCGGGCCGTCGGCATCGGCAGCCGGCTCGGCGCGTGGCTCGCCGAGCCGCAGAACGCCGACCGGGTGACGGCCGAGCTGGCGACCGCGCTGCGGGGCGCGCTGACCGTGCTGCGGGACTCGGACGTACAGGCCGTCGTCGGGGAGGCGATCACCCGGCGGGCGGGCGCCCAGGAGATCGCGCCCGGTATCGGCAAGATGCTGGAGAAGATCGTCACCGACGGCGGCCACCGGCGGATCGTCGACCTCGTCTGCACCCGCGCCCACGACTGGCTGGTCCTGCACGACGCGCAGGTCATGGACGCCGTCGAGGGCGGCGCGCCGGGCTGGACCCCCCGGTTCGTGGACCGGAAGGTCGGCGAGCGGGTCTACAAGGAACTGCTGCGCTTCGCCACCGAGATGCGCGACTCGCCCACCCACCCGGCGCGCGGCGCCCTCGACCGTTTCCTCACCGACTTCGCCGGCGACCTCCAGTCCGACACGGACACCCGGGCGCGGGTGGAGCGGCTGAAGGGCGAGGTGCTCGGCCGGGGCGAGGTCCAGGACCTGATCGCCTCCGCCTGGACGGCCGTACGGTCGATGATCGTGTCCGCCGCCGAGGACGAGCGCAGTGAGCTGCGGCTGCGGGTGCGGGTCTCCCTGCTGTCGCTGGGCACCCGGCTGGCGACCGAGCCGAGCGCGCAGGCCAAGGTGGACAAGTGGCTGGAGGGCGCGGCCGTACATGTCGTGACCACCTACCGCGCGGAGATCACCTCCCTCATCACCGAGACCGTCGCGAGCTGGGACGCCGAGCACACCACGAAGAAGATCGAGGCCAACATCGGCCGTGACCTGCAGTTCATCCGGATCAACGGCACGGTGGTGGGGTCGCTGGCGGGCCTGCTGATCTACACGGTGTCGCGGGCGCTGGGGGCGTAACACCTGCTCGCGGGGGCACTCGGGTCGGGTTCGGCCGACTGCGCCCGACGCGGAGGGAGCCCCAGCCCATGTCCGTCCCTGATCCGAAGTCGCCGGGATCGTCGAAGTCGCCGGGTTCGTCGAAGTCGCCGGGGTCGCTCGGTGTGATCACGACCGCCGTGCCGGCGCGCCTGGACCGTCTGCCCTGGTCGCGCTGGCACTGGACGGTCGTCATCGGCCTCGGCACGGTGTGGATCCTCGACGGTCTGGAGGTGACCGTCGTCGGCAATATCGCGGGGCGGCTCTCCGAGGAGGGCAGCGGGCTGCCGATCTCGTCCGCGCAGGTCACGGGCATGGCGGCGGCCCTGTATGTGGCGGGCGCCTGTGCGGGCGCCCTCTTCTTCGGCCATATGACCGACCGGTTCGGCCGCAAGAAGCTGTTCATGGTGACCCTGGTGGTCTATCTGGCGGCCACCGCGCTGACCGCCGTCTCCTTCTCCACCTGGTGGTTCTTCCTCTTCCGCTTCCTCACCGGCTTCGGTATCGGCGGCGAGTACGCGGCCATCAACTCCGCGATCGACGAGCTGATCCCCTCCAAGTACCGGGGGCGCGTCGACATCGTCATCAACGGCAGTTTCTGGCTGGGCGCGATCGGCGGCTCGCTGCTGTCGATCGTCGCCCTGAACACCGACCTCTTCCCGGCGAACGTCGGCTGGCGGCTGACCTTCGCCCTCGGAGTGGTGCTGGGCCTGGTGATCCTGCTGGTCCGCCGGAACGTTCCCGAGAGCCCCCGCTGGCTGCTCATCCACGGCCGGGAACACGAGGCCGAACGGCTGGTCGACCAGGTGGAGGAGCGGGTCGAGGAGGAGAAGGGGAGCGCGCTGCCGCCGCCCGACCGGGAGATGACCATCCATCAGCGGGGCGCCGTCGGCTTCGGGCTGATCGCCCGTACGGTCTTCTCCCGCTACCGCCGCCGCGCCGTCCTCGGCTTCTCCCTCTTCATCGGACAGGCGTTCCTCTACAACGCGATCACCTTCGGCTTCGGCGCGATCCTCACCACGTTCTACGACGTCCCGACCTCCGACACCGGCTACTACTTCGCCTTCATCGCCGCCGGCAACTTCATGGGCCCGCTGCTGCTCGGCAAGCTCTTCGACACGGTCGGCCGCCGGATCATGATCTCGGGCACCTACCTGCTGTCCGGTGTGCTCCTCTTCGTCACGGCCTGGCTCTTCAGCCGGGGTTCGCTCGACGAGGTGACCCTGACGGCCTGCTGGTGCGTGGTCCTCTTCTTCGCCTCGGCCGGAGCGAGCAGCGCCTATCTGACGGTCTCCGAGGTCTTCCCCATGGAGACCCGCGCCATGGCCATCGCCTTCTTCTACGCCCTCGGCACGGCCGCCGGCGGCATCAGCGGCCCGCTGATCTTCGCCGAGCTGACCGAGTCCGGCGTCGTCGCCGACACGGTCCTCGCCTTCCGGATCGGCGCGGGGCTGATGTGCGCGGCGGGGCTGGTGGCGGCGTTCCTCGCGGTGCGGGCGGAGAGGCGGTCCTTGGAGGACATCGCGGAGCCGCTGTCGGCGCAGGGCCCCGGGTAGGGGGCGGGTTGGGTTGTCAGGGTTGTCAGGGTTGTTCGGGTTATCCGTCGGCTGAGGGTGCGTGGGGGCTGGTCGCGCGGCTCCCCGCGCCCCTTCGGGGCACGGCCTCGGCCGGAGTCCTCTGGGTATGCGGGGGGCGGTCTGAGTATCCGTACTCTGTCGGCTCGGCCTTGGTGCGGGAAACCTCGTACGCATGACCGAGAAGCCGCTCCCGAAGCTGCTCCGACCGCTGCGCACGCGCCCCTGGCCCGAACGCTGGCTGACGCGCCTGCTCGGTGCCGCGCTCGCCGCCGCCGCGTACCGCCTCTGTCTGCCGTGGGACCTGCGCGACCGGCCCGAGCTGGAGGGCTCCCTCTCGGAGGCGACTCCGGTGACCGTCACGGGGGTGATCGCCCTCGCCCTCGTCCTGCTGCTCCTCGCGGCCTACTTCGGCCACCGGGACGCCCTGGCCTGGCCGTTGCTCCTGGTCGCCGTCCCGCCGGCCGCCCTGATGTACGTGTCCTTCCACGCCCCCACCGAGCCCCCGGACGCGGCCGTATGGCCCTTGTCCTGGGCCTTCTTCACGCTGGTGCTGGGCGCGTGGGTGCTGATCGCGGCCTCGGTGGCGCGGCGGTTCCGGACGGAGCCGGTGGACGAGAGGTGGCTGATCAGGGCCCAGAGGTGAGCCGTTGTGGGGACGCGGGAGGAGTGAGGGACGTGGGGGAGTGCGGGCGGGCGGATGGGGCGATGGGTGGAGGGGCGGGTGGCGCCGCCGTCCGGGTCACCGGCCGTCGAGATAGAGCCCGCCCTTCTTGAGCATGTGCGACGCGTAGGCCCTGCCCACGAAGCCCTTGCGCCGGCAGAGCCCCACGTACTGGCGCGCGCTGTCGACCACGACGGGCCGGGCCGTGATGCCCCACTCGTGGCGGGCCTGTCCCTCCGCCCACTGCACGGCGGCCGGGTCCACCCGGTCGCTGACCAGCACGGGGAACAGGCATATCCCGGTCTGCAGACCGGCCGGCAGCCCGCCCTTGGCGCGTTTGGCGTACTCCATGGCCTGGAAGGTGAAGGTGCCGATCGTCGGCATCGTGATCTCCGGGACGGCGACCACCACCGTGAACAGATGTATCTTCGCCATCCACCGCAGCCGGAAGTCGGCCCGCCGCCCCACGAGCACGGGCACCCCACCCCACTCCTCCCACCAGGTCTGACATTCGTCGGCGGCGAGACGGGCGGCCACGGAGGTGACGTAGGTCTGGGAGGGCGACTGCTGTGGATGCATGGCCGGATCATGCACCCAGCCGGACACCGCTGGGAAGGCGGGGTCGAGTCACGCTCCCGTGGTCGAACCGGGCCGCACGATCATCAGGATCGTGACCGTCGCCCACAGCAGGTTGAACACACCGGTGAACATGGCGAGTCGGGCGGTCACCGCGGGGCCGAGGGCCGTTCGCGTCCCACCGACGGTCGTTCGCGTCCCACCGGTGGTCGCCTCGCTCCCTCCGTCGAGCCCCTCCAGGATCTCCTCCTGCCGGGGCAGCACCAGAGCCAGCAGGACCATCGCCGCGAGGGCCGTCAGCAGCATCGACACGATCAGCCAGGTGTCCTTCAGCACCCCCATGCTCATCGCCGTGGCGAACCCGAGCACGGGTACGGCGATGCCCACCCCGCCGTACACCCGGCAGATCCGGTGCAGCAGCCGTACGGCCGACACCGCCCGCTCGCTCCCGGGTTCGGCCAGCGCCTTGCGCGCGCTCGGCGGGAACATGCTGGCCGCGACGGTGACGGGCCCGACGGCGATGATCGCGGCGAGGACGTGGAGGGAGAGCAGGAACTTGGTCACGGGGGGACGGTACGGGGGTGGTCGCGGAGGGGAGTAGTGGCGGGATTGCCAGAGGCCAACGGATTCCCGCCATCAGGGAGGGCGGGTCACGATCCTGGGCCAACCTGCGTGCGGGATGCCCGCTGACGCTTGGCCGGAACCCGGTGCCCGCCTACGCTCTCGCCATGCACACCGTGGCCGTCCTGGCGCTGGACAACGTGATCCCCTTCGACATGTCGGCCCCCGTCGACACCTTCGGCTGGGCCCGGCTGCCGGACGGGCGGGAGGCGTACCGGGTGCGGGTCTGCTCGGCGGCGGCGGACGGGGAGGTGAAGGCGGGCCCGTTCGGCGTGCGGGCGCCGTACGGGCTGGAGGCGCTGGCCGAGGCGGACACGATCATTCTGCCGGGGACCGAGGACCCGACCGCGCCGTTGCCGCCGGGGGTGGCGGAGGCGCTGCACGCGGCGGCGGCGAGCGGGACGCGGATCGCCTCGATCTGCGTGGGCGCGTTCCTCTTCGCCGCGACGGGCCTGCTGGACGGGCTGCGCGCCACCACCCACTGGATCGCGGCCCCCGACCTGGCGGCCCGCCACCCCCTCGTCACCGTCGACCCGAACGTCCTCTACGTCGACAACGGCCAGTTCCTGACCTCGGCCGGCGCGGCGGCGGCCCTGGACATGTGTCTGCACATGATCCGCAAGGACCATGGCTCGGCGGTCGCCGCGTTCACCGCCCGGATGTGTGTGATGCCGCTCGAACGGGAGGGCGGCCAGGCCCAGTTCATCGTCCAGGACCAGCCTCCGGCCCCGGCGGGCGCGACGATGGAGCCCCTGCTGCGTTGGCTGGAGGAGAACGTGGAGCGGGATCTGACCCTGGACGACATCGCCCTCCACGCCGGCACCAGCGCCCGTACCCTGAACCGCCGCTTCCGCGAGCAGACCGGTACGACGCCCCTGCAGTGGCTGCACCGGGCACGGGTCCGGCGGGCGCAGTATCTGCTGGAGTCGACCGACCACACGGTCGAACGCATCGCGACCCAGGCGGGGTTCGGCTCCCCGACGGCGTTCCGGGACCGCTTCAAGAGGGTGGTGGGGACGAGTCCGTACGCGTATCGGCGGGCGTTTCGGGGGGAGGGGGGTGGGGGTCTCTAGGGTGCGTTGGGCGAGGTGCGTTGTCGGGTGAAGGCGCGTGCCCTTCGGGGGATCCGCGCGGGGAACTGTGGCCCCTGTCCCCCTACCCCGCGATCCCTCTGTCCACCTATCCCTTCCGGTCGGCCACCGCCCAGGAGGCCGCCGCCACCACCCCGGCCATCCCGAACACCGCGGGCCAGGCGCCCACCTTCTTCGCCAGCGGGTGCGACCCGGCGAACGCGGCCACGTACCCCGCCGTCAGCGCCCCCGCCGCCCTGCCCCCGGCCGCCTGCTGCCACTGCCGGGCGGCCGCGGCACCGGCGACGGCCAGCACCGCTCCGCCCAGCGGGCGCTTCCTCGTCCAGCGGGCCACCCCGTACCCACCGATGAGCCCGCTCGCGGCCACCACCGCCGAGGGAACCTTCGCCATGTCTGCCTCCTGCTGTTCGTGACGATGCCGTTCGTGACCGACGTCGACCGAGGCTAACCCCGAAGGCGGTGGCCGGTTCTCACACGCTGGCGATGAGCAGCAGGGCGCCGAGCAGGAAGCTCCCGATCTGCGTGTAGATCAGGTCACCCGTCTCGTCGGCCTGGCCCAGCGGATCGTTGTTCTGGACCTCGAAGTCCGGGTCCTCGACGGGCGCGAAGACGGTCGGGTCCGGTGTGCCGCCGCGGTCACCTCCCGCCGGCGGGTCACCGGCCGTCTCCTCCGCGACCGGGGTGAGGGAGTTCTCGACGGTGAAGGTGTTGTCGGGCATCGACGGCTGGGCGTCGTCCACGTCGGGGAGGTTCTGGTAGGCGTAGAGGTGGAAGTTGGCGTAGTGGTCGTCGGTGAAGAAGATGAAGCCGTTGGTCGAGTCACGGACGATGCGGTCGGCGTTGCGCGAGGTCCGCCGGGTGGGCCGGAAGTCGATGTCGTACTCGTTGAAGGTCGGCGTCAGCGCGTTGGGGAAGTTGGCCGTGATGAACGCGGTGAGCTGGCCGTCCCGGTCGCCGTAGTTGCCGCCGCGGTAGATGAAGGCCGTGGTGCCGTTCGAGTCCTGCTCCGAGGACGTGGCCTTGTTCGTCGGCCAGGCCTTGGTCGCCCAGAACGCGACCATCTCTTCGAGACGGCCGGGAAAGGTGAAGCCGTTGCCGTCGTCGACGGCGGCACTCGCCTTCTGCTGCGACTCCGTCGTCAGCAGGGTCACGCCGCCGAGGATGGTGGCGACGGCGAGGAAGAGGGCGAGGAACTTCCCGCTGAGCCAGCGGGAACGGCGTTTGTGGCGTTGGCCGCCGGAGGGTTCGGTGGGTGGTGCGGTGTGTGGTTCGGTGTGTGGTTCGGTGTGTGGTTCGGCGGGTTTGATCGGTCCCGAAGTCGCGCTCATGCAGAAGACTCCTTCGTGCGTGGATCCGTGACAGGGCGTGGGGGAGTCGGGGCCGGGCGAGGTGTGTGCACGGCCTGATCACCGGCGGTCGCTTGCGGTGCGGCGAGTCTTCTCAGCAAGCGCACAGCTCACCAGAGTCAAACGTCCCGACCCATGGGTAATATCAGGTTTCCTGTCGAATGTGACGGAGAAAGTGCTGGTCGGAGAGGTGTGGGCGGCTCGGCGTCGACTGTGCCCGCGCTCACACCCGGAGGGTGAGATGGAGGGCGAGGCGGAGAGGGAGATGGAGGGTGAGGTGGGAGGCGGGGCGGGAAGCCGCCCGCACGCTCCTGGCCGACGGCGACCGCGTGGTGACTGCGACGCCCGGCTGGCATGGCCCGGGAGGCCTGCGTACGGGGCGCGGTGACGGTGATTCAGGGTCTCGGCCTGGCTGCCCCGGGCCTGGCCGCCGCCGCCCCGGGGTGGGCCCCGCCGACTCTCGTGGGCCAGTCGCTCGGCGGTCGCTCGGCGGTCGCACGGCCACCCTCGTCGCGGCGGCCCGCCCGGAACTCCTCCACTCCCTTCCCTGATCCTGATCCTGATCGAGGCGGGGCCGGGCACCCCCGACCCCCGGCCTCCCCGCCCGCATCGCGGCCTGGATCGACAGCTGGCCCGTCCCCTTCGACTCGCCCTCCCGGGCGACCGACTTCTTCGGCCATGCGAGCTGGTCCCGCAACCTCGAACACCGCCCCGACGCCTGTACGCGGCGATGGCCGGACCCCTCAACTCCCTTGCTGCGGGCGATAGTTGCACCGTACGGGAATGTGACCCACGTCACCGGCGCGACGTGGGCGAAGTGGTCCGCGACGCACCCGTAAGCCTGGCATGCTCATGCATGGCTACTGAGGGGTAACTACCGCGTACGCACTGTCTCCCGGGCAGTTGTGCTGTCGCGCCCCACCCCCCTGGACGCTGCATCCCCTCTTCCCCTCTCTTCCTCTCTTCCTCTCTTCTCCTCCCTCCTGAAGCGCACCCCCCTGTCACCGCTCCCGAGGACTCACGCGTGCACAAGCTCAGAAGACATGCCCTGGTGTCGGCACTGTCGGCGATCACCGTCGCGACCCTGCTGGCCACCGGCTGCTCCGCCAATGGTTCCCCCTCCACCGTCGACAAGGCGGCGGCCAGGACGGCCGAGACCCCCGAGCCCGGGCCCGTCGAGGAACAACTCGCCGTCGTCTCCGCCCCGACCGGCGGCGCCACCCCCACCGCCGTGGCCGACGCGAACGCGGTCGACCAGGGCAAGGCCGAGAAGTCCGCGCTCAAGGTCGCGTCGTACGACCGGAAGAGCGGCCGGGCGGTCATCTCGGCACCGTCGTCCGCCACTTCGGACGACGACGACGCGTCGGCGACGCCGTCCGGAACGCCGTCGACGGAACCGGGCTCCGACTCCGACTCCGACTCCGGCTCCGATTCCGGCTCCGATTCCGATTCCGGTGCGGGTTCCGACACCGGATCGAGTGGCGCGAAGCCGAAGGCCGCCGTGGCGGTCGGCGATGTCATAGCCAGCGCGCCCGCGCCCGGTGCCCCCGACGGCGTACTGGCCAAGGTGACGGAGGTCGTCGAGACCGCCGCGGACGGCGGTACGACGGTCGAGACGGAGCCGGCCAAGCTCAACTCGGTGCTGGGCGAGAGCGAGGCGGACGGCACGGTCCCCGTCGACCCGTCCACCATGGAGGTCGACCCGCTCGTCCAGGGCGTGAAGGTCTCCTGGGCGAAGACCGGCGACCTCACCTTCGGCCCCGAGGGCGCGAAGCTCCCGCTGGGCAGCCTGCGCATCGACGTGGGCGCCGCCGTGGAGACCGCGCCGGGCGCCCCCGCCTCGGCCGCCGCGTCGGTCGAGGGCTTCGTCCAGCTCGCCCCCGAGGTCGCCTTCTCGTACGACGGTTCCGGATCCGGTACGGGCTCCTCGCCCGGCGGCGCGTTCCTGGGCCTCACCGGCGACTGGGCCTCTCAGTGGTCCCTGAAGGGCCGCGCGGCGGGCTCGACCGACGGCAAGCCGATCCGTATCCCCTTCGCCGAACTGCACGCCGACCCCGTGATCCAGGTCGGCCCGGTGCCGATCGTCGTCAACCTCGACCTCGTCTGCTACTTCCAGGTGGAGGCCGACGGCCGCGTGACGGTCGACGTCGAGCAGGACCTCAAGGGCGACTTCCGGGTCGGCGGCAACTTCACCTGGTCCAAGGGCTGGACCGGCGTCAGCGAGTCGAAGATGACCGGTGAGCCGCTGAAGACGACGGTCACGGCGGTGGGCGACGTCAAGGCGGCCATGGGCGCCGAGGCGACGGTCGGCCTCTACGGCACGGTCGGCGTCACCGCCGACGTCGCCCCGTACCTCCGCGCCGAGGCCGACGCGACCGCCGAGGGCTCGGCGGACGGCACGGGCTCGGCCTCCGGCTCCTGGGCGCTGTACGGCGGCATCGACCTCACCGGCACCCTCAACCTCCAGCTCTCCATCTTCGGCACCCCGATCTTCCAGACGAAGATCCCGCTGGGGGCGCTGCACGAGGAGTGGTTGCTGACGAAGGGGGAGGCCACGACCACGTAGAAGGTCGACCGGGCCGTCCGTTCTCCCCACGGGCCCTGTTCTGCCCCCGCTCAGCGGCGGCGGAGCAGGGCCCGCCGCGTCGAACCGTGGTGCGCGAGAATCACGCCATGGGGACCATGTATCCGCTCACCGCCCGTGCCCTCAACCGTGCGACCCTGGCCCGCCAACTCCTCCTGGCCCGCGAACCGTTGGACGTGACCGAGGCGGTACGCCGCATCGTGGCGCTCCAGGCCCAGCAGCCGGCCTCCCCGTACATCGCCCTGTGGAACCGCCTCGCCCCCTTCGACCCGACGATCCTGGACGCGGCGCTCGGCGACCACCACCTGGTCCGCTCGACCCTGATGCGCATCACCCTCCACACGGTCCACGCCGACGACTACACCCCGTTCCGCGAGGCCATGGAGCCGACCCTCCGAGGCTCCCGCCTGGGCGACCCCCGCTTCCGGGCCTCCGGCCTGACCACCGCGGACGCCGACGCCGTACTCCCGGCCCTCCTCAAGTACGCGGACGCCCACCCTCGTACGGCGGCCGACCTGAAGGTCTGGCTGGAGACCCGCTTCGACACCACCCTCCCCACCAGCGCCCACCGCCTCCTCCGCCAGTACGCCCCCCTCTGGCACCAGCCGACCGGCGCCCCCTGGTCCTTCACCACCCGCCAGTCCTACGTCACCGCCGCCCCACCCCCGTCCCTCACCGACCCGGAGGCCGCCGCCGAGGGCCTGAAAACCCTGATCCGCCGCTACCTGGCCGGCTTCGGCCCGGCGACGGTGGCGGACATGGCCCAGTTCGCCCTGGTCCACCGCCCACGGATACGGGCGGCGATCGATTCCCTCACGTCCGCCGGCGAGCTGGAACTCCTCCAACCGACGGACGGCAAGGAACCGCTCTACGACCTCCCCGGCGCCCCCCGCCCTCCCTCCGACACCCCCGCCCCACCCCGCCTCATGGCCATGTGGGACAGCCCCCTCCTCGCCTACGCCGACCGAACCCGCCTCCTCCCCACGGACTACCGCAAATACGTGACCCGAGTGAACGGTGACGTCCTCCCCACCCTCCTGGTGGACGGATACGTGGCGGGGGTGTGGCGCCCCCTGGCCACAGGCATCGAGGCCACGGCCTTCCACCCCCTGCCGGAGACCACCTGGCACGCCCTGTCCGAAGAGGCCGCCACCCTGCACACGTTCCTCACCGCCCGCGGCGACCGCACGCCCTACCGCCGCTACGACCACTGGTGGGCCAAGCCCTTTCCGGGTACGGCGGAGACCCGTTTGGTCTCTTTTGAGTGAGGAAGCTCGTGAGCGATGGCGGAGCCGCGAGTTTCGAAGTACTTTCAAAGTCATGGCTACCGAGAGCGCCGCCGTGAACTTCTCCGAATTGGTGAACAAGAACAAGCAGACGCTGGCCCGGCTTCAGGAATCATCGAGACTGCTCCTGCACCGCAGAGACGGCGAGGACCTGGTGCTGACCACCGCGGCGCGGGCCGAGCAGGACCGGACCGTGGTGTCGGCGGCCACCCGGATGCTGGTCGCGATGGCCCGCCGCGAGCCCGGGAGTATGGAACTGCTCCTCGACATACTGCCGGACGCGTTCCCTTGGGTGCGGTTCCTCCCCGAGTCCGACGTCCACGCCTTCGCCGTCGAGCTGGTCGACACCATGCGGGCCGCCGACTCCGTCGGCAACAGCGCGTCCGTCGCCCAGTTGCTCATCGCCTGGCAGCACACCGCCGAGGTCCACTCCGACCCCGAACTGCTGGCCGCGCTGACCCGAGACCACTCCGAGGACTACGGCCCGGTATCCGACCCCCGGGATCTCCCGTGAGCGCGGGCCGCGGGGACCGCGCCGCACCACCGGCACCGGACGGACACTGGGAGGTCCGCTTCGCGGACGCCGCCTCGGCCAAAGGGTGGGAGAACCTCGCCCAACAAGCCCGGGAGAACACCTACCGAGCCTGGCTCACCATGCGCACCCATCCCAAACCGGCCGTCGAGACTTCCCGGCACCACCGGCTCAAGGGCGGCCTGGCACACGGCACCCACCGAGGCCGGACCTGCGAGCAGTGGCAGATCGAGGTCACCGGCGGAGGCCGTGTCTGGTACCTCCTGGACACCGCCCGCGACACCTGTTGGATCACCTTCGCGAGCACCGGGCATCCGAGAGCCACGGACCGAAGTTGATTCGCCTCCCCCGCAACAGCTCAAGCAATGCTCTGAACCGACCAGGAAGTTGGGTGTGCCTACCCCTGCCGGGCGACACTGGCGACAGCCGAAGTGCTGCGAAGGGGATGCGGAATGCGTGTGCTGCGTGTAGTGCGTGTGCTCCGGCGGTCCGTGGCGGTCGTGGGGGAGTTCGAGGCCGCCCTGGACCTGTATGACCTGGCCTTCCTGGCAGGCGGGGCGCAACGGGTCTCGGACAGTGCGGTGATCGCACTGTCCGAGACGGGGGCGCTCAGAATCCGTGGCTCACGGGTCCGCGCTGTGGGCGAGGCGCGCCCCGAGCACCCGGTCGAGCAGGCAGTACTCGCGTGGTGCCCACGCAGCCGCGCCCTCACCTCTGTGTACGCCGCTCTGCGCACCTCCCCGGAGATCGAGGACATCGGCCGCCGCCTGGCCGCACGAGGCCTGGTGACGGGCTCCCGACGCCGCCCGACCCGGGCCGGCAGACGGCGACTGCAATCAGCCGAGCGTGCCGGAATCCTCCCCGCGTACATCCTCGACGGCCCTACCACCTTCCCGAAGGGCCCGATCCGACGCGGCATCCTCACCGCCCACCCCCTCCCCTCAGGCCTCGGCCGCACCTTGATCCGCATGGGCAAGGCCCTGGACCCCGACTCCGACCCCGACTCCGGCGCTGCTTCGTCGTCGGACTCGGGCGGGGGCTTCAGCTGTGGGGGTGGGGGTGGGGGCAGCGACTGAGGTCCCGCACGGAACCAGCCGACGCGGGACCGCGCGGCGGAACGTACCAGGGCTATCCCGTAAATGATCTACGACATCTGGTTGACCTGATCGTTTCCCTGCCGCCCGGCGAGGGCGAGGTTGTGCAGGCGGGCGATGCCGGACATGGCGTGGTGGACGCCGTCGTCTTTCGGACGGCAGTCGCCCCAGGATCTTCCAGCCCTGCATCCGGGCGAAGGCGTGCTCGACTCGGGCCAGGACCTCGCGGTGAGCGGTGTTGCGTTCCTCCTTCCGGGCCGGGAGTTCGGCGCTGACGCGGACCCAGCCCGATGAACGGGGCTGTCCGGGACAGCTCTCACACCGTGATCACGCCAGTCTCACCAAGATCGCCTGGCCTGTGACCAGCAGTTCCTGGACGATCTTCACCGGGGTGTTGGTTCTGAGCTACGGAATAATCAGGTACTGCTGCGGAAGCGGCCCGGCAGACTAATGGCTTATTTGTCTACCTTCAGACTGGTGAGGCTTGATTTGTCCAGGCTTGAGAGAAACTTGCACCGCCCCGGTCCGTACTCAACTGGTCTGACTCTGTGATCGTGGACCGAAAGGATGTCGGGAATAGGACACTGGAGCCATGAGTGTTGTACACCCATCCAGTCCCGACGTCTCGGTTCGGATGAGCCGGCAGACGAATCGGGATACCGGTATCGAACTGGCGGTGCGCCGGCTCCTCCACGCCTCCGGATACCGCTACCGGATCCACTATCCGGTGCCGGGCATGCGCAGGCGGAAGATTGACATCGCGTTCACTGGCGCCAGGTTGGCTGTCCTCATCGACGGCTGCTTCTGGCACGGCTGCCCGGAGCACGCCACCAGTCCCAAGGCGAACGCGGAATGGTGGCGCCGGAAGCTTGATCGCAACATCGAGCGAGACAAGGAGACGAACGCTCAGCTACTGGCTGAAGGCTGGACTTTCCTGCGATTCTGGGAACACGAGTCGCCGGACGCCGTCATGCACCAGGTGGCCGCAGCTGTCGACCGGGAGAAGGCCTGCGGGCGGAAACGACGGCAGTAGGAGGGCGATGAGCGAGTTACGCTTCGTCGATGTCTGCGCGGGAGCGGGTGGACTGGCCTTGGGGCTGGAGTACGCCGGATTCGAACCCGTACTGCTCCTGGACAAGAAGCCGGTGGCCTGCGAAACCCTGCGCATGAACCGACCGGCGTGGCAGGTCCTGGAAGCGGATCTGCTGGAATTTTCCCCTTCTCGGCACCAGGGGATTTACGACGTTGATCTGCTGTCGGCCGGACTGCCCCGCGTGAAGTCAATTGCGGCCGTGGCGCGGACTCGGACCGATGTCGAGCAGCGTTTGCTGGAGGCGACCGTCTATCTGGTTCACGCCGTCCAGCCCCGGGCCCTGCTCATCGAGAACGTGCCGGGGCTGGTGGGTTCGCCCGACTTCGAGTCGATACGCGAATTCATCGGTAAGGAACTCGATCATCTCGGCTATCAGTTCCGGTGGTTCATCCTGAACGCAGCAGACTTCGGGGTGCCACAGGTGAGGAAGCAAGGGGTGCTCGTCGCGCTCAAGAAGCCGTACTTCGAGGCGTTCCGTCCACCGGAGCCGACAGCGACCGAGCACCTGTCCGTCGGTCGAGCGCTACGCCGGTCCATGGCCATGGGTGGTTGGCGCGACGCCGACCGGTGGGCGGCTCAGGCTCTCAGCGTGGCCCCGACCCTGGTGGGTGGGTCGGACAGGAGGGGAGGCGCGGACCTGGGACCGACGGGGACGAGGAAGGCCTGGGCCCGTATGGGAGTCGATGGCAGCACCGTAGCTGACAACGTTCCCGGCCCGGATTTCGTCTGGGCTCCTGAGACGGGACGCCACGGCATGGTGAGGATCACGACGGACCAGGCCGCACTCCTACAGGGTTTCCAGTCCGATTGGAGATTCACAGGGAAGAAGACGGCCCGCTATCGCCAGATAGGGCACGCCTCACCACCGCCCGTGGGTAGGGCGCTCGGTCTCGCGATCCGAGCCGCACTGGGTGCTTCCTCGCCCTCCGTCGCCGGCTACACTTCGGTCCCATGAACAGCCCGGAAACACAAGTGCGCCATCTCGATGGTGTCCGCATCTTGGATCTCTTCGCAGGCCCCGGTGGGCTTGATGTGGCAGCGCACTTCCTGGGCTTCAAGAGCATCGGGATCGAGTGGGACAGGGACGCGTGCGAGACACGCTACGCAGCGGGGCTGCCGACCATTCACGCCGATGTGAGCGTCATGCGCGAAACCCGCTTCGACGAGGTCCCGAAATCGGTCGACGTGCTTGCTGGGGGGCCACCCTGTCAGTCCTTCTCCGTCGCGGGCAAGGGCGCGGGCCGGAAGGCGCTGGAAAGGGTGAAGACCTTCATCCACCGCCTTGTGGACGGGGAGGACGAAGCCAAGATCGACGAGGACCTGCACGCCCTTGGCGACTCACGCACCGCCTTAGTCCTGGAGCCCCTCCGCTGGCTCATCAAAGCGATCGAGACAGAGGACCGTGACCCGTACAAGGTGATCGTTCTGGAGCAGGTACCTGCGGTCCTGCCCCTCTGGGAGGTGTACGCGAAGCTTCTGCGCGGCGGAGAAGGGCGGTTGCAGGGCATCAAATACGAGGCAGAATGCTGGGAGTTGAAGACCGAGCAGTTCGGGGTACCGCAAACGCGCACCCGCGCCGTACTCGTCGCTCGGCTCCCTGGGTATGGTGCCATCGAACCGCTCGAAGCGACTCACCTGCCCTTCGATCTGCATCGAGGGAAACGCGGCATCGCTCAGGCAGAGATGCTCCCGACCGATTCCCAAGTCTTCGGGACCCCAAAGCGCTGGATCTCCATGGCGGAGGCCCTTGACGCGGCGAGCAAGCTGAAGGACTCCCCCGTGGATGTGTCCCGGCTCCGGACGGGAGACGAGATGACGTTTTTCGTCGTGTCGAACTACGGCTCTGGAGGCGACCCGAAGAACCGAGGCAGGCGCTTGTCCTCCGAGCCTGCTTTCACGGTCACGGGGAAGATCTCTCGAAACAAGATCTACAAGGACATCGCGGAATATGAGGCCGGCCAATCCGACCGTTTCACCGTGTCGGAATCCGGAGTTCTCCAGACTTTCCCGCACAACTTTCCTTGGTCCGGAAAGGCCCAGGCCCAGCAGGTCGGCAACGCCGTACCCCCACGGTTGGGCATGCATGTGCTCGGTGTGGCTATGCGCGGGAAAGCCCCTTCGGGCGAGGAGTTGGCAGCGGCGAGTACTTGGCCGAGCGTATCGGGGGCCACCACGGACGAACTGCGTCACCTCGGGTGCGGTGATCAGAGTCAATGTCCTCCGGAGTCGCACAAGGTCACTCGCTCTCGTCGGAAGTCCGACCTCTGACCTGAGCGTCCGCAAACAGTTCCTCGAAGTGACCGACCAGTCTCTCAACCGCCTCCTCCGGAGCCCGCGCTTCCTGGGGGCCTTCGGGCAAATTGTTCCGGGGTGATGGAAGGGACGATTCAGCACCCGCGATCCAGTCGCGCAACGGTTCCCCATCACGTTCCACGTCCGGAGCGATGACGTCGTACATCAAGGTCGCCGCCGCAGCGTTGACTGCGGGCGTCAGGGCATTCACCTCTCGCCCTGTGCGCACAATCCCCCGCTCCATCAGTCTGACGAGAGCCAGTGCCGTAGGGCGATGGTCGATGACATCCAGTCGAAGAGCAGAGTTGAGCATGTCCTGGTTGCCACAGGCCATCACGACAGGTCGGTAGTCCGAGCCGTTGCGGAAGAGTTCGGCAGCCCACCAGAGCCGAGCGAACGCCTGCTTGTAATGGGGGCCGACGAACTTGTCGCGGGCCACGCGCCCGCGCGAACCGTCCGTCTTCGCTTCGGGCAGATGCCGCCACACGACGTAGTCCGGCGCCACACCGAGAGCCAGATACGTCCAAAACCGCTTCTCAGCCGCTTCCCGACGGGTCAGCCGCAGGGTCTCGTGCAGGCGCGGTGCCAGCCAAGCGTCCGCGGCCGTGGGACGCTCGTCCCGGAACCTGTCCAGCGCGTGGTCGATCAGATCCCGGACCTGGTGCAGCCGCAGCCGCGCGTCGTCACTTGGCAGAGGCTCGGCAACCTTGTTCAGTGCGATGGAGGGGACGTCCTCGCGTCCATCGAGCAGCCCTGTAGAGATGTACTCGGCGGCCTGTACATCGGAGATCAGGGCAAGCCGTTCCGGCAAGTGCTCGGGTCGGGAAGTCACGCGTGGGTCTCCTGATCCAGTCGTTCGATGTCGCGGACAGTGGCGGCCAACGCCTTGGGAACCTCGGCGCGACGTGCGGCTGCGTACTGGATGCGCGGCTGCAGATCGGTCCAACTCCCCTCGCCTGAGCGCCGTATGTGGACCTCTCGGAGAGCGTCCTCCTCCGACCGCCCGGGGACAATGTCCGGGAGCATCTCTCGGAGCACCGCACCCCGCCAGTCGGGCGGGAAGAGCGGAGTCCCGTCGTCCTCGATCTCCAGCTCGCCGATGGCGGTGTGGAAGACCGCAGTCCATACGTCGGCGCACATCTGGGCCAGCAGGATCTCGCCGACCACATTCTCGACTTTTGAGCCCTGGCCTTCCACGAGCGCTGCAAGGCCCTCGAAGTCGGAGTTCAGGCGGACAGTGGGCATCCGTCCAGAGGTGTCCACGATCCAGGGTGCGTCTCGAAAACTCCGCAACCACTCCGCGCCCCGAGCGAAACTGACTGTGTTGACGTCGAGTTGGCGATCCCGAAGCGGGGCATCGGCTGTCACATCGATCATCCACTCCTGGTCGGTGGAGGCGATGAACCGACCAGCTATCCCCCCGACAGTGGCCACCACGTGCACAGCGAGGGACGCGCGATCCAAGTGTTCGTCCCGGTCGAACTCGATCTCCCCGGACCAATTCCTGCCGCCCTCCACATCGGGCTCCAGCCGGGCAACAGTGCGTGCGTTGGTGGCACCCTCCGTCAGAACGGCGACAACCGCGATGTCGGACCAGTGGCCGATCGTCTCGATCTCACGAGTTGGGATGGTTGCCGTCAGGGCGATCCTTGCAGTCTGCCAGTCGTCTCGCTCGGCTCTGCCGAGTGCTACGACCTGCTCGACAATCGAGTAGCCCTTGGTGTCCAACTGCTCGCGAGTGTCGCCGGGGCCGCGCAGCCGCACGGCCGTGACTCGCGCCGTCACCGGGCCGGTCAGACGGGGGTACGGGTAGGCCCTCACGCGGCGCCTCCCTTGCTCTCGTGCAGTTCGACAACGAGACCGGTCAACGCGGCTCGCACGGGATGCGTGGACACATCGGTGACACCGCGAAAGACAGCACGGCGGGTCCCTGGAGCGAAATGTAGTACGCCGTCGGTAAGTTCACAGTTGCTGACAGCGACGAGTTCGGCCCACTTGACCATTGGACGAGGGCCGGAGCGCACCTCCAGTTTGGCGACGGGGCTCATGCGCCACGGCCCTCCCTCAGACGAGACCTTGACCTCGGCGATGATCTGCCAGGCACCGGAGGGGCCGATCACGGCGTCCAATTCGTCCAGCTTCGGAAGCGTCACGGTTCCCCTGGCCTTGCTGGTGGGCTTGCCAGAAATCTTGAGCCGCTTACTCAACTTGCTCGTGCTGCCCGGCTTCTTCTCTTTGGGAATCGCCACAAGTTCGTGTACGGCCCTGTTGGTTGCAGTCGTCAACGCTGCAATCCGCCGATGGGCCGCTGGTGAGTAGCGCATCCTGAGCTCCTCGGTCTGGCCCCACTTGTTGTGTTCCGGCGGCTCGGAGGAGCGCAGAAACTCCTCGGCCTCAGCTGCGAACGGCGCGTCATCTCCTGCCGCCCGGCCGGCCAGCAGAACTGCCTGGAACGGGTTGGTCCCCACAGGGAGACCGGGAACCCAGCTCGTTTTGACCGTCATGCGATTGCCGCGCATCGCGGAGACCTGGTTGATCCTGCCATCGGCGTCCGTGGCCTCGGTGACGAGGAGCACTGCCCGATGCTCGCCAGCCGTACCGGCGAGACCGTCCCTCTCGGGTACCTTCAACGGCACTGTGGTGAGGGCTACTTGACCTGCTTCGGTGAGGCGGTCCACCGTGGTGCCGCTCAGGAAGGCATGAAGAGCACGTGAACGCGCGGGTTGATGCACGTGTGGCTCGACCCGCTCCTCCTCAAGGTACTCCACGCCATTGCGCAGCGTCCGCACCGATGCCTCCAGCAATGGCCGACGGTCGCCGCCCGCTGTCATCGCGGCCCAGAAGTTACGTCCGAGCGCGCGAACCAACCGCTGGTGCATGCGCTCCAGGCTGTCCTCGTCGTCGCCGGCGTCGCTTTCCTGGTCCTGCCCGGCCTCGGCGAGGCTGGCTACATCATGTGCTCCGACGATCAAGAAAGAGGTGCCAGGATCATCGCCCTCGCGGGTGAGGTGCAGGTTCTCGACCGTCTCTGCGTCGGCCCACCAGGAGCGGACCACCTCTGCATTGTCCGCCTCGCCATCCGGCCGACCCAGCCAGGCGGGACCGGCGAATCTCCTGCCGTTCACCTCCCGCCAGGGCAGATCGAGCCGCCCGATCAGCCGCCGCTGGGAGTGGCCCTCATGTGGTTCGGACAGCGTGGAGTTCATGAGGACGAGCCCCAGACGGCTGGTGGCCCAGAGCGTGGCCTTCCCGAGGCCGTATGAGCCGCCAGCTGTCACATCCGACTTGCGGCTCTCGAGTTGGCGCCGGACCACCGCGGCGAATCGGCCGTCCTCGTAGTCGTCACCGGTCAGCCCATTGGCGTTGTAGTCATCGACGCGAAGAAGGACCAGCCGATCCCGCTCGAACATCTCCCGCAGACCGGCGCTGATGACACGTCCGACCTTCTGGTCCTGTGCGGCGGCCGCTTCGTAGTGCGGATGGAGGTCGTGCCAGCGGATCGCCGTGCGGAACCGGGCCAGAGCATCACCCGTCAGTTCGTGCAGGGTGTAACAGACCCTGACCGGATGGTTGTTCCTCCTGTCACGCTCGTCCAGGCTGTTCTGGGTCGCCTCACGGGCAAGGACCTCCAGATCCGCCTCGAAGGCGAAAGCCGCCGCGTTGCCGAACTCGCGGCCACCATCGTCATGACCGGGGCGGTGGTACCACACGACTGACGTCTCCGCGGGTTGGTCCTGCCGTTCCGGACCAACTGTGGAGTGCTGCGAGGATTCGTTCTCGGCTCCGAAGACCTCCCTCACCCTGACCAAAAGATCAGGGCGAGGCATGGAACGGTCGTACAGCCAAGCTTCGACAACTGCTCGCGTCACTCCCAGCCGGTGTGCCAGTTCGCCTTCGTCCGTTCCCTTTTCTTGCATCCGCTCGGTCAACCACCGACCGAACTCCGTCCCCTGCGAGGCCACTGTTACCTCTCTCTCGTCGGAACTGCTCTCTGCCTCGAATGCGTCGACGCTTGTGTCCGGAAGCGACGCACCGCCCCCAGCGTCCTCCGGTCTCCCTGCGCCTTTGTGAAACGCTGTCTTCCCAGAGGCTTCCTGAGCGATCTTTCGAGCAGCTTTCAGTCGACGGCGCTCCGACTCGGGGTCGTCGGGATCCAGTCCCATTTGGATCCTCAGCTCTTGCAGTGCACGTTTCTCGAGCTGTCTAATACGTTCTCGGGAGACAGTGAAGTGCTTACCAATTTCTTCCAGTGTCCAGGGTTCGCCATCGATGAATCCGTACCGTAGTAGAAGAATTTTTCGAATTCTTTTCGTGAGTGCACCCGCATCGAACAGCTGGAAGAGTTCCTCGCGCTCGAATTCTGACCGCAGCGCTTGTTCAGGTCCTGGTACCGACCAGAACTCATCGACCACGAATTCTCCGAGAGTCACGTTCTCGGCGACAGGTTGTTCGAGAGAAAGAAGTGCTCGGCGCCCCAATCGCAGACACTCCATCACCTTTGCGGGACTGAGGTCACATGCCAAGGCAAGGTCATCAACGTTGGGGATTCTGCCCTGGGAGAGAAATTCCCGCTCCCTTTTTCGCACCTTCTCCACATCGGTCCAAATGTGGACCGGGAGTCGAATGGCTGCTCCTTCATCGGCCACGGCGCGAGTAATGCGTTGTCGAATCCACCAGGTGGCATAGGTTGAAAACTTGCACCCCATGGATACGTCAAACTTCTCCACGGCGCGGATGAGCCCAATCATGCCATGCTGCGCAAGATCATCGTACATGGGGCTCCCGTGCCGGTGCCCCAGTCCGTTCAGAATCTTATGAACGAGACGCTGATTGTGGATGACCATTGCGGATAGGGCCCTGTGTGCCTCACTGTCTCGTGGCAATGTCGCCAAGTAGCCATCGGGCAACGGTTCCGACGGTGTTCCGGCTCCTCGGAACAAGAGGCAGAGCCCCACTTCCTCCTCGGCGCTCAGTAGACGCCGGTGCGGGTTCGTCCGCCTCCGATCGGCCTCGAGCAGATCCCGAGCTGTACGGCGTGCCGCGTCCATATCGTCGACACGCACCGTCCCTCGAAGGGACTCGAGGTCCGGGACTTCCTCTTCCTCCTCGGGGGAATCCAAGTCGTCGAGAACTTCATCGAGGGCAGTCGTGTCCTCGGTGGGTACACGCCGTGTGAAGTACGGTTCCTCTTCGACGGGTTCGTCGTCCACCTCTGTCGCTGTCATGGCGTCGCAGAAGGCCTGGGTCTCCTGCGGGTCGAGCCGCGCAGCCCTCATCACCTGATCCAGAGCCGTGCGGCGTTCGACTCCTTCGGCTGTGAACCGACGTATGAGGCCGACGAGCAAATCCCAACCAGCTTCAGCCGCTCGCCTGCTGGATGCGCCGTCCTGCTCCGTGGTCATCACGCCCCCGCGCCCGCACCGTGTCTCTGTCCCCGCGTAGTCCATCACTCATTGGACCGCCGCTGCCAGCACTTCCTCGCACGACCCATGGTGCCCTGACGATCCACGACTCGGTAGTTTAAGGACGTGTTGGCGTGACGATGGGGAGAGTTGATGCGGATCATTCCGAGCGAGATCTCAAGCAGCACCAAGAGCCAGGCCGAGCACAGTGTGTTCGCCGCGCTCAAGGCGATTCCCGACGACCAGAGCGTCGCCCTGCACACGGTTCATCTCCCCAAGCACCACAGGAAGCGTGTCGGCGAGATCGACTTCGTCGTCATCATGCCCGACATCCTGCTCTTCATCGAGGTCAAGGGCGGTCGGGTCCACCATAGTGACGGGAAGTGGTACTACGGTCCGCCTGGTCGGGAGGAAGGCCCGAAGGAGAGCCCTTTTGCGCAGGCCAGTGGGGGTATGCACGAGTTCGAGCGGGAGATCGGCGCCCTGGTCGGTGGCCTGAGAGACCAGGGCGTCCCCAGCGGATACCTGGTGATCACCACAGACGTCGATATTCGACGCACAACTGAGTTCGAGCCGCAACAGTATCTCGGCGCTACTGCGTACGACGGCGGGCGTGGTCTGGCACAGGGCATCGAACGAGCCACTCGCTTCTGGCTGGCGCGAAACAGGTGGGCCCGCACCCCCGTCTCTGCCTCCCTGCGCAAGAAGATGCTCGAAGCCATCCGACCGGATTTCGACCTTGTACCCAATCTGCAGTCCCGCCTGACACATCTCGACGTCGCCTTCGAACGTCTCACCAACGAACAGTTCGACAGGCTCGACGAATTGGAGTCCAATCCACGCCTCATCTGGACCGGTGGCGCAGGCACGGGAAAGACGTTCCTCGCCGCCGAGGCGGCCCGTCGCAAGTCTGCCCACGGCAGTGTTCTGTTCACCTGCGCGAGCACAACACTCGCGACCCACGTGAGCCGCATCCTCACCGACGGCGCGATCACAGTCCTGCCATACGACCGCCTCGACGAGGTTCGGGACCGCGTCTTCGACCAACTGATCGTGGACGAGGCGCAGGACCTGATGACCTTCGAGAGTCTCGATGTCTTCGAGGCTCTGGTCTCGGGTGGCCTTGCCGAGGGCCGCTGGATATTCATGCTGGACCAGAACAACCAGGTGCTGACCCCGGACGCCTACGATCCCGATGCCTGGGAATATCTGCGTCCTCTGGGTTCCGTGTACGGGCCTATGAAGCGTAACTGTCGCAACACCGTGCAGATCGTCAAACAGGTCCACTTCTATACGGGCGCAGACCTGGGCGTTGCCTCTGCGGGCGAGGGGGAGCCGGTCCGTTACGTCGACGTGCACACCGCTCAAGAGGAGGCCACCGTACTCGACACCTATGTGAACGAACTCGTGGGAGAAGGTGTCTCGCCACGGGATATCACGCTGCTGTCCGCCTCCGGGGATTGGGAAACGAGCTCGGTCCGTCTGTCACAACGAGCCTCCAGGATTGAGCGATTCGCCGATGTAGTGGGGACCGACCGCACGAAGCATCGTCTCACCTGGTCGTCTGTTTCGGACTTCAAGGGTCACGAGAACCACGTCGTCTGTCTGATCGACCTTGAACCCGAACACCTTGAGGGTCGCCTCGACGCCCTCTACGTCGCCTGGACCAGGGCCCGCGCCCAGCTTTGGGTCGCTTGCCGCCCCGGCACCCGCCGGAAGCTGAAGGACCTGGGCATGGCCGCATTGACAGGGGAGGGGCGTCTCAAGTGAACGACTCCGAATCACGGCTCTCCGAGCACCGCACCGAGTTCGTCAGGTACCTCCGCCGACAGTTGGTCGGGCCGGCCGTTGCCGGGGACGAAACCCTTGCCGACCCGCCGGACCGTCGCTATCTGATGGGGACGTTGTATCCGCGTGGAGCTTCCCTGCTGGAGCACTCGCAGGCAGACGGCGAGCAGGCCTTCGACGAGGCACAGGCCGGGAACGGGGAAGAGGACACCTTCGCCGACGACCCTGTGGCCGAAGCCAATGCATGGCTTCCGTCGTCGCTGGGCTTCTCCTTCTTCACCAACGCGTCTCGCCTCAAGGTGACGTGTGGGGCCTCACGCTACGTTACGTCGCGTGAGGGTGGACGTCGGAATTGGAGAAGGCAACCGCGACTCTGCGCGACAGAAACCGTCACTGCGGATCAGACGGACCCGATCCTCGTTCTGGAGGGACACGGTCGTCTCCACGTGCGGTGGCGTCCCTTCGCTGCCGGCCATCTCGTCACCTGTGTTCTGGCCAACGCGCACGACGAAGAGGAGAGCCCGTACAAGAACCGCGACCTGATGCTCTTCCAGGCCGAACTTCAGATGACGACGCTCGGCGGGACGGTGCTCGAGTATCCGAGTATCCGTCTCAACAGTCGCGATGAGGAGGAGCAGGAGCTTCGGGTCCAGTATCGGCACATCGTGACCAGGGCCGTGGGGCATGGATGCGCCGTCGAGTGGGACGACGAATCCGACCAGGTCACCACTGTGCGAGCGCAGGTCATGCCCCAGCAGGTGGTCCAGCACATCAAGCCCGATGGGCCCAAGGACCTGCCAGTGCTCAATCTCGCGTACCTGTCCCGGCCTGGACTGCCAGTAGACGATCTCCGGGCCGAACTGGATTCATTCGTCCAGGGGTACGGCAACTGGTTCGACAAACAGCGGGCGCAGGGCAAGGACCTGCAGCCATGGGCTGCCGCACCCGCTGCACGAATCCTCTGCCGCATCGGCACCGCACTCGACCGTATGAAGTCCGGGGTAACAGCCCTCACTGCGGCAACCCCTTCAGGAAACAAGGCACGTGAAGCCTTTCGCCTGGCCAACAGAGCCATGGCGCTCCAAATGTTCCACAGCCGCCAGGAACTGGCGGGGAAGCGTCGCCGCAGGAACAGCGAAGTACTTGAGCTGACCGAGCCCAGTGGCGACTATGCGTGGCACCCGTTCCAACTGGCCTACTTCCTGCTCGTGGTCGAGGGCCTGATGAACCCTGAGCACGATGACCGTAAGACGGTCGACCTCATCTGGTTCCCCACAGGTGGAGGCAAGACGGAGGCGTACCTCCTCACGGCCTGCTTCGAGATCCTCTGGCGCCGGCTTCGGTTCGGCGCAGCCGGGGGCGGTACGGCCGTTTTGAGCCGGTACACGCTGAGTCTGCTCACCACGCAGCAATTCCAACGCACGGCGACGGCAATCTGTGCCCTCGAATACATCAGGAAGGGACACGACGGGCCCCTGCCTTTCGACCTGGGCGAGGAACCCATTTCCATCGGCCTTTGGGTGGGCAAGGAAACGACGCCGAACAAGGTCTCCGCTGCGGCGGACGAGCTCGATGTTCTGAAGCAGATGAACGAGCCCGATGATCGTTTTCTGCTGGAACGCTGTCCTTGGTGCGGCACCGAGATCGTTCCTGAACGACAGGGACAGGAGGGAGACTTCGGCATCAGGGCGGACGGGGTTACCACCTCATTCTTCTGTCCTCGAACCACCTGCGTCTTCCACGAGCGGCTGCCGGTCTCCGTGGTGGACGAACAGATCTACGAGGAACCGCCCACGTTCGTACTTGGGACAGTGGACAAGTTCGCACGACTCGCGTGGGAGCCAAAGGCGGGCAATCTCTTCGGGAAGGACGGCAAGCGCGCCCCCTCACTTGTGATCCAGGACGAACTGCACTTGCTTGCGGGCCCTTTGGGGACGACTGTCGGTCTGTACGAGTCCGCCATCCTCGAACTGTGCGCTTGGCGCGGCACCGTACCGAAGGTCATCGCGTCGACAGCGACGATCCGGCGTTCACAGGACCAGATTCGCAGCCTCTACGGCCGCCCGGCACAGCTCTTCCCTCCGTCGGGGATCAAGGCGGGCCACTCGTACTTCGCCTCGCCGGACGAGGACAAGCCCGGGCGTCTGTACGTGGGTGTCATGGCACAGGGGCACACCGCCTCGACCTCGACGGTTCACGTGGGTGCCGCCGCCTTGCAGGCCCCGAAAGAGATCTGTGAAGACGACGACCTTCGGGACGCGTACTGGACCGCGGTCGCGTATCACAACAGTCTGCGGGAACTCGGTCGAACCGTGACGATCGCGCGAGACGACATCCCCGCGCGCCTCGAACATCTGACGAAGGACGATACTCGGCGGCGCAAGCTGGACGACGACTCGGTAGTCGAGCTCACCAGCAATATCCCACGCGCCGCTCAGCCACGGCTCCTTGAGCGCCTGGGCAAGAGCTTCAAAGAGCGCGGCAGCGTCTCCTTCCTCGCCACGACCAACATGCTCTCCGTGGGGGTCGACGTTCCACGGCTCGGCCTCATGCTCATGAATGGCCAACCCAAGACGACATCGGAATACATTCAGGCCACCAGTCGTGTTGGCCGTCGTGATGTACCGGGTCTGATCGTGACGCTTTTCCGCTCTACCAAACCACGTGATCGTTCCCACTACGAGTCGTTCGGTGCCTACCACCGTGCGCTCTACCGGCACGTGGAACCAACGAGCGTCACACCGTGGTCCATGCCTTCTCGCAAGCGAGCCCTGCATGCGGTGCTGACCATCCTAGTACGACACGGAGTCGGCCTGAATACTGAGAATAGAGCGGGAGACATCCTCGATCACGCCGATGGAGTTGCGCGAGTCCGTGACCTCATCGTGAGTCACGTACAACGTGCCGACCCGGAGGAAGCGGAGGCCGCAACCGATCAGCTCGACGAGCTGATCGACGAATGGTGGCAAGAAGCCGAGATTGCGCGCGGCGACGGAAGCCGCCTCTACTACCAGCCCCAGGGGCGTTTGCACGTATCGCTCCTCATGGATTTCGGTAAGCAAGGTGGTTTGTGGGAGACGGCACAGTCGATGCGCAATGTCGACCGCGAGTGTCTCGTCGATGTGAGAGGAGCGTGAAGGCAGTGAAAGATATTCGTCGCAAAGTACGCAGGGCGCAGACCATCGTCCCTTTCGGAGTCGGCGGGATCATCGACCTTCGGGGTGAATCGTTCGTGGCTGCTGACATCCGGAGTTGGTCGGCGAATGCCGAGCGGGTGCAATCGCCACGACTCGCAAGGAAGCTGAGGGTTGAGGGCTTCCGCTCGGCTCCCGTCATCCCTTCCGGGAAGGCTGCCTACGCGACCCGTATCGGACCCGCCTATGTGCGATTCCCCAAGTGGTTGTTCTGCCCGCAGTGCAGGGACATGCAACTCTGGCGCGTGGATCGGGAGCTGCGGGACAAGCAGCCTGCCTGTGGGCGTTGCGCAGGAAAACCACAGCTGGCCCCAATGCGCTTCATCCAGGTGTGCAGGGGAGGCCATATGGCCGACATCGACTGGCGTCGATGGGCCCACTCCAAGAGTGAAGGACATGCTCAGCGACAATGTCAGGTTCGCCGACTTCGGTTCGTCGCCACTCCTGAATCCTCGGGGTTGGAAGCCCTACGCGTCGTGTGTGTCGTCTGTCGGGCCGATCGCAATCTGGCAGGTATCAGCCAGAAGAACATTCTCAAGCGGACGGGTCTGCAATGTCCCGGGACTCACCCCTGGCAAGCCGACACCGATGAGGCGGATCCCTGCGAGGAAACACCGCAGGCGGTACAGCGCGGAGCCTCCAACGTGTACTTCCCGATTACGCACTCGGCGATCGACATCCCCGCACCTGCTGGTCTCGCCGAGGACGACGAATTGGCTCAGAAGGTCGTCGATGAAGCTCTGTGGCCAGAATTCATCAGCGCGGTCGACAGTCCGGTTTCCGACGCACTCAGGCAGATCATCGCGATGCACTGCGAGGTTTCTGAGGAATTCGTGGAAACGCTACGACGCCACCATGTCGACGCGGTTTCGTCGATGCCTTCGGTGGCTGATTCGGACGATGACCTCAGCATTGCTGAATGGGCGGCCTTTTCCGCCCCGGAATCCGTCGCCGATTCGAAAAACTTCTCCGTGCGCCGGACCCGCCTCGGGATCAGCCGCGACGACCCCGACTTCATGCAGGAGTTGGCTGCGGGCTTCTCGGCGGTCGTCGTCGCGGACCGAGTGCGTGAGGTACGTGCGCTCGAAGGATTCTCGCGTTACGAGCCCAGCTCGGGCGGCAGCGACGAGGAAGAAGGCGGACGCGTCGTGTCGGTCAACACCAAGGGTCGAGCCCGGTGGTTGCCTGCCGTAGAGATCTATGGTGAGGGAATCTTCATCGCCGTCGACGAGGAACGTTTGAGAGCCTGGGAAGGGATTCCAGCGGTACGCGACTGGACACGGCGCATCGAGGGAAATCTGGGCGCCTCTTACAAGGCCGAGCGCCTCAGAGAAAAATCAGGTCCGGAACTCCTCCCGCGATTCGTGATGCTGCACACCTTTGCCCATCACTTCATCCGCCAACTCTCCTATGACAGCGGGTACAACGCGGCCTCGCTACGAGAACGTGTTTACGCTCGAAGCCACGCGCCGGGCAGCGAACTTCCCCCTCAGGCCGGAGTGTTCATCTATACAGCGGCCGGCGACGCAGAAGGGACGCTGGGCGGGCTCGTCCGCCAGGGGCAACCACCGAACCTCGTCGAGACTTTGATCCGATTGTTGGAAACGGCGCAATGGTGCTCGCAGGACCCTCTCTGTGCCGACTCGACGGGAAGGTCTCTGGCTAACCTCAACCGTGCCGCGTGCCACGCGTGTACGCTCCTTCCCGAGACATGTTGCGAGGTCGACAACTCTCTTTTGGATCGGACACTGTTGATCGGTGACAGAGAGGTGCCGGGGTTCTTCCGGGGAGTCGTTCAGGCAGCACTCGAGGAATCGGCTGAAATTGTCGATCTATCGTGAATATTCCTTCTCTCCTCGACCTTGAGATCGAGCAGCAGAAAGTAATTGATCTTCCTTTCCATGGAAGTCACGTCATCACGGGGGCACCTGGCGCCGGGAAGACCGTAATGGCTGTCTACCGTGCGTGGGCGCTGGCAACTGCCGAGCGCGATGTCGTGCTTCTCACGCGCTCCAATCTGCTGCATCAGTACCTTGCGCAAATGGCGCCGGACCTAACGGTAGCTCTCAACGTGACCACCTATCATCGATGGATTAGTTCTTTCTGGCGCAGGCGCTTCCAAGTCGATCCCCCAAAAATCGACGAAGACGGTTGGAGTTACAACTGGATCGAGATGCAGCGGGACTGCATTTTGCAGAAGGTCAGGTCGACTGTGCATCTGGTGATCGATGAGGGTCAGAATCTGCCAGTTGCCTTCTATCAATTGTGCCGTATCCTCGGCGTCGGCGTCACCGTGTTCGCAGATGAGAACCAGCGAATCGGTGACGACGAGAGCACCATTTCCGAGATTTGCCGATGCCTCACCGTGCACACCGATCCGCTCGTTCTGCGGGAGAACCGCCGGAACAGTCGAGAGATCGCATTGCTGGCATCAAAATTCCGCGATGAGGGTCGGGGTGATATGTCTTTGCCGGCGCGCTTGGGTCCCACTCCTATTGTTCTGAAAGTGCCCTCGATGGGATACGTCGTCACTGAAGTCTCGCGGTACTTCAAAGCTTATCCGGATAGGAGTATTGGAATCATCTGCAAGTCGACCCATTTATTGCGGAATATTCAGAGCGAGCTTACGCGTCTTGGGCTTGAGAAATACACCCAGGCTTATGTGCACGACGATCGATACCGGAACACGATTAACTTCTCAGAGCGACCCATCCGGGTGGTAAGCACGGCAAGTATGAAGGGTTTGGAATTCGACAGCGTCTTTGTGCCGGACCTGGACGCATACACAGAGGACCCGACCAGTGCAGACGCGCTCCTTCGCTTCTTCGTGCTGTGTACTCGGGCTCGCGAGGATCTCCACTTCGCTCACCGCGGTGTCCAAGAGCCCGCCATCCTGTCGAGGATCCCGGAATCCTTGCTGGTTCGACACACCGGTTGACCTTGCGTCGCGGTGATTCCGCTCCGTTGCAGGAGCAGAGTCGCGCTTGTGCATCGGGCGTGGGACTCGTGCGCCTAGGGCGTGGCAGACCTCTACGGCACCACGGGGACGTGACCCGGTTGTGAAGCGCCGTAGAGCGCTCGCTGCCCCGCAGCGTCGCCCTCCGCACCCCGCCTCAAGGGCGCTGCGCGTCGCCTTCGGCGATGGCCCTGCGGGCCACCCTTGACCCGGGCCGTTCCGGTGCGGAGGTGAAGCGAGCGAGCGGCCCGGGTGGGTGGGGCGGTTTCGCCGGTGGTTGGGCTACGCCCCGTGGCACCCCTCGTACGTCTGGCCCGAGCCGCACCAGCACGCGCTGCCCCGCTGCGGCGGCCAGGAGACGGCCAAGCCCCGCGCCGCCAGCGTCGTCGCGTACTGCGGCAGCAGTGTCGCGTCGGCCGGGGACGAGCCCTCCGAGGCGGCGAAGGCCTCGTAGGACGGGACCGTGCCCGTGACGATGCCCAGGTTGGGGGTGCCGGAGGAGGCGAGTTCGCGCAGGGAGGCCTCTATCGTCGCCAAGTGGGCCTCGTGGGACGGGTATTCGGTGGTCAGGCCCGGGTAGGCCGTCACCAGTTCCGAGAGTTCCGGGGCCGGCCAGTGGAGGACCGCCACCGGGAAGGGGCGGGAGAGGGCCTCGCGGTAGGCGCCCAACTCCGCGCGTAGGCGGGAGATCTCGGCCTGGAGTTCTGCCGGGTTGTCCGAGCCCAGGGACCATACCCGCTTCGGGTCGTGCAGCTCGTCCAGGGAGACGGAGGAGGAGTGCTGGGTGTCCGCGACGGCGTCCCAGTTGTCGTGGGGGGCGCCCAGCATGCGGCGGACCCGGTGGCGGCCGAACAGCAGCGCACGGGTCGAGTACGGGGGCTCCGCCACGTCCGTCAGGAGGAGGGTCACGGCCGAGGTGAACGTGTCCTGGGCCGCCTCCAGCTCGTCGTGGGCCTCCAGGGCCTCGGCGACGATCACCCAGGGGGCCGGGTCCCGCGGGGCGGCCGCGCGGACTCCGTCGATGATCGCGCGGGCCTCCGCCTCGTGGCCGTACTCCCAGAGGTTGGACGCTTTCAGCGCGCGTACGAGGTGGGGGTTGTCCAGGGGGGTGGAGGACGACAGGAGGCGGTCGTAGAGGGCCGTCGCGGTGGGGCGGTCGCCGGCCAGTTCCCGGTGGGCCGCGGCCTGCAGCAGCAGGTGCTCGGCGTCCTCCGGGTAGAGGTCGGCGGTCCGCTCCAGGCGTGCCGCTTCGGCAGTGTGGTCGACGTTCTCGGCAGGCGTGTCGGGGCGCATGGACGACACCGTAGCGTCGATGGGGGAGGGAAGGGGATGAGAGGCGAGGTGCGGGCGGAGGTGGGAGGGGGCAGGTCAGGGGCGCGTTCGTTCCCACCTCCGCTTCCGCCTAGATCGTCACCCCGTCGATCTGCAGCGTCTGCACCGCCCCCGCCGCGAACGGGACCGCCACCGACTTGCCGTTCAGGAACGTGTCCGAGTACGCGCGGTAGCGGTCGCTGCCGCCCGAGGTGTGGGTGTTCCAGCGGGGGACCAGGCCGCCGGAGCCGCCGGTCACCGTCGTGAAGCCGGAGAGGTTGAAGGTGAAGGTCTGCGCGGAGGTGGCGGTGTTGATCGCCACGATCACCAGGCGCTTCGCCGACGCGTCGTACGCCGCCGCCGTGTAGCTGGAGCCCACGTCCAGGATGGTCATTCCGGGGCGGATGTGGCGGCTGAACTGCGCCATGACGTAGTACTTGGTCTGGACTGTGGTCGGTTGGAGGGTGTTCGCATCGTACGCGATCATCGCCCAGCCCGCCGTCGGGTCCATCACCTGCCAGTAGACCCAGGCCGTGGGGTGGAGCCAGCGGAAGTCGTAACAGAGGTTGCGGGCGAGGGTCCAGCCAGTGCCGTCGCTGTCGCCCGTCTCCGAGTTCCAGAGCTTCTTGCCGGACGTCGTCACCACGTCCGTGTAGAGGAGGTCGCGGCGGCCTCCCGCGCCCTGGTAGCCGTGCACGTTCACCTGGCTGACCAGGGATTTCGTCGATGAGCTGAAGGCGCTCCACGTCGAGCGGGCGGTGTCGTAGTTCGTCTCGTCCGACGCCGCTATACGGACCGACGTCAGGCCGCGGGCGTCCAACTCGCTGCGCATGTACGGGAGTACGGCCGCCTGGACCGCCGGGTCCATGTGGCAGCCCTCCTGGGTGCCGGTCGCCGTCCACCAGGACGACGCCGGCTCGTTGAAGGGGTCGACCGTCGCGAAGTTCACGCCCCAGTTGTTCTTGGCGTAGAGGGCCGTCGCCGCGAGGTGGGAGGCGTGCTGGCGGTAGTTCCAGGTCTGGAGGTTGTTGCCGCCGCCGGAGGCTCCCGACGGGTTGTGGTTCGAACACATCCACCACATGGGGGAGTTGGCGAAGAGTTCCGTCGTCGCTCCGCGCGCCACCGCCTTCGTCAGGGCCGCGCGCTGGTTCGGGTCCGCCGTCCACTTCCAGGCCGAGGAGGTCGGGTTCTCGTTGGTGTAGTCCTGCCAGAAGCCCTCGATCTGCTTGAAGGCGGGGATGTTGGGGGACTTGACCATCGACTCGCCGTTGATGGAGTTCGAGCTGCACGCGCCGAGGTTGTAGCGGGCGATGTTCATGCCCAGGCCGGGCAGGGCCGTGCCGTTGTACGTCGTCGTCTTGGTGGTGAACCACAGGTCGGCGAAGTCGTCCCGGGCGCCGAAGACATTGGCCCACCAGGCGAGCGAGGTGCCCCAGCCCTCCCAGGTGCCGTACTTCGTGGCCGGGTTGACGGCGATCGTCGCGTCCGCGCTCGCCGTGCCCGTGCCGAGGGCGGTGCCGACGACCGCGCCGCCGGCCGCCGCCAGCAGGGCTCTGCGGCCGAAGGCCGTCGGGGGCCGTTCCGGGGTGGGGGGTGCCGCGGCCGGTCTCGCCCGGTCGTCCTTGGGGTCGGGGGATGCAGTCATGTCAGCTCCGGGGGATGCGGGTGCCGAGGGGAGGGAAAGGTGGGGTTGGGGGACCGGCCACCCGTCCGAACTGCTCAGTGGGGACAACGGAAGAGTCAGGGGTGAGTGGTGAGCTTGTCGAGAGGTGTGACAGCGCTTTCTGCTCTCTGTTCCGGGGTTTCATCGGGTTTCGTCCAGGGTTTCTTCCAACGGTTGGGAGAAGGGGAGATGAAAGTCGCCCACGTTCGCGCTCTCCGCGTCGCCGCCGAGTGCGCCGTCACTCTCGGGCTCGTTCTCCTCCTCTTCGTCGCCCATCAGCTGTGGTGGACCAACCGGCAGGCCCAGCAGACGGCGGCCCGGGAGGTGGCCGCGCTGGAGCGGCGGTGGGCGGCCGGACGCGTGGCCACCGGGCCCGCCCAGCCCTATGCCGTCCTCGCCGTCCCCCGCCTCCGCCTCCGCGCGCCCGTCGCCGAGGGGGTCGGCCGGGCGGACGTGCTCGACAAGGGGTACGTCGGGCACTACCCGGGGACCGCGCAGCCGGGCCGGCCCGGGAACTTCGCGCTCGCCGGGCACCGCACCACCCACGGCGAGCCCTTCCGTCGGCTCGACCGGCTCACACCCGGCGACGAGGTCCGCGTCGAGACCAGGGGCGCCGTGTACACGTACGTCGTCGACCGGACGCTCCCGCAGACCGCGCCCGGCGACGGCGGCGTCCTGCGGCCCGTCCCGCGCAGTGATGTACGGACGGCGTACGGGTACGACGAGCGCGGGCACTACCTCACGCTCACCACCTGCACGCCCGCGTACACCTCCACGTACCGGCTCGTGGTCTGGGGGAAGCTGCGCTCGGTCCGGCTCGGATGAGAGCATCGGGTGAGACCATCTGATGAGCATGTGATGAGAGCATGTGTGCGAGTGCGCCGCAGAACGCGGCGCCGGGAGCGCCGAGAGGAGGGCGTCATGATCCGGAGCTGGTTCGGCCGGCGTCCCGCCGCGATGCTTCTGCTGCTCCTCTTCGAGGTCGCCGTCCTCGACACCGGCACGCTCTCCGCGGCCGTCGCCTTCGCCGCCACCGCCGCGGCCGGCTCCGTCCTCGCCGCGTGCGCGCTGCTCGCCTCGCGCAGCGCGCCCGTCGTACCCCGGACGCGGGTACGGACGGCCATACGGGACCGTGAGCGCCGTACGGCGTTCCTGCCCCAGCGAGATCCCGACGCACGCGGGCGTACGCGCCCCCGGGCTCCCGGACGCGCCCTCCTGACGGCCACCGCCGCGTAGGGCACACCCACACCACTTCATCCGGTCCTTCTGACCGGGGTCTGTGCTCCGCAGGCGGGCCGTCGCGCCGAGTCCCGGTCATCCGACCGGCGCTCCCCGGCACGACGAGACCCCTGGAGGGCTCACACCCATGTCCGTTTTCGCCGACCTTGTCGCGCACCTCGCCGATCTGCTCCAGCCGCTGTTCCACGCCTCCGCGACCGCCGTCGCGATCGTCCTGTTCACGGCGCTCGTACGCCTGCTCGTGCACCCCCTGTCCCGGGCGGCGGCGCGGGGGCAGCGGGCGCGGATCGCGCTGCAGCCGCAGATCGCGGAGCTGCGGAAGAAGCACGCGAAGAACCCGGAGAAGCTCCAGAAGGCGATGCTGGAGCTGCACACCAAGGAGAAGGTGTCGCCGCTGTCCGGCTGTCTGCCCAGCCTCTGCCAGCTGCCGGCCTTCTTCCTCCTCTACCACCTGTTCTCCAACACGACGATCGGCGGCGAGTCCAACGCCCTCCTCACCCACAAGCTCTTCGCGGCCCCGCTCGGCGACCGCTGGCACGACGCCCTCGGCGACGGCGGTGCGTTCGGGCCGCAGGGGCTTGTCTACCTGGGGCTCTTCGTGATCGTCGGGTGCGTCGCGGCCTTCAACTTCCGGCGGACGAAGCGGATGATGGCGGCGGGTACGGCCGGGATGCCGGCCGTGTCGGACGAGCAGGTGCCCGGGATGGCGGCGAGCATGGGGGCCGTCAGCAAGTTCATGCCGTTCATGTCCTTCTTCACGCTGGTCAGCGTGGCCGTGGTGCCGCTGGCGGCCGCGCTGTACGTGGTGACCAGTACGACGTGGAGCGCGGTGGAGCGGGCGTTCCTCTACCCGCTGCCCTCGGCCGGGACCGCCCCCGGCGCGCAGGCGGCGGCCGTCACCACCCGGTAGGGGCGGGGCGGCGACAGGGCGGCAATGGGCGCGGTCCAGTCCGTGAACCGGGTCTTGCGAAGTGGACGGCGACCTTGGACGATCGATCAGTCCTCCGGTGGCCGCACCCATCGGTCGGGCGCGATGGACGACCGAGGGAGATGGCGACCATGAAGCTGCTGCGAGTCGGTACGACGGGTGCGGAGCGGCCCGCGCTGCTCGACGCCGAGGGGGTCCTGCGGGACCTGTCGGGCGTGGTGCCGGACATCGACGGCGCGCTGCTCTCGGACGAGGCGGCGCTCGGGCGGGTCCGGGAGGCCGCCGGGAGCGGTGAGCTGCCCGTCCTGGACGCGGCGGGCCTGCGGATCGGTCCGCCGATCGCCCGGATCGGCAAGATCGTCTGCATCGGGCTGAACTACCACGACCACGCGCGCGAGACCGGGGCCGAGCCGCCGTCCGAGCCGGTGATCTTCTTCAAGGCGGCGGACACGGTGGTCGGGCCGAACGACACGGTGCTCGTGCCGCGCGGGTCGACGAAGACCGACTGGGAGGTCGAACTCGCGGTCGTGATCGGGCGTACGGCCCGGTACGTCGAGTCGCGCGAGGCGGCGCTGGAGCATGTCGCCGGGTACGCGGTGTCCCATGACGTGTCCGAGCGGGAGTTCCAGCTGGAGCGCGGCGGGACCTGGGACAAGGGGAAGAACTGCGAGACGTTCAATCCGCTGGGGCCGTGGCTGGTGACCGCGGACGAGGTGCCCGATCCGCAGAAGCTGGGGCTTCGGCTGTGGGTCAACGGGGTGTCGAAGCAGGACGGGACGACAGGGGAGCAGATCTTCGGGGTGGGGGAGGTCGTGCGGTACGTCAGTCAGTTCATGACGCTGTACCCCGGGGATGTGATCAATACGGGGACGCCTGCGGGGGTGGCTCTGGGGGAGCCCGAGCCGAAGCCGTTCCTTCGGGCGGGGGATGTGGTGGAGCTGGAGATCGAGGGGCTGGGGCGGCAGCGGCAGGAGTTCTTGAACGCGTAGGCGCTCCGCTTGGTGCCGGGTGCCTAAGGGGCGGGGGGCTGCTGTTCGTTGGCGGCTGCGGGATCGTCGTGGCTGGTCGCGCAGTTCCCCGCGCCCCTAAAAGATTGCGGAGTTCCCCGCGCTCCTAAAGGGTTGCGGAGTTCCCCGCGCCCCTAAAAGATTGCGGAGTTCCCCGCGCCCCTAAAAGATTGCGCAGTTCCCCGCGCCCCTAATGGGGTGCGGAGTTCCCCGCGCCCCCGAAGATTGCGCAGTTCCCCGCGCCCCTGAAAGAAACGGCGGCGTCCGGTGGTTACAAGGTGCTCTGGAAGCGTTCCAGGGCTTCCACCACCAAGGCGTGGTCGTCGAGTTGGGGGAGGCCCGAGACCGTGACCGTGCCGATGACTCCGGCGCCCATGACCGTCACCGGGAAGGAGCCGCCGTGGGCCGCGTAGGTGTCGGGGTCCAGGCGGGAGGAGTCCTCGAAGGTGGTGCCCTTGGCGCGGAAGCGGGCGCCGACGAGGTAGGAGGAGGAGCCGTAGCGTTCCACGACCCGGCGTTTGCGGTCGATCCAGGCGTCGTTGTCCGGGGTCGAGCCGGGGAGGGCGGCGTGGAAGAGCTGCTGGCTGCCGCGGCGGATGTCGATGGCGACCGGGGCGTGGCGTTCGCGGGCCAGCTCCACCAGGAGGGAGCCGAGCGCCCAGGCGTCGTCGTGGGTGAACTGGTCGAAGACCAGGCGGAGTTCCTGGGCCTCCAGTTCCGCGACGGTCGGGGTCCCGGTCATGACAGCTTCACCGCCACACCCTCGCGCGCCGACTTCCGCGCCGCCTCCAGGACGTCCAGCGCGGCGGCGGCCTCGTACGCCGTGACCGGGTTCTCGCCGGTGCCGTTCAGGGCGGCGGCCACGGCCGTGTAGTACGCGGGGTAGTCGCCCGGGAGGGTCGGGACGGGGCTGCCGCCGCCGGTCAGGGGGGAGTCGCCGGCGCCCACACGGCCCCAGAGGTCCTCGGGCTCCTCGCCCCAGGCGGTGCCGGGAGCCGGGCGTACGCCGTCGCGCAGGGCCGCCTCCTGGGGGTCGAGGCCGTACTTGACGTATCCCGCCTCGGAGCCCAGCACCCGGAAGCGCGGGCCGAGTTGAGGGGTGACGGCGGAGGCGTGGAAGTGGGAGCGGACGCCGTTCGCGTGGGTCACGGCGATGAACGTGTCGTCGTCCGTCTCGGCACCGGGGCGGCGCAGGTCGGCCTCGGCGTACACGAGGGCGGCCGGGCCGAAGAGGGTGAGGGCCTGGTCGACGACATGGCTGCCCAGGTCGTAGAGGAGGCCCCCGATCTCCGCGGGGTCGCCGGACTCGCGCCAGCCGCCCTTCAGCTGGGGGCGCCAGCGTTCGAAGCGGGACTCGAAGCGGCGGACCTCGCCCAGTTCGCCGTCGGCGAGCAGCTTGCGGAGGGTCAGGAAGTCGTTGTCCCAGCGGCGGTTCTGGAAGACGGAGAGGAACAGGCCCCGGGAGTCCGCGAGGGCGGCCAGCTCGTGTGCCTCGGCCGCCGTACCGGCGACGGGCTTGTCGACGACGACCGCGAGGCCCGCCTCCAGGGCGGCGGTGGCCACGGGCACGTGCGTCTTGTTCGGGGAGGCGATGACGACCAGGTCCAGTTCGTCCGCGCGGGCCCACAGCTCGTCGGCCGTGGCGGCGAACCGCACCTCCGGGAACTCCGCGCGGGCCTGGGCGCGCCGTTCGGCGTTCGACGTGACGACCGTGTCGAGGGCCAGGCCCTCGGTCGCGGCGATCAGCGGGGCGTGGAAGACGGAGCCGGCGAGGCCGTAGCCGACGAGGGCGACGCGGAGGGACCCGTCCGCGCCGGCGCCTGAGCCGGTACCCGCGTCGGTACCTGTGCTGGTGTCTGTCGTGCCTGTCATGCCGTCCACTTAAGCAACGCTGTTTCCAAAGTGCAAGCGCGAGGGACAATGGGGGTGTGAACGGCAACCGGAACGGCAACGGCAACGGGACCAGCGACCGGAGCGGCAGGGGCACCGGCGGCGGGCGTACCGCGGGAGTGACCGGCGTGAATCTGCTCGCCCTGCGCAGCCACAACGGGGCACTGGTGCTGGACCTGCTGCGGGCCGCCGGGGTGGCCGGGATAAGCCGGCTGGAGCTGGCCGACCGGACCGGGCTCACCCCGCAGGCGGTCAGCAAGATCACCGCCCGGCTGCGCGCGGACGGGCTCGTGACGGAGGCGGGGTACCGGGCGTCCACCGGCGGCAAGCCGCGCACCGTCCTGCGGCTGGTGCCCGACGCCGGGCACGCCGTCGGCCTCCATCTCGACCGCGACGAACTGACGGCCGTCCTCTGCGACCTGACCGGCACGGTCGTCGCCGAGCGGCGGGCCCCGCTCAACCTCGGCGCCGGGGCGGACGCGGTGGTCGAGGGCGCGGCCCGGGAGGTGGAGGCGCTGCTGGCGGGGGTGAGCGAGGGGCGTACGGCCGCGCGGGTCGAGGGCCGCGCCGGGAGCGGGTCCGAGGTGTACGGCTCCGCACCGCTCCCCGTGCTCGGCGTCGGGGTCGCCCTCCCCGGGCCCCTCGACCATCTGCACGGGGTGCTGCACCGGGTCACCGGGTTCCCGGAGTGGGACGGGTTTCCGCTGCGGGCGGCGCTCGCGCGGCGGCTCGGGATGCCGGTGGTGGTGGACAAGGACACCAACGCGGCGGCCCTCGGACTCGCGGCGGTCGCGGGGGCGCACGGGTCCTTCGCCTACCTCCATCTCGGTACGGGGCTGGGGGCCGGGCTCGTGATCGACGGGGCGGTGCATCGCGGGGCCCGCACGCGGGCCGGTGAGTTCGGGCACCAGGTGGTGCAGCTGGACGGGCCGATGTGCGAGTGCGGGAACCGGGGGTGCGTGGAGGCGCTGTGCCTCGCGGCGGTGGCGCGGGGGGACGTGGAGGAGGCGGCGCGGGTGCTCGGCACGGGGGCCGCGAACCTGGTGGGACTGCTGGACATCGAGCTGGTGCTGCTGGGCGGGCGGACGGTCGAGGCGCGGCCCGATGTGTTCGTGCGGGGAGTGGGGCTGGTGCTGGACGAGTGGGCTCGGCGGCAGGGAGAGGATCCGGCCGTGCCGGTCCGGGTGGTGGGGGGCGGGGCGTCCGGGGTCGCGGAGGGCGCGGCTCAGCTGCTGTTGGCGCCGTTGTTCGGGCGTGAGGACGGGTGAGCGGATGTGAGTGGGCGTGAGCGGGCGTGACTGTCCGCCGCCTGTCCGCCTGCGCCTACGAGGGCGCCCCCCGCTCCGCTGATCGAGCGGACCTCCGGGGGCGATCCCGGGGTGGCAAGGCGTGGCGGGGCTCAGGGACGCGGGCCGATGGCATGGTCATGTGTTCATGCGACTGTGTACGTGTCTGACCCTCGCCCTGGCCACCGCAGCCGCCCTCGTCAGTGGTCCCGCGGTGGCGCTCGGCAGTGCCTCCGGCCCCGTAGCGCCTGGTGCGGTGGCGGACGACCGGCGGCCCACCTGCGCCGGGCGCGACCGCGGCGCCTTCCCCATCCGGACCCGTATCCGCGGGGGACCCGCCACCTATGTCGCCGGCGGCGGCTTCCACACCTGGGCGGTGGACCTCACCAACACCACCTCCCGGACCTGCGGCGGCATCCACCCGGTGGTCGTCCTGGTCGACGGCTCGCGCACGCTGGAGCGGAGCCAGCCGCAGCTGGAGTTCTACGCGGACGCCGAGGGGACCACCGCCCGGCCGGTGACCTTCGAACGGACCGACGCGGACGAACTGGTCGGCGTCCTCGGCGGCGCCGGCTTCACCGTGCCGCCCCGCCGCACCCTCACCGTCCGGGTCCGGCTCTCCCTCACCTCCGACGCGGCCGTCCCCAACGACGTCGTGGCGAAGGCGGCCGTGGTCGAGCGGCGCGGCGACGACAGCGAGTGGGTCGGCGAGTCGAACGACTACCGCTTCCGGATCACCGACGGGGAGGAGGAGAACGAGGGGAAGGAGAGCGGGGAGCCGGCGGCGGAGAGCGGGGCGGGCAAGGAAGGGGGCGGCCGGGACGGCGGCGGGGCCGCGAAGGAGGGCGGAGGCGTCGTACCGGGCGAGTCACGGCCGCGGGCAGACGAACTGGCCGCCTCGGGGATGCGTGAGGCGCTGCCGTATGTGACCGGGCTGCTGCTCCTGTCCGCCGGCGGGCTGCTGGTGGCGACGGTCCGCAGACGCGCCGGCTGAGGCCGGCGGGGACCGTCCCGCGCGCCTCCCGGGCAGCGCACCCCCGCCGACCTGATGAGCGCGGTCTCAGCCGCCAAGATCGGCCTCCTCATTTCGGCCGACGCTCACTAGGGTTGGGTCGAACCAGAACGTACGGATATACGGACGTACGGCAGGTGACGGCAGGTACTGGCAGAGGTCGGCAGGAGAACGCACATGGCAGAGCGCAAGCCCATCGAGTCGTGGCTCACCGACATGGACGGTGTGCTCATCCACGAGGGCGTGCCGATCCCCGGCGCCGAGGCCTTCATAAAGAGGCTCCGCGAGTCCGGGCGCCCCTTCCTGGTGCTCACCAACAACTCCATCTACACGGCCCGTGACCTGCACGCCCGCCTCTCCCGCATGGGCCTGGACGTGCCCGTGGAGAACATCTGGACCTCGGCCCTCGCGACCGCCCAGTTCCTGGACGACCAGCGGCCCGGCGGCACGGCGTACGTCATCGGCGAGGCGGGGCTGACGACCGCGCTGCACGACATCGGGTACGTCCTCACCGACCACCAGCCCGACTACGTCGTGCTCGGCGAGACCCGCACCTACTCCTTCGAGGCCATGACGAAGGCGGTACGGCTGATCGAGGGCGGCGCCCGGTTCATCGCCACCAACCCCGACGAGACGGGCCCCTCCACCGAGGGCCCGCTGCCCGCGACCGGGGCCGTGGCCGCGCTGATCACCAAGGCGACCGGGCAGAAGCCGTACTTCGCGGGCAAGCCGAACCCGCTGATGATGCGCACCGGGCTGAACGCGATCGGCGCGCACTCCGAGACCAGCGCGATGATCGGCGACCGGATGGACACGGACGTCCTCGCGGGCATCGAGGCCGGGATGGAGACCTTCCTCGTCCTCACCGGCCTCACCACCCCCGAGCAGATCGGGAAGTTCCCGTACCGCCCGTCGAAGGTCGTGAACTCGATCGCGGACCTCGTCGACCGCATCTGACCCCCGGCCTCCGGTAAACCCACGGACACCCGGACGGAGCAGCCCCGGCCCCTCCCCGGATGCGGCCCGCCGCCCGGCGGGGGAGTCTCAGGTGTCTGGAGGTTCACCATGGGCTCATTGCGAGTCACTCTCTGTGCCGGGGCGGTGGTCGGGGCGGCGCTGACCGTGTCGGCGCCCCCGGTCCACGCGGCCGACTCGGGGAACGTCTCGGTGGTGCCGGCCTCGCCGACGCCGGGCAGCGACATCCAGGTGCGGGCCGAGGGCTGTGCGGGCCGGTCCGGAACGGCCTCCTCGAAGGCGTTCGTCGCGGACGCGCAGCTCACCCGGCTCGACGGCGGCGGCCCCGGCACGCTCGCCGGGGAGACCCGCGTCCGGTCCTCGCTCGACCCCGGCACCTACGGCGTCCGGATCACCTGCGACGGCCGCGAGGACAAGGTCAAGGGCACGATCAGGGTCGGCGACGGCAAGCCCGCCACCAGACCACCGGCCACCGGTGGGCCGGACACCGGGCCGTCGGACGCCGAGCGGCCGGACACGAAGCCCGCCGCCTCCCCCCGGCCCTCGGCCCCCGCCTCCCCGGTCGCCCCGGTGCGCGCGGGCGGCGGTGGGGCGGCGGCCGACCTCGCGGCGGCCGACCTGGCGGGCGCGCGGGGCCCGGCCGGCCCGGCCGGCTCCATGGACAACGCCCGGCACGCCGGTCCCGGCACCCGTCACGCGGTGGTCGGACTGGTCCTCGCCGGGGTCGCGGCGGTGGCGGTCGTGGCGCGCGGCGCGCGCCGGAGCCGCGGCCGGGGTACGGAGTAAGGGGTCGCTGTGCCGGGACGGGACTACTCCGACGACGGAAGCGTGATCGGGGGCGCCGGGAACGGGCCGGGCAGCGGAACCGGTCGTGTCATCACCGGTGTCGCCTGGGCCGTGCTGCTGCTCGGGCTGTGGCTGTGGGGCCGTGAGGTCACCGACGTACGGCCCGGCGCGTCCGCGCCGACCACCGGTGACGTGGCGGCGGTCGGCCGGCCCGCCCAGGCCGAACTGCCGCCCGCGGCAGAGCCGTTGGGCGGAGCGCGGCCCCAGCGGCTGGACATCCCCTCGCTGGGCGTGCAGGCACCCGTCGTGGCCCGCGGCCTCGACCGGGACGGGGCGATCGAACCGCCCGCCTACGGCCAGCCGGGCGTCGTCGGCTGGTACGCCGCCGGTGCGCGGCCGGGGGCGACGGGCGCCGCGCTCTTCGTCGGGCACGTCGACACCGAGACCCGGCCCGCCGTCTTCTACAAGCTGAGCGCGCTGGGGGTCGGCGAGAAGATCCGGGTCGCCCGCAGCGACGGCCGCATGGCCGAGTTCACCGTGGACGACGTCCAGGTCCTCGGCCGCGACGACTTCGACGCCCGACAGGCCTACGGCGTACGGCAGTCGGGGCGCGCCGAGCTCCGGCTCGTCACCTGCGGCGGCACCTTCGACAGGGCGAGCCGCACCTACACGGCGAACGTCGTCGTCTCCGCGTACCTGAGCGGGACGGGGACGTGAGAGCGCCCTTGCGAGTCGGCAGGTGAGAGCGCCCTCGCGAGCCGGGTGACACCCGGCCCGGCCGGCGGCCCGCTCCCCCGGAAGCCGCCGACCGGGCTGGTCCTCGACCGTGCGCGCTCGGGCCGCGGGAGTTGGCCCGGCGCGAACACGGGAGGTCTGGGAACTCGGAACACTCGCAACACCCGCCAGGGCGCGACAGGCCGGGCCGGGGCCGTTCGTCTGCGACTCTAGAGCGCCCGGGCGCCACCGGCTAGAGGCTGTTTGACGCCAAGTCGACAGGGCGTGGCTCTATGTCATCGGCCCAGGTGGACGCGGCACGGCAAGCCGCTTCTCGGCCAAGGCGGCGACGGCCTCGTGGGCGAGGCGGGACTTATGTCAGGATTGGGGCTTACGACACGGTGCACCCAAGGGGGAGTTGGATGTACGGCAGTAGGGGGGCCGGGGTTCGGGCGTCCGCGGTGGTGGCGGCGTTACTGCTCGCCGGCTGTTCCGGGGGGGACGACGGGGAAGGCGGGAAGGACCGGTCCGGCGGTTCCGGCATCACCCAACAACCGAGCGGCACGGACCCGTTCTGGGTCAACCCGCGGGGGAACGCGGCGACCCAGGTCGCCGCCTACGAGAAGGCCGGCCAGGACGAGGACGCCCAACTGATCCGCCGGATCGCCGAGCAGCCGACGGGCGAGTGGATCGGCCCGGAGAACCCGGAGCGGGAGGCCGAGGGCTTCACCGAGGCCGCCGAGAAGGCCGACCGGGACGCGGTCCTCGTCCTCTACAACATCCCGCACCGCGACTGCGGCCAGTACTCCGGCGGCGGCGCGGCCGACGGCGACGCGTACCGGACGTGGATCGACGGCGTGGCCCGGGGCATCGGGGACCGGTCGGCCACGATCGTCCTGGAGCCCGACGCGGTGCTCCACCTGGTGGACGGCTGCACCCCGGAGGAGTTCCACGAGGAGCGGTACGACCTGCTCAAGGGCGCGATCGAGCGGCTCGGCGGGCTGAAGAACACGACGGTGTACCTGGACGCGGGCAACGCGGGCTGGGGCGACCCCGAGGAGATCCACGATCCCCTCAAGCGGGCCGGCGTCGACCAGGCGGACGGCTTCGCCGTCAACGTCTCGAACTTCTACACCACGGACGATTCCATCGAGTACGGCAGACGGCTCTCCGCGGAGATCGGCGACAAGCCGTTCGTCATCGACACCAGCCGCAACGGCAACGGCCCCTGGACCGAGGGCGACGAGGGCGAGCGCTGGTGCAATCCGCCGGGGCGGGCGCTGGGGGAGTCTCCGACGACGAAGACCGCGGATGAGTTGGTGGACGCGTATCTGTGGGTGAAGCGTCCCGGTGAGTCCGACGGGGAGTGCAAGGGGGGCCCCAAGGCGGGGGAGTGGTGGCCTGAGTACGCGCTGGACCTGGCGAAGGCGTCTGATTAGGGGCGCCTGATGGGGTGGGGGCGCGGGTTCGTCGGCGGGCGCGGGTCCGGTGGGGCTTCTCGCGCAGTTCCCCGCGCCCCTGAAAGACACAGGCCCCCCGCAGCCTCGAACGGCGACCGGCGGCGGGCCTGAAAAGCACGGGGCGCAGCCCCTGCTTTTCAGGGGCGCGGGGAACTGCGCGACCAGCCCCCACGCGCCCGCACCCGAAAGCGAACCCCTACGGCACCTTCACCCACCGCGCCGCGCTCGGCGTCCCCGCGTCGTCCGTCACGAACAGCATGTACCACCCCGACTGCACCAGATTCCGGTTCTTCGGCACGGTCACCTCGATCCGGTCCCCGGTCACCTCGAAGTCCACCTCGATCGACTTCTGGTCCACATCCGTCACATGCGTGGACGCGCTGGGCCGGATCAGCCGCGCCGACCGGATGGACGACCCGTGCCGCGTCCCGAACGCCGCCTTCCCGCCGCGCGCCGCCGTCTTCGGCCCGCCCGTCAGCGTCGGCCGCGCGTCCTGGAACAGATACGGCGGCGTATAGATCTCGATGCGCTGCTCGAACTCCCCCGGCTTGGTGTTGGCCTTGTCGGCGTAGAGGGAGTCGGAGCCGAAGAACACGACCCGCCCGTCCGGCAGCAGGATCGACCCGGAGTGGTAGTTCCGGCCCACCAACGGGTCGGCCACCCGCCGCAGTTCACCCGTCCTCGCGTCGTACAGCCGCGCCTCCAGGATGTTGGAGTCGCCCCGCCCCCGGTAGTCCTCGGAACCGCCGGAGATGAGGACCGTGTCGTCGGGCAGGATCGAGGCCTGCGGATACCGGGTGCCCTTGGCCAGTTCCGGTCCGTCCGTGAACCTCGGCTCGTCGGCCAGCAGATCGATCAGCCGGGTCTTCCTGCTGGACCGCTCCGACTCACCGACCCCGCCCCCGCCGATCACCATGTACTTCTCGTCCTGCGCCGGAGGCAGCAGCACCGTCCCGGCGGTCTCCAGCAGCTTGCTGTCGCTCATCCCGGGGACCTTGGTGAACTTGTTGGTCCTCAGGTCCCAGATCCCGGGGTCGCGCCCGATGTCGTCCGGTCCGTACCCCGCGTTCGCGCCCGAGTAGAACAGCCTGCCGTTCTGCATCAGGGAGATCGCCGGGTACGTCGGGAACTGCTGCTCGTCCTTGGTGTACGTCCACTTCTTCGTCCCGGGGTCGTAGATCTCGTTCTTGCCCGGGACCAGCTGCCCGATCTCGTCCAGCCCGGAGAGGCTGAGAACCGTGCCGTCCGACAGTGTCGTCAGGGTCGGGTACCAGCGCGCCTCGTTCATCGGGTCGACCTTGATGTACTTCTCGGCGACCGGGTCGAACTCGTAGGCGTCCTTGATCCCCTGGAAGTCCTTCTTGTCGAGGGCGAGCTTCTGCGCGATGCCGTACGTGTTCCGCGCGTCCTCGCCCGTCAGCCCCGAGACCTTGTAGTTGTCCTCCGTCCCCGTCTCGTACTTCTTGCCCCTGCGCTCGGCCTCGACGTAGGCGCGTGCGATGCCGGGCTTGTTGCCGGTGAACCTGCCGGTGTCCGGGTCGAAGGTCTTGACGGCCTTCTTGAGCTCGACGGTGTCCTTGAGGACGAACGTCTTGCCGTTCGCCTTGCCGACGAACCTGGTGCCCGCCTTGAGCCTCATCCCCTTGTCGGGGTTCTCGTTGTGGATGATCATCAGGCCGCCGGCCTTGGTGACATCGCCCTTCAGCTTCTCGTAGCGCTTGGTGCCGCCCGCGATCAGCAGATTGCCGTTGGACAGCTGGGTGTGCCCGGTGCAGAAGAGGTCGGCCGGGGTCGGTACGCGCTTGATGGTCTGCGCGACCGGGTCCCAGAGGCGGGTGTCGAACTTCTTCCTGTCGAAGTTGTCGGCGTCGTTGCCCGAGCCCGCGATCAGCAGGATCTTGCCGGTGTGCAGCAGGGCCGCGTGGATGGTGTTCTGCCGGTACTCCTCCGGGAACTCCACGACCTGCCAGTGCCCGTTGTCCGCCTTGTACTCGGGTCTGTTGATCTTGTACTGGTGGTACTTCTCGGTACTGAAGCGGTACACCCACGGCCCGTTCATCCCGGCGAGCGCGAGGACCACCGCCGCGCCGATCGCGAGGCGACGGGCACGGCGGCGGCCTGCACGGTCCTTCATTCCTTACGTCCCCCCGCTCCGCCACGTCCGCCGAGTCCGCCCAGCGCGATCTGCATCGTCTGGTCGCTACCCCCGCCGCCCGACCCGGACGCCGCCCAGCTCGGCTTGTGCTGGGGAGCGTGAGGCGCGGGTGGGGCGTGCGGTGTCTGTGGTGGCGCGAACGGGGCGGGAGCCGCCTCGGGCGGCGCCACCATGGACCCCTGGAGCTCGGCCGCGGCGGCGGCCTTCTTCTTGTCCTGCCGCAGCATGTAGCGCCAGGCGAAGATGGGGAGGGCGGTGATCATCATGGCGAAGACGGCCCAGATGATCATCGCGGGGTGTGCGTGGCCGAGGACGAACCCGGCGGTGATCGAGGCCCCGAAGATGGCGATGAAGTACCAGTGGTACCGGAAGGTGCCGAACCACCGGTCCGGGCTCGCCGAGTCCCCCTTGGGCGTGACCACGAACTTGCTCTTGCGGCGCAGGGCCGAGTCGATCAGCGCCTTCGCGTAGAGCGGCGCCGACAGCGCGGACATCACCATGCCGGCCACCCCGCCGGAGCCCTCCGGCTCGTGCGGGGAGACGTTGTGCCGGCGGTTCCAGACGTACAGGCCTATCTGCAGCGCGGACGCGTTGCCGTAGAGCATCAGCCACACGGTCGGGTCGATGTTCACCCCGGAGGCGCCCAGGCCCAGGAACAGGGCGCAACTCAGCGCCGCCAGGATCCAGTTGAGGGCGGACATCGGGTAGAAGATGATCATCATCGTGTAGTTGAAGAGCTTGGTCGGCGGCAGCGAGTACCAGCCCTTCCAGTACTGCTTGAGGATCGTCTCGTACGTCCCGCGCGACCAGCGCATCTGCTGGGTGAAGAAGTCCGTCCAGGCGCTGGGCCCCTCACCCACCGCGAGGACGTCCGGGGTGTAGACCGAGCGCCACTTCTTCCCCGTCGCCGGGTTCCTGTGGCGGTGGATCTCGAAACCGGTGGCCATGTCCTCGGTGATCGAGTCGTACAGCCCGCCGATCTGCTTGAGCGCCTTGATCCGTACGGCGTTGGAGGTGCCGACGAACATGGGGGCGCCGTACTTGTTGCCGGCGCGCTGGATCAGCGCGTGGAACAGGAACTGCTGGGACTCGGCGGCCTTGGTGACGAAGTTGTCGTAGTTGCCGTACACCTGGGGGCCGATGACGAAGCCGATGTTCGGGTCCCGGAAGAAACCGAGCATCCGCTCCAGGTAGTTGGGGAGCGGGATGTGGTCGGTGTCGACCGAGGCGAAGAAGTCGTAGTCGTCGCCGTGCGCGTCCAGCCAGGCGTTGTAGTTGCCGTGCTTGGTCTTGGCACGGTGCGGGCCCTTGGGCTGGTTCCACTTCGCGATGCCCTTGCGGGAGAAGTGGTGCACGCCCAGGCGCGCGCAGACCGCCTTCACATCGGCGTCGTCGCCCTCGTCGAGCAGCCAGACGTGCAGCAGTCCCCGGTGCCGGAGCCTGACCGCGGCCTCCAGGGTCTTCGTCACCATCTCCAGCGGCTCCTTGCCGGGCACGAAGGAGGTGAGGAAGGCGACTCTGGTGCCGGTCTCGGGCACCACCGGGACCGGGTCGCGGGCGACCAGGGTGGCGTGCGCGTTCGACAGCACGTTCATACAGCGGAAGAACTCGATCAGGCCGATCGAGACCAGCATGACCAGGTCGAGGGTGGGCAGGAACTCGTACTCGACGTAGTCGCGCTTGGTCCAGTGGTCCTGCTGCAGCAGCCAGGCCAGCAGGACCAGGGAGAGCAGGGGCGCGGCCGCCAGCATCAGGGCGACCCGCAGCCGGTGCGGTTCCTGGGAGATCAGTGAGCGGTACTGCACCCGGTAGGGCTTGGTCGGATCGGGCTGGGTCAGTGGTCCGGCGAGTCGGCTGTAGTGCTCGTAGTCGTATCTGGGAAGTGTCTTCTTGAGCCTGCGGAAGGCTCCGGTCCGGTGCGACGGCACCTTGAGCCGGGTCGTCTCGGACGGGTCGTGGTTATGCCGGGCGCCCGTCGGCGTCGACGTCATGAGTCATCCCCCCGCACACGCGTCGAGCGTGTGTTCGTCGGTATTCCATCCGATTCGGTCCCCCTCGACCGTTACGGACGCATCAGTGGGTCATCGTCACCATGTGATCTACACCATGAGGACACGGGGCGACGGCCATCCGGTTGCATTGATGCCCCCTCGGCATCTTTTGTTCCTGAGCGCGTGCATCACGTGCGTCGCCGGGGGCCCATGATCCCCATCCCGGGGCGCGGAACACCCCAAGGCCCCCAAACTGCCATGTATCCGCAGTCTCTTACGACCCAGGGTTCTACGGTGTGAAGCTTGATCGCAAGATGCGAAACGCGCTGTTTACCGGTCATACGCCGTCATTGGGGCATCACCCCACATCGCCACATACGGAGAGGCCCCTCGCGATTCACTTCGCGAGGGGCCTCTTCCGATGGTGCGCCGCCAGGGACTCGAACCCCGGACCCGCTGATTAAGAGTCAGCTGCTCTAACCAACTGAGCTAGCGGCGCGCGAGAAGAACTTTACCGGAGGGGCGGGGGTGCTCCCGACCACGGACCGGGCGGGGGCGGGGCCCGGCCCCCGCCCCGGGCGCCTCGTGTACATCATTTGGACCGTCAGCATGCGACACGGGATGACCGTTGAGAAACTGACCGGCGTGCAGAAGCGTGGAATTCTTCGGTCGGTTCGCGAGGGGAATCGCATGGGGACTCCGGTATTCGAGGAGATCGATCCGGGGGGCGACTGCGAATGCCCCGGTTGTGTCCACTGGCGGCGGATCATGCCGCACTCGGCCCGCTACGCCCGGCTGAGCCACCCGGCGGCCCGAACCGCCACGAGCGCCCTCGTGGTGGCCACCGCCGCCGGTGCCGCACTCGGCGCCGGGCATGCCGTACCGGCGGTCGCGGCGGCCCACGGCCCGGTCAGCCCCGGTGCCGTTCCCGCAGGTGACGGGCCGGACACCCCCCAGGGGAAGAAGACTCCGCTGCATGGTCCCCGAGGGCGCCCGGCGGACGGGGAGAAGCCGCCGAAGGAGGTCCGGATCCCGCCCACCACCCGCGCCGAGATCATCAGACGGGCCAAGACCTGGATCGCGGCCGGGGTGCCGTACAGCATGCGCGAATACTGGTCCGACGGTTATCGGCAGGACTGCTCGGGGTTTGTGTCGATGGCCTGGAACCTCCCCGGGAACGAATGGACGGGCAGCCTCGACAAGTTCGCCCAGCGGATTTCCAAGGACCGGCTGGAACCCGGCGACATGCTGCTCTTCCACAATCCGAAGGACCCGCAGAAGGGCTCGCACGTCGTCATCTTCGGCGGCTGGACGGACCTCGCGGAGACCCACTACATCGCCTACGAGTCGGCCCGCCCGTACGCCCGCAGGCAGGCCACCCCGTACGGGTACTGGGACAACGCGACCCGCTATGTGCCGTACCGCTACAAGGGGCTCGTCGACGACGCCGAGGGCCGCCCGGACGGCGGGACGGACGCCTCCAACGGCCCGGACGGCACCGACGGCCCGGACGGCACCGGTGCCCCCGGGGTCCCGCCGGAGCAGCCGGGCGCCAAGGGTGCCGCAGGGCCGTCCGCAGGTGACCGCTTCCCGGGGGCCGAGGCGTTCGGGTCCGGCGCGCGCAACAAGTACGTCACCCGGCTGGGGCGGATGCTGGTGGAGCGCGGCGGGGCCCGCTTCTACACCGACGGGCCGGGGCCGGTCTGGTCCGACGCCGACCGCCGGGCCACCCGGGCGTTCCAGCGGGCGCAGGGCTGGTCGGGCCGGTTCGCGGACGGCATTCCGGGCCCGCTGACCTGGTCCTATCTGGTCAGCGGCCGGGGCCGGGACATCCCGCAGGCCGGCAACCCGGGCCCCGGGGGCAAGCCCGCGCAGCCGAAGCCGCCGGTGGTGCACCGGCCGCCCGGGAAGCCGGCCGCACCCGGCGGGCCCGAGGAGCCCGCCCCGCCCAGGGGCTCGGCGAAGCCGGGGAAGCCGGGGGCGCCGCCCGTGACGCCCGCCTCGCACGGCGTGCTCGGCTATCCCGGGCGGGGCATGTTCCGGCCGGGCGCGGACAACCCGTATGTCAGCCGGCTCGGGGAGCAGCTGGTCAGGAAGGGTTTCGGCAAGTACTACGCCTCGGGGCCGGGGTCCCGCTGGGACGAGTCGGACCGGCGGAACGTGGAGGCGTTCCAGCGGGCCCAGGGGTGGCGCGGCGGCGCGGCGGACGGCTACCCGGGCCCGGAGACCTGGCGCCGCCTGTTCTCCTGACGCCCGCACGCGCACTCGCACCCGCCCGCACCAGCCCGCATCGGGCACCCCCACCCCCTTCGACCACTCTCACCACGGTTCTTCCTGCGCGGAGGCATGGAGGCACGTATGAGTACGACCACCTCGTCCACACCGGAGCCCGAGGGGGCCGCGCGGCCCGCCCGGCTCATCCAGAACGAGACCACCACCGAGATCCCCGTCCATCTGCTGTTCCGGGACGACCCCGCACCCGTGGCCGTGCCGGTCGCCCCCGCCGTCGTGGGCCGGCGGCGCGGCACCGGTGAGCAGCCCCGGGTGCGGCAGGGGCTCACGGCCACGAAGCCGCGCCCCACCGTCGAGGTCGACCCCGGACTCGTCGAGCGCCCGGCGCGGGTGGTGCCCGGGGTGGTGGGGGCGCTCGGTGGGGCGTGCGGGGTGGCCGGATGCGTCCTCACCTCCTGGTGGGCCGGGGCGTTGCCGGGGCTCGCGGTACGGGCGCTCGGGCTGCCGACCGCGTACGCCGGTGCCGGACTGGGCCCCGCGCAGTGGGCCGCGTACACGGGCGCCGGGGCCCTGACGCTGTTCGGGTTCGGCGGGCTGGCGCGCGGGCGGACCGGACGGGCCTGGGTGCTTGGGCTGTTCGGGCGCTACCGGGGGACCGTCCGCCGTACCGGGCTGCTCTGGGTGAACCCGCTGGTGCTGCGCCGCCGCGTCGACGTACGGCTGCGGCACTGGCGGAGCGAGCCGATCGCGGCGGTGGACGCCAACGGGGTCGCGCTGCGGGTCGTCGTGCTCGTGACCTGGCGGGTCCGGGACACCGCGCGGGCGCTGCTCGGGGTCGAGGACCATGAGCGGTATCTGCGGGAGTGCGTGGAGGCGGCGGTCTCCCGGGTGCTGTCGCGGCTGCCGGCCGATGTGGCGCCGGGCGCGCTGGTCAGGGACGCCACGCTGCGGAACACGGAGGCGGTGGGCGAGGCGCTGACCGGGCTGGTGGCGGTGGACTCGGCGCCGGCCGGGATGGAGGTGTTCTCGGTCCAGCCGACCCGGATCGAGTACGCGCCCGAGGTGGCGGCGGTGATGCAGCGCCGCCGGGTCGCCGCGCTCGACGCCCAGCACCGCGACACCGTGCTCACCTCCGTCGTCGACTCGGTCGAGGACACGGTGACCCGGCTGACCCTGCGCGGCCTGGTCGAACTCGACGACTACGAACGCAAGGCGCTGGTGAAGGACCTGACGGTGGCGTTCTACACAGGGCGGCGCGAAGTGTCGCCGTGAACCCGTGAATTGGTATGGACATGTTCAACGCGCACCCATAATCTGGGACTTGGTCTAGACCTGGAAACACCCCCACGTACTCCAGGGAGCGGCAGTATGCGCCATCACGCGCGGAACAGGACCAAGTGGTACGCCGCCGCGGTCGGCCTCGCCACCACCGGAGCGCTCGTGCTCTCCAGTGGTGGCGCCTCCGGCCACGGCTACACCGACCTTCCCGTCAGCCGGCAGAAGCTCTGTCAGAACGGCACCGTCACCAACTGCGGCGAGATCCAGTGGGAGCCGCAGAGCGTGGAGGGCCCGAAGGGCTTCCCGGGCTCAGGGCCGGCTGACGGCCAACTCTGCTCCGGCGGCAACAGCCGGTTCAACCAGCTCAACGCGTCCACCAGGCCGGGCGGCGCCGCCTGGCCCACCACCAGGGTGACGGGCGGTCAGAACTACACGTTCCGCTGGCAGTTCACCGCCATGCACGCCACCACCGACTTCAAGTACTACGTCACCAAGGCGGGCTGGAACCAGAACCACGCCCTGGCCCGCTCCGACCTCAACCTCACCCCGTTCTTCACCGTCCCCTACAACGGCCAGCGCCCACCGTCCACGCTCTCCCACACCGGCCGGCTGCCGTCCGGGCTGAGCGGCCACCACGTGATCCTCGCGGTGTGGACGGTCGCGGACACCACCAACGCGTTCTACGCCTGCTCGGACGTCACCTTCTGACCCTCCGGGCGGTGCTGCGCCCCGGCCCCGCTCAGTTCTGAGGATCTCTTGAGCTGCGCGGGGCCCCCACGCGGGTACGGTCCCCACACGCCGCCGACCAGGGCGGCGACCGGACTTCGGGGGACCATCATGGACGTCTTCTTCTATCTCATTCCCCTTGTCATGATGGCCTTCATCGGCTTCATGGCCTACCGGGTGCTGAGCAGCTGGCTGCGGATCAGACGCGCCTGGAACAGCGGGCTGACCGCCGAGGCGCGCTGCCTCAGGGCGTTCACGACCGTCAGCACCGGCATGGGCGACCGCAGCTCGGTGCACACCACGATCCACCACGTGTACGAGTTCACGACCCACGACGGCCGCCCCGTCCGCTTCGAGGAGGAGGACGGGCCGATGACGACCGTCGAGGGCGACTTCGTCACCGTCCACTACACCGCCGGCCCGGACGTGGTGGCCACGGCGCACGGCCGCGACCAGGGGTTCAAGCAGGGCGCCGCCGGTGTCGGCATCCTGACCCTGCTCGGGGTGGCCTTCGCGTTCTGTGTCTTCTTCATGGTCACGTTCCACCAGTTCTCGACGGACCCCTCGTTCCCGACGCCGTGACCCTCCTCAACTGACGGTACGTCAACTACCGTGCGCCGACATGGAGTCCACGAGGCGCACGGTCGCACAGCTCGTCGCCGACCGGTGGGACGACCACCGGCCCGGGCTGTGGTTCGAGGAACAGGTCCTGACCCACCACGAGGTCGCCGCCGGAGCCGCCGCCCGCGCGGCCCTGCTCGCCGACCTCCTGCCACCCGCCGCCGAGCCCCATGTCGGCGTCCTCCTCGACAACACCCCGGAATTCCCCCAGTGGTTGAGCGCGGCGGCCCTCGCGGGCGCCGCCGTCGCCGGGATCAACCCCACCCGCCGCGGACCCGAACTGGCCCGCGACATCCTGCACACCGAGTGCGCGGTCCTGATCACCGAACGGGCCCACCTGCCGCTCCTCGACGGCCTCGAACTCCCGGGCGTCCGAGTCCTGGTGACGGACAGCCAGGCCTACGCCGACCTCCTCGCCCCGTACGCCGGCGCCGTGCCCGCCCCGGCGCGGACCGGCCCCGCCGACCGCCTCCTCCTCTACTTCACCTCCGGCTCCACCGGCGCACCCAAGGCCGCGATCTGCTCGCAGGGGCGGCTGGCGGCGGCCGGGCGGGCACTGGTGGACCGCTTCGGGGTGCGCCGGGACGACGTGCACTACGTCTGCATGCCGCTGTTCCACGGCAACGCGGTCATCGCCGACTGGGCCCCCGCCCTGGTCGCCGGGGCGGGGGTCGCCCTGCGCCGCCGCTTCTCGGCCTCCGGGTTCCTGGACGACGTACGGGCGTACCGGGCCACGTACTTCACCTATGTCGGACGGGCCGTGCAGTACGTCCTCGCCACCGCGCCCCGCCCCGACGACCGCGACAACCCGCTGCGCACGGGCTTCGGCACGGAGGCCGGGGCGGTGGACGCGGCGGCCTTCGAGGAGCGGTTCGGGGTGCGGCTCGTGGAGGGGTACGGGTCGTCCGAGGGCGGCGCGGCGATCCAGCGCACGCCCGGCACACCGCCCGGCGCGATCGGGCGGGCGGCACCCGGCGACGATCTCGCGGTGGTCGACCCGGAGACGCGCGAGGAGTGCCCGCCGGCCCTGCTCGCCGACGACGGCCGTCTGCTCAACGGCACCGAGGCCATAGGGGAGTTGGTCAACCGCGGCCCCAACCCCTTCGAGGGCTACTGGCGCAACCCGGAGGCGGACGCCGCCCGCCTCCACGACGGCTGGTACTGGACCGGCGACCTGTTCTACCGCGACCCCGACGGCTTCCTCCACTTCGCCGGACGCACCGACGACCGCCTCCGCGTCGACAGCGAGAACCTCGCCGCCGCCGTCATCGAGAACATCCTCGCCCGCTACGAGGGCGCCGAGGCCGTCGCCGTGTACGCCGTGCCCGACCCGGTCGCCGGGGACCAGGTCATGGCGACCCTCGCCGGCACCTTCGACCCCTGCGGTTTCGCCGAATTCCTGCTGGCCCAGCCCGATCTGGGCACGAAGATGACCCCGCGCTTCATCCGGGTCGTCCCGGCCATGCCCGTCACCGCCACCAACAAGATCCAGCGGGCCGCCCTCCGCCGCGAGGGCTTCCGCTGCTCCGACCCGGTCTGGTGGCGCCCGCCCGGGAAGTGGGCGTACCGCAAGTTCTCGGCGGTGGACCAGGCGCGGCTGGTGGCGGAGTACCGGGCGCGGGGGCGGGAGGAGTTGCTGACGAGGTAGGGCTGGGCCCACCCTCCGGACACCGTCTGGGCCCATGGCCGCCGCCCACCGCCCCCGCCTACCGTGACCCCATGATCCGAACGGTCGTACGGGACGCGATACGGGACGCGGTACGGGAAACGCCTCGCGCGGTGGCCTACCTGCTGAGCGGGATGCTCGTCGGCGCCCCGCTGCTGGTGGTGCTCCTGGTCCTGGGCACCCTGGGCCTCGCCCTCGCCCCGGTCCTCGTCGGCCTGCCGCTGCTCGCCGTGGCCGTCCTGTCGGGCATCCCCGTCGGCGCCCTCGAACGACGGCGGCTGGCCCTCACCCGCACCCCGCCGCCGCCCGACCCGCACGCCACCCCGGCCGAACCCGGACTCGCCGCCTGGGCCCGGCTGCGACTGACCGAGCGGGCGACCTGGCGGGAGCTGGCGTACACGGTGCTGCTCGGTCTCGTGCTGTGGCCGTTCGACGCGCTCGTGCTGTTCGGCGCGCTGGGTGTGCCCGGCGCGATGATCGGGGCGCCCGTGCAGCTGGCGACGACGAGCAGTGCGAGCGGTGACGCGCGGATCGCCAAGCTCTGGCTGATCGACTCCTACGGCCAGGCCCTGCTGTGCACGGCCGCCGGAGCGGTCCTGCTCCTCGCGCTGCTGTGGCCCCTCGTCCGGTACGCGCGGGCCCGCGCCGCCCTGGCCCGGCTGCTGCTCGCGCCGAGCGAGGCGGAGGCGGAACGGCGGCTGGACGAGGTGACACGGTCACGGGCCCGGCTGGTCGCGGCCTTCGAGGCGGAGCGGCGCCGCATCGAGCGCGATCTGCACGACGGGGCCCAGCAGCGGCTGGTCTCCCTGAGCATGACCCTGGGCCTGGTCCGGCTGGACGCCCCGCCGGAGCTGGCCGGCCGCCTCGCCGCCGCCCACCACGAGGCCGACCAAGTACTGGGCGAACTCAGGGAGTTGATCCACGGCATCCACCCCCAGGTGCTCGCCGACTACGGCCTCCCGGACGCCCTCGCCGACGCGGCCGACCGTTCCGCCGTACCCGTGGAGGTGGACGTCGACCTTCCCCGGTTCGCCGAATCCGTCGAGTCCGCCGCGTACTTCGCGGTCCGGGAGGCGCTCGCCAACATCGGCAGGCACAGCAGGGCGGGGCGGGCGTGGATCGGCGGGCGGTACACGGGCGGGCGGCTGCGGGTGGAGGTGCGCGACGACGGCACGGGCGGCGCCGACCCCGCGCGGGGCACGGGCCTCACCGGACTCGCGGACCGGCTCGCCGTGCTCGATGGGACACTGTCCGTCCACAGCCCGGCCGGCGGCCCGACCGTCCTGTCCCTGGAGATCCCTTGCCCGCAGCGCTGAAGATCGTGCTCGCCGAGGACAGCGTGCTGCTGCGGGAGGGCCTCGTCGGCGTCCTGACCCGCTTCGGCCACGAGGTCGTCGCGGCCGTCGGGGACGCGGAGTCGCTGATCGCGGCCGTGCGGGCGGACACCCCCGACCTCGTCGTCACCGACGTACGGATGCCGCCCGGTCTGACGGACGAAGGCCTGCGCGCCGCCCTCGAACTGCGCGCGGCGAACCCCGCCCTGCCCGTCCTCGTCCTCAGCCAGTACGTCCAACGGGCTTACGCCGCCGAGCTGTTGGACACCGGCGACGGCACCGGCGTCGGCTATCTCCTCAAGGACCGCATCGGTCAGGTCGAGCAGTTCGCGGAGGCGGTGGAGCGGGTCGCGTCCGGCGGCACGGTCGTCGACCCCGAGGTCGTACGGCAGCTGCTGCGGCGCCGGCGTGATCCACTGGCGGCGCTGACCCCGCGCGAGCGGGAGGTGCTGGCGCTGGTCGCCGAGGGGAGGTCGAACGGGGCCGTCGCCCGCGAGCTGGTGGTCACCGAGGCGGCCGTCGGCAAGCACATCGGCAACATCCTCGGGAAGCTGGACCTGCCGCCGGCGCAGGACACACATCGGCGGGTGCTGGCCGTCCTGGCGTACCTGCGGGGATAAGCAGAAGGCCCCCCGCCGGAGCGGGGGGCCTTCTCTCTGTGCGCCGCCAGGGACTCGAACCCCGGACCCGCTGATTAAGAGTCAGCTGCTCTAACCAACTGAGCTAGCGGCGCAGACTCTGTCGCCCTTCCGCCTTCGGCGGCTGGCGACAGAGAAAATACTACCTGGTCCGAACGGGTGCCTTCGACCGCTTAAACGTGAGCTGGATCTCCGTCGGACAGGGCTCGCTAGATCGCCAACGACAGCAGCACCGGCGCCGCCCCCCGGTTCAGCGTGCTCGCCGCCGCCCGCAGCCGGTGCGCGTGCTCCAGCGGGAGCGACAGCGCGAGGCAGCCGACGGCGGAGCCCGCGGTGATGGGGACGGCCGCGCAGACCGTGCCCGGCGCGTACTCCTGGAGGTCGAGGACGGGGACCGTGGGTGTCTGGGCGTCGAGCTTGCTCAGCAGCACCCTCTCGTTGGTGATCGTGCGGGCGGTGAGCCGGGCCGGGCGGTGGCGCGAGAGGTGGTCGCGCCGGCCGTTGAGGTCGAGCTGGCCCAGCAGCCCCTTGCCGAAGGCGGTGGCATGGGCGGAGGAACGGAAGTCGACCCACTCGTGGACCGCGGGCGTGGCCGGGCCGTCGGCCCAGCCGGTGACCTGGATCTCCCCGTCCAGATAGCGGGTGACATAGACGGCGGCGCCCACCGAGTCCCGCAGCCGGTCCAATGTGTGCTGGAGCTGCTCGCGCAGGGCCTGGTCATGACCCTGGGCGGAGCCCAGCCGGGCGAGGGCGGCACCGGAGACATAGGCGCCGTCGGTGGTCTGCTCCACATATCCCTCGCGACGCAGCATCCGCAGGAGCGCGGTCAACCGCTCGCTGCCGACGCCGGTGCGACGGGCGATCTCGGCGTCGGTGACGCCACCTGCGTGCCGCGCAACCGTCTCCAGGACGCGCAGGGCGTCCTGGGCCGAGTGGTACGGCGCGGTCGGCTCGTGCTTGAGCGCCACGGTTTCCCCCTGCGCTTCTCGGGCCGTTTTTCGGACAGCTTGCCGAGTCCCACGATACGGCCCAAGAGCCGTACGTGGAGGGGTTGTTCGCGAGAAAATCCCGGCGCCCCCGGGCCTCCCAACTGCCGGACCAGCACTCTGGCATATGCCAAAGGCATGGCCCGGCGGGCGGACCTCGGATGTTCCCACGCGTTTCCGCGCGTTCACCCGTTCACTTGGCGTAATCAGTTGACCGCGCCGAGGAATTCGCGCGTACGTTCGTGCGAGGCGTCACCGAAGATCTTCTCGGGGCTGCCCGACTCGATCACCTGGCCAGAATCGAACATCAGAACCTGGTCCGAGATGTCCCGGGCGAAGTTCATCTCGTGGGTCACACAGAGCATCGTGATGTCGGTGGTGCGGGCGATGTCCCTGAGCAGGTCGAGAACACCCGCGACCAGTTCGGGGTCGAGCGCGGACGTCACCTCGTCGAGGAGCAGCACCTGCGGGCGCATCGCCAGGGCCCGCGCGATGGCCACCCGCTGCTGCTGCCCGCCGGAGAGCCGGCTCGGGTAGGAGTCGCACTTGTCGGAGAGCCCCACCAGGTCGAGCAGTTCGCGGGCGCGCGCCTCGGCCTCGTCCTTGGAGAGCCCGAGGACGGTGACGGGCGCCTCGGTGATGTTCCGCAGCACCTTCATGTTGGGGAAGAGGTTGAACTGCTGGAACACCATCCCGATGTTCTTGCGGACCTCACGGCACTGCTTGTCGCTCGCCGGGAACAACTGCTGTCCGCCGACGGTGATCCTCCCGTCGTCGGGCTTGGTCAGCGTCATCAGCAGCCGCAGGATCGTCGTCTTGCCGGAGCCGGACGGACCGATCAGCGTGACGTGCTTCCCGGCGTCGACCGAGAAATCCAGCCCGTCGAGGACGGTGGTGTCGCCGAAACGTTTGGTCACGTTCTCGAAGCGGATCAGCTCACTCGTGTCCGCCACTCGGCTGTCGGGCGACTCGGGTTCTTTCATCAGCGGGGTGTCAGCGGACAAGACGACGCTCCAGGGCTCGCAGGAGGAGGGAGGCGGGGTAGGCGATGACGATGAAGGCGATGCCGACGGTCACGATGGCCTCGTTCATCTGGAAGGTCTGGGAGCCGAACTGGCGGGCCTCGCCGAGCATCTCCAGCACACCGATGGTCATCAGCATCGGCGAGTCCTTCAGCATCGCGATGACGTAGTTGCCGAGGGCGGGCACGACCCGGCGCAGCGCCTGCGGCAGGATCACCGCGGTCCAGGTGCGCGAGCGCGGCAGGCTGAGCGCGGTCGCCGCCTCCCACTGGCCGGCGGGCACCCCGTCGATCCCGGCGCGGTACACCTCGGCGGTGTACGTCGAGTAGTGCAGCCCGAGACCGAGCACACCGGTGGCCAGCGCGGAGAGGGTCAGACCCCACTCGGGCAGCACATAGAACAGGAAGAACAACTGCACCAGCAGCGGGGTGTTGCGGACGAACTCCGTGATCGCCTTGACCGGCCAGCGCACCGCCTTCAGCGACGAACGCTGGGCGAGGGCCCAGACCAGACCGAGGGAGAAGGCGAGCAGCGAACCCCAGAACAGGGCTTGCAGGGTGACCCACACACCGTTCCAGAAGGCCGGCATGAAGTCGCCCAGTGTGGACCAGTCCCACGTCATGAGGCACCTCCGGGTGCGGATGTCTTCGTGGCCGTTCCGGCACCCGTTCCCGCACCCGCCGCGGCCAGGTCCCGGGGCCGTCCGGTGACGGCCCGGCGGGGCCCGGGGACACCCTTCGAGGGAGCCCGGCCGACACCGGCCTTGGCGCGCCGCTCGACCTGCCGCATCACCCGGGTGATGGCGAAGGCGAGCACGAAGTACATGACGAGGATCACCGAGTAGACGGGCGCGCTCTGCCCGGTGGCGTTGCGCACCAGCTGGGCGGCGAACGTCGTGTCGGCGACACCGAGCACGGACACCAGGGCGGTGCCCTTCAGCAGCTCGATGAGCAGATTGCAGAACGGCGGCACCATCTCCGGCCAGGCCTGCGGCAGCACGATCTTCCGCATCCGCTGGGCGGGCGTGAAGCTCAGGGCCACCCCCGCCTCGCGCTGCGCCACCGGCACCGCGGCCACCGCGCCGCGCACGATCTCCGAGCCGTACGCGCCGTAGGTGCAGCCCAGGGTGAGCACGGCCGCCCACATCGGGACGAGCTGCCAGCCGAAGGTCAGCGGCACCACGAAGAACACCCAGATCATCAGGACCAGGGCGGAGGTGCCGCGGAAGATCTCGAAGTACGCGCCCGCCACGAACCGCACGATCCACAGCCGGTGCTGCCGGGCGAGCCCCACGGCGAAGGCGACGGCCGCACCGAGCGCCGCGCCGTACACGGTCAGCTGGACGGTGATCCACACACCGCGCAGCAGCAGCTCCCACAGCCCCGAGCTGAAGGCGAGGCCGTCGAGGAACCCGGCGGCGGTGACGAGGGGCGTGTCGCCCGTGCCATGCACGAGCGGTGTTGCGTTCATCGCGGTCATGGGCGGCACTTCTCCTCTGCCCGGATGTCGGTCATCTGGTCCTTCGTGAACCCGAAGGGCCGCATGACCTCCAGCAGCTCACCGCTCCGCTTCATCTTGTGCAGCTCACGGTTGAAGGCGTCCCGCAGATTCCGCTCGGGCATCCGGAACGCGAACCCGCCGACGTCGATGACGGGCTTGCCGTCCACGATCGGGGTGACCTCGTCGGTCGCCTCCGCCTTGGTGCTCCCGGTCTGCTCGACCACGTTCCGTACGGTGACGGCCGTGCCCGCGAACACGTCGACCCGGCCCTGTTCGACGGCGAGGAGACCGGCCAGCTGGTCGGGCAGGGTGTCGATCCTCTTCACCCCGGCCGCCTCGGCGTAGTCGATCTCCGCGTAGCCGATACCGGTCGCCATACGGGCCCCGGTCCGGGCGATGTCGGCATAGGTGCGCAGCTTCTTCGGGTTCCCCCTGGGCACGATGAAGGCGTCCTTCATCTGGTACTCGGGATCCGCGAAGAGCACCTGCTCACAGCGCTCCGGGTTGATGTACATACCGGCCGCGACCACGTCGAACTGCAGCGAGTTCAGCCCGAAGATCAGCGAACCGAACTCGGTCGGGAAGGGTTCGACGTGGTCGACGCCGAGTCTGCGGAAGATCCGCGTCGCGATGGCCGGGGCGGAGCCGGTGACCTCACCGTCCTCGCCTATGTAGCCGTACGGCTGCTCGCCCGCGATGCCCAGCCGTACGGTGCCCTTCGCGCGCAGCTGCTGCAACAGCTGTCCGCCGTCGCCGGTGTCCGCGGTGGCCACCCGGCTGCAGCCGCTGCTCGCCCCGGCCACAGCGCCGGTGCCCACCAGGGCGGCGGTGCCGGTGAGGAGGGTGCGGCGGGGGAGGCCGGGTCTGCCTGGTTGTCGGCTTTTCCTGTCGTGTCCGTCTTCGTGTGCGTGCAATCGAGCCATGGCCGCGCGGCTACCCGAGGCGTCCACGGGTATGCCGGTTCTTTTCCGGTCCTTCACGCCGGGGGGCCTGTGGCGAACGGCCGGGATTGAAGCCCGCACGACCGGGCAGGCGCGTCTGCGGACGGACCGCGGCACGGGCCGAGGCACGGGCCGAGCACGAGGCGAGGAGGCGGGGATGGCGGAACGGCACATCGAGGTCGCGCTCGACCGGCGCGGGGTCGGCTGCACGGCCCGGCTGCTCGACGACCGCGCGCCGCTCACCTGCGCCGCCGTCTGGGACGCCCTGCCCCTGTCCGGCGACGTCTACCACGCGAAGTACGCCCGCAACGAGATCTACGCCCTCTTCCCGCCCTTCGCCGACCGCGAGCCACCGCTGGAGAACCCCACGGTCACCCCCATCCCGGGCGACCTCTGCTACTTCTCCTTCGCCGGCACGGAGCTGGCGACCGGCGCGTACGGCTACGACGGCGAGGACGTCCGCCCCGGTACGACCCTCGTCGACCTGGCCCTCTTCTACGAACGCAACAACCTGCTGCTGAACGGCGATGTGGGGTGGGTGCCCGGCATCGTCTGGGGGCAGGTGGTGTCGGGGCTGGAGGAGATGGCGGCGGCGTGCAACGACCTGTGGCGGGCGGGGGCGCTGGGGGAGACCCTTTCGTTCCGGCGCGCCGCATAGCTCGGGGGTGCGGGTTCTTCGGCGGGTGCGGGTCCGGTGGGGGCTGGTCGCGCAGTTCCCCGCGCCCCTGAAAGACCAGGGCCCCGTGGCCCTGAAGGCGACCGGCGGCGGGTCTGAAAAGCACGGGGCGCAGCCCCTGCTTTTCAGGGGCGCGGGGAACTGCGCGAGAAGCCCCACCGGACCGCACCCGCCGACGAACCCCGTACCCCCGAGCTATGCGGCGCGCCGCGACGAAGCCACCCCCGCCTCGAACAACGCATGCCCCACCCGCAACACCAGATCGTCCCGATGCCGAGCGGCCACCACCTGCAAGCCCACCGGCAAGCCACCCCCGTCCACCCCCACGGGCACACTCGCCGCGGGCTGCTGCGTGAGGTTGAAGGGGTACGTGAACGGCGTCCACCCCGTCCACCTCCGATGCCCGGAACCCCCCGGCACCTCCACCCCCGCCTCGAACGCGGTCACCGGCAACGCGGGCGTGACCAGCACGTCGTACCGCTCGTGGAACGCCCCCATCCGCCGCCCGAGATCCATCCGCACATCCACCGCGGCGAGATAGTCCAGCGCGGAGATCCGCGCCCCCAGCTCCCGGATCTCCCGCAACCCGGGGTCCAGCGACGACCGCTCACGCGCCCCGAGCCGCTGCGTCACCCGCGCCGCCCCGCTGAACCACAGGGTGTGGAACGCCGCGACGGGATCGCAGAAGTCGGGGTCGGCCTCGCTGACGTACGCCCCGAGCCCGGCGAGCCCCTCCACGGCCCGCCGCACCACGCGGGCGACCCCCGGCTGTACGGCGACCTGTCCGCCGAGCGAGGCCGAGTACGCGACCCGCAGCCCCCGCACCCCGCCGGCGAGCGCGTCCACGAAGGACCCGGGGGGCGGCCCGAGCCCCGACCAGTCCCGTGCGTCGGGCCCGGAGACGACGTCCAGCATCAGCGCCGCGTCGGCCGCGTCCCGGGTCAGCGGCCCCACGTGCGACAGCGTCCCGAAGGCGCTCGCGGGATACAGCGGCACCCTCCCGTACGTCGGCTTCAGCCCGAACACCCCGCAGAACGCGGCCGGAATGCGCACACTGCCGCCCCCGTCCGTGCCGAGCGCCAGCGGCCCCGCCCCGAGCGCGACGGCCGCCGCGGCGCCACCGCTGGACCCGCCGGCCGTACGGGTGTGGTCGTACGGATTGCGTGTCACCCCGCTGAGCGGTGAGTCGGTGACGCCCTTCCAGCCGAACTCGGGCGTCGTGGTCTTCCCCAGGAAGACGGCGCCCTGCTCCCGCAGCCGGGCCACGGACGGCGCGTCCTCGTCCCAACTGCCGTGCTCCGCGACGGTTCTGGAGCCCTTGAGGGTCGGCCCGCCCCGCATCAGCAGGATGTCCTTCACGGTGACCGGCACCCCGTCCACGGCCCCGGCCGGCTCCCCGCGCCGCCAGCGCTCCTCCGACGCCCGTGCCTGCCCGAGGGCCGTCTCGGTGTCGACGCGCACGAACGCGTTCACGTCCGGCTGCACCCGCTCGGCCCGCTCCAGCACCGCCCGCGCCACGTCCACCGGGCTGAACTCGCCCTTGCGGTACCCCTCGACCAGTCGTACGGCGGTCAGTTCCGGCAGTTCCGACATGCGGCCCCTCCCCGGGGAGTTCAGTGCCCGGGCACGTACCCGCGCTGCTTGTCGACCACGTTGGGCAGCGGCTTGCCCGCCTCCCACAGACCGAACAACTCCACGAACTGGGCGCCGAGTTCGTCCCGCCACCCCACCGTGTCCCCGCTCATGTGCGGTGAGACGATCAGCCCCGGCACCTCCCACAGCGGATCGTCCGGCCCCAGCGGCTCGCGCTCGAAGACATCCAGCGCCGCCCCCGCGATCCACCGCTTGCGCAGCGCCTCGACGAGCGCGTCCTCCACCACGAGTTGCCCACGCCCCACGTTGACGAACCGCGCGGACGGCTGCATGACCCCGAACCGCCGGGCGTCGAACATGCCGTACGTCGCCTCCGTCAGCGGCGCGGCCGCGATCACCCAGTCGGCGCGGGCCAGCAGCCGGTCGAGTTCCTCGGGGCCGTGCACCCCCGCCCGCGCGGTCCGCCCGACCAGGGCCGTGTGCAGGCCGAGGGCCTTGAGGGTGCGGGCGACCGCCCGCCCGATCGGCCCGGAGCCGACCACGCACGCCCGGCCGCCCGCCACCCGCAGCGCCTCCCGGTGCCGCCACTCCCGCCGCCCCTGCAACTCCCAACTGCGCGGCAGATCCTTGGCCATGGAGAGGACGAGCGCGGCGACGTACTCGGCGATCGGCACCTCGAAGACACCCCGCGCGTTCGTCACCACCGTGTCCTCGTCGGCGGCGAGTCCGGGACCGAGGAGGTGGTCGACGCCGGCGCTCGCGGTGTGCACCCAGCGCGGCCGGGGCCCGGCGCCCGGCCAGGCCTCGCGCACCGCGTGGGAGGCGAAGTCCCACACCAGCAGCACATCGGCGGACGGCAGCCGCCCGGCCAGGGCGGAGGCGTCGGCGTACTCGACCGTGGCCCGCCCGGTGAGCCGCCCCAGCCGGGGACGCGGCTCGGCGTCGAGGACGAGCAGACGCGGACGCTGCGACGAGGTCAAAGGCGAGGACACCGGCCACCCCACGAGATGCGTGTGACATGCACTGATTGACCACGCTCGCACCCGAACCTACCTTCGTCAACACGGACTTGCGCACGGTCTGTCGCCCGCACATCTCTCTCCGTGAGGCCGGTGGCTGTCATGAGCGTCTCCTTCCTCGGTGGACCCCGTCCGCAGCGCGGCGTCGGTGTCATCGCCCCGTTCGACTTCGCCCTCGACCGCGAACTGTGGCGCTGGGTCCCGGACGACGTCTCCCTGCACCTCACCCGGACCCCGTACGTGCCCGTCGAGGTCAGCCTCGACCTGGCCCGGCTGGTCTCCGAGCACGAGACCCTGCACGAGGGGGTCCGGGCCCTCAACGAGGTCGCGCCCGAGGTCGTCGCCTATGCCTGCACCAGCGGCAGCTTCGTCGGCGGGGTCGCGGGGGAGCGCGCGATGGGCGAGGCCATGACCCGCGCGGGCGCCGCGCACGCCGTCACCACCTCCGGCGCGATGCTCGCCGCCCTGGCCGAGCTGAACGCCCGCCGGATCGCCCTGGTCACCCCGTACACCGTCTCGGTCACCCGGTCCCTGGAGGAGTACCTCGCCGAGGCGGGCGTCCTGGTCACCGGCCGCGCCTCGCTGGGCCTGGTCCGGCACATCTGGAAGGTCCCGTACCACGACGTGGTCGCCATGGCCCACCACGCGGTCCGGCCGCCGACGCCGGACGCACTCTTCATCTCCTGCACCAACCTCCCCACGTACGACGTCATCCCCCAGCTGGAAGCGGAACTGCGGATGCCCGTTCTCTCGGCCAACCAGGTGACGATATGGGCGGCACTGCGTCATCTGGGTACTCGGGCGGTGGGCCCGTACCAGGCTCTGATCGACGAGTCGGCCAAACAGACGTTTGGCCGAGGGCCTGTACCGCCGCCGCCCGTACTGCCGGAAGAACAGGAAGGTTGGGCATGACCGCACTCGGTTTCCTCTACCCGGGCCACTCCGCCGAGGACGACTATCCGCGCATGGAGCAACTGCTCGGCAGCGACATCCGGGTGGACGTGGTGCACACCGACATCGGCGAGGACGCCCACCGCGTCGACGCCCTGCGCGAGATGGGCGCCCCCGAACGCCTCGCCGCCGGCTGCGAGGCCCTGCGCATGTCCGGCGCCGAGGCCGTCGTCTGGGCCTGCACCAGCGGCAGCTTCGTCCACGGCTACGAGGGCGCCCACGAGCAGATCCGCGCCCTCGCCCGCGCCGCCGGCCTCCCCGCCTCCTCCACCTCCTTCGCCTTCGCCCACGCGGCCCGGGAGCTGGGCGCCACCAAGGTCGCCGTGGCCGCCACCTACCCCGACGACGTGGCCCGTCTCTTCGTCGACTTCCTGGCGGCGGCGGGCATCGAGGTCCTCTCCGTCCGGGGCGCGGGCATCATCACGGCGGCCGAGGTGGGCACCTGGGGCCTGGACGAGACCCTCGCCCTGGCCCGCGCCGCCGACCATCCCGACGCGGACACCGTCCTCCTCCCCGACACCGCCCTCCACACCGCCTCCCACATCCCCACCCTGGAGAAGGAACTCGGCAAACCGGTCCTCACCGCCAACCAGGTCACGGTCTGGGAAGCCCTGAGGCTGGCGGACAGGAGGGTGAACGCCCCACGACTGGGCGCCCTGTTCACCAGGGAACCGATCGTGCAGGTATGACCACCGGCCCACTTCCCCGCGCCCTGAAGGGGCGCGGGGAACTGCGCGAGAAGCCCCACCGAACGGACGCCTGGGGGTCAAAGGGGCGCAGCCCCTTGAAGGGACGGGACGGGTAGGGGCGGCGGGGGCGAGGGAATAACCGGAGCCACCCTCCTGTTAACCCACCCGGTATCCCAAGCCACACACCCCAGGAGGCCCCACCGTGACCACAGCCGAGACACCGGACGAGATACGAGGCGAAGCCAAGGGCACCGCCCCGGCCCCCCTCTCCGTCCTCGACCTGGTCACCGTAGGCGCCGGCCGCACAGCCACAGACGCCCTCCGCACCAGCGTCACCCTCGCCCGCCAGACCGAGCGGCGCGGATTCCACCGCTACTGGGTGGCCGAACACCACTCCATGCCCGGCGTCGCCTCGTCCTCCCCGGCCGTGATCCTCGCCCACCTCGCCGCCCACACCACCCGCATCCGCCTCGGCTCGGGCGGTGTGATGCTCCCCAACCACGCCCCCCTGGTCATCGCGGAGCAGTTCGGCACCCTCGAAGCCTTGGCCCCCGGCCGCGTCGACCTCGGCCTCGGCCGCGCCCCCGGCACGGACGGCGCCACCGCCGCCGCCCTCCGCCGTTCGACGAGCCTCCACGAGGGCGCCGACGACTTCCCCGAGCAACTCGCGGAGCTGACCCGCTTCCTGGACGACGACTTCCCCGACGGCCACCCCTACCGTCGTATCCACGCGGTCCCGGGCCCGATCCAGAGCACCTCACCCGGCGGCGTGCAGTCCCCGCACCGCCCCCCGGTCTGGCTGCTCGGCTCCTCCGGCTTCAGCGCCCGGCTGGCCGGCTCCCTCGGCCTCCCCTTCGCCTTCGCCCACCACTTCTCCGCCCGGAACACGATCCCGGCGCTCGACCTGTACCGGGAGTCGTTCCGCCCCTCGCCGGTCCTGGACGCCCCGTACGCGCTGATCGGTGTCTCCGCCCTCGCCGCCGACGAGGAGAAGGAGGCCCGCCGCCAGGTCAGGGCCGCCGCGCTCAACATGGTCCGGCTGCGCACCGGCCGCCCCGGTCTCGTCCCGACGCCGGAGGAGGCGGAGGCGCACCAGTTCAGCGTCGTCGAACAGGACTTCATCGACTCCTGGAACGCGGACGTCGTCCACGGCACCGTCGACGAGGTCCGCACCCGCCTCGACGACCTCCACAAGCGCACGGGCGCGGACGAGTTGATGCTCACCACCCACGCCCACAGCGCCGAACTCCGCCTGCGCTCCTACGAACTGATCGCGGACGCGTACGACCTCCCGGCGGCCGGGGCCGCCACGGAACCGAGCGCCGCTCAGGCCTGAGGGCAGGCCGCCGCCCCCAGCAGCTCCGCGATCCGTTCCGGCGACACCGCGCGGGAGTACAGCCACCCCTGCCCGGTGTCGCAGCCGAGCCGGCGCAGCCGCGAGGCCTGCGCGTCGGTCTCCACGCCCTCCGCCGTGACGGACAGCCCGAGCCGGTGGGCGAGTTGGACGAGCGCCTCGACGATGATCTCGTCGGCGGGGTTGGGCTGTCCGTCGTCCCCGGCGGCCACCCCCTCCTCCGCGCCCTCGTACTGGAACCCCCGGACGAACGCCCCGTCCAGCTTCAGCACCGACACCGGCAGCCGGCTGAGGTAGGCGAGGTTGGAGTACCCGGTGCCGAAGTCGTCGATGGCGATACGGACGCCCATGTCGCTCAGCGCCTTGAGTGCCTGGAGGGGGCGCCCGGCGGAGCCCATCAGCGCGGACTCGGTGAGTTCCAGCTGGAGCAGGTGCGGGGCGAGGCCGGTCTCCGCGAGGATCTCGGCGACATCGGCGACCAGGTCGGAGTCCCAGACCTGGCGGACGGCGACGTTGACGCTCACGAAGATCGGCGCCCGCTCGGGGTGGTCGATCTGCCAGCGCCGGGCCTGCCGGCAGGCGGTGGCCAGAATCCACCGCCCGAGCTGGACGATCGAACCGTCCTCCTCGGCCAGTGAGATGAACCGATTCGGCGTCAACAGGCCGAACTGCGGGTGATGCCAGCGCACCAGCGCCTCGACCCCGCGCACCTCGCCCTCGGCCATGCCCACCAGCGGCTGGTACTCCAGCACGAACTCGCCCCGCCCGACGGCCGCCCGCAGCGTGGACGACAGGGCCTGACGGGTCATCCGGTGGGCGTTGCGCTCCGGGTCGAACAGCGTCCAGCGGGCCTTGCCGTCGGCCTTCGCCCAGTACAACGTGGTGTCGGCGGCCTGCATCAGCCCCGTCGCCGTGGTGCTCGTCGACTGCCGTTCGACGACCCCGATCGAGGCGGAGACGGACAGCCGCTGACCGGCCAGGTCGAAGGGCGCCTGCAGCGCCTTGAGCACCGAGTCGGCCAGGTCGGCGAGCTGTTCCGTGCCGGTGGAGTCCTCCACCAGCAGCGCGAACTCGTCACCGCCGAGTCTGGCCACCAGCGGCGCCCCGGCCGCCGTACCGGCCGTGCGCAGCAGCGCGGCCTCGTCGGCGCACCGGGTGAGCCGCTCGGCGACGGCCGTGAGGAGCCGGTCGCCGACCCGGTGGCCGAGGGTGTCGTTGACCGCCTTGAACCCGTCCAGGTCCAGATAGACCAGGCCGATCCGCCCGGTGCCGGCCTCGTCGTAGGCCTCCCGTTCGAGGGCGGCGGAGAGCTGTTCGAAGAACAGGGTGCGGTTGGGGAGCCGGGTCACCGGGTCGTGCATCTGGAGATGGCGGAGCCTGGCCTGAAGCTGGCGGTTGGCGCTGATGTCGGTGACCGAGAGGAGCACCGCCCGCTCCTCCTCGGGCAGCGGTGCCACGGACACCTGCACCCACAGCCAGGTCCCGTCCGGCTGTTTCAGCCGCCGGGTGCAGCGGAGCCGGGCCTGCCGGCCGCGCAGCACCTCGCGGTACGCGTGCCAGGTACGGGTGTCCGAGGCGAGGTCCACCAGATCGGCGGCGACCCGCCCGACGAGCGGCTCCCCGCCCGTCCCCAGCAGGGTCCCCATCGCCCCGTTGGCGGTGACGACCAGCCCGTCCCGGTCGACGACGGCCATGGCCAGCGGCGCGACGGAGAAGGCGGCAGGCGTCGTGGGACTCTCCCCGGACGACGGAACTGACGCATGGACGTTACGTTCTGTAATTGCCGGCCGGACGAGGTCTGCCGCGGGCGCCGGCCCTTGGGACGTTCCGCTCACCGTTCGCTCCCGCAGTGCACTCGTTTTCGATGGATCTCGTTTGTCTCGTCGGAGCGGCCGAACCAGGTACGTAAGGGCGCTCGAGCCGTGTCCGTGCAGGAAAGTGTGCCGATCATAGAGGCTGACCCCAGGGCCTTCCAGCCACTCTCCAGTCTCCCTGAACAACGACCTGATCTGACAGATCGTTTCTGCCCCGAGCTGAACAGCTTCCCCGTTCCGTCGACCGCTTGTGACGTTCTGTGAGTGCCCGGGGTGTCGGCAACCGGGTGGCGGTCCCCCGCCCCCTCGCTCGCCCCTCACCCTTCTGGTGCAGGCAAACAGGGCGTAGTACTACAAATTCGGAAAATCTGGACGCGGTGTCCCCAAGATCCGCATCCGGAGGTCTCCGTGCAGCGTCCGCTCCCCCGGAAGGAACTCCTCGGCGACCGGGCGCCCACTCTGCGCAGTACCGCGGCCATGCTCACCTCCCTCACCGCACTGGCCGCGACCTCCCTGATCGCGGCTCCCTCCGCCGTACCGCTGTCGGAGCCGTGCACCCTGCGGCGCACCCAGGCACACCACTCGGAGGGTCTCGACACCTGGAATTCCGCGTATCCACGCCCCACCCGCGACCTCGACGCCGTACTCGTATTCTTGTCATTCCCGGACGCGGCCCCTCTCACCACACCGGCCGAACTGACCGCGGATCACTTTCCGGCCACCAGTGAGTTCTTCGAACGCGCCTCGTACGGCAAGTTCGCGCTCCGCCCGCATCCGCGCCGCGAGTGGCTGGAGATGCCGCAGCCGTCGACCGCGTACGCCATACGACGTGACTGGAACGCGACGCATCGGGCCGCCTACCTCAGGGACGCGCTCGCCACGGCCGACCCGCATGTCGACTTCTCCCGCTACGACATCGTGTATTTCGTCGCCGATCCGCACGCACCCGGCGTCGACTCGGACGCGACGAAGGTGGTCAACCTCGAATCCCCGCTGGAGGTCGACGGCGCGGACCTTCGCCGGGTCGTCACCGTGTTCGAGCGACACCCGCCGGACCGCCTCGTCCTCGCCCATGAGACCGGCCATGTCTTCGACCTCCCCGACCTCTACCACCGCCCCGCCGACGGCAAGGGCGACTGGGACACCCATGTCGGCGACTGGGACCTCATGGGCAGCCAGTTCGCCCTGGCCCCGGACCTGTTCGCCTGGCACAAGTGGAAGCTCGGCTGGCTGGAACCGCGCCAGGTGACATGCGTACGGGGGGTGGGGACCACGAGGTTGACGCTGGAGGCGGTGGGCGCGGGGCCGAAGGGGGCGTACGAGGGGGAGGCCGTCGGGTACGCGGGCGCGGGGCCGGGGGTGGGTGCCGCGACCGGGTCCGGGGGGCGGCGGGCCGCCGGCGGTGACGGCGGCACCGGTGACAGCGGCAGTGGTGGCGACGGCGGTGGGGGCGGGGCGCGCGCCTTCGGCGCCGGGCGGGGGGCGAAGCTGGCGGTCGTCCGTACCGGTCCCGACAGTGTCCTCGCGATCGAGGCGCGGGGCGCGGTCGGCAACGACGCCGCCGTCTGCACCCAGGGCGTCCTCGTCTATCGCATCCGCGGCGGCGCCGAGTCGGGCAACGGCCCCATCGAGGTCCTCGACGCCCATCCGCGTACCGAAGCCTGCTGGGAGGAGTCCGTGTACCCGCCCCTCGCGGACGCGCCGGTGGGGGTGGGGGAGAGCTTCACCGTGCCGGGGGAGGCGGTGCGGGTGGCGGTGGAGGGGCGCACGGCGACGGGGGCGTGGACGGTGCGGATCACCACGGACCGGTGAGCGGACGGGAGAACGAAGGAAGCCCCTCGCTCGCGCGAGGGGCTTCCTTCGTGTCGTGCGCCGCCAGGGACTCGAACCCCGGACCCGCTGATTAAGAGTCAGCTGCTCTAACCAACTGAGCTAGCGGCGCCTGCTGACGTCGTAGACCTTAGCACCCTGATCGGCGGGAGGAAAAATCGATACCCGCACGGTCGCGGAGGCGCTCGACCGGGCCGCGCGGACGGCCGCCCAGAGCAGTACCTCGGGCCCCGGAAGCCAAGGTCGCAGGGTGTCCGGGGCGACGAGCCAGCGGGACCCGAGCCGGGTGACTCCGGGGCGTCCGGGACCGCCGGGCCGGTCGGCCGGATCGGTCCGGTCGGAGGGGTCGGGGCGGAGGACGGCCGGGACCGTGACCGCGTCGCCGGCGCCGTGGCAGAGGAGGGGCGGGACGGCGCCGGTACGGCCGGGGGAGCCCCACTCCTCCCACTCCAGGAGGGTGGGCAGCCGCTGGGCGGTGCCGGGGGAGGCGAACAGCAGCATGCGCCCCCGGTAGACGGCGACCGGTCCCGAACCGGGGCCCCCGTCCCACAGCCGGTCGAGCATCCGCCGCCCGAAGATCGCCGGCACGCTGACGACGTCGAAGACGGTGCCGCAGGGCAGCACCACCGGCGCCGCCGGCCGCTCCTCCCACAGCGTCAGCGTGCTGCGCGGATACGTTCCTGCCGAGGCCAGCCAAGCCGCCCCGTCCGCCGTGACCCCGGAGACATCGACCCCGTCCCCCGGATACCTGCCCGTCCCCACTTCACCGCTCATGACTCCAGGTGTACCGCCCGCCATCGCCCGACCCCGGGCAGTTACCGAAAACTGGTACGGCAGGTGGGCAAGTGGGGTATCTTGCCCACTCGGCATATGCCAGAGGGTGTTTCAGGGCGGTGCTTCACGGTGGTGATTCGCCGCAGCGCTTCACGGTGTGGCGGCGGGCGCCCGCGTCGCCAGGGGCGGCACAGGTGGGCGGGGCGGCACCCGGCGAGCGCCGGTGTGCGAGCCCCGCCCAGGCCCCGGATCTCAGAGGGACTCCGGCCCGCTCGCGTCCCGCCCCCGGGCCAGCTCCCGCCCGTACTCGATCATCTTCTTCGCGTAGTCCTCGGTCCACTCCGCCCGCTCCGCGACATCCGCCGCGGTCAGCCGGTCGAACCGCCGGGGATCGGCGAGCTGCGCCGCCGCCATCGCCTGGAACTCCACGGCCCGGTCCGCCGCCGCCCGGAACGCCTGCGCCAACTCCGTCGCCCGCGACAGCAGCGCCCGCGGGTCGTCGATCGACTCCAGATCGAAGAAGTGCTCGGGGTCCCCGGCCGCCTCGGCCGGCTCGAAGAGCAGGGGCGCGGGGCGTAGCCGCGGTTCGTTCCGACGCGACGTGGGCTCCGCCATGTCTTCTCCTCCTCGTACGACGGTTCGGTGGGCCGGCCCCGGGGGTGTCCCGGGGGGAAGGCCACCGTCCATTGTCTCGTGACCGCGCAAGTGGGCATCGAGCCCACCCGGCGCCCCGCACCCCGCCCCTCACACACCCGCGCCCCCGAAGGCGCCGCCCCGCTCCTGTCCCCACCTTCCCCATCTGTCCTAAGGCCGCCAGGCCACCCGGTGTTCCCCCAGCTCCGCCAGGACCGCGTGGTTCGCCTCCCAGCCGTCCGGGAACTTCACGGTGACGCCCAGCTGGACCGGCTCGGTGGACGGATGGTCGTCGAGGAGGTCGGAGACACCCGCGCGGCACACCACGACGCAGGCGTGCCGGTGCCGGGAGGCGAGGACGCACAGCCGTCCGGTCTCCAGGTGGAACGCCGTCGCGTCGGGCCGCCCGGAGAGCGGGTGGAGGACGACCGTGACGTCGTACTCCCGGCCCTGGAGCCGGTTCGCCGTGTCGACCACCACGTCCGCGACCCCCAGCTCCGCCAGCGCGGAGCGCACCGCGGCGGCCTGGTCGCGGTGGGCCGTGCCGACGGCGATCCGGTCGGCGGTCAGCGGCACCGGCTCGTCGGACCGCTCCGAGGTCGCCGCCCCGCCCCGGTCGAGCAGCCGCCGTACGACCAGCGCGACGGCCCGGACCGCCTCCGGGTCGGTGCGGGGTGTGTGCCGGGCCGGCAGCTCCAGCAGGCCCCACCCCGACTCCGCCGCCTCGTCGATGACCCGGTCGGGGCCGGAGCCGTCCGACGGCACCGCGAACCCGAGCCCGCGGTCCCCGTGGTCCGTGCCGCTGCGGAACGGGGTGAAGGGGTAGAACGCGTCGGAGACCAGCGGCGCCGCCGACGCCGGGAGCCGCCACGACACGGGCAGCCGGTGCTGCGGCAGCTCGGGGTTGTGCGCCAGCAGGGTCGTCACCGCCGAGGCCGACGGGTCGTACGACAGCCCCGCCCACTGCTCGCTGCCCACGATCGCGAACGGGTCCAGCTGCCCCGGGTCACCCACGAACAGCGCCCGCTCGAACAGGCCCGCCACGGCCAGCAGCGCGTCCGACCGCATCTGGTACGCCTCGTCGACGATCGCGTGCCGCCACGGCTCGACACCCTTGACGTGGGCCCACTTCGCGGCCGTGGAGATCACCACGTCCAGCCCGGCGAGATCGGCTGCCTTCGTCGACTTCCGTACGTGTCCCAGGGCGTCCAGCGCCTTGTCGTAGGGGTCGCTGTCGCTGCTGTGCAGCCGGCCGACCGGCAGGTCCGGTTCCTTCTCGGCGAGCCGGATCACCAGATCGTCGACCTGCGCGTTCGTCTGTGCGATGACCATCAGCGGGCGTCCGGCGGAGGCCAGCTCCAGCGCGGCGCGGACCACGAGGGTCGACTTCCCGGCGCCGGGCGGGGAGTCGACGACGACCCCGCGCGCGTCCCCGTGCAGCGTGTCGCGCAGGATCGCGTCGGTGGCGCGGCCGGCCGCCGCCCCGGGGTCGAGCACGGTCTCGGTGACGGTCACAGCACGTCCTCCTCGGTCACCGGGTCCGGCAGCGGTACGGCGTCGGGCTCACCCGGCGGCCCGCCGTGCGTCCACGGTGTCTCCTCGGGGTCCGGCAGCTTCGCCCCGCCCCGCTGGTCGTGCTCGAAGAGGGTGAAGCAGAGCAGGTCCCCCATCTCGGGCACCGACCCGGCCTCCGGCTCCTTGCCCCGCCCCATCCTGTCCATGATCCGCAGCACCAGCAGGCCGCCGTCCGGGCCACCGGTCCCGCCTTCCCCGGAGTCCGCGCACTCCTCGTACGCCACGAACTCCGCCGTCTGCGGCTTCCCGCCCAGCGAGCGGTACACCTTCGCCCGCTCCCCGAGATGCGGCCGGTCGTGGGTCCGTACGGTGACCAGCGGCCGGGGGCTCGGCCGCTTGCTCTCGCTGTACGCCATCACGACGTCCGTGACCTCTCCGGCGAACGCCTCCCCGGCGAGCCGCCGCCCGGCCATGACGAGCGGGTCGTCCAGCGCCTCCTGGGCGTCGAGGCGGGCCTGTTCGCGCTCGCGCGCGGCCAGTTTGTTCGCGGCGGTGACCGCGTCGTCGATCCGGGGCTGCGGGGGCTCCCCGGCGGTGATCCGGTCCCGGTGGCCGGTGAAGGACCAGCGGTCGCGGGTCCACCGGTCGGCCGCGTGGGCACCCTCCGGCAGGGCGCGCAGCAGGTCGAGGCCGTGCCAGACCGCGTCCCAGGTGGGCCGGGTGCGGCTCTCGACCAGGGCGCGGATCTCCCGCTCGGCGGCGGTCAGCGCGCCCAGCCGGTCGTCGGCCTCCATGCCGTCCTCGGCGGCGGCCAGCGCGAGGCGCGCCTTGTCGTACCGCTCGATGGCGGGGGCCAGCAGCCTGTTGTCGAACGCCGGGTCGGTCGCGGGTCCGGCGGGCGGGCACAGCAACTGCCCCTCGGCGTCCCGCGCCAGCTCGGCCCGCCGCGCCGCCGCCTCGCCGGGCTCCCCCTCCGGCGGGTCGATCCAGGCCAGCAGCGACGCGAGGTGCTGGTCCTCCACCCCGGACTGGCCGGTGGCCCAGTGCCGCGACAGCAGATCGGTGAGCGCGAGCAGCAGCGAGGAGCCCGGCACCCGCGCCCGCTCCCCGAAGTGGGTGAGCCACCGGCCGAGCAACGGCACGCGCGGGGGCGCCGGATGGGGCGCCTCCGGGTCCTGCTCGGCGGTGCGCCGGAACCGCATGGAGCGCCCGAGGAGCCGGACGAAGTCGATGCCCGTGCGGCTCGGCAGGATCAACTGCGGGGCGTCCGCGCACAGTTCGACCTCGACCTTGACGCGTTTGCCGGTCTCCGGATCGGTTTCGTTGCGCTCGGCCGCCTCCACCACGTCGGCGTAGGTGTCCATGTACGGCAGCACGATGTCCGCCAGCTCGGCCAGGAACGCGAACCGCAGGTCGCGGTCGCGGGGCTGGGCCACCACCAGCAGCCGGGGCGCGTCCCGGTCGGTGCCGACGAGCGCGCCCAGCGGGGCCCCTGCCTCACCGGCTGTGGTGAGCGGCACGAGGACGAGGGGGCGGTCCGAGAGATGCCGGTGCAGGACGGTGGCGGCGGGCTGGGCGCGGCCCGTGCTGACGGCTTCGAGACGGGCGAGGGTGGCGATCAGCGACACGGAACGCCCTCCGGGGCCGTACCGAGGACGGGGGTCGCCTCGCGGCGCGCGCCCGGGGTGCCCAGCGCCTCCGCCCGCAGCGCCGCGGCTCTGCGCAGCGCGGCCACGGCGGGGTCGTCCGGGTCGCCGGCCCGGCCGTGGGCCGCCGCCAGGACGTCGTCGACCGTGGTGAGGCCGCCCAGCTCGGCGCGCGTGGCCCGGCCCAGGGACGTGACCGCGCCGTCCGTGCGGGAGCGGGCCCGGCAGTGGAAGGCCAGCTCACAGGCGGCGAGGCACTCGGGGGCGTAGGTGGCGGACAGCGCCTCGACGGCCTCCGTCAGCCGCCCCTGGGGCAGGTCCGTGGCGAAGCAGGTGCCCTCGGGGAGGGTGTCCGCGATCTCCTCGATCCGGGTCAGCCGGGTCAACTGGCGGCGGGTGACCGCCCGTTGCTTACGGATGTCCACCGCGGCGGCCGTGGGGAGGTTGGTGAAGTCCTTGGGGCAGACCAACAGCACCCGGTGGCGGACCTCGGGAGCGGGGGAGCCCTTGCGGGACTCGCCGCCGAGCCGGGCGGCGACCTCCTCCAGCGCCAGCACGTACACCGCGGACTGGCGGGCCGCAGCGCCGACCTTCGCCGGGTCCGCCGAACCGTCCAGCATCGGGAAGGACTTGATCTCGACGACCGACCAGCTGCCGTCCGGGTGGACCACCACGGCGTCCGGCTCCAGGAACGCGGGGGTGCCCGCGACGTCGAGCGCGAGCATGGGGTGGTCCAGCAGTGTCCAGCCGCCCGCGTCCGTGGCCTCGCGCAGCGCCAGCGCCGTACGGGCGGCGCGGCCCTCGGGACCGACGGCGGTGAGGTCGGGAACGGACGCCGAGCTCGGCGGCTCGGCGCCGGGGTCCAGTCTCTCGTGCGTGAGCCGCAGCAGCTCCGCGCCGCCGTCCGCCTTGACGCGGGCCTCGAAGGCGTTGCCCCGCATGAAGGCGAACTGGGACTGGCCGAAGGCGGAGGGCGAGCCGAGCGCGTCCGCCAGCACCGCCTTGTTCACCCCCGCGCCGTCGAGCAGCGCGCGGCGCTCACAGCCGGGGTTGGCCGCGAGCGCCGCGAGGGCGCGCGCGTCCAGCGCCTTGGGGGGGACCTCGGGTCCGCGCAGCTCAGCGAGTCGCTGCCGGAGCGCCGTCCCCTGCTTCCGAGGGGGCGGCACCCGGCTCGGGTCCGGTGATCCGCTGCCGTGGAAATCGCTCACCCGGGGAAGTCTGGCACCCACCACTGACAATGGGGGAGATCGAGCCCGAAGAGGCCGCTGTGGCGGGAAGGGCGGGTTCCTCCGCCGGACGCCGGTCCGCCCCGCCGAACCGCTCCCCGGCCACCGCCGCGAGTCCCAGCGAGCCGCGCCACTGGTCCGCGATCCGCAGCACCAGCGGGGTCAGCAGCAGACCCGCCCCCATCACGGCGGCGCCCGCCACCGCGTCGAGGAAGTAGTGGTTGGCGGTGCCCATCACCACGATCGTGGTGATCAGCGGATACGCGACCGCGGCCGTGCGGACGAGACGGGAGCCGCCGCCGAAGCGCCAGAGGATCACCCCGCACCACAGGGCCCAGCCGACGTGCAGACTCGGCATCGCCGCGTACTGGTTGGTCATGCCGCCCAGGCCCCGGGGCGCGCTGGCCTCACCGCCCCACCAGCCCCAGGAGCTGTAGTACGCCATGGTGTCGACGAAGCCGTGGGAGGGCGCGAGCAGCCGGGGCGGGCAGGTGGGGAGCAGGGTGAAGCCGATGAGGCCGATGAACGTGGAGGTCAGCAGCCAGGTCCGGGCCGCGCGGTAGCGCACGGTGCGGGACCTGAAGAGCCAGACCAGGAGCGCGGGTGTGACCAGGTAGTGCAGCGACGCGTACCAGAAGTCGGCGGGTATCCCTATCCAGGGTTCACGGGTGAACAGACGGTTCAGCGGATGCTCGGCGTTGAGCCACAGGGCCTTCTCGATCCGCAGGATCGTCAGCCCGTGCTCGACGGCGTGCGAGGTGTCGCCGCGGGCCAGCAGCCGGCCGGCCGAGTAGGCCCCGTACACCAGCAGGATCAGCGGCAGCTCGGTCCACCAGCGGAGCCGGGAGCTCGGCGCCGCCTCGGTAACCGGTGCGCCGGTCCTTCTGGTAACCGGTGCCTCGGTCGCCTCGGTCTGCGGCATCCGAACGTCCTCCCCCATCTGTCGCCTGTACGCGTCGATGTTCATCTGTGTGTGGTGCTGCTGTGGCCCTTGAGCAAGACGATGTCCAAGACGCCGGGATCGCCTTTTGGGTTGCCCTCCGACAGCGTGAGCGATGATGGAGACATCCGCCTCCGATTTCTCCCTTCTTCCCGAAGGCGTCCTGAAAGGAAGCCCATGGCACCGCGCATCCTGCTGGCCCGGCACGGACAGACGGAATGGTCCCTGCTCGGGAAGCACACCGGCAGGACGGACATTCCGCTCCTCGAAGAGGGACGGCGCGGCGCCAAGCTCCTCGGGGAGCGCCTGCACCGGGCGCCCCTGGACGGGCTGCCCGGTGTCGACGTCCGCACGAGTCCCCTCTCCCGCGCGCGTGAGACATGCGATCTGGCCGGCTTCGGCGACCGGGCCACCGAGTGGGACACGCTGATGGAGGTGGACTACGGCGCGTACGAGGGTCTCACCCCCGCCGAGATCCAGGCCTTCCGCCCCGGCTGGCTCATGTGGCGCGACGGCGTCCCCGGGGGCGAGACCCTCGACCAGCTCTCCGCGCGCGCGGACGAGGTGGTGGCCTGGGCCCGCGCGGACGACCGCGACGTGCTGGTCTTCGCCCACGGCCACGTCCTGCGCTCCATAGCCGCCCGCTGGCTGGGCCTCGACCTCTCCTTCGCCGCGCGCGTGCGCCTCAACCCGACGTCCCTGTCGGTCCTCGGCTGGGCCTACGGCGACCCGGCGATCGAGTCGTGGAACGACACGGGGCACCTGGCCGGCTAGCCGTCGTCCTCCGCGCAAGACGTCCTCCGCGGAAGACGCCCTCCGCCGCAGAGGCTCTCCGCCGCCGGCGCCCGGCTATGCGCTCCGCGCGACCCCCGCGTGCCGTTCCAGGAACGCCGACACCCCCGAGGCCCGGCGGTGCGGCAGCAGGACCCGTGCCGTGCCCGCCAGCATCTGCTGGACACGGGAGGACTGGACCTCGTCGAGGAGGTCGAGGACCCGCATCCCGGCCGCCGCGGCCTCGTCGGGACGCCCCCCGCGCGCGAGGTCGTCGGCCAGCTCGGCGGTGTAGAGCGCGATGTTCCGGGTGAAGTGCGGGTTCTGTGTCCCGGCCGCCCGGCGCGCGTGCCGCGACGCCCGCGGCCAGTCGCCCAGCGTGGACCAGCACTGCGCCTCCAGGCCCTCCAGCTCGGCCTCCCCGTAGAAGCTCATCCACTCGGGGTCGGCCTCGGACGCCCCCCGGCCGAACAGGGCGTGCGCCCGGGCCAGCGCCTGCTCGCAGCCGGTGCGGTCGGCGAGCCCCGCCCAGCCGCCCGCCTCCCGCAGCGCCAGCAGGGACATCAGCCGGGGCGAGCCCAGCGGCCGGGCGACCCGCTGCGCGGCCTGCGCCGCCCGTACCGCCTCGCGCGGGCGGCCCGCGTCCCGCGCGAGGAACGCCGTGTTGCAGAACGCGTGCGCCTCCAGCCCGGCGTCCCCCGACATCCGGGCGGTGGCGAGGGCCTCCGCGTAGTGCGAGCGGGCGTCGTCGAACCGGCCCGAGTCATGGGCCAGCCAGCCCACGGAGATGGCCAGTTCGCCCGCCCCCGAGTAGAGCCGGTCGGCGGTCGCCTGCCGGGTGGTGCCCGCGTCGAGCAGCGCGTACGCCGCCCGCAGCGGCGCCGAGGCCCTGCGGTACAGCCCGTCCGCCCCGTGCCGGTCGTCGAGCAGCCGGATCTTGCGTACGGCCGCTTCGAGGGCCCCCGCCTCCCCCGTACCAGCCCGGTGCACGGGACGGCCCGTGGCCGAGGCGGTGCCCCCCAGGGCGAAGGGGCCGAACGAGGCGGCCGCCATCGCGGCGGTACCTCCGGTCATGAACGCGCGACGTTGCACGTCGCTCTCCTCGTGGTTCTGGTACGTGTGCTGCGTGCCCCGCCGGCCGCGCACATAGCCCGTGTCGCCCCGCGGGTCCTGCATGTCGTACATCTCCTGCGTGTCATACGGCTCGTACGCCCCTTCCGTCTCACCCCTCGTTCCGTGTGAGGAGTGCGAGCGGCTCTTGTTGCGAGGGGAGGGCGCCTCCTCGGCGGGGCGCGCCCCCCGACCGCGTACCTCCGCGCGGGGCGCGAACCCCAGGTCGGTCAGTGTCCGGCCGGGGAACATGTGCAAGAACACCCGTTCGTATGCGTAGTTGGGGCAGCGGATCTCGCCTGCCTCGACCCGTCCGACGTAACGCGCGTCACAGCTCACCCGCTCGCCGATCTCACGCGCGGCCCGCCGTACCGCCGCGGCGAACTCGCCCGGCGAACGCTGCCCGCGCAGCCGCCTGAAGGCGAGGTTCGGCCGTTGTGGACGGGGGAACTGGGACGAGGTCACCGCTGACGACGCCATGGCCGGGCCCTCTCTCGCGAACCGTCGAACCATGCCGGATTCATTAGGACTTGTGTGCGTGCTGCACGTTTGGTTCCGCTGTGTCCGGCGGGGCAAGAACGTACCCGCCCCATCGGGGCCTCCACGCGAGGTTTGGCTACAAACCGGATATCTCATCCTGGATCTGCCATGAACTGCCATCCTTTGCGGCGCAGTTTCGCCGTAGCCGTTGACGCGGTGGCGCGTTGGGCAGGGCGCTGGTAGGCGTGGGAGGCCCGGATGAAGAATCTCGAACCCCGTTCCGAGTGCGACCTGGTGACCGTGCCCGCGCGGCAGGGGCTGGAGGCGGTCGACATTCTCCGCCGGGGCGCCGTCGACGCGGTGGGGCCCGTCATGACGGTCGGGCCCGTGCTGCACGACGACACGTGCGACACCCTCGGATTCCTGGTGCCGCCGGGTACGGCGGACGCGTGGGACGTGCCGGGGAGTACGTGCACGCAGAGCGACGGGCGGGGCGCGGTGCTGGTCCCCGCGGAGGGCGCCGACTGGCTGCTGCCGCCCGGGGAGGCGGACCTCGCGACCGATCCGACGGTGCTGCGGGCGGCGCTGGACGAGGCGGCGCGGCTGATCGAGGCGGCGGACAACTGTCGGTAGAGGTGCGCCCGGGCGCCCGGCGCGCGCACCCTGCTCCACGCTCGATAATGGACTGATGGGCAGGTCGAAGCAGGGGCGCGGACGGCGTGGGCAGGATGCGGACGCCGTGGTCGAGGAGGTCGACGGAGGGCTCGCCGAGCTGCTCCCGGACCGGGACCGGCCGCAGGCCTGGACGTTGCTGGTCGACGGGGCGCCGCAGTCGCATGTCGACCTCGACGATCCCGCGTATCTGTCCTTCGAGTACCAGCGCAGGCTCGGGCATGTGATCGACCTCGTCGCCCCGGCCGGGCGGCCCGTGCACGCCGTGCACCTCGGCGGGGGCGCCTTCACCCTTGCCCGCTATGTCGCGGCCACGCGCCCCCGCTCCACCCAGCAGATCGTCGAGCGCGACGCGGCCCTCGTCCAACTGGTCCGGCGGGCACTGCCGTTGGACCCGAACGCGCGCATACGGGTGCGGTCGACGGACGCGCGCGAGGGGCTCGCGAAGGTGCCGGACGGCTGGGCGGACCTGGTGATCGCGGATGTGTTCAGCGCGGCGCGCACCCCGGCGCATCTGACGTCGACGGAGTTCCTCACGGACGTACGGCGGGTGGTGAAGCCCGGCGGCTGCTACGCCGCCAACCTCGCCGACGGCCCCCCGCTGGCCCATCTGCGGGGCCAGATCGCCACCGCCGCCACGGTCTTCCCCGAACTGGCCCTGGTCGCCGACCCCACCGTGCTGCGCGGCAGACGCTTCGGCAACGCGGTCCTCGTCGCCTCCGACCGGCCGCTCCCCGTCGCCGAACTGACCCGCCGGGCCGCCTCCGACCCGCACCCCGGCCGCGTCGAACACGGCCGGGCGCTCACCGACTTCACGGGCGGCGCGGTCCCGGTGACGGACGCGGGCGCGGTGGCCTCACCGGCGCCGCCGTCGTCGGCGTTCCACTGAGCGCGCGCACCGGCACCGGGCGGCCTCAGAAGTTCTGTACGTCCACCCGGGGCGCGCTGTCGTGCCAGGTGCAGAAGACCGACACCCGGTCCGCGCCGGCGGCGAAGTCGACCCGGATCCAGGTCTCGGTCTTCCACACCTGCATCGACCAGCCCGAGCCGGGCGTCGCCGAGACGAGGGTCGCGTAGGCGTCGGCGAGGGAGAAGACCACCCGGCCGCCCTCGGTGTCGTAGGCCTTGATCTCGCCCGGCGCCGTCGACGGGGCCGGGGCACCGGTGCCCGGACTCGGGCCGGTCCCCGGGGACTTCGACGGCTCGGACGGGGTCGGGGACCGCTCGCCGGAGTCTGCGCCGCCCCGCTTCCCGGGTTCCTCCGGCCGCTCCGTGCTCTTCGACGGCTCCGGGAGCGGCGTCGCGGTGATCGGCGTGGGGGCGCCCTGGGCGCGGTCGTCCACGGCCGTGATCGGGAGGGCGCGGGGCGGGTCGTAGGCCGTGCCGGCCAGCACCGTGTGGACGCCCCACCACGACAGCGTGACCGCCGCGCCCGTGGCGAGCAGCCAGGCCAGTACGTGGAGAAGCCCTCTGCGCATCGCGGCCATACTGCCCCACCGGCCCCAGTCGTGTCGTGGTCCCGGGCCCCTCCCCTCGTCCTCGGGTGAGTTGTCCACAGGCCCTTCCCGTCGTGGTCGCGCGAGTTGTCCACAGGCCCCGACCGGCCCGGCCCGTTTGGCGTACGGTGCGGCGCATGGCAAGTGTGCTCGTGGTCGAGGACGACCAGTTCGTACGCTCGGCGCTGATCAGGCATCTGACGGACGCCGCACACACCGTGCGCAGCGTCGGCACGGCCCTGGAGGCGCTGCGCGAGGTCGCGCACATCCGCTTCGACGTGGTCATCCTCGACCTCGGGCTGCCCGACCTGGACGGCTCGGAGGCACTGAAGATGCTGCGCGGCATCACGGACGTCCCGGTCATCATCGCGACCGCGCGCGACGACGAGGCGGAGATCGTCCGGCTGCTGAACGCGGGCGCGGACGACTATCTGACCAAGCCGTTCTCGGTCGAGCACCTGTCGGCCCGGATGGCGGCCGTGCTGCGCCGCTCCCGCGCCTCGTCCGCCGAGGCGCCGCCGTCCACGGTCATCCGCGTCGGCGGCCTCGCGATCGACCCGCTGCGCCGTCAGGCCGAGCTGGACGGGGTACGACTGGACCTCACCCGGCGGGAGTTCGACCTGCTCGCCTTCCTCGCCGGCCGGCCCGGTGTCGTCGTCCCGCGCAAGGAGCTGCTGGCGGAGGTGTGGCAGCAGGCGTACGGGGACGACCAGACCATCGATGTGCATCTGTCGTGGCTGCGGCGGAAGTTGGGGGAGACGGCGGCGAAGCCCCGCTATCTGCACACCTTGCGGGGGGTCGGCGTGAAGCTGGAGCCGCCGGGCGCGGAGGAGCGGCCATGAGGGGGACGCCGGCCGAGGCGCGTGGGGCGGTGGCGTCATGAGGTGGGCGCTGGTGAAGGTGTGCCTGGCGGTGACGGCGATGGTCGTGGTCGCCTTCGCGGTGCCGCTCGGGCTGGTCGTCAAGGAGATGGCGCGGGACCGGGCCTTCTCGGGCGCCGAGCGGGAGGCGGCCGCGATCGCCCCGGCGCTCTCCATCACCACCGACCGGGAGCAGCTGGAGCGGGTCGTCGCCTCGGCCGGGTCGGACGACGGGATGGCGGTGCACATACCGGCGGACGGCGCCGGGGCGGGCGCGCTCGACCTGGGCCGACAGCGGGCGTCCGACCGGGACATCGCCACCGTGCGAAGGCTGGGCCGGGCCTCGACCACGGAGGTGCCGGGCGGGTCCACGCTGCTGCAGCCCACCGCGCTCAGTTCCGGCGCGATAGCGGTCGTCGAGGTGTTCGTGCCCGAGTCGGAGGTGAGCAACGGAGTGGCCACCGCGTGGGCGGTGCTCGCCGGGGTGGGCCTCGCGCTGATCGTCGGCTCGGTGGCGGTGGCCGACCGGCTGGGGGTGCGGATGGTCCGGCCCGCGCGGCGGCTGGTGGAGAGCGCGCACGAGCTGGGGGAGGGGCAGCTGGGCGCGCGCGTGCCGGAGAAGGGGCCGAAGGAGCTGCGGCTGGCGGCGGTGGCGTTCAACGCGATGGCGGACCAGGTGGTCCAGCTGCTGGCGAACGAGCGGGAGCTGGCGGCGGACCTGTCGCACCGGCTGCGGACCCCGCTGACCGTGCTGCGGCTGAACGCGGCCTCGCTGGGCGACGGACCGGCCGCCGAGCAGACGCGGGCGGCGGTCGAGCAGCTGGAGCGGGAGGTCGACACGATCATCCGGACGGCGCGGGAGGCCAAGCCGCGGACGGCGGTGGCGGGGCCCGGCGCCGGGTGCGACGCGGCCGAGGTGGTCCGGGAGCGGATGGCGTTCTGGTCGGCGCTCGCGGAGGACGAGGGCCGTAAGTGGCGGGTGGCCGGGGTCGAGCGCCCGGTCCGGATACCCGTCGCCCGCGCCGACCTGGCCGCCGCGCTGGACGCCCTGCTCGGCAATGTCTTCCGTCACACGGCGGAGGGCACGGCGTTCGCGGTGGATGTTCACAACGGCGAGGACGCGGTGATCGTCCTGGTCTCGGACGCCGGGCCGGGCATCACCGACCGCGAGGCCGCGATGGCCCGTGGCCGGGGCTCGGGCAGCGACGGCTCGACCGGTCTGGGCCTCGACATCGTCCGCCGACTCGCCGAGTCGACCGGCGGCGATGTGCGCCTGGGGTCGTCGGTGCTGGGCGGGACCGAGGTGCGGATCTGGATCCAGCTGAACGGCGGCGCGACGCGGGACGGCGGACCGGTGAAGCGCCGGGGGCACCGGGGCGCGTCCATACGCCGGCGCAAATACGGCAAGACGCCCTCCGCCTTCAAATGATCATGCGCGGGGGTGCGTTCGGGCTTGTGCGATTGGTGTGTCCCTGTATGTGCGTTCATGTCCGTCTGTGATCTGGGTCACGCGTGTGACGGTCACGTTTCGACAACCAGGGATTACGTTTCAACAAAGGGGGACAAGAAGTCTTGACGTATGACATGACATAGAGCTGTTATGGCGGCCAGCCGTGTTCGGTCGAGTTGGTTTCTGATTGTTTTCGATCAGTCACCGGCGAGGGCCATTGAGACCGAACCACCTGTCCCCAGGGAGCCGTACATGCAACTCACACCCTCCGGTCTCGCCGTGCCCGGTCCCAGCCGCCGCAGCCTGCTGCGCGGCATAGGCGGCGCGGCAGCGCTCGGCGCCGGCATCCCCCTGCTGAGCGCCTGCGGGGGCAGCGGCACGGCCGCCGACCCGAAGTCCGTCACCCTCGGGTCGAAGGCGTCCGACCCGGTTCCGAAGAAGGCGTTCGCCGAGATCTACGCGGCGTACAAGAAGAAGTCCGGCATCACGGTCGACGTGAACACCAAGGACTCCAACACCTTCCAGGAGCAGATCAACTCGTATCTGCAGGGCACCCCGGACGACGTGTTCACCTGGTTCGCGGGCTACCGGATGCAGTTCTTCGCGGCCAAGGGGCTGGCCTCGCCGATCGACGACGTGTGGAAGAGCATCCAGGGCAACTTCCCCGAGGCGATGCAGAAGCTCAGCAAGGGCGAGGACGGCAAGTACTACTTCGTGCCGCTGTACACGTACCCCTGGGCGCTCTTCTACCGCAAGAGCGTCTTCGCGGAGAAGGGCTACGAGGTTCCCACCACGTGGGACCAGCTGATCGCCCTGTGCAAGCAGATGAAGAAGGACGGGCTCACCCCGATCGCCTTCGGTGACAAGGACGCCTGGCCCGCGCTCGGCACCTTCGACCAGATCAACTTCCGCAAGAACGGCTACGACTTCCACGTCGAGCTGATGGCGGGCAAGGCGTCCTGGACCGACGCCAAGGTCAAGTCCGCCTTCGACCTGTGGGCGGAGCTGCTCCCGTACCACCAGGAGGGCGCCGTCGGCCGCACCTGGCAGGACGCCGCGCAGACCCTGGTGTCGAAGAAGGCCGGCATGTACCTGCTGGGCACCTTCGTGGCGCAGCAGTTCACCAACAAGGACGACCTCGACGACCTCGACTTCTTCGCCTTCCCGGAGATCGACCCGGCGTACGGGCAGGACACCGTCGAGGCGCCCACCGACGGCTTCATGATGAGCAAGAGCCCGAAGAACAAGGCCGAGGCCGTCAAGCTCCTGAAGTTCCTGGGCACCACGGAGGCCGAGGACATCTACCTCAAGGCCGACCCGAGCGTCGTGCACGCCGCCTCCGGCGCCGACACCTCGTCGTACACGCCGCTGCAGAAGAAGGCGTACGAGATGATCGCGGGCGCCAAGAGCCTGACCCAGTTCATGGACCGCGACAGCCGTCCGGACTTCACCTCCACGGTGATGCAGCCCTCGCTGCAGAAGTTCATCCGCGACCCCAAGGGCATCGACAGCCTGCTCTCGTCGATCGAGCGCCAGAAGAAGACGATCTTCGCCTCGTCATGACGAAGACAGACACCACCCCCGAGAAGTCGGGCAACCCGGAGGCGGCCGTGCCGCCTCCGGGCTCTGCCCATGTCCCCGCCAAGAAGCCCGCGACGGGCCACAAGCGGCTGCTGACCAAGCGCGACCGGCTGACCCTCGGTGTGATGGCGGGCCTGCCGACGATCCTGCACGTCCTGCTGGTCTGGGTGACGGCCCTCGCCTCGATCCTCCTCGCGTTCACCACCTGGGACGGCATCGGCTTCGACTCCATCAAGTGGGTCGGGCTGGAGAACTTCAAGGAGCTGTTCGAGAACAACCCGCAGTTCTGGCCGGCCGTCCAGCACAACGTGATCTGGTTCGTCGTCCTGATCCTGATCCCGACGCCCATGGGCCTGTTCCTGGCCGTGCAGCTGGACAAGAAGATCCGGTTCAGCCGGGTCTACCAGACGGCGTTCTTCCTGCCCGTCGTGCTCTCCATGGCCGTCATCGGCTTCGTCTGGCAGCTCGTCTACAACCCGGACACCGGCCTGATCAACAGCCTGATCGGCGCCAACGAGCCCGGCAAGTACATCGACTGGATCGGCGACCCGGACCTCAACCTCTGGGCCATTCTCATCGCCGCGTCCTGGCGTCACACCGGCTACATGATGATCCTCTACCTGGCCGGCCTGAAGGGCGTCGACCCCTCGCTGCGCGAGGCGTCCTCCCTCGACGGCGCCAACGAGTGGCAGACCTTCAAGAACGTCATCTTCCCGACGCTGCGCCCCACCAACACGGTCGTCCTGGTCGTCACCATCATCGAGGCCCTGCGCGCCTTCGACCTCGTCTTCGTCTTCAACGGCGGAGCCCAGGGCACCGAACTGCTGTCGATCCTCGTGACCAGCAACATCATCGGTGAGTCCAGCCGGATCGGATACGGGTCGGCGATCGCGGTCGTCCTCCTGCTGATCTCGCTCGTCGTGATCATCCCGTACCTGATCAGCACCTTCCGGAAGGAGCGCCGCGCATGAGCGCCTCCGCCCCCACCGTCACCAAGGGCGTCATGACGGACCCCGCGACGGGCCTGCACAAGGTCCGTACGCCCGTCCGGCCCGCCCGGATCCTGCTGCACGTGTTCCTGGCCGGCACCGCGCTGGCCTGGCTCGCCCCGCTGCTCTGGGCGATCTACGCGGCCCTCAGGCCCTACTCGGAGACATCCGAGAAGGGCTATGTCTCCTGGCCCGACAAGCTGACCCTCGACAACTTCACGAACGCGTTCACGCAGTCGGACATGACGCACTACTTCGTGAACACGCTGATCATCGCCGTCCCGGCGGTGCTGCTCACGCTGTTCCTGTCGTCGATGGTCGCGTTCTACGTCAGCCGCTTCGACTTCCGCGTCAACCTGTTCCTGCTGCTGCTGTTCACGGCGGGCAACCTGCTCCCGCAGCAGGTCATCATCACCCCGCTGTACCGCCTCTACCTGCTCATCGACCTGCCCGGCATCACGATGAGCGGCAAGCTGTACGACTCCGCGCTCGGCCTGGTCCTCATCCACATCGCGTTCCAGTCCGGGTTCTGCGCCTTCGTGCTCAGCAACTACATGCGCTCCCTGCCGCACGAACTGACCGAGGCCGCGCTCGTCGACGGCGCCTCGGTGTGGCGGATGTACTGGCAGATCGTGCTACCGCTGTGCAAGCCCGCGATGGCCGCCCTCGCCACGCTGCTGTCCATCTGGATCTACAACGACTTCTTCTGGGCGCTCGTCCTGATCTCCACCGGCGAGAACATGCCGATCACCTCGGCGCTGAACAACCTCTCCGGCCAGTTCTTCACCGACAACAACCTCGTCGCCGCCGGAGCCCTGCTCACCGCGATCCCGACCCTGATCGTCTACTTCCTGCTCCAGCGGCAGTTCGTGGGCGGCCTCACCCTGGGCGCGAACAAGGGCTGACACGGCCTTCCGCCAGCGCTCCGGCGCCGGACCACCGAGGTCCGGCGCCGGAGCCGTGCCCGAAACGGGTCCGGCGCCACAACCGTTCCTGAACCCCTGAGAGAGAACCACCGTGCCCCACCCCTTCACCCCGGTCACCTCCGTGCCCGTGGACCCGCACACGGCCCGGGTCCACGAGGAGGGCTGGCAGTCCTGGAGCCCCAGCGGCCCCTACGCCCTCGGCGACGCCCCGTACCGCCCGACCGGCGCCAACTGGGCCACCGTCTGCTACCGCCCCGGCCGCACCGTGCCCGCCGACACCTTCCAGGGCGAGGGCCTGCTCGCGCTCGACCCGGGCGACGGCACCCCCGTACGGCTGTGGGCGGCGCCCGAGCCGACCGCCGAGGTGCCCTCGATCCGCCTCGTCGTCCGCGACGGCCGGGCGGAGGTGAGCGCCGACGGCCCCGTGAAGGAGTGGACCGGCGAACACATCCAGTCGGTGCTGGGCGACTGGGCGGCGAGCCTCGGCCTCACGGCCCCCCGCCCGGCACCCACCGTCTGGTGCTCCTGGTACGAGTACTTCACCTCCGTCACCGAGGACGACATCCACGAGAACCTCCGGGCGATGGACACCCTCGACCTGCCCATCGACGTCGTCCAGATCGACGACGGCTACCAGAAGGCCCTCGGCGACTGGCTCACCCTCTCCGGCCGCTTCCGCTCCCGCGAGGGCATCGCCGAGGCCATCCGGGCACGCGGGCGCCGCGCCGGCATCTGGACGGCGCCCTTCCTGGTCGACCCGGCGAGCACCCTGGCCGCCGAGCACCCCGAGTGGCTGGTGCGCGACGCGAACGGCGCCCCCACCCACGCCGGCCGCAACTGGGGCCACGACCTGTACGTGCTCGACACCACCCACCCCGGGGCGGCGGCGTACCTCACCGAGGTCTTCACCACCCTGCGCGCCGAGGGCTACGACTACTTCAAGGTCGACTTCCTCTACGCGGGCGCCCTGGACGGCGTACGCCACGCCGACGTGGACGCGCTCGCCGCGTACCGCTCCGGGATCGAACTGATCCGCGCCGCGATCGGCCCCGACGCCTACCTGCTGGGCTGCGGCGCGCCGATCCTCCCCTCGATCGGGCTGTTCGACGCGATGCGGGTCAGCCCCGACACGGCCCCGCACCGGCGCCCCGAGGCGGACGACTACAGCCAGCCCGGCCAGGACCCCGCCGAGTTCACCGGCGCCGGCCGCCAGTGGCAGCACGGCCGCCTCTGGGTGAACGACCCCGACTGCCTGATGGCCCGCCCCGCCGTGGAGACCCGCGAGCGCTGGGCGGCGCACGTCGAGGCCACGGGCGGCCTGATGGCCTCCAGCGACCGGCTGCTGTCGCTGGACCCGTGGGGCGTGGACACGACCCGCCGCCTGCTGAGCAGGGGCACGGACAACGGACTGGAAGCCGAAGGGGCTGCCGAATGAAGCGCGAAGCGAAGCGCGAACTGAACGTCCCGGGTCTCGCCTACGGCGGCGACTACAACCCCGAGCAGTGGCCCGAGGAGGTCTGGGCCGAGGACGTACGCCTCATGCGTGAGGCGGGCGTGAACATGGTGAGCGTCAACATCTTCTCGTGGGCGCTCCTGGAGCCGCGCGAGGGCGAGTACGACTTCACCCGCCTCGACAAGATCCTCGCCCTGCTCCACGACAACGGCATCGCCGCCGACCTGGCGACCCCGACGGCCGCCCCGCCGGCCTGGTTCTTCGTCAGGCACCCCGAGGCGCTGCCCGTCGACAAGGACGGCCGCACCCTCTCGTACGGCAGCCGGCAGACCTTCTGCCCCTCCAGCCCCGCCTACCGCGAGGCGGCCCTGCGGATCGCCCGGGTGCTCGGCGAGCGGTACGCCGACCACCCGGCCGTCGTCATGTGGCACGTCCACAACGAGTACGGCTGCCACAACGGCGAGTGCCACTGCGACACCAGCGCGGCGGCGTTCCGGGTCTGGCTGCGCGAGAAGTACGACGACGACCTGGCGGCGCTCAACCACGCCTGGGGCACGACGTTCTGGAGCCAGTGGTACTACGACTGGGACGAGATCATCCCGCCCCGCCCGACCGGCGCGGTCCCCAACCCGACCCACCAGCTGGACTGGCGCCGCTTCTGCTCCGACGCCCTGCTGTCGCTGTGCAAGGCGGAGCGCGAGGTACTGCTGGAGGCGGCCCCCGCGACCCCCGCCACCACCAACTTCATGGTGATGTACAACTTCGACAAGCTCGACTACTGGCGCTGGGCGCCGGAGTTGGACATCGTGTCGAACGACCACTACCTCCAGTCCACGGACCCCGAGTCCGAGATCGACATCGCGCTCAGCGGCGACCTGGTGCGCTCGCTGGCGGGCGGCGCTCCGTGGCTGCTGATGGAGCACTCCACCGGCGCGGTCAACTGGCAGCCGGTCAACCGGGCCAAGACGGCGGGGGAGTTGCGCCGCAACGCCCTCGCCCATGTGGCCCGGGGCGCCGACGGCATCGCCTACTTCCAGTGGCGGGCCGCCAAGGCGGGCGCCGAGCAGTGGCACTCGGCGATGCTGCCGCACGCGGGCACGGACAGCCGGATCTGGCGTGACGTCGTCCGACTGGGCGCGGATCTGCGGTCGTTGGCGGAGGTGCGCGGCAGCAGGGGCGTCGCCGAGGTCGCGATCGTCTGGGACTGGAGCGCCTGGTGGGCGGTGGAACTCCCGTCCCAGCCCAGCGAGTTGCTTCGCTTCCAGGACCAGGTGCGCTCCTGGTACGAGCCGCTGTGGCGCTCCGGTGTGGCGGTGGACTTCGTCCGCCCCGACGCCGACCTCTCCTCCTACAAGCTGGTGCTGGCCCCGAGTCTCTACCTGGTGGACGACGCGGGCGCGGCCAACCTGACCGGCTTCGCGGAGGCCGGCGGCACCCTCGCGGTCGGCTTCCACAGCGGCGCGGTGGACGAGAACTGCCATGTCCGGCTGGGCGGTTACCCGGGCGCGTTCCGCGAGACCCTCGGCGTCCGCACGGACGAGCTGTTCCCGCTGCTGCCGGGGGAGTCGGTGGAACTGAGCGAGGGCGGTACGGCCTCCCTCTGGTCGGAACGGGTCGCCCTCGCGGGCGCGGAGGCCGTCACGTCGTACGCCTCGGGCCCGCTGACCGGAGTCCCGGCGGTCACCCGCCACGCGCACGGCTCGGGCACGGCCTGGTACGTGGCCACCCGCCCGGACCCGGCTACCCTGGCGTCCCTCCTGGACCGCGTCCGTACCGAGGCGGGCGTCGAGTCCGTCCGCCCGACCCCCGACGGTGTGGAGGCCGTACTGCGCCGGGGCCCGGACGCGGACTACCTCTTCCTGATCAACCACGGGGAGTCACCGGCCGAGATCACGGTCTCCGCCGACGCGTCCGAACTGCTCACCGGCAAGCCGCTCATCACGGCCGGAGCTTCGGCGTCCGTGCTGGTGGCGGCCGGGGATGTGGCGGTGGTGCGCGAGCCGCGCTGACCCGGACCGCGCGGGCGCGTGTGCGCCCCGCACTCACTCCGATCGCGCTCTGTAGTCATTCGAACGCGGAGAGTAGTTTCTCCTGTGGGTGGGCGGCGCCTTGGCCGCCCACCCTCTCAACGGGTCCACCACCCACGGGAAAGGAGTCGCTCCCCATGTCCGAGAACATCGCGGAACTCCGGCAACTCAGGGATCAGGCCGCCGACGAGGCGGCGGGCCCCTGGGTCCATTCGATCCTCTCCGACGCCCAGTCCGTCCTGAACTTCGCCAACATCGAACCTCCGTTCACCTACGGCGGTTTCGTCGTCTCCCGGCGCCCGGACGGTCAGTTCGACGTGTGGTGGCGTCTGTGACGGACGCCGGCTGAAGCGGTGGCACCGGCCGCGGTGACACCCGGTGGCGGTACGGCGGTCGCCGTACCGCCGCTCCCGCGCTCAGGTCCAGTCGTACAGCGACAGTCGCGGCCCTCCGTCGAGATACCCGCGCAGCGCGGCCGCGTCGCCCTCCACGAAGTCCTCGGGGAGGGCGCTGGTGTCGGTCCAGCGGGCCTGGGCGTGCTTGTGCGGTTCCCGGTTCTCCAGCTCGCCGGTCCACTCGTGGGCGGCGAAGGCGACGGTGAGGAAGCCGTCCGGTGCCTCGACGCCGTGGGCCGCGTGGACCAGGTGCACGACCTCCAGCGCCTCCGGCTTCACGGTCAGGCCCGTCTCCTCGTACAGCTCGCGCACGGCGGTCGCGGTGACGGGCTCCCCGGGTTCGCTCTTCCCGACGGGCAGGTGCCACCGGCCCCGGGCGAACTTGGCGTTCTCGCCCCGCTGGAGGAGGACGACCCGGCCCGCGGCCCGGTCGTGGACGATGACGGCGGCGACCAGCAAAGTCATATGACCTGTCCCTTCGTAGGCCGCTAGCATGCCGTGCATGGAGTGCTTCTCTTCCTGGCGTACGCGCCGCTGAGGTCGGCCCACCGGCACCGACCGTGTGACCGGCGGGCCAGAGGTGTCCCTTTCCTCCCTCGGCTCCCGAGAGGTCCACTCCATGCTGATTCGCGCATACGTCCAGGACGACCTGGCACGACTCACCGAACTCACCGTCGACACGTTCCGGCTGTTCTACGAGGACTCCGTCGGCACCCTCCTCGACGGGCTCGTCCTCGCCACCCTGCACGCCGACTGGCGCGGTGACTACCGCGAGCTGGTGCCCACCCTGCACGACCCGGCCCGGCACCGGTACGTCGCGGTGGCCGAGTCCGCCGACGGCGTCCTCGCCGGCTATGTCGCCTGGCGGGCCGACCCCGCCCGCCGGCACGGCGAGATCACCCTGCTCGCCGTGGACCGGCACCACCGCGGCGGCCGCACGGGCACCGCCCTGTGCGAGCACGCCTTCACCGACCTGCGCGCACACGGCACGAAACTCGTCGAGATCGGCACCGGCGGCGACACCTTCCACGCCCCCGCCCGCGCCCTGTACGAGAGCCTCGGCTGCGTCCCGTTCCCGACGGTGTACTACTACCGGCAGCTCTGACCACCGCCGTCAGGGGCGCGCTCTTCCTCGCGGATGCGAGCACTCTGTATATACTCGATGTGCATCCGGATATATATGGGGAGTCCTCATGGCCAAGACGTTGATCGACATCGACGAGGAACTGCTGGCCGAGGCCGCCATAGCTTTCGGGACCAAGACGAAGAAGGACACCGTCAACGCCGCGCTCAAGGAAGGTGTCGAACGCAAGAAGCGGGCGCTCGCGCTGGCCAGGCTCGCGGCGCGGGCGGACGCCGGGGACTTCGACGTGCTGCTCGACAAGGAGAACTACCGTCGATGACCGCCGCCGTCTACTTGGTCGACACCAGTGCGTTGGTCCGCATTCTGAAACAGCAGGCTCGCACCCAGTGGGAGAAGCCGCTGCACGAGGGGCTGATCGCTCGCTGCCCGCTCACCGAGGTGGAATTCCTCTACAGCGCCAGGAACGCCGAGGACCGGGCAGAGCTGGTCCGCGACCTCGACGCGTTGTTCGGCTGGACTCCCCTGGACGACCGGGCGGTGACACGGGCATGGGAGGTGCAACGAAGCCTCACCGACCGAGGGAGACACCGGTCCGCGGGCGCTGTCGACCTTCTGATCGCCGCGACCGCCGAACTCCAGGGCCTGACCGTGCTCCACTACGACAACGACTTCGAGACCATCGCCTCGGTCACCGGCCAGCCGACGCAGTGGCTGGCATCCCCAGGCACTCTCTGACCCACACACCCGCCACACACACCGGGGCGCGGCGCTCCCCTAACCGCGCCGCGCCCCGGGGCCCCCGCTCCCCGTTCCCCCGTTTCCCCCAGGGGGCTCCCCAGCCCCCGGCCCAGTGGTCCGTTGCCCCTTGCCCCTAGCCCGGAGTCCGTTACGCCGAGGACGTCGCCAGCGGCGGCAACGCCCCCGTCTTCGCCGCCTGCCCGTACCAGTACGCGCTCGACTTCGGCGTACGGGTGAGGGTGGCGTAGTCGACGTACACGGCACCGAACCGCTTCCCGTAGCCGTACGCCCACTCGAAGTTGTCCATCAGGGACCACAGGTAGTAGCCCCGGACGTCGGCCCCCTCGGCGATCGCGCGCCGGACCGCCCGGAGGTGGCCGTGGAGGTAGGCGATGCGCTCGGGGTCGTGGACCCGGCCGTCCGCGTCCATCTTGTCGTCGTACGCGGCGCCGTTCTCGGTGATGTACAGCGGCAGCCCCGGGGCCTCCTCCCGCGCGTACCGCATGATCAGCTCGTGCAGCCCGGTCGGGTCGATGGTCCAGCCCATCTCCGTGCGCTCGCCCGGCGTCTGGTGGAACAGGACGTCGTCCGCGCCCGGCCACGGCGAGTGCGCGCTCGCCCCGTGGCCGTCCGCCCGGGGGCCCTGGAGATCGGCGTCGGCGGCGCCCACCAGCGTGGGCGTGTAGTAGTTCAGCCCCAGCGCGTCCAGCGGCTGGTTGGCCGTCGCCAGATCGCCGTCCAGCACGAACGACCAGTCCGTGAGCGAGGAGGTGGCGGCGAGCAGGGTCTCCGGGTACGCCCCGTGCAGCATCGGCCCGTGGAAGACACCGTTCGCCAGGTCGTCGATCCGCCGGGCCGCCGCCAGATCCTCGGGCGCGTTCGTGACCGGCCGGACCACCGAGGAGTTCAGGCTGACCGCGATCGAGTTGCGGGCCGGCATCGCCGAGCGGAGCGCCGAAACCCCCAGCCCGTGCGCCACGTTCAGATGGTGGGCCGCGCGCAGCGACGCCACCGGGTCCGTACGGCCCGGCGCGTGCACCCCGGAGCCGTAGCCCAGGAACGCCGTGCACCAGGGCTCGTTGAGGGTGATCCACTGCTCGACCCGGTCGCCCAGCGCCTCGCCCACGATCCGCGCGTACTCGGCGAAGCGGTGCACGACGTCCCGCTCGGGCCAGCCGCCCGCGTCCTCCAGCTCCTGCGGAAGGTCCCAGTGGTAGAGGGTGACGGCCGGCTTGATGCCCTTCTCCAGCAGTTCGTCGACCAGCCGCCGGTAGAAGTCCAGCCCGCGCTGGATCGCCGGGCCCCGGCCCGTCGGCTGCACCCGCGACCAGGAGATGGAGAAGCGGTACGAGGTCAGGCCCAGGTCCGCCATCAGCGCCACGTCGTCGCGGTAGCGGTGGTAGTGGTCGACAGCGATGTCACCGGTCTCACCACCGGCGGTCTTGCCCGGGGTGTGGCTGAAGGTGTCCCAGATGGAGGGCGTACGGCCGTCCTCGCGCACCGCTCCCTCGATCTGGTACGCGGAGGTGGCCGCGCCCCAGAGGAAGGCGGGCGGAAAGGTCACCGGGGTGACCGGGTTCACGGGTTCAGGCATGGAAGCGCTCCCATAGGTGGTCGGGTAGACCGACGGAGGTGGGTGGGGGGAGTGGAACAGGCGGGAGGGACGGGCCGGGGCGGCGATGACCCGGCCCGCGGTGGAACCGCGAGGTGTCCGAGGGCGGCGGCGAGGGTGGCGGTGGGGTGATGCCGGGGTGCTGCCGGGCGGTCAGCCCGTCACCCCTTCACCGCGCCCTGCATGATGCCCCCCACGATCTGCTTGCCGAAGATCGCGAAGACCAGGAGCAGCGGCAGCGTGCTCAGCAGCGCGCCCGCCATGATGAGGGCCTGGTCGGGGGTGTAGCCACGGCCCAGACCGGCGACCGCGACCTGCACGGTCGGATTGCCCAGCTGGGTCAGGACGAGGAACGGCCACAGGAAGTCGTTCCAGGTCTGGACGAACATCAGCATGCCCAGCACGGCCATCGCGGGCCGCGCGGCCGGGAACACCACATGCCAGATCACCCGCCAGCTGCTCGCGCCGTCGACGCGGGCCGCCTCGATGATCTCGTCGGGCAGCGCCTGGAGCAGATACTGCCGCATGAAGAACACACCGAACGCGCTGACCAGCGACGGCAGGATCACCGCCTGCAACTGGTCGGTCCAGTCGAGCTTGGCGACCATCATGTAGAGCGGGATCACCTGGAGCTGGGGCGGCACCATCATCGTGCCGATCACGATCAGCATCAGAGCGCCCCGGCCCCGGAACCGCAGCTTGGCGAAGGCGAACCCGGCGATGGTCGACAGGACCACGATCGTCAGCGACGAAACGCCCGCCACGATCGTCGTGTTGAGGAACGCCTCACCCAGATTGGCGTCGCTCCAGGCCACTTCGAGCTTGTCGAAGAGATTGGCGCCGAACCAGAACGGCGGCGGGGTGTCCGCCAGCCGCGCGTTGTCCCGGGAGGCGGCGACCGCCGTCCAGAACAACGGGAAGACCGACACCAGGGTGAACACGATGAGGATGATGTAGGCGACGGGGCCCGCGTGATGCTGCCCGCCCGCCCGCGCCGCCTTGAGGCCACGCCTGCGCCCGCCGTTCTTCGGCGGCTCGGGCACGGCGTCGGCCGGGGGTTTGGTCATGGTCGTCGTCACGGCCGGTCTCCTAACTACTGGCGCGCAGCCGGCGCGAGATGACGTAGTTGATGATTCCGACCACGATGAGGATCAGGAACATCGTCCAGGCGATGGCGGAGGCGCGGCCCAGGTGCTGGTTCACCCAGCCCTGCTCGTACAGGTAGAGGCCGAGCGTCTGGAACTGGTGCTGGGAGCCGCCGGACGCGCCCTTGTTGGCGTCGAACAGCAGGGGTTCGGCGAAGAGCTGGGAGGCGCCGATGGTCGAGACGACGACGGTGAAGAGGATCGTCGGGCGCAGCGACGGCAGCGTCACATGGAGGAACTGCTTCCAGCGGCTGGCACCGTCGAGGGCCGCCGACTCGTACAGGTCCTGAGGGATCGCCTGCATCGCCGCCAGGTAGATCAGCGCGTTGTAGCCGGTCCACCGCCAGATGACGATGGTGGACACGGCGATCTTCGAGTACCACTCGCCGTTCTGCCAGTCGATGTGGTCGAAGCCGAGCATCCCCAGGAACCAGTTGATCATTCCGTAGTCGCGGCCGAAGAGCAGCACGAAGACCAGGGTGGCGGCGGCGATCGAGGTGGCGTACGGGGCGAGCATGACGACCCGGTAGAAGGTCGAGGCGCGCAGCCTGTAGTTGAGGATGTGCGCGATGCCCAGCGCCATCATCAGCTGCGGAACGGTCGAGATGACCCCGATGATCAGCGTGTTCTGCGCCGCGTTCCAGAAGAACTCGTCGTCGAAGATCCGGGTGAAGTTGCGCAGTCCCACCCAGCTCATGTCGGTGGGCGCGGTCAGCTCCACCGCGTGCAGCGAGGCCCAGCCGGTGTAGAGCAGCGGGAACAGGCCGAACGCGACGAACAGCAGGAAGAAGGGGGAGACGAAGGCGTACGGGCTCCAGCGCACGTCCCGCTGCCAGCGGCGGGACAGCCGGGCCCGGCGACGCTCCTCGGCCGCGGGCTCCGCGGCCTTGCGGGCCGGGGCCGCGCCCCCCTCGGTGGGGGGCGCGGCGGTGTCGTGCCGTGTGGGCATACCGGTCATTCCGGTCACTTGTCCAGTGCGTTGTCGATGGTCTTGACGGCGTTCTTCCACGCTTCCTCGGCCGACTTGCCCTGGGTCACGAGGATCACGCCGTTGTCGGTCAGGCCCTGCTGGATGATCTGGTCCTTCGGGCCGATCGTCTGGACCGGGATGTTCTCGGCGGCCTGGGCGAAGATCGGGCCGATGGGCGCGTCACCGGTCATGTCGTTCTTGGCGTCCTTCACCGCGGTCGAGTCGTAGGCGGCCGGGGTGCTCGGGAAGCTGCCCTGTACGGCGAAGAGCTTGGCCTGCTGCTCCGGCGCGGTCAACCAGGCGGCCAGCTTCGCGGCCGCCTCGGCGTTCTTGCCGCTCTTCGGCACGGACAGGAAGGAGCCGCCCCAGTTGCCGGACTTCGGCGCCTGGGCGATGTCCCACTTGCCGGCCGCCTCGGGCTTCGACTTGCCCTTGATGTAGCCGAGCATCCACGGCGGGCAGGACATCGCGGCGAACTTGCTGTTGGCGATCGTGGTGTCCCAGGCCGGCTGGAACTGCGTCTGGTTGCCGATCAGCCCGTCCTCGGCGGCCCCGGCGGTGAGGTCGAAGGCGGTCTTGACGGCCGGGTTCGTCTTGTAGATGACCTCGCCCGAGGCGTCGTAGAACCGGTCCTTCTCACCGCTGAGGATCGCCTGGAGCAGACCGCCGGGGGAGTCCAGGAAGGTGGTGCCCTTGGGCGCCTTCGCCTTGTACTTCTTGCCGGTCTCGACGAACTTGTCCCAGCTGCCCGCCCACAGCGCGCTGACCTCGTCGCGTTCGGTGGGCAGACCGGCCGCCTCGAAGAGGTCCTTGCGGTAGCAGATGGCCATCGGGCCGACGTCGGTGCCGACGGCGATCGTCTGTCCCCCGGAAGTGGTCGCCTGCTGCCACTTCCACTCCAGGTAGTCGCTCTTCTTGCCGTACTTCGACAGGTCGAGCAGCTTGTCCGACTGGGTCTGGACGATCTCGGCGATGTTGCCGACCTCGATCATCTGGATGTCCTGGAGACCGCTGCCGGTCGTCAGGTGGTTGAGGAGCGCGGGGTAGTAGTTCTCGTTGCGCTCCACGACGGTCTGCTCGATGTCGATGTCCGGGTTGAGCTTCTCGTACTCCTTGTACAGCCCGGACTCCTCGAAGCCCGCGGTGCCGAAGAGCCCCAGGGTGATCTTGGTCTTGCCACCGCCACCGCCGTCCGACGACGAGCTGTCCTCGTCCTTGCCGTCGTCGGCACAGCCGGCCAGCAGCCCGGCGCCCAGCGCGGCGACGGCCGCGATGGCGACCGCCCTGCGGGCGCTACGGGTGCCCCCGCCCGACCGGAGCCGGGAGTGCGGGAGGGTACGTGCTCGCATTGCGTCCTCCTGATGCCCTGACGTGCCGACCCCCCGGCCAACTGCGTTGTTGGGCCCATTCGTTCATGCTGCGGCTCGGGCGGGGAACGTGCGGGATGTGTAAGTGCCAGGTACTGTGGGAGCGCTCCCACGAGTGATGTGTTGAAGAGTCGTCGGTTCGTGCGGGGGTGTCAAGGGAGCGAGCGCGGAGAGATGTCTTCGGTTATCGGGCTGTTAACTAACCCGGGGGCCGGCGCCGGGCATGCCCGGAAACGGTCGGGTGTGGGCGGGGCAGGGGAGGGATGCGGGCCGGGCTCGGGCAGGGCGCGGGCCGGGCGTGGGCGGGGTTTCGGAGCCCGGCGGGGAGGGGGCCGGGCCCGGAGGCGGGCGCCGCCGGACCGTTGGACTCGTGTAACCGGCCGGTGGCGCCGGCCGGACCGGGACCCGGGTGCCCGGCCGGCCCCGGGGGTCACCGAGGGCGGGCGCACCCGGTTGACTCCTTCCCGGGACTCCTTCCCGGACGTCGTACGAGGATCAGGACTGTTAGATTCCACGCCAGCGCGGTGTGAACGGGAGGCGACCATGGTGGCAGGCCACGGAGCACGGGGCCGGAGCGGTGGGCGGCCGACGTTGGAAGAGGTCGCCGCACGGGCCGGTGTGGGCAGGGGGACGGTGTCCCGGGTGATCAACGGCTCGCCCCGGGTCAGCGACGCGACCCGCGCGGCGGTCGAGGCGGCCGTCGCGGAGCTGGGCTACGTCCCGAACACGGCGGCCCGCGCCCTCGCGGCGAATCGCACCGATGCGATCGCGATGGTGGTCCCCGAGCCTGAGACCCGCTTCTTCGCCGAGCCGTACTTCTCCGACATCCTCAAGGGCGTGGGCGCCCAGCTGTCCGAGACGGAGATGCAGCTCCTGCTGATCTTCGCGGGCAGCGACCGGGAGCGCCGCCGCCTGGCCCAGTACCTGGCCGCGCACCGCGTCGACGGTGTCCTGCTGGTCTCGGTCCACGCCGACGACCCGCTCCCCGATTTGCTGTCACAACTGGAAATCCCGGCGGTCATCAGCGGCCCGCGTTCAGAACACGAAACCCTGCCCTCCGTCGACTCCGACAACTACGGCGGCGGTCGCTCGGCCGTGGAGCACCTGATCGCGCGGGGCCGCACCCGGATCGCCACCATCACCGGGCGCCTGGACGTCTACGGCGCCCAGCGGCGCGTCGTCGGCTACCGGGACGCCCTGGAGGACGCCGGCCGCGAGGTCGACGAGCGCCTGATCGCCCCCGGCGACTTCACGGAGGAGGGCGGCCGGCGTGCCATGACCGAACTCCTGGCCCGCTGCCCCGACCTCGACGCGGTCTTCGCCGAGTCCGACGTCATGGCTGCGGGCGCCCGCCAGGTCCTCCGCGAGGCCGGCCGCCGCATACCCGACGACGTGGCCCTCGTCGGCTACGACGACTCGGCCATCGCCCGCCACAGTGACCCCCCGATGACGAGCGTCCGCCAGCCCATAGAGGAGATGGGCCGCGCGATGATCGACCTCCTCCTCGACGAGATCGCGGACCGCCGGCCGGCGGTGTCCAGGGGGTTGGAACGGCGGCAGGTGGTGCTGCCTACGGAGCTGGTGGCGCGGGACTCCTCATGAACGCGCGACCGGGTGAGTCCGCTCCGCAACTCCCCGCTCGCGGTGGGCAGCAGGAAGGGCCCGGACCTGCATCACGGCCCGAGCCCCGCCTTCGACCAGCCGCGCGCAGCCAGCAACGCGAATGTGATGTCACCACGCTACGGGCCGGCACTGACATCGACGGCTCCTGACCGGGCACGCGCACCGGCCGACACCGAGTCGCCGCTGTCCCCGCTGTTGTGGTGCCGGGAACTGGAGTCCGGCCCCAGCGAGGAGTGTTCAGCCCGCCTTCACGCCTCGGTGGTCGACCCACGACTGCGCCGGTCGCGTCCACCGCATGAGGCCACGGTTGCGGTGAACGCGTACCACCGACTCGCCGGCCGGCCTTCGGCCACCGGGGAGAGACAACGTCAGTTGGTGGATTCGTCGTCCTTGGCTGACTCGACGGCCTTCCGTTCGATCACGAACGACCCCTTGCCGACGACCGTTCTTACGTATCCCATCTCGGCCAGCAGCACGAGCGTCTTGCGTGCGGTCCCGCGAGCGATGCCGAACTCCTGCATCAGCCGGTCGACACCGGGCACGGCTCGGCCCAGCGGGTACGCGCCGTTCTCGATCCGGGCGATCAGGACTGCGGCGAGCTGCAGGTACAGGGGGTCGGCCGCTTCCGCGTCCAGTTCGGCGTCCGGGCCGTAGCCCTTCGGGATGTCCACCATGGCTAGACCGTATGTGCCCATGGAAAACAGCGTCCTTCTGTGTCATGCCATGGCAGGGCATGACCAGGTTGCGCTAACGTCGGCACCGACACGAGAAGACCCCCGCGACGCGGCGAACGTCCGGGGGCATGGCCACCAGCTTCGAAGGAGCTGACGACAGTGAGCATTATCCATGCGTTCGTGCGGTGGGCCCTGGGCGTCGTAGCCCCCGGCACGGGCAGGCGGCGGGCCGCTTCCCGCCCCGCCGTATCACCGCCGGCCCGCCGCCCGCATACGGCGGCCACGGCCCCGCAGCGGCTCCCGGCCCCGCGATCCCCGTACGGGCTCCACGGCCCGCTCGACGGAGGGGCCACCGTCGCGGTCCGGCCGTACGTCGTCGAGGCCGAGCGGGAGCAGGAACGGCAGGCCCGGCGGAGGCTCGCGCTGGTGCTCGCGGCGGACTTCGGGATCGATCTCGATGGGCATGTGATCGGTGCGGAGGTGGTGGCGTGATGGGCCCGTGCGAGCCACCCAGTCGCCCCGGACCGCCGCGCGACCGGACCGGCTCACGCCCGTGACCCGGGCCGAAGCGCTGAGCGAAGGCGTCGCCAGGCGCAACGCGCGGTCGAGAGGGGAGAGGAGGGAGGCTGTAGCGGCAGGCCTGACGCCCGGGCTTCTCCGGCAGCGCACCCGTTGTGGCTGCTGGCAGCCTGGCCTTCATGGAGAAGCTTCGAGGTAGTGCGGAACACACGGGCACCCACCCGCTGTTGGGCGCCGACCGGGTCGAGGGCCCCTTGGAGGCGTACTTGGCCCGGGTCGGCGAAGTCTTCCGGACGTTCGGGAAGCAGGACTCCGGGTGCACGGCCTACGGGGTGCGGCTGCACGGCCGCGACGAGCGGTGGTTCGTGAAGACGGCCGTCGGCGGGGCGGGGCTGCGGTCGTTGGAGCGGGCGTGGGGGTTTCACCGAGCCGTGCGGCACCCGGTGATCGTCCCGCAGGTGCACCGGATCGCCCTCGGGGAGGGGTTCGCCGTGGTCATGCCCTGGCGGGAGGGGGAGGTGCTGTACGACCCGGCCGAGCGCGGCCGAGGCGACCGTACGGTCCCCGGCAGTCCGATGGTCCGCTTCCGGGCGCTGCCCGTCGCCCGGATCGAGGCGGCCTTCGCCCGCGTTCTCGACGCCCATCTCGCCGTCCAGGCCGCCGGATACGTCGCCGTGGATCTCTACGACGGGGCGCTGCTGTACGACTTCACGGCACACGAGACGCGTCTCATCGACCTCGACGAGTACCGCCCCGGCCCCTTCGTGCTGGACGCCGAGCGGCTCCCGGGGTCCACCCGGTTCATGGCGCCGGAGGAGTTCGAGCGCGGCGCGACGATCGACTCCCGCACCACGGTCCACGCCCTGGGCCGCACCGCCCGGCTGTTGCTCGACGCGGGGGACGAGGAGCGGGCCTGGCGGGGTACGGGCGCTCAACTGGGCGTCCTGGAGCGGGCCACGCATCCCGACCCCGCCGAACGGTTCGCGGGAGTGCGGGAGTTCGCGGAAGCGTGGCACGGCTGAGGGGCGGTGCCGCTGAGCCGTGCCGCCGCCACGACATGTCACGATGCCCTCCGCACACCGATCATCCCAGGGGGGACCATGCGCACCCGTGTCACCGTCTTACTCGCCACCGCGCTTCTCACGACGCTCGCGGCCTGTACGTCCGACAGCGAGCCGGGCGGAGCCGACGGCACACCGTCCGCCGGGGCCGGGAAGCCGAGCGGCACACCCACTCCGGCCGAGACCGCCGCCGGCATCGACGCCGCCGACAGGGCCGCTCTCGAAACGGCCGTCCGTGAGTACACCGCGGCCTACTTCGCGAACCGGCCCGACACCGCCTTCGGCATGCTCACCGCCCGCTGCCAGAAGCAGATCACGCGCGCCGGCATGGCCGTACTGACCGAACGGGCCGACCAGACCCGGCGGGCCATCGGTGACACCGAGCCGAAGGAGGTGAAGCGGTTCGAGGTGAACGAGACGGACGGCGATGTGGCACGCGTCTCGTACGGCGTCGGCACGCCCAAGTTCGACCAGAAGCGGGAGCAGTGGGCCCGCGAGGCCGCCGTCTGGCGTTACGACACCTGCTGAGTCCCGCCCCGGCAGACCCCGATACGCGAACGAGCCCCGATCTGGTCTCCCAGATCGGGGCTCGTTCCTCAGGGTGAGTGACGGGACTCGAACCCGCGGCATCCTGGACCACAACCAGGTGCTCTACCAGCTGAGCTACACCCACCATGACCGGCGGTTCGTCCGAAGGTTTCACCGACCGGCCGAGAAAAAGTGTACAGGGTCCGAAGGGGTGCCCGCGCACGCGTTTAGGCGGGGGCGTTCGGGGCCCGTCGGGGCCCCGGCGGCAGGGTCACCCCGCGGGCAGGACGTGCTTCGCGGCGATCGTGCGGGCCGTGTCCGAGTCGGGGCCGGGCTGGGGGACGAAGATCGCCTCGCGGTAGTAGCGCAGCTCGGCGATGGACTCGCGGATGTCGGCGAGGGCCCGGTGGTTGCCGTTCTTCTCGGGGCTGTTGAAGTACGCCCTCGGGTACCAGCGGCGGGCCAGCTCCTTGACGGAGGAGACGTCCACGATGCGGTAGTGGAGGTAGCTCTCCAGGGCCGGCATGTCACGGAGGAGGAAGCCCCGGTCCGTGCCCACCGAGTTCCCGCACAGGGGGGCCTTGCCCGGCTCCTTCACGTGCTCCCGGACGTACGCCAGGACCTGCGCCTCCGCGTCGGCCAGCGTCGTGCCGCCGGGCAGCGCGTCGAGGAGGCCGGACGCGGTGTGCATCGTGCGCACCACCTCCGGCATGGTCTCCAGGGCGGAGTCCGGCGGGCGGACGACGATGTCGACACCCTCACCGAGCACGTTCAGCTCGGAGTCGGTGACGAGGGCGGCCACTTCGATGAGCGCGTCGTCGGACAGCGAGAGGCCGGTCATCTCGCAGTCGATCCACACCATGCGATCGTTCATGTGTCTCACCTTACGGCCCGTGACAGCCGTACGGCCCGGTCCTGCACCAGGGTGATCACAGGGTGATCGGGTGCGGGACCGGGCCGTACGTCATACAGCCGTGCGGGCTACGGCGCGCTGCGCTGGCCCGGCAGGCGGCCCGTCGCGTACAGCTCCGGCTTGGCGCCCTCCGTGGAGAGGGACGCCGACGGCGCCAGGGCGCTCGCCGCGGCCGTGCGCCGGGCCTGGAGCGGCACCGGCGCGTGCTCCTGCGACACCGGGGACGGCCCCGGGACGCCGTGCGGGCCGTCGTGGTGGTGGTCGCTGTGCTTCTCGCCCTGCGGACGCCGCGCCCGGTACGCCGCCCGGTACGCCGCCGGGGACGAGCCCAGCTGCCGCCGGAAGTGCCCGCGCAGCGCCACCGGCGAACGGAAGCCGCAGCGCCCCGCGACCTCGTCCACCGAGTAGTCCGACGTCTCCAGCAGACGCTGCGCCTGCAGCACCCGCTGGGTGATCAGCCACTGCAGGGGAGCGCTCCCGGTGAGCGAACGGAACCGGCGGTCGAACGTACGCCGGCTCATGTACGCCCGTGCCGCGAGCGTCTCCACGTCGAACTGCTCGTGGAGGTGCTCCAGCGCCCAGGCGACGACCTCGGCGAGCGGGTCGGCGCCGATCTCCTCTGGTAAAGACCGATCGAGGTAGCGCTCCTGGCCGCCCGATCGGCGTGGTGGGACGACGAGACGACGGGCCAGGGCCCCTGCCGCCTCGTTCCCGTGGTCCGTCCGCACGATGTGCAGACAGAGATCGATTCCGGCCGCGGTGCCGGCCGATGTCAGTACGTCGCCGTCGTCCACGAAGAGCTCTCGTGGGTCGACGTGGACGGACGGATAGCGCTTGGCCAGCGTCGGCGCGTACATCCAGTGTGTCGTCGCGGGCCTGCCGTCGAGCAGTCCGGCGGCGGCCAGCACGAACGCGCCGGTGCACAGCCCGACGATGCGGGCGCCCTCTTCGTGCGCTCGGCGCAGTGCGTCGAGCGCTTCCTCCGGCGGCGGTGAGGTGATCGAACGCCATGCGGGCACGACCACCGTGCCCGCCCGCGAGATCGCCTCAAGGCCGTTCGGTGCGGTGAGTTCCAGGCCCCCTGTGGTCCGCAGCGGGCCTTCCTCGCCCGCGCACACCAACAGGCGGTAGCGCGGTACGCCGGCGTCCTGGCGGTCGATCCCGAACACCGACAGTGGTATGGAACTCTCGAAGATGGGACCGCCGCTGAACAGCAGCACCGCGACGATCTCCTTGCGGCGTCGCCCGGACAGCTTCCGGGCCGCGGCTTCCGGCGCGGCGGTGGAGTCGTGGCTCATACTGCTAAGCCCCCCTCGGTGGTCGCGGCTCCTCGGTTGTGTCGCTCCTGCACGTTTCCCCTTGGTCCTGCACGAGTCCCCCGCCATAAGACAGTCATGATCGAATCTACTGTGTCCCGTGGTGCCGGCGTGACCAGTTCGGCATCCGGCACATTGTCGACATGGCAACTTGGCGTGAAGCATTCGATCACGAAGCGTTGCACTCGTGGGCCGTGCAGGGAAGTACGCCTCGTCCCAGTGGCCGGTCCACGTAGGGTGCGCGCGGCCCCTGGACCCCTTTCAGTGCAGGTCGAACGGGGGGTGGAGGGGTGTTCGACCAAGGGATGTGCAGGTGGCCGAAGTTGGCTGAAAAGATACGGGGGTGTGCGCGGAAACCGGTCAGTCGACCGGCGTACTCGGGCCGGAGTTCCGTCCGCCCCTGTGCGCCCCGGAGGCGGAGCGTCCGCGTCGGCCGTGCCGGGGGGTGCGATCTTCGGCCATCGAACGGGCGGCCCGTGCCGCACCGCGTTCGGACTGGCGCAGCAGGACGCGGCAGACGCCGGTGACGGCGGCGAGGCCCAGGGCGGCGCCCGTCGCGCCGGCGAGGGAGGTGCCGTACCAGACGAGGACCACCGGGACCAGGACGCAGCTGAAGGCCGCCCAGCGGACCACGTCCGTGGCGGTCTCGGCGGGGGCGGAGGGGGAGACGGGAGCGGGAGCGGCGGAGGGCGGGACCGGGGCCGAGGGCGGGGGGATCTCGGCGGCTCGGGTTTCGGCTCGGGCTACGGGTTCGGGGGCGGACTGGGGCGCGACGCGGGGCGCTGTGCGGGGTGCGGACACTGCGGGCTCCCTCCTGGCTCCCTCGGGATCGGCTTACGAGGGTTCAACGCGTGTTCGACCCGTCGGTCACTGGTGTTGCCGGTGTTGCTTGTGTTGCGTACGCCCCTCGATCGGGTTGCCGTCGGGGCGAGGCGAGGCGAGGCGTACAGCGGCTCGGCTGCCCTGGAACGCGGTGAGTATGCGGACCTGTGCGGGGGCAGTGCCGCCCCCGCGCACGTACGGCTCGCGTACGGCTGTGGAAACCGGCTGTACGGGGCAGCAACCATTGCGTTACGGGGCGGTGCTCGTGCATGCTCCCTGGAACCCCGCGCAGCCGGTGCGGGATCTGGGCGGAGGAGGCGTGCGGTCGTACCCTTGGGGGTATGGGGTTGGGAAGATGATTCCCGGACACGGCTCCGCCGCACACTGACGTCCCATCCACGTCGTCCCACACGAGGATCCAAACGCCGAGACACCCATGGCCGGTCAAGAATTCTTCGACTCCGCGGACCGCAAGCGGCGGCCCGTCGCCGATCACACGGCGGCCGAGCCCCTTGCGGCGGAAGAGACACGCCCCTCCTGCGATCCCGCCTTCAAACACGGCGTCGTCGTCGGCTTCGACGGCTCGACGTCCAGTGAGCGCGCCCTCGCGTACGCCATCGGCATGGCCCGCCGCTCAGGCTCGGGCCTGATCATCGTGCATGTCGCCAACCGGCTGCCCACGACCGTGTGGGCCGGCTGCGAGCCACCCGTCTTCGTCGACGTCCCCGACCACCGGACCGAAGTGCTCGGGCTGGAGCTGGCCTGCGCCGACTATCTCGCCGAAGTGCCCTGGATCCTCGTCGAGCGCGGTGGCGACATCTGCCACGAACTCGAAGAGGTGGGACGGGAGTACGAGGCCGACGCGATCGTCGTCGGGTCGACGCACGGGCTCGTGGGGCGGCTCTTCGGGTCGGTCGCGGGGCGGCTCGCGAAGCGGGCGCAGCGGCCCGTCATCGTCATTCCCTGACCTTCGGGACGACTTTCGGAAACCCGTAAGTCTACTGGCGCGTAGGGGTGTTTGTGTCCTTGTGAAGGGCATAACCCGCGTGATGCCGGACCGAGTGGTGTGACGGCCACGGTAGTTGGCAGCGGCGCGGGGAGGTTGGGCGACCCTCGGCGTCATGGAACGGACCCCCTTGTGATGGGTGGCATCACGTGGGGGTCCGTCTTCGTCTCTCCTGAGGAGGGACCGCTACTCCACCGTCACCGACTTGGCGAGGTTGCGCGGCTTGTCGATGTCCCGGCCCAGCGCCAACGCCGTGTGGTAGGCGAGGAGTTGGAGGGGGATGCCCATCAGGATCGGGTCCAGCTCGTCCTCGTTCTTGGGGACGACGATCGTCTGGTCGGCCTTCTCCTGCTCGCGGTGGGCGACGGCGAGGATCTTGCCGCTGCGGGCCTTGATCTCCTCCAGCGCGGCGCGGTTCTTCTCCAGCAGGTCGTCGTCGGGGACGATGGCGACCGTCGGGAGGGCGGGCTCGATGAGCGCCAGCGGGCCGTGCTTCAGCTCGGAGGCGGGGTAGGCCTCCGCGTGGATGTAGGAGACCTCCTTGAGCTTCAGGGAGGCCTCACGGGCCACCGGGTAGCCCCGGACGCGGCCGATGAAGAGCATCGAGCGGGCCTCGGCGTACTCCTGGGCCAGCTTCTTGATCGCCTCCTCCTGCTCCAGCATCTCGGCGATCTGCGCGGGCAGCTTGCGCAGGCCCGCGATGATCCGCTTGCCGTCGCGGACGGAGAGGTCACGGGTGCGGCCCAGGTGCAGCGCCAGCAGGGCGAAGGCGACCGTGGTGTTGGTGAAGCACTTGGTGGAGACGACGCAGACCTCGGGGCCCGCGTGGACGTAGATGCCGCCGTCCGCCTCACGGGCGATCGCGGAGCCGACCACGTTCACCACGCCCAGCACCCGCGCGCCCTTGCGCTTCAGCTCCTGCACGGCCGCCAGCACGTCGTACGTCTCGCCGGACTGGGAGACGGCGATGTACAGGGTGTCGGGGTCGACGACCGCGTTGCGGTAGCGGAACTCCGACGCCGGCTCGGCGTCGGCGGGGATACGGGCCAGCTCCTCGATCATCTGGGCGCCGATCATGCCCGCGTGGTACGAGGTGCCGCAGCCGAGGATCTTCACGCGGCGGATCTGGCGCGCCTCGCGGGCGTCCAGGTTGAGGCCGCCGAGGTGCACGGTGGAGAAGCGGTCGTCGATCCGGCCGCGCAGCACGCGGTCCACGGCGTCGGCCTGCTCGTGGATCTCCTTGTGCATGTACGTGTCGTGGCCGCCCATGTCGTACGAGGCGGCCTCCCACTCCACGGTGGTGGGCTCCGCCGTGGTGCGGGTGCCCTCGGTGGTGTAGGTGCGGAAGTCGTCGGCCTTGAGGGTGGCCATCTCGCCGTCGTCGAGGGTGACGATCTGGCGGGTGTGGGCGACCAGTGCCGCTATGTCCGAGGCGACGAACATCTCCTTCTCGCCGATGCCGAGCACGACGGGGGAGCCGTTGCGGGCGACGACGATGCGGTCGTTGAAGTCGGCGTGCATGACGGCGATGCCGTACGTGCCCTCGACGATGCGCAGCGCCTGGCGGACCTTCTCCTCCAGGGTGGTGGCCTGGGAGCGGGCGATGAGGTGGGTGAGGACCTCGGTGTCCGTCTCGGAGAGGAACTCGACGCCGTCGGCTTCGAGCTTCTTCCGCAGGTCGGAAGCGTTGTCGATGATGCCGTTGTGGACGACGGCGACCTTGCTGTCGGCCGACATGTGCGGGTGCGCGTTGACGTCGGAGGGGGCGCCGTGGGTGGCCCAGCGGGTGTGCGCGATGCCGGTGGTGCCCTTGAAGCGCGCGGGGACCTTGGCCTCCAGGTCACGGACGCGGCCCTTGGCCTTGACCATCTTCAGACCGGCCGTCTTGGGCGAGGTGACCACTATGCCCGCCGAGTCGTAGCCCCGGTACTCCAGGCGCTGCAGGCCCTCCAGGAGCAGCGGCGCCACATCGCGCTTGCCGATGTAACCGACAATCCCGCACATATATACGTATCCCCTAGTCGTGGATGTTCAGCCGTAGACGATGCGGCGCAGCTGCCTGAGCGTGAGCTCCGGCGGCGCGACCGCGCGGTACTTCAGGTCCGCCTCGATGCGTTCGAAGATCGTCGCGTTGACCAGGCCCTGGGCCTGGAGCTCGCGGTGGCGGCGACGGACGAACTCCTCGGTCGTCTCGTCGAAGTAGGCGAGCACGTCCTGGACCACCCGCAGTGCCTCGCCCCGGCTGAGGGGTGAGGACCGCGTCAAATGATCAACAAGTTCGTCGTGCACTCGGTAGATCCTGGGGGAAGGGAGAGGGTTACGCAAGAAATCTGCCCGATATCGGGCAGGGTGCTGTTACTGACCCTTGGGGGAACGTTGAATGTGTTATGAGGGCCTGTTCGTGAGCTGTCCATCCGGCGGTCCGCATCCCGTCGCCTGAGGCGACGACTTTCGGACGTCATGGACATTCCTCGTATGGGCGTACCCGAGCAGCTGGCCGAGCGCATGAGCATGGCCGAGCAGCACGAGTACCTGCGCTCCACGTTCTCCCGCCGCTCGATGATCAGAGGCGGCGCCGTCACGCTCGGCGCCGTCGCGGGCGGCGCGTTCGTGCCGGCCACGGCCCAGGCCGCCACCCCGGCCGCGCTCCGCACCTCCGTCCCCACCCGGGCCCGTACGAGCACCGAGCGCGTCGACGGCTCCCTCGTCGCCCCCTTCGGCCGTCACCTCGCCTTCGGCAACGACCCGCGCACCGAGGTCACCGTCTCCTGGCAGGTCCCGGTCGCCGTGAAGAAGCCGTTCATCCGGATCGGCGCCCACCCGCAGGACCTCTCCCGCCGCATCGACGCCGAGGTCCGCACCCTCTTCACCCCGGCCGGCGTCGGCGCGAGCGGCGATCACACGCAGTACTACGTCCACGCCGAGCTGACCCACCTCAAGCCGGGCCGGACCTACTACTACGGGGTCGGCCACGCCGGCTTCGACCCGGCCGAGCCGCGTCTGCTGGGCACCCTCGGCACCTTCATCACCGCCCCCGCCCACAAGGCGCCCTTCACCTTCACCGCCTTCGGCGACGAGGGCGTCGGCTACCACGGCCTCGCCAACAACAGCCTGCTGCTCGGCCAGAACCCGGCCTTCCACCTGCACGCCGGTGACATCGCCTACGCCGACCCGGCCGGGCAGGGCAAGACCGCCGACACCGGCTTCGACTCCCGGGTGTGGGACCAGTTCCTGGCCCAGACCGAGTCCGTCGCCAAGTCCGTGCCGTGGATGCCCGCCTACGGCAACCACGACATGGAGGCCTGGTACTCGCCCAACGGCTACGGCGGCGAGGAGGCCCGCTGGAACCTCCCCGACAACGGCCCCGACCGGAAGAACCTGCCGGGCGTCTACTCCTTCGTCTACGGCAACACGGCCGTCATCTCCCTCGACGCCAACGACATCTCCTTCGAGATCCCGGCCAACCTCGGCATCTCCGGCGGCACCCAGACCAAGTGGCTGGAGGCGCGGCTGAAGAAGTTCCGCGCCTCCCGTGACATCGACTTCGTCGTGGTCTTCTTCCACCACTGCGCGTACTGCACCTCCACGGCGCACGCCTCGGAAGGCGGCGTGCGACAGGAGTGGGTGCCGCTGTTCGAGAAGTACTCGGTGGACCTGGTCATCAACGGCCACAACCACCAGTACGAGCGCACCGACGTCATCAAGGGCGGCGCGGTGAGGAAGAAGCTCCCGATCGGCGGCACGGCGTACCCGGAGACCGAGGGCGTGGTCTATGTCACGGCGGGCGCGGCCGGCCGCAGCCTCTACGCCTTCAGCGCCCCGCTGTCCTACGAGGGCCACGAGAACGAGGTCGAGTCGGTCTCCTCGTACATCAACGTGAAGGACGGCAAGCAGAACGAGACCGTCGCCTGGTCGCGGGTGCGCTACCTCGACTACTCCTTCCTGCGGGTGGACGTGAAGCCCGCGCCGAAGGGGCACTACGCCACGCTGACCGTGCGCGGCATCGCCGAGACCGGCGCGCAGGTCGACCACTTCACGGTGGCGCGCCGGGCCAAGTGACCCCACCCCTCGGTACGGGCGGTCCTCACGCGTGTCACAGGCGCTTGAGGACCGCCTGTTTGGCCAGGGTGAACTCCTCGTCCGTGAGCACCCCGGACCGGTGGAGGTCGCCCAGTTCGCGCAGACGGCGCAGCAGGGCGTCGTGGTCCTCCTCGGGGGCGGGCGTGGCCCGGTCCGCGGCCGGCGGGGGCAGCCGCCCGGGCACGGGGGCCGCCGGATGCGGGAGCCGCGCCTGCACGGCCGCCGCGACCAGGGCCATCAGCGGGTCCTTCTTGAAGCCCCACAGCTCCACGGAGTTGGGGTCGTACTTGGGCGGCGCCTTGGTCGGCGCGTTCCGCACGGAGAAGCGGAGGTGGCCGTTCTCCAGGCCGACCGAGGGCTGCCACTCGACGCCCGCTATGTCCGCCAGGGACAGTGTGCGCGCCCCGGACGCCGCTTTGGAGTCCTCCGTCTTCCAGTTCCACTCCAGGCGTACGTGGTCGCCGTCGAAGCTCGCGGTGCCGTCCCCGGCGGAGACGGAGAGCGGGACCGCCGGGCCGGCCAGCAGATAGGTGTCCACCGCGTCGGTCGGCACCTCGTCCAGCAGCAGCGCGTTGCGGATCTCGTCCACGAAGTACTCGGCGACGCCGTACCAGTCGGAGTCGACGCTCAGCTGGTACGGGTCGTTGGAGTCGGCGAGCCGGCCGCCGGTCGCCTGGAGCAGCGGGTCGGAGCCGTCGCGCAGCCGCAGCCGCAGCCTGCCCGACTTCTTGCCCTGCTCGAAGGAGATGCCCGCCAACGCGCCCAGCGGGACGGAGAGTTCACCGAGGGTCTTGCGGAGCAGACTCACGTTCTTGTCGCGGCCCGGGGTCAGCCGCAGGGTGTCGCCGTCGAAGGTCCATGTGCCGTCCCGCTGGAGGATTTCCGCCATGACAGGGATTGTTCCATCGGTCGGTGGGTGAGATGGTCTAGACCTGAAGGGGTTCTTGCGGGGATGGTGGTGTCGTCCGTTCGGTTGTGGAAGGGAGCACCTTGTGAGACCGCGCCACCGATCGACCCGCCTTCTCGGTTCGCTGCTGCTCGTGGCGGCCGGGATCCTCTCCGTGGGAGCCGCACCCGTGTCCGAGAACCCCGACTCCGGCGCCGACACCGCCACGACTCCGCTCGGGCGGGTGATTCCGGCTCCCGCCTCGGTGCGGGCCGACGGCTCGCCGTACCGGCTGCGGAGCGACGCGCGCATCGTCGTGTCCGGCGGGCCCGAGGTGCGCCGGGTGGGGGAGTACCTCGCCGGGATACTGCGGCCCTCGACCGGGTACCGGCTGCCGCTGACCGAGCGCCAGGAGGCCGGAATCCGCCTGCGGTTGGCCCCCGGGGAGACGGGTCTCGGCCAGGAGGGCTACCGGCTGGAGAGCGGGCACTCCGGTGTCACCCTCACCGCCCGCGCGCCCGCCGGGCTCTTCCACGCCGTGCAGACCCTGCGCCAACTCCTGCCCGCCGCCGTCGAGAAGGACTCCGTGCAGCCCGGCCCCTGGCTGGTCGCGGGCGGCACGATCAAGGACACCCCGCGCTACGGCTGGCGCGGTGTGATGCTGGACGTCTCCCGGCACTTCTTCACCGTGGACCAGGTCAAGCGGTACATCGACCAGGTGGCGCTGTACAAGTTCAACAAGCTGCATCTGCATCTCTCCGACGACCAGGGCTGGCGCATCGCCGTCGACTCCTGGCCGCGCCTGACGACGTACGGCGGCTCCACCCAGGTCGGCGGCGGCCCCGGCGGCTTCTACACCAAGGACGACTACCGGGAGATCGTCCGGTACGCCTCCTCGCGCCATCTGGAGGTCGTCCCCGAGATCGACATGCCCGGCCACACCAACGCGGCCCTCGCGTCCTACGCCGAGCTGAACTGCGACGGGGTCGCGCCGCCGCTCTACACCGGGACCGAGGTCGGGTTCAGCTCCCTGTGCGTCGACAAGGACGTGACGTACGACTTCGTGGACGACGTCGTACGGGAGCTGGCCGCGCTCACGCCGGGGCGGTATCTGCACATCGGCGGGGACGAGGCGCACTCCACCAGCCACGAGGACTATGTGAAGTTCATGGACCGGGTGCAGCCCGTCGTCGAGCGGTACGGGAAGACCGTCGTCGGCTGGCACCAGCTGACCGGGGCGACCCCCGCGCGGGGCGCTCTCGCGCAGTACTGGGGGCTCGACAGCACGGAGGCGGAGGAGAAGGAGCGGGTCGCCGCCGCCGCGCGGAACGGGACCGGGGTCGTTCTGTCGCCGGCCGACCGGATCTATCTCGACATGAAGTACGACAAGGACACGCCGCTGGGCCTCGACTGGGCCGGGTACGTGGATGTGCGGCGGGCGTACGACTGGGATCCGGGGGCGTATCTGGCGGGGGTGCCGGCGGCGGCTGTGCGGGGGGTCGAGGCGCCGTTGTGGACCGAGACGATCGTCTCCTCGGCGGATGTGGAGTACATGGTGTTTCCTCGGCTGCCGGGGGTTGCGGAGTTGGGGTGGTCGCCGAGGGGCGCGCTCGGGTGGGACGGGTATCGGGGGCGGCTCGCCGCGCAGGCTTCGCGGTGGGAGGCGATGGGGGTGGGGTACTTCCGGGCGCCGGGGGTGCCGTGGCCTGCGGCGCGGTAAGGGGTGCGCGGTAGGGGGTGGGGGGTTGCGGGTGCGTCGGCGGGTGCCGGTGCGTGGGGGCTGGTCGCGCAGTTCCCCGCGCCCCTGAAGGCAACGGCCCCTGCGGGCCGTTGAAAAAGCACGGGGCGCAGCCCCTGCTTTTTCAGGGGCGCGGGGAACTGCGCGAGAAGCCCCACCGGGCCGCGGACGAACAGGCGACGGGCACCTCGGAGGACCGTACTCCGAGGTGCCCGTCAGTTCATGGGGCCGGGGGCTACAGGCCCGCTATGGGGTTCTTCAGGGTGCCGATGAGCTGGAGCGCGCCCGCGGGGTCGGCGAGGTCGACCATCTGCTCGTTGTCGCGGAGTTGGAGACGGTTGAGGCAGGAGAGGGCGAACTCGGGGGCGAACAGGTCGTACTGGGCGAACTTGTCGGCCAGTTCGGGCGTCGCGTGCTGGTAGTCACGGACCGTCTCGGCGACCGTGCGCCAGAACTCCTCCTCGTCCAGGACGCCTTCCTCGGCGAGGTTGGCGGCCAGGAAGCGGAAGAAGCAGTCGAAGACGTCGGTGAAGAGGGAGAGGAGTTTCTTGTCCTCGGGGACGTCCACGCGGAGGCGTTCCACCGTCGGCGGGAGCACCGCGTCCGGGTCCATGACGGCGATCTCTTCGGCGATGTCCTTGTAGATCGCCCGCTCGACGACGCCGTCCTTCAGCACCAGGATCACGTTCTCGCCGTGCGGCATGAAGACCAGGTCGTAGGCGTAGAAGCTGTGGAGGAGAGGGGTGAAGTAGGCCCGCAGATAGCGGCGCAGCCACTCCGTGGGGGTCAGGCCCGAGCGGGCGACGAGCGCCGCCGCGAAGCCGTTGCCCTCGTGGTCGACATGGACGAGGGAGGCCATGGTCGCCAGGGACTCGCCCTCCTGGAGGGAGGCCACCGGGCTCTCGCGCCACAGCGCGGCCAGCATCTTGCGGTACGCGGAGTACTTGTCGGTGGCGGCCTCGTACTCCAGGTGCCGGTAGCCGACGGCCGCCCGCTCGCGGATGATCGACAGGCCCGTGGACTTCAGCACCGGGTCGTTGTCGATGAGGCCGGCCAGCCAGTCGTTGATGGCCGGGGTCGCCTCCATGTACGCCGCCGACAGGCCGCGCATGAAGCCCATGTTGAGGACGGACAGGGCGGTCTTGACGTAGTGCTTCTCGGGGGCGGAGCCGTTGAAGAAGGTCCGGATCGACTGCTGGGCCACGTACTCGTCGTCGCCCTCGCCCAGGCACACCAGGTTCCGCTGCGCGACCTCCGCGGCGAAGGTGACGGTGAGCTTGTTCCACCACTGCCAGGGGTGGACCGGGATGAAGAGGTAGTCGGCGGGGTCCAGCTCCAGGCCGGTGAGGACGGAGCGGAAACGGTCGACCGTCGCCGCGCCCAGCTCGTCCCGCAGGAACGTCTCGTACTCGATGCCGACGCCCGCCGTGAACGCCGCCCGGGAGCGGTGCGCGGCCAGCCAGACCAGGCGGACCGGGCTCGCCGTCTCGGGGGCGTACGACAGGTACTCGTGGACGCCGAAGCCGAGGCGGCCGTTGTTGGCGACGAAGCAGGGGTGGCCCTCGGTCATCCCGGTCTCGATGGCCTGGAAGCCGCTGTCGACCAGCTCGGCGACCGGAGTCTGCGGCTTGGTGAGCTTGTAGCAGGTGCCGGCCAGGGTGGAGGAGATCTCCTCCAGATAGACCGGCAGGATCTCGTCGCTCAGGCCGAGGGACTTCTTCAGTTCGATGAAGAAGTCCAGGGCGGCCAGAGGGAGGTCGACGCCGTCTCGTTGACGGGAGATCGAGTCGGCGTCGACCTGCCAGTGGTCGAGGGCGCGCCGGACGGCGGTGAACCCGTAGCGGGTCAGACCGTCGTCGCTGCGGACCTCGAAGCCGCCGTCGGCCGTGGCCTCGGGCGTGATGAGCCGCTCATGGGCGAACTCGGCGAGGGCTTTGCGGATGAGCAGCCGGTTGGCCCGGGCCCAGCGGTGGGGGGACAGATGCGCCACGGCATCGGACAGGGTCATACGGATACTCCTCGGGCAGCCAGGCTCTGGCTGGTCCGGCTGTCGGTGAACTGCTCTCGGGTGCAGAAGCTCAGCAGTGCGCGCTTCTCCGGCTTGTCGATCTCACCGTGGGGGACGAAACCGACGACTTCGTTGAGGGCGTGGACGGCCTTGTTGGACACGTCCGGCTCGACGACGACCCGGTGGGTGGCCGGGTCCTCGAAGAGGTGCGCCATCACGGCGGTGATCACGGCCCGGGTGAAGCCGTGCACCGGGGTGTCCGTCGGCGGCACCAGGAAGTGCATACCGACGTCACCCGGCTCGGGCTCGTACAGGCCGACGAGTTCACGGTGGACGGGGTCGTACCGCTCCATCAGGAAGACGGGCTCGCCGTCCAGCAGCCCCAGCCGGGCCTCCTGGTGCGGGTCGGCCGCGACCTCCATGTACGCCCGCTCGACGTCCTCCAGCCTGGCGTCCTGCATCATCCAGTACGCCGCCTTGGGGTGTGTCACCCAGCGGTGCAGCAGCTCGGCGTCGCTCAGCGGGTCGAGCGGCCGGAAGGTGAAGTCCGCAGCGTGGGCGCTGTCCGCGGCGCTCATACGGCGAACTCCTGGAACGCGATGGTCTTCTCCACCGGGTAGTACTCCGTGCCGAGCAGCTCACGGATGATGTACGCGTTGCGGTACGGGCCCATGCCCAGGTCGGGCGAGGTGATGCTGTGGGTGTGGACGCCGGCGTTCTGCAGGAAGACGCCCCGGCCGGTGGTGTCGATGGCGTAGTTGCGGGCCACGTCGAAGTTGCCCCGGGCGTCGTAGACCAGCCGGTCGCGGACGGGCTTCAGGAACTCCGGCTCGGCGTACTTGTAGCCGGTGGCGAGGATCAGACCCTGCGAGTCGATCGCGAAGTCCTTCTCCTGCTCCTCCTGACGCAGGCCGAGCGTGTAGGTGCCGTTCTCGTGACGGACGCTGTGCAGGGCGGAGTTGGTGAGCAGCCGGGTGGGGAGCGGGCCGCCCAGGCTCTTCTGGTAGAGCAGGTCGAAGATCTCGTTGATGAGGTCCCCGTCGATGCCCTTGAAGAGGCCCTTCTGTTCCTGGGTGAGGCGGTAGCGGGTCGGCTCCGGCAGCTCGCGGAAGTAGTCGATGTACTCCGGGGAGGTCATCTCCAGCGTGAGCTTGGTGTATTCGAGGGGGAAGAAGCGCGGGGAGCGCGTCACCCAGTTCAGCTGGTAGCCGTGGACGTCGATCTCGCCGAGCAGGTCGAGGTAGATCTCGGCGGCCGACTGCCCGGAGCCGACCAGCGTGATCGACTTCTTCCGCTGCAGCTCCCGCTTGTGCGCCATGTAGCGGGAGTTGTGGATCCAGTCGCCGTCCAGGCCGTGTGCCGCCTCCGGGACGTACGGGGGTGTGCCGGTGCCGAGGACGAGGTGACGGGCGCGGAGGACGTCGCCGTCGGCCGTCCGCACGGCGTAGATCTCGTTCTCGTACGTCACCTCCGTCACCGTCGTGTTGAAGCGGACGTTGCTCAGCCGGTTCGCGGCCCAGCGGCAGTAGTCGTCGTACTCGACCCGCAGCGGGTAGAAGTTCTCGCGGATGTAGAACGAGTAGAGACGGCCGGAGTCCTTCAGGTAGTTCAGGAAGGAGTACGGGGACGTCGGGTCGGCGAGGGTGACCAGGTCCGACATGAACGGGGTCTGGAGGTGGGCGCCGTCGAGGAACATCCCCGAGTGCCACTCGAAGGCCGGCTTCGAGTCCAGGAAGATCCCGTCGAGTTCGGCGATGGGCTCGGTGAGGCAGGCGAGGCCGAGGTTGAAGGGTCCCAGCCCGATGCCGATGAAGTCGTGGGTCTTCACGGCGGACACCGCGGATACCGCGGATTCCGCGTACTCGGCGGGTTCAGGAAGCGACGCGGTCAAGGGACTCTCCCAGGTACTGCTCGGCGTGGCCGGCGATCAGATCGAGTACGGCGGCGATGTCGGCGACCGTCGTCTCGGGGTTGAGCAGGGTGAACTTCAGGTAGTGGCGACCGCCGACCTTGGTGCCCGCGACCACGGCGTCGCCGGAGGCGAACAGGGCCTTGCGGGCGTACAGGTTGGCGCGGTCGATCTCGGCCGGGTCGGTGACGGCCTCGGGGATGTAGCGGTAGACCAGCGTGGACAGCCGGGGCTCGACGACCACGTCGTAGCGCGGGTCGGCGGCGAGCATCCGCCAGCCTTCCGCCGCCAGGTCGCAGACCTCGTCGAAGAGCTGCCCGATGCCGTCGGCGCCCATCGTGCGCAGCGTCATCCACAGCTTGAGCGCGTCGAAGCGGCGGGTGGTCTGGAGGGACTTGTCGACCTGGTTGGGGATGCGCTCGGTGACCATCCGGCGCGGGTTGAGGTACTCCGCGTGGTAGGTGGCGTGGCGCAGGGTGTCCCTGTCGCGGACCAGTACGGCGGACGAACTCACCGGCTGGAAGAAGGACTTGTGGTAGTCGACGGTGACGGAGTCGGCGCGCTCGATGCCGTCGAGGAGATGGCGGCGCTTGAGCGAGACGAGCAGACCGCAGCCGTAGGCGGCGTCGACGTGCATCCAGGTGTCGTACTGGGCGCACAGCTCGGCTATCTCGGGCAGCGGGTCGATGGAGCCGAAGTCGGTGGTGCCGGAGGTGGCGACGACGGCCATGGGGACGAGACCGTCGTGCCTGCAGCGCTCCAGCTCGCGGGCGAGGGCCATGGTCTGCATGCGCTTGTCGGTGTCCACCGGGACGGTGACGACGGCGTCCTGGCCGAGGCCCAGCAGTTTCGCCGACTTCTTCACGCTGAAGTGGCTGACCTCGGAGGCGAAGATCCGCAGTCTGGCCGTGTCGTCGGTCTTGGCCTCCTCCCGGGCGAGCAGCAGGGCCTGGAGGTTGGACTGGGAGCCGCCGGAGGTGAACACGCCGTCGGCGGCGGGCCCGAAGCCGATGCGCTCGTTGGTCCAGTCGATCAGTTTGCGCTCGATCAGGGTGCCGCCGGCCGACTGGTCCCAGGTGTCCAGGGAGGAGTTGACGGCGGAGAGGACGGCCTCGCCGAGCACGGCCGGGATGACGACCGGGCAGTTGAGGTGGGCGAGATAGCGCGGGTGGTGGAAGTAGACCGCGTCGCGCAGATACACGTCCTCCAGCTCGTCGAGGACGGCGGCCGTGTCGTGCAGCGGCCGGTCGAGGTCGATCTTCTCGATGTGGGGGGAGAGGGCGTCGACGGTGACACCGGTGAACGGTCGGTCGGTGGTGGCGAGTCTGGCCGCCACCCGCTCCACGCCTTCGGTCACGGTGCGGCGGTACCGCTCCGCGGTCGTGTCATTGAGCAGGTGCGAGCGCATGGGGAGGTCCTCCGAGCGGGGCGGTCCGGGTGGGACGGAGAGGTGAGTGGGGGGTGACATCACGTCGTCCAACTTAGGTAAGCCTAACCTAACTAACTTGAGTGGAGCCCGGCCTCGTCCGTGACTGTGGTCACGTCGATGACTCCGGTAACTCGGTTTACTCGCCGCGCTCCCGCAACTGCTCCTCCGTCAGACCCTCACGCCAGTACCCGACGAAGGTGACGCGCCGCTTGTCGATCCCGCGCTCCCGCACGAGATGACGGCGCAACTCCTTCACCCGGCCGGACTCACCGGCGATCCAGGCGTACGGCAGCTCACTGGGCGGCAGTTGGGCGGCGCGGATGGTGTCCAGGGCGGGCGGCGCGCCCTCGTCCCGCACCAGCCAGGTGATCTCGGCGCCGGCCTCGGTCACCAGGTCCTGGATGTCCCCCGGGTGGTGGACCTCCAGCCAGACCCGGGCCGGGGTGCCGGCCGGCAGCGACTCCAGGATCGCGGAGGCGGCGGGCAGCGCCGTGTCGTCGCCCCAGATCAGCACCAGATCGGTGTCGGCCGGGGGCCGGAACCGGATCGCGCGGTTGTCGGCGATCGCGGGCCCGAGCAGGACCACCCGGTGGCCGGGAGCGGCCTGCGAGGCCCACCGCGAGGCGGGCCCGGCGGGCGCGGCGGCCCCCGGCTCGACCCCGTGCAGCACGAAGTCGATGTCGATCCCGACGGTCTCGCCGTGCGCGTCGCGGCGCAGCCCCCGCAGGGTGTACGAGCGCATCACCGCCCGTACGTCGTCCGGCAGTTCCCGCCACGCCTGCCACCAGTCGTCCCCCGACTCGTAGGGCACGGCCGGGACCTCCTGCCCGGGGTGCGGCAGGAACAGCGACAGCGACTGGTCCGCGCCGTCGGAGCGGAAGAACCGCAGGTCGTCCCCCGCGAACGAGACGCGCACGAGGGACGGGCCCAGCCGCTCCGTCCGCGCGACCTGAAGAGAGAAGAAACGGAAGGGGGCGGCTACGGCCGTCGTCATGGGGGCTCCTGGGTGAGGGGCGGGGGCGGGGCGGGTTCGTGGGCGGGTGCGGGTCCGGTGGGGCTTCTCGCGCAGTTCCCCGCGCCCCTAAGAGCAACGGCCCTGCGGGCCGTTGAAAAAGCACGGGGCGCAGCCCCTGCTTTTTCAGGGGCGCGGGGAACTGCGCGACCAGCCCCCACACACCCGCACCCGACCCACGACCTCGGCCCTAGCTGACCTTCTTCGCGTTCTCGATCGCCTCGGCCAGCTCCTCCAGGAGCGGCGCGCACTTGTCGTAGGAGAGGATCGGCTCGGGGTTGCGCCCGATGACCTGCCCGGCCTTCACCGCCGGCAGCTTCTTCCACGTCGCCTCTTCGATCGCGTCCGGCTGGATCGCCGACGTGCGGTTGTCCATGATGATGACGTCCGCGTCGTACTTGTCGACGTTCTCCCAGCTGAGGTTCTCGAACCAACCCCCGCTGGCCTTCAGCACCTCGGCGCTCGGCTCGACGAAGTTCACGCCGAGGGCCTTGAAGTACTCCAGGTCGATGGAGAGGTTCGAACCGGAGACGTAGAAGATGTCCTGGCTGGCGGAGCCGGCGAGCACCTTGATGTCGGGCTTCGCCTTGGTGGCCGCGCGCAGCCGGGCCGCCGCGTCCTCGAACCGCTTCTTGGCGGCGGTGGTCTTCTCGGACTCCGTGTCCGCGCCCAGCGACTTGGCCAGCTCCAGCACGCGCTGCAGCGGTTCGGTCAGCTGGCGGTCGTACACGGAGATGCCGACGCTCGGGGCGAGCTTGGCGATCTTGTCCTTGGAGGCCTCGGGCACGTACCAGAGGGTGCCGGCGTCGTCGAACATCGTGGTGATGAGGACGTCGGGCGCGAGGGCGGCGTACTTCTCGACGCTGAACTCGTCCCAGACGTTGCCGAGGACGGTGACCTTGCCGACGTCGAGGTCGCCGGCCTGGACGTCGGCCTTGCCGTCCGTCGTCTTCGTCGGGCCGAAGACGCCCTTGACGTCGATGCCGTAGTCGAAGAGCGCGGCGGCGACGCCCACGAACGCGACGATGTTCGCCGGGGCCTTGTCGGTCTTGGCGGTCACCCCGCGGTCGTCCTTGAACGACCAGGGGCCGGACTCGGCGGCGGCCGTCTCCTTGCCGGAGCCGGCGCTGCCGCTCGTCGACTTCTCGTCTCCACAGGCGGCGAGCACGGCACCGAGACCGAGGGCGCCACCGGCGGCGAGGATGCCACGGCGGGTGAGGTGAGCGGCTCTGGCGTTGGACATGTGTATGGCTACTTTCGAACGGGGCGGAGTTCCGCCCGGGGGTGAGTTCGAAGGTAGGTTAGCCTAACCTCACTAGTTGTCCAGGGGGTGGTTCCAGGGAGTGGAATGCCCAGGTCCGCCGCCGCCCTAATCTTTGAATTACCTGTGAATCGAAGGTTCTTGAGGTTTGCGGGGATCAGTTGAAACGTAAACCTGTGAAATGTGTCCCTGATGTGCAGGGGGTGTGACCGGGCCGGGCGACCGCCGCACACGGGGTGAAAAGACACCCGGCCCGCCTGTGGCGAGCCGGGTGGAAGAGTGCCGGAGTCGTGTTGTCGCGACTGTTTCCGGCCATCAAATCGAACGTATCCTGTCGGTCAGCCGACCAGTCCCAACTCCCTGGCGATCAGCATCCGCTGCACCTCGCTCGTGCCCTCGCCGATCTCCAGGATCTTGGAATCGCGCCACATCCGGGCGACCGGGTACTCGTTCATGAAGCCGTAGCCGCCGTGGATCTGGGTGGCGTCGCGGGCGTTGTCGACGGCGACGGTGGAGGAGTAGAGCTTCGCCAGGGCCGCCTCCTTCTTGAAGGGTTCGCCGGAGACGAGCCGGGAGGCGGCGTCGCGCCAGGCGAGACGGGCCGTGTGGGCCTTCATCTCCATGTCGGCGATCTTGAACTGGATGGCCTGGTTGGCGCCGATCGGCCGGCCGAACGCGTGCCGTTCCTTCGCGTACTTCACCGACTCGTCCACACAGCCCTGGGCGAGCCCCGTCGCCAGCGCCGAGATGGCGATCCGGCCCTCGTCGAGGATGCGCAGGAACTGGGCGTAGCCGCGCCCCAGTTCACCGAGGAGGTTCTCCGCCGGGACCCGGACGTCCGCGAACGACAGCTCCCGGGTGTCGGAGGCGTTCCAGCCGACCTTGGAGTAGGGGGCGGCCACCGTGAAGCCCGGGGTGCCGGACGGGACGATGATCGAGGAGATCAGGGGCTTGCCGTCCGGGGTGCGCCCGGTGACCGCCGTGACCGTCACCAGGGCCGTGATGTCCGTGCCCGAGTTGGTGATGAAGCACTTGCTGCCGTTGATGACCCACTCGTTCGTCGACTCGTCCAGCCGGGCCGTCGTACGGGTCGCGCCCGCGTCCGAGCCGCCGTCGGGCTCGGTGAGGCCGAACGCGCCCAGCACCTCGCCGGAGCAGAGCCGGGGCAGCCACTCGGCCTTCTGCGCCGGGGTGCCGAAGAGATGGATCGGCATCGTGCCCAGCGACACCCCGGCCTCCAGGGTGATCGCCACGGACGAGTCGACACGGGCCAGCTCCTCCAGCGCGATGCCCAGCGCCAGATAGTCACCGCCCATGCCGCCGTGCTCCTCGGGGAACGGCAGCCCGAACAGCCCCATCCGGCCCATCTCGCGCACGATCTCGTACGGGAACTCGTGCCGCTCGTAGAAGTCGCCGATCTTGGGCGCGACGACCTCGTGCGCGAACTCCTCGACCGTGCGGCGGAGTTCTTCCAACTCGGGAGAGAGGTGGTGGTTCATGGTCACTCCTGGTGGGAGAGGGCTCGTACGGTGCGGGACGGGCTGGGCCGGCCCAGGTGAGCGGCCATCCACGCGCTGGTGGCGACGAGGCGGCCGAGGTCGACTCCCGTGTCGATGCCGAGGCCGTCCAGCATCCACACGAGGTCTTCGGTGGCGAGGTTCCCGGTGGCGGACTTCGCGTACGGGCAGCCGCCGAGGCCGCCGGCGGACGCGTCCACCGTGGTGACGCCGTGGCGCAGCGCCGCGAGGGTGTTGGCGAGGGCCTGGCCGTAGGTGTCGTGGAAGTGCACACCGAGGGAGGAGGCGGGGATGCCCGCCCCGTCCAACTCGGTGAGCAGCGCCCCCACATGGCCCGGTGTCGCCACACCGATCGTGTCGCCGAGGCTCAGTTCGTCGCAGCCCATGTCGAGCAGGGCGCGGCAGACCCCGGTGACCTGGGGGACCGGGACCGCGCCCTCCCAGGGGTCGCCGAAGCACATCGACAGATATCCGCGGACGTGCACGCCCTCCGCCTTCGCCCGGCGGACGACCGGCTCGAACATCGCCAGCGCCTCGTCCACCGTGCGGTTGAGGTTGGCCTTGGCGAAGGACTCGGTGGCACTGGCGAAGACGGCGACGCGGCGGGCGCCGAGGGCGAGCGCGCGGTCGAGGCCGCGCTCGTTGGGGACGAGGACGGGGAGGTCCACGGGAAGCTCGGCGACGCGCGGGAACAGGGCTTCCGCGTCCGCCAGTTGGGGCACCCACTTGGGGTGGACGAAGCTGGTGGCCTCGATGGTGGTGAGGCCCGCGGCGGCCAGGCGGTGGACGAACTCCGCCTTCACCTCGGTGGGCACGGTCGACTTCTCGTTCTGGAGGCCGTCGCGGGCGCCGACCTCGTGGATACGGACGCGGGCGGGCAGGCCGGGTTCGGGGAACGTCATGGGCAGGGCGGTCGTCATCGGGGCACCTCCCCGTTCGCCTCGGGCTCCTCGTGCGGCGCGACCACGGCCAGCACCTGGTCCATGGCGACCGTCGTGCCCGGGGTGACGTCCAGCTCGGTGACGGTCCCGGCGTGCGGGGCGGCGACGACGTGCTCCATCTTCATCGCCTCCACCACCAGCAGGCTCTGCCCGGCGGCCACCTCGTCCCCGACGGCGACCTTCACGACGGTGACCGTGCCGGGCATGGGGGCGGTGAGCGAGTCGGCGCCGGAGCGCGCGGACCGGTTCAGGGAGGCCGCGACGGGGTCGTGGTCGCGCACCTGCCAGGCGTCGCCGTCCCGGCCCAGCCAGCCGGCGGCGTGGTGGAAGGTGTGGCGGACGCCGTCCAGGGTCACCGACACCCGGTCGCCGGTGACCGTGTGCGTACCCCGGGGGTGGTGCGTGACGGGTTCGAGTCCCGTCGCGCGCAGTGCGAAGGCGGGCGGCAGCGACGCACCGCCGAGCCGCCAGCCGCTCGGGACGGAGAAGGGGTCGGTCCAGCCGTCCCCGCGAGGCCTCAGCCCGTGCAGCCGTACGGCCGAGGCCGCCTCGTACACCTCCTCCGGCACCTCCCCGGCGACCAGCCCCGCCACCTCCCGCTCCACCAGCCCGGTGTCCAGCTCGCCCGCCACCACCGCCGGATGGGCCAGCAGTCGTCGCAGGAAGCCGGCGTTCGTCTGGACGCCGAGGGTGACCGTCTCCGCGAGGGCCGCGCGGAGCCGCCGCAGCGCGGTGGGCCGGTCGGGGCCGTACGCGATGACCTTGGAGAGCATCGGGTCGTACAGCGAGCCGACCTCCGTGCCCTCGGTGAGGCCGGAGTCCGTGCGCACGCCGTCGCCGTGGGGCTCGCGCAGCGTCAGGATCGTGCCGCCCGACGGCAGGAACCCGCGCGCGGGGTCCTCGGCGCAGACCCGGGCCTCGACCGCGTGCCCCGTCAGTGTCACGTCCTCCTGGCCGAGGCCCAGCCGCTCGCCCGCCGCGACCCGGAGCTGCCACTCCACCAGGTCGACGCCGGTGACCAGCTCGGTCACCGGGTGCTCGACCTGGAGGCGGGTGTTCATCTCCATGAAGTAGTACGAGGACGGATCGCCGCCGGGGACGATGAACTCGACCGTGCCCGCGCCCGAGTAGCCGCAGGAGCGGGCCGCCTGCACGGCCGCCTCGCCCATCGCGGCCCGGGTCGCCTCGTCGAGCAGGACGCTGGGCGCCTCCTCGATGACCTTCTGGTGGCGGCGCTGCAGGGAGCACTCGCGCTCGCCGAGGTGGATCACGTTCCCGTGGCCGTCGGCGAGGACCTGGATCTCGATGTGCCGGGGCCGGTCGATCCACCGCTCCACGAGGAGGGTGTCGTCGCCGAAGGAGGCGCGGGCCTCGCGGCGGGCGGCGGCGATCTCCTCGCCCAGCACGGCCGCGTCCCGGACCAGCCGCATGCCCTTGCCGCCGCCGCCCGCGCTGGGCTTCAGCAGCACCGGCATGCCGATCTCCCGTGCGGCGTCGGCGAGTTGGGCGTCCGTGAGGCCGCTCCCGCTCGAACCCGGCACCACCGGCACCCCGGCCGCCCGTACCGTCTCCTTGGCGCGGATCTTGTCGCCCATGAGGGAGATGGCGTCGGCGGGCGGCCCGATGAAGACCAGGCCCGCGTCGGCGCACGCCCGCGCGAAGGAGGCGTTCTCCGCGAGGAAGCCGTACCCCGGGTGCACCGCCTGGGCGCCGGTGCGGGCCGCCTCCAGCAGCCGCTCCACGGACAGATAGCTCTCGGCCGCCGGCGCGGGGCCGATCCGTACCGCCGTGTCGGCCTCCCGGACGTGCCGGGCGTCGGCGTCCGCGTCGGAGAAGACGGCGACGGAGCGGACGCCCAGCGCGCGGAGGGTGCGGATGACGCGGACGGCGATCTCGCCGCGGTTCGCCACCAGTACTGTCTCGAACATCTTCGTCCGTCCCCTCACATCCGGAAGACGCCGAACTGGGGGTCACCCAGCGGCGCGTTGGCGCAGGCGGTCAGGGCGAGGCCCAGGACCTGGCGGGTGTCGAGCGGGTCGATGATCCCGTCGTCCCAGAGCCGGGCGGTCGCGTAGTAGGCGTTGCCCTGGCGCTCGTACTGGGCGCGGATCGGGTCCTTGAAGGCGTCCTCGTCCTCGGCGGGCCACGCCTCGCCGCGCGCCTCCAGCTGGTCCCGCTTGACCGTGGCCAGGACGGACGCGGCCTGCTCGCCGCCCATCACGGAGATCTTGGCGCCCGGCCACATCCACAGGAAGCGCGGGGAGTACGCCCGGCCGCACATCGAGTAGTTGCCCGCGCCGTACGAGCCGCCGATGACGACCGTCAGCTTCGGGACCCTCGTACAGGCCACGGCCGTCACCATCTTGGCGCCGTGCTTGGCGATGCCGCCGGCCTCGTAGTCCCGGCCGACCATGAAGCCGGAGATGTTCTGCAGGAACACCAGCGGGATGCCGCGCTGGTCGCACAGCTCGATGAAGTGGGCGCCCTTCTGGGCGGACTCGGAGAACAGGATGCCGTTGTTGGCGACGATCCCGACCGGGTGCCCGTGGATCCGGGCGAAGCCGGTGACCAGGGTCTGCCCGAACTCCGCCTTGAACTCGGCGAACCGCGAACCGTCGACCACGCGCGCGATGACCTCGCGGACGTCGTACGGCGTGCGGGAGTCGACCGGCACCGCGCCGTACAGCGTGTACGGGTCCACCTTGGGCTCGACCACCGGCTCGACCGACCAGGGCAGCGGGCCCCGGGCGGGGAGGGTGGAGACGATGGTCCGCACGATGCGCAGGGCGTGGGCGTCGCTCTCCGCGAGGTGGTCGGTGACGCCGGAGACCCGGGAGTGCACCTCGCCGCCGCCCAGCTCCTCGGCGGTGACGACCTCGCCGGTGGCGGCCTTCACCAGCGGCGGGCCGCCGAGGAAGATGGTCCCCTGCCCCCGGACGATCACGGCCTCGTCGCTCATGGCGGGGACGTACGCGCCGCCGGCGGTGCACGACCCGAGCACGGCGGCGATCTGCGGGATGCCCGCCCCCGACATCCGCGCCTGGTTGTAGAAGATCCGTCCGAAGTGCTCCCTGTCCGGGAACACCTCGTCCTGCATGGGCAGGAAGGCGCCGCCGGAGTCGACCAGGTAGAGACAGGGCAGGCGGTTCTCCAGCGCCACCTCCTGCGCCCGCAGATGCTTCTTCACCGTCATCGGGTAGTACGTGCCGCCCTTGACGGTGGCGTCGTTGGCGACGACCACGCACTCGCGTCCGGAGACCCGCCCGATCCCGGCGATCACCCCGGCGGCCGGTGCCTGTCCGTCGTACAGGCCGTCGGCGGCCAGGGGTGCCAGCTCCAGGAAGGGGGAGCCGGGGTCGAGGAGGGTGTCCACCCGGTCGCGCGGCAGCAGCTTGCCGCGCGCGGTGTGCCGGGCGCGGGCCTTCTCGCCGCCGCCGAGCCGGGCCGCGGCCAGCTTGGCGCGCAGCTCGTCGGCCAGCGCGCGATGGGCCTCCTCGTTGGCCCGCCAGGCTTCCGACGCGGGATCCGCCGCGCTGTGAAGCTCCGGTGCCTCGTGCATCCTGCGAACCCCTCACCTTGTTAATGAGCGTTAACGCATTTCCTTCAGGTTAACGACCGCTAACCTCCCTGTCTAGAATTGCTCTCATGACCACCAGAACCGACGCCCCCACCCGCCGCGAGCAGATCCTCAAGGAAGCCGCGCGGCTCTTCGCCGAGCGCGGCTTCCACGGGGTCGGTGTCGACGAGATAGGCGCCGCCGTGGGGATCAGCGGCCCCGGTCTCTACCGGCACTTCGCGGGCAAGGACGCGATGCTCGCGGAACTGCTGGTGGGCATCAGCGAGCAGCTCCTGACGGGCGCGAAGCGGCGGCTCGCGGAGGCCGACGGGGCGTCCGGCGGTCCGTCCGACGGGCCGGGTGGGGTGTCCGCCGGGCGCGACGCCGAGGCGGTCCTCGACTCGCTCATCGAGGGGCACATCGACTTCGCCCTCGACGACCGTCCCCTGATCACCCTGCACGACCGCGAGCTGGACCGCCTCCGCGACAGCGACCGCAAGCTGGTGCGCCAGCTCCAGCGCCAGTACGTCGAGCTGTGGGTGTCCGTACTCCGCGAGGTCCACCCCACCCTCGCCGAACCCACGGCCCGCTCCGCCGTCCACTCGGTCTTCGGCCTGCTGAACTCGACCCCGCACCTGGGGCGCGCGGGGGCCCTGCCGGGCCGGTCGTCCATGGCCGGGCTGCTGCACCGGATGGCTCGGGGGGCGTTCGGGGCGGCGGCGGCCTCCTCCGAGTGACCGTCTTCCGTCTCCGGGCCAGGCCGCTTCCCGCAGGGGTGAGCGGTGGCCTCACTCGATGTCTCTGCCGATCGGGTGACCTGTGAGGCGACCGGCGACGTATGAACCGGTCACAGACTCGGGGATGCGCCTCGTCGGTCAGGCGACAGTGACCCGCTGGGTGAGCAGCAGTGCCAGTGGGCAGCCCTGGAGCAGGAAGCGGCCCTCGGTGGCTACCTGGATCGCGTCCGGCATCGGCCACCACGACAGTTCGAAGCCCGCTTCGCCGGGCTCCCGGCGTCCCCCGGGCGACCGCCGTGGCGTGCGGACAGGCTGGACGAGGCCCGCCCTCGGCCGTCTCCGGGAGTGGGCTGATGTGCGCCGGTCAGATCTTGATGACCGTGGCCCGTCCGCCGCAGAGGGTGGTGAGGTCGTCCGGGTCGGAGGTCAGGATCGTGGCCGGGCCGGGGGCGGCGAGGGCGGTGGCCGCGAGTACGGCGTCGATGGCGTACGTGTGGCCGTGCAGGCCGGCGTCGGCGAGGAGGGCGGCGGCGTGGCGGGCGACGGGTTCGGTGACCGGTTCGACGACGAGGCGGGACAGCGTCCACTCCAGGGCCGGCCGGTTGATCCGGGGGTGGACCACCTCGACGAGGGTTGCCGCGGAGGTGATCACTCGGAGGTCGTCGGCGCGGGCGAGGGCGAGCCAGCCGGTGACCGTGCGATCGCGCAGCACGGCCTTGGCCAGCCCTTCGCTGTCCAGGACGAGGGTGCCGCCGGGGACCGCGGGGGAACGGGTCACGCGGCGCTCGCCGTGCCTCGGGTCCGCTCTGGCCGGGCCTGGTGGAGCTGGTCGCGGAGTGCCCGGATCTCCTCGTCGGTGACGGGCCCGTGCTCGGCCTCGGCGACCTCGATCAGCTCGTTCAGATTGTCGCGTTCGATCTGACGGGCCACCGCGGCGGCCACGTAGGCGGACAGCCCGGAGGGGCCGCCGCGGGCTTTGGCGGCTTCGGCGATGTCGCGCGGCATGGTGATCGAGTACTTGCCGGTGAGCTCACTCATGCCACCTATCCTACCGCTCATCCTCCCCTGCGTCCTCGGCGTGGAAAGCGTGACGAGCGTTACGGCCGGGTGGGGCTGGACGGGGTTGTCTACCCGCCGGTACGGTTGGCTGAGCAAGCGCTTAGAACGAGCCCCAGGTGAAGGAGGCGGCGGTGCGCCGTACGGTGTTCAACGAGGATCACGAGGCGTTCCGGGAGACCCTGCGTGCCTTCATCGAGGCCGAGGTCGTGCCGGTGTACGACGAGTGGCTCGCCGCCGGCCAGGCGCCGCGCGAGTTCTACCACAAGCTCGCCGAGCTGGGTGTGTTCGGCATCCGCGTGGACGAGGAGTACGGCGGCGCCGGCATCGACTCGTACAAGTTCGAGGCCGTCCTGTACGAGGAGACCGCCCGCGCGGGCATCACCTTCGGCGGCTCCGGCGTGCATGTGCTGCTCGGCCTGCCGTACATCAAGCTGCTCGCCACCGACGAGCAGAAGAAGCGCTTCCTGCCGAAGTTCTGCTCCGGCGAGGAGATGTGGGCCATCGCGATGACCGAGCCGGGCACCGGCTCCGACCTCGCGGGCATGCGCACCACCGCCAAGCTCTCCGAGGACGGCACGCACTACGTCCTCAACGGCGCCAAGACCTTCATCACCGGCGGCGTCCACGCCGACCGCATGATCGTCTGCGCCCGCACCTCCTCCGCCACCCCCGAGGACCGCCGCCACGGCATCTCCCTCTTCGTCGTGGACACCAAGGCCGAGGGCTACTCGGTCGGCCGCAAGCTCGACAAGCTCGGGCTGAAGACCTCCGACACCGCCGAGCTGGCGTTCGTCGACGTCAAGGTGCCCGTCGAGGACCTCCTCGGCGAGGAGAACAAGGGCTTCTACTACCTCGGCCACAACCTCGCCTCCGAGCGCTGGGGCATCGCCTACGGCGCCTACGCGCAGGCGAAGGCCGCCATACGCTTCGCCAAGCAGTACGTGCAGGAGCGCGTCGTCTTCGGCCAGCCCGTCGCCGCCTTCCAGAACACCAAGTTCGAACTGGCCGCCTGCCAGGCCGAGGTGGACGCCGCCGAGGCCGTCGTGGACCGCGCCACCGAGGCGCTGGACGCGGGCGAGCTGACCGCCGCCGAGGCCGCCTCCGCCAAGCTGTTCACCACCGAGGTCGCCCACCGCGTCATCGACCGCTGCCTCCAGCTGCACGGCGGCTACGGCTTCATGAACGAGTACCCCATCGCCCGCCTGTACGCGGACAACCGCGTCAACCGCATCTACGGCGGCACCAGCGAGATCATGAAGACGATCATCGCCAAGGACATGGGTCTGTGAGCGAGGACATCGGTCGGTAAGGCACCGGAAACCGCCGCACAGTACAACTGACCCCATGAGTCAGCCCGCACTTCAGTCTCTCCTCGATCTGCTCGACCTGGAGCAGATCGAGGAGAACATCTTCCGCGGCCAGTCCCGGCCCGCCATCGTCCCCAGGGTCTTCGGCGGGCAGGTCGCGGCCCAGGCGCTCGTCGCCGCCGGGCGGACGGTCCCCGCGGACCGGCTGCCGCACTCCCTCCACGCGTACTTCCTGCGCATCGGCGACGCCGGCGCGCCCATCGTGTACACCGTGGAGCGCATGAACGACGGCCGCTCCTTCACCGCGCGCCGTGTCGTCGCCGTCCAGCACGGCCAGCCGATCTTCGCCCTCTCCGCCTCCTTCCAGCGGTACGAGGACGGCCTCGACCACCAGGCCCCGATGCCCGCCGCACCGGACCCGGAGTCCCTGCCGACCGCCGAGGAGCGGCTCCCGGCGTACGGCCTCGACCCGGCCGTCGTGGAGAAGATGCTCGAAGCACGGGCCGCCGTCGATCTGCGGTACGTGGACGACCCGCCCTTCGGCCGCTACGGCGAGCCCCGCGCCCCGCACTCCCAGGTCTGGTTCCGCGCCAACGGCAAGCTGGATGACGACCCGCTGCTGCACGTCGTCCTCGCCACCTACGTCTCCGACATGACGCTCCTCGACTCCGTCCTGCTCGCGCACGGGCGCGGCGGCTGGGCGGTCGGCGATGTCGTCGGGGCCTCGCTCGACCACGCCATGTGGTTCCACCGGCCGTTCCGCGCCGACGAATGGCTGCTGTACGACCAGGAGTCGCCGTCCGCGGCGGCCGGCCGGGGCCTCGGCCAGGGCCGGATCTACACGCAGGACGGGCGGCTCGCGATCTCCGTGATCCAGGAGGGCGTCGTCCGCGTGCCGAGGCCGAAGACGCCCTGAGGCCCGCCCGGGGGCGCCGGGGGGGGGGCTACGCCTCGCCGAGCCCCGCCTGCTCCAGCAGATACGCCGACATCGGGTCGTAGTGGCGCGGGCTGACCACATGGTCGTCCAGCGGGACCACGGCCTGGAGGGTGCCCTCGGACTCGCCGAGGAAGAGGGCGGGGTCGTTGGAGTCCGCGTATCCGACGGAGTCGATGCCGAGCTGGCCCGCGCAGCCCGCCCAGCCGTGGTCGGCGACGACCAGGTCGGGCAGCGGGCGGCCGGCGCCCTCCAGACCCCGCAGGATCGCGCGCATCGGCTCGGGGGAGTGGGTGTGCCAGAGCGTGGCGCCGTGTTCGAGGACGGCCACGTCCGCGAACTGCATGACGTACCCCTCCTCCGTCTGCAGGCCGTCCGGGATGACCACGATCTCGCAGCCCGCCGCGCGCAGCGCCCGCGCGGTCTCGTGGTGCACCTGGAGCAGCCCGCCGGGGTGCCCGGTGGCGAGCAGGACCCGCTGCCCGCCGTCGGCCGCCTTGCGCAGCCGGGCCGCCATGCGCTCCAGCCCGTCGACCGTCAGATCCGGGTCGATGGTGTCCTGGCCGTAGCGGTACCCCGGGTCGTCGTTCACTCCGACGCGCTCCGCCATCACGGCCAGCACGTCCTGCTCGTCGCTCCAGCGGTCCCCGAGCTCCAGGCCGAGCCAGTAGTGGCGGTTGCCGTTGGCCAGTTCGCGGTAGTGGGAGAGGTTGTTCTCGCGCGGGGTGGCGACATCGCCCGCGATACGTGTCTTCACGAGGTGTTCGACGAGCTCGGCGCGGCTGGGGGTCCCGGGTATCGGCATGCGTCCATTGTGAGGCAGAGGAGAGTGGGAGTCGCGGGCGTCCCGGCCGCTGCGACCTGCGTCACTCTCCGCCGGGCCATGGGTGGCCGGCCGCCCGTTCACTCCCGCCGCAGCGCGAACCACAACTCCATCCGTACGTCCGGGTCGTCGAGGTCCGCGCCCAGCAACGCCGCGCACCGGCCGATCCGTTGGCGGACGGTGTTGCGGTGCACGGCCAGCGCCACCGCCGTACGGTCCCAACTGCCGTGCAGCGACAGCCAGGTGCGCAGCGTCTCGGTGAGCGCGGCGGCGCCGGGGGCGGTGTCGAGCGGAGCGAGCAGGGCGTGCGCGTGGGCGGTCGCGTCGTCCTCCGGGACGAGCTGGGCGAGCGTCGTACGGGACCCGTGCCGCACCAGTGCCGTACGGGTCGCCCTGGCGCGGGCCAGCGCGCGGGCGGCCTGGACGTCGGCGGCGGGCCACTCGTGCGGTTCGGCGGGGGCGCTCACACCGCAGATCCAGCCGGGCTGCTCGGTGATCTCGCGGTCGGCGGGGACGAGGGCGCGGACGCCGGTGCCGTGGGCGTCCACCAGGGTCGAGCCCAGCGCGGTCCCGAGGGCGGCGCCGGCGAGGGCCTCCGGCCGGGGGCCGCCGGCCGAGGGCTGCGCGTGGACGACGAGCCAGCGGGTGCCTCTGCCCAGGAGGGGGGCGACCTCCTGCGGGTCGGCGCCCAGCAGGAGCCGTACCAGCGCCGAGGTGCGGGCCGCGCCCGTGTCGCTCTGGTGTTCGCCGGTGAGGAGGGAGAGGAGGACGGCGGCGACGGAGGTGATGGTGTGGTCGCCGGGGTCGCGGTGGGGGGTGGCGACACCGAGGGTGAAGTGGCCCGCGCCCAGGGAGTAGGCGGCGAGGTGGGTGCCGTCGAGGGTGTCCGTGGCGGAGGTGGGGGTGGAGGTGCGCGGGGAGGGGGTGGGGGGTTTCGGGGCGTCGGCGGGTGCGGGTGGTTCGTGGGTGGTCGCGCCCGCGCGGCGGAGCCGCATATGACTCGGCCCCGCGCCCCTGGAGGGCCTTGGGCGGACCACGGTTGTCAGTGCCGCCAGGCCTTGGTGGAGGGTCTCGTCGTACCCCCGTCCCGCCGACGCCAGTTCCGTGCCCTCCGGGCCGTACAGCACCACGGCGCCGTGCACCCGCCGGGCGAGCTGGCGGAGGACCGCGCGCACCGGGTCCGGGCGGGACGCGGCTGCGGCGAGGCCCTGCTGGGCCTCGGTGACCCGGCGCAGTTCGGCGTGGCGGGCCTGGGCCATCAGCTGCCAGACCGCGCGGGCGACGCCGGAGAAGGTCGTCCGGGGCGGGACCTCGACCAGCGGCAGGCCGTAGCTGTCGCAGGAGGCCACCAGCGCCCTCGGGACCGTGTCGTGCACCGGGGCGACGCCGAAGCCGAGGGCCGCGCCGCCCGCCGCGACGATACGGGAGACGTAGTCGTCGAAGTAGGTGCCCGAGCCGGCCGCCTCCGGGATGTGGACGCCGGCCGTCAGCAGCAGCTCGCCGCCGAGCAGATACGGGTACGGGTCCGACATCTCCGAGGTGTGCGCCCAGTGGACCGCCGTGCCCGCGTCCACCGGCCCGGCGATCTGCCGCAGGCCGAGGTCGTCGCGGGCCAGCAGCGCGGAGAGGAGGACGGGCGGGGTGGGAGGGACCGCCGGGGCGGGTGGTGCGGCCGGTTCCGGCATGGTGTGCGTTCCCTCCATCCGGGGCGGCTCGGATGGATGAAACGTACACTTCGCAGTCGCTTTCCGGCCACCTAGTGTCGGTGCCCATCACCCGCCACCGAGTGTGCGCGAAGGAGGCCGTTCACCATGGCCGTCGACTACACCGTCATCGTCGTCTATCTGGCCGGAATGCTGGCCATGGGCTGGTGGGGCATGCGCCGCGCCCGGTCCAAGAGCGAGTTCCTGGTCGCCGGGCGCCGCCTCGGCCCGACGATGTACTCCGGCACCATGGCGGCCATCGTCCTCGGCGGCGCCTCGACCATCGGCGGGGTCGGGCTGGGCTACCGGTACGGGCTGTCCGGCGCCTGGATGGTGTTCACCATCGGCCTGGGCCTGCTCGCCCTCTCCGTCTTCTTCTCCGCCCGCATCGCCCGGCTGAAGGTCTACACCGTCTCCGAGATGCTCGACCTGCGCTACGGCGGCCGGGCGGGCGTCATCTCCGGCGTCGTCATGTGGGCGTACACGCTGATGCTCGCGGTCACCTCGACCATCGCCTACGCCACGATCTTCGACGTCCTGTTCGACATGAACCGCACGCTCGCGATCGTCCTCGGCGGCTCGATCGTCGTCGCGTACTCCACGCTCGGCGGCATGTGGTCGATCACGCTGACGGACATGGTCCAGTTCGTGGTGAAGACCATCGGCGTGCTGCTCCTGCTGCTGCCGATCGCCGTCGTCAAGGCGGGCGGCTTCGGCGAGATGCGGGACGCGCTCCCCACCTCGTACTTCGACCCGCTGGGCATCGGCGGCGAGACGATCTTCACCTATGTCCTGATCTACACGTTCGGCATGCTCATCGGGCAGGACATCTGGCAGCGCGTGTTCACGGCCAGGAGCGACCGGACCGCCAGGTGGGGCGGCACGGTCGCGGGCACCTACTGTCTGGCGTACGCCGTCGCGGGCGCCGTCATCGGTACGGCGGCCAAGGTGCTCTTCCCGGACCTGGCGAGCGCCGACGACGCCTTCGCGACCATCGTGAAGGAGGAACTCCCCATCGGCGTCCGGGGGCTGGTGCTCGCCGCCGCCCTGGCCGCCGTGATGTCGACCTCCTCCGGCGCGCTCATCGCCTGCGCGACCGTCGCCAACAACGACATCTGGTCCCGGCTGCGGGGAGCGGTGGGGCGGGCCGCCGGCGACGACCACGACGAGGTGCGGGGCAACCGCGTCTTCATCCTGGTCATGGGTGTCGCGGTGATCTGTACGGCGATCGCGCTCAACAACGTCGTCGAGGCGCTGACCGTCGCCTACAACCTCCTCGTCGGCGGCCTCCTCGTGCCCATCCTCGGCGGACTGCTGTGGCGGCGGGGCACCGCGCAGGGCGCGCTGGCCGCCGTCGCGGCCGGCGGTGTCGCGGTGGTCGTCCTGATGGCGACGCACGGCATCCTCGCCAACGAGCCCGTCTACTACGGGCTGCTGCTCTCGCTCGCCGCGTATCTGATCGTCTCCCTCGCCACCCCGCCCACCGACGCGGCCGTCCTCGCCGCCTGGCGGGAGCGGCTGGCCGGGCGGTCACCCGAACCCGTGTCCGAGCCGGCCCCGGCCCACCAGTAGAGTCGAACCGAGTAGTACATACGCGACGAAGCGTAGGAAAGAAGGCAGAACATCATGAGTGGCACCGAGACGCCCCGCGGCCCCGTCGACTCCTCCCGCATCCCGCGCTACGCCGGTCCCGCGACCTACGCCCGGCTGCCGCGCCTCGACGAGGTGGGCCGGGCGGACGTCGCGGTCGTGGGCGTGCCGTTCGACTCGGGTGTCTCCTACCGGCCGGGCGCCCGCTTCGGCGGCAACGCGATCCGTGAGGCGTCCCGGCTGCTGCGCCCCTACAACCCGGCCCAGGACGCCTCCCCGTTCGCCCTCGCCCAGGTCGCGGACGCCGGTGACATCGCCGCCAACCCGTTCCACATCAACGAGGCCGTCGAGACGGTCGAGGCGGCGGCCGACGAACTGCTCGGCACGGGCGCCCGGCTGATGACCCTCGGCGGCGACCACACCATCGCGCTGCCGCTGCTGCGGTCGGTCGCCAAGAAGCACGGGCCGGTGGCGCTGCTCCACTTCGACGCCCATCTCGACACCTGGGACACGTACTTCGGCGCCGAGTACACCCACGGCACCCCGTTCCGGCGGGCCGTGGAGGAGGGCATCCTCGACACGGAGGCGCTCTCCCACGTGGGCACCCGCGGCCCGCTCTACGGCAAGCAGGACCTCACCGACGACGAGAAGATGGGCTTCGGGATCGTCACCTCCGCCGACATCTACCGGCGGGGCGCGGACGAGGTCGCCGACCAGCTGCGGCAGCGCATCGGCGACCGCCCGCTCTACATCTCCATCGACATCGACTGCCTCGACCCGGCCCACGCGCCCGGCACGGGCACGCCCGAGGCCGGCGGCATGACCTCCCGCGAACTCCTGGAGATCCTGCGCGGCCTCGCCTCCTGCCATCTGGTCTCCGCCGATGTCGTCGAGGTGGCGCCCGCGTACGATCACGCCGAGATCACCGCCGTGGCCGCCTCGCACACGGCGTACGAACTCACCACGATCATGGCCCGGCAGATCTCGCAGGAGCGGATCTCACAGGAAGAGAAGGACAGGTCAGCGCAGTGACCCACGACCACGACCTGGTACTCCGCCCGACGGCCGCCCAGACGGAGGCCGCGCTGAACCCTCCCCCCGGCCGCAACGGCGGAGACCTGGTCGTGGAGACCCTGGCCGGGCTCGGCGCCACGACCGTCTTCGGGCTCCCCGGCCAGCACGCGCTGGGCATGTTCGACGCGCTGCGCCGCTCCGACCTGCGGTACATCGGACTGCGGGTGGAGAACAACGCCGGGTTCGCGGCGGACGCGTACGGCCGGATCACGGGGGAGGCGGCGCCGCTGCTCCTCTCCACCGGGCCGGGCGCGCTGACCTCCCTGGCCGCGCTCCAGGAGGCGGCGGCGGCCTCCGCCCCGGTCCTCGCCATCAGCAGCCAGATCCCGACGGCGGGCCTGGGCGGCGGACGGCACGGCTATCTCCATGAACTCCCGGACCAGGCGGCCTCGTTCCGGGGCGTCGTGAAGTCGGTGCACACCGTCCGTACGCAGTCCCAGATCCCGTCCGCGATCGAGGCGGCCTGGAAGTCGGCGCTCTCCGCCCCGCACGGCCCGGTGTGGGTGGAGATCCCGCAGGACGTGCTGCTGGCCGAGACCCTGATCCCGGTGGTGACCGGCGGTGACGCCTTCCCCGAGGAACTGCCCCCGCGCCCCGAACTCACGGCGGTGGCGGCGGACCTGCTGTCGCGCGCCGCCCGCCCGGCGATCATCGCGGGCGGCGGAGTCGTCCGGGCGGACGCCTCCCGCAAGCTGCGGCAGCTGGCCGAGACGCTGCAGGCGCCCGTGGTCTGCACACCCGGCGGCAAGGGCGCGTTCCCCTGGGCGCACCCGCTGTCCCTCCAGTCCTGGATCGAGGACCGGCACACCACGGACTTCCTGGAGGACGCGGACGTCCTGCTGGTGGTCGGCTCCGGGCTCGGTGAACTCTCCTCGAACTACCACACGTTCAAGCCGCGCGGCCGGGTGATCCAGATCGAGGCCGACCTCGGCAAACTGGAGTCCAATTACCCGGCGCTCGGCATCCACGCGGACGCCCGGCTCGCCCTCCAGGCGCTGCTGGAGACGGTGCCGGAGCGGACGGACACCCCGGACACCGGTGCCGCCGAGCGCGTCCGCGAGGTCCTGGCGAAGGTCGCCGACCGGATCGCCGCCCAGGAACTCACCCTGGAACAGGGCCTGTTGGCGTCCATCCGCAAGGCCCTGCCCGCCGACTCGCCGTCCTTCTGGGACATGACGATCCTCGCCTACTGGGCGTGGTCGGCGTTCGACGCCAAGGGCCCCAACCACATGCACTCCGCCCAGGGCGCGGGCGGCCTCGGCTACGGCTTCCCCGCGGCCCTCGGCGCGGCGGCGGCCGACCCCACCCGCCCGGTCCTCGCCGTCTCCGGCGACGGCGGCGCGCTCTACTCCGTCGCCGAACTCGCCACGGCCCGCCAGTACGGCCTGAACGTCACCTGGCTCATCGTCGACGACGGCGGCTACGGCATCCTCCGCGAGTACATGACCGACGCGTTCGGCGAGACGACCGCCACGGAACTGACCCGGCCGGACTATGTGGCCCTGGCCGAGTCCTTCGGCGTACCGGGCACCCGGACCACCCCCGAGACCCTCACCGAGGACCTCGCCAAGTCCCTTGCCACGCCCGGCCCTTCGGTGGTCGTGCTGCCCGCGGTGCTGCGGATGTTCGCGCCGACGCATCTGCCTACGGAACTGCCTACGGATCTGCGTACGGATCTGCCGGCGCATCCGGAGGGCTGACGCGGGTCACGGGCGGAGGCGGGCTCTCAGACCCTCGAAGTAGCCGTGGCACAGGGCGGCCAGGTCCACCTGTTCGGGGTCCAGCAGCCAGATGAAGTGCGCGCCTTCGAGGAAGGCGGTCACCTCGGCGGCCAGGAGGTCCGGTCTCATGTCGGGGCGGATCGATCCGTCGGCGGCGGCCCGGGTGAAGAGGGCGGCCAGCTGCGCCCGCAGGGCCCGGCCCCGGTCGCGGAACCAGGTGTGCAGGGCGGTGCCCGGTTCGAGGTTCTCGGCCGTCAACGTGGTGTGCAGGGCGGTCAGTTCGCGTTCGGCGACGGCCGTGTGCTCGACGTCCCTCAGCAGCCACGCGAAGGCCTGGTCGAGGGTGGGTTCCGCGTCCGGGGCGATGGACAGCCGGGCCAGCGCGCGGCGGTCGGCCTCCTCCAGGACCGCCTGGACCAGGCCGTCCTTGCTGCCGAAGTGGTGGATCAGGGCGGAGGGCGTGACACCCGCCCGCTCCGCGATCGCGGCGACGCCGGTTCCCCGTACCCCCTGCTGCGAGAAGAGCGTGATCGCCGCGTCCACCATCGCGCGCCGGCGCTCCACGCCCCGCTTCTGCACCTGTCCCTTGACTCCGGCCATGGGGTCAGGGTGCCGGGTGGGGTGGCGGGGCGTCCACTTCGCCGGTTCCCGCGGGAAATCGCGTGCGGGATCCGCGCCGAGTCATTATCTTGAACGACCATGCAGGAAAATAGAGTGGAAGATGAGACGAACGACGTCCTGGCCGGCCGTGAGCGGATCGTCGCCGTGGACGGCATCGAGCTGTGGGCCGAGGAGTTCGGCAGTCCCGGGCATCCGGTCGTGCTGCTGGTGATGGGGGCGCAGGCGCAGGGCGTGCAGTGGAACGACGGGATCGTGCGGGGTCTGGTCGAGGGCGGGCGGCGGGTGATCCGCTACGACCACCGGGACACCGGGCGCTCCTCCGTCGTGGACTTCGCCGTACGGCCCTACACCGTCGCCGATCTGGCCTCCGACGCGCTCGCCGTGCTGGACGCGTTCGGGGTGGAGCGGGCGCATCTCGTGGGCGCGTCGCTGGGCGGGATCATCGCGCAGCGCGTCGCCGTCACCGATCCGGGGCGGGTGCTGACCCTGACGAGCCTGTCCTCCCAGCCGCTGGGCACGGACACGGCGGCGGCGGTGCTGCGGGCCCTGGCGGGGACGCCGCCGGAGCCGGGCGAACTGCCGCCGCCCAGCACCGAGTTGCTGACCGTGCTCGCCGGTACCCTCCCCGACCCAGGGGCGGGGCTGGAGGGTCATCTCGCCCTCCGGCTGCCGCTGTGGCGGGTGCTGCACGGCTCGGTGCTGCCGTTCGAGGAGGGGGAGTACCGGGCCATGGAACGGCGGGTGTACGAGCGGGCGCGCGACCTGGCCGCCGGGCTCAACCACACCCTCGCCGGGGCGGCCGGCGGGGACGACACCGCCGCCCTCGCCTCCGTCACCGCCCCGACCCTCGTCCTCCACGGCACCGAGGACCCGATGTTCCCGCCCGCCCACGCGGAGGCCACCGCCGCCGCGATCCCCGGCGCCCGGCTGGTCATGATCGAGGGGCTGGGGCACACCCTGCCGAGCGCCCTGGACGGCCGGTTGGCCGAGGAGATCCTGCGGCACACGGGCTGAGGGGCTGAGGGCCCCACGGCCGGACCCGGTTCGGTGCGACCGGGCGGCGGTGGCCGCACCGAACCGGGGCGAGGTCAGCGCCGGGTCGCACCGAACCGGAACGCGCTCAGCGCAGTGCCGCGCCGAACGCCGCGTCCGTCGTCGGGCCCGCCACGCCGCCGGGGCCGAAGGACTGGGCCGAGGTGGTGGTCGGGCCGGTGGTGGTGCCGGGGAGGACCCAGACGGCGCCGTTGTCGCTGTTCTCGGCGGGGGCGCCCACGACGAGGTCGGCGTGGCCGTCGCCGTCGAGGTCCAGCAGGGCCGTGGTGGTGCCGAACCTGTCCTCCGCCTCGGCGGCGCCGGGGACCCCGGCGGTGTTCTGGTGGAACACCTTCGTGCCCGCGCCCGTGACACCGGCCGCGCCGCCGGGGACCAGGGCGACCGAGCCCGTGTTGACGATGTCCGTCACGTCCTCGTACGCGATGCCGAGGGCGATGTCGGCGTAACCGTCACCGGTGACATCGGCGACCGAGACCGCCGAGCCGACGAGGTCGCCCTCCTCCTGGGCGCCGGGGAAGCCCGGGAGGTTCTGGTCGAAGGTCTTGGTGCTCGCCTCGGAGAGGCCGGCCGCGGAGCCGTACGCCACCCGGACCTGGTCGGTCCAGCCGTCGGCGCCCACGACCACGTCGTCGTAGCCGTCGCGGTTGATGTCGCCGATGCCCGTGCCCGCCGGGTCGCGGCTCACGTCGTCGCCGGGCACCCAGCCCCGCTTGAAGCCCGAACTCGCGCCCAGGAGAAGGCGGTTGCCCCAGGTGCCGTCGCCCGTGTAGTGCCACTGGACGAGGTCGTCCCGGCCGTCGCCGTTGACGTCGCCGACCTGGCCGGAGACGACCGGACCGGTGATGGAGGCCGGGCCGTTCTCGCAGCCGCCGCCGGTCGCGCAGGAGGCGTCGTCCTCGTTCCAGCCCCACCACAGGGACTTGTCGAGGAGGTTGAGCACGGCGGCGGGCTTGCCCGCGCGGGAGACCGGACCCTTCCACAGGGCCGCCGGGGCGCCCTCGGGGTCGTCGCCGCTGATCGACTGCGCGGAGAACAGCGCCAGGTCGGTCTTGCCGTCGCCGTCGAAGTCGCCCGCCTGCGGGGCCGCCCCGTACTGGGCGAGGCTCGTCCCGCCGGTCAGCCCGGACGCCGAACCCCAGACGATCACCGAGCCCGCCGTGCCGCCCGCGATCACCAGGTCGCCGTAGCCGTCCCGGTCCAGGTCGCCCTTGGTGAACGTCGTGCCGAAGCGCTGGTTCGCGGCGGCCGAGCCGGGGACACCGCTGGTCGAGCGGCTGATCAGCTTCCGCTGCGCGGCCTTCGAGGGCGAGACGCCGCTCTTCGAGCCGTACAGGACGGCCACATAGCCGGCCTTGGCCTTCCCGGACACCGTGCCGTTCGGGGCGCCCACGACCAGGTCGGCGTAGCCGTCGCCGTTGAAGTCGTCCGCCACGCCCACCTTCGCGGGGGCCGCCGAGGCCGGGCCGAGCGACATCGCGGTCAGGCCTCCGGCCAGCAGTACCACCGCGGCGACGGGGGCGCTCAGCCGTGCCGTGCGGGTGCCGCGTCGTGCTCCTGCTCGTGCGACTGCTCCTGCTCGTGACATGCACGTGCCTTTCGGGTCGGCGGGGTCGGGCACGGCGGAAGCGCCGCGTCCATGGAGTCCGACTCGATCGGGGGTTCATCGGTTGTACGCCCGAATGTCATGGGTGGGTAACTGCCGAGGGCCCCCGGACGCCGGTGCGTCCGGGGGCCCTCGTGGGAGGGGAGGAGGGGCCGGCCCGGTTACTTCACGTCCGACGCGTCCAGGCGGTACACGCTCGCCGACGTGTCGGTGTCACCCGACGACGCCTCCGAGGCCGTACCGCCGCCGTACTCGCTCGCCTTCACCGCCGTGCCGTTCTTCTGCACCCAGGCGGTCACCTCGGAGCTGAGGGAGGAGGTGCCGCCGGGGCCGCCGCCCATGCCCCCGCCGAGCTGGATGTAGTGCAGTTCGCCGGCCTTCACGAGTTCCTTGAGCTTGGTGAGGGTCATGGCCCGGTCGCTGCCGGACCAGCCCCACATGGAGATGACGGGCTCGCCGCTGCTGAGGATGAGCTGCGCCGCGCTCTGCGAACTCGACACCGCGAGCAGCCACTTGGCGCCGTCCTGGTTCTTCTTCAGATAGGAGATCAGCTCGCTGCTCGCGCCGCCACCGCCCATCCCGCCTCCGCCGCCGCCTCCCATGCCGCCACCGCCACCGCCGCCGGGTCCGCCGCTCGTACCGCCCTGCGGGGCCTGGCCGCCGCCGGGCTGCCCGCCTTGCTGGGTGCCGCCGGGGGCGCCACTCGGAGGCGTACCCATCTGGCCGCCGCCCGGGAAGCCGCCGCCACCGGGACCGCCGCCGCCCGCGCGGTTGCCGCCGCCCCCGCCGGGGCCGCCGCCCATGCCGCTCCCCGTCGTGGGCCCGGCGGTCGGGTTGGTGCCGCCCATGCCGCCGCCCGTGGCGGAGAGTTCGGTGGCGGCGTACGCGGCCGGGCCCGCGACCGAGGCGAGGACCGCCGCGGCGAGGGAGGCGGCCAGGAGGCGCGGCCGGGTGCCGGACGTGCTGGAGCGGAAGACGATCAGGCCCGCCACCGCGCCGGCCATCACGACCGCGACCGCCGGCCACAGCCAGGTGTTCCAGTCCGTCGCCCGGCGCAGCAGGACGACCGCCCACACCCCCGTCACCGCGAACGCGGCCGGCAGCACCCACAGCCACCGCTTGTCGTCGCGGAACGCGCGCAGCAGCATCAGGCCGCCGCCTCCGCTCAGGGCCGCGATGCCGGGGGCGAGCGCGGTCGTGTAGTACGGGTGCATCGTGCCCTCGGCGAGGCTGAACGTCAGGTAGTGCAGGGCGGTCCAGCCGCCCCACATCACCAGCGCCGCGCGGGTGAGGTCCGTACGCGGGGCGCGTCCGCACAGCACCAGCCCACCGACGAGCGCGACACCGGCGAACGGCAGCAGCCAGGAGATCTGGCCGCCGAGGACGTCGTTGAACATCCGGCCGAGGCCCGCGGTGCCGGAGAAGCCGCCGCCTCCGCCGCCACCCCCGCCGCCGTTGCCCTCGCCGCCGAGGATCCGGCCCAGGCCGTTGTAGCCCATGATCAGGTTCCAGGCGGTGCCGTCCGTGGAGCCGCCGATGTACGGCCGCTCGTCGGCGGGGACGAGGGAGACGGCCGCCGCCCACCAGAAGCTGGAGACGGCCAGTGCCACGCCCGCGAGCGCCAGGTTGACGATCCGCCTCACCAGACGGAGATCGGCCGCGTACAGGTAGACGGCGAAGACGGCGGGCAGGGCGATGTAGCCCTGGAGCATCTTGGTGTTGAAGGCGAGACCGAAGCAGACGGCCGAGCCGAGCAGCGGCAGCAGCCGGCCGTTGTGCACGGCCCGCAGCGCGAGGGCCGCGCCCGCGGCCATCAGGAACACGAGAAGGGTGTCGGGGTTGTTGTCACGGTTGATGGCGACCGTGATCGGGGTGAGGGCGAGCACGAGCGCGGCGACGGCCGCCGCCCCGTGGCCCCAGACCCGCTTCACGGAGGAGTGCAGGATCCAGATCGTGCCGAGCGCGGAGGCGATCAGCGGCGCCATCATCTGCCAGGTGCCGAAACCGAACACCCGGCACGACAGCCCCATCACCATCAGCACGAACGGCGGCTTGTCGACGGTGAGGAAGTTCCCCGCGTCCAGCGAGCCGAAGAACCACGCCTTCCAGCTCTCCGTGCCGCTCAGCACCGCCGCGCTGTAGAAGCTGTTGAGGCCGGAGGAGGACAGGTTCCAGGAGTACAGCACCCCGGCCAGGACCATGATCCCGATCAGCGCGGGCAGCGACCAGCGGGGCGCGGCCTCCGGCGGTCGTACGGACGTGGTGGGCGCGGTCGTCGGTGACGGCGGCTCGGCGCCGTCGGTGGCGAGCGGGGCGTGGGGACGTGGATCGGTGGCAGATGTCACCACCGCACCGTGCGGCGACGGCATGGGCGCGCACTGTGGCGTGCCTGGCAGCGGCCTGTGAATCCACACAGGGGCGGGTAAAGGGCGGGCGGGGTAGAGGGCCGCTGTGAACACGGCGAACCCCCGGCCGCCGGGCCGGGGGTTCGCCGCGCGTAGCCGTTGCCGGACGCTTCCGCTACCAGATCGCCTCGACCCACTCGGGGTGGTCGATGAACGGGTTGCGGTTGCCCTGGTAGTCGTCGTAGATGATCTCGTTGCGGCGCTCCTCGAAGGAGTCCGGCGGGTCCTCGTCGTTCCAGGTCTTCAGGACGGAGAGCCGGCCGTGGAAGCGGGTGCCGCCGTTGGTGACGAGGTCGTTGGGCTCCAGGTTGGGCCAGCCGTCGTCGCCCTCGTAGCGGACGGCCATGTACAGGATCATGCGGGCCACATCGCCCTTGACCGCGTCGCGGGGCTCGAAGGAGTTCGAGTCGACGAGGCTGCCACCGCTGTTGGTGAAGCTGCTGCCGCCGTTGTCGAAGTCCAGGTTGCCGCGCCGGGCGTTGACCGCCACGTCCTCGGGGCGCAGATGGTGCAGGTCGGTGCCGGGTCCGGCGGAGGTGCCGAAGTCGCCGTGCGACTGGGCCCACACGTGCTCGCGGTTCCAGTTGCCGGAGTTGCCGCCGTTGAGGGACTTGCTGCGGGAGATGCCGCTGTACAGCAGCTTGACGTTGCTGCTGTTGCTCGGGTCCTGGTCGGTGACCTTCAGGGCGTTCCAGACCGCCGAGTACGAGATCGTCGTCTGGTCGCTGATGATCGTGTGCAGGGAGGACTTCAGGGCCGTACCGGTCTTGCCGATCGCGTTCGCGTAGTACGTGTCGTCGTACGCGGTCGTCGTCGCCGAGGCGGGGGTGGCGGTGGCCGCCGGGAGGACGATACCGACGAGCACGGCCGACGTCGCGAGAGCGACCGACTTCCAACTGCGTATCCGCGCAGCGGGCATGAGGGGTGTCCCTTCCCAGAGGGCCGCGCAGGACGAGGAGTTGGTTCGGGGAGCCTCGTTCTACGCGGGTTGACTGTGTGGGTAACCGAGAGATTGGCATGGACGGGTCAGTCCATGTGTTACGAATGTGAGGCGATTCGGTGACGTTCTGAAGAACGGGGCAACCCTCGTGCCCCAACTCCCCTACCTGCGCCCCGAGTCAAGGGGAGACCCTCATTGACGTGGGGATTCGGGCGTGCTGGGGCCGTATTTCGGTGCACAGAGTTGGCCGGTATCGGGCAACCTTGACAGACGATTGACAGTCTTCAATAGAGCGATCACGTCCGTCGTGTTCCGGTTCACCCGCCCGTCACTCACCCGTGGCCCACCCACTCACCGGGAAGTCATGCTGTCCACCAAGAAGAGACCTGCTCGACCGAACAAGGCATCGGCCGGATAGGTGATATCCATAGCCTCGCGGGTCCTCCCGCGCATACGCAGCGCTTTCGCGTCCACCGCATGGCGCCGGCCGAGGGTGGTTCTGTGGGCCGCGATGGCCGTCGTGGCCGTCGGATTCGTGTCCGCGCTGGAGATCGTCTCGCGGGGATACGGTCTGCCGGGGCCGATCACCAATCAGGCGCGAGAAGTCTTCTTCGCCCCGAAATCGGGGCCTTTGCTGTACGCCAGCATGGCGTTGACGATGGTGGTGCTCACCTGGCGGCAGCGCTTCATCGCGCTCGGGGTCGCACTCGGTATCGACCTCGTCTTCTTCCTGGTGCGATGGGCTCTCGACGCCGAGATGATGTTCGGCAACGGCGCGCTGTGGGTGCTGCTCGGCTGCGCGGTCATCGCCGTCACCCGCCGCACCGGCCGTGAACGGACGCTGCTGCTCAAGGGCGTGGGGCTCGGCCTGCTGCTGGTGGCCGGCCGCAAGACCGGTGACGCCTGGCTGCTGATCACCTCCAAGACCCGCCCGACCGTGCTGGACCCGTACCTGGCCACCGCCGACCACGCGCTCGGCAACCCGTCGTGGGTGGTGGGCCGGATGCTCCGGGCCACCGGCCCGGTCGGCTCCACCCTCCTCGACTGGGTCTACGTCCAGCTCGCGGTGGCCGCGGTCGTCGTCGCGCTCTACCAGCTGCGGCACGTGCGGACCGAACGCCGCTTCCCCCGCCACCACCTGGTGCGCACCTTCCTGCTGATAGGCCTCCTCGGGCCGGGCATCTACATGATCTTCCCGGTGGTCGGGCCCGTCTTCGCCTACGGCACGGGCGCGTTCGGCACCGGCGGCGAGCACTGGGCGCTGGCCAACCTGTGGCCCGGCACGGCCCCGCCGATCGGCACCCCGCACCCGATGCCGTACGACGACATCACCCCGCGCAACTGCATGCCCAGTCTGCACACGGCCTGGGCCACCGCGATCTTCATCCACTCCCGCCGGGGCCCGCGCGCCCTGCGCTTCGCGGGCACGTTCTGGCTGGTCGCCACGCTCACCGCGACGCTGGGCTTCGGCTACCACTACGGCGTCGACCTCATCGCCGGGGTCGTCTTCACGCTCACCATCGAGACGGCACTGCGCACGATCGACCGCGGCTGGGACCGCTCGGGGCTGCGACTGGTCGCCCACGGCGCGACGGTGTTCGTCGCGCTGCTGGTGGCCTACCGCTATCTGCCGGTGGAGATGGCCCGGCACCCGTGGGTGTACGGACCTCTCCTCCTCCTGGCGATGGGCTCGGTGGTGTACGGCTACTTCCGGCTCGACCGGCGGTGGACGGCGGAGGCGGAGCCCGAACCGGGGCCGGGGCCCACAACGGGGCCCGGGACGGGACCGGGGGCCTCAGCCCGTGAGGCGCTCCCGCAGCTCGTCGACGTCCGCCAGGAACCACGTCTGCCGGTTGCGGTTGCACTCACGGACAAAGTCCGTCAGGGCTGAACTGGCGGCCGTGTAGCGGGAGATGTCACCGACGACGACGAGCCCGACCCCGTACTGCACGAACTTCTGGACGACGTCCCCCGCGAGCCGGGTGCTCAGCCGGAAGAACGCCTCGTCGAACCGCTCGACGGGCACGACGACCCAGGCGGCGCCCTGATACCCGGCGTTCCCGATGAGATCGAGCGCGTCGCTCTCCTTGGCGATCACCTCGCCCTCGGGGGCGCACATCAGGACGGGTACGTCGTGGATCGTCTCCAGGGTGGTGGTCATGGGGCCGAGGCTACGGGGTCACCGCGCCGGGCCGCCGCGGGTGATCGCGTACCGGCCGTACGGGTGGCGGAAATCCGATGCGAACTGACGTACAACTATCGCTCACTCTCGCGAGTCGACTGTGGTGAATCCGCCATAGGCGGGTTCCAGTCAATCAACGGGATGGGAAGCGTTTTTATGACTCACCGGATATCGGGGGTATCCCGGGTGTCACGGACGTCCGTACGGACGCGTGTGCTTGCGGCGGGGCTCGGGGCCGGGATGGCCATCACGTCGGCGGCGGTGGCGTTCGCGCCGGCCGCCGCCGCCGCGCCCGCCGTCAGCTGTACGTCGAAGCAGGCCGGGCTGGCCGACAAGCTGAAGAAGGACATCACGGCGGCGCTGGCGAAGCGGAAGGGGACGGTGGCGGTCGGCGTGTACGACCGCGCGACCAACACCACCTGCACGCTCCGCGGCGACACCGCCTTCGACTCGGCCAGCGTCGTGAAGGTCACCGTGCTCGCGGCCCTGCTCTTCGACGCCAAGAAGACCAACCGGTACCTCACCGACCGCGAGACCAAGCTCGCGACCGCCATGATCACCAAGTCGGACAACGCCTCCACGAGCACCCTGTGGAAGCAGCTCGGCGTGAAGAAGATCCAGGCGTTCCTCACGGCCGCCAAGATGACGCAGACCAAGCCGGGCGCGAACAACTACTGGGGTCTCACCCAGATCACCGTCCGGGACGAGCAGCGGCTGCTCGCGCTGCTCACCGCGAAGAACACCGTCCTGAGCGACAACGCGCGCGCGTACACGCTCAAGCTCATGAACCAGGTCGTCGCCTCGCAGCGCTGGGGCACCCCGGCCGGGGCGCCGTCCACGGTGAAGGTGCACGTCAAGAACGGGTGGCTGTCCCGTGCCACGCACGGGTGGCGGGTGCACAGCGTCGGTACGTTCGTGGGGGGTGGGCGGGACTACACGATCACCGTCCTCACCCATGGCAATCCGGACATGCAGTACGGGGTGAACACGATCCAGGCCGTCTCCAAGGCCATCCACAAGGATCTGGTGCCGCCGAAGAAGACGGCGTCGGGGGCGACCGTGAACGTGGAGCGGTACGTGCCGACGGATCGGCCGCAGGAGGCGACCGTTCCGGTTCCTGAGGGCGCCCAGTAGCTCGGGGGTTCGGGTTTCGTCGGCGGGTGCGGGTGCGTGGGGGCTGTTCGCGCAGTTCCCCGCGCCCCTGAAAAGCAGGGGCTCCGCCCCTTGCTTTTCCCCGCCGTCAGTCCGCCGACGTCCGCCGTCAGTCCGCCGACGTCCGCCGTCAGTCCGCCGACGTCCGCCGTCAGTCCGCCGACGTCCGCCGTCAGTCCGCCGACGTCCGCCGTCAGTCCGCCGACGTCCGCCGTCAGTCCGCCGACGTCCGCCGTCAGTCCGCCGACGTCCGCCGTCAGTCCGCCGACGTCCGCCGTCAGTCCGCCGACGTCCGCCGTCAGTCCGCCGACGCCCGCCGTCAGTCCGCCGACGTCCGCCGTCAGTCCGCCCGTGGTCTTTTCAGGCCCGCAGGGGCCTGGGCCTTTAGGGGCGCGGGGAACTGCGCGAGAAGTCCCGCCGGGGCCGCAGTCGCCATCTGGCCCGCGGTCCCGAGTCATCAGGCGCCCAAGGTTCCGGATGACATCCGGACGTTCATGGCGGGGCCATCTCCGTATCACCGGGGGCGTCCTACCGTGACGCCATGCCTCTGCGAACCCTTCTCGCCGCCCTCACCGCCGGCCTGGCGGCGGCCACGACCGCACTCGCCGCCGCCGCGCCGGTGCACGCCGACTCGCCGCGCCCGCACGCCTGTTCGCCGTCGGTGTCGATCGCGGGTTATTCCGACGTCCTCGACAAGACGACGTACGAGGACACGTTCGTCGGGAACCTCTCCGGCCTCGCCGTCGACCGCGACGGCTCGCTCCTCGCCGTCTCCGACCGCTCCTCCCTCCTCACCCTCGACCCCCGCACGCTCCGCCCGAAGGGCGCCCTCCCGCTCGTCACCGAGACCGGCGCCGCGCTCGACTCCGAGGCGGTGGCCGTCGACCGGGACGGCACCCGGCTCATCACCTCCGAGACCGAGCCGACCGTACGGCGGTACGACCGGCGGGGGCGGATCCTCGGCAGCCTGCCCGTCCCCGACGCGCTGAAGGTCGCCCCGGCCGGGCGGGCCACCGCCAACCAGACCTTCGAGGGGCTCACCCTGCTGCCCGGCGGACGCACGCTGCTGGCCTCCATGGAGGGGGCCCTCTTCGGTGACGCCGCCGGGACCGTCCGCCTCCAGACCTGGCAACGGCACGGCGGCGGACGGGACTTCGCGCTCTCCGGCCAGTACGGCTACCGCGCCGACACCGGCCTCGGTGTCGTCGAGGTGGCGGGTCTCCCGGGCGGACGGCTGCTCGTCCTGGAGCGCGGCTTCACCGCCGGGGTCGGCAACACGGTCCGCCTCTACGCCGCCGACACCCGCCGCGCGACCGACACCAGCGGCGTCGACGTCCTCACCGGCCGGGACGGCGACGGCGTACGGCTCGTCCGCAAGGCACTCCTCGCCGACCTGGTGGACTGCCCGAGCCTGGGCGCCACGGCGAAGCAGCCGCAGCCGAATCCCCTGCTGGACAACATCGAGGGGATGGCCGTCACCGGGGGGCCGTGGGCCGGCGGTCGTCTGAACGTCCTCCTGACCAGCGACGACAACCAGAACGCCGCCCAGACGACCCGGTTCTACTCCCTCCGGGTCCGGATGGCCTGACCCCCGCCCGACACACCCCTGCCCGCCACCCCTCCGTCAGGCCCGCCGCTCGCAGTCGCAGTCCGCCGCGTCCTCCAACAGGCCGCTCTTCGCGGTGAGATAGGCGAGCTGGGCGCGGCTGTTGCTGCCCAGCAGATCGCCGACCTTCTTGAGGTGGCTGGCGACGGTACGGGCACTGATGCCCAGCCGCCCGGCGATGGCGGCGTCGGTGTAGCCGTCGACCATGAGGCGCAGCACATGCAGCCGGGTCTCGTCGGTGAGGAGCGGAGGGCGTTGCTGGTCGTGCTCGTAGACGACCGGCTTCGCCCGCTCCCAGGCGTACTCGAAGGCGGAGACCAGGAAGTGCACCACGCCGGGGTCGGTGACCTTGAGGGCGTGGGTGCCGTGGTCCTTGCCCATGTCCGGGATGAAGGCCACGGCACGGTCGCAGATGATCATCCGGTCGAACACCTCGTCGACCGTACGCACCTCCACACCCAGCTCGGTGACCTGCTTGATGTAGTCGAGCGTCGGCCCGTGGGCGCGCACGGTGTGCTGGTAGAGCGTGCGCTGCTTGACGCCCTTGCGATGTGCCTCCAGCGTGCGCGGCAACGCCTTGACCAGGACCTCCTCGGGGCGTCTGCCACCCGGGTGCGCGGTCAGCAGTTCGTTCCTCGTGCCCCGGATCGCCTCGTCCAGCGCGGCGGTGATGGCCGGTGCGGGCGTGAGGCGCTGCGAGGACTCGCTCTCCAGCCGGCGGGCGGCGCGGTAGACGCTCTCCGCCTGCGACATCGACGCCCGTACGGCGGCCAGGGCCTGCTGCTGGTCCAGGATGAGCCGCTCCAGCGGGTGCGCCAGCGCCGCGCTCGCCACCGAGGGCGGGATCGGCACCAGCGTCTCCGGGTCGTCCACCGCCGGCACCACGAGCCCGAACGCGCTCACACACGCGGGTGCCTCCGCGCGCGGAACCCTTCCCGCCGACAGGGCGGTGCGATAGAACTCGATGCCTTCACCGCACACCTCCCCCCGGGTCTCGGCGCCCCCGCCTATGTCCGACTCTCCGCACATGCCTGCCCCCTTCAGATTCCTGCAGTGCACGATCATGACCCCTTCAATCCCTTCCGGCAACCGGCGGACCCCGGCATGCTCTTCGTGTGGACAGCGGCGGGGAGCCGCAAGTCCGAGAATTCTTCAGGGGGATACGGGAAATGAAGTACATGAACAGAATCGCCGCGGCACTCGCTCTTGTCGCCGCCGCGGTGCTGACCCTTTCCGTCACCGCCGAGGCGGCCGACCGCACCACGGTCGCCCATGCCCAGGCGTCCAACGCCCCGGGCGACCCCGGCTGGCCGTGAGCCCGGACTCCGGTCGAAGAGCGGGTAAAGCCAACGCAAAACGCGCGTAGAGCGGGCGTGGTGATCACGCGGTGCTGAGGCAACGCTCACACAGCGCTCGTACGCCGCCGGCGCCCCGCCCGCTTGGACGGACCTGGCCGACGAGTCGTCACGGCGCGGGACCGGGTGTGTGAGTTCGCAAAGAAAGCGGTTGGCGGAACCACCTCCGACCGGAGCGATGTCCACGCGATGTCCTGGCGATGTCCAAACGAAGTCCGGTGAATTCCGCCTGCCCGTTCCGGGGCTCCTACAGGAGGCGGTTTCACATTGAACGAACGAGGGAGACCGAGGAAATGACCACCGCCATTGCCGCACCGAAGTGCTTGGTGTGCGACACGGAATTCGAGGTCCAGGAGGACTGGGAAAAGGGGGAGATCACCGAGTGCGCGGCCTGCGGCCAGGAGCACGAGGTGGTCGAGAAGTCCGCCGCCGGGGCGCGGCTCGACCTCGCCCCCGAGGTGGAAGAGGACTGGGGCGAGTGACGACCGCCGATCAGGTCCTGCTCTCGGTGACGATGCTGCGGCCCGAGGAGAAGCTGCTCCTCGGGGCGCTGCGGGCCGAGGGGCTGACGGCCCGGCCGTTGCTGATGGAGGATCTGGCGGAGGTGGTGGCGGGCCGCACCGGCGGCCCGCCCGCCCTCGCCGTGATCCGCAACCTGTCCCACCGGGACGCCATCAGCGTCTCCCGGCGGCTGGAGTACGCCGGGGTGACCACCCTCAACCGGTCCTCCGTCATCGAGGCGTGCAACGACAAGGGGCTGCAGTCGCTGCTCTTCGCCCGGCACGACATCCCGCATCCGGTCACCCGGCACGCCTTCAGCTACGACCAGGTGCGCGCCGCCGTCGGTGAGTTGGGGATGCCGGCCGTCGTCAAACCCGTCAGTGGGTCATGGGGGCGGGGGGTCACCAAGATGGCCAACGCGGAGTGTGTCGAGGCGTGGGCCGGGGGACGGGAGTCCGCGGACGCGGGCGGGAAGCTGTTCCCCGTCGTCGTGCAGGCGTACGTCGACAAGCCGGGCCACGATCTGCGGGTCGTGGTGGTGGGGCGGACGCCCGTCGTGGCGATCCAGCGGGTGTCCGAGGACTGGCGGACCAACACGCATCTGGGGGCGCGGGTCGAGCGGGTCGAGGTGACCGCGGAGATCGACAAGCTGTGTCAGCGGGTGGTGGATGTGCTGGGGCCCGGGTTCTACGGGGTGGATCTGGTCGAGGACCGGGTCGCCGGGGAGCTGTTGGTGCTTGAGGTGAACGCCAATCCGGAGTTCGCCAAGTCGTCCGCGGCGCATGGGGTGGATGTGGCGGGGTTGTACGCGGCGTATGTCGCCGAGCGGCTCGCCGAGGCTGTGCCCGCGCCTGCGGCCGCCTAGGCAGGTTCCTTTCGCCCCCGCCGCCCCTACCCGTCCCATCCCCAGGGGCTGCGCCCCTTCGACCCCCGTCCGCGGGTCCGGTGGGGGCTGGTCGCACAGTTCCCCGCGCCCCTGAAAAAGCAGGGGCTGCGCCCCGTGCTTTTTCAACGGCCCGCAGGGGCCGTTGCCCTTAGGGGCGCGGGGAACTGCGCGAGAAGCCCCACCGGGCCCGCACCCGACCACACACCCAACCGGAAAGAGGTCCCGCAGCGTATGGAGCTGTTCGACACCGCCACCGTGCTCACCCGTGTTCTCACGTCGGGTGTGGTGATGAGCATCGAGAAGAGTGACCGGGAACTGCCCGGTCTGGAAAGGCTGTTGACGAAGAAGACGCGGCGGAGCAAAGCCGTGCTGCTCAACAGCCGTACCGGGGCGATCCACGCGGCGCTGGCCGGTCAGGGGATCGGCCACGGGGACGCCATAGCCCTGGCGGAGCCGGACGCGGAGACCGCCGCGTTCCTGGCCTGGCTGGGCGTGGACGTCACGACGTACGACGGCCCGGCCGCGTACGACTTCATCGCGCTGGACCCGGCGAACGCCCACCGGCTCGGCGAGCTGGTCGCGGGGGCCACCGCGCCGGCGCTGGTGGTGGACCTGACGGGCCTCGGCTTCGGACCGGCCGCCGCCGTGCTCACCGACGACCCGCGCCTGTGGGCCCGCGCCGAGCGGCTGAAGATCTTCGGCGCCTACGACCTGCGCACGATGTGGACGCAGGAGGAGGCCGACGCCGACCTCGTACCCGGCGTGCAGTTCAACTACCGGCTCAGCCCGCTGGTCGCCGCCTGTGTGCGGATGGCCCTGACCCAGGCGGCACAGAACCAGGCGGCGACGCAGCGCCCCGCCGCGACCTCCGGAGCGACCCAGTCATGATCACCGACTTTCCGAACGCGCCGCTGCCGCTGCCCAATCCGGCGGACCTCGACGACGAACTCGCCGCGCTGGGCGGCGGGGAGATCATTCCCCGGGCCATGCGCCGCACGCTCTTCCCCGTCATCACCAAGGAGGACGTGTTCAACCTGATGCTCGCCCAGCGGCAGGCGCCGGAGAAGGTCGTCGCCGACTTCGCGGAGGCCTACCGGGCGTATGTGGGCGCCGGGTTCGCGCTGCCCACGGCCAGCGGTACGTCCAGTCTGCACATGGCGCTCGTGGGCGCCGGGGTGCGGCCGGGCGACGAGGTCATCGTGCCGGCGTTCACCTTCATCGCCACCGCGCAGGCCGTCGTCGCCGCCCACGCGATCCCCGTGTTCGTCGACGTCGACCCGGTCACCTACTGCATGGACCCGGCCGCCGCGGCGGCCGCGATCACCGGGCGGACCCGGGCGCTCATGCCGGTCCATGTGCACGGACTGCCCGCCGACGTCCCCGCGCTGCGCGCCCTCGCCGACCGGCACGGCATCGCCCTCGTCGAGGACGCCTCCCACGCCCACTCCGCGAAGATCGGCGACCGTGTCGCCGGGTCGTTCGGGGACGCGGCCGGGCAGAGCCTGATGGCCGACAAGAACTTCCCGCTCGGCGGGGAGGGCGGCATCGCCTTCTTCGCGACCGAGGAGGCGTACGAGAGGGCCGCCGGATACCTCCGGCGGCACGGCATCGACTACGGCATGTCCTGGATCGCCGCCGCCTTCGGCAGCAGCCAGCTCAAGCGGCTGCCCTACTACGACGAGATCCGGGCCCGCAACGCCGCGCTGCTCGGCGAGGCCCTGCGCGGGACCGGGCTGTTCACCCCGCCGCACGTGCCGGACGGGCACGTCCACGCGTACAACATGTACCGGATCACCCTGCGTCCGGAGGCCGTAGGCCTGGACGATCTGCCCGTGCACGCCGTCAAGGAGGCCGTGCACGAACTGCTGGTCGCCGAGGGGGTGCCGGCGCGCGAGTGGCAGAACACACCCATCCCGTGCCATCTGCCCTTCCGGCACCGGGACGGGTTCGGGAACGGCTATCCGTTCAGCCTCAACCCGGGCGCCGTGCGCGACCACCGGCCGGAGGACTTCCCCGTCACCCTCGGCATGCTCGACTCCACCCTCGTCCTCTGCCGCGAGCTGCGCTCCCCGGTCGAGTACGAGCGGATCCTGCGCTACGCCGACGCCTTCCGCAAGGTCGCCCGCCGCCCCGACGCCGTCCGCAAGCTCGTCCAGGAGCGCGACTACGTCCGGCCGTACGAGAAGGCGGCCCGCCTTGGCTGACACCGGGCTCACGAACGAGAGGATCCGCGTCGCCGTCGTCGGCGCCAGCGGATACACCGGCGGCGAGGTCATCCGGCTCCTGCTCGAACACCCCCATGTCGAGCTGGCCTTCCTCTCCGCCGAACGGGCCGCAGGCGCGACCGTCGGCAGTGTGCACCCCTGGCTGCGCAACCATCCGAAGGCGGGCGGGCTGAAGTTCCGGCCACTCGCCGAACTGGCGGACCTCGACCCCGTCGACATCGCCTTCGGCTGTCTGCCGACCGGCGCGCTGCCCGAGCGGCTGCCGCTGATCGCCGCGCACGCCAAGCGGGTGCTGAACCTCGGCGGCGACTTCCGGCTGCGCGCCGAGGACGAGGTGCGCACCCACTACCCGAGGACCGCCGAGCATCCGCCGCTGGAGGACTTCGCGTACTACGTACCGGAGTTGAGCACCGAGGTGCCCGACGGACGGTTCGTGAACCTGCCCGGCTGCATGGCCGTCACCACGATCTACGCCCTCTACCCGCTGTTCGCAGGGACCGAGCCCCTCGCCACCGACAAGGTCGTCGTCGACGCCAAGACCGGCTCCACCGGCGGCGGACGCGGCGGCAACGAGCCGCCCGCCGAACGCACCGGCAACTTCCGGGTGCACAAGCTGTACGGGCACCGGCACGCACCCGAGGTCCGGCAGGCCCTCGCCGACTTCACCGGCGCGGCCGTGGACCTCCGCTTCTCCACCCACAGCCTGGACGTGGCCCGGGGCATCCTGGTCACCGCGTACGCCGAACTCCGGGACGGCGTCACCTCGTTGGACGTCAAGCGGGCCTACGCCAAGGCGTATGTCGGCAAGCCGTTCGTACGGGTCCGCCCGGCACCCAGGGCTCCGCAGGACTTCCCGATGCTCAAGGCGGTCGTCGGCTCGAACGTCGCCGAGGTCGCCATCGCGGTCCAGGGCGGCCAGGTCGTGGCCGTCGCCGCCCTCGACAACCTCATCAAGGGCGCGGCGGGACAGGCCGTCCAGGCGATGAACCTGATCAGCGGCTTCCCGGAGACGGCCGGCCTGCCCACCACGGCGGTGTCGCCATGACGGCACAACTGGAACGGCCGGTCGCGGCCGTGGAGCCCGGTCCGGCTGCCGCCACGCGTGCCACGGCCGTACCGGCCCCGCCCGCCCGCACGTCCACCCGCCCCCTCTACGTCGTCAAGGCCGGCAGCGCCACCCTCGACCGCGGCACCGTCCACAAGGAGCTGGCGGACCTGGTGGCCAGGGGCGCCCGGGTGCTGCTCGTCGCGGGCGGCGCCACCGGCATCGAGCGGCACTACGAGGCGATCGGACGGCCGATGCCCCGGCTGCGGCTGGCCAACGGGGACTCGGTGCGGTACTGCCCCCCGGCGGAGATGGCCCATCTGGTCGACGCCTACGAGCGGGTCACCCTGCCCGCCGTGGAGCGGGAGCTGCGGGCGCTCGGACTGAGCGTGTTCACCTCCGTCGCCGCGCGCGGCGGACTCGTCACCGGCCGGGCCAACCGGCCGCTGAAGGCGGTGTCCGGCGAGGGACGCGCCCTCGTCGTCCGCGACCACCGGGCCGGTGTGCCGACCGACGTCGACGTCGACGGGCTGACCGCGCTGCTGGAGGCGTACGACGTGGTCTGTCTGTCGCCGCCGGTCGCCGACCCGGCCGGCGGTGCCCCGCTGAACGTGGACGCCGACGTCCTCGCCGCCGTCCTGACCTGCGCGCTCGGCGCCGACCATCTGCGGCTGGTCACCGGCACCGCCGGGCTGCTGACCGACCCGGCCGTCCCCGGCTCGACGCTGTACGACGCCTATCCGGGCGAGGGCGCCAGGTACGCGGGCGGCAGGATGCGGCAGAAGGTACGCGCCGCCGAGATCGCCATGAAGGACAGCGGTGCCGATGTCGCCATCACCGGCCCGCACACCATGAGCGAGCCGTCCGGCTGGACGCGGTTCTGGCGGACGAAGGAGCCGGCGGCCGATCTCGGGCTGCTCACCCGGATCGCCTGTGTGCCGTCGGTGTCGCGGGACGAGGCCGAACTCGCCGCCTACCTCGCCGAATGGTGCCGGGAACGCGGGATCGACGCCCATGTCGACGAGGCGGGCAACCTCGTCGCCGTCCGCGGCGACGGGCCCCGGCGGCTGCTCCTCCTCGGCCATCTCGACACGGTCCCGCACCACTGGCCGGCCGAGTGGCGCGAGGGCGAGCTGTGGGCGCGGGGCAGTGTCGACGCCAAGGGCAGCCTCGCCAACTTCCTGGAGGTGCTCGCCCACGCGGACATCCCCGAGGGCGCGCAGCTGCGCGTGGTCGGCGCGGTCGAGGAGGAGATCTCCTCCTCCAAGGGCGCCTTCCACGTCCGCGACCGCTACCCGGCCGACGCCGTCGTCATCGGCGAGCCCAGCGGCTCGGGGACCCTGACCCTCGGCTACTTCGGGCTGTTCAAGCTCCGGGTGACCGCCTCCGTGCCCAGCGGCCACTCCGCCGGGATGGACGCGGTGTCCGCGCCGGACCGGCTGATCGACGTCCTCGGCCGGATCCGGACGGCGGTGCTCGCCGAGGCGCCGGACGCGCTCAGCGCCGTCATCGACGTCCGGGTGGAGAACGGACGCGAGCGCGCCACCGCCACCGGGATCCTCAACTTCCGGGTGCCGCCCGGCGCGGAGGTCGCCGCGCTCACGGCCGCCGCGCTCGGCCAGGTCCGCGACGACGTGGACGTCGAGGTGCTGCGGGCCACCCCCGGGCACGCCGGAGGCCGGTCCGGCGCCCTGGTCAAGGTCTTCACCCGGGCCTTCGCCCAGGCCGGGATCAGACCCCGCTTCGTGGTGAAGAAGGGCACGTCCGACATGAACACGCTGGCCACCACCTGGCACGACGTCCCGATGGTGGCGTACGGGCCCGGTGACTCCGCGCTCGACCACACCGACGAGGAACGCATCGACCCCATGGAGTACCGCACCGCCCGCTCCCTGCTCGCCGACGCCGTCCACCGGTGGTTCGCGCTGCCCGAGGGGAGCCGGCGATGACCACGGCCGTACGGGAGGAGACCCGCGTCGCGGACGACGACCTGACGGCGACGCTCACCGAACGGGCCGCCGAGGCCCGCCGGCTGGTCGTCGACATGGCGGCGAGCCCGCGCGGCTGCCATCTGGGCGGCAGCCTCTCCGTCCTCGACATCCTGATCGCCGCGCTGCACCGCGCCGCCGCCGACGACGGCACCGAGGTCGTCCTCAGCAAGGGCCACGCCGCCGCCGGGCTCTACGCGGCCCTGCACGTCAGCGGTGTCCTGCCGGAGAACCCGGCGCCGCTGTACGGCCTCGCCGGCCACCCCTACACCGGCCATCCCGGGCCCAAGGTGCCCGGCGTCCGCTTCCCCACCGGCAGCCTCGGCCACGGCGTCCCGTACGCCGCCGGGTGGGCGCTCGCGCAGCGGCTGCGGGGGCGGCACGGGCTCGGCATCGCGGTCGCCGGGGACGGCGAACTGCAGGAGGGCCTGGTCTGGGAGACCTGCCAGGTCGCCGCCGCGCAGGAACTGGGCACCTTCGTGCTCGTCGTCGACCGCAACGGCGGCCAGAACGACGGCATGGTCGCCGACATCTCCCCGCTGCCCCGGCTCGCCGAGCGCTTCACCGCGTTCGGGTTCGACGTCACCGAGGTGGACGGCCACGACCTGGCGGCCCTGACCGCCCTGTTCGCCGCGGACCGCTCCGCCGCCCGCCGCCCCCTGGCCGTCCTCGCCGACACCGTCAAGGGCAAGGGCGTCCGCGCCGTCGAGGGCAAGGCCGCCAGCCACTACGTGACCATCGACGAGGCGCGCGCCGCCAAGTGGAAGCGAGCGATCCGATGAGCCTCACCGACGAACGCCGGCCCACTCCGGCGGGCCCCGCACCCACCACCGACCCGCGCCCGGTGACCCTGTCCGGGCGGGACGCCTACCGGGACGAGCTGACCCGGCTCGCCGCCTCCGACGACACGATCGTCTGCCTGGAGGCGGACCTGGGCGGCAAGGGACACCCCTTCCAGGCCGCCCACCCGGAGCGCTTCTTCAATCTCGGGATCGCCGAGGGGGCGATGGTCGACATGGCGGCGGGGCTCGCGGCCGGCGGCCACAAGCCGTTCGTGAGCACGTTCGCGCCGTTCGCCGCGCTGCGCGCCGCCGAGAGCCTCAAGCTGACGCTCGGCTATCTGGCCGCCGGGGTCACGGTCGTCGCGCCCTACGCCGGTGTGTCCGGCGCCTGGTTCGGGACCACCCACCACTGCCTGGAGGACCTGGCGATCCTGCGCAGCGTGCCGGGCGTGACGATCGCGGCCCCCTACGGCGACGCGGAGATGCGGGCGGTCGTCCGGGAGGCGGTCCGCTCCGGGCGCCCGCACTACATCCGTACGGGACGCAACGCCAGGTACGGCTCCCTCCCGCTGCCCGGCGGCGAACTCCCGCTCGTCAACTGGGAGTTCAGGGCCGGACCCGACGACGTATGCCTGGTCTCCGTCGGCGAGGAGGGCACCCGGCTCGCCCTCGCCGCCCGGCGGTCCGTACCCGGCACCGCGCACGCGCACCTCGTGTATCTCGACCACGAGAACCTCGTGCCCGCCGCCGCCGAACTCGCCCGCCACCACTCCCGGTTCGTGGTGGTCGAGGAGCACCGGGGCCAGGGCGGCGTCGCGGAGGCGCTCGCGCTGCTGCTGCCCGCCTGCCGGGTCACCTCCGTGAGCGCGGACCGCGGCTGGCCCGCGCAGGGCGGCGACCACGAGGAGGTCATGGCCGCACTGGGCCTGGACCTGCCCGCCGTACTGGACGCGCTGGACCGGGCGTCGAGGACGTAGCCGTCCGCCGCCGCTCACCCCACCCCACGAACTGATCACACCCACCAGCCCATTCAAGGAGTCCCCGTGCACATCCTCATGATCGAATGCAACCCCAACGGCATGGCCGGCATCGCGGGCGTGCTCGACCTCGGCCACGACGTCACCCTCGTCTCGGTCGACCCCGACTTCTACCTCGCCGTCTCCCCGCTTACCGAGGCCGCGTACGCGCACCCCAACTGCCATGTCGTCAAGAGCGAACAGGCCTTCTCCATCGAGGAGCTGACGGCGCTGGCCCGCGAGATCCACGCCGAGCGCCCGGTGGACGGGGTGACCACGTACAGCGAGTACCACACCGTCCACACCGCCGCCGTCGCCGAGGCGCTGGGCCTGCCCGGGATGAGCGTCGACGGCGCCCGCAACGCCCGCCACAAGCACCTCACCCGCCTCACGCTGGACGGCAGGGGCGTCCGGCAGCCGCGCTTCGCGCACATCTCCGACCCGACGAAGGTCGAGGCCGCCGTCCGCGAGATCGGCTTCCCCTGCGTGGTGAAGCCGTCCGACGGCACCGCCAGCCTGCACGTCCTGCACCTCAAGGACGAGGACGACCTCACGGCCTACCTCGCCGAACTGGCCGAGGTCGTCGACTACGGGCGCGGCGTCGTCCGTATCCCGGACATCCTGATCGAGGAGTTCGTCACCGGTGAGCTGATCTCGGTCGAGTCCTGTGTGCTCGGCAAGGGCGAGATCGTCAACCTCGGGCTGACCGACCGTCCGCTGAGCGGCTTCCCGCACTTCATCGAGATGGGCGCCACCTACTTCACCGGACACCCGCTCCAGGACGAGCTGTTCGCGATGACCACGAAGGTCCTCGAAGAGCTGGGCGTCGACTTCGGCTTCATCCACACCGAGTTCCTGCTCGGCCCGGACGGACCGGTGCTCTGCGAGGTCAACGGCCGGCTCATCGGCGGCATCGTGCCCAGCCTGATGCAGATCAGCTCCGGCGTCGACGCCTATCTGGAGGTCATCCGCCAGGCCCTCGGCGAGCGCCCCGAACTGCCCTTCCCCGGTGAGACCGTCGCGGGCGGCCACTGGTTCGGCTCCCCGGTCGCCGGCACGGTCGAGTCCATCGGCTTCGACGGCCTGACGGACCTCCCCGGCTTCCACTCCGCCCTCGCCTACAAGAAGCCCGGTGTCGAGGTGAGCCGGCTCTCCAAGAGCAACTTCGACTGGATCGGCCACATCATCTTCACCGGCGCCGACCGCGACGAGGTCAACAAGCGCAACGAGGAGGCCCTGGACGCCATCGAGCTGCGTCTGAAGGTCGAGGTGGCCCGATGACCCCCGCCCCGCCGAGCGGCGGGCGGCTGCGGGGGGTGGCGGTCCCCGCCCTCGACCCCGGGGCGCTCTACGACATCACCACGGAGAACGGCGTCTTCACCGCCTTCACCGCCACCGGCCCCCGGCAGGGCGGCGAGCACGAGCTGTGGCCCGGCTACACCGAGACCCACGCCCATGTCGCCCTCCCCGCCAACTGGGACGACACGGTCGAGGACCCCCGGATCGTGGCCCTCCAGTACCTGTACCACGGGGTCACCCACGTCGTGGACATGTTCGGTTTCCCGCTGGCCGCCGACGCCTGGGCGGCCGGCCGGGAGGCCTCCCCGTGGCCGTACCCGGAGATCGTCCACTGCGGCTACGCGGTGACGGCGACCACCGACACGGCGGGCCGCACCGGGCACGGCGTCGAGTTCCCGGCCCCGGTGCACATGCTCTCCGTGGAGTCCGACCTCGATCACGCCCTGCGCGCCAACGCCGAACGCGGCGGCACCTTCCTGAAGGTGATGTTCACCGACGGCACCGAACAGCCCGGCAGCCCGGTCCGCTTCTCCCGCCTCTCCGAGCGGGTGCTGCGCTTCACCGCCCGCATGGCGGCGGAACGCGGCGTGACGGCGGTCATCGACTGCAACACCCTCCAGGAGACCTGCTGGGCGTACGCGTGCGGCTTCCGGCTCTTCGCCCACACCGTGCGCGACCGCACCCTCGACGCGATCGACTGGAAGGAGTTCGAGGGCGCCCGCTTCGTCTCGACGCTCGCCGGACTCCGCCCGATGATCATGACGGGGGAGGAGTTCCTCACCGAGTACGCCCGCGAGGGCTTCGCCGAGACCCAGGACGTCCGCAACCTCGACTTCGTCAGGGGCATCGAGAAGCCCTACGGCATCGAGTACGGCGTCCAGGAGACCCGCACCGCCGCCCTCGCCGACATGCGCCGCAACGCCCTGGCCGCGCTGAGCCGGGGCGACCTGCTGATCGGCACCGACTCCGGCAACACCGGCGCCTACCACGGCTATTCACTGCTCGGCGAACTGGATCTGCTGCGCGGCGACGACCCCTCGCTGGACCGGATGCTGCGCCACGGGGCCACGGTCGGCGGGCGCCGCTACTTCGACGAGCTGAGCGGCGGCCCGGCGGGCGAGCACCCGCTGAGCGCCGGCGCCCCCGCCACCTACAACCTCCTGCCCGCCGCCACCCCGGACCGCCCGCTGTCGGCCCTGCCCGTCAGCACGGTCGTCCGGGGCACGGACCTCGACCGCCCGGCGCTCGCCCGCGCGATAGCGGACCTGCGCGCCCCCCGTACTCCGTCCGACCCGAAGGGAACGACCGCGTGACCACCGAACGCAGGCGGGCGCTGATCGGCGTGAACGCCGGCATCTTCCTCGCCCACATCGGGAACTTCATCTGGTTCCCCGTCCTCGTCGCCTCCCTCGGCGGCACGGACAGCGGCTTCTGGGCCGGCGTCGTGATGTGCATGACGTACGTCGGCCGCCTCGCCGCGACCTTCTTCTACGAGGGGGTCGCGGCCCGGATCGGCATCCGGGGCGCGGTGTTCGCGGGCACCGCGACGGAGGCGGTCGCGCTGGGCCTGATGGGCTTCGGCAGCGGAGTCGTCGTGTACAGCGTGCTGGCCCTCTTCATCGGCCTCGGCTCCGGCACGGCTTTCCCCGGCCTGAAGAACATCCTCGTCTCGTACCCCGACGACGAGCGCCCGAAGGCGTTCTCGACCTTCCAGATGTCGGCCCAGGTGGGTCTCTTCGGCGGCGCGCTGGCCGGCGGTCTCCTCGCGGACGTCGACCTGCGCACCCTCTTCTCCGTCGTCTTCGCGATCTTCATCGGCTTCTGCCTGGCGGCGTCCGCGTTCATCCCGAGGGACGGCTTCGGGGAGCCGCCGGCGAAGGAGCACAAGCCGCTCGTCAGCACGGCGGTCTTCAAGGGCATCGAGGTCCGCGGCGCCACCCGCTACTTCCTCCTCTCCGCCGTCTTCTGGTTCCTCTCCATCGGCTTCATGGTCGGCATCCCGCTGCACATGGAGGAGTACGCGTCGGGGTGGGCGCCGTCGGCCCCGTTCTGGATCACGGGGCTGACCGTCCTGGTCCTCCAGTACCCCCTGTTCAAGTTCCTCATCAAGCACCTGCGCCCCGGTGCGGTGATGGCCCTGGGCCTGGCGGGGATGGTCGTCGCGTTCACGGCGTTCGGTGCGGGGCGCTCCGCTGTGTGGGTGGTCGTCGGCTGCCTCACCGTCGTCCTCGGCGAGATCCTCTTCGTCCCCTCCTTCGACATCTGGGTCGCCCGCAAGGTCCCCGCCGACCGTCTCGCCAAGGCGATGGGCGCCATGCACTTCTTCCGCAGCGCCGGCAACATGATCGGCTCCCTGCTCGCCGGCATCCTCTTCGACCTCTCCCTCTCCTGGGACCTCCCCGGCGGCAACTGGTACATCGCCGCGCTGATCGCCGCGGGTTGCGCGTTCGTCTGCCTGTTCAGCAAGGACGAGGTGGTCGCGGGTGACGTGGAGCCGACGGCGGCGGCGGAGGAGGAGCGGGCGGAGGCTTCGGCGTAGGGGGCGCGTTCTGGGGAGGGGGTGCGGGTTCGTTGGCGGGTGCGGCTCCGGTGGGGCTTCTCGCGCAGTTCCCCGCGCCCCTAAAACCCCAGGCCCCTGCGGGCCTGGAAAGCCACGGCCCTGCGGGCCTGAAAAGCACCGGGGCTCCGGGCCTGAAAAGCGACGGGGCTGCGGGCCTCGAAGACGGTGGGCGGGCAGGGAAGGCGGTGGGCGGACGGGAAAGACGCTGGGCGGGCGGGAGAGACGCTGGGCGGGCGGGAGAGACGCTGGGCGGGCGGGGAAAAGCAAGGGGCGCAGCCCCTGCTTTTCAGGGGCGCGGGGAACTGCGCGACCAGCCCCCACCGGACCCGCACCCGCCGACGAACCCCCACCCCCCACCCCAAACGGCGCCCCCCAAATATTGCGGGGGGATGAAATCCCTCTCCCGCCGTGTTGGTGTCATGCGGAGACCAGGACGAACAGGAGGGCACCGGCGTGGCAGCGCACCAGGGGGGCGACCGAGGTTGGGCGCGAAGGCTGACCGGATACGCCTGGCGGTACCCGAAGAACGTGATCCTCGCCCTCGGCTCCTCCCTCGCCGGCATGGCGGTGATGGCCCTGGTCCCCCTGATCACCAAGGTGATCATCGATGACGTGATCGGGGACAACACCAGGGACATGACCCCCTGGGCGGCGGCCCTGATCGGCGCCGCCCTCCTCGTGTACGTCTCCACCTACATCCGCCGCTACTACGGCGGCCGTCTCGCCCTCGACGTCCAGCACGACCTGCGGACGGAGATGTACGGCACGATCACCGGCCTCGACGGGCGACGGCAGGACGAGCTGTCCACCGGCCAGGTCGTCGGCCGCGCCACCAGCGACCTCCAGCTGATCCAGGGCCTTCTCTTCATGCTGCCGATGACCATCGGCAACATCCTGCTGTTCCTGATCTCCCTCGGGATCATGGCCTGGCTCTCCCTCCCGCTCACCCTGGTCGCGATCGCCGTCGCCCCCGCCCTGTGGTGGATCGCCGCGCGCAGCCGCAGCAAGCTGCACCCGGCCACCTGGTACGCCCAGGCCCAGGCCGCCGCCGTCGCCGGTGTGGTCGACGGCGCGGTCAGCGGCGTACGCGTGGTGAAGGGGTTCGGGCAGGAGGAGCAGGAGACCGGGAAGCTCAGGGAGGTCGGCCGGCGGCTCTTCGCGGGGCGGCTGCGCACCATCCGGTTCAATTCCCGGTACACCCCCGCCCTCCAGGCCGTCCCCGCCCTCGGCCAGGTCGCGATGCTGGCCCTCGGCGGCTGGCTGGCCGTGCGCGGCCACATCACGCTCGGCACCTTCGTCGCCTTCTCCACCTACCTCGCCCAGCTCGTCGGCCCGGTCCGGATGCTCGCCCTGGTGCTCACCGTCGGCCAGCAGGCCCGCGCCGGCACGGAACGCGTCCTGGAGCTGATCGACACCGAGCCGAGCCTCACCGACGGCACCAAGACCCTCCCCGCCGACGCCCCCGCGACCGTCGAGTTCGACGACGTGTCCTTCGGCTACCAGGACGCCTCCGGAAAGACCAGCCCCGTCCTCGACGGTCTCAGCTTCGAGATCCGCCCCGGCGAGACCCTCGCCGTCGTCGGCTCCTCCGGCTCCGGCAAGTCGACCGTGTCGCTCCTCCTGCCGCGCTTCTACGACGTGACGCGCGGCGCCGTCCTGATCGGCGGCCACGACGTCCGCGAGCTGACGCAGGACTCGCTGCGGGCCGCGATCGGACTGGTCCCCGAGGACTCGTTCCTCTTCTCCGACACCGTCCGCGCCAACATCGCCTACGGTCGCCCCGACGCGACCGACGAGCAGATCGAGACCGCCGCCCGCGCCGCCCAGGCGGACCGTTTCATCGCCGAGCTGCCCGAGGGCTACGCCACCAAGGTCGGCGAGCACGGCCTCACCCTCTCCGGCGGCCAGCGCCAGCGCGTCGCCCTGGCCCGGGCGATCCTCACCGACCCCCGGCTCCTCGTCCTCGACGACGCGACCTCGGCGGTGGACGCCCGCGTCGAACACGAGATCCACGAGGCGCTCCAGCACGTCATGGCGGGCCGTACGACCCTGCTGATCGCCCACCGGCGCTCCACCCTGGGCCTCGCCGACCGCATCGCCGTCCTCGACGAGGGCCGCCTCGCCGACATCGGCACCCATGAGGAGCTGGAGCGCCGCTCCGCCCTCTACCGCCGCCTGCTCACCGACCCCGACGAGCTGGGCGGTGTCTCGCCCGGCCACACCCCGTCGGCCGCCCACTCGCTGACCAAGGCCGACGACAGCCCCGTACGCGACTCGATACGGGACGAGCTGGACGCCGAGTTCGACGCCGAGCGCGGGATCACGCCCCGGCTGTGGACGGGGGACCGGGAGCCCCGGGACGCCGCCTTCGACGGCACGCCCGCCACCCCCGAACTCCTCGCCCAGGTCGAGGCGCTGCCCCCGGCGACCGACACCCCCGCCGTGGACGAGGCCCGCGCGGTCGCGCCGGAGGAGTCGTACGGGCTGAAGCGGCTGCTGCGCGGCTTCGGGGTGCCCCTCGCCCTGAGCCTGGCCCTGGTCGCCGTGGACGCGGGCATGGGGCTGCTGCTGCCCGTGCTGATCCGGCACGGCATCGACGACGGGGTCTCGCAGGCGGCCCTCGGCGCGGTGTGGGCCGCGTCCCTGCTGGGGCTGCTCGCGGTGGTCGTCCAGTGGGCGGCGCAGGTCGGCGAGATGCGGATGACCGGCCGTACCGGCGAACGCGTCCTCTACTCGCTCCGGCTGAAGATCTTCGCCCAGCTCCAGCGCCTCGGACTCGACTACTACGAGCGGGAGCTGACCGGGCGGATCATGACGAGGATGACGACGGACGTCGACGCCCTCTCGACCTTCCTGCAGACCGGCCTGGTCACGGCCTTCGTCTCCGTCGTCACCTTCTTCGGCATCATGGTCGCCCTGCTCGTCCTCGACGTACAGCTCGCCCTCGTCGTCTTCGCCACGCTCCCGCCGCTGATCGTCTGTACGGTCTACTTCCGCCGGGCCAGCGTGAAGGCGTACGAGCTGGCGCGTGAGCGGGTGTCCGTGGTGAACGCGGACCTCCAGGAGTCGGTCGCCGGGCTGCGGATCGTGCAGGCGTTCCGCCGCGAGCGCGACGGCGGCGCGCGGTTCGCGGCCGGCAGCGACAGCTACCGTCAGGCCCGCGTCCACGGTCAGTGGCTGATCTCGGTCTACTTCCCGTTCGTGCAGTTCCTGTCCTCGGCCGCGGCGGCGGCCGTCCTGATCGTCGGCGCCCACCGCGTCGACGCGGGCACCCTGACCACCGGCGCGCTGGTGGCGTACCTCCTCTACATCGACCTGTTCTTCGCCCCCGTCCAGCAGCTCTCCCAGGTCTTCGACGGCTACCAGCAGGCCACCGTCTCCCTGGGCCGCATCCAGGAACTCCTCCAGGAGCCCACCTCCACGAAGGCGGCCTCCGCACCCCGGAAGGTGCCGTCCCTGCGCGGCGACATCGTCTTCGAGGACGTCGACTTCGCGTACGGCGCCGACACCGAGGGGGAAGCGGCCCTCAGCGACGTGCGGTTGTCGATCCCCGCCGGGCAGACCGTCGCCTTCGTCGGCGAGACCGGCGCGGGCAAGTCGACGCTCGTGAAGCTCGTCGCCCGCTTCTACGACCCCACCGGCGGCCGGGTCACCGTCGACGGCACCGATCTGCGCGACCTCGACCTCACCGCGTACCGGCACCGCCTCGGTGTCGTCCCGCAGGAGGCGTACCTCTTCCAGGGCACCATCCGCGACGCCATCGCCTACGGGCGCCCGGACGCGACCGACGCCGAGGTGGAGGCCGCCGCCCGTGCCGTCGGCGCCCACGACATGATCGCCACGCTCGACGGCGGCTACCTCCACGAGGTCGCCGAGCGGGGCCGCAACCTCTCCGCCGGGCAGCGCCAGCTGATCGCGCTGGCCCGCGCGGAGCTGGTGAACCCCGACATCCTGCTCCTCGACGAGGCGACGGCCGCCCTGGACCTGGCCACCGAGGCCCAGGTCAACCACGCCACCGACCGCCTGGCCGGCCGCCGCACCACGCTCGTGGTGGCCCACCGCCTCACCACGGCGGCCCGCGCCGACCGGGTCGTGGTCATGGCGGGCGGCCGGGTCGCCGAGGACGGCACCCACGACGAACTGCTGGCCCGCGACGGCCGGTACGCGGCGCTGTGGCGGACCTTCGTGGGCGAGCCGGCGCTGAAGCCGTAGCGGCGGTTCGGTCCGAGCGCGCAACCGTTCGAGGGGGGTCGTGCGTCCGTACATCAGTACGGTCGTGTGGCGGGAGGGGAAGCGGTGAGCAGGCGTGGGGTACGTCGGCCGATGGCGCTCGTGCTGGCCGTGCTGACGATCGCCGGTCTGCTGACCCTGGCCGGACCGGCGACCGGTGCGCAGGCCGCCCCGCAGGCCGCCCCGAACGCCGCCGCGACGTCCTGCCCCGGCCGCAAGGTGCGCACGCTGACCTTCGACACCGGGACCGTACGGGTCTACCGCAAGGGCGGCCGTCATGTGTGCGCCGTGCTCGTGCCCCGGAAGAAGGCCCACAAGGGGACCCTGCGCATCCGGGCGTGGGGCGGCCGGTGGGTGCGCAACGCGAAGCGCCCGGCCGGTCCCGTGACCGTCCACGCGGGCCGGCGCGCTGTGTGGATCAAGGCCAGGGCGGGCGGCAGGACCTACGACTCGGGCTGGATCCTGCGCTGACCGAGCCGCGCCGCACAGGGTTTTCCCTACCGCTCCCATCTGCGGCCGAAAGCAGTCCAGTTGGCCCCTTTCTTCCCTGGTGCCCCGGCGATGGCTCCGATAGCTTCCGGCGCACAGCCGCTGCATAGGGGAGAAACGCATGCGCAAAGCACTCAGGTGGGTGCTGTCGCTCGTGGTGCTCATCGGCACGTTGAGCACGGCGGGGGCGGCCACGGCCGCCGGGTCGGACACCGCTGACATCAAGGACCGACTGCTCGCCATCAAGGGCGTGAGCCTGATCCAGGAGAAGCCGTACCCGGGTTACCGCTTCTTCGTCCTCAACTTCACCCAGCCGGTGGACCACAGGAACCCGAAGAAGGGCACGTTCCAGCAGCGGATCACCGTGCTGCACAAGGACACCGCCCGCCCGACGGTCTTCTACACCGGCGGCTACAGCGTCTCCACCAACCCCGGCCGCCGTGAGCCCACGCAGATCGTGGACGGCAACCAGGTCTCCATGGAGTACCGCTTCTTCAGCCCGTCACGCCCCGACCCGGCCGACTGGTCCAAGCTGGACATCTGGCAGGCGGCCAGCGACCAGCACCGGATCTTCCGGGCGCTGAGGAAGATCTACCGCGAGAACTGGGTCTCGACCGGCGGCTCGAAGGGCGGCATGACCGCCACCTACTACGAGCGCTTCTACCCGCACGACATGGACGGCGTCGTCGCGTACGTCGCCCCCAACGACGTCGTCAACAAGGAGGACTCGGCCTACGACCGGTTCTTCGCCAAGGTCGGCACCAAGGAGTGCCGCGACCGGCTGAACGCGGTGCAGCGCGAGGCGCTGGTGCGCCGTGAGCCGCTGGAGAAGAAGTACGCGGAGGTCGCCGCCGCCGAGGGCTTCACCTTCGACACGGTCGGCAGCCTCGACAAGGCGTACGAGGCGGTCGTCCTCGACTACGTGTGGGGCTTCTGGCAGTACAGCCTGCTCGCCGACTGCGACAGCGACGTCATACCGAAGGACGCCAAGAAGGCCACGGACGACGAGATCTGGACGTCCATCGACACGATCTCCGGCTTCTCCTTCTACACCGACCAGGGCCTGGAGCCGTACACGCCGTACTACTACCAGGCCGGTACGCAGCTGGGCGCGCCCACGATCGACTTCCCGCACATCGAGAAGAAGTACATCCGCTACGGCTACCAGCCGCCCCGGAACTTCGTGCCGCGTGACATCAGCATGAAGTTCCAGCCGCAGGCGATGCGGGACGTCGACACCTGGGTCCGCGACAACGCCAAGCAGATGCTCTTCGTCTACGGGCAGAACGACCCGTGGGGCGCCGAGCCGTTCCACCTGGGCAAGAAGGCCCGTGACTCGTACGTCTTCACGGCCCCCGGCGCCAACCACGGCGCCAATGTCGCCGGTCTCGTCGAGGCGCAGAAGGACCTGGCCACGGCCCGGATCCTGAAGTGGGCGGGTGTCGCCCCGGCCGCCGTCCAGGCGGACCCGAGCCAGGCGAAGCCGCTGGCGAAGTTCGACTCCAAGCTCGACAAGCGGGACGTCGAGCGGGAGCCCGCGCTGCGGCCGTGACAGGCCGTCCGTCCGGCTGAGCCGGGCCCCGGTGCCGCCTCATGGTGGCACCGGGGCCCGGTCGTCGGTGGTGTCCGGTCGTCGGTGGTGCCCGGTCGTTCACACCGGCACCGCGCACCCCACCGGCCGGCTGCCGCCGCCCAGCCGCACATACAGCTCGGTCGTGGCCGGGCACCGCTCCTTCGTGGCGACGGCCGTCGTCACCTCGTACTCCGGATCGTGCCGGCCGTTGCCGTCGCAGGCCGTCTCCCGGACCTCGCCCCGCCCGGCCCCGTAGACGCAGTCGCCGACGATGGTGCGGGGCCCGCCCCCGCCGCCGGGGTCGCCCGGGTGCGGCGGCTGCAGCTTGCGCATACAGGCGTAGCCCTGCGGCACGGAACCGTCGCCGTCCTCGTCGTCGCCGTCCCGCTCGTCGGTGGACTCGCTGATGTGCAGGACGAAGTCGGTGGTCGGCGGGCAGAGCGGCCCCTGCCCCACCCGGCCGTCGTGCCGGGCCACGACCCGGGCGGCGGCCCGCTCGCCCGCGCAGGGCACCTCGGTGAAGCTGGTCGTCCCGAACGAACTGCACTCGTCGACCCCGAGGAACACCGTCCCGTACCCGGTCGGCCGGGTCGGCGCGGTCGTGACCGTGGCCGCCGCCGACGCGGGCTCCCCGCCCACCCCGCCCGACCAGGCCTGACACCCCGACAGCGCGGCGACGGCCAGCACCGCGGTCGACAGCAGCAGCCCGGTACGCACTCCTCGCATGAACCACCCCCCGATGTACCCGTCCAGCGTGCCCCTCCCCTCAGGGGCACGCCAGACGAACCGGGTGCTTTGCGCACGTCGGTGGGGTGACGACGGGTGTGTGTCGTAGGCCGGGTACGTCAGTCCGTGTCCGAGGCCGGGTACGTCAGTCCGTGTCCGATCGGGTACAGCACCGACTCCGGGTCACCGGCCTTCTGCACCGGCACCGGCAGCCTGCCGCGCGGCGCGACCCGCCCGGCCAGCACCCGCGCCGCCGCCCGCACCTCGACGTCCGTCCAGGAGTACGAGGCCAAGAAGCCCTTCACGCCCGGCAGTTGGGCCACGTCGTACGGGTTGCGGACGGCGACGGCGACCACCGGCACCCCGGTGGCGACCAGCCGCTCGACCAGGGTCCGCTGCGTACTGTCCGCCGTCACGTTGTACGTTGCCACGACCACCGCGTCCTTGCCCCCGGCCGCCGCCACGGCCCGGTCGACGAGGTCCGGCGTCGGGGCCGTACCGGTCGACAGGCTGGTGGTGGTGAAGCCGAGGGAGGCGAGCTCGGCGGCGAGGACGGCCGTGGGCGGTCCCGTGGTGCCCGACGGGGACGCCGGGTCGGCGCCGACCACCAGCACGTTGCGGTGCGTACGCCGGGACAGCGGCAGCAGCGGCCCCTCGTTGACCAGGAGGGTCGTGGTCCGCTCGGCGATCCGGTCGGCGGTGTCCAGATGCCGCCGGACGCCCACGATCCGGTCCACGCCTCCCTCGTCGACATACGGCCGCTCGAACAGCCCGAGCCGCGCCTTGAGCCGCAGGATGCGCAGGACCGACTCGTCGAGCCGCGCCTCGGTCGGCTCACCCGCCCGTACGGCGGCCAGGACCGCGTGCCACGCCACGTCGATCGAGGGCGGGTTGAGCAGCTGATCCACCCCGGCCCTCAGCGCCAGCACCGGCACCTGGTCGTCGCCGTACTTCTCCCGTACGCCCTGCATCCCGAGCGAGTCGGTGACCACGACGCCGTCGTAGCCCAGCTCGCCGCGGAGGATGCCGGTGAGGATCGGGCGGGAGAGGGTGGCCGGGTCGCCTGAGGGGTCCAGGGCCGGGACCATGATGTGCGCGGTCATGATCGAGTCGATGCCGGCCCGGATCGCGGCGCGGAACGGCGGGGCGTCCAGGGCCGTCCACTGCGCGCGGGTGTGCTCGATGACCGGGAAGCCGTAGTGGCTGTCGACGGCCGTGTCCCCGTGCCCCGGGAAGTGCTTGGCGGTGGCCGCCACCCCCGCGCCCTGATAGCCCTTCACCTGCGCGGCGACCAGCCCCGCGACGGCCTCGGGGTCGGCGCCGAAGGACCGGACGCCGATGACCGGGTTGGCCGGGTTGACGTTCACGTCGGCGACCGGTGCGTAGTCCTGCCGCACGCCGAGCGCGCGCAACTCGGCGCCCCCGACGCGCCCCGCCTCACGGGCGTCGGCGGGCGAACCCCCCGCTCCCAGGGCCATCGCCCCCGGCAGCAGCGTGGCGGGCGCGCCGACCCTTGCCACGGCACCATGCTCCTGGTCGGTGGAGACGAGGACGGGCAGACCGCGGGGGAGGGCGAGGGAGGCGCGCTGGATGCCGTTGGAGAGGGCGGCGATCTGGTGCGGGTCGCGGGTGTTGTGCGCCCACGAGAAGTAGATGATCCCGCCGACCCGGTACTTCGCCAGCAGCTCGGCGGCCGTCCGGACCCCGATCTCCTGGAGGTTGGCGTCGATGTCGGCCTGGTCCGGCGCGGTCGCCGAGTGCCCGTAGACCCGCATCACGAAGAGCTGGCCGACCTTCTCCTCCAGGCTCATCCGGGAGACGAGGCGGCGGAGCGAGGTGTCGTCGTGTGTGCTGTCGGCGGCGTCGGCCCGTGCGTCGGTGCCGAGGGCCAGGGCCGTGGTGACGCCGGCCGTGGCGGCGAGAACGGTACGTCTGGAGGGCACGTGCGGCGCTCCTTCCGGAGATCTGCTGAAGGAAACTTCCAAGGTGTCACGATTATCCGGGAAGTTTCTTTCGGTCAAGGGACCGCACGGCGACACATGAGGGGCCGTCACCGGCGCTGAGGAGGGGGGCGCACCGATGACGGCGTGCCGCCGGCCGCAGGCGGTGGAGAGGGTTGGTCAGCGATCGCAGCCAGCAGCGAGGCCGACACCGCACTGCGGAGACTCATCCGGCGGCGTGGGGGTTGGACGGGGCGGGGTGGGTTCGGGTTCCCCGGGGAGGAGCGATTTCGGGAAGTCGGTACGGGTGGGGTTGGGGGTGGTCAGGGGGGTGGGGGGTGCGGGTTCTTTGGCGGGTGCGGGCCCGGTGGGGCTTCTCGCGCAGTTCCCCGCGCCCCTGAAAAGCCGGGGCTGCGCCCCGTGCGTCTCAGGCCCGCCACCTCGGGTGATCTTTCAGGCCCGCTGCCGCCGGTGGTCTTTCAGGCCCGCCGCCGGTGGGCTTTCAGGCCGCGGAGGGCTGGTCTTCCAGGCCCGCAGGGGCCTGGTCTTTCAGGGGCGCGGGGAACTGCGCGAGCAACCACGAACCACCCGCACCCGCCGACGAATCCGCACCCCCACCCCCCTAGGCGCCCCTCGCCGCGACGTCCGCACACCTTCCACTAACCTCCAGGCCATGACCGCCCCCGAGCCCACCATCGTCGCCACCTCGGGCGGCCACCGCGTCGGTGACCGCACCCGGGTGACCTTCCACTCCCTCGTGCACCACGCCGTCGAGCTGTCGGGGGTGAGCGGGCGGCGGCCGAAGGTCATGTACATCGGCACGGCGATCGGGGACGCCGAGCACATGACCGCGCGCATGAGCGAGGCGGCACGGGTCGCGGGCTTCGATCTGACACCGCTCGCGCTCTTCCCGATGCCGAACATCGAGGACATCGAGGCGGCCGTCCTCGACCAGGACGTCGTCTGGGTCATGGGCGGCTCGGTCGCCAACCTGCTGGCCGTCTGGCGCGTCCACGGACTCGACGGCATCCTCCGTCGGGCCTGGCAGTCCGGCGTCGTCCTCAGCGGGGTCAGCGCGGGCTCCATCTGCTGGTTCCACGGCGGTACGACGGACTCCTTCGGCCCGCGACTCCGCCCGGTGACCGACGCGTTGGGGTTCCTCCCGTACGGCAACGGCGTCCACTACGACGTCGACGAGGGCCGCCGCCCCCTGACCCACCGCCTCGTCGCCGACGGCACCCTGCCCGAGACCCACTGCACGGACGACGGCGTCGGTCTCGTCTACCACGGCACCCGTCTGACGGAGGCGGTCACCGAACTCCCGGGCAAGGGCGCGTACATCGTGCGGCGCGAGGGCGACGCGGCGGTGGAGGAACGAGTACAGCCCCGACTGCTGCGGGAGCCCGGCGCCTAGTGGCCCGCCGCCGGTCGCCGTTCGAGGCTGCGGGGCCCCGGTCTCTTAGGGGCGCGGGGAACTGCGCGACCAGCCCCCCCCCACCAGCCCCCCACCGGACCCGCACCTGAAAACGCACCCGGCGGCGAACCCCGCTCACCACGGCTGGACCCGGCGCCCCGTCCCCTGGGGCTCCGGTGGAGCCGTCCGGCGGGGACGGGGGGCGAAGAGGGAGCCGGAGGGGTCGGGGTCCGGGTGCTGGAGGGGGACGTCGGGGCGGTCGGCGCGCCAGGGGCCGCGCTGGGGCTCCCGCCCGCGCGTGGCGGCTGACCGGTCCCAGTCGCCCTCGCCCAGGACGAGCATCGGGTCGAACATCACGACCACGCCCGCGAGAAGCAGGAAGATGACCGGCCCGATGAGCATGGGCAGCAGGATCGACGTGGGCGACTCGCCGGTGAACGTGCCGCCGGTGGTGCCGTGCAGGTGCACGCCCACCGCGGCCATGCCCGTGTAGTGCATGCCGGAGACCGCTACCCCCATCACCAGGCTGGCCCCCAGACTGGTGAGGAACCCCCGGATCGACACGGCCGCCCACAGCGCGGCGGTCGCGGCGGCGATGGCGATGCCGACGGAGAGGGCGACGACCGCGATGTCGTACTGGATGTAGCCGTTGAACTGGATCGCGGCCATGCCCAGATAGTGCATCGCGGCCACACCGAGCCCCGTGACGCAGCCCGCCGAGCACAGCGTGGACGTGCTGACGCCGCGGTAGCCCACCGCGAAGACCCCGATACCGACGACCGCGATGGCGACGGCGAGGCTGAGCACGGTCAGCCCCACGTCGTAGCGGATCTGGCTCTCCTTCACCCGGAAGCCGACCATCGCGATGAAGTGCATGGTCCAGATGCCGCACCCGATGCACGCGGCGCCCAGCGCCAGCCAACCCGGCTTCCAGGACTGTTCGTTGTAGACCGACCTGACCACACAGCGCAGTCCGAGCGCCGCGCCCAGGCAGGCCATGACATAGGCGGCCACCGGGGTGACCGCACCGTAGCTGAATCCGTCGACCGTGCCTTGCATATGCCAAATCCCCCCGATACATGGCCAGTTGCGCATGGCTGTTGCGGGAGGTAAGTCTGCTGTAAGGGCGTACCGCAGCGCTCAGTTTTCCAAGAGTTACTGTCGGTAATTGTCCGACGGGTGATCGGCTTTGGGTGACTCGATACTGATTCGTGGTCAAAACCGGTGCGCGGGCGGAACCCCTACGCGGCGTCGTTCAGCAGGCGCCCCAGGTGCTCCCGGCCCGCCGCGAGCAGTTCCGGCAGCGGCGTGGCCTCCTCGTACCACCGCTTCTCGTACTCCCAGCAGAGCCAGCCGTCCCAGTCCTTGCGGGAGAGGAGTTCGACGCACTCGCCGAGCGGGAGGACGCCCGCGCCGAGCGCGAGCGGGGTGGTGTCCTCGGGGGAGGCGATGTCCTTGACCTGGACGTAGCCGAGGAAGGGGGAGAGGGCGGCGTAGGAATCGGCGGGCTGTTCGCCGCCGAGCCAGGTGTGCATCACGTCCCAGAGCGAGCCGACACTGCCGTGGCCGACCGGACCGAGGACACGGATCGCGTCGGCGCCGGTGCGGTGCGAGTCATGGGTCTCCAGCAGCACGCGTACGCCCCGGTCGGCCGCGTCCTCCGCCGCCGTGCCGAGCCGCCGGGCGGCGATCGCGTCGGCCTCCTCCCGGCTCTGGCCGCCGTCCAGATCGGCACCGGGGAAGACGCGGATGTAGGGCGCCCCCAGATCCCGTGCCAGGTCGAGCAGCCGGCGGATCTCGTCGAGCACGGGGCCGTCCTCGCCCGGCGCGGCGACCCGCGCGTACCCGGCGAGGCCGAGGATCTCGACGCCCGCCGCCTTGAACTCGGCCGCCACGGCGGCCCGTTCGTCCGCCCCGATACCGGGATGCACCGGCTCCTCGGGATGGGCGCGCAGTTCCACGCCGTGGTAGCCGTGGGTGACGGCGAGCTGGAGGACATCGGTGACGGGGAGGCCGGGGACGCCGAGGGTGGAGAACGCGAGTTTCATGCCTTCGGACCGTACACGTCACACGTCACCCGGTCATGTGCTGTCCCGGCTGCCTGCCTGCCTGCCTGCCTGTCCTGCCTGTCCTGCCTGTCCTGCCTGTCCCGGCTGTCCCGGCTGCCCTTCGGACGCGGGGGAGGCGGCTTCCCCGTGCCCCGGGGCCGCCGGCAGCTCCAGCCGCCAGTCCTGGCCCACCAGGTCCACGCCGAACGAGCGGTGGGGCTTCTCGGCGACGAGCGTGAAGCCGTGGCGCCGGTAGATCCGGCGGGCGGCGGCGAGACAGTCGTTGGTCCACAGGACGACCTCGCGGTAGCCGGTCTCGCGGGCGAAGTCCACGACGGCCCCGACCAGGCGGTCCCCGATACGCAGCCCCCGCGCCTCCGGTTCGACGAGCAGCAGCCGCAGCCGCGCGGCCCCGGGCGACTCGTCCCGTACGCACATCACGCACCCCACCGGCCGCCCGTCCACCTCGGCGATCCACAGCCGCTCCCGCTCCGGGTCCCGCTGCTCGGCGTAGTCCGCGACGATCCGCGCCACCAGCGTCTCGTAGTCCGCGTCGAACCCGTACTCCGCCGCGTACAGCGCCGCGTTGCGCTGCACGATCCAGCCCAGGTCGCCGGGGAGCGGCCCGCGCAGCCGTACGTCGTCGGGGTCCGGCGTGCGGCGGCGGTCGCCGAGGATCGCGCGGATGTCGCCCATCGCCTCGGTCAGCCGGGGCCGGTCGGCGGGCGGCACGGTCGACAGCAGGGAGCCCACCGCCTCGTCGGACCGCTCCCCGAGCAGCGCGGCCGTCTCCCGGCCGCGCGCGGTGAGCGTCACCCGCTGCCGCCGGGGATCGCGCGCCGACCGCGCCCGCTCGACCAGCCCGTCCTTCTCGAACTTCGCCAGCAGCCGGCTCAGATACCCCGAGTCCAGCGACAGCTCGGCCCGCAGCTCCGCCGCCTCCGCCCGCGCGGTGTGCGCCAGCTCCCACAGCACGCGCGCCTCGGTGAGCGTGTAGGGGGCGTACACCTGGCGGCCGTAGTCCAGCGCGCCGATCACGTTCGTGTAGAAGCGGTTGAACGCGCGGATGTCGTGCACGGTCATCACCGATCGCCCCCTTGTGGCCGCCCCGCCGTCCGTTCATCTCTGACTCAGTCAGGAGAATAGCTGACTGAGTCAGAGGAGTCGATGGGGTGGGCGTGAGCGCACGGGAAAAGAGCCCGGCGGCGTTCAACGGTCCCGGCGTCGGAGGCGGTGGCTGGTGTCGCACCACGGATAGATCCCGCTGCGGCGGCAGGTGCACAGCGCGACGCGGAAGCGGTCCGACGACACGGTGGTGCCGTCCTCCAGCGTGACCTCGACCGGGCCCTCGACCAGGAGGGGACCGGGGCGCTGGAGGGTGATGCGGCAGGGTTCGGCGGGGGCGTTCGGCATGGCGATCACCGGCTCCTCACTTCTCGTCTCGCGGGCGCGTCACACCGGCGTCCGGAGCGACGACCGACCCGCCCGCCACGCTCCGAGGAGACGGTCGGCGAGGGCGTCCTCCAGATGGTTGGTGGCGTCGACGCCGAAGGCCACGTCGGCGTCCAGCTGCGGTTCCTCCTCCAGCAGCCCGGCGACGACCTCCCGCCGCACGACCTGCTCGTGTACGGCGTCGGCCTCGACGTGCTCGTCGTAGAAGTGCTCGGCGGCGGCGCCCGCCCCGGTCCGCCGCATCGCGCGGGCGAGCCGCCGGGAGCCGGGGGAGGAGGTGATCTCGACGGTCGCGAAGTGGCCGACCAGGGCGCCGCGCAGGGCCCGGTGCAGCCCGAAGAGGGACATCAGGTTCACCAGGGCGAGCGCCTCGGCCCCGGCGGAGTCCACATAGCGGCCGTACGCCGGGTCGAGCCCCAGGTCGGTCATCAGGTCGGCGAAGAGGCGGGCGTGCACCCGCTCGGCCCGGCCCCCGCCGAACTCGTCGAACTCCACCGCGGCCATCCCCGCCTTCGCCCGCCCCCACAGCCGGGGCAGCACGAACGCGTGCGGGTCGGCCTCCTTGAGGTGGTAGAGCGAGCGCAGCGCCGCGTACTCCCGCACCTGCCACAGCTCGCCCCGGTCCTGGAGGAAGTCACCGACCCCGCCCGCGTCGCCGTCCGCCGGTTCCACGAGCAGTTCGTCCAGTGCCTCCCGGGCGCTCGTGTGCCGGGTGGCCCGGTCGCGCAGGCTTTCGAGGAACGGCCACTCCAGGGCCGCCCGGCAGCGCAGCAGCTCGGGGTCCCATTCGAGGTCGGCGTCGACGTCGGCGAAGCCGCGGTAGTGCAGCTCGTAGCAGAGGTAGAGGGCGAGCTGAAGATCCTCGCCGAAGGGGTCGGCGCCCGCGATCACCCGGTTGTCCGGCGGCGCCCCCGCCCTCCGCAGACACCCCACGACGGCAGCCGACACCCGCCCCCTGCTCTCCGGCAGCGCCGGCCCCACGACCTGGCTCTCCATACCGACCGGGTACCCCGGCCACCCGACTCATGCGGACGCGATCGACGGCGCCGACGTGGAGGGAGGCCCCGGCCCCTCGGCCCCCGCCCACGCCCACGCCGGGCGGGCCCCACTCACGCCGAAGGGGGCTCCCTGCTCCAGGGAGCCCCCTTCCGCAGCGCGACCTCACATACCGTCGCGCCGCACCGACCGCTGCGTCTCCTGGACGCGCTCCTCCGCCTTGCCCTTCATCTTCTTGGCCTCGCCGCGCGCCTGCTGCATCTTGCCCTCGGCCTGCTGCTCACGGTCGCCGGTGACCTTGCCGGTCATCTCCTTGGCCTTGCCCTTGATCTTGTCCATGCTGCCCTTGTCCTTGGCGGCCATGGTTACTCCTTGGTGGGGGGTGAAGTGCCTTGCCCGCCCAACGTACGGCGGACCGGTGACCCTCGCGCGCCGAACGATCACGCTCGGTGAGAACCCCGCAGAGCCCGCCCGACCCTCGCCCCCAGCCCCCGGAACCGGTGCCCCCGGAACCACCGACACCCCTGCGAAGTCCGCTGAACCATGGAGCACTTCTTCTACGGCGTCCTCTTCCTGACCCTCACCCTCGCGCCGTTCGCCACCCCGCCGGTCGTCCTCGCCACGGCCGTGGCACTGACCCTGCGCGCGCGAAGACGGTGGTCGGGCGGGCGGCGGCGTGGGCTGCCGGACGCCGGCTCCTGCGCGCTGCTCGCGCTCGGCGGCGGGGCGGCGGCGCTCGGCGCGTACGCGTACGGCGTGATGACCGGCTTCTACATCCTGGACCCGGAGCAGATGTGCGCCGCCGCCGGCGCCCCCGGAGAGTACGTGGTGACCCGGATGACCCTGCCGGTCAGCGTGCGGTGCGTCACGGAGGAGGGCGCGGGAACCGAGCTGGTCCCCGCCTGGGTGAACCCGACCGTTCTGGGAGGCATCGCACTGTGCGTACTCACCCTGGGCGCGACCGCGTCCCAAGGCCTCCGCGGCTCCCGGCCCCGACCGGCACCGGCCCCGACCGAAGCCCGGACCCCCGAACCCCGGACCCCCGACACCCCCTGAGCCGACCGACCCCCGCGCGCCCCGGCCGCTCCGCCCTACGCCTCCCGAGGCCCCCCACTGGACCCCCGCACCATCAACTCCCCCCGCACCGTGGCGATCCCCCCGTGCGGCGGCTCCTCGCGGCCCATCGCGATGCGGCCGGCCCGGGCCCCCGCCTCGGACAGCGGCAGCCGTACGGTCGTCAGCGCGGGTACCGCGTCGATGCTGAAGGGCAGGTCGTCGAACCCGGCCACGGACACGTCGTCGGGAATCCGCAGCCCGGAGTCACGGAGGGCCGCGCACGCCCCCAGCGCGACGGTGTCGTTGGCGGCGACCACGGCCGTCAGCGACGGGTCCCGGCGCAGCAGCTCCAGCGTGGCCTCGTACCCGGAGAGCCGGTCGTAGCGGCCGTACACGGTCCAGCGGGGGTCGTCCTCGACGCCGGCCGCCGCCAGGGCCGCGCGATGGCCCTCCAGCCGGTGCCGGGTGGTCGTCCGCTCCTGCGGGCCGGCGATGTAGCCGAGCCGCCGGTGCCCGAGTCCGATCAGATGCTCGGTGAGCAGCTGCCCGCCGCCCCGGTTGTCGAAGGTGATCGCGATGGCCTCCGGCGTCGGCGGGCGCCCGCAGAGCACCACGCGCGTCCCGGCCTCCGCCAGCTTGCGCAGCTTGTTGCCGACGGCGGTCAGATGCGCCGGGTCCTCGATGGCCCCACCGGTCAGCACGACGGCGGCGGCCCGCTGCCGCTGCAGCAGCGTGAGATACGTCAGCTCGCGCTCCGGGGAGCCGCCCGTGTTGCACACCACACCCAGCCGCTCCCCGCCCGCGCGGCCGCCCGGCCCGCCGATCTCGGACTGGATGGCCGCGGCCATGATCCCGAAGAAGGGGTCGGCGATGTCGTTCACCAGGATGCCGACGAGGTCGGAGGTGGCGGCGGCGAGCGCGCTGGCGGGGCCGTTGAGGACGTAGTCCAGCTCGTCCACGGCCTTCAGCACCCGCTCGCGCGTGGACGCGGCCACCGGGTAGTTCCCGTTGAGCACCCGGGAGACGGTCGCGGGCGACACCTGCGCGCGGGCCGCCACGTCCGCCAGGGTCACAGTCATCGTTTTCTCGTCCTCCGGGTGCGCGTCTCGTTCGGGCTGTCGGGGAACCATACGACCGCGACCACTGTTCGCCCCCTCGAACAGCTCGCCGTTCGCCCCCTCGAACAACTCGACCCCCGCGCGGTCTTGTCCAGACCGCTGCTCAGAGGCTAGCTTCTCATCAGATAGAAAGCGCTTGCTGGGACGCTCACCTTTCGTCGGGCGTACGCGGCGCCGGACGCGTACGCGAAAAACGAACGCACCCCGAACGCATACCAACGAAAGGAACGGCCGTGACGCGCAGAACCGTACGGATCGCCATGAACGGCGTGACCGGGCGCATGGGCTACCGCCAGCACCTGGTCCGCTCGATCCTCGCCATCCGCGAGCAGGGCGGTCTCGACCTCGGTGACGGCACCGTGCTGTGGCCGGAGCCGATCCTCGTCGGCCGCCGCGAGCACGCGCTGAAGGCCCTCGCCGAGCAGCACGGACTGGACCCGGCGAACGTCTCCACCGACGTCGACGCGGTCCTCGCGGACCCGACCGTCGAGATCTACTTCGACGCCCAGGTCACCTCGGCCCGCGAGGAGGCGATCAAGAAGGCGATCGCGGCGGGCAAGCACATCTACACCGAGAAGCCGACCGCGACGGGCCTCGACGGCGCCCTGGAGCTGGCCCGTCTCGCGAACGCCGCCGGCATCAAGCACGGCGTCGTCCAGGACAAGCTGTTCCTCCCGGGTCTGCTGAAGCTCAAGCGCCTCATCGACGGCGGCTTCTTCGGCCGCATCCTCTCCATCCGGGGCGAGTTCGGCTACTGGGTCTTCGAGGGCGACTGGCAGGAGGCCCAGCGCCCGTCCTGGAACTACCGCGCTGAGGACGGCGGTGGCATCGTTGTCGACATGTTCCCGCACTGGGAGTACGTGCTGCACGAGCTGTTCGGCCGCGTGAAGTCCGTCCAGGCGCTCACCGCCACGCACATCCCGCAGCGCTGGGACGAGCAGGACAAGCCCTACGACGCCACCGCCGACGACGCCGCGTACGGCGTCTTCGAGCTGGACGGCGGCGCCATCGCCCAGATCAACTCCTCCTGGACCGTCCGCGTCAACCGCGACGAACTGGTCGAGTTCCAGGTCGACGGCACCGAGGGCTCGGCGGTCGCCGGTCTGCGCAACTGCCGCGTCCAGCACCGCTCCGCCACCCCCAAGCCGGTGTGGAACCCCGACATCCCCGCCACCTACTCCTTCCGCGACCAGTGGCAGGAGGTGCCGGACAACGCCGAGTTCGACAACGGCTTCAAGGCGCAGTGGGAGCTGTTCTTCAAGCACGTCTACGCCGACGCGCCCTACCACTGGGACCTGCTGGCCGGCGCGCGCGGCGTCCAGCTCGCCGAACTGGGCCTGAAGTCGTCGGCCGAGGGTGTCCGTCTCGACGTTCCGGAGATCCAGCTGTGACGAACGGGATCATTCAACTCCCTGACGCAGGGGGGCGGTTGCGGGCCTACACCCCGCGCACCGAGCCCCTGGCCGTGTCGGCGGGCACCGCCCTCACCTCCCGTACGGTCTTCTCGGCGGCGCATGTCGTCGCGGACCCCTTCGCGGACGTCTCCCCGGACTCCCCGGCGGCCGTCGACTGGGACGCCACCCTCGCCTTCCGCCGCCACCTGTGGTCGCACGGCCTGGGTGTCGCCGAGGCGATGGACACCGCGCAGCGCGGCATGGGTCTCGACTGGGCGGGCGCGGCGGAGCTGATCCGCCGCAGCGCGGCCGAGGCGAAGTCGGTCGGCGGCCTCATCGCCTGCGGCGTCGGCACCGACCAGCTCACCGACCCGGCGTCGGCCTCCCTCGCGGAGATCCGCAAGGCGTACGAGGAGCAGCTGGCGCTCGTCGAGGAGTCGGGCGCCCAGGCGATCCTGATGGCCTCGCGCGCGCTGGCGGCGGCGGCCCAGGGCCCCGAGGACTACCTGGAGATCTACGGCCACCTGCTCCGCCAGGCCGCCGAACCGGTCGTCCTGCACTGGCTCGGCCCGATGTTCGACCCGGCCCTCGACGGCTACTGGGGCTCCTCGGACCTCGACGCGGCCACCGAGACCTTCCTCGCCGTGATCGCCGCCCACCCCGACAAGGTCGACGGCATCAAGGTCTCCCTGCTGGACGCCCAGCGCGAGATCGACATCCGCCGCCGCCTCCCGCAGGGCGTGCGCTGCTACACGGGCGACGACTTCAACTACCCCGAGCTGATCGCGGGCGACGAGAAGGGCTTCAGCCACGCCCTCCTCGGCATCTTCGACCCGCTGGGCCCCCTGGCGGCGGAGGCGGTCCGCGTCCTGGACACGGGTGACGTGAAGGGCTTCCGTGCCCTCCTGGACCCGACCGTCGAACTCTCCCGCCACCTCTTCCAGACGCCCACCCGCTTCTACAAGACGGGTGTCGTCTTCCTGGCGTGGCTGGCCGGACACCAGTCGCACTTCACGATGGTCGGCGGCCTCCAGTCGGCCCGCTCCCTCCCGCACTTCGCCCGCGCCTACGAACTCGCCGACGGCCTGGGCCTGTTCCCGGACCCGGCGCTGGCGGAGACCCGGATGAAGAACCTGCTCTCGCTGTACGGGGTGGCCCAGTGAGCACGACGGACACCGCTCCCGCGGGACTTGAGCGTTTCTCCATCAACCAGATGACGGTCAAGCAGCTGTCGATCCCCGAACTGATCGACGGCTGCGTGGAGTTGGGCATCACGGGCGTGGGCCTGTGGCGCGAGCCGGTCGCGGCGCACGGCCTGGAGGCCACGGCCAAGGCGGTCCGCGACGCGGGCCTCGCGGTCACCACCCTCTGCCGGGGCGGCTTCTTCACGGCGATCGACCCGGCCGAGCGGGCGGCGGCACTGGCCGACAACCGCAAGGCGATCGACGAGGCGGCGACGCTCGGCACGGACACACTGGTCCTGGTCTCCGGCGGCCTGCCGCAGGGCTCGAAGGACCTGTACGCCGCCCGTGAGCGCATCGCGGACGCGCTGGCCGAACTGGGCCCGTACGCGGCGGCGAACGGCGTCCGCCTGGCCATCGAGCCCCTCCACCCCATGTTCGCCTCGGACCGCTGTGTGGTCTCGACGCTCTCCCAGGCGCTCGACATCGCGGAACGCTTCCCGGCGGACCAGGTGGGCGTCACCGTGGACACCTACCACATCTGGTGGGACGACACGGCCCCGGCGGCGATCGCCCGCGCGGGTGCCTCCGGCCGCATCCACACCTTCCAACTCGCCGACTGGATCACCCCGTTGCCCCAGGGCGTCCTGACCGGCCGGGGCCAGATCGGCGACGGCGCGATCGACATGCGCGAGTGGAAGTCCTACGTCGAGGCGGCCGGCTACACCGGCCCCATTGAGGTGGAACTGTTCAACGACGAGCTGTGGGCGGGCGACGGGCGCGAGCTGCTCGCACAGACGGCCCGGCGGTTCGTGGAGCACGCGGCGTGACCCCGGGCGGCGGGCCGGGTGTCAGGTCGGCACCCGGCTCGCCGCCAACTGAAGTGGGCGTATACGTCGCGTATACTTGACTCATGTCCGACGTCATGATCCGTGTGCCCGCCGAAGTCCGTGACCAGCTCGCCGCCGTGGCCGAGGCCCGGGGGACGAGCCTTCGTGCTCTCATGCAGGACATAGCTGCTCAGACACTGACACCCGAGCAGATCAAGGAACGCGCCGATCGCACGCGGGCCGTGCTCGCCGAACGCTTCGGGCACGAGGTGTCCGAGGAGGAGTCGGCGGAGATGCGGCGCAAGATGCGGGAGGCCACGGCTGCCCACAGGGCCGCCCTCGCGCAGGTGGAGCCGTCCCCGTGAGCCAGACCGAGCACTATGTTCTCGACGCACCCACCCTCGTGGCGCTGGGAGGCGACAAGCAGGTCTCCGGCCTCATCCACGCCGCGGCGGCGAGCGACGACGTCCGACTGTGGGTGCCTGTCCTGTGTCTGCTGGAGGCCGAGCGCCGTCGTGCGGGCATGGTCGACCATGTGGGTGTCCTGGTGGACGTACTGTCCATGATCGACGACGACTACGCCATGGCCCTGACGGTTGCCGAGCTCGGGCGAGCGGGTGTCGCCCAGGACGCCTCGGCCGCCGTCCACGCCGCGAGGCCCAACCAGACCCTTCCGGCAGGGGCGTTGATCGCCACGGTGGAACCAGGTGTGTACGAGGGACTCGGAATCGGGGTCATGGACCTGAGACGCTGACCGGCGGGGCGGGGCCGCGTCTCGTGCGTGGGCGGTCCCGGCCCGGCCCTCGGGTCAGACCTGCCTGACCTCGACCTGCTTGCCGCAGAGCGGCTTGAGGTCGTCGAGGTCGGAGGTGAGGACGGTCACCGGCGGCTGCGCCGCGCGGGCGGTGGCGGCGACGATCGCGTCCAGGGCGTACTTGTGCCCGCCGGTCCTGCCGCTGTCCTTCATGTGGGCGACAGCCTCTTTGGCGGTGTCCTTGGTGACCGGCTCCACCACAAGGCGGGAGAGGGCCCAGGCGAGGCGGGCGGTGTGCGCCCCCTGGGGGTCGGCCTTCACGACCGTGGCCGCGCTGGTGATCACCCTGACGTCCCGTTTGCTTGCGACGGCGAGCCTCGCGGTCATTGCGCGGTCGCCACGCAGGTACAGGCACAGAGCCTCACTGTCGAGAACCCAGGTGCCGCTCACGCCACCGCCCGGCCATCCTGGTTGTCGCCGAACATCTCATGCTCGGCCGCGTCGATCTCCTCCTGGGTGAGGGGGCCGTGCAGCTCCTCGTTCGCGGCGATGAGTTCGTCGAGCTGGTCCCGCTCGATCTGCCGTCGCACAGCGGCCTCCACATAGGCGGAGATGCCGCGCTTGCCGACGCGTGAACGGACGGCCGCGATGGTGCCCTCGTGCACGGAAACCGAGACGGACTTGGTCGGACCCTCGCCGGGCCCGTAGGCAGGTTCATTCACCCGCTCAATCTAACAAAACTTCTATTAGAGTGTTTTGTCGCGTAGCGCGGGAGTCCGCAGCGGTGCCGATCCGCAAGACCGACCACTTCTACCCCGCCTCCCCCACGGCCCCGGCCCGCTCCCGGTACTCCGTCGGAGACACCCCGTACGCCCCCCGGAACGCCCGCGTGAAGTCGGACGCGCGGACCAGGCCCCAGCGGGCGGCGATGGTGTGGATGGGGGTGGTGGAGAGGCCGGGGTCCGCCAGGTCGCGGCGGGCGCCGGCGAGACGCTGGGCCCGGATCCAGGCCGCGACCGTCTCGCCCGGGGTGTCCTCCTGGAACAGCCGGTGCAGATAGCTCAGCGAGATGTGGTGCGCCGCCGCTATCACCGGCGGTGTCAGCTCCGGGTCGTGCAGGTTCTGCCGGACGAACGCCCGTATCCGCGTCGTCAGCGCCCGCTCCCGCGTCTCCGGCGGCAGCGCGTCCTCCGCCTCCAGCACCTGCGCGAACCACGCGGCCAGCAGGTCGATCAGTACGGTGCCCAACCGGGGCGCGTCGGACGGCTGAAGGGTGTCGGCCTGCTGCTCCAGGCCCGTGAGGAACCCCGTCAGCAGCGCCCCCACCCCCTCCCGCCCCGACAGCCGCCGCCCCAGCAACTGCCCGATCCGGGCGGGCGGCAGCGGCAGCAGCGCCTTCGGGAAGTCCACGCCGACCCCGGTGATCACCTGACGCCCCAGACCGTCCGGCGGGCACACGTCGTACGGCCGTGACGTGTCGCTCAGCCACAGATCGCTCGGGCCGTACACCTCGGCCCGCCCCACATGCTCGAACCCCAGCCCGCCCCCGAGCACCAGCGACAGGTGGTACATCTCCGGGTCGGACTGCCGCACCAGCCTCTCGGTACGCCGGAACCCCGTCGGCAGATGCGCGGTCGGCCATACCAGCACCGGGCCCAGCGCCAGCAGCCGCTGCCGCGCCCAGAAGTCGCCGGCGAACTCGCTGTGCATCTCGCTGGGCGCGATCGCCTGGTGCGTCAAGTCCCGCCAGAAGTCGAACCGGTGCTCCACGGGCACGTCGTCGCTCTGGAACACGGTTCCGATCATGGCGGGTTCAGCCCCGGGCGACGGCCGCGTACGGGACGAAGTCGGCCCAGGCGGTGGGGGAGAGGGTGAGCTGGGGGCCGGGGGTGTTCTTGGAGTCGCGGATGTGGATGGTGTGGGGGAGGGCTACGGCCACTTCGACGCAGTCGTCGCCGTCACCGCCGCTGTAGCTCGACTTGTGCCAGGATTGAGCGATCTCGATGCAGTCGTCGCCGTCGCCGCTGCTGTAGCTGCTTTTGAACCAGGAGAGGGCCACTTCGACGCAGTCTCCGGAGCCGCCGCTGCTGTAGCTGCTCTTGAACCAGGTCAGTTCGGTGGTGCTCATAGGTCCCCTCGCATCCGCTGCAACAGGCTCTTGGAGTCTGTGAGAGTGAGAGCCTGTGAGCGCATCCTGGCATACCGCATCTGAAGCATGCTGACCACTTTGCGGTCAGGGATGAACTGGGCGCTTTCCTGCCCCTCGCAGTAGGCGAGGTGGCGGTTTTCGGGTGTCTCCAGCAACTGCATGGGGCCATCGAGCCCGGAGTGGGTTTCCTGCCTCTGGGGCATGATCTGAATCTCGACATTCCGCAGCTCGCCGAGGTTCAGCACATGGCCGATGAGTTCGCGAGTGATCTCCGCCCCGCCTGTGCCACGCAGGAACAGCCCCTCCTCCAGGATGAACCCGAACGCGGTGTTCGGCCGCTCCCTGAGAAGTTGTTGCCGCTCGGACCGTGCTTCCCACTGGGCCTCGATCTGGTCGTCGCCCAACGGCGGCAGCTGGTTCTTGAACAGGGTTCGGGCGTATGCCTCGGTCTGTAGAAGCCCAGGAATCAGACGGCACTCGTACGTGTAGAGCACGATCGCCTCCGCCTCCAGCTTGGCCCATTTCCTGAACCAAGCCGCCAACCCCGGCTGCCTCCCCAAATGCTGAGCCGCCTTGATCAGCGCACCGGTATCGCCCAGGGCCCGATCCACCCCCTCCACGAACGCCTGATCCGGCATCCGCCTCCCCAGCTCCACCGAGGCCACCATGTGCTTGCAGTAACCGATGACCTCGGCCAACTCCTCCCGGCTCAGCCCCGCGTGCTCGCGCAGCGCCTGGACCATCGCCCCGAACGTCCGCAGGCTGTCGGACGACTCCGGCTCGCCGCCCCCGCCCAGCCCCACCACGCCGCCGCTGTCGGCCCCCATCGGCCACCTCCCGCGCACCCGCCCGCCGAACCACACCGTTCCAACACCCATGGTTACGTGTTGTCACCAGTACCGTCCAGTACGTAACCGTGTACGCTCGCGCAGCGTACGCGGCGCGGAGCTGGTGAACAGGGCTTTCCGCAGGTCACCTTGGTGACATGACCGCACCGCCCGCCTCGCAACACCCCGTCACCGTGCTCGCGTTCACCCAGCGGTTCAGCTCGACACCGCTGGGTGCGCGCCTCGCCAGACACCTGGCCCTGCGCCGGCTGCACGCCTGGGGCATCCGGTACGGCTCGGAGGCGTCCGACAGGGCGGCCGTGGTCGTCGCCGAGCTGGCGGCGAACGCGGTGACGCACGGCCGGGTCCCGGGCCGGGACTTCGAGCTGCGCCTCTCCCTGCCCACGGGCTCCCTCCGCATCGAGGTCACCGACACCCGCGCCGAACGCCTGCCGCCCGGCCCCGGCACCGTACGCCCGGCCCGGCCCCTGGACGAGAACGGGCGCGGCCTGGTCCTCGTCGACGCCCTCGCCGACCGCTGGGAGATCCTGGACCGCCGACCGCCCGGCAAGACCGTACTCGTGGAGATCGACCTGCCGGGCTGGCGCTCACTGATGAGACGCCTCCCCGACCGCAGGCCGCCGAAGAGGCGCGGCCGGGGGTTCTAGGGGAAGGTGGGGCCGAAGATCTGGAGGGCCCCGTTGTGCAGCCGCACCTGCGCGGGCCTCAGCACATCGGCGTTCTTCCACGCGATCGGAAGCGTCGCCTGCTGCGCGAACGCGTCGGCGGTGGGCAGGTGGTCGAGAGCCTCGTCGGCGTCCCAGTCCTCCAGTGAGTCGAAGGGGAAGGACACCATGCCGGCCAGGAACTTCAGCCCCAGACCGTTCATGGCGGCACGCAGGATGCCGTCGATTCCGTCGGCGACCTTCGCGAGCCAGAGTTCGAACTCGCCGATGACGCCGTCGGTCACCACCCAGTGCTGGATGTTCTGCTGAATCACCTCGTACGTCAGACACGCCTCGCCCTGGGAGTTCTTGCCGAGCGTCGGCTGTATCGCGTACTCGATCCAGGCGTGGCCGCTGATATGGCTGTTCACCGGAACCAGGAGCTGCATGTTCGTGGTGATCCTGTCGTAGTCCACGGAGACCGTGAACTCGGTGGCCACCGGCTGGTAGCTGTTGCCGTCGACGACGAGCTTGTCCATGCGGAACTCCGACGCCGCTGTGAACGCTCCGCTGTCGTTGATGCCTATGTCCACGCCCGGGAAGTGGCGCCGCAGCCCCGGCAGGAGCATCTTGTTCATGAAACGGTCCTTCGAGACGGTGAGTCCGGACCATCTCTCCTGTCCGACGACCATGGCGCCCGGCGCCAGTTCCTGCGGTGCCCTGCCGGGGTCGCGCTTCTCGGTCATGCACAGCACGCCCAGGAAGGAGTCGTCGTCGTTCGTGCCGTTGAAGTAGGCGTAGTCCGTGTGGGTGGGCAGGAGCCAGGCGAGGTTTCCCATCGATTCGGCCGAGTTGATGTCGATGGCGGTGAAGACGTGCTCGAACGCGGCCAGATGGGTCGGATCGTTGAGCCATTGGTCGAGCAGCTGCGTCAGGGTCATGACCAGCCAATCATGTTCACCCGGCTCCAGGCCTCCGGCGGGCGGGGAGACGAACTCCAGATGGGTGATCACGGCGAGCGGCTTCTCGGTGTCCGGCTGGGTGTCGACCCTCAGGTTCCGCTCCGGGTCGAAGGCCAGGTCGACCTCGACCGTGGCCGTACCGCCCCTGATGCCGTAGACCGTCTCGTCTCCGCGGTTCCCCACCCCCAGGTCCGCGCCGAACGGGATCCTCATGACGACCTCACCGCCGCCGGTGCCGCCGGTGGCGAGGGTCCATGGGTCGAACTGCCCGTTGAGAACGACCGGGGGGCTGAACTTCGTGCCGGGGACGGTGCCGTCCCACGCGCTCGGTGAGGTGCCGTACTTGGCGATGGCGTTGTTGACGTCCGTCAGCGCGATGACGGAGACGGTGTCCCAGCCGAAGGTGGAGAAATCATCGGTGGGAGGAGTGTCCCCCAGTCGCGCGGACGCCTTCCGCGCGGAGGCCTTCCGCGCGGTCGTGGAGTCGGCGTCCGCGTAGGACAGGTGGAGGCGCTTGCCCCGGGGCACGGCCGGCAGCAGGGCAGAGGTGCCGACCGCCGCCTCCGGCGCGGTGGCGGCCTGCGCGGTGGCGGGGACGGCGAGCGCCGCGGCGGAGCCGAAGGCGGCGCTCAGCGCGCCGCGCCGGGTGAGTGCGGAGCGATCCATGAGGAAGTCCTTTCCCTTGGTCCGGCTACTGGCTGAAGCAGGTTCCGCCGACCTGGAGGCCTCCGTTGATCATGGCCGTGGTGGGGTTGAAGGTCTTGGCGTCGGCCCAGGTGATGGGCCCCGTCACCGCGTTCACCATCTCCGTCATACCGGGCAGGCTCTTGAGCGCGGCCGTGGCGTTGAACAGCGGGATCGACTCGAAGAGCGCCGGCAGACCGGCGACGAGAGCCGATACAACGGCGATGGCGACCTTCACCATCAGGCTCGCACCCCGGGCGAGCATCACGCCGACACCGGCCGTCAGGATGGCGAAGACGATGTCCACCCCGATCTCGATCCCCTCGACCCAGTCCGCGACCGTGTACCAGTGGTCGGAGTCCTGGGTGACGACGTCGAAGGTCAGCGTGGGCTCGCCCTTGTCGTTCTGCGTCATCGACGGCAGTACGCGGTACTTCATGGTGGCGTAGCCGTCGATCCCCGGTGAGATGGGGATGTGGACGTCCATCTCCACCTGCAACGTCTGCCCGAGCACGGAGAAGTCGAAGGACGTCGCCTTCGGGTAGTACGTGAGGCCGCCTCCCTTGACGGGGTCCAGGGAGAAGTCCCCCTTGCTCAGGACCTCGTCGCCCTGCACGACGAAATCGCCGTCGGGGAAACTGTGCTTGAGCGCCGGCATGACCATCTTGTCGATCACACGTTCCATGGAGAGGGTGAACGTGGCCTGCGCCCCGGCGATGATGGCGCCCGGTGCGAGCTCCTGTGCGGCCGTGCCCGGGTCGCGGTTCTCGGTCATGCACAGCACACCGAGGTAGGAGGTGTCGGGGGTCTTGCCGTTGACGTAGGCGTACTCCCGGGTCGTGGGGGTGAGCCAGGCCAACTCGCCCTGTGCCTCGGCGGTGTTCAGATCGACGGTGGCGAACACGTGGTCGAACTTCCCGAGGTTCGCGGTGTCGTTCGCGTCCCTGGAGTTCAGCCACTGCTGGAGCAGGGTCTCCAGGTTCCGGATCACCGCGGCCTTCTCCGCCGAGTCCCGGATGACCGGCGCGGTGAAATTCAGCTTGGTGACCAGCGCGAGCGGCTTGTCGTCGTCGTCATCGCCGTCGTCGTCGCCACCGTCGTCGGGCGACGACTGGAGCTTCAGCTCCTTCACGTTCCTGTCGCTGGATGAGTTGTGGTACTCCAGAGAGACCTCGACGGTCGACGTACCGCCCTGGATGTCGTACGTGGTGGGCTTCTGGGTCGGATCCCCGACGACCAGTGTGGCGGTGAACGGGATCGACATGAGGACGTTGCCGCCGGTGCCGCCGGGCGTCAGGGACCAGGTGTCGAATCCGCCGGTGACCTGGACCTGCTGGCTGAAGGGGGACGCCTCGATCTCGGCGCTCCAGGAGTCGGGCAGGGTGGTGTTGCCGGCGATGGCCCGGTTCACATCCGTCAGCTTGACGGCGGACACCGTGTCCCAGCCCATGGTGTCGTTCGGAAGCACGGTGTCGTCCGTCAGCGAGGCCTGTCGCGCGGACCCCGGCCGCCCGGCCGCCTTCTCGGTGTCCGCCATGGCGACCCGCAGGACCTTGCCCTTCGGGATCTTCGGCATCAGCTGCCCGGCCTCGGCGGCGCCGGCCTTCGCCGGGGCGCTCGCATGGGCCGCCACGGGGACGGCGAGCGCGGCGGTGGTGGCCATGGCGGCGGTCAGCGCGCCACGTCTGGTGAGCGGAGAACGGTCCATTCTGTGCCCTTTCAGAGAACGCCGAGCGCGCGTCCGGTTCCTGGAGCGCCTCCCCGGCCCGATGGCTCGACTGTAGGAAGGGGGACCGGCGAAACGCTGGGCTGTTTCTGTACCGGCGACCGGCATCTGTCTCGTCTGACACAACCGGTCCTGACCTGCGCAAAGGAGTGAGCTGCCAGGGCCGTCGCCGGACTCGGGGCGGCAAACGTTGCCGGTCGTGCGGCAGGCGGCGCGGACCGCCCACGACTCTGACTCATCGTCACATTCCTTTGTTTCTCGTTCGGTTGTGGATTTTTTCGGTCCGCTCTTGGCGGGGATTGACCTCTTCAGGTGACTCCACGGGCACGTACTGTCATGCATCCGGAACGGAGAAGTGGGACACGTTGGGGCGCACACCTGAGCAGTTGGGGGCCTGGCTACGCGAGCGGCGGACGCGACTGGGCCTGAGCCAGCCCCGACTCGCCGAACTCGCGGGGGTGAGTGTCCGCGCCATCCGCGAGATCGAGCACGGCCGGGCACGGTCATCGCACAGCCCCACCGTCCTCAGGCTGCTCGCGGCCCTCGGGTCCGACGGTGAACCGGGGCCCCTGGACTCGCCACCGTTCCAGCTCGGCATCCTCGGCCCACTCACCCTCATGGTGACCGGCAGGCACACCCCGCCCGGCGCCGCGAAACAGAGCACCCTGCTGGCCCTCCTCGGCCTCCACCCCGGCGCCCCCGTGTCCCTGGACGAGATCGTCGACATCCTGTGGGACGACCGGCCGCCCGCCAGCTCCCTGAACATGGTCCACACCTACGTGGCCCGGCTGCGCAGACTGCTCGCCGCGGCGGTCCGCCCCGGGGACTCCGCGGGCGGCCCGCTGCTCCGCACCCGCACCGGTTATGCGCTGGACCTGGACGAACACCGGTCGGACGCGGCCCGGTTCGCCGTCCTGGCCGTGCTCCCCGAGGGCACGGACGAGGCGTACGCCCAGGCCGAGGCGGCGTTACGGCTGTGGCGCGGGGCCGTCCTCCAGGACATGCCGTCGCGGCTGCGCGAACACCCCTCCGCCGTCACCCTCACCCGGCTGCGGCTGTCGGTGCTCCAGGCGTACGCCGACAGCGCCCTCGCCGCCGGGACGACGGACAACGCCGTAGGCGAACTGCGCAGGGCCGCCGACCTGGAGCCCCTGCACGAAGGGGTCCACGCCCGGCTGATGCTCGCGCTCGCCGCGTCCGGCGAGCAGGCCGCCGCCCTCGGCCTCTACACGGCCCTGCGTGACCGCCTCGACGACCAGCTCGGCGTCCGCCCCGGCCCCGAACTGACCGACGCCCACCTGCGCGTCCTGCGTATGGACCTCCCGCACACCGCCACCACCCGAGCGCTCGCCGCCCCCGCCCCCGCACCCGTGCCCGCGCTGCTGCCGTACGACGCCGCGTACTTCACCGGCCGTACCGACCAACTCGCCCGCCTCGACGCCCTGCTCGACGGGGCCGGGCCCGAACCCGGCCGGGGCGGAGGCGTGTTGTGCGCCCTCACCGGTGTCGCCGGGGCGGGCAAGACCGCCCTGGCCGTGCACTGGGCGCACCGGGTGCGTGACCGCTTCCCCGACGGGCAGCTCTTCGTGGATCTGCGCGGCCACGCCCAGGGCGCCCCGCTGCGCCCCGTCGAGGCGCTGGCCCGGTTCCTGCTCGCGCTGGGCGTGGCCCCGGAACGGGTCCCCGGCTCACCCGAGGCCGCCGCCGACCTGTACCGCACCCTGGCCGCCGGACGGCGGATGCTGGTCGTCCTCGACAACGCCGCCGACCCGGACCAGATCAGGCCCCTGCTGCCCGGCGGCCCCGGCTGTCTGGTCCTGGTCACCAGCCGCGACCGGCTCGCCGGGCTCGCCGCCCGCGACGGGGCCCGCCGGATCGCGCTGGACGTGCTCAGCGCCGAGGAGTCCCGGCTGCTGCTGGTGCGCACCCTCGGCCGGGCCCGCGTCGACGCCGACCCGCGCGCCGCCGCCGACCTGGCCCGCGCCTGCGGACACCTCCCGCTGGCCCTGCGGATCACCGCCGCCAACCTCGACCACACCCCCGTCCGCACCCTGCGCGAACAGGCCGACGAACTGGGAGAGGGCGACCGGCTCACTGCGCTGTCGGTCACCGGAGACCGGTCCACCGCCGTACGGGCCGCCTTCGACCACTCGTACTACGCCCTCGACGCCCCGGTGCGGTGGATGTTCCGCGTCCTGGCCCTGCTGCCCGGCCCCGAGACCGGGCTGCGGGCCGCCGCCGTCGTCGCGGGCACCACGCCCGAAGAGGCCGCCGCGCTGCTGGACCGGCTCACCGCCGCCCACCTGCTGCGCGAACACCGGCCCGGCCGGTACCGCTGCCACGACCTCGTCGCGCTGTACGCCGCCGAACGGCTGCGCGCCACGGAGAGCGAGCCCGACCGCCGGGCCGCCCGGAGACGGCTGTACGACTGGCTGGTGGCGGTGGTGGACCGCTGCGCCCAGCTGCTCTACCCGGGGCAGCAGCGCCTGCTGCCCCGGGGAGAGGGCGGCGGCCCCGACGCCGCGGTGGCCTCGGCGGAGATTCCCGACGCGCGGGCGGCGATCCGCTGGCTGGACACCGAACTGGCCAACGTCGCCGCGGCCGTCCGGCAGGCGGCCGTCGAGAACCATCCGGCGGCCTGGCTGCTCCCCGACGCCCTGCGCGGCTACACCTGGACCCGCAAACTCGCCGTCGACTGGACCGCCCTGGGCGAGGCCGCGCTCTCTGCCGCGCGTGCCGCCGGACAACCCCTGGCCCAGGGCACCGCGCACAACATCCTCGGCATCGCGTACATCCAACAAGGCCGCCCCGAAGCGGCGATCGCCCACTTCGAGCAGATGCTCGCGCTCGCCGAGGCCGTCGGCGCGCCGGCGGTCGCCGCCACCGCGCACACCAATCTCAGCATGGTGACCCGGATCAGCGGCCGGCTGCGGCGCAGCGCGGAGCATCTGGAGCGGGCCATGGAGATCGACCGGCGCAACGGCCTGCCGGACGGGCATCCGGTCGTCCTGGCCGGCCTCTCCCATGTGCTGCGCGACCTGGGGCGGCTGTCCGAGTCGCTCGACCACATGGTCAGGGCCGACACCCTGGCGCGGTCCCGGGACTCCCGGCACAACCAGATCCACCGGCAGGCCGCCCTCGGACAGCTCCTGAACCTCCTCGGCGACCGCCACCGGGCGGCGGCCCACCTCGACGCCGCCCTGTCGATGGCCCGGGAGAGCGCGGACGTGGGCAGCGAGGCGCACGTACTGCGCCTGCGGGCCTCGGCCCACCGCGACACCGGCGACCTCGCCCGCGCCCTCGAACTCGCCACGGCCGCCACCGAGTTGAGTGACCAGGACGTCGACGACTACTTCCGCGCGGCGGCCCGGGTCACGCTCGGCTCCGTCCTGCTCGCTCTCGGCCGAAACGGCGAGGCCGCGCACGTCTACCGAGAGGCGCTCAAACAGGCCCGCGACCGGGGCGCGTACGACCTGGAGGCGCGCGCCCTGCTGGGCCTCGCCTCCGTGCCGGACCCCGCCGACCGGCAGCAGGCCGAGCGCGCCCTGGCCCTCGCCCGCCGCACGGAGTACGTCCTCGTGGAGGGCGAGGCCCTGCTCGTCCTGGCCCGCGCCGCACTCCAGCGCGGCGAACCGGCGGTCGCCGCCGCCCACGCCCACGAGGCCCTCGCCCTGCACCGCACCGCCGGCCACCGCAAGGGCGAGGCCCAGGCCCTCGACCTCCTCGAACGGGCCGTCGACGCGACGCGCGAGGGAGCCGGCGGGACCGACGCGGAGCCGGCCCCTACTCCACCACCGGCACCGCCACCGCCACCGGCACCGGCTGCCGTGCCGCCTGCGACCGCCGGTACCGGTGGAGCTGCCACGCCGTGTACACCATGACGGGGACGACGACGGTGGGCACCAGCCACCACGGGAGGCCGAGCCAGACGAACGGCAGCCCCACCCCGCAGCAGACGGTGAGCAGCGTGAAGAACAGGGGTCTGCCGTACCGGGCCCAGGTGCGGTGCTCGTGACCACGGGGGCCGGTCAGCCGCATCCCGCCGAGCCAGCACCCCAGGGCCGCCAGCAGACCCGCGAACGTGCCGATCGCGGCCGTCATCTGGTACTCGTCACGAGGTTCCTCGGAGGTACCCTGCCGCACGTCCCCCCGGCCGAGCGCCATGACGTCCCCGCGCCAGACGGTGCCGGTGACGCGGTCACCCGGCCGCAGCCGCTCCAGCAGCGGGTCGGGGCCGCCGAACTCCACGACGCCGTTCCAGTGGGGTGCCCCGGACAGCGTCGCCCGGTAACCGCCGCTTCTGCTCCGCGTGTTCTTGGTGCTGTCGACGGTGAAGGTGGCCGTCCGCAGACAGTCCTCCCACTCCGCCGCCGGGGCCCCGCCGGCGCACGGCTCGGCCCTCCCGTACTCCACGTACCGGTCCATGTCCCCGGGCAGCCACACGGCGAACACCCAGATACAGGCCAGCAACGGGAGCAGGGACAGCGTGAGCAGCGACGCGCCGATTCTCATGGCCACAGCTTCACTCGATGACGACCGGGCAGACAACGGGGCCGACAGGCAGCCATGCTCCGCGCCCCGCTGCCGGAACCGGGCAGCGAGGCGCGGGGCCAGGGGGCCACGACGTCTGGGGCTACAACGTCCAGGGCTCCGACGTGCGGGGCTACGACGTCACTGTCAGCAGGTCCCGCTGGTCCTTCGGCAGTTCGACCCGGTCCGCGTACAGCAGCGCGTGCCCCGGATCGAAGACCAGGGCCACCTCGCCCGCGAGGCCGCCGCCCGCGCTGAGCACCTGCACCACCTGGTCCCCGAGGCGGACGTCGTACTCGTAGCGGGAGCCGACGTAGGAGCTGGTGATGACCTGGGTGTCGAGCCTGTTCACACCCGCCGGGGTCTCGGCGGAGGCGACGACCTCCAGGCGCTCGGGGCGGACGGCGACCGTGACGGAGTCGCCGGTCGGCACGCGTGCCTCGCTGTCGACCCGGACGATCTCGCCGCTCGCGTCGAGGAGCACGCTGTGCCGGGTGCCGTCCACGCTCACCACCTTGCCGGTGAGGAAGTTGCAGCGGCCGACGAACGCGGCCACCGCCGGTGCCGCGGGCTTCTCGTAGATCTCGTGCGGGGTGCCGATCTGGATCATGTTGCCGCCCTCCATCACGGCGATCCGGTCGCTGAGCGCGAGCGCCTCGTCCTGGTCGTGGGTGACGTAGACGGTGGTGATGCCCAGCTCCTCCTGGAGCCGCTTCAGCCAGGCGCGGGCCTGCTCGCGGAGTTTCGCGTCCAGGTTGGAGAGCGGCTCGTCGAGGAGCAGGACACTCGGCGAGTACACCAACGCCCGTGCCAGCGCGACGCGTTGCTGCTGGCCGCCGGAGAGCTGATGCGGGTAGCGGCCGCTGAGCGCGGCCAGCCCCACCTTGTCCAGCGCGTCGTGGATCAGCGTCTTCTGCTTCTCCTTGGGCACCTTGCGGATGTTGAGGGGGAGGGCCAGGTTCTTCGCGATGGTCATGTGCGGCCACAGAGCGTACGACTGGAAGACCATGCCGAGGTTGCGCTCCTCGGGAGGAAGGAAGACCCCCGCGCCCGCGTCCACGAAGGGTCTGCCGCCCACCGCGATCGAGCCCTCCGTCGGCTGCTCCAGACCCGCGATGCAGTTCAGCGTCGTCGACTTGCCGCAGCCGCTCGCGCCGAGCAGCGTGAAGAACTCGCCGTCCTTGATGGTGAAGGTGACGTCCCGCAGGACGGAGTTGTCGCCGAAGGTCTTGGCGAGGTTCTTGACGGTCACCTCAGGCATGGTGCTTTCCCTTCATGAGCAGTCCCGCGAGTGCGACGAAGACCGCGGTGATGCCGATCTGGAGGGTGGCCAGCGCGGCGACGGATCCGGCCCTGCCCTGCGTCCAGAGACTGAGCATGGTGGTGCCGAGGATGTTGTTGTCGGCCGAGGAGAGGAAGACGGCCGGGGAGTACTCCTTGAGCATGATCACGAAGGTGAGGATCAGCGCGCCCGCGAACGCCGGTGTGATCAGGGCCCGCAGAACCCGGAAGAAGGTCATCAGCCAGTCGGCGCCGGAGACCCGGGCCGCGTTGTCCAGCTCCCCGCCGATCTGCATGATCGCCGGCGCCACCGAGCCGAACGCACTGGGCAGGGCCCGCATCCCGAAGGCGATGATGACGGCGTAGATCGTGCCCTGGAGCACCGAGCCCATGCCGAAGGGCGCGAGCGCGAAGGCCCAGAAGAAGCCGATACCGATGATGATGCCGGGCAGCGACTGCGGGATCAGGGCCAGATACTCCACCGCCCGGCCGAAGCGGAACGTCGACCGCCGGGCCACCATCACCGCGAACACGGCCAGCGCGGACACGACGACCGAGCCGACCCCGGCCACGATCATGCTGTTGTACAGCGACTGCACATAGTTGTCGGAGTCGAAGACGATCTCGTAGTTCTTGGTCGTCACCGTCCTGAACGGCGACTGGAGTGGTGTGAACACGAGCGTGAAGGACCGCATCACCAGGCCCGCGATCGGGATCAGGGCGCCGACGATCACGTAGAACCAGATGCACGCGATGCTGACCCACTTCAGCCAGCCCAGGTCCAGCTTGCGCGGACGGGTCACCTTGCCGCGCACGGACACGAACCGGGCCGCGTCCTTCAGCAGCTTCGCCTGCACGGCGACCAGGCTCAGCGTGACGACGAGGATGACCGTGGAGGCCGCGCCCAGCATCGTGTAGTCGGGGTCCACCGACTGAAGTCCGTTGTGGTACAGGAAAGTCGAGAAGACGTCGATGCTGACGGGCTGGCCGTACAGCAGCGGCACGCTCAGCGTCTCGATCGACACGGAGAAGACGAGAATCGCGCTGTAGACGATCGGCGGGCGCAGCAGCGGCACGATCACCTGGGCGAGGATGCGGAAGGGACCGGCCCCGCAGACCTGCGCGGCCGATTCGAGCGAGGCGTCCGACTGCCGCAGGGCGTTGGCGCAGAAGACGTACGCGATCGGGGCGAGCGCCACGGCCTCCGTGAGCGCCATGCCGGGGATCGAGTACAGGTTCCACGGCACCGAGCCGAAGAGCTGCTGCACCTTGACGCTGACGAACCCGGCCGGGCCGTACATGATGATCCAGCCGAAGCCCAGGATCAGCGACGAGATGAAGAACGGCCACTGCATGGCGAGGGCGATCAGCCGCCCGCCGGGCAGTTTGGTCCGGACGACCACGATGGCCATCGGGATCGCGATCGCGAGACTGAGGACCGTGGTCAGCGAGGCGAACAGCAGGGTGTTCAGGGCGACTTCACCGAAGCCGGCCTTGGTGAAGAGGTCGGTGTAGCCGCTGAGGGTGAACGCCCCGCCCGCCTCGTAGAGCGGGCGGTTGCGGATGCTCTGGTAGAGGGTCGGGACGATCGGGGCCAGCACCAGGACGGCGAGGAACGCCAGGACGCCGTACTGGACGACCGTGTCCCGTCCGATGCCGAAGGGGCGGCGGTAGCGCGGGGGCCGGAACGTCTCCGCCGGTGACTCGTCCGCGGGTGTGCGGGGTGGCTGGGTGAGGGTTGACATCTGGGCTGACTCCGATCGGTCCTTGAAAGCTGCCTGCCTGCGGAGTCCGGCTACTTACGGAGTCCGTCGAAGCGCTCCAGCCAGGCCGCGGAGTCGTCCTTGGAGACCGGCTCGTACTTGACGTGGATGATGTTCTCCTCGCCGACCGCGTCCACGACCTCCTGGTAGGTGTGCAGGCCCTCGCCCTTCACCCCGTCGCGGTACGAGGCCAGACCGCCCTCGGCGACCGCGCGCTGACCCTCCTCGGAGAGGGCGAAGTCCATGAAGAGCTTCGAGGTCGCCGGGTGCGGCGCTTCGGCGGCGATCCCCATGCCGCGCGGCAGCACGACCGTGCCGTCCTTCGGGAAGACGATCTTCACAAGACCCGCGCTGTCCTCGACCACCGGGTAGGCGGGGGACGCGCTGATCAGGAATCCGGCCGTGTACTCACCGGCGACGATCTTCTCCAGCTGCGTGCCGGAGGAGGTCTCCGGGCGGGTCAGCGGCAGGATCTTCTTCAGGTCGTCCCACGCCTCCGGGTTGCCCTCGGTGAGCGCCCGCGTGACGGTGAAGCCGAACGAGCCCTCCGGGTCGCGGACCGTCACCTTGTTCTTGAACTTGGCCTCGTCCCCCGTCACGATCTTCGCGAAGTCCGTCAGCGTGGTCGGCGGGGTCTCCATCAGCGACGTGTTGTACGCGATCGTCATCGGGTCCTGCGACAGCGAGTACACGCTCGGCAGCAGCTCCGCGCTCGCGCCCAGCTCCTCCAGCTCGGGCGACTTGTACGTGAGGACCGTGCCCTTGCGGGCCGAGAAGTCCGACCACGCGGTCGCCGCGCTGGAGATCAGCACATCCGCCGGGGAGGAACCGGCCGCGTTCTCCGAGAGGGTCTTCTGGAACAGCTCGTCGCTGTCCAGCTCGTTGACGGAGACCGTCTTGATGAAGTCGTACTTCTTCTTGAAGTCCCGGACGATCGGCGCCATGTTCTCGTCACCGAGGTTGGAGTAGACGGTGAGCTTGCCGCCCTCCTTCTCCGCCGCCGCGATCAGGTCCGCGTAGTCCGCCGGGTAGTAGTCCGGCACCTGGCCCGCCGCGATCTTGTTCTCCGCCACCTTCGGCGCGTCGCCGTCACCGCCGCCGCAGGCGGCCAGGCTGCCGAGGGCGAGCGTCGCGGCGCACGCGGTGACGACGATGCGTCGGGTGCTGGGCTGGCTGGATCTGGCCATGGTTCTCCTCCTGGCGCGTGCCTTCTGGCAGCTGTTGCCGGGAGGTTAGGGACCCTGGTCAGGCCGGTAAATCCCTCACCCGTCAGAGCTCTTACTGCTCGTATTGGTCGTTGAGTTAGTGACGCGAGTCACCCTCACCGAGCAGGGGTGACTGGCCGGGAATGATCGCCCTTGAGATGGGCCGTGAGCTGCTGCAGCCGTGCCCAGGCCCCGGGGTCCGCGCCGTCCCCGAGGGGGTAGTGCAGGGCCGGACGGGACGCCGGGCCGAGGTGGCGGGCGCGGACCTCCACCGGGGGCCGGCGGGCGTGGTCCAGGCCGATGGCGTGGACGTCCTCCGGGCCGAGCGTGAAGGCGTACGGGAGCGGCGGGCCCTCCAGCCGGGGCGCGGTCGTCAGATCGGCGCGGGCCACGCGCACCGAGGTCAGCATGGTCCGCAGCCCGTGCTCCCGCACCAGGGTGTCGGCCAGCGCCTCGATCCGGTCCAGCGGCGGCTCCTCACCGGCCGCGTACCCGAGCGTGAGGACCGCGTCCTCCTCCACGCCCTTCGTCGTCCGGGTCACCCGGACCGTGGCCATGGCCGGTCGCTCCGGGGCGCCCACCACGACCACCTGCGAGGGCTCGGGCGCCCGCTCCCGCGCCAGGTCCGTCAACTGCCGCAGCGACCAGGGGAGGTTGACCGGCTCCGCCGTGCCCCAGCCCACCGGCGCCGCACCCGTCAGCGCCCGCCAGGCCGCCTCCAGGGCCCCGCCGAGCAGCAGCCGCTCGTCGGCCCTGTGCACGGTCCGCAGGGCGACGATCAGCTGCCGCCCGGGAGCGTCCCCGTCCGTCGGGCGGGTGAACGCGCCGGCCACCGTCGCCGTCCCGTCCTCGGCGAGCGCGGGGGTGAACGCGCCGTCCCGCCAGCGCAGCACCGCCCCCGACACCCCGTCGTAGTACCCGCACTCCGGGTCCTGGACCACCCACCGGTTGGGGACGCGCGCGAGCGTCGCACGGGCGGCCGGGGTCAGCCGCACCCCGGCCGGGGTGACGATCTGCAGCGACCGCCGGGACACCACCGCCGTCCGCATGATCTCCGCGAGCCAGCTGGTCAGCGCCACCACCGGCCGGTCGACGAGGACGACCGCCGCGTTCTCGGTCACCACGTCCACGGCGGGCTGCGCCGACCCCGCCGACGGCACGGCCGACACATCGACGACCTTCGTGCCCGCCGCCCCGGGCGGCCAGGTCGAGCCGCCCAGCAGCGCGTTGAGCCGCCCGCACACCACCCCCGCGAGCCGCTCCGCCTCCGGCACCGCCGTGGACGCCCGCGCCTCCGTCCACCAGAACGGGGCCTCCATGGCCTGCCCGAGCAGCCGCTCCGCCTCACCGGGCACCTGCACCAGCACCGGCGACTCCACGGACACCAGCGGACGCCCGCCGGGCCCGTGCAACTGGACCACCGCGCCCTCGGCCGCCGCCGACAGATCCAGCTCCGAACCTCCGGCGTACAGGCTCGTCATGAGCGCCCAGACATCGGGCATCCTCGGGGTCAGGGCGATGACGTCCTTGGTCACGGGCGGTCGCCCTCCTCGCTGTCGGGGCCACTGCCGGGTCGGCCGTCGAGGCCGCCGTCGAGGGCCGTCTGGATCAACTGGTGGGCGCGGCCCCGGCGGACCAGCGTGCCCCGCCCGGCCGGCTGCGCCGAGGCGTACAGACCGGGGAAGAGCTGGCCCTCGCTCCGCTCACCGGTCATCAGCAGCGCCGCCGTACCGGTCTCGCGCAGGGTCTGCAGCAGCGGCTCGTACATCGCCCGGGAGGAGCCCGCGACCCGGCGCGTGATCACGAAGTGCAGCCCGATGTCCTGCGCCGACGAGACGTACGGCAGGAACGGCGACAGCGGCTGCTGTCCGGCGGTGGTCAGGATGTCGTAGTCGTCGACCAGGATCACGATCCGCGGCCCCTCGAACGCGGGCTCGTCGGTGAGCGCGTCCGGGTCGGCGCTCTCCGGCATCCGCTTCTCCAGCTCGCCGGCGATCCCCGTCGCCAGCCCCGCCGCGAGCTTCGCGTTGTGCGCGTACCCGCCCCGGTACGGCTCCGGGATCACTCCGCGCAGCCCGCGCCGGGGGTCGAAGACGCCGAAGACCAGCTCCTCGTCCGAGTACCGCTCCACGAGCCGCGCCGCGACCAGCTTCAGCAGGTTCGTCTTGCCGCACTCGTTGTCGCCGAGGATCAGCAGATGCTGGTCCTGGCCGAACAGGTCGAGCAGGGCGGGCGCCAGCGCGTCCTGGTCCACCCCTATCGGCACCCGGTGCGGCTCGGCGACCACCGACGGCAGCCGCGCGGACGGCAGCCGGGTCGGCAACACCCTTACGGGCGCGGCCAGTTCACCGTGCCAGGTGGACCGTATCGTCCGGGCCGCGTCCTCCAGCGCCGGACCGAGATCACCCGTCGCCGGCCGTCCGTCGAGCCGGGGGAGGGCCGCCTGCGCGAACAGCTTGCCGTCGGTCAGCACCCGGCCCGGGGTGTCGGGCGACAGCGTCTCGGAGAGCTTGCGGTCCACGCTCGAATCACTCGGGTCGTTCAGCCGCAGCTCCACCCGTGTCCCGAACATCGACTGCGTCGCGATCCGTACGTCGTTCCAGCGCAGCATGCCGCCGACGACATGGATGCCGTACCCGCCGCCGCGCTTCAGCAGATCCACGACCGTGTCGTCCAGCTCGGCGAACTCGTCGCGCAGCGCCCCGAAGCCGTCGATCAGCAGCACGATGTCGGTCGAGCCCAGCTCCCGCAGCCCGCCCTGCGCGCGCAGCCGCCGCAGCTGGTCCACCGAGTCGATGCCGTGCTCGCGGAACAGCTCCTCCCGCTCGACCAGCATCGTCCGCACCTCGGCGACCGTCCGCGCGGCCCGTTCCCGGTCGGCCCGCCCCGCGATCCCGCCGACGTGCGGCAGCCCGGAGAGGGCCGAGAGGCCGCCACCGACCAGGTCGAGCCCGTAGATCGCGACCTCGGCGGGGGTGTGCGTGGTGGCCAGCGACAGCGCGAGCGTCCGCAGCAGGGTCGTCTTGCCGGACTGCGGGCCGCCGATCACCGCCGCGTGCCCGCCCGCGACCGTCAGATCCAGCACCCAGTGCCCCTGCCACTGCTTCGCCGGATCGTCCAGCACCCCGAGGGGCACCCGCATCGGGCCCTCTGCGGCTTTCCCGGAGGCCAGTCGCAGCCCCCGCTCGTCCACCCGGACGGGCCCGGCCGCCGCGTCCAGGGTGATCGCGTCCGGCAGCGGCGGCAGCCAGATCCGGCGCACCGGCCGCGCGGCGGAGGCCAGTTGGTCCACCATCACCGACATCACCGTCGGCCCGGTCTCCCGCTTGGTCGCCTTGGGCCCCTCCGGGGCCGCTCCCGCGCCGCTCCCGCCACCGGACGCGCCGAGCGTGTTGTACGTCGGATACGTCCAGGCGAGCGGCGTGTCGTCCGCCTCCACGGTCAGCGCCGGACCCCGGTACGCGCCCGACACGTACCCCGCCTTGAACCGCTCGTACGTCGAGGTGTCCACCTTCAGATAGCCGAAGCCCGGCAGCGGCGGCAGATGGAAGGCGTCGGTGGTGTCGAGCACGGTCCGCGACTCGTCGGCGGAGAAGGTGCGCAGCCCCAGCCGGTACGACAGATAGGTGTCCAGCCCCTTGAGCTTGCCGCCCTCGATGCGCTGGCTGGAGAGCAGCAGATGCACGCCGATGGACCGGCCGATACGCCCGATGGAGAGGAAGAGATCGATGAAGTCCGGCTTGGCAGTGAGGAGTTCACCGAACTCGTCGATCACGACGAAGAGATGCGGGAGCGGTTCGAGATCGGGCCGCCGGGTGGCGCGCAGGGCCGCGTAGTGCCCGATGTCGGCCACGTTCCCCGCGTCCTTGAGCACCTGCTGCCGCCGCTTGACCTCGCCCGCGAGGCTGGAGTGGACCCGCTCGACCAGCCCGGCCTGGTTCTCCAGGTTGGTGATCACACCGGCCACATGCGGGAGTCCGGTGAACGGGGCGAAGGTCGCGCCGCCCTTGTAGTCGACCAGGACGAGCGCCAGATCCTCGGGGGAGTGGGTGGCGGCGAGCGCCAGCACCAGGGTGCGCAGCAACTCGCTCTTGCCGGAACCGGTCGCGCCGACGCACAGCCCGTGCGGGCCCATGCCCAGCTCGGAGGACTCCTTGAGGTCGAGGAGGACCGGCTCATGACGGTCCGTCAGGCCGATGGGCACACGCAGGAACTCCCGCTCACCGCGCGGCGCCCACAGATCGGCCAGATTCAGCACGGCCGGGTCGTCGATCCCGAGGAGGCCCGGGAAGTCCACGGGCCCGGTGACCGGGGTGCCCTCGGCGGCCGACTCGGCGGACAGCCGCAGCGGCGCCAGCAGCCGGGCGAGGCCCTCGGCACCGGCGGCGGTGACCTGGTCGGAGGTGCCGTGCGCGGCGGCGGCCACGAGGGGTTCGGGTGTCGCCAGGGGGTCCGGCGCGCGGAGATCCTCCACCACCACCTGATCGCCCCGCACGGTGATCCGCACCGCCACCTGATCGGGCTCGTGCACCTGCTCCTCCAGCAGATGCAGCACGGTGACGCCCATGTCCGCGAGCCCCACCGCCGTGTCCGGACGCGGCAGTTCGACGGCCGTGTCCCCGTACTCGTCGCTCACGACCAGCATCCGCGACGCCAGCCGCAGCGCCTTGCGGTCGGCGAGCCCGCGGCGCACCTCCGCCGCGTACGACGCCCGCCGGCCCAGCTCGTGCCGGAAGTGCCGGGCCAGCTGCGGCAGTCCCGGCGCGATCCGGCGGGCCGCCACCGGACCGTCGTGCTCCTGCGCGTCCAGCACATGGGGCAGCCACTTGGCCCACTCCCAGTCCGCCAGCCGCTCGCCCGGCACCCCGAGCGCCACGGCCACGTCGTCCGGCGCGTGCGCCACGGCGACCTGCACCAGGAGCGCGCGGGCCACCCGCAGCACGCCCTCCCGGTCACCGACCACGCTGACATTGCCCGCGCGGTCCAACGGCACGGTGATCGGGCAGCCGCCCGCGACCGAGTACCGCGCCAGCAGCGCCCGCGCCTCGTTCAGCATGAACGGGTCCGGCGGGGTCAGCACCCCGCCCTGGTTCTGCCCGATGGCCAGATGCGCCACGGGTACGTCACCGGTGCCGACCCGCACCCGCAGGAAGTCCGCGTCCTGCCGCCGCCGCTCCCAGAGCCGGGCCGGGTCGCGCACCAGGTCGTACAGCGCCTCCGGGGGCGGGTTCAGCACCCGCGCGAGCGCCCGCCGGTCCCGCTCCTCCGCCCCGAACTCCTCGCGCAGCTCCTCCAGATACTCCAGATACCGCTCCCGCTGCGTACGCCGGGTGCGCTGGGCCTTGCCGCGCTGGGAGAGGAAGAGCGCGACCGCGCCGAGCAGCGCGAAGACCAGCACCATCGCGCCGAGCGCCGCGAACTGGCTGTTGCGGATCACGGTCATCATCACGACCGAGCCCATGACACCCGCCATCGGCAGCAGCGCCGTCGCCGCCGTCCCCGCCTTGCCCTCCGGGAGGTTGGGCGGCGGCTCGATCGTCCGGGCACCGGCGGCCCCGAGCGGCCGGCTGCTCCGGGCGGGCCGGTGGATCACCTGCTGGGTCACGACCGGACCCCTTCTTCCTCATGTCCTGCCGTACGACGGTGGCCGCTCATCGCATCCTCACCGCCCGGGTCATCACCTCGGCCGCGAGCGTGATCGCCGCCGCACGGGTCTCCCGGCCCAGCAGGGAGGTGCGGATCGGGCCGCCCTGCGCGAGGTGACGGTCGTAGGGGAGGGGGACCACATGGACGCCGGCCTCCTTGAGGTGGGCCACGGCCGTCTTTCGGTCCAGCGTCAGATCGGGGGAGTTGGCGGTCAGCGCGACGACGGTCGAGGCGAGCGCGGAGTGCGGCAACCGGCCCAGCCAGTCCAGCACCTGACGGGTGCCGTTGACCCCCTCCGCGGTCATCGGCGCCACGACCACGCGCGCGTGCGCCGTGTCCATCGCCGTACGGGCCACCTCACCCGGCAGGGTCTCGCAGTCCACCACGGTCACCGCGAAGTAGCGCCGCAGCGCGAGGGTCACCGTGCGGTACGTACGGATGTCCAGCGGGGCGCCGACCCGGCCCTGGCTCCCGGGCAGCAGCCAGCCGCCGTCGGCCACGGGCACCAGGTATCCGGTGACATCGGTGAGCCGCATCGCCGGGTCGAGGATCCGTGCGAGGTCGGCCGCCGCCCAGCGCACCGAGTCGGCGCCCATCCGCACCGGCAGGGTGCCCAGTGCCGCGTCCGCCTCCAGGGTCAGCACCGGGTCGTGCCGGTAGTGGTTGAACGTGCGTCCCAGCAGCGCGGCCGTCGTCGACTTCCCGACCCCGCCCCGGATCGACGTCACGGCGATCACCCGCCCCGTCGTCACCGGCTGCTGCAGCTCCCGCGCGATCCGCGTCTCCTCCGCCACGTCCTGCGCCGCGGACGAGGCCAGCTTCCGGATCGACCGCCCTGTCCGCCGGGCCACCGAATCCCCGTGCTGCGGTCGCCCGAGCGCGTGCGCGAGCCGAGGATCGATGGTGGGCACGGCGTCGGGGGCGCGCACCGGGGTCTGCGGGGACCGGGAGCCACGGGGGGCCGGGGCGGCGTGCGATACGTCGTCCCCGGGCGCGATCTCCGAGCCGGGGGTGGCCCCCTGGCCGGGCGCGGGCGCGGGGTGACCGCCGGGTTCCGCCGGACGGTTCGCCTCACCGGACCCGTCCGGCCGGTGGGCGTCCCCGGCCGCTCCCGACCACTGCGCGGCTGCCTGGGGATGCCCCGCGCGGGGCGCCTCGGCGGGCGCGTACGGCATGCCCGGCCTCACGGCGTCGGGCGCGACCGGCGGTCGCCCGCCGGGCCCCGGCCCCGCCGGCGGCTGAGCACCGGGCGTCTCCTGACCGGGCGGCCGTACGACGGGCATCGCGTGCGCCGGCGGGGCGGCGAACCCCTGCACGGGCGGGTGCGCGCCGGGCACCGACCGCGTCCGCGGCTGCCCGGGAGGTGTGCCGTCGCCCGGTGCCGGTCGCGCGGCCCGGTCGTCGCCGGACTCCCGCGGGGTTTCCGGCGGTTGCGGGGCTTCCGGCGACCCGGTCGCCTCGGGCCGGTCCGTCGCCCCGGACGCCTCCGCCGGCACCGACCGCACCAGCCTCAGCGTCGGCTCGGCCCGCCGGGCGGGGGTCTCCGGTGGACCGGGAGCGGTGTCGCCCCCGGCCGCCGCCGCGTCCTGCCGGCCCAGCTCGCGCAGCACGTCCCGCTGCCAGTCCCCTGCCTGCGCCATGGCCCCCAGCTCCTAAGCGAACGTGTCGAGCAGTCGTCCGTACACGCCGAACACCCCGATGAGCAGCGGGAACAGAGTGATGACGCCGATCGATTCAAGGGTGTCGCCCAGGCGCCGGAACCGTACCCGGACATGCTCGGCGGGCCGCACGGCGAGCACCAGCAGCGGCAGCGCGGCGAGCAGGACGAGGACGGCGAGCGGACCGGCCGCGTCGCCGGTGTGGTCCAGCCAGGCCGACACCAGCCGCACGGCGAGCACCGCCGCCGCGCCGAGCAGCACCACGACCTCCGCGACCAGCGGGAACGCCCGTGCGCGCAGCGCGAGGACGACCATGGTGACGGCGGCCAGCAGCACGGTCCACTTGGTCGGCGCGCGCAACGCGAACACCCCGGCCGCGGTCGCCGAGACGGCCATGGTGACCGTCGCCAGCACCAGCCCCCGGTGGGTGGCCGTGAGCGCCGCCGACACCTGGAGGCGGCTCACGGAGGCGCCCCCGGAACGCCGGTCGTCCAGCCCGGAGAGCCCCGAGGCCATCAGCGCCAGCCGGGGCAGCAGCCCGAGCACGACCACGGAGACCACCGCGAGGACGGCCCCCACCTCGGCCTGGTCCGTCACCGACAGCGACAACGAGCCGGAGACGGCCGCCGCGATCCCCAGCCAGCACACCGAGGCCCCCGCCAGCGCTCCGGCCCCGACCAGTCCACCCCGCCCGAGCGGAGTGAACAGCCCGAGCAGGGCGAGCGTGACGACCCCGGCCGTGGCCATGGCGGCGACCTGCGGTGTCCCGGACCACTGCTGTGCCTGCGCCGACGTCGACGCGCCGAGCAAGCCCAGCGCACCCGCCGTCGCGATCAGGGTCGTGGACAGGGCCCGCTTCCCGGTCCGCCCCAGCAGCGCGCCCGCGAGCGCGGCCACCAGCGCGACGCCGAGCAGCGCGCCCGCGACGACACCGGGCTCGTACGCGGCGCGGGCGAACACGCCGGCGGCCAGGGCCCAGCCGACCGTGGCGAGCCCGGCGGTGACACGGCGCGCGGCCGGCCGCCAACGCCCGCCCCGGGCGTCGAGATCCTCGGCCGCCTCGTCCGTGACGTCGTGCACCACGGGCGCCGACGGCGCGTCCTCGGCCCGGACCAGCCGCAGCACGGCGCCGTCCGGGATCCCGGCCGACTCCAGCGTGCTGTCGTGCGCCAGCGCGGAGCCGTCCGCCGTGACCAGATGCCGCAACTCGGGCCGCTCGCCGACCCGGTCGTCCAGGAGCCGCATGACCTCCGGGAGCAGCAGCCCGACCGGCTCCCGGGACGGCAGCACGAGATCGACCCGCCGTCGCTCACCGACGAGCGTGACCCGGCTGAGCGCCGTCCGCGCACCGCCTGTGGCCTGCCCCGATGTCCCTGCAGCCGTCCCCGTAGCCATCACGCGATCGAACCTATCACCGGGCGGAATCGCCGGTCGGGGCTGTGGAAAACCCTGTGGACAACCTGGAGGACGGTGTGGGGGACACGGCCGGCGACCCGGTGGGCGAGGGCGTGCCGGACGGAGTCACCGACGGCTGCACCGAACCCCCGTACGGGCTCTTTCCGATGATGCGGTTCGACACGAAAGACCACCCCACACATCCCGCGCACAACACCGCCGCGATGACGATCCCGGCGAAGACCTTCCCGATCCGTTCGTCCACCGAGCGCCGCTGCCGCTGCGCCCCGAACAGCAGGGCGTCCCGCAGCCGCCGACGCCGCACCGACACCGACTCCAGCAACTGGCTGTCGTAATCCTGTGCCGCCACGGCTGCGGAACCCCTCTCGCCTCGCTCGCTCCGTCAGCCGATCTGGTCGACCGCCGCGCGGGCCTTGGACAGCGTGGACTGCGCGGTGCCGTCGTTCTGTTCGAGCGTGGTGCGCACCAGGCGGATGATCTCGCGGACCTCGCCCGCGGCCTTCTTCCAGCGCTCTTCCTTGCCGTGGTAGTCGTCCGAGACCCCGTCGGCCTGGAACTCGGTCATCGCGGCCTTCACGGCGGCGTCGCGGTCGCCGAGCACCCGCTCCAGCTGCCCCACGATCGTGCCGAGCGCGGTCTGCACCTCGCCCGAGGCGCCGGTGTCGTACGAACGGCGGTCCTGGTTCTGAGCCATGAGTACTTCCCCCTAGTTCCTGCTCGTCGCTGCTTATCGGGCGCCGAAGCGGGCCGCGTCGAAGTTGGCCTGGCCCATGTTCTGGTTGGCGTTGTCCTGGGACTCCACGTCGCCGGTGCCGAACGCGGTGTCCATGCCCGACTGACCGCCGAGGATCGCGGCGAGCGAGCCGTTCAGATCGGCGGTGATCTCGTCCGCGCGGTTCTTGAACGAGTCGAACGCCAGCTTGCCCGCGCCGTTGAACTTGCCCTCCAGCGGTTCCGCCGCGCTGATCAGCAGTTGGATCAGCGTCCCGAGGTCGTCGCTCGATCCGAGCGTGCTCTTCCCGAGATCCGCCAGGGTCGTCGACCCCATGTCGAACTTCACGTCGTTCCACCCCCGTGTGTCCGGTTCGCGTATGTCATCACTTAGGTCATCACTCGCGTGTTCACTCGCGTGCTCACTTACGCGTTCACCTACGTCCCGAACATGCTCTCCCACAACGCGTTGCACCCGCAACGCGCTTGCCCGCGAAGTGACACCATCGGGACATAAATCGAACAGCCCCGTGGCGTGGTCACCCTCGGCCGGAGCGGGCCTCGGCCGTGGTCCTCAGGTCGCGGAGCCACGCTTCGAGGCCCCGGCCGAGCGCCTCCGTCGCCGTGGGGACGTCCGCTTCGACCTGGGCGCCGGTCCAGGTCTCCTCGGTGTGCACCCGGACTTTGCCCCGTACCTGTTCGAAGCGCCACAGGTGGACGCCCTCGTCGACGCGCAGCCCCTCGCCGACCGCGGGCCCGCTCCACAGGAGGCAGACGCCGCGCTCCAGTTGCCGGACGGTGGAGGTGATCTCCAGCGTGGTCGCGGGAGTTGCCGGTGTGGCGGGCGCCGGTGTCGTCCACCGGAACCGCGAGCCCTTCCGCAGCGGCCCGTGGTCCAGCCGCTCGGCGCCGAGCACCGGCGCCTGCCAGGACGGCCAGTTCTCCACGTCGGTCTGCAGCTTCCAAACGGTGCTCAGGGGCGCGTCGATCACGACATCGGCCTGGTAGCGGATCAGGGCCGTCCGGTCGACGCCCTCCCCACGACAGGCGGACCCGCCGTCGTGCGGCGCGTCGGCCGGGGCCGCCGCCCGGGCGTACGGGGCGGCGGTCCCCAGAATCCCGGCGACGGTGACGGCGGCGGCGACGGCGAGTGAGACGGTGGACGTGGCGGTGCGCAGACCGAACATGGTGTCCCCTTCAGGGTGTTGACGGCTGAGGTTGTCGATGGGCGCGTCGGCCGGTCCCGCGGATCGCGGTCGGCCGACGTCCGGCGGTCCTACGGATGGCCGTCGGTCCTACGGACGGCCGTCGACCGGCGGTCCTACGGATTGAGCACGACCTTCCCCGCGACCGTCCCCGACTCGGCCAGCCGCAGCGCCTCGGCCGCGTCGGTGAGCGGCAGCCGCGCGGCGATCTGGGCGGTCACGTCACCGCGTCGGAGGGCCGCGAACACCTGGGTGAGGTCGGTGCGCAGCCGGGCCCGGAAGCGGTTGGGGGACAGGGCCCGCCCGGCCCAGACGTTGTAGAAGGAGGCACGGCGGCCGTTGGGCAGCGCGTTCCACAGCCACACCCGGCCGAGCAGCTTGAGCACGGGCCACTGCTTGGACCCCTCGTCGTCCCGCGTGGACGCGCTGCCGTACGCGACGAGCGTGCCGCCGGGCGCGAGCAGCCGCCAGGAGTCGACCGCGCTCCGGCCGCCGATGTGGTCGAAGACGGCGTCCACCCCGCCGGGGGCGAGCGCGCGGACCCGTCCCGCGACGTCCTCGGTGCGGTAGTCGACGGGGACGACTCCCCGCGCCCGCAGCGCGTCGTGGTGGCGGGCGGACGCCGTCCCGATCACCTTCGCCCCGGCGGCGCGGGCGAGCTGTACCAGCACCGAGCCGACGCCCCCGTTGGCGCCGTGCACCAGGACGGTCTGCCCGGCGCGGACGCGGGCCGAGCGATGCAGCATCTGCCAGGCCGTGACGCCGTTGACCACCACGGTCTCCGCCTCCGCGGCACCGATCCCCTCCGGCACCGGCACCACGTCCGCCGCCTCGACGACCACATGGCTCGCCCAGCCGCCGACCTTGACCAGCGCGGCCACCCGGACCCCGGACAGACCCGGGTCGACGCCCTCGCCGGTCGTGAGCACCCTGCCGACCAGGTCGTACCCGGGGACGAACGGGAACGGCGGCTGGTCGTAGTACCGGCCCCGCCGCATCTGCTGCTCGGCGAAGGACACCCCGGTGGCCTCCATGAGGATCACGACCTGCCCGGGACCGGCCACGGGAACGGCCCCGCGCCGTATCCGCAGCCCCTCCGGCTCGACCTTGCCCGGCAGGACGACCTCGACGAGTTCTCCGGCGTTCATGACTGCCTCCGCGTTGCGCGTTGATCTGGATGACGTGACTGGCTCTCGCTCTCGTGAGAAGTTGTAACCGATCGCGTCCGAGACTGTCAATAACAACAGTGATAGCCTCTAACCATGACGACAACCGAGGGCGCGAACGACGCGAACGACGCGAAGACCCCCCGCGAGCGCTATCGCGCCCAGGTCCGCGCGGAGGTCAAGCAGCACGCGTGGGAGCAGATCGCCGAGGCGGGGGCCTCCGCGCTGTCCCTCAACGCGATCGCGAAACGGATGGGCATGAGCGGCCCCGCGCTCTACCGGTACTTCGCCGGCCGCGACGAGCTGATCACCGAGCTGATCCGGGACGCCTACCGCAGCCTCGCCGACACCTTCCGCGAGGCCGCCGAGGCCGCCAGGGCCGCCGAGCCGGCCGAGGTCGCCGACACCGGCGCCGACCTGGCCACGCTGGCGCACGCCCTGCGCGCCTGGGCCCTGGACGATCCCCACCGCTACTTCCTGATCTACGGCACGCCCATCCCCGGCTACCACGCCCCCGCCGACACCGCCACGATCACGTCCGAGATCCTGGCGACCCTGCTCGGCGCCTGCGGGGACCTGCCGGAGGACCAGGCCCTCCACCGGGCCCTGACCTTCTGGACCCGTCTCCACGGAGCCCTGTCCCTCGAACTCGCGGGCCACTTCACCGGTATGGACGTCGACCCCGCGTGGTTCTACGCGGCCGAGGTCGACTCCCTGGCGCCGAAGAATCCCTGAGGTGCCGTACAACCCTCCCCGCACCCCGCGGGTCGTACTTGGCATCAGGACTTCTCGGAGGGGGATCCGGGGGGATCGCGGGAGTTCTGACGGGGAGGGGAAAGCCGAGGGGCCGGTCCAGTGGACCGGCCCCTCGAAACGTTCCCGCGCCGGGTGCGTCACCGCGTGCGCCACTCTTCACCGAGGTGTGCGCCACTCTTCGCCGAGGCCGGCCGGGGACCCGTGTGTCATCTGTGTACTATCTTGCTAGTACACCGAGACATTGGGTCATCGCGTGATGGAGGGGCGGAGGGTGCGCGTGTTCGCATTCCGAGTGCTTGACCGGTCAGGAGTACCGGCCTACTTGCAACTGGTCGACCAGGTCCGGCGCGGCATCCTGCTGGGCCATCTCCAGGAGGGCGACCAGCTGCCCACGGTGCGCGCGGTCGCGTCCGCTCTGGTGATCAATCCGAACACCGTGGCCAAGGCGTACCGCGAGCTGGAGCACGCCGGGCTCGCCGCGCCCCGTGCCGGCCAGGGCACGTTCGTCACCGGCGACATCGAACAGGTGCCCGCCGCGACCTACGCCCGGCTGTCGGGCCGGCTGCGGCAGTGGCTGGCCGACGCGCGCGGGGCGGGTCTCGCGCCGGAGCAGGTGCGCGCCATGGTCGACGCGGTCATGAGCGACGAGCAGCACCGGGAGACGGCATGACCGCCGACGCCGCCGACGCCGCCGTGCGGATCGACCGGGTGGGCAAGCGCTACGGCCGGCAGTGGGCACTGCGGGACTGCACGCTCTCCCTGCCCGCGGGCCGTGTCATCGCGCTCGTCGGCGCGAACGGCGCGGGGAAGACGACCCTGCTGCACCTGGCGATAGGCCTGCTGGCCCCCACCGAGGGCACCGTCTCCCTGCTGGGTACGCCGCTGCGGCCGGGCCGTCCGCAGAGCCTGTCCCAGGTCGGGTTCGTCGCCCAGGACCATCCCCTCTACCGGGGGTTCACCGTCGCCGAGATGCTGCGGTACGGACGCGGTACGAACACCCGCTTCGACCAGGCGGGCGCCGAACGCCGACTGCGCGACCTCGACATCCCGCTCGACCGCAGGACCGGCCGGCTCTCCGGCGGCCAGCAGGCCCAGGTTGCCCTCACCCTCGCCCTGGCCAAGCAGCCGCGCCTGCTGGTCCTGGACGAACCCGTCGCCAGCCTCGACCCGCTGGCCCGCCGTGAGTTCATGAAGACCCTCGTCACCGCGGTGGCCGAGACGGAGATGACGGTGCTGCTCTCCTCCCACGTGGTCACCGAACTCGAACGGGTCTGCGACTACCTGGTGCTGCTCCACGGCGGACAGGTACGCCTCGTCGGCGACATCGACGACCTGCTCGCCGGCCACCGCGTCCTGACCGGCCCCCGGGTCGCCGACGCCGCCCTCGACGGACTGGTCACCGCCACCCACGGCGACCGCAACAGCCACCTCCTGGTGCGCCGGCCGGCCGCCGCGCCCACCCACCCCCGCTGGGAAGCCCACCCCGTGAACCTGGAGGACCTCGTCCTCGCCTATCTCGACTCGCCTCTCTCGAAGGGCAGGACCGACCAGTGATCTGGGTTGCCTGGCGCCAGCACCGCGCCGCTCTGCTGACGGGCGTCCTTCTGCTGGCCGCCGTCACCGTCCCCACCCTCATCAGCGGCTTCGCCATGCACGAGGAGTACCGCGCGGACGGCATCGCCGCCTGTGTCGCCGATCCCGGCGCCCGCGCCGGATGCGCGCAACTGGTCGAGCAGTTCACCGACCGGTACAGCGAGTGGGGCAACCGGATGGTCTGGGTGATCTTCCTGCCCGCCCTTGTCGGCGCCTTCGTCGGCGCACCGCTCCTGGCCCGGGAGTTCGAGAACGGCACCTGGCGGTTCGCCTTCACCCAAGGGGTGTCCCGCACCCGGTGGCTCGTCACCCAACTGACCCTGGTCGGCCTCGGCACAGCCGTCCTGGCGCTGGCCTGCTCGCTCCTGTTCACCTGGTGGCGCAGGCCCCTGGACTCGGTCGGCAGCCGGATGCGCAGCGCCGCGTTCACCGTGTCGCCGGGCCTCGTCGCGCTGACCCTGTTCGCCCTGGCCCTCGGCGTCCTGGCCGGAGTCCTGCTCCGGCGGACCGTGGTCGCCATGGGCCTCACCCTCGTCGTCTGCCTGACGGTGAACATCACCCTGGAGGAGGCGGCCCGGCCCCACTACCTGAGCCCCCTGGTCCGTACGGCGGCGCCGGACGCGGGGCAGGCGGCCGATCCGCGCCCGGTGACGGACTGGATCGTGGACGAAGGGCTGGTCGACCGCGCGGGACACAGACTCTCCGACGGGGAGAAGAGAGACGTCCTCAAGCAGGTCTACGACAGCGACACGGTCCGCGACGGCAGCGCCGCCCTCGAACGCTATCTGGCCGACCACGGCATGCGGCACTACACCGAGTACCACCCCGCGAGCCGCTACCCGGCCATGCTGATCATCGAGTGCTCCCTCTACCTCGGCCTGGCCATGGCCCTCTTCGCCGCGGCCGCCTACCTGGTGCGCCGCCGCACCTACTGACGGCCGGCCCGGCGAACTCCCGGGACTCCCGGGGTTCCAGGGAGTCCCGGGAACCCCGGAAGCCCCGGGAGTCCCGGAACCCCTAGAAGAACACCCCGCACCGCAGCAGCACATTCGCGTACGGCCGCGCCTCCCCGGTGCGTACGACCAGCCGCGCGCCGGCCGACAGCTCCTTGAGCTTCTCGTGGGAGACGAGCTCCAGGTCGGGGAAGCGGTCCTCCAGCAGTACGGTCGCCTCCGGGTTCGCCCCCCGCACCTCGCGCGCGGCGGTCGCCCCCTCGACCACGAGCTCGTCGAGCAGCCCGTCCAGCACCTCCGCGAAGGACGGCACCCCGGCCCGGAACGCCAGGTCGACCACGCGCGGCCCGTCCGGCACGGGCATCCCCGCGTCGCACACCAGCACCCCGTGCCCATGGCCCAACTCGGCGAGGGCGCCCGCCAGATGACGGTTGAGTATCCCGGCCCGCTTCACAGCGCAGCGACCTCCTCGGCGGTCGGGAACGACACCTGCGCCCCGGCCTTGGTGACGGCGGCGGCCCCGACCCGGGCCGCGTACGCGGCGGCCTCGGCCGGTGCCGAACCGCCGCCCAGCTTCCACGCCAGGGCGGCCGTGAACGCGTCCCCGGCCCCCGTCGTGTCCACGGCCTCCACCTTCACCGCCGCCACCCGCACACTGCCCCCGGCGTCCGCGACCAACGCCCCCTCCGCGCCCAGCGTGACGACCACCGAACGCGGCCCGAGCGCCAGCAGCGCCGCCGCCCAGTCCTCCGGCGAAGGTGAATCCGCCGGATCACCCCCGACGAGGACCCGTGCCTCGTGCTCGTTGACGATCAGCGGATCACAGGCGGCCAGCACCTCGGCGGGCAACTCCCGGGGCGGCGACGGGTTCAGCACGAACCGGGTGCCCTCCGGCAGCCGCCGTACGACCTCCACGACCGTCTCCAACGGGATCTCCAACTGCGCCGAGACGACCCGTGAGGCCCGCAGCAGCGCGTCGGCGGCCCGGATGTCCTCCGGGGTCAGCCGCCCGTTGGCGCCGGGCGACACCACGATGCTGTTGTCGCCCGACGGGTCCACCGTGATCAGGGCGACCCCGGTGGGCGCCCCGCCGACCAGCACGCCCGCCGTGTCGACCCCGGCCGCCCGCTGCGAGTCCAGCAGCAGCCGTCCGTTGCCGTCGTCGCCGACCCGTGCCAGCAGCGCCGTACGCGCCCCGAGCCGGGCCGCCGCGACGGCCTGGTTGGCGCCCTTGCCGCCCGGGTGCACGGCCAGGTCGGAGCCGAGCACGGTCTCCCCGGCGCCCGGCCGCCGCTCGACACCGATCACCAGGTCGGCGTTGGCCGAACCCACGACCAGGAGGTCGTAGTCGTACATGAATGGTCCCTTCTGCCGGAACGGTGACGTCAGCCGCTGAACTCGGCCACGTTCTCGGACGTGACCACCTTCACCGGCACCATCACCGACTTCTCGACCTTCTCGCCCTCGGCGGCCCTGACCGCGTTGCGCACCGCGATCCTGCCGAGTTCGGCCGGCTGCTGCGCGACCGACGCGTACAGCGTGCCCGCCTCGACGGCCTTGAGCCCGTCCGCCGTACCGTCGAAGCCGATGACCTGGACGGACTTTCCGGCCTTGGAGCCGAGGGCCTTGATCGCGCCGAGCGCCATCTCGTCGTTCTCGGCGAAGACACCGTCGACGTCCGGGTTGGCCTGGAGCATGTTCGTCATCACGTCGAGCCCCTTGGTGCGGTCCCAGTCGGCGGGCTGCTTGGCGAGGACCTTGATGCCGGGGTAGGCCTTCAGCCCCTCGGCGAAGCCGGCGCCGCGCTCCCGGCTGGCGGAGGTGCCCGCCTGCCCCTGGAGGATGACGATCTCGCCCTTGCCGCCCAGCTTCTCGGCGAGCGACCTGGCGGCCAGCTCGCCGCCGCTGACGTTGTCGGAGGCGACGAGCGCGGCGGTGTTCGCGCCGTTGACCGTGCGGTCGACGGCGACCAGCGGGATGTCCGCCTTGTTGACGGCCTTCGCCGCCGGGGTCACCGCGTCGGAGTCCACCGGGTTGACGATGATCGTGCCGAGGCCTTCGCTGGTGAAGTTCTGCAACTGGTTGGCCTGTTGCGAGGCGTCGTTCTGCGCGTCGGTGACCGACAGGTCCACACCGAGCTTCTTCGCCTCGTCCTGGGCACCGGCCCGGATCTGCACGAAGAAGGGGTTGTTGAGCGTCGACAGCGACAGCCCGATCTTCTCGCTCTTCGCCGCCGACGACCCGGTGTGCAGGAAGGAGGTCGCGCCCACGACCGCCGCCGCGACCACCGCGGCCAGCACATACGTCAGCGCCTGCTTCTTCCGGTCCCCGGAGCCACCGGCCCCCGCCGGAACCGGGGTCGCCCCCGCCTTGCGCCGCACGGTGTCCAGCAGCACGGCCAGCGCGATGACGACACCGATGACGACCTGCTGCCAGAACGCGGACACGGACAGCAGGTTGAGGCCGTTCCTGAGCACCGCGAGGATCAGCGCGCCGATCAGCGTCCCCGACGCCTTGCCCGTACCACCGGCCAGCGAGGCGCCGCCGATGACGACCGCGGCGATGGCGTCCAGCTCGTAGCCCTGCGCGGCCTGCGGCTGCGCGGAGGAGAGCCGGGAGGCGAGCACGATGCCGGCGGCGGCGGCGAACAGCCCGGACAGCGCGTAGATCGCCAGCTTCTGCCGCTTCACCCGCAGCCCGGACAGCCGGGCCGCCTCCTCGTTGCCACCGATCGCGTACATGGCACGCCCGATGTACGTACGGCCGAGGATCACGGCCGTCACGCCACCCAGCACCAGCATCACCAGGACCGGCACGGGCAGCCAGCCGCCCAGGTTGTCCCCGAGGTGCGACACCGAGTCAGGGAAGGCGATCGGGCTGCCCTGCGAGATCACCAGCGACAGACCGCGGCCCACCGACAGCATGGCGAGCGTCGCGATGAACGGCGGCAGCTTCCCGTACGAGATCAGGAAGCCGTTGACGAGGCCGCACGCGATACCGGTGCCGATCGCGAGGATCACGGCTATCCAGACCGGGACGCCCTCCGACGTGGCGCTCCAGGCCAGGACGGTGGCCGACAGGGCCGCCACCGAGCCCACCGACAGGTCGATGCCCGCCGAGACGATCACGAAGGTCACACCGAACGCGAGGATCGCGGTCACGGCGGCCTGGACGCCGATGTTGAGCAGGTTGTCGGCCGTCAGGAAGTCGCCGGACAGCACCGACATCGCGATGACGAGGGCGATGAGCGCGGTCAGCGCGCCGTTGTCGAGCAGAAGCCGGCGAAGCCCCGAGGCTCCCGAGGCGCCACTCGCGCCCGTAGTGCTCTTGAGCGTGTCAGCGGCCACGGGGGGCCTCCGTTTCAGTCGCGAGAAGGGTGGGGTTGGAGACGGCGAGCGCCATCACGGCGTCCTGCGTGGCCTCGGCGGCGGCGAGTTCGCCCGCGATCCGCCCCTGGGCCATGACCAGCACCCGGTCGCTCATACCGAGCACCTCGGGCAGGTCACTGGAGATCATCAGCACGGCCGCACCGGCGGCCGTCAGCTCGTTGATCAGCTCGTAGATCTCGACCTTGGCGCCGACGTCGATGCCGCGCGTCGGCTCGTCGAGGATCAGCACCTTGGTGTCCGCCAGCAGCCACTTGCCGATGACGACCTTCTGCTGGTTGCCGCCGGAGAGGGTGCGGACGTGCTGGTGCAGCCCGGCCATCCGGACCCCGAGCCGCTCGGCGACCCGGGCCGCGTTCTCCCGCTGCCCCTTCAGGTCGACGAACCCGCCCCTGGTGGCGCCCCGCAGGGTCACCAGCCCGAGGTTCTCCTCCACGGACGCGTCCAGCAGCAGCCCCTGGCCCTTGCGGTCCTCGGGCACCAGCCCGATCCCGGCGGTCATCGCGGCGTTGACGTCGTCCTTGGGCACCGGCGCCCCGGAGACCTTCACGGCCCCCTTGTCGTACGGATCGGCGCCGAACACCGCCCGCACGACCTCCGTACGCCCGGCGCCCACGAGCCCGGCGACACCGACGACCTCGCCGGCCCGCACCTCGAAGCTCACGTCGTGGAAGACGCCGTCCCGCGTCAGGCCCTCGACGGCGAGCAGCGCGTCCCCGGCGTCGGCCCGCTCCCGCGGATACTGCTGCTCGATCGACCGGCCGACCATGAGCCGTACGAGCTCGTCCTCGGGCGTGGAGGCGGGCACCTGCCCGACGCTCTTCCCGTCCCGGATGACGGTCACCCGGTCCCCGAGAGCGGCGATCTCCTCCAGATGGTGCGTGATGAAGACGACGCCCACCCCGTCCTCACGCAGCCGCCGCACGATCGCGAAGAGCTTCTCGACCTCCTCGGTCGTCAGCACGGCGGTCGGCTCGTCCATGATCAGCACACGGGCGTTCAGACTCAGCGCCTTCGCGATCTCGACCATCTGGAGCCGGGCGATACCGAGTTCACGCACACGCGCGCGTGGCGAGACGGTGACCCCCACCCGCTCCAGCAGCTCGGCGGCGTCGGCCTCCATCCGCTTCCGGTCGATCATCCCGAAGCGACGCGGCTGCCGCCCGAGGAAGATGTTCTCGGCGACGCTCAGATCGGGGACGAGATTGAACTCCTGGTAGATGGTGGCGATCCCGAGCCTCTCGGAGTCCTGCGCACCATGGATGCGCACCTCCTGACCACCGGCCAGAATCCGCCCCGCGTCGGGGGTGTAGGCACCGGAGAGCATCTTGATCAGCGTGCTCTTGCCCGCGCCGTTCTCCCCGAGCAGCACATGCACCTCGCCCCGGCGCAGATCGAAGTCGACGCCGTCCAGCGCGACCACACCGGGAAAGGTCTTGCGTATGCCTTCGATGCGCAGCAACTCGTCCGGGTCGCTCACGACGCGCTCCTGTTCGGTACGGGGGACTCGGGGGACTCGCCGCACGACAGACGTACGACGAGACGTGCGGGGAGGGTGACGGACTGCGGGGGCCGCCCCTCGATACGGTCGACGAGCGCGCGTACGGCGGCCCGCCCCAGCTCACCCGTCGGCTGCGCGACCGCCGTGACCGGCGGATCGGTGTGCACGAACCACGGGATGTCGTCGAACGCGGCCAGCCCGATGTCCTCGGGAACCCGCATCCCACGCGCGCGCACGGCGTCCAGCGCGCCCAGCGCCATCAGGTTGTCGGCGGCGAAGACGACCTCGGGCGGCTCGGCCAGATCGAGGAACCCCTCGGTCACCCGCCGCCCGCTGTCCGCCTGGAAGTCGCCCTGCCCTATGTAGTCGTCCGGCAGCGCCAGCCCGAACTCGCCGAGGGCCTCCCGGAAGGCCTCGACCCGCTCCCGGCCGGTCGTGGTGGCCGCGGGCCCGGCGATGATCGCGAGCCGCCGGTGCCCGAGCCCGTGGAGATGGGCGACGAGATCCCGTACGGCGCCGCGCCCGTCGGCACGCACCACCGGCACGTCCACGCCGGGGATCCACCGGTCCACGAACACCATGGGAGTGCCCGCCCGGATCGCGTCCAGCATCAGGGGCGAACCACCGTCGGTCGGCGAGACGAGCAGCCCGTCGATCCGCCGGTCCAGCAGATTGCGCACATGATGATCCTGAAGCTCGGGCCGTTCGTCGGCGTTCCCGATGATCACGCTGTACCCGAGCGCCCGCGCCTCTTCCTCCACGGACCGCGCCAGCTCGGTGAAGTACGGATTCATGACGTCGCTGATGACGAGCCCGAGGGTGTGCGTCTGATCCGTACGCAACGACCGCGCGACGGCGTTCGGCCGGTACCCCAGAGTCTCGACGGCCGTCATCACCCGCGCCCGGGCCGCCGCGCTGACCGACGGATGATCATTGAGCACCCGCGACACCGTGGCGGCCGACACCCCCGCCTCGGCCGCGACATCCTTGATGCCGGCCATCGCCGCTCCACCTCCTCGTGGAACTCATGGAATCGATTTCACGACCGATTGGAATCGATTCCACATGGCCGGGGCAAGGGGGCGGCGGTGGCTGAAATCCAATCGTGACCGAGGTCGCGACCGAGGTCCCGGGTGCCCCGGCGCGCACTCCTGCGTGCCGACCGGTGCGACGTCCTTCCGGAAGTCGCGAGGCGCACTCCGATGGCGCGGGCGGCACCTCCGTGCGCTGATTACACAACGAACTCGATCGCATACCTTGGGTGACGGCTGTGGGCTGCATCAGGGCGGTCCGCGCCAGGAGGGGGATCCCACCATGATGCGACGACGTAGGGCCGTGGCCCTGGGGGCACTCGCGGCCGCCGTGACCCTGACGGTCGCGGTGCCGGGATCGGCGTACGCGGCGGAAGGCGTCCTGATCATCAACGACATCGGATACGAGAACCCGAGCGGCTGTTACCCCGTCGACCGGTTGCCGTCGTCGGTGGCCAACCACACCGACGCCATCGCCGAGGTCCACTCCGGAGCGGACTGCGGCGGCCCGGTCGAGTGGCTGGTGTATCCGGGCGAGACGTACCAGACGGAGACGGCGCAGAGCGTCTTCATCCTCTGAGCATCCGCCGGGCCCGTCGGACGGCACGGGCGCCCCGCTCCCGGCGGGGCGCCCTGTCACACCTCCCCGGTACCGTCGCCCCATGGCTCAACAGGCGGGAAACCCCCCGGGGGAACGGCGACTCGCGGTCCTCGAAGGCGTGCTCGAACGCATCACGTACGCCAACGAGGACAACGGCTATACCGTCGCGCGCGTGGACACCGGCCGGGGCGGCGGCGACCTCCTCACCGTCGTCGGCGCGCTGCTGGGCGCGCAGGTGGGCGAATCCCTCCGTATGGAGGGCCGTTGGGGCTCCCACCAGCAGTACGGCAAGCAGTTCACCGTCGAGAACTACACCACCGTGCTCCCCGCCACCGTCCAGGGCATCCGCCGCTACCTCGGCTCCGGCCTGGTCAAGGGCATCGGCCCGATCTTCGCGGACCGCATCACCCAGCACTTCGGCCTGGACACCCTGCAGATCATCGAGGAGGAGCCCAAGCGCCTCATCGAGGTCCCGGGCCTAGGCCCCAAGCGCACCAAGAAGATCGCCGACGCCTGGGAGGAACAGAAGGCGATCAAGGAGGTCATGCTCTTCCTCCAGACGGTGGAGGTGTCCACGTCCATCGCCGTGCGCATCTACAAGAAGTACGGCGACGCCTCGATCGGCGTCGTGAAGAACCAGCCGTACCGCCTCGCCGCCGACGTCTGGGGCATCGGCTTCCTCACCGCCGACAAGATCGCCCAGTCCGTCGGCATCCCGCACGACAGCCCCGAGCGCGTCAAGGCGGGCCTCCAGTACGCCCTTTCGCAGGCCACCGACCAGGGCAACTGCTACCTCCCGGAGGAGCGGCTGATCGCCGACGCGGTCAAACTCCTCCAGGTCGACACGGGGCTGGTCATCGAGTGCCTGGCCGAACTCGCCCTGCCCGACGAGGACTCCGGCGAACCCGGCGTGGTGCGCGAGAAGGTGCCGGGCCAGGACGGGGGAGACCCCGTCACCGCGATCTACCTCGTCCCCTTCCACCGCGCCGAACTCTCCCTCTCCGCCCAGCTGCTGCGCCTCCTGCGCACCGGCGAGGACCGGATGCCCGGCTTCCACGACGTGGCCTGGGACAAGGCGCTGGCCTGGCTGAGGGGGCGTACGGGCGCGGAGTTGGCGCCCGAGCAGGAGGCGGCCGTCCGCCTGGCTCTCACCGAGAAGGTGGCCGTGCTGACCGGCGGCCCGGGCTGCGGCAAGTCCTTCACGGTCCGCTCGATCGTCGAACTGGCCCGCGCGAAGAAGGCGAAGGTCGTGCTCGCCGCCCCCACCGGCCGCGCCGCCAAACGCCTCGCCGAACTGACCGACGCCGAGGCCTCCACCGTCCACCGCCTGCTGGAGCTGAAGCCCGGCGGCGACGCGGCCTACGACAAGGACCGCCCGCTCGACGCCGACCTGGTGGTGGTCGACGAGGCCTCGATGCTGGACCTCCTCCTCGCCAACAAGCTGGTGAAGGCGGTGCCGCCGGGCGCCCACCTCCTCTTCGTCGGCGACGTCGACCAGCTCCCCAGCGTCGGCGCCGGGGAGGTCCTCCGCGACCTGCTCGCGGACGGCGGCCCGATCCCCGCCGTCCGCCTCACCAAGGTCTTCCGCCAGGCCCAGCAGTCCGGCGTGGTGACCAACGCGCACCGCATCAACTCCGGGCAGCATCCGGTCACCGACGGCATGAAGGACTTCTTCCTCTTCGTCGAGGACGAGACGGAGGAGGCCGGCCGGCTCACCGTGGATGTCGCGGCCCGTCGTATTCCGGCCAAGTTCGGGCTCGACCCGCGCCGGGACGTGCAGGTGCTGGCGCCCATGCACCGGGGCCCGGCGGGCGCCGGCAACCTCAACGGCCTGCTGCAGCAGGCCATCACACCCGCCCGCCCCGACCTGCCCGAGAAGCGCTTCGGCGGCCGGGTCTTCCGCGTCGGCGACAAGGTCACCCAGATCCGCAACAACTACGACAAGGGCGAGAACGGCGTCTTCAACGGCACCGTCGGCGTGGTCACCGCTCTCGACCCGGTCGACCAGCGGCTGACGGTCCGCACCGACGAGGACGAGGAGGTTCCGTACGAGTTCGACGAACTGGACGAGCTGGCGCACGCCTACGCGGTGACGATCCACCGGTCCCAGGGCAGCGAGTACCCGGCCGTGGTGATCCCGGTCACCACCGGAGCCTGGATGATGCTCCAGCGCAACCTTTTGTATACGGCCGTGACCAGGGCGAAGAAGCTGGTCGTCCTCGTCGGCTCGCGCAAGGCGATCGGCCAGGCGGTCCGCACGGTCTCGGCGGGACGGCGGTGCACGGCCCTCGACTTCCGGCTCGCGCCCCGGTCACTGTGAGTACCTCTCGTGAAGGCCCGTCGCCTCGTGAGTGAAATTTGATCGATCAAACGAGTCGTAAAGGTCACACAGCCCTTCCAGATGCTGGACGGAACGGGCAGGATGAACAGGTTGGCGGCACTCAGTGCCGCCGATGGGCCCGATGGTCGACCCCGAGTGCACTCTTCAGAGCCAATTGGGGGATGGTAGAGACAGTCAGGGCACCTCGAAGAAGAGGCACTACGTCGGTGAGGGATGACGTGAGCGACAACTCTGTAGTACTGCGGTACGGCGACGGCGAGTACACCTACCCGGTGATCGACAGCACCGTCGGCGACCAGGGCTTCGACATCGGGAAGCTCCGGGCCCAGACCGGTCTGGTCACCCTGGACAGCGGTTACGGCAACACCGCTGCCTATAAATCCGCGATCACCTATCTCGACGGTGAGCAGGGCATCCTTCGGTACCGCGGGTACCCGATCGAGCAGCTGGCCGAGCGCTCCACCTTCCTGGAGGTGGCGTACCTGCTGATCAACGGCGAGCTTCCGACCGTCGACGAGCTCTCCACGTTCCAGAACGAGATCACGCAGCACACCCTGCTGCACGAGGACGTCAAGAACTTCTACCGCGGCTTCCCCCGGGACGCCCACCCGATGGCGATGCTGTCCTCCGTGGTCAGCGCCCTGTCGACGTTCTACCAGGACAGCCACAACCCGTTCGACGAGCGGCAGCGCAACCTCTCCACGATCCGCCTGCTCGCCAAGCTGCCGACCATCGCGGCATACGCGTACAAGAAGTCGATCGGTCACCCGTTCGTCTACCCGCGCAACGACCTCGGTTACGTCGAGAACTTCCTGCGCATGACCTTCTCGGTCCCGGCCCAGGAGTACGACCTCGACCCGGTCGTCGTCTCCGCGCTCGACAAGCTGCTCATCCTGCACGCGGACCACGAGCAGAACTGCTCGACCTCCACGGTCCGGCTGGTCGGCTCCTCGCAGGCGAACATGTTCGCCTCGATCTCCGCCGGTATCTCCGCGCTCTGGGGCCCGCTGCACGGCGGCGCCAACCAGTCCGTGCTGGAGATGCTGGAGGGCATCCAGGCCAACGGCGGCGATGTCGACTCCTTCATCCGCAAGGTGAAGAACAAGGAGGACGGCGTCCGCCTGATGGGCTTCGGCCACCGGGTGTACAAGTCCTTCGACCCGCGCGCCAAGATCATCAAGGCTGCCGCGCACGATGTCCTCTCGGCCCTCGGCAAGTCCGACGAGCTGCTGGACATCGCGCTGAAGCTGGAGGAGCACGCGCTCTCCGACGACTACTTCGTCTCGCGCAACCTCTACCCGAACGTGGACTTCTACACGGGTCTGATCTACCGCGCCATGGGCTTCCCGACCGAGATGTTCACGGTCCTCTTCGCCCTCGGCCGCCTCCCCGGCTGGATCGCCCAGTGGCACGAGATGATCAAGGAGCCCGGCTCCCGCATCGGCCGCCCGCGCCAGATCTACACGGGCGTGGTCGAGCGCGACTTCGTCCCGGTAGAGGCCCGCTGAGCGGAGTACTCGTAGCAGAGGGGCCCGTGCGGAGAACTCCTCCGCACGGGCCCCCTTGCTGTGCTCGCCCACTACGGCATGGGGCGCCCTACGGTGAGTGAGCCGAAGGGGCGCGCCTGTGTCGAGAGCGCGACCGCGCGGAGGCCCCGACGAAGGAGGGGTCGAGCACGGTCGCGCTCTCGACACAGGCTTCTGCGCCCCGGAGGCGAACCGAGCCTTGAAAAATAAGGAGAAGGCGCCCTGCAACGCTGGTCCCCCCACGGGCCGGCGAGCAGGGCGCCTTCCCATGTCCCGGTGCGGATTCCCCCCACGGGATCCGGCCGGGCGTTTGGTGGGCACAGCGCCTGAATCGCTGAGCTGAACGAGCAGAGCTCGTCCTACCTGTATGAATCTGTTCCACTGAGTCGGTGTGCGGTCTGCCGGGACGCGTACGTACGGGAGGGCCGCTCAAAGCTCCCCGGTGCACGTGCCCCGGCAACGCAATTCCGGGAACGTCCCCCAAGACATCCCCAGATGTCAGTCACGCCCCCCAAGACGCTTCTGACATCGCCAACTTAGACTCACGAACCCCTTCGATGGTTACGTTCACATCACTGTGATCTGCGTCTCTTGCCATATGTCCTGAAGATACGTAAGAGACCCGATTCGGTGATCGAGACCCCAGCGTAAGGATGATGCGCGAGCCTTGTGAAGAGCTTATGTGAGGCTGCTTCCGGACTCTAGAGGGACTTTTGCCCGCCAGTCATGAAAATGTCCTGAGTCGCAAGCTGTTCGTTACCACGAAAACGGACGAAAAGGCCATAGCCGCCCCAGCGATCATCGGGTTGAGCAGTCCGGCCGCGGCCAGCGGCAGCGCGGCCAGGTTGTATCCGAAGGCCCAGGCCAGATTGCCCTTGATCGTGGACAGCGTCCGCCGCGACAGCCGGATCGCGTCGGCGGCCACCCGCAGGTCCCCGCGCACCAGTGTCAGATCGGCCGCCTCGATCGCCGCGTCCGTCCCCGTGCCCAGCGCGAGCCCCAGGTCGGCCGCCGCGAGCGCCGCCGCGTCGTTGACCCCGTCACCGACCATCGCGACCGTACGGCCCTCGCCCTGGAGCCGCCGTACGACGGCGACCTTGTCCTCGGGGAGCACCTCGGCGATGACGTGCTCCGGGGCGATACCGACCGCGGCGGCCACGGAACGGGCCACGCGCGCGTGGTCCCCGGTCAGCAGCATCGGGGTGAGGCCGAGCGCGCGCAGCCGCCGTACGGCCTCGGCGCTGGTCTCCTTGACCGCGTCGGCGACCGTGACGACACCGAGTGCCACGCTGTCGCGGACGACCACGACCGCGGTGTGTCCCGCGTCCTCGGCGGCCTCCTTGGCGCTCTTCAGGGCCTCGGGGAGCGGCGTGTCGTGGATTCGGCCCACCTCGACGTCGTGGCCCGCCACACGGCCGCGTACGCCCCTTCCGGGCAGGTTCTCGAAGCGCTCCACGGGCGGCAGCGCGCCCACGCGCTCCTCGGCACCCGCGGCGATCGCCCGGCCCACCGGGTGCTCGGAGGCGTGTTCGACGGCGCCCGCCAGGCGCAGCACGTCGTCGGCATCGGCATCCGCGCGAGCGGCCACGCGCACGTGCCGCAGCGCCATCCGGCCGGTGGTGACCGTGCCGGTCTTGTCCAGGACGACCGTGTCGATGCGGCGGGTGGACTCCAGGACCTCGGGGCCCTTGATGAGGATGCCGAGCTGGGCGCCGCGCCCCGTGCCGACCATCAGGGCGGTCGGGGTGGCGAGGCCGAGCGCGCACGGACAGGCGATGATCAGCACGGCGACGGCCGCCGTGAAGGCGGCGGTGGTGTCGTCCGTGAGACCGAGCCAGGCGCCGAAGGTGGCGACCGCGACCAGGACGACGACGGGCACGAACACCGCCGAGATCCGGTCGGCGAGCCGCTGCGCCCGGGCCTTGCCGTTCTGCGCGTCCTCGACCAGCCGTGCCGTGCGGGCCAGCTGGGTGTCCGCGCCGATCCGGGTCGCCTCGACGACGAGCCGGCCCCCGGCGTTCACGGTCGCGCCCGTGACGGCGTCCCCGGCGGTCACGTCCACCGGCGCGGACTCGCCGGTCAGCATGGACGCGTCGACGGCGGAGGACCCCTCGACGACGGTGCCGTCGGTGGCGAAGCGCTCCCCGGGCCGTACGACGAAACGGTCCCCGACGGCCAGCAGGCCGACCGGGATCCGTGTCTCCCGCCCCTCCCGGAGCACCGAGACGTCCTTGGCGCCCAGCTCCAGCAGCGCCCTGAGCGCGGCACCCGCGCGACGCTTGGAGCGGGCCTCCAGATACCGGCCGAGCAGGATGAACGCGACGACCCCTGCGGCCACTTCGAGATAGATCGTCGATGGTCCCGCGGTCCCCGCGGCGGTGCCTCCGGCCGTACGGGAGACAGTGAACTCGAAGGCGTGCCGCATGCCCGGCATTCCCGCGTGGCCCCGGAAGAGGGCCCACAGGGACCAGCCGAACGCGGCGAGCGTGCCGACGGAGACGAGTGTGTCCATCGTGGCCGCGCCGTGCCGGAGGTTGGTGAACGCGGCCCGGTGGAAGGGCAGCCCGCCCCACACGACGACCGGCGCGGCCAATGTCAGCGAGAGCCACTGCCAGTTGTCGAACTGCAGGGCGGGGACCATGGACATGAGGATCACGGGGGCCGCGAGCAGTGCCGAGACGGTGAGCCGCTGTCGCAGGGAGGCGAGTTCGGGATCCTCCGCCGGGGCGGAACCCGCGTGCTCGGCACCCCCGGCCCCGGCCCCGGCCTCCGGGAGGGCCGGGGGCGGTGGCTCCTCGGCCGTGTAGCCCGTCTTCACCACGGTGGCGATCAGGTCGGCGATCTCCACCCCGGCGGGGTAGGTGACCTTCGCCTTCTCGGTGGCGTAGTTCACCGAGGCGGTGACCCCGTCCAGGCGGTTGAGCTTCTTCTCGACGCGGGCCGCGCAGGAGGCGCAGGTCATCCCGCCGATGGTCAGTTCGACCTCGTGGACGGGGCCACTTATGGGGGCCGCTGCGGTGGTGCTGGTCATGTCCTTGCCCGGGTCGGTGTCAGACCTTGCCGACCAGCTCGAAGCCCGCCTCGTCGACGGCGGCGCGCACGGCCTCCTCGTCGAGCGGGGCGGCCGAGACCACGGTGACCTCGCCGGTGGAGGCGACGGCCTTCACCGAGGAGACCCCGGCGAGCTGGGTGATCTCGCCGGAGACGGCGCCTTCGCAGTGGCCGCAGCTCATACCGCTCACCTTGTACACGGCGGTGACGGAACCCTGGGTGTCGGTCTCGGCGGTCATGTCGTTACTCCTCGTCGGGGGTGTGCTCGGGGCATGGAGGTGTTCGGGTAACCCTTCAGGACACCCACCTTATACCCCCTAGGGGTATGAATCCAAGAGAGGTGGGGCGGGAGTGGTGGGGCGGCGGGGTCGGGGGGCCGGGGTCAGGGGGCCGGGGTCCGCGGGGAGTCCGGCGGGGCCGCGGGCGGGCAGTCGCCCACCAGGGGCCGCAGATAGCCCAGCAGGACGTTCTTCAGTTCCCGGACGTACGCGTCGCGCTCGGCGCCCTCCCGGCCGAGCACCAGCTCCAGGCCGGCCTTGTACACGGCCACGCAGACATGGGCGGTACGGGTCACGTCGGCGGCCGGTGTGTCCGGCAGGAAGGGGGTGAGGAGCGCCTCGATCCGGGTGAGCAGGGCGGTGTGGAGGGCGTCGTGCTGCTCGGCGATCCGGCCGGGGGTGTCCGGGCCGTGCATCAGCGTGAAGATCACCGGGTGCCGGCAGTTGAAGTCGATGAAGCGGTCGACGGCGGCCCCGACGGCCTCCTCCAGCGGGGTCGCCGGATCCACGGGGGCGAGCGCCTCGCCGTACGTCTCGCGCATCTCGTGCATGAGCCGCTCGCTCAGCTCGATCGCGATCGCTTCCTTGTTCGGGAAGAACTGGTACAGCGTGCCCGGCGAGACCCCCGCCTCGCGGGCGATGGCGTTGGTGCTGGCGGCGGTGTACCCGGTCGAGCAGAACACGGAAGCCGCGGCTTCGAGGAGCTGGGCGATACGGCGCTCGCCGCGGGCCTGGCGGCGGCGCGGCTGCTCCTTCTCCTGCCGCTCCCTCTCCTGCTGTTCCTTCTCCTGGTGGGTGGGCACGCGGTTATCCCCAGCTTTCCAGAGGCGATTGACAAACGCGAGTGGTCGCTCGCATTCTTGAAACGCGAGCGATGTCTCGTGTTTGCCAGTGTATGGCTCGGTGGTCCGTGCTGCCCTGCCGCGTACGCACGGTCCAGAGCGACGGATCCGACGACGGATCAGAGTGAAGGGGACACCGCACCATGACCGAAGTCAACCGGCCACCCCGACCAGGAGGCTGGACCCGGTTCGTGACCGCACGCCCCCGGCTCTCCCTGCTCGTCGCCCTGGTGCTCACCGCTCTCGCGGTCGTCGCGGGCAGCGATGTCGCCGACCGGCTCGGCAGCGGCGGCTGGGAGGACCCGGCCGCCCAGTCCACGTACGCGACGAAGGCCCTGGAGCGCGAGTTCCCGGACTCCAACCCGAACTTCCTGCTGCTGGTCGACGCCGGCCGGGCCTCGGTCGACGACCCGGCCGTCGCCGCGGAGGCGAGGAAGCTGACCGAGCGGCTCGCCGGGGAGAAGGGCGTCACCGGCGTCGGCTCCTACTGGCAGACCGGCGCCCCCGCCCTGCGCGCCCAGGACGGCGGGGAGGCGCTGATAGCGGCCCGTCTCACCGGCGACGAGACGGCGGTCAACAAGACCCTGGACCGCGTCGCCCCCGAGTTCCGCGGCACGCACGGCCCCGTCGAGGTCAAGGTCGGCGGCATCCTCGCCGTGAGGCACGAAATGCAGACGATCATCCAGGAGGACCTGCTGCGGGCCGAGCTGATCGCCCTGCCGGTGACCCTGGTCCTGCTCGTCATGGTCTTCGGCAGCGCGGTCGCCGCCCTGCTCCCGCTCGGCGTGGGCATCGTCGCGATCCTCGGCACCAACGCGATCCTGCGCGGCCTGACCGAGATCACGGACGTCTCGGTCTTCGCCCTGAACCTCACCACGGCCATGGGCCTCGGCCTCGCGATCGACTACGCCCTGTTCATCGTGCGCCGCTTCCGCGAGGAACTCTCCACCGGCGCCGACTCCCTGACGGCCGTCGCCACCACCCTGCGCACGGCCGGCCGTACGGTCCTCTTCTCCGCCCTCACGGTCGCCGTCTCCCTGGCCGCCATGATGGTCTTCCCGCAGTACTTCCTGAAGTCCTTCGCCTACGCGGGCATAGCGGTGGTCCTCCTGGCCGCCGCGGCGGCCCTGATCCTCCTCCCCGCCGCCCTGGTCCTCCTGGGCGACCGCGTCAACGCCTGGGACCTGCGCAGGCTGTTGCGGCGCCGCCGGACGACCGACGACGAGCCGGCCTCCCCGGCCAAGGAGGAGGGCGCGGCCTGGGGCCGTATGGCAGCCCTCGTCATGCGCCGTGCCCCGTACTTCGCCGTCGCCACCACCGCCGGCCTGCTCCTCCTCGGCCTCCCCTTCCTGGGCGTGAAGTTCGGCACGGCCGACGACCGTCAGCTCCCCGCGACCGCCGAGTCCCATGTCGTCCAGCAGCATCTGCGCGAGGGCTTCCCGGGCACTCCCGGAGGCGGCCTGGAGGTCCTGGCGGAAGGAGAGGCCACGAAGGCGCAGTACGCCGCCTACAAGGAGCGGCTCGCCGACCTCCCCGAGGTGCTCCGTGTGGAGGGCCCCCTGGTCAAGGGCGACTGGGCCTACTTCACGGTGCAGCCGAAGGGCGAGGCGGTCGACGAGGGCGCGCAGGGGCTGGTGGACGACATCCGAGCGCTGGACGCCCCCTTCGACACCTCGGTGACGGGCACGGCGGCGGTCCTGGTCGACACGAAGGCGGCGATAGGGGAGAACCTCCCCTGGGCCCTCGCCTTCATCGCGATCGTCACCCTCATCCTGGTCTTCCTCCTCACCGGCAGCGTCCTGATCCCCGTCCAGGCCGTCCTCCTGAACGCGCTCAGCCTCACGGCGATGTTCGGCGCGCTGGTCTGGGTCTTCCAGGAGGGCCACCTCTCCGGACTCCTCGCCTTCACCACCCCCGGCTCCATCGAGACCACCCTCCCCGTCCTGATGTTCTGCGTGGCCTTCGGGCTCTCCATGGACTACGGCGTCTTCCTGCTCTCCCGCATCAAGGAGGAGTACGACCAGACCGGCGACCACACGGCCTCCGTCCGCTTCGGCGTCCAGCGCACCGGCGGCCTCATCACCGCCGCCGCCGTGATCCTGGCCGTCGTCATGATCGCCATAGGCACCTCCCGCGTCACCAACACCAAGATGCTCGGCCTCGGCATAGCCCTCGCCGTCCTCATGGACGCCATGATCATCCGCAGCCTCCTGGTCCCCGCCGTCATGCGCCTCACCGGCCGCGCCACCTGGTGGGCCCCGACCCCTCTGAGGCGCTTCCACGAGAGGTTCGGCCTCAGCGAGGCCGACCCAACCCCACCTTCCAACCCGGAGGCTGAGAAGAAGCCCGAGGACCGCCAACCCGTCTCCACTCGAACCTGACGCATAAGAGGGAGCGGGTGTCGGCCGGTGACCGGGGGCGGGCCGACCGATGGTGGGTGCCTGGGTGCCTGGGTGCCTGGGTGACCGGGTGACGGGGTGACCGGCAGCCGGTGACCGGTCACCGGTGGTCGGGAGGCCGACGGCGGGTGGCCGGGTGGTCGGGTGACCGACGGTCGGTGACTGACGGCCAGTGACCAGTGACCAGTGACCGGGAGGCCGACGGCCGGTGGTCAATGGCTGGTGCCGGTGGCCGGTGATGGACGGTGCGGTAGGCCCGAAGGGCCGCCGCACCGTCCAGGGGCGCGGGGAACTGCGCGACCAGCCCCCACCGACCCGCACCGGCCGACGCACCCCCACCCCCCACCCCCGAACGCCCGCGCGCAGCACGAGGGGGGTCGAAGGGGCGCAGCCCCTGGAGGATGGGACGGGTAGGGGCGGCGGGGGCGAAAACCCCTCACCCGACAGGTGCGATGCTGACCGGACCCCAGACGGCCGGACGATCGACGGCCCACAACCGAGACGATCGACGACCCACAACGGAAAGGCGGGACACATGCGCGCGGTGGTGTTCGAGCGATTCGGAGAGCCGCCCACGGTGAGGGACGTCCCGCCCCCCACCCCCACCCCCCACGGCGTCGTCGTCCGAGTCGAAGCCACCGGCCTCTGCCGAAGCGACTGGCACGCCTGGCAGGGCCACGACCCCGACATCACCCTCCCGCACGTCCCCGGCCACGAGTTGTCCGGAGTCGTGGAGGAGACCGGCACCGCGGTGACCGCCTGGCGTCCCGGCGACCGCGTCACCGCCCCCTTCGTCTGCGCCTGCGGCACCTGCCCCGCCTGCGCGACCGGCGACCACCAGGTCTGCGAGCGCCAGACCCAGCCGGGCTTCACCCACTGGGGCTCCTTCGCCCAGTACGTAGCCCTGGACCACGCCGACGTGAACCTGATCGCGCTCCCGGAAGACCTGTCGTACGGCACGGCCGCCTCCCTCGGCTGCCGCTTCGCCACGGCGTTCCGCGCGGTCGTGACGCAGGGCCGGGTCGCGGCGGGGGAGTGGGTCGCCGTCCACGGCTGCGGCGGTGTGGGCCTCTCCGCGGTGATGATCGCGGCGGCGTCCGGAGCCCGTGTGATCGCCGTCGACGTATCACCCCGGGCCCTGGACCTGGCCCGGAAGTTCGGCGCGGCGGAATGCGTGGACGCGTCGGCGGTGGCGGACACGGCCGGGGCCGTCCGCGACCTCACCGGCGGCGGTGTCCACCTCTCCCTCGACGCCCTCGGTTCCCCGGTCACCTGCGCGGCCTCCGTCGACGGCCTGCGCCGCCGGGGCCGCCACGTCCAGGTGGGCCTGCTGCCGTCCGCGACCGGCACGACCCCGGTCCCCATGGCCCGTGTGATCGCCCTGGAGCTGGAACTCCTCGGCAGCCACGGCATGGCGGCCCACGCCTACCCCCGGATGCTGGAGCTGGTCCGCGCGGGCGTCCTCCGCCCCGACCTCCTGGTCACCGCGACGATCCCCCTGGACGCGACCCCCGCCGCCCTCGCGGCGATGGGGACCGCCCTCGGCAGCGGGGTGACGGTCATCGAACCGTGGAACTGAAAGTCCCCGGAGGAATGGAGAGTCCCCGGATCCTCGCCAGAGAGGACTCGGGGACGGACGGACGAGTGACGGATGACGGACGGACGAGTGACGGAGGGCGGACGGACGAGCGACCGGGGCGGTCAGTCGACCTTGCGCCCCCGGTTGCCCGGTCTGGAGGCCACCCAGGCGCGGATGGTGTCGGCGTACCAGTAGGGCTTGCCGCCCTCCACATGGTCGGGCGCGGGCAGCAGCCCGTGTTTGCGGTACGAGCGGACGGTGTCGGGCTGCACACGGATGTGCGCCGCGATGTCCTTGTACGACCAGAGGCGTCGGTCGGTCATCAGTGGCACCTCCCTGCGCGCACCACGGCGGCGGCCGGGAAGACCGTCGGGGGAGCCGGGCACTGCGCTGGCGATCACAAGCCTGTGCCCGGTCAACGACCCTCAGTGATCCCCGGAAGGCCCCGTGGACCACGTGTGACGGAAGACCCGCGTACACGTGACACACGTGACAGAAACGTGTCTTTTGTGACACGGGTGACGAATGGGGGTGTCCCATAGTCAAGGGACGGCGACCGCGTCCGGAAGGGGCACGGAGAACTGCGCGACCGGCCACGACGAACCCGTGACCTGCTGACGACCCGCAGTTCCCCGGCGCTTTTCAGTACCCGGTTGCCAGCGGAGCGTTCACGCCCCGCAGGACCTCAGGAAGGCCCGCGTCCGTTGGGCGATCGGCAGCGGAGCGTCCGGCTCGCACGGATACATGTCCTGCTCGACGATCGCGAACAGGTCCACGTCCAGCTTCGCCGCGGCGGCCAGCACGGGCCCCAGCTCCGGCACGCCCTTCGGCGGCTCGCACATCACACCCCGGGCGACGGCCGGCCCGAACGGAACCTCGTTCGCCCGCACGTCCGCCAGGATCTCGGGGTCGACCTGCTTGAGGTGCAGATACCCGATGCGTTCGCCGTAGGTCTCGATCAGCTTGACGCTGTCGCCGCCGCAGTAGGCGTAGTGCCCGGTGTCGAGGCAGAGCGAGACCACCGAGGAGTCGGTGCCGTCCAGGAAGCGGACGACGTTCTCCTCGCTGTCGATGTGGGTGTCGGCGTGCGGGTGGACGACGATCTGGAGGCCGTACTTCTCCCGCACCTCCCGCCCGAGCCGCTCGGTGAGCTGGGTGAGGTGCCGCCACTGCTCGACCGTCAGCTCGCTGGACTCCAGCACCTTGCCCGTCTTGTCGTCCCGCCAGAACGACGGGATGACGACGAGGTGCTTGGCGCCCATGGCCTGCGCGAGGACCGCGTTGTCGGCCACGTGCGCCCAGGTCTTCTCCCAGACGTCCGGACCGTGGTGCAGACCGGTGAAGACGGTGCCGGCCGACACTTTCAGGCCGCGCTTGGCGGTCTCCTCGGCGAGGACCGCCGGGTCGGTCGGCAGATAGCCGTACGGCCCCAGCTCGATCCACTCGTAGCCGGAAGCGGCGACCTCGTCGAGGAAGCGCTGCCAGGGGACCTGCTGAGGGTCGTCGGGGAACCAGACGCCCCAGGAGTCGGGCGCCGAGCCGACTCGGATGCGCGAAAGTGAGGACTGAGGTGACAACGACGTCATGGGAGTCAGCTTCAGCCTCGAAGCGGAGGGTGTCAATAGGTAGTCCGAATGTCTGGACAAAGTATTGACAGGGTCAGCCCGGCGGGGCTAGACCTTGACGGAACCAGCGGACGGACCCGGTGGACGGACCCGGCGCGTGAAGGGAACTCGATGGCGTACGACCTGATCACCATGGGGCGGATCGGTGTGGATCTCTACCCGTTGCAGACGGGGGTCCCGTTGCCGCAGGTGACGTCCTTCGGGAAGTTCCTCGGCGGTTCGGCCACGAACGTCGCGGTGGCCGCGTCCCGCCTCGGCCGCTCCACCGCCGTGATCACCCGCACCGGTGAGGACCCCTTCGGCGACTACCTCCACCAGGCGCTGCGCGACTTCGGCGTGGACGACCGCTGGGTCACCCCGGTCCCCGGCCTGCCGACGCCCGTGACCTTCTGCGAGGTCTTCCCCCCGGACGACTTCCCGCTCTACTTCTACCGCCGTCCCAAGGCCCCGGACCTGGAGATCGACGCCCACGACCTGGACCTCGACGCGATCACCGGGACCCGGATCTTCTGGGTGACCGGCACGGGCCTGAGCGAGGAGCCCAGCCGCACGGCGACGCTCGCGGCCCTCGCCCACCGGGCCAAGGCCGGCACCACGGTCTTCGACCTCGACTGGCGCCCCATGTTCTGGACCGACCCGGCCGAGGCCCGCCCCTTCTACGAGGAGGCCCTGCGGCACACCACCGTCGCGGTCGGCAACCTGGACGAGGTCGAGGTCGCCACCGGGGTCCGCGAGCCGCAGGCCGCCGCCCGCGCGCTGCTGGACGCCGGGGTCGAACTCGCGGTCGTCAAGCAGGGCCCGAAGGGTGTCCTCGCGGTCAACAGCAAGGGTGAGTCCGCCGAGGTCCCGCCGCTGCCCGTGAACGTCCTCAACGGCCTCGGCGCCGGTGACGCCTTCGGCGGCTCCCTCTGCCACGGCCTGCTCGAAGGCTGGGACCTGGAGAAGATCATGCGGCACGCCAACGCGGCCGGCGCCATCGTCGCCTCCCGCCTGGAGTGCTCCTCCGCGATGCCCACCGTGGACGAGATCGAGGCAGCGGTCGCGGCGGGAGCGGTCCTGTGACCCCCACGCGGCCCGTGAGCCCCCTCGGCCCCGTCGACGTCTCCGCCCTCGTCCGCACCCGGGTCCACCACCCCGAGGCCATCGCCGAGGCCGCCGCCCGGCGCACCCGGCGCCCCCTGATCGGCGACTCCGGCCGGCTGATGATCGTCGCCGCCGACCACCCGGCCCGGGGCGCGCTCTCCGTCGGCGACCGCAGGCTCGCCATGGCGAACCGCGCCGACCTCCTCGAACGACTGTGCCTGGCACTGTCCCGCCCCGGTGTGGACGGCGTCCTCGCGACCGCCGACATCCTCGACGACCTGCTCCTCCTCGGCGCCCTTGACGGCAAGGTCGTCATGGGCTCGATGAACCGGGGCGGCCTCGCGGGCGCCAGCTTCGAACTGGACGACCGTTTCACCGGCCACCGCCCCGAGGACATGGCGCGCCTCGGCTTCGACGCCGGCAAGCTCCTGCTGCGCGTCGACTACGACGACCCGGGCTCCCTCACCACCCTGGAGTCCACCGCACGCGCCGTGGACGCCATGGCCGAGCGACGGCTCCCCGTGTTCGTCGAGCCGTTCATCAGCCGCCGCGACCCGGCCACCGGCAAGGTCAAGAATGACCTGAGCGCCGAGGCCGTCACCAAGTCGATCGCCATAGCGGCCGGGCTCGGCGGCAGTTCGGCGTACACCTGGCTGAAGGTGCCCGTCACCGAGAACCCCGACGACATGGCCCGCGTCATGGAGACCTCGACGCTGCCCGCCGTCCTGCTCGGCGGCGATGTCGGCGAGGACCAGGAGGGCGCGTACGAGAAGTGGCGGGGCGCGCTGCAACTGCCCACCGTGCAGGGCCTGGTGGTCGGCCGCTCGTTGCTCTACCCGGCGGACGACGACGTGACCGCCGCCGTGGACACCGCCGTTGGACTGTTGTGAGGGCCGCATGACACAGAAGACCGAGCTGTACGTACCCAAGGGCGCCACCACGAACGCCTCGTACACCGTCGACATCGATCCGAAGCGGGCCGGCTGGACCCACAGCAGCCTCAGGATCGTGGAGTTGGGGCCGGACGGGACGCATACGTTCACCACCGGGGACAGCGAGTGGATCGTGTTGTCCCTCAACGGCGGTTGTACGGTTCAGGTGTCGGAGGAACCGGGCAATTCAGACCCCGACGGGGTCACGGAGTTTCAGATCCTGGGCAGGGAGAGCGTGTTCGCCGGAGTCTCCGACTTCGTGTACGCGCCCCGCGACGCCCGGGTACAGATCGCCTCCGGCGCGGGAGGCCGCTTCGCTTTGGCAGGAGCGAAGTGCGAGCGACGACTCCCCGCTCGCTACGGCCCCGCGCCGGAGGTTCCCGTGGAGGACCGGGGCAGCGGCAACTGCGCCCGCCAGGTCCGCAACTTCGCCTCGGCCGACGCCTTCGAGTGCGACAAGCTGATCACCGTCGAGGTCATCACCCCCGGCGGCAACTGGTCCTCGTACCCGCCGCACAAGCACGACGAGAACCGGCCGGGCGAGGAGACCGAACTCGAGGAGATCTACTACTTCGAGATCGACGGCCCGAACGGTTTCGGCTACCAGCGCGTCTCCCCCTCCCGCGAGGGCGGCTCCGAGGTGCTCGCCGAGGTCCGGTCCGGCGACGCGGTGCTCGTGCCCGACGGCTGGCACGGCCCGTCCATCGCGCAGCCCGGCCACAGCATGTACTACCTGAACGTCATGGCTGGTCCCGGCTCCGAGCGGAAGTGGCAGATCTGCTTCCACCCCGACCACACGGAGGGGTACCGATGAGCCCGACCACGAGCAGGGCCACGGCCACCACGCGGCTCACGGTCGCGCAGGCGCTGGTCCGCTTCCTCGCCGCCCAGTACACCGAACGCGACGGCGAGCGCCGACGGCTGATCGGCGCCACCTGGGGCATCTTCGGCCACGGCAACGTCGCGGGCCTCGGCCAGGCGCTGGTCGAGTACGCCGACGACATGCCCTACCTCCAGGGCCGCAACGAGCAGTCGATGGTGCACGCGGCCGTCGGCTACGCCCGCCAGTCCAACCGGCTGTCCACGCACGCCGTGACGACGTCCATCGGCCCCGGCGCCACCAACCTCGTCACCGGCGCGGCCCTCGCCACCATCAACCACCTCCCGGTGCTGCTCCTGCCCGGCGACATCTTCGCCACCCGGCCCGCGGACCCGGTGCTCCAGCAGCTCGAAGTCCCCTACGCGGGCGACATCAGCGTCAACGACACACTGCGCCCGGTGTCGAGGTACTTCGACCGGATCACCCGCCCCGAGGCGCTGATCCCGGCCGCGCTGCAGGCGATGCGCGTCCTCACCGACCCGGTGGAGACGGGGGCCGTGACCCTCGCGCTGCCGCAGGACGTGCAGGCGGAGGCGTACGACTGGCCGGAGGAGTTCTTCGCCGAGCGGACGTGGAACGTGCGCCGCCCGGCGGCGGACGTCGCCGAACTGGCCGGCGCGGTCGGCGCGATCCGGGGCGCCCGCCGCCCGCTGATCGTCGCCGGCGGCGGTGTCCACCACGCCCGCGCGGAGGAGGCGCTCGCCGAACTGGCAGGCGCCACCGGCATCCCGGTCGCCTCCACCCAGGCGGGCAAGGGCTCGCTGCGCTTCGACCACCCGCAGGACGTGGGCGGCATCGGCCACACCGGCACCGCGACCGCCAACGAACTGGCCCGTACCGCCGACCTGGTGATCGGCGTCGGCACCCGCTACACGGACTTCACCACGGCCTCGAACACCCTTTTCGCCGCCGACGGCGTCCGCTTCCTCAACCTGAACATCGCGCCCTACGACGGCCACAAGCTCTCCGCCCTGCCGCTGATCGCGGACGCGCGGGCCGGTCTCGAAGCACTCGCCGAGGCCCTGGAAGTGCACGGGCACAAGGTCGCGGACGCGTACGTCGCCGAGTACGGGGAGGACAAGCAGCGCTGGGAACACCGCGTCGACGCCTGCTACGAGGCCGACGAACCGGACACCCGGCCCACCCAGGCCCAGGTCCTCGGCCTCCTCGACGAGATCGCCGACGAGTCCGACATCCTCATCAACGCGGCCGGCTCGCTCCCCGGTGACCTGCACAAACTGTGGCGGACGCGGTCACGGGACCAGTACCACCTGGAGTACGGCTACTCCTGCATGGGGTACGAGATCCCGGCCGCGATCGGGGTCCGGCTGGCCGCCCCCGGGCGCCCGGTGTGGGCGCTGGTCGGCGACGGCACGTATCTGATGATGCCGACCGAGATCGTGACCGCCGTTCAGGAGAACGTCCCGATCAAGGTGCTGCTGGTGCAGAACCACGGGTACGCCTCCATCGGCGGACTCTCGGAGTCGGTCGGCGGGGAGCGGTTCGGTACCGCCTACCGGTACCGCGACCCCGAGGCCGGCACGTTCACGGGCAGCCCGCTGCCCGTGGATCTCGCCGCCAACGCGGCCAGTCTCGGTATGCGCGTCCTGCGCGCCAAGACCGTCCGCGACCTGCGCGCCGCCCTCGCCGAGGCACGGGCGGCCGACACTCCCACTTGTGTCTACGTGGAGACCCAAACGGCCGACACAGTGTCTGGCCCGCCTCCCGCTCAGGCCTGGTGGGATGTACCTGTGGCCGAGACCGCGACCCGCGCGTCGGCGGTCAAGGCACGCGAGGAGTACGACCGGCACGTCTCAACCCGACGCCGCCATCTGTGAGAAGGAGTATCTGGGCATGACGAAGATCGTCAACCACTGGATCGGCGGCAAGACCGTCGAAGGCGCGTCGGGTACGTTCGGGCCGGTCACGGACCCGGCGACCGGCGCGGTCACCACCAAGGTCGCCTTCGCGACCGTCGACGAGGTCGACGCGGCGGTCCGTACCGCCAAGGAGGCCTTCGTCAGCTGGGGCCAGTCCTCGCTGGCCAAGCGCACGGAGATCCTGTTCCGCTTCCGCGCGCTGCTGGACGCCAACCGTGACGCGATCGCGGAGCTGATCACCGCCGAGCACGGCAAGGTGCACTCGGACGCGCTCGGCGAGGTCGCGCGCGGCCTGGAGATCGTCGATCTGGCCTGCGGCATCAACGTACAGCTGAAGGGCGAGCTGTCGACGCAGGTCGCCAGCCGGGTGGACGTCTCCTCGATCCGCCAGCCGCTGGGTGTCGTCGCGGGCATCACGCCGTTCAACTTCCCGGCGATGGTCCCGATGTGGATGTTCCCGATCGCCATCGCGACCGGCAACACCTTCGTCCTGAAGCCGTCCGAGAAGGACCCGTCGGCCTCGATCAAGATCGCGGAGCTGCTGGCGGAAGCCGGCCTCCCGGACGGCGTCTTCAACGTCGTCCACGGCGACAAGGTGGCCGTCGACGCCCTGCTGGAGCACCCGGACGTGAAGGCGATCTCCTTCGTCGGCTCGACCCCGATCGCCCGCTACATCCACACCACGGCCTCCGCCAACCACAAGCGCGTCCAGGCCCTCGGCGGCGCCAAGAACCACATGCTGGTCCTCCCGGACGCCGACCTGGACGCGGCGGCCGACGCCGCCGTCTCCGCCGCCTACGGCTCGGCCGGCGAGCGCTGCATGGCGATCTCCGCGGTGGTGGCGGTGGGCGCGATCGGCGACGAACTCGTGGAGAAGATCCGCGAGCGCGCCGAGAAGATCAAGATCGGTCCCGGCAACGACCCCACCTCCGAGATGGGCCCGCTGATCACGGCCGTCCACCGCGACAAGGTGGCCTCCTACGTCACGGGCGCCGCGGCCGAGGGCTGCGAGGTCGTCCTCGACGGCACCGGCTTCACGGTCGAGGGCCACGAGGACGGCCACTGGATCGGCATCTCGCTCCTGGACAAGGTCCCGACCACGGCGAAGGCCTACCAGGACGAGATCTTCGGCCCGGTCCTGACCGTGCTGCGCGTCGACACCTACGACGAGGGCATCGCCCTCATCAACGCCTCCCCGTTCGGCAACGGCACCGCGATCTTCACCCGCGACGGCGGCGCCGCCCGCCGCTTCCAGCTGGAGGTCGAGGCCGGCATGGTCGGCGTCAACGTCCCGATCCCGGTCCCCGTCGGCTACCACAGCTTCGGCGGCTGGAAGGACTCCCTCTTCGGAGACCACCACATCTACGGCAACGACGGCACCCACTTCTACACCCGCGGCAAGGTCGTCACCACCCGCTGGCCCGACCCGGCCGACGGCCCCTCGGGCGTGGACCTGGGCTTCCCCCGCAACCACTGAGCGGCCCCCCCGCGCCCCTAAAAGCAGGGGCGCGGGGAACTGCGTGACAAGCCCCCACCGAGCCGACACGTACCCACCCACCCCGCACTTATCAGGTTGCTGTCAGCCAAGGACGTACCGCACCCGCTGTATGCCGAATTCCTCCCGTACGACCGTGGGATGTCCCACTCTTCCCCCCTGAGGGGGCCCTGGGCCCCCACCACACCCCCGTACCGTTGACGCATGGATCTTCGACTGCCCGGCCCGCGCCTGCGCGGAGCGCTCCGGCGGAGGCCGAGGCGCACCATCGCCGCCGCGGCCGCCGTCGTCGTGCTCGCCGGCGCGGGCACCTGGACGGCCACCGCCTCGGACGAAGCGGCGCCGGTGACCCGCACCGACCAGGCCATGACCACGGCCGAGGGCGTGCGCATCGACACCTCGTACTTCACCTCCGGCGGTGACGGCCGCCGCCCGGCCGTCATGCTCGGCCACGGCTTCGGCGGCAGCAAGGACGACGTCCGCGCCCAGGCCGAGTCCCTCGCCCGCGACGGCTACGCGGTCCTCACCTGGTCCGCCCGCGGCTTCGGCGAGTCGACCGGCAAGATCGGCCTCAACGACCCGAAGGGCGAGGTCGCCGACGTCTCGAAGCTGATCGACTGGCTCGCCGACCGCCCCGAGGTGGAGCTCGACAAGAAGGGCGACCCGCGCCTCGGCATGGCAGGCGCCTCGTACGGCGGAGCGATCTCGCTGCTGGCCGCCGGATACGACGACCGCGTCGACGCCATCGCGCCCGCGATCACGTACTGGAACCTGGCGGACGCCCTGTTCCCGAACGGCGTCTTCAAGAAGCTGTGGGCCGGTCTCTTCGTGAACACCGGCGGCGGCTGCGAGAAGTTCGAGACCCAGCTCTGTGAGATGTACCAGCGCGTCGCCGAGTCCGGTGCGCCCGACGCGGCGGCCGTGAAGCTGCTCGACGAGCGCAGCCCCGAGGCCGTCGGCGACCGCATCAAGGTGCCCACCCTGCTGATGCAGGGCCAGACCGACTCCCTCTTCCCGCTCGGCCAGGCCGACGCCGCCGCCGAGGCGATCAAGGCCAACGGCGCCCCCGTGGACGTGGACTGGATCGCCGGCGGCCACGACGGCGGCGACATGGAGACGAGCCGGGTCCAGGCCCGGACCACCGCCTGGTTCGACCGCTACCTCAAGGACGACAAGGGCGCCGACACCGGCTCCGCGTTCCGCGTCACCCGCACCCTCGGCGCCGGCTCCGGCGACGGCGAGCCCCGCCTCGCCGGCACGACCGACGACACCTACCCGGGCCTGGCGAGCGACCCCACGAAGATCGCCCTCGCCGGCCGCGAGCAGAGCTTCGAGAACCCGGCCGGCGCCAACCCGCCCGCCATCTCCGCCCTCCCCGGCCTCGGCGCCGCCGGCGGCCTCGCCCAGCTCTCCTCGCTCGGCGTCAGCATCTCCCTGGACTTCCCCGGCCAGTTCGCCGCGTTCCAGTCGAAGCCCGTCGCCGACGACCTGCAGATCACCGGCTCGCCCACGGCGACGGTCCACGTCAGGTCCACCAGCGAGGACGCCGTCCTCTTCGCCAAGGTGTACGACGTCGGCCCGGACGGCAGGTCCCAGGTCCTCCCGTCCCAGCTGGTCGAGCCGCTGCGCGTCGAGGGCGCCAAGTCCGGCAAGGACGTGAAGCTCACCCTCCCCGCCGTCGACTACGACCTCGACGACGGCCACAGCCTCCGCCTGGTCCTGGCCTCCACCGACCTCGGCTACGCCTCCCCGACGACCCCGGCGACGTACACCGTCTCCCTCAAGGGCGACCTGGCGGTGCCCACCCCGCTCGGCCGGGCCGACCGCGGCGACGTACTGCCCGCCTGGGTCGTGTACCTGCCGATCGCCGGCGCCGCGATCGCCGCGCTGCTGCTGGTCACCGGCCGCCGCCGGATCGTCACCCCGGCCCCGGACCCGGCGCTCGCCGAGGTCCCGCTGGAGATCACCGACCTCAGCAAGAAGTACAAGAACGGCGACCGCTACAGCGTCCGCGACCTCTCCTTCCGCGTCGAGAAGGGCCAGGTCCTCGGGCTGCTCGGGCCGAACGGCGCGGGCAAGACGACGACCCTGCGCATGCTGATGGGCCTCATCCAGCCCGACGGCGGCCGGATCCGGGTCTTCGGCCACGCGATCGTGCCGGGCGCCCCGGTCCTCTCCCGGGTCGGCGCCTTCGTCGAGGGCGCGGGCTTCCTCCCGCACCTGTCCGGCCGCGAGAACCTGGAGCTGTACTGGGCCGCCACCGGCCGCCCGGCCGAGGACGCCCACATGGACGAGGCCCTGGAGATCGCCGGTCTCGGCGACGCGCTCGCCCGCGCGGTCCGCACCTACTCCCAGGGCATGCGCCAGCGCCTGGCCATCGCCCAGGCCATGTTGGGCCTGCCCGACCTGCTGATCCTCGACGAGCCGACCAACGGACTCGACCCGCCGCAGATCCGCGAGATGCGCGAGGTCATGATCCGCTACGCCGCCGCAGGCCGCACGGTCATCGTCTCCAGCCACCTGCTGGCGGAGGTCGAGCAGACCTGTACGCATCTGGTCGTCATGGACCACGGACAGCTCGTCCAGGCGGGCCCCGTGAGCGAGATCGTCGGCTCCGGCGACACGCTCCTGGTCGGCACGGCCGAGCCCGTGGACGAGCCGCTCGTCGAGAAGATCGCCGCCCTGCCCGGGGTCGAGTCGGCCGTCCGCGCCGACGACGGCCTGGTGGTCCGCCTCGACGCCGACGGCAGCGCCCGGCGTCTGGTCGCCGAACTCGTCCGGCTGGAGGTCCCCGTGGAGTCCGTCGGCCCGAACCGCCGCCTCGAAGACGCCTTCCTCACCCTGATCGGAGAGCACGCATGAGCACGGCGACCGAGCGTGCCGAGCACACGGAACCCGGACACCACGAGCCGGTCGAGGTCGCCGACGGCTACCGCGCGGGCCGCACCCTGCCCCTCGGGGTCGAGCTGGTCCGCCAGCTGAAGCGCCGCCGCACGATGGTCATGTTCGGCATCCTGTTCGCCCTGCCGCTGGTGCTGCTGATCGCCTTCCAGGTCGGCGGCAGCCCCGGCGAGGGCAACAACCGCACCAACCTGATGGACACCGCGACGGCGTCCGGCGCGAACTTCGCCGCGGTGAACCTGTTCGCCGCCGCGGGCTTCCTGCTCGTCATCCCCGTCGCGCTGTTCTGCGGCGACACGGTCGCCTCGGAGGCCAGCTGGTCCTCCCTGCGCTATCTCCTCGCCGCGCCCGTACCGCGCCTCAGGCTGCTGTGGTCCAAGCTCGTCGTCGGTCTCACGCTCAGCCTGGTGGCGATCGTGCTGCTGCCGGTCGTCGCGCTCGTCGTCGGCTCGATCGCCTACGGCTGGGGCCCGCTGGTGCTGCCGACCGGCGGCGAGATCACGACGGGCGCCGCGGGCCAGGCCCTGGCGATCACCGTGGCGTACATCTTCGTCTCCCAACTGGTCACCGCCGCCATGGCGTTCTGGCTCTCCACCCGGACCGACGCCCCGCTCGGCGCGGTCGGCGGCGCCGTCGGCCTCACCATCGTCGGCAACGTGCTCGACTCGGTGACCGCCCTCGGTGACTGGCGCGACTTCCTGCCCGCCCACTGGCAGTACGCCTGGCTGGACGTCGTCCGCCCGCAGCCCGAGTACACGGACATGATCCAGGGCGTCTCGATTTCGGTAACGTACGCGCTCGTCCTGTTCGCCCTGGCCTTCCGCGGTTTCCGCCGCAAGGACGTCGTCTCCTAGGTCAACGGAGGATCACCCACCGGTCTCGGCGGCCACCCTTCGTGGCCGCTTCGAGACGCATCCGCAACACCCCGTGGCGCACATCCGAGCCCCCTCCGCCGTCACAGTCACAACCAGTCGCCCGCGAAACCCGCGAACAGGCGACGGACGACGTGGCTAGGGGGCCCGGATGCACACGTATCGCAGGAGCGGAACGGACAGGGCACGGACGACGGCACGACGCCGACTGGGCACCGCACTCCTGGCCCTCGGCACGGCAGGAGCCCTGCTCCTCACCGGTTGCAGCGGCGGTGGCCAGCGGGGCGACTCCTCGTCGCACGACCGGGGCAAAGGGGAGAGCCGCCCCGACGACGGCTTCCCGGCCCCCGCCCCCGAGGGCACCGGCGAACAGCGCGGCGAGCGACCGGAAAACGACACTCCCGACTTCGCGCCCTCGCCCGACTACCTCTCCACCTTCGCCCTCGACGTCGACACCGCCTCCTACGGCTACGCGCGCCGCACCCTGCAGGACGGCAGCCTGCCCGACCCGTCGACGGTCCGCCCGGAGGAATTCGTCAACAGCTTCCGCCAGGACTACGAACGCCCGGACGGCGACGGCTTCTCGGTCACCGTCGACGGCGCCCGCACCGACGACGAGAACTGGTCCCTGGTCCGCGTCGGCCTCGCCACCCGCACCGCCGAGAGCGACAGCAGGCGCCCGCCCGCCGCCCTCACCTTCGTCATCGACGTCTCCGGCTCCATGTCCGAACCGGGCCGCCTCGACCTCGCCCAGGATGCCCTGCGCACCATGACGAAACGGCTGCGCGACGACGACTCGGTCGCCATCGTCACCTTCAGCGACGAGGCTGAGACGGTCCTGCCGATGACCCGCCTCGACGACAACCGCGGCGAGATCCGCGAGGCCGTCGACAGCCTGGAACCCACCGACTCCACCAACCTCGCGGCGGGCGTCGAGACCGGCTACGAGACGGCCGTCGACGGCCTGCGCAGGGGCGCGACCAACCGGGTCGTCCTGCTCTCCGACGCCCTCGCCAACACCGGCTCCACCGACGCGGACACCATCCTCGAACGCATCGCGAGCGAGCGCCGCGAGCACGGCATCACCCTCTTCGGCGTGGGCGTCGGCAGCGACTACGGCGACGCGCTCATGGAACAGCTCGCCGACAAGGGCGACGGCCACACCACGTATGTCTCCACCGAGGAGGAGGCCGAGGAACTCTTCTGCGAGGAACTCCCGCGCAACATCGACCTCACCGCCCGCGACGCCAAGGCCCAGGTCGCCTTCGACCCGGCGACGGTCGAGGAGTTCCGCCTGATCGGCTACGACAACCGGCAGGTCGCCGACGAGGACTTCCGCGACGACCGGGTGGACGGCGGCGAGGTCGGCCCCGGCCACACCGTCACCGCCCTCTACGTCGTCCGTACCAAGGAGGGCACCGAAGGCGGCCACCTCGCCACCGCCACCGTTCGTTGGCTCGACCCCGACACCCGCACCCCGCACGAGGAGTCGGCCGGTCTGGAGGCCTCCGCCCTGCACGACGACCTGTGGTCCGGTTCACCGTACGGACTCCGGGTCGCCGCCGTGGCCGCCTACTTCGCCGACTCCCTCCGCCGCCAGGACGGCCGCCGGCCCGACCTCCCGGCCGGCCCCTCCCTCCGCCAACTGGGCCTTCGCGCCGACGACTTGGCCCGCGACCGCGAGGACAAGGACCTGTACGGCCTGGCCGAGGCGATCAGGACCGCCGACACGATGCTGTTCTGACGCCCGCCCCCGGGGGACGGGCGGGAGCCGCACCGTGCCTGACCCCCACCCCTCCTCGTCCCCCGGAGTCGTCCGAAACCATTGAAAATTCCTTACGCACCGGTAAGTTGACTCGTCAGTAATGAAGCGGTCGGGGGCCTCGGGGAGCGGTGATGGGCGTACGCAGGGAACTGGACCAGGCGAAACGGCGCGGCGGCCTCACCGACCGCGTCCAGGTCGAGATCGTCCGGGACACGCACGGCGTGGTCCGCGAGGCCCGCACCCCCGCCCTCGCCCCCCGCCCGACCAGTGGCAGCATCGCCGACCTGCCCTTCGTCAACGCCACCGCGGCCCCCGGCGCGGTGGTCCTGCGCCGCGCCGACCAGCACGGCACCTACCAGCCGGTGACCGCGACCACCTTCGCCCGCGAGGTCACCGCCACCGCCAAGGGGCTGATCGCCGCCGGGCTGGAACCGGGCGGCCGGGTCGCGATCATGTCCCGCACCCGCTACGAGTGGACGGTCCTCGACTTCGCCGTCTGGGCGGCAGGCGGCCAGTCCGTCCCCGTCTACGCCACCTCCTCGCCCGAGCAGATCGAGTGGATCGTCCGCGACTCCGGCGCCCGTTTCGTCGTCGTGGAGACCGCCGGCAACGCGGAGGCCGTCGCCGCCGCCACCGCCGGCCACTCCCGGCCCCCGCACGTCTGGCAGATCGACCGGGAGGCCCTCGCCCACCTCGCCGACCTGGGCCGGGGCGTCCCCGACGACGAGGTGACCAAGCGCCGCGCCGCCCTCACCCCCGACACGGCCGCGACCATCTGCTACACCTCCGGCACGACCGGCCGCCCCAAGGGCTGCGTCCTCACCCACGCCAACCTCCACGCGGAGGCCGCCAACACGGTCGAACTGCTCCACCCGGTCTTCGAGGCGGTCACCGGCCAGGCCGCGTCCACCCTCCTCTTCCTCCCCCTCGCCCACATCCTCGGCCGCACGATCCAGATCGCCTGCCTCATGGCCCGCATCGAGATCGGCCACTGCCCGAGCATCAAGCCCGACGAACTGCGGCCCGCGCTCAAGAAGTTCCGGCCCACCTTCCTGGTCGGCGTCCCGTACCTCTTCGAGCGGATCCACGCCACCGGCCGCGCCACCGCCGAACGCATCGGCCGCGGTTCCTCCTTCGACCGCGCCCACCGCCTCGGCGTCCGCTTCGCCCGCGCCTCCCTCGACAAGTTCCTGGACCAGGGCCCCGGCCCGACGCCCGGCCTGTACGCCGCCTGGGCGCTGTACGACCTGCTGGTCTACCGCCGCGTCCGCAGGGAGCTCGGCGGCCGGATGCGCTACGCCATCAGCGGCGGCTCCCCGCTCGACCGCGACCTCAACCTCTTCTTCTACGCCGCCGGGATCATCGTCTACGAGGGCTACGGCCTCACCGAGACGACCGCGGCGGCCACCATCGTCCCGCCCCTGAAGCCCCGCCCCGGCACCGTCGGCCGGCCCGTCCCCGGCACCGCGATCCGTATCGCCGAGGACGGCGAGGTCCTCATCAAGGGCGGCATCGTCTTCGGTACCTACTGGAACAACCCGGCCGCCACCGACGCGGCCCTCACCGACGACTGGTTCGCCACCGGCGACCTCGGGGCGCTCGACGACGACGGCTACCTCACCATCACCGGCCGCAAGAAGGACATCCTCGTCACCTCCGGCGGCAAGAACGTCTCCCCGGCCGTCCTGGAGGACCGGCTGCGCAGCCGCCCCCCGGTCGGCCAGTGCATCGTCGTCGGCGACAACCGCCCCTACGTCGCCGCCCTCATCACCCTCGACCCCGAGGACGTCACCCACTGGCTGCACGTCCGCGGCATGTCCCCGGACACCCCGCTCCCCGAGATCGTCGACGACCCCCGGATGCGCGCCGACGTCCAACAGGCCGTCGACCACGCCAACCAGGCCGTCTCCCGCGCCGAGTCCATCCGCGAATTCAAGGTGATAGAAGGCGAGTTCAGCGAGGAGAACGGCCTTCTCACCCCCTCCATGAAGGTCAAGCGCCACGCGGTCACCGCGGCGTACGCGGCGGCGATCGAGTCGCTGTACGCGAAGAAGTGAGCCGGGGCCGCCATCTGCCGGAGCACGGCGAAGCGGGCCGCCGATGGACTCGGCGACCCGCTTCGGTGTGTCCGGTGGTGGCGTGACGCTAGTTGCCGTTGTTGTTGCCGTTGCCGTTGTCCGAGAGGACCGGGATGTCCGACAGGATGTGCGACAGCGGCTCGTCGCCCTTGGCCTGCGTGGAGTTCTCGGTGCACTGCTGGTTCTGCGGGGCCGACAGGATCGGGATGTCCTGGAGGGCCGCCCCGATGGCGCCGATACCGCCGACGTTGAGCTTGGCCGGCAGGCCGATGCACGGCTTGTTGAGCGAACCCTGGACCAGGGAGAGCTGCGGGCTCATGTCGCCCTTGGTCACCGAGTTGCCGAACGCCTGGCTGGCACCGTTGCCACTGAAGGAGTTCGTGCCTCCGTCGTCGGCGACCGCCTGGGGGGCGGCGGTGGCCGCGAGGCCGGCGATGGAAGCGGCAACAGCCGCGGTAGCCCACAGCTTCTTCATGTTCGATCCCTTTCGGAAAGCGGACTCCGTTGCGGAGTTGCGCTCTGATCAACCGGGCGTCCGGCCAACGGTTGCGTAGATTGCCCCCATTGGCGCATTAGGAGGCTTATCGGGGTGCTACTTGCCGTTGTTGTTGCCGTTGCCGTTGTCCGACAGGATCGGGATGTCCGACAGCAGGTGCGACAGCGGCTCGTCGCCCTTGGCCTGGGTGGAGTTCTCGGTGCACTGCTGGTTCTGCGGCGCGGACAGGACGGGGATGTCCTGGAGCGCGATACCGGCGAGCAGCCCGATGCCGCCGAGGTTGAGCTTGGCCGGCAGGCCGATGCAGGGCTTGTTGAACGAGCCCTGGATCAACGCCATCTGCGGGCTCATGTTGCCGTAGGTCGCGGAGTTGCCGTACACCTGCTCGGCGCCGTTGCCGCTGAAGGTCGTGGTGCCACCGTCGTCGGCGAGGGCCTGGGGCGCGACGGCGGCCGAGGCTCCGACGACGGAGGCGGCGATCGTGGTCACGGCCATGAGCTTCTTGATCACTTGCGGTTCCCTTCTGGAAAAACCCCGTTTCCACCGGAGCGCCATGGACAACTTCTCCCGGACCCACCGGTTGCTCTGATTCACTCCGTCGGCCCAAACAGAGGAGTGGGAGCGGGGCGCGCGTCGCGAATTCGGTCCGCTCGAATTCGCCGCCGCGAGCGGGCCGAACGGGTGATGCCCCGAAACCGGCGCGGGTGTACGGCCGTTGCTGCCAGAGTCAGGGACCCCCGGGTTCCGCCAGGAAAGGAACGCGAAATGCTCAAGAAGGCAATGGCTGCGGTGACGATCGCCGCTTCCATCACCGGCCTCGCTGCCGCCGTCGCTCCCCACGCGCTCGCCGACGACGGCGGCACGAACTCCTTCAGTGGCAACGGTGCCAGCCAGGCGTTCGGCAACTCGGCGACCAAGGGCGACATGAGCCCGCAGCTCTCCCTGGTCCAGGGTTCGCTCAACAAGCCCTGTGTCGGCCTGCCGGTCAAGGGCAACATCGGCGGCGCCGGGCTGATCGCCGGTATCGCCCTCCAGGACATCCCCGTCCTGTCCGCCCCGCAGAACCAGCAGTGCACCGAGAACTCCACGCAGGCCAAGGGCGACGAGCCACTGTCGCACATCCTGTCGGACATCCCGATCCTCTCGGACAACGGCAACGGAAACGGCAACGGCTGATCCGAGGCCGGAACCGGAAACCGGGAAACGGCTCGGGTCGTCCGCGCGGTGCATGCGGGCGGCCCGAGCCCTTCCCTTGCCCTCGGACAGGGCCATACGAGTGGCCGAATATTGGACTGTCCGATAATTCCCGGGGCGATCGAGTGAATTACCCCACTCCCCGCGTTCCTGAGTTTCTTCCGGTGTCTATTCCTCGTTTCGCAGGCTGCAGGTCATGATGCGAGCCGTTCATGCTGTGCTCGCTCGGTTTCGGCCGTCAATTGAGGCATGACCGCGGAGAAGGGAAAATTCGTGAAGCTCAAGAAGAGCGCTGCCGTCGTCGCCGGCGTGATCATGGCCATGGGAATGGCCACCCCGGCCTTCGCCGACGCGGAGGCCAAGGGTGCCGCCATCGGTTCCCCGGGTGTCCTCTCGGGCAACGTGGTGCAGGTTCCCGTCCACGTGCCGATCAACGTGTGCGGTAACTCGATCAACGTCATCGGGCTGCTCAACCCGGCGGCCGGCAACGTGTGCGTCAACGACTGACGTCGTAACACCTCGCACCAGCCGTTCGGCTGTGCCCAAGCCGGCCTTGGAGCGTCCTCAGCGGCTCCAAGGCCGGCTTTTCCCACTTCTTCGAGCAGGAAGAGAACGAGATGCGACAGACCCTGCGCAAGAGAATGGTCGTGGCCGCCGCGACGACGGGCCTGCTGTCCCTCTACGGCACGTCGGCGCTCGCGGACACGGGCGCGCACGGAGCCGCCTCGAACTCGCCCGGCGTCGCGTCGGGCAACGCGGTCGAGGTGCCGGTCACCGTCCCGGTGAACGTCTGCGGCAACACCGTCGACGTCGCCGCGGCCGGCAACCCGGCCATCGGCAACGCGTGCGCCAACACCGGCGACCACGCCCCGGAGAGCACCCGGAGCGCCCCGGAGAGCCAGGCCGCGCCCGAGCGGCAGGCGGCGCCCGAGCAGCAGCAGGCCGCCCCGGTGGCCGAGCCCCGCTACGCCGCCCCGGCCGCGGACCCCGACGACTCGTGGGAGCCGGCGTACCAGGAGTACGAGGAGGCCGCGGGACACGGCGCGTACGAGGGGGACGACGCGTACACGGAGTACACGGACCCCTGGGACGACGGCGGTTACGGGAACGACGACGGCACGCAGGGCGGCCACGACGATTCGTCGGACGACTACGGCGACTACGGCGACCAGCCGGACGACGAGGAGGCCGAGGGCGGCTACGGCGACACCCCGCCGACCGAGCCCCCGCCCACGACGAAGCCGCCGACACCGCCGACGCACTCCCCGCACCCGACCAAGCCGCCGACGCAGTCCCCGCATCCCACGAAGCCGCCGACGAAGCCGCCCCACACGTCGCAGCCACCGACGAAGCCCCCGCATACGTCGCAGCCGCCGACCAAGCCCCCGCACTCGTCGCAGCCGCCGACCAAGTCCCCGCACCCGACCAAGCCGCCCCACACGTCGCAGCCGCCGACGAAGCCCCCGCACTCCACCCAGCCGCCGACCATCCCGCCCACGCTGCCCGAGACCGGCAGTGACCGTGAGGCGCTGATCGCCGCCGGGGCCGGCAGCCTCGCGCTGATCGCGGGCGGGGCGATCCTGTACCGGCGGGGCCGGGCCGCGTCCGGTCGCTGAGCCGCTCCGGGTGCCGGAGGCGCGGCGGGCCTCCGGCACCCGGGACCGTCACGACCCGGCGGTGGAGGCCAGGTCGGCCCGCGCCCCCGGCACCGGGATCCGCCCGCCGGGCACCCCCGAGCGCAGCCGCCGCCGTACCCCCCGTACCAGGGTGGGCGCGGTGAACGAGGCGCCGTACACGAAACGCATCGCCGGGCCGAACCCGGCGGCGGTGGTGAGGCCCGCGAGGAACAGACCGGGGACCGAGGACTCGAAGTCCCGGCCGACCGAGGGCGAGCCGTCGGCGAGCGGCACCAGGTCCGCGCGGACCTCGCGCGCGAGCAGCCCCAGCCGCTCGCAGCGGGCCCGGAAGCCCGTGGCGGCGATGACATGCTCGGTGTCCAGCGAGGTCAGCTCGCCGCCCCGGCCCACCGTCTCCAGCCGGACCGCGCCGCCCGTCTCGTACGCCACCGCGACCTCCTGCCCGAGCCGCAGCTCGACGGCCCCTTCGACGCGGTCGCGGACCCACCAGGCGCCCGCGGGACCCAGGGCCTCGGCCGCGACCCGGACCCGTCTCGCCTCGGGCAGGCGGCGGTACCAGCCGGGCCGTTCCGCGTAGAACCAGTTGCGCCAGCCGCAGCCGAGGCCGCTGTGTGGGGAGCGGGCGAGGTCCCGCAGGGGGCGTTCCAGCGGGGGCGGGACGTCGTTCCAGCGGAGGGCGGGGGAGCGGGCCAACACCCTTACCCGCGTGCCCTGTTCGGCGAGGAGCGCGGCCGTCTCCAGGGCCGCCTGGCCGCCGCCGATCACCGTGACGTCCCTCCCCCGGAAGCGGGCGAGGTCGCCGTGGTGGCTGCTGTGCGAGACCCGGGCGGGGTCCAACTCGCGCAGCACGGGCGGGACGTCGACGAACGGGAGCACGCCGACGGCGAGGGCCACCGTGCGGGCGCGGACGATCTCGCCGTCGTCCAGGACCGCCTCGAAGGCCCCGCAGCGGCGCTGAAGGCACGTCACCATCCGTTCGTCGACGGGCGGCAGGGCGTTCCGGGCGAACCACAGGCCGTACGAGGCGAAGGTGCCGACCGGGACGGGGCGGCCGTGGCGGGCCTCGACGCCCTGTTCGGCGTAGTACGCGTCCAGCCGCCAACGCCCTTCGGGGTCCGAGAGGTTGGAGGCCCAGGGTTCGGACTTGAGGAACATGCCCGGTGGCATGTGGTCGCGCCAGGACGCCATGGGCCGGCCGAGGACGCGCAGGCTGAGCCCGGCCGCGGCGGCGTGGGACGCGATGGACAGGCCGTACGGGCCGGCGCCCACCACCAGCAGGTCGTACATCACGGACGGCTCGCTTTCTCGTTCTCGGCGCGCTTCGCGGCGCGGCTGCCGGGCTGCTGCGGGGGAGGGGAGGTGCGGGGGGCCAGCAGCCGGCCGAGCGCGTGGCGGGGCCACAGGGACCACAGGGCGAGGCCGGGGGCGCGGTCGTCCCGCGCGTACCAGGCCAGTTCGCGCCCGCCCGGACGGGACGGCGGGTACGGCAGGGGCGGCGGGCGCAGCGCGGTGAGCGGCGCGTAGTTCTCCACGACGAAGGTCCGGCCCGGCACAGGCGCCCCGTCCGGGACCCGGCGGCCGGTCAGATCCAGGTGCAGGGCACGGACGACGTCCACGCCGGCCGTGTCCGTGAAGAGCCGGAACTGCGCGCCGGGGCGCGGGTTGAAGTCGAGCAGGTGGTACGCGCCGGTCCGGCCCTCGCGGCGGAAGTCCAGGTCGAACACGCCCCGGTAGCCGAGTGCGCCGGTCAGCCGCTCGGCGAGCGCCTGGACCTCGGGGTTCGGGGTCCAGCGGCCGACGGTGGTCAGGCCCGCGCCGGGCGGCCAGGCGCCCAGCTTGCGGCCGGGGCCGCCGCCGCGCACGACCCCGGCGTGGTCGGCGTACCCGTGGAAGAACCAGTCGCGGTCGAGCCCCGGCGGCAGGAACGCCTGGAGCAGCAGCCGGCTGCCCGCTTGCGCCGAGCGGCGGTACAGGGCCGCCGCCTCCCCGGCGGAGCGCACCACCGTCGTGCTGCGCAGGCCCGCGTCGGCGGGCAGCAGCCAGGGGCGGCTCCACTTGGCGACCACCGGCAGACCCAGCTCGCGGGCGGACGCCGCCGCCCCGGCCGGGCTGTCGGGGAGTGCCGTCGCCGGGTGCGGGAGGTCCAGGCGTCCGCACAGCGCGGCCAGTTCGGCCTTGTCGGCCACCTGCTCGGCGAGCGCGGCGGGACCGGCCGGGAGCAGGTAGTCGTCCGTCAGCTCCTCGCGCAGCCGGGCGACGGCCACGGCGCTCGCGTCGTCCAGGGCGACCAGGACGGACGGGCGGCCGACCCGGGCCGCCACCCGGCGCAGCACGGCGGCGAACTCGTCCGGCCGGGCGCCGAGTCGGGGCGGGGCGTGCGTCGCGCGGAGGAACCGCGAACTGCGGACCGGACTTCCCGCGCAGTCGGCGACCAGATGCACCTCCACCCCGGCACGGCCCAAGGACCGTACGGCTCCCAGGGTTCCGTGATGGAAGGGATTGCGGTCCGTCCGCAGCAGAACGGCCGGAACGCGGGTGTCGAGCGGCGACACGTTCATTGACGCGTTCATTTCGACAGGGTCCTCGCACATTTCTTTGACGTCGGGTCACCCGTGCGGGCGATTCGGGCACCCGAAGGCCGGAGCCCCAGTTGGCGGAATTCACATTCGTATGACTGATTGTCAGTAGGTGGAAATCGGCGGCGGAAAGCAGTGAAGTGAAGAAAGCGGAGAGGGGAGCGGACATGGCTCCACAGCAGCGACGGGCCCGGCACAGGCGGCCCCGTAACAGACGGCTGGCGCTCGTCGCGGCCGGCGTGGTCACGACGTTCGCCCTCGCGTCGGTCCCGGTGTACGCCGTGGGCGCGGTGGTGGACCGGGTGACCGACCCACCGGCCCCGGCCGCCCCGGCGGCTCCGGCCACCCCCACGGTCCCGCCGGCACCCGCCGCCGTGACCCCGGCTCCGGTCGTCCCGGCACCCGCGCCCGCCGTGCCCACGGCATCGCAGGCACCGGACGCGTCCGTCCCGCCGCCGGGCGCCTCGCCCGTGCCGGCCACTCCCTCCGAGATCCCGAAGCCTCCCGAGCAGCTGCCCGCCATGGGCGCCTATCTGCACTACGGGCCCCGCGGAGTCGCCCGGATCGCCGAGCTGAGCGACTGGCTGGGCGGCTCCGACCTGCGGGTGGCGCACACTTATCTGCCGGGCGACCGCTGGTCCAACATCGAGGGGCTGCCCGGCTTCCTGGACTCCTGGGCGGAGTGGCGGCGCGACGAGGACGACCGGATGTTCGTCCTCAACGTGCCCATGATGGAGCGCAACGAGGAGGGCGTCTCCGACAGCGAGGTCCGCGCGCTGCTGCGCCGCGCCGCCGCCGGCCAGTTCGACCACCACTACCGCCGGCTCGCCGAGCGGCTGGTCGAGTTGAAGATCCCGGACACGGTGATCGTGCTCGGCTGGGAGATGAACGGCATCACGTACACCCATCGCTGCGGGCCCGACCCGGAGAGCTGGAAGAAGTACTGGAACAGGATCGTCACCACGATGCGCGCGGTGCCGGGCCAGAAATTCCAGTTCGACTGGACCCCGAACCGCGGCCGGGACGCCATTCCCTGGACCCAGTGCTATCCGGGGGACGACACGGTCGACATCATCGGCATGGACTCCTACGACCAGCCGCGCGGCATCACCTTCGACGAACAGGTGAAGGAACCGTACGGCCTGCAAGCGCACGTCGATTTCGCGAAGGAGCACAAGAAGCCCATCTCCTATGCGGAATGGGGGCTCTTCCGCAACGGCGACAACCCGGAGTACATGCGGCGCATGCTCGCCTGGATGGACGAGCACAAGCCCCTCTACAACACGCTCACGGACTACTGCCCGCACGGCGTCTGGCAGTGCGCGAGCAACCCGAAGGCGGCACAGGTGTACCGGTCGATGCTCTTCGGCCGTGACGCGACCGCCACCGCGACCCCGAAGCCCGTCCCCACTCCCACACCCACCCCGACGCCGACCCCCACGCCCAAGCCGGCTCCCACCACGCCCGTACGTCCGCCGAACTGCTCGCCGCTGGAACTGGGCGACTGGGTGGAGTACTGGATCGGCGGGAAGCTCTGCATCCGTACGGACTGGTGGGCGCGCTACCGGTGATCCGGAGCCGGCGGCGGGCGGTTCACCCCCCGCCGCCGGCATCGCGTTCCTTCCGCGCTCGCCACCGGCGGACCAGTTCCTTGCCCCGGCAGCGGGCCGCCGCGTCGCAGACGACCGCCGACAGGATCGGGGAGGTACGGCGGCGGGCGAGCAGCAGCCGCTGGTTGACGACGGTGTCCGGGCGCCAGCGCAGCTTGTACGGCTCGGCGCCCCGCAGCAGGCTCAGCACCTGGTGGGCGCCGGAGCCGACATGCCCGGCGCAGGCGTCGAGCAGCATGGTGGCGACGTCCGCCTTGCGTTCACGCAGGTGGGGATGGGCGCCGTAGAGGTAGCCGCCCGCCAGTCTGCGCGAGAGGAGGGTGACGTCGACGGCCAGGACGTCCTCGCCCAGCCGGAACTCGGTCACCACCGCGTCCCCCGACCGCACCATCGGCGCGACCGAGCGGGCCAGATGCTCGGAGAAGCGGGGCCGCATGTGCTCGGTGGTGACCTTGCGGTCCTGCCACTGGAGCCGATGCAGCTCCAGCATGGTCCGCAGCGCCGCGTCCACCTCGTCGGCGGCCACGGCACGCGGTTCGATCCCGAGGTCACCGAGCTTGCGGAGCTTGGCGCGCACCCGCTGGGCCCGGGAGTTGGGCAGCCGCTTGAGCAGCTCGGCCATGGGCTGGGCGGGCAGCTCCAGACATACCGAGTCGGCCACCTTGCGGCGCGGCCCCGGCCAGCAGTCGTAGATCCGTTCGACGGCGGCGCCCGGCCGTACCTCGCGGAAGTCGATCAGCGCGGTCCGGGCGGCGGCCGACAGGCCCTCGGCGAGGGCGGCCGACGCCTGTTCGGCGTACTCGTCGTCGACGATCACATCCGCGAAGTCGGAGATCGGGCAGCCGAGCGGGACGAGGGCCGGCAGCGGACGGCGCACCAGCATCAGCGGCGCGACCGCGCGCAGCTCGGCGCCGTCCCGGACCACGACCAGCCGCAGCCTGCCCGGGGTGCCGTACGACAGCCACCAGGAGTGCAGCCAGGCGTGGCTCTGGAACGGGGTGGCCGCGCCGCACCGCCGGTACAGCCGGTCCCAGGCCTCGGCCAGCGCGCCGAACTCATCCTCGTCGGTGCAGAGTTCGGCGCGCAGGGTGGTGCTCGCCCCCGTGTCCAGGGTGCTGGTCACAGCTGGCCGTGGGTGTCTGCGGCGAGCGCGGGGCCCGGTACGGAGGCGGCCGGCGGGGTCTGTGGGGAGCGCCGGGGCCGGACCAGCAGCGCGAGTCCGCCGAGCAGCCCGCCGGCCGCGGTGCCCACCAGGCCGGTCACCGTCGGCGAGGCCGAGGACGCCTCGGTCGGCCTGGTCGCACGGGCGAACTCCTGCAACTCGACGCGCGTCGACCGCTCGGAGTCGTTGGCGTGCCGGGTCAGCGCGCGGGAGACGGCGTTGGCCATGTCGGCGGCGACGTCCGGCCGGGAGGAGGTGGCGGACACGGCGACCATCGGCGCGTCCGGCGAGGTCGCCGTCTGCACGTTCCTGCGCAGCGTCGCGACCGGCACCCCCGCCCACACCTGGGCGTCCCCGAGCACCGCGACCTGCGTGGCCACCCGCCCGTACGCCTGGGCGAAGCCGAGCGCCGACTGCGGGTCCGACCCCTCGCCGGGCACGGCGACGACATAGCTGGTGGCGGTGTAGACGGGCGCCTTCACCACGCCGTACGCGCCCCCGGCCAGCCCGCCGAGCAGCGCGCCGGCGGCGAGCAGGGACCAGGGGGGCAGGGACCTGGAGCGGGCGAGGGAGGCGGGCCCGCGGTCGGGGCCGTCGGTCAGGCGTTCTGGCGTACGGTCGGTCATACGGAACTCACTCCCAGGGACGGGGTTGGCGAGGGCGTGCTGGAGACGGCGGCGTACAGGTCCATGAGCTGGGCGGCGCTGCGGGTGATGCAGTAGTGCTGGGCGGCGGCGGGGACACCACGGGGGCGCGGGCCCTGCGCGCGGAGGTCCAGCAGGGCGCGTACGAACGACTCCGCGCCTCCCTGGACGCGGCGCGCGCCGGCGGTCGCGTCCGGCGGCAGGTCCTCGATCGCCGGGCAGGAGACATAGAGCACGGGCAGCCCGGACGCCATCGCCTCCACCACCGCGAGCCCGAAGGCCTCCTCGGCGCTGGGGGAGGCGAGCACGTCCATGGCGTTCATCAGGGAGGGCAGATCCGAGCCGGGGGCACCCGCGGCCGGGCGCTCCCCGGTCAGCAGCACCCGGTCGGCGACCCCGGCCCGCTGGGCGGCCCGCCGCAGCACGCTCTCCTCCGGGCCGCCGCCGACGACCAACACCCAGCAGTCCTGCGGGAGTTGGCCGAGGGCGCGGATCAGCACGTCGAACCGCTTGCTCGCCGCGAGCCGCCCGACGCCCCCGACGACATACGCGTCCTCGGGCAGCCCGAGCCGCCGCCGGGTCAGCTCGCGCAGATCGGCGTCGAAGCGGAAACCGGCGAGGTCGATGCCGTTGGGGACGACCTCGATCCGGGGGTCCGGCACCCCCCAGCGCCTCAGCCGGTCGGCGACGGTCGGCGAGACGGCGACCGTGGACCGGCCCAGACGCTCACTGGCGAGGTACAGGGCGCGCACGCCGGCGGAGAGCCTCCGGCCCTCCATCTGGGAGTCGCCGAGCGAGTGTTCGGTGGCGACGACCGCGCGGACGCCCGCCAGCCGGGCGGCGATCCGGCCGTAGACACAGGCCCGGTAGAGATGGGTGTGGACCAGGTCGTAGCCGCCCCCGCGGATCAGCCGCACCAGCCGGGGGAGCGCGGCGAGGTCGCGGTTGCCGGCCATGCCGAGATGGGTGACACGGACGCCGTCGGCGGTGAGCCCGTCGGCGACCGGGCCCGGGTTGGTCAGCGTCACCACGTCGCAGTCGACGGGCAGGTGCCGCAGCAGCAGCCGCAGTTGCTGCTCCGCGCCGCCGACGCCGAGGCCGGTGATGATGTGCAGTGCCTTCACGTCGGCCTCAGACCCCCTCGACGGGCCGCCGGCGCAGCCGGTGCAGCTTCCGCTTCAGCAGCAGCCGCAGGGCCGTGTCCTCCTCGCCGATGTGCACCCGGGGCAGCGCGTACGGGCCGTTCAGCGGGCCCGGGTCGATGGCGCAGGCGTAGGCGTACCCGGCGTCCCGGACGGCGTCGGCGGCCCGCTGGTCGAGGGTGCCGTACGGGTAGCAGAAGCCCTGGACCGGCGCGTCGATCAGCTTCGACAGCGCGGCCCGGCTGTCGGCGGTCTCGGCGCGCAGGGTCTCGTCGTCCGCCTTCGTGAGGTCGACATGGGTCAGCCCGTGCGAGCCGACCTCGATGCCCTCCGTCCCGGCGGCCCTGCGGATGCCCTCCTCGTCGAGGAGCGGCTTGCGCGGGCCCAGCGGGTCCCAGGCGTTCTCGCCGCCGAGCCGCCCCGGCAGCACGAAGAGCGTGGCCCCGCAGCCGTGCGCCCGCAGGAGGGGCAGCGCGTGGTCGACGAAGTCGACGTACCCGTCGTCGAAGGTCAGCCCCACCAGGTCCCGGCCCTCGCCCCGGGCGCGGGCGGCCAGCAGCTCGGCCATGCCCACCCCGCGCAGACCCCGCCGCCGCAGCCAGCCGAGCTGGGCGTCGAGCCGGTCGGGCGAGACCGTGATGCGGTACGGGTCGTCGGAGCAGTCGCCCACCGAGTGGTACATGGCGACCCACAGGGGGGCCGCTGTGCTCCTCGCCGCGGGGGACCCCGTCGGTCTGGAACCGGCGGGGACGGACGGGCGGTCAGCGGATACGGACATTCGGCAGCCTTCGTGTGACGGAACGGAGTGCGGGGGTGACGCCGGAGGCGCCCATGGCCGAGGCCAGCAGGACGAAGACGAAGGTGACGGCCGCGCCACCGGCGAGCAGACCGAGGACGGGCGAGTCGATCCGGTCGGCGCAGTACATCCCCACCGCGCCCGCGGCCACCGCCGCCCGGACCGGCCTGCTCATCTCGGTCACCACCTGCCGGACCCGGATCGGCACCGCCCGGCCGCCCATGCCGTACAGCAGGAGCAGCGCGGTCAGGGTGATGCCGATCGCGTTGGCGGCGGCGATGCCGAGGACGCCCCAGGAGCCGACGGTCGCCGCGCCGATCCAGGAGGTCGCGACGATCCCGGCGGCCATCGCGGCCAGCGGGTACCAGGTGGGCCGCCCGGCCGAGAAGTACGACCGGACGAGCGCGCTGACCAGGGCGTGGCCGAGCAGACCGAGGGCGTACACACGCATCACGGCGGCGGTGGCGGCGGTGTCCCGCGCGGTGAACGCGCCGCGCTGGAAGAGCAGTTCGATGATCTGCGGGCCGCACGCGAAGATCGCCGCCGCGCCGAACAGCACGATGCACGACACCAGCGCGAGGTCCTTCTCCACCCGGCTGCGGGCCCGCTCGGTGTCGCCCTCCGCCATCGCCTGCGCCACCACCGGGAGGGTGACGGTGCACAGCATCAGCGAGAACGTCATCGGGATCTGGGCCACCTTCTGCGCGTAGTTGAGATGCGAGATGGCCCCGGCGGGCAGCGTCGAGCCGAGGAAGCGCTCGATGAGGACCTGGGACTGACGGCAGAGCGCGAAGAGCAGGACGGTGGCGATGAGGGTGAGTTCGACGGGACGGGCGCCCTCGGCCTCCTCCAGGGCCCCCGGTTCCTGGGGCGCCCGCTCCTTGCGGCGCAACTGCCGCAGCAGCGCCGGGAGTTGGGTGAGGACCATCAGCACGCCGCCCACCGCGACGCCCACGGCCGCCGCCCGCACCCCCCAGCGCCCGCCCAGGGTGAACATCGCCGTGATGATCCCGACGTTGTACGCCACGTAGATCGCCGCGGGGGCCACGAACCGGCGATGGGCACGCAGGGCCGCGCTGCAGTAGCCGGCGAGGCCGAAGCTGAGGACACAGGTGCCGGTCAGCCGGGTGCAGTCGACGGCCAGCTGCGGGTCGGGCAGCCCGGGGGCGAGCGCCTCGACGAGGTAGGGCGCGCCGACGATCAGCAGCATGGCCACCACCACGAAGGCCAGCGTCAGCCTGGGCAGCGTCGAGGCGACCAGGGAACGGACCGGGTCGCCCGCGCCGCCCCGAGCGCGGCGGGCCACGGCCACGCTGAACGCGGGCACCAGCACGAACGCCATGCCGTCCTCGATCAGCAGCGTCGCCGCGAACTCCGGCACCGTCCAGGCCACCAGGAAGGCGTCCGTCTCGCTGCCGGCCCCGAACAGATACGACAGCGACTGGTCCCGGCCGAGCCCCAGCAGCGCCGCCGCCGCCGTGAGCGCCGCCGTGACGAGCGTGGCCTTCGCGAGGAACCGTCCCGTGGGGGGCGCGACCTCCGAGAGCTCGGCGGCCCGCGCGCCGGGCACCACCGGGTCGGCCCCGGGGGCGTCTCCCGGGTCCGCGGGCGGCGGCTGCGAAGCCGCCCGGGGCGGCTGGGAAGGTGTCTCGGGCGGCGTCGTCGTCATCGCGCCCCGGCCCCCTCCGGTACGCGGGCCGCGGGGGCCCCGGCCGGAGCGGCACCCGTCGCGGTCCGGTCCGCCAGCGCCCACCACGCCACCAGCCCGAAGCACACGGCCGTCAGCACGGTCGTCGGACCGCCGATGTCCGCGTACATGAAGTCCACCAGCACCCAGGAGATCAGCCCGCAGGCGACGAGCCCGCAGTCGAGCCCACCGGCCCGCGTCCCGGCCTCGGCCCGCGCCCCGGTCCCGGTCACGGCCGCGCCTTCGCGCTGGACCCGCGCCAGCCCCCGCACCCCGCACACGGCCAGCGCCAGCCAGCTCCCGCCGAGCGTCAGCAGCCCGATCAGCCCCTGCTCGCTCAGGACCAGCAGATACATGTTGTGCGGCGAGAGCAGCGGCTGCTTCTGGTAGGCCGTGCCGGCGCCCGCGATGTCGCTGCCGGCGGAGAGGGCCAGCGAGGCATGGCCGTCGCGGTGCTCGGGGAAACCCTTCAACCCGACGCCGTCCAGGGGCTGTTCACTCCACATGCCGACGGCGGCGGCCCACATCGTGTACCGGTCGGTGACCGACTGGTCCGGCGCGTCGGCGACCTGGGTGATGCTGCTGATCCGGTCCTGGATCATCGAGGACCCGATGCCGAGCCCGCCGACCAGGACCACGCCCACGGCGGCGACGGCCGCGAAGACCACCACCGCCCGCCGCAGCCCGGCCAGCACCACCTGGAGCGAGCACGCCACGGCCGTGGCGATCCACGCGCCCCGGCTGAACGACACCGCGAGCGGCAGCACCAGCAGCACCGAGCAGACCACCGCCCAGACCCGCTGCCTCGCCGTCGCCGGCGCCAGCGCGAGACCCACCGCGCACACCAGCCCGAACGACACCACGGTCGCCATTCCCATGACGTCCCCGGCCCCGAAGGTCCCCACGGCCCGGATGTCCTCACCCGCGTAACTGGCCCCGGTCCCGGTGGCGTACTGATGCACCCCGACCGCGCCCTGCCACAGCGCGAGTCCCACGAACGACCAGGCCACCACCCGGAAGTCCGCCCGGCTCCGGACACAGAGCAGCACCGCCATCGGCACCAGCACGAAGATCTGCAGATACCGGCCGAGCCCGGCGATCCCCTCCCCGGGGTCACCCGCCCCGGCCGCCGCCAGCGCGAGCCCGCACACCGGCAGCCCGAGGACCACCGCGGCCGTAAGGGTCAGGGGGCGCCGCCGGTCCCGCAGCAGCCGTACGGCGCACCACAGCACCAGCAGTCCGGAGACGGCGTCGGCCGGGGTCGCGCCGCCCTCGGCGCCCTGGGCGATCGGCAGCGCGAGCGCGGCGACCACGGCGACCACGGGCAGGACGGGCAGAAGGGGCGCCGCAGCGCGCGGAGACGTCAAGGTCAGCTCCCCGTCGGACGGACGAGCGCGGCGGCCGTGCGCACCAGGATGCAGAAGTCCTGCCACAGCGACCAGTTGTCGATGTACGCGTTGTCGAAGCGGGCCCGGTCCTCGATGGAGGTGTCGCCGCGCAACCCGGTGACCTGGGCCAGCCCGGTGATGCCGGTCCGCATCCGGTGCCGGGCCGCGTAACCCGGGTACGTCTGCCCGAACTTGGCCACGAAATAGGGCCGTTCGGGGCGCGGGCCGACCAGGCTCATGTCGCCGCGCAGCACGTTCCACAGCTGGAGCAGCTCGTCCAGCGAGCTGCGCCGCAGGAAGCGGCAGAACCAGCGCATCTCCTGCTCGTTCGCCACGCTCCACCGGGTAGCCGCCTCGTGTGCGTCGGCCGGGCGGTGGGTGCGGAACTTCAGCAGGGTGAACGGCAGCCCGTCCCGCCCGATCCGCTCCTGCCGGAACACCACGCCCGGCCCGTCGCTCAGCCGCAGGACGACCGCGCACAGCAGCAGCAGCGGACTCACCAGGAGCAGCAGCGCCCCGGACACCGTCACGTCCAACAGGCGCTTGCCGAAAGCCTCATGAATCCGCGTCAGGACCAGCCGACGGCAGGCGAACCCGGCGAGCAGCTCGGTCGAGCCGTCCCGGTCGTACGAGGGCGACTCGGGGTCCACCTCCCACAGCACGCAGCCGTCGTTCTCCAACGTCCGCAGCAGCGGGGCGCGTTCGGTGCGGGAGCCGACGACGAGGACGGCCTGGACGCCGTTCTGGACGGCCGCCCGCCGCACCTCCTCCGGAGTGGTCAGCACGGGCAGGCCCTCGGTTCCGGCCGCCTGGTCGGCGACCACGCCGACGGGACGGATGCCGCACCCCGGGTGGCGCAGGAACGCGGCGGCCACGCGCTGCGCGGTCGCCGCCGGTCCCACCACCAGGGCCGCGCCGGGGCGCCGGACGAGCGCTCGGCGGCGGGTCCAGTGCACCGAGCCCCGCCCGGCACAGGCCGCCGCCGACTGCAGGGCGCAGCCGAGGGCCAGTTCATGGGCGGTGAGCGCGTGGTCGGGGGAGTGCGCGGCCACGCCGGCGGCGAGCACGCACCAGCCGAGCACGATCCGTCCGCAGACGGCGGGCAGTTCGTCGAGCGCGGCGGGTACGGCGGGCGGCCGGTAGAGGCGCGCGCGGGCGTTCAGCCAGGCCACGGTCAGGGCCAGCAGGGCGGCCATCAGGGGGCGCCCGGGCGTCGCGCTGCCCGTGAGCACCAGCACCGCGAGCAGGGCCGCGCCGCCGTCCGCGGCGAGCAGCGGCAGCCCCGAGGGAGGCCGGGCGACGGGCCGCCGCCCGGCCGGGAGGGCCGGGCCGCCGACGGTGTCACGCGCCGGGACCACCGACACGGACGAGCCGCCGAACCCGCGTTGCTGGCCACCGGTGGAGGAGACGGTGCTCTCCGTACGTTCCGCGGTCACGTGTGGATCGACTCCCTGTACTCGGTGGCCTCGGTGGCTTTCCCGCGCCGGCCGCCCGCACCGCCGAGCAGTTCGCGGTACACGCCCGCCACGGCCTCGTTGGTGTGCCGTACGTCGTGCGTGGTCAGTACGTGGCGGCGGCACTCGTGGCCGAGCGACTCGCGCAGCAGCGGATCGAGCAGCAGCCGGGCGACGGACGCGGCGAGCGCGGCCGGGTCCTCGACGGGCACGGGCTCCTGTCCCGGCGGCAGGCTCTCGCGGGCCCCGTCCACCTCGGTGAGCACGACCGGCCGCCCGCACGCCATGGCCTCCAGCGGCGCCAGCGCCATGCCCTCCCACCGCGACGGCAGGACCACCAGATCGGCGGCCTGGTACCAGGGCACCGCGTCCGCGACACCCCCGGCGAACAGCACCCCCTCGGGCGCCGCGGCCCGCAGCCGCTCGCCCTCCGGCCCGTCCCCGACCAGCACCAGACGCGCCCCGGGCACCCGCCGCAGCACCGCGTCCCAGGCCGTGAGGAGCACGTCCTGCCCCTTCTGCCGGCACAGCCGCCCCACGCACACCACCAGCGGCGCGGCCGGATCGACCCCTTCGAGCAGGGGGATCCCGGCACGGACGGCGTCCACGGCGGCGGGGTGGAAACGCCCGGTGTCGACGCCGTTCGGGATCACCGTCCACCGCGCGCGCACCCCGGCCCGCTCCCCGGTGACCCGCTCCGCCTCGCTGACACACACCACCCGGGAGGCCCAACGCGCCCCCATTCGCTCCCAGCCGAGCGCCAGCGCCGCCATCGCGCCCTCCACCGCCTCGAACGACCAGGCGTGCGGCTGGAACACGGTCGGCACGCGCCCCCGTACGGCGAGCCGGCCCGCCAGCCCGGCCTTCGCGCTGTGCGCGTGCACCAGATCGGGCCGTACGTCGTCGAGGATCCGCCGCAGCCGGCGCACCTCGGACAGGAGCGTGGGCCCGGGTGACCGGGTGGCCGCCCAGGGGCGCACATCCGCGCCGAGCGCGCGCAGCTCAGGGGCGAGCGGACCGTCGGGGCAGGCCACCGCGACGCGCAGGCCCTCGGCGAGCTGGGCCCGCACCAGGTCCGTCACGACGCGGGCCACGCCGCCGTCGACCGGCTGCGTGAGGTGCAGGACCCGCGACGGAGGGTCGGATGGTGACAGATGCATGCGGGTTCCTCGCTCAAGGGCGGCGCCGGGCGGCGCGCGTCACGGCTTGGCGTCGACGGCGACGAAGAGCGCCCCGACCCAAGCCGCGTCCCGCTGCGAAACGAGCCGGAAGGCCAACTGGTCACCCCCATGGCGGATTTCATCGTCCAGTTCGAGGACGTCCGAGTCGTAGCCGAGGGTGTTCGCGTACGCGGGCGTGCGCCCCGCGACAACCGCCCCTGGCTGGCTGATCGTCGAGTTGAGGACGTCGTCGTGGGGGTTGGCCGCGTCCTCCAGGGCGCCTGCCTCACCGTCACCCGTCGAAACGGTGAGCGAATCACCGGTGCGCCCGCGGTCGCCGTTGTAGGCGACCAGGCCCACGGTGCCCCGGGCGCCCGCGGGGAAGGCCGTGTCCCGCAGCCGGACCAGCTGTTCCCCGTCCGCCGCGAGCGCGTCGAACCCGTCCCCGATCACCAGGTGCCGCAGCGGCTCCGCCGGGTTCTCGTACGCCACCGCCAGCGTCCAGCCGCCCCACGCCCCGGCCGCCGAACGGCCCATGGCCACATTGACCTGCGCCACCGTGTAGAGCCCCGAACCGCTCGACCGCACCAGCTCCGTGACGTCCGCCGAGGCCTGGAAGGCGTCCGCGCCGCGCGCCACCCGGTGGCCCACCACCGAGTCCGCGAGCACCTCCTTGTACTCCCCGCCGGGCTCCGCGACCAGCACCCGCCCGTTGTCCTTCGGCGGCTTCTGCTCCCCCACCTTGAGGTTTCCGCCCCAGTACAGCCGTGCGTACGACACCCGCGCGCCCGGCGGCAGCCGGACCTCGCCCCGGCTGGAGTTGTAGGTGTTCGGGTCCCGGTCGACGTCGATGTAGAACATGTCGAAGTCGTCGTTGACGGCGGTGCGCGCCGGGTTCACGCCGACACGCCCCGCGCGCGCGTCGGCGCACGACGCCACCGTCGTACGGCAGGTGATGGAGGAGTTGGCCGCGCGGACGATGCCGCCGTGCCGCAGCGCCCGGTAGCGCTCGGTGAAGGCCAGGCGCTCGGCCTCGGGCGAGGGGGCGGGGGGCGCGGCCGTCGCGGCGGCGCCGGGCCCCCAGAGGGCGGCGAGGGCGCAGCAGCCCACCATGACGCGACGCAGCAGAGGACCCGGATGAATGCGCATGACCGGCGGTGCCCTTTCGGGAGCTCGTTCGGGTGCTTGTCGGGGGAATGTCCGCGGGCCGCCGAAAGGCCGGAATCCTGCGGATCTGATAAAAGACGCGGCGGCCTGGGGAGGTGCGCAACTCTAGCCCGCTATGCGTACTTATCTGCGGAACGCGCCAACTGTGTCGGAATGGTGAAGCAGGTGTTTTTGGAGATCACTCCTTTGGAGGCACAACCCCCGGTGCCCGCCGCGCGTTGTTCCCCGCGCCGGGCATCCCCGCCCGAGTGTTTTTTGCATCAACTCCAAGGAGCACCTCTCCATGTCGCGTATCGCGAAGGGCCTGGCCCTGACCTCCGTTGCTGCCGCGGCCGTGGCGGGCACCGCCGGCGTCGCCACCGCCGACAGCGAGGCGAAGGGCTTCGCCGCTCACTCCCCGGGCGTGCTGTCGGGCAACGTCGTGCAGGTTCCGGTCCACGTGCCGGTCAACGTGTGCGGGAACACCATCAACGTCATCGGTCTGCTGAACCCCTCGTTCGGCAACAAGTGCTTCAACGACTGACGTTCGACGACTGACGTTCAGCGACTGACGTTCGAGGATTGACGTCCCCGCACTGACGTTCGCACGTTCCACATGAACCGGCCGTCCTCCCCACGGGGAGGGCGGCCGGTTCGTGTTGCCCCGAATGGGGTCCCTCGGTTGCAGGCGGCGATCACCGATTTCACGGTGAAGGAACGATCCCTCGAACCGATGGAAGGAACCTCCATGCGTGCTCTGCCCGCACGGCGTCTCGCGGTCCCCGCAGTCTGCGCCGCACTCCTGCTCGGCGTCACCGCCCCGGCCGCCCTGGCCGCGGACGTCGAGACGGCGCGCGACCGCGCCCGGTCGGCGGCGCCCGTCCCCGGCGCGGACGCGCTCGTGGCGCAGCTCAAGGGTCTCGGCGACCTCGGGGGCGTGCTCGAGCCGGTGACCGATCTGCTCGACGCCGCGCTCAAGGCGGACAACGGCCAGCTCTCCGCCGACAGGGCCGCGGAACTCGGCGAGGCCGTGCGGACCGCCATCGCCGAGGCGAGGGCGGCGGCCCCGGCCGCTCCGGAGGCCCCGGCGGCGCCGGTCGTCCCACCGGTGGTCGCCCCGCCGGTGGACCCGGCCGCGCCCGCCGTACCGGCCGTACCGGAGGCGCCCGCCGTACCGGCCGCGCCCCTCGTGCCCGGCACTCCGCCCGCCGCCACCACGCCGATGCTCCCGGCGGCGCCCTCGGTCCCGGCGGCTCCTTCGGTGCCGGTCGCTCCGTCGGCCCCGGTCGCCCCGGCCGACGCGCAGTCGGCCGTCACGCTGCCGGCGTACGACCGCGGTCCCGTGCTGTTGGCCGGCAGGGTTTCGGCGGACCTCGTGACCGACGCGCTGACCACCCTGCAGAGCGCCGTCGACGCGCTGCTGAAGGCGGTCACCTCCGGCGACCCCGCGCAGGTGCTGCCCGCCGTCACCGGTGTGGTGAACAGCCTGGTCAAACTGGTCGCGGCCACACTCCTGGGCACCGGACTGCCCCTCCCGGCCGACCTGCTGGCCGTGCAGTCGCCGACGGACCTGCCGGTCGCCCCGCCGGTCGCCCCGTCGGCCGCGCTGCCCGTCCAGCCGCAGGCCGTGCCGCCCGCCTCGTAGGACCGAAGGGAGCCGTCGGGCCGACCGTCGCCGGGTCGGTCAGGCGGCTGTTCGTATGACCTGTCGTTCGGCGTCAGATATGACATGTCCGGTACGGGGTTTCCGTCGGCGCGAGGGCTCGTTGGACACGGCGCAGTGCTTCCAGTATCCGAGGAGAGGAACACGATGAAGTCGCTGAAGGCCGCCGCTGTCGTCGCAGGGTCCATCGCCATCGCCGGTGCCGCCGCGCCGGCCTTTGCCTACGACGCCGCGGACGTCACGCCCACCAGCCTCAACGGCGCGGTGAACACGCTCTTCAAGGGGCCCATCGAGCCCGCGCCGCTGCAGCAGCAGTCGAACGCGCTCGACACGGAGAACAAGGACTCCGTGCTCCACACGGTGAGCGGCGCGACCAAGGCCCTCAACTCCCCGGGCGGCCCCAGCCAGCTTCTCGGCGGTCTGCCCCTCCAGGGCTGACGGTCCCTTTCCCAGCCCCACGGGGCCGGCTCCGCGAAGACGCGGAACCGGCCCCGTGGGCGTGAACTCCCCGTTGTTCGACGCGTGTCCCTCGTTCGTGTGGTCAGTCGCCGGGTGTCGCCCGGTCGGGTGAAAAGACGGTCGGCTCGTTTGGCGGGCGTGGATAGGGTTCCGCGGTGACTTCAACTTCCGCTGAAACCCGCCCTTTCCGCCCCGCCGATCTCGGCACGCTCGTCGTCATGGCGTGGAGCGGCGAAGCCCCCGACGGGGACATGCCCTATCTGCTCGCCTACACCCTGGGCGACGGCCGGAGCGGCCCGGAGGGCTCCACGGCCGCCGTGACGGATCTGCTGACGAGCCTCGGTCTGTCCATCGGCGAGAAGATCGTCGACGGCGCCGCCCACCCCAGCCTGCCGGTCACCCTCCTCGTCGAGGCCGGCCAGGCCGTCGTCACCATGCCGCAGCTCAACGCCCAGTGCCCGGCTCCGCCGGAGTGGCTCGCCGCCGTCGGCGAACGCGGCTTCGCCTACCTGCTCTTCGCGACCCGCCCCTGGCCCGAGGCCCGGCCCGGGACGCCCGTCGAGCCCGAGGCCCTCGCCGCGTTCGCGGGCGACACCGAGACGCTGACCAGCGCGGCGCACGTCCTTCTGCCGGCCCGCAGCCTGCGCGGCTGATGGCCGCCCCGGCAGGGCGGTCGACGGGTGGGGTGGGTCCGGTGGGGCGGGCGGTGGGCGGAGCGGGTTCGGCGGCGCGGACGGGGGGCGCGGTCGGCGGCAGTCGTGCCTTCGCGGTGCTCCTGCTGATCACCGGTGCGGCCGGGCTGCTCGCCTCCTGGGTCATCACGCTCGACAAGTTCAAGCTGCTGGAGGACCCGAACTTCACCCCCGGGTGCAGCCTCAACCCGGTCGTCTCCTGCGGCAACATCATGAAGAGCGACCAGGCCTCCGCCTTCGGGTTCCCCAACCCGATGCTCGGCCTCGTCGCCTACGGCATCGTGATCTGCGTCGGCGTCAGCCTGCTGGCCGGGGCGGTCTTCCCGCGCTGGTACTGGCTGACCTTCGAGGCGGGCGCGCTGTTCGGGGTCGGCTTCGTGACCTGGCTGCAGTTCGAGTCGCTCTACCGGATCAACTCGCTCTGCCTGTGGTGCTGTCTGGCCTGGATCGCCACGATCGTCCTCTTCTGGTACCTGACCTCGTTCGGCGTCCGCAACGATTTCCTGCCCGCGCCGGCCGGGCTGAAGAGCTTCCTCGCCGAATTCACCTGGGTGTTCCCGGTGGTGCATCTGGGCGTGATCGGCATGCTCATCCTGACCCGCTGGTGGGACTTCTGGACAAGCTGACCAATACGCCTCTCGGACTATTGCGGCAGTCGGGCGAATCTTGAACTGGGGGAGATCCCCGGATCGTTCACCCGGTACGGACGCCGAGCCCGGATCCGCACATTCCTTGAAAGGGACCGTACCGAGATGAAGCCGACCACACGAGGAACCCTTGCCGCCGTCGTCACCGGTGTGGTGGCCGCGGTGGGCGCCTCCGCCGCCCCCGCCGCCGCGGCCGAGACGGTCCCCGTCCCCCTGCCCCTCGAAGGGGTGGAGCACTCCCTGAACGTGAAGGCGCCCAAGCTGGCGGGGCAGTTGCCGCTGCTCATGCCGGGCGCCCCCCAGGGGCCGACGTACGCCGAGGGGCGGCTGCTGCCCGCGAGCGCCCTGCCACAGGTGCCGCTCGGCGCCGCGCTGCCGGGGCTGAAGGCCGAGGCCCCGCTGCCCCGGGTCGTCGGGGAGGGCTTCGAGCGGGTCGGCGTCGACGCCCCCGCCGCCGACCTGCGCACCCTGACCCCCGGGCTGGACGTGGATGCCCCGCTCTCCGCGGCCGACCCCGACGCGCTGGGCCTGCCCAGCCTCCAGGACCCCCAGGCGGCCGTCCTCACCCCGCTGCTGCGGACGGCGCCGACCGCGAACCTCGGGCTCGTCTGAGCCCGCGGCGACACGAGGACGAGGCCCGGGCCGTGCGCGCCCGGGTCCGGCCGTCCGGGGGTCACCGCTACTGAACACGACGAGGAGAAAGTGTTGTTCGTCAGCAGAGTGACGGTGGACCCCGACCCCGGCCGGAGCAGAACACGCCGGGGCGTGCTGCGCGCCCTGGGCGTCTCGGCCGTCGCCCTGGCCGTGGCCCCGGTCGTCGCCGCCGCGTGGCCCCGCCGGTCGGCGCGGTCCGGGGAGGGCGACTTCGACGAGACGTACCGGGGCCGCCGTATCCGCGGCGCCAAGACCGACTCGGGCCAGGCCGCCTATCTGGGCGCCCGGACGCCGGGCCCGGGGGAGTGGGACGTCACCGTCGACGGACGCCCGCTGCATCTCATGCGGCGCGCGGACGGCACGTATCTGAGCATGATCGACCACTACCGCTCGTATCCGACGGCCCTGGAGGCGACCCGCGCCGCCGTCGACGAGCTGGGCACCACCCAGCGCCTGCGCGTGCTGGACCTGGCGGAGGGGGCGATCGGCCATGGCCTACATCCGTAAGGACGTCAGCACGCTCACGCGCGCGGAGCGCAAGCGGTTCGTCGCCGCGCTGCTGGGGCTCAAACAGCGCGGCGAGTACGACGAGTTCGTGCGTATGCACATCGACCACTACGTCTCCGACGGCGACGGCGGTCTGCGTACGGCCCACATGGCGCCCTCGTTCCTGCCCTGGCACCGCCGGTTCGTGCTGGAGCTGGAGAAGGCGCTGCGCCGGCTCGACGACTCGGTGACCGTCCCGTACTGGGACTGGACGCGGGACCGCACGACGACGGCGCCGCCCTGGACGGTGGACCTGCTCGGTGGCAACGGGCGGCGCTCCGACCACCGGGTCATGACCGGCCCCTTCGCATACGGGACCGGACGGTGGACCATCACCGAGGGGATCACGGACACCGAGTACCTCACCCGGGACTTCGGTTACCCGCGCAACCCCGTCGAACTCCCCACCGCCCGCGACCTGGAGGCGGCGCTCGCCGAGCCGGTCTACGACAAGGCGCCCTGGAACTCGGTCACACGCGGGGGTTTCCGCAACCGGCTCGAAGGGTGGGGGCAGGGGACCGGCAACGGCTCGTGGCTCAACCACAATCGCGTGCACCGGTGGGTCGGCGGGCACATGGTCGGCGGCGCGTCCGTCAACGACCCCGTCTTCTGGCTGCACCACGCCTTCATCGACCTGCAGTGGACGCTCTGGCAGCGACGCCACCGGGGCGCACGCTATCTGCCGGCCAAGCCGCCGGGGCGGGGCGACGCGCAGCGGGGGCGGGTCGTCGCGCGCGACGAGCGGATGCCGCCCTGGAACGTGACGCCGGGGGCGCTGGAGGAGATCGGGAGCGTGTACCGGTACGCGTGAGCGGCGGCGGCGCATCCGCGACCGGGTGACGAAAAACCCCCGACGGAGGACCGTCGGGGGTTTTCGTGGCGCCGTGTCGCTGCTGCGCGCGGCTCGGGGTGTCGACCCCGTCAGTGGCCGTAGCCGGACGGGCCGGGGTTGCCCTTGTGGCTGTCGTCGCTCTTGTTGACGCAGACGTTGCCGAAGGCCGGGTTGAGCAGGCCGACGACGTTGATCGTGTTCCCGCACACGTTGACCGGGACATTGACGGGGACCTGGACGACGTTGCCCGACAGGACACCCGGGGAACCGACGGCCTTGCCCTCGGCGCCCGCGTCCGCCGAGGCCAGGCCGGCGCCGCCGAGCACGACAGCGGACGTGCCGAGCGTGACGACAGCTGCCTTCGCGATGCGAGACATCACGTTCTCCTTCTTGATCGACTGAGCACGACCCCCTCTTCATGGCCGCACGCCCCTTCAACGCGCCCGCGCACCGGGGGTCACGGCGTCCAACGGGGGATCACCCGTTCCGAACGGGAGTGTGGGTCGGGTGGCGCGGGCGCCTTGCGCACAGGTGTGCAGGCGCCGGCCGTGACCCCGCCTCATGATCAGCTGCTCCTGGCTTGTTTCTTGCCTGTTCTGGTCAGCCATGCCCGGCATCCCCACCGGGCCAGCCCGCCCATGAGCAGGGACAGGACGACGGCCCCCCAGTCGATGACATGCGGAAGCCCCGGAAAGAAGGCGAAGAAGGCGAGTGTGACGATCACTCCCGCAAGGAAAGCGGCGATCTCGACCTGGCGGCGCCGGGCTTCTGGAATCCGCTGGGAGTTCCCACCGTTTTGCTGCTCGATCATCGGTGACTCACTTCGTGATGTGGTGGCACTGGCTCACGCGCCGGACTCCATTGACGTGGAGATGGGCGCACGCCTTCCCATAACGAGGCAGGGTCTGGGGAGAGTTGTTCCTCATAGGGTCGATCTTGCATTCCCTGTGTGTCGTGCCGCGCGAGGTGCGATAGGTGCGGTTGTCGACGTCGGCATAGGTGAAATCGATGCGCCAGTTGCAGAAGCCGCTGCTCAGCGCGGCCACGAAGGCGCAGTCCACGCCCGCGTTCTGGTAGGTGATCTTCCTCCCGCCGCCTCGGATGATGTGCGTGAACATGCACCCGGTCGGAACCTTCATGGTCACTCCACCCATGCTGTATTCAAAAGTGCGCACGGGAGTTGAGCCGATCGCGGTGGCATGCGCCCCGGTCGGAGTGGTGAGAACGAGTGCACTCGCGGAGGCCAGGGCGATGAAGAGGCGCGCGAAGTACGGCGAGGCCAAGGTGGTCCCCTTTTTGGTGATCTCCTGATGAACACCTGGGACAACTCGCTTTTCCTGCTGCCAGTTGCTGCATTTTGATAGGTTCACTATCAAGTGTGATCGACACGTTGATGCGATGACAGGCGAAGATGATCGCTGGCCGCCGGTACGGGATCGACACGTGAGGGCGTCACGTTCCGTATTTGATGGTGACTGGGAGTGATTTCCGCTGTCGCGGGCGTGGGTGCGGAGCCGTCCGGGCAGAGAAAAGCCCTCCCGAGGGAGGGTGGAGAGTGGGCGCCCCCGGCAGGACTCGAACCTGCGGCCAAGCGCTTAGAAGGCGCCTGCTCTATCCACTGAGCTACGGGGGCCGGGTGTGGTGGCCTCTGTCGTGGTGCCCGGGTGTGGGCTGATCCGTGACGTTGCCGGGGACAAGGATAGGGCTCCCGAGTCCTTGTCCCTGTTGCTTCGCCTCCGTGGCTCAATGTGGAGGTTCGGTGAAGCGGTCCTGATAATCGCAGGCAGGTACGAATCGTGCACCTCTTTTGGCGCCTCGGGCCTCGGGTGTTGTGCACTCGTTATGCCTGCGCCCCTCTCGTCCCCTCCGTCCCGTGTGTCCTGTCGGCGCGCAGACATAACTTATATGCTTCAGAATGTCCACAAAATTGGGCATTCTTCGCATGTGGTGACCTTGGACGTACGGCCTCAGTTGCTCGACGCGCTCTCCGCCCTGCGCGACCGTGTCGCCGCCGCGCGCTTTCCGCTGCCCCTGGCAGGGGCCCCGCGCGCGCGTGCCAATCGCGACGAACTGCTCGCGCAACTCGACGACTACTTGGTGCCCCGGTTGCGGCAACCCGAAGCGCCGTTGCTGGCCGTCGTCGGGGGGTCGACCGGGGCCGGAAAGTCCACTCTCGTCAACTCCCTGGTGGGACGGAAGGTCAGTGAGGCCGGTGTACTGCGGCCGACGACCCGTACGCCCGTACTGATCTGCCATCCCGAGGACCACCACTGGTTCAGCGGCATGCGCGTGCTGCCCAACCTCACGCGCGCGTGGACGCCCCAGCGGGAGCCCGGCCGGGACACGGGTGACGATGCGTTTCCCCCGGAGAGCGACGGCGGCAAGGGCGGCGAGCGTGTGCTGCGCGTCGAGACCGCCGACAGCCTTCCGCCCGGTCTCGCCCTCCTCGACGCACCCGACATCGACTCCCTGGACGCCGACAACCGCGTACTCGCCGCCGAACTCATCTGCGCCGCCGACATCTGGGTGATGGTCACCACGGCTTCTCGCTACGCCGACGCCGTGCCGTGGCATCTGCTGCGGTCCGCGAAGGAGCACCGGGCGACCCTGGTCACCGTGCTCGACCGGGTGCCCCACCAGGTGGTGTCCGAGGTCTCCCGGCAGTACGGGGCGCTGCTGACCAAGGCCGGGCTCGGCGACGTACCCCGGTTCACCGTGCCCGAACTGCCCGAGTCCGCCTGGGGCGGCGGGCTGCTGCCGGGCACGGCCGTGGCACCGCTGCGGACCTGGCTCGTCCAGCAGGCCACCGAGCCGGGCGCCCGGCACGAGACCGTCGCCCGCACCGCGCACGGCGTCCTCGACTCGCTGCGCTCCCGGATGCCCGAACTGGCGAGCGCCGCGGCCCAGCAGTACTCCACCGCCCTCCGGCTCACCGCCGCCGTCGACACGGCGTACGACAGCGAGCACGCGCGCGTGAAGGGGCGTCTGCAGGCGGGGGCCGTGCTCGCGGGCGACGCCCTCAAGCGGTGGCGCAGCTATCCGCTCGACTGCACCGCCGGTGAACTGCTCGACGCCCTCGTGGAGAGCCTCGGCACGGTGGTGCTGTGCGCCGTCACGGCCGCCGACGAGCGGATCGGTGAGGCCTGGAGCCGGGAACCGGCCGCCGTGGCCGCAGGACTGACGGAACGTGACGCCACGCGGGAGAGCGTCGAACACCGGATCGGGATGACCGTACGGCGCTGGCGGCGCGTCCTGGAGGAGTACGCCGAGGAAGAGGTACGGGACCTCGACCGGAGCGTCGCGCCGGACGCGGAGGTGGTGGCCGCCCTGGGCGCCACGGCCCTGCTGGGCGGCCGCCGGGCCCGGTCCGCGGGGGAGGGCCTCGCCGAGCGGATCGGGGCGCACGGGGCGCTGCGGCTGCGCGACCGGGGCGGACGGCTGCTCACCGAGTACCTCGACCGGGCCCTCGACACCGAGCGGGACCGCCGCCTCGCCCCCCTCGACGCACTGGACGTCCACCCCGAACCACAGGCCGAACTCATCGCCGCCCTGTCCGTACTGCAGAAGGAGAGGTGACCGCCGTGACCGCCGTCACTGACCACGACCATACGGATCAGACCGGAGACGACGTCCCCGAGAGGGGCGAGGAGAAGGCACCGGACACCGGCAAGAAGCTCCGCGAGGAGTTCGGCGAGAAGGTCGACGAGATGATCGGTGACAAAGGCGTCGGCTCGCAGGGCCGTCCCGCCAACGGCAACGGAAACGGAAACGTCAACGGCAGTGTCAGCGGGGGCGGCAGTGGTTCGTCCGGTGACGCGTCCGTGCGTACGGAGTCCGGTGATCCGTGGGACGACGGGCTCATCGCCCGGCGGGTCAGCGAGTCGGGGGCCGGTGAGCGGAATTCGGCCGGGGAGGTCAGGTCCTCGGCCGCTCAGCCGGTCGCCCCGCTCGCGTACGACGGGCGTCTGAGGTCGCGGCTGGACGCGCTGCGGGAACTGGTGGGGCTGTCCCGTACCCGGCTGGACAGCACGACGCTGGCGGAGGCCGGGCGGGTGCTGGACGAGGCGGCGGCGCGCCGCAGGCTCTCGGGGCAGCACACCGTCGTCGCCATCGCGGGCGCCACCGGCAGCGGCAAGTCGACGCTGTTCAACGCGCTCGCGGGGGTGGCGATCTCGGAGACGGGTGTACGCCGGCCCACCACGGCCGCGCCCATCGCGTGCAGTTGGAGCGACGGCGCGGCGAGTCTCATCGACCGCCTGGGCATCCCGGGGCGGCTTCGGCGGCGGCCGTTGCAGAGCCCGGAGGCCGAGGCCCAGTTGCGCGGACTCGTGCTGGTGGACCTGCCCGACCACGACTCGGCGGCGGTCCAGCACCGGGAACAGGTCGACCGGATCCTGGCGCTGGTGGACGCGGTCATCTGGGTCGTCGATCCGGAGAAGTACGCCGACGCCGTCCTCCACGAGCGCTATCTGCGGCCCCTGGCCGGTCACGCGGAGGTGATGTTCGTCGTCCTCAACCAGGTGGACCGGCTGCCCGGCGAGGCCGCCCACCAGGTGCTCGACGATCTGCGGCGCCTGCTCGACGAGGACGGGATCGCGCTCGGGGAACACGGCGAACCGGGCGCCACCGTGCTCGCGCTGTCCGCGCTCACCGGGGACGGTGTGGGCGAACTGCGCGACGCGCTGGAGCAGTTCGTGGCCGAGCGGGGCGCGCCCGCCCGCCGGGTCCGCGCCGACCTGGACGCGGCGGCGGCACGGCTGTGGCCGGTGTACGCGAATCAGCGGCGCGCGGGGCTGAGCGAGCCGGCCCGGGACGAGTTCGCCGCACGGCTCGCGGACGCCGTCGGCGCCACCGCGGCGGGCGAGGCCGCCGAGCGGGCCTGGCTGCGCAACGCCAACCGCGCGTGCGGGACGCCCTGGCTACGGCTGTGGCGGTGGTACCAGGACCGGAGCGAACCCCCGACCGGGCGGCTCGCGCTGGCGGCGCCCGTGGACGAGGAGGCGACCGCCCGGCAGCGCGTCGAACAGGCCGTACGGACGTTGTCGGAGCGCGCCGCGACGGGGCTGCCCGCGCCCTGGGCACAGGCGGTGCGTGAGGCGGCCGTCCGAGGGGCGCAGGGGCTGCCCGAGGCGCTGGACGAGCTGGCGATGCGGGTCGGGACGCCGACGGGACGGCCGCCGCGGCCGGGCTGGTGGCCCGGGGCGGTCCTCGCGCAGGCCTCCATGACGCTGCTCCAAGTCATCGGCGGGCTGTGGCTGCTGGGGCAGATCATCGGCTTCATGGCGCCGAACCTCGGGGTCCCGGTGCTGTTGATGGTGATCGGCATCGTGGGCGGTCCCGCCGTCGAGTGGGGGTGCCGCCTGGCCGCACGCGGTCCGGCACGGCGGTACGGCCACGAGGCGGAACGGCGGCTGCGGGAGGCGGCGGCGGGGTGCGGACGGGCGCGGGTGCTCGATCCGGTGGCCGCCGAGCTGCTGCGGTACCGCGAGGTGCGGGAGCAGTACGGGAGGGTGCTGGGAGCGGCGCCGGTGGGGGTTCACCCCGTCGGGTGACGGAGTTCTCCACAACTGGCGGGTGGTCCACAGGGCTCAGCGGGCTCGGCCCGACGGCGGCAGTCTGAACACGCGGCGATCGCAGCACCGCCGCACGACGGACATGACAGCCGTACGGGACGGGCCCGTGCGCGTGTCCGGCCTGAGCCGGCGTGGGCGTCGGCGCCGGGGCGAAGGAGGCATCCGCGAGATGAACGAGACGATGGTGTGTGTGGTGGGGAACGTGGCGACCCAGCCGGTCTGCCGGGAGTCGTCGGCGGGGTCGTCGGCCCGGTTCCGGCTGGCGGTGACCTCGCGGTACTGGGACCGGGAGAAGAACGAGTGGACCGACGGCCACACCAACTTCTTCACGGTGTGGGCGCGGCGCGCACTCGCCGCGAACGTGGCGTCGTCCGTGGCGCTGGGCGATCCGGTGGTGGTGCAGGGGCGGTTGAAGGTGCGCACCGAGCAGCGGGACGGGCAGAGCCGCGTCTCGGCGGATGTCGACGCGGTCGCTATCGGCCACGATCTGTCGCGGGGCACGTCGGCGTTCCGAAGGACGACCCGGGGAGAGGTGCCGGTCCCGGCTCAGGCCGACTCCCGGCATCCGGCCCAGCCGGAGCCGAACTGGGAGGCGCCGCCGCCAGGGGGCGGTCTCGCCGCCGACGAACTCCGGCCGGAACCGGCCGGGGTGATGTGACCTCAGGCCGTGGCGCGCGGTCGTGTCCCGTCGGGGGACGCGTCGTGAAGACTCCGTGTGCACTCCTGATCGACTTGTCGACAAGGGCTGTTCACGAGCTGTGCGAGCGATAACGATTCCGATTCGGATCGGTTGTCCGACGATACGACTGGGAAGTGTGGTGCGCCGCATCCCTAGGATGCCGGGCATAGCTCACGGGGCTTCTGATTCTGCTGGTGGGACCACAACCCCCCACGTCAACGGGTCCTGCTCGAAGGGAAATTCTGTGGTTTCTTCGTTCTCGGCGTCGTTCTCCGAGTGGTCCGGGCGGGCCGCGCGCAGGCGAGGGACGGCCCGCCTCGCCGCCGTGTCACTCGTGTCCGGCGTCGTCGTCGCGGGTGCGATCGTCACCGCGGGCCCGGCCGCCGCCGACGGAACGCCGCAGAACGCGGGCGGGGCGACCGCGACCATGGACGGCCTCAAGACCTACGGGACGGCCGTGCTCCGGACCGACGACGGACAGGAACAGCAGCTCCCCGCAGGGCTGTTCGAGATGTTCGTCGACGGCGGGGGCACCCTGCAGACCTACTGCGTCGATGTCCAGAACCCGACGCAGAAGGACGCCAAGTACCAGGAGACCCCCTGGAGCGGCACCTCGCTGGGCGCCAACAAGGACGCCGGGAAGATCCGTTGGATCCTGCAGAACTCCTACCCGCAGGTGAACGACCTCGCGGCCCTCGCCGGCAAGGCCGGCACCAAGGGCCTCACGGAGCAGGAGGCGGCGACCGGGACCCAGGTGGCGATCTGGCGGTACTCGGACGGGGCCGATGTGACGGCCCTGGACCCGGAGGCGGAGAAGCTCGCGGACTACCTGGAGAGGAGCGCGCGGAACCTGACGGAGCCCGCCGCCTCCCTGACCCTCGACCCGGCCGCGGTCTCCGGCCGGCCGGGTGAGCGGGTCGGCCCGGTCACGGTGCGCACCAACGCGGACGGTGTGACCGTGACCCCGCCCTCGGACGGCACGGCGGACGGAGTGAAGGTCGTCGACGCGGACGGCGAGGCCGTGACCTCGGCCCTCGACGGCGGCGAGCTGTACTTCGAGGTGCCCGAGGACGCCGCGGACGGTACGGCCGAGCTGACCGTGCAGGCCTCGACGACCGTGCCGGTCGGCCGGGCCTTCGCCTCCGAGACCCGCAGCCAGACGCAGATCCTCGCCGGCTCCAGCGAGTCCACGGTCTCCGCGACGGCGACCGCGCACTGGGCCGGGAAGGGGGCGATACCCGCCCTGTCCGCCGAGAAGAACTGCGCCGAGGGCGGCCTGGACATCACGGCCGCCAACCAGGGCGACAAACCCTTCACCTTCGATCTGATGGGGATCACCTACACCATCGAAGCGGGCGGGACCCGCACGGTGACGATCCCCCTTCAGGAGGACCAGGCGTACGACTTCACCATCGAGGGGCCGAACGGCTACGCGAAGCGGTTCCGGGGCGTGCTCGACTGCCGGACGGAGACCGCGGCCGGTGCGGGCGGGGACTCGGTGCAGACGCTGAGCGAGCCGAGCCCGGCGACGGTCGGCGGCAACGCGGCCACCGCGTCCGACACCGACCTCGCCGAGACCGGCAGCTCCGGCGCCACCCCGCTGATCGGGGGCATCGCCATCGGGCTGGTCGTGATCGGCGGCGCGGTGATGATCCTCCTCCGCAAGCGGAACCCGTGACAGCCGGGCGAGGCGCGATCCGTGAATCCCCGGGCGGGCACGGCCGGTGATCCCTGAGCGGGAGCGTTCCTTGGCAACTCGACAGCGAGTGACCGCGCGATGACACACGCGTGCGACGCGGCCCCGGTACGCCCCTGAGGCACCGGGGTCGTGTCGTTCCGGCGGGGGCCTCACCATCCGGTTTCCGTCGAGGGCTGGCCGTGCGGCAAGATGGGTGGTACTGCCCACTGCCAGATTTCAAGTTGCCGGACGGTTTCTCTTGGCTGAGTACATCTACACGATGCGCAAGACACGCAAGGCGCACGGCGACAAGGTGATCCTTGACGACGTCACGCTGAGCTTCCTGCCCGGCGCGAAGATCGGTGTGGTCGGTCCGAACGGTGCCGGTAAGTCCACCGTTCTGAAGATCATGGCGGGCCTCGAACAGCCCTCCAACGGTGACGCCTTCCTGTCGCCCGGCTACACCGTCGGCATGCTCCTCCAGGAGCCGCCGCTGGACGAGTCGAAGACGGTCCTGCAGAACGTGCAGGACGGCGCCGCCGAGATCATGGGCAAGCTCCACCGCTTCAACGAGGTCGCGGAGCTGATGGCGACCGACTACTCGGACGCCCTCATGGACGAGATGGGCAAGCTCCAGGAGGACCTGGACCACGCGAACGCATGGGACCTGGACACCCAGCTGGAGCAGGCCATGGACGCCCTGGGCTGCCCGCCCGGCGACTGGCCCGTCACCAACCTGTCCGGTGGTGAGCGCCGCCGCGTCGCGCTCTGCAAGCTGCTGCTGGAGGCCCCCGACCTCCTGCTCCTCGACGAGCCCACCAACCACCTGGACGCCGAGTCCGTGCAGTGGCTGGAGCAGCACCTCGCCAAGTACCCCGGCACCGTCGTCGCCGTCACCCACGACCGGTACTTCCTCGACAACGTCGCGGGCTGGATCCTGGAGCTCGACCGCGGCCGCGCCATCGGCTACGAGGGCAACTACTCCACCTACCTGGAGACCAAGCAGACCCGTCTCAAGGTCGAGGGCCAGAAGGACGCCAAGCGCGCCAAGCGGCTCAAGGAAGAGCTGGAGTGGGTCCGCTCCAACGCCAAGGGCCGCCAGGCCAAGTCCAAGGCCCGTCTCGCCCGTTACGAGGAGATGGCGGCCGAGGCCGACAAGATGCGGAAGCTGGACTTCGAGGAGATCCAGATCCCGCCGGGCCCCCGTCTGGGCAGTGTGGTCGTCGAGGTCAACAACCTCAGCAAGGCCTTCGGCGAGAAGGTCCTGATCGACGACCTCTCCTTCACGCTCCCGCGCAACGGCATCGTGGGCATCATCGGCCCGAACGGCGCCGGCAAGACCACCCTCTTCAAGATGATCCAGGGTCTGGAGGAGCCCGACTCCGGTTCGATCAAGGTCGGCGAGACCGTCAAGATCTCCTACGTCGACCAGAGCCGCGAGAACATCGACCCCAAGAAGACGCTGTGGGCCGTCGTCTCCGACGAACTGGACTACATCAACGTCGGCCAGGTCGAGATGCCCTCCCGCGCCTATGTCTCCGCGTTCGGCTTCAAGGGCCCGGACCAGCAGAAGCCGGCCGGCGTGCTCTCCGGCGGTGAGCGCAACCGTCTCAACCTGGCGCTCACCCTCAAGCTCGGCGGCAACCTGCTGCTCCTCGACGAGCCGACCAACGACCTCGACGTCGAGACCCTGTCGTCGCTGGAGAACGCGCTCCTGGAGTTCCCGGGCGCCGCGGTGGTCATCTCCCACGACCGCTGGTTCCTGGACCGGGTGGCCACGCACATCCTCGCCTACGAGGGCGAGTCCAAGTGGTTCTGGTTCGAGGGCAACTTCGAGTCGTACGAGAAGAACAAGATCGAGCGGCTCGGCGCCGACGCCACCCGTCCGCACCGCGCCACCTACAAGAAGCTGACCCGGGGCTGATCGATCTTGCGGCACATCTACCGCTGCCCACTGCGCTGGGCGGACATGGACGCGTACGGCCACGTCAACAACGTGGTCTTCCTCCGCTACCTGGAGGAAGCCCGTATCGACTTCCTGTTCCGCCCGGAGAAGGACTTCCAGCAGGGGTCCGTGGTGGCGCGCCATGAGATCGACTACAAGCGGCAGCTGGTCCACCGGCACACACCGGTGGACATCGAGCTGTGGGTCACCGAGATAAGAGCGGCGTCGTTCACGATCACCTACGAGGTCAAGGACCCCGAGCAGGTCTACGTCCGGGCCTCGACGGTGATCGTGCCGTTCGACTTCGCGACCCAGCGGCCCCGCCGGATCACCGCCGAGGAGCGGGAGTTCCTGGAGGAGTACCGAGACGACAAGGCGGAGGCCGTCGCCGCATGACGGTGCTCCACCTCGCCGACGAGGGGGAGGCGGCGGATCTCGCGGCCTTCCTCTCCCGGCTGCTCCACTACGACCGTGGGGCCGCGGTGCGCCTCCAGGCGGCCGGGACCGCCCTGGCCGTCTTCGGCCGGCCGCCGTCCTTCGAGGTCCTGGCGATCCGGGCCGTGCGCCTGGCCAAGCCGTACGAGAACGGCCTCGACGTCACGCTCGACGTGACCGTGTCGGCCGGTGAACTCCTGGAGTCCGTCGACGAGCCGGCGGGTACGGCGCTGGTGCCGGAGGCCGTCACCGGGCCGCCGTGGGCCGGGGTGCTGCCCCCGCGCGGGGGCTGGCGTCCGGAGGCGGGGCTGCCCGCGCCGGACGCGCTGCGGGCGATGGTGTCCGCGGCGGTACGCGAATTCCGGTCCCGTACGGAGGAGTTGGAGTCCGAGCGGCGGACGCGGGCCGAACTCGACCGGATCGGGCGGGAGATCTGGTCCCGGACCGTCGGGGACACACCTCTGCCGGTGCGGGCCGTGCACGCGGCCCAGTCGCTCGGCTTCCTCCGCACCGCCCGCCCGGGCGGATCGCACGAGACGGCTTCACCGGGGCTGTTCTCTTCGGGGGCGTGGCTCAGGCTGCGCACCCCGTACGGATCGATCGCGGTACGCAGGGCGGGGCTCGGGACCCTGGGCGTCAGCGTCCGCTGAGCCCTCCTCGCGGGCCTGAGCGGTCGGCGAGGCTTCTGCGCGGAGCTGGGCGGCCGTCGTGGGCCGCTCAGCCCGCGGTGTTCACCATCGAGGCCGCCGCGTAGGTGAGGTAGTTCCAGAGCGTGTGCTCGTGTTCCTCGGAGAGGCCCAGCTCGTCCACGGCGTCACGCATGTGCTTCAGCCAGGCGTCGTGGGCGGCGCGGTCCACCGCGAAGGGGGCGTGGCGCATCCGGAGCCGGGGGTGGCCGCGGTTCTCGCTGTAGGTGGTGGGGCCGCCCCAGTACTGCATCAGGAACAGCGCGAAACGGTCCTCGGCCGGGCCGAGGTCCTCCTCGGGGTACATGGGCCGCAGGATCGGGTCCTCGGCGACACCCTCGTAGAAGCGGCGCACGAGGCGTCGGAAGGTCTCCTCGCCGCCGACCTGCTCGTAGAAGGTCTGCTCCTGAAGCGTGCCGCGCCGAATCTCATTCACGTCCCCATGGTCTCAGACGCGGCGGCGGAGGACTTGAGGCCTAGGACCAGGACCGGTGGATCGCGGGCCGGTGGGCCCGGGTGCTCGCCTCCGGGGGCGTCCGGCCGCACAGTGGAGGTATGGGCTCGCACGCTGAGGACCACGATCTGGAACGTCTCGCCGCCGAGGCACGGTCGGCGCTGGTGCGGGAGATCGAGGCGAGCGGGGCGTGGGACGCGGACCCTCAGTGGCGGAAGGCGTTCGAGAGCGTGCCCCGGCATCTCTTCGTGCCGTACTACTACGTGAGCGGCGTGGGCGGTTTCGAGCGGCTGTGGGGTGAGGAGCGCGCCCCCGGGCGGCGGGCGCGCTGGGTGCGGGGCGCGTACGCCGACGCCCCGCTCGCCACGCGGGTGCGGGACGGGGAGCTGATCTCCTCCAGCAGCCAGCCGTCGCTCATGGCGAAGATGCTGGCCGAGCTGGAGGTGACGGACGGCGACCGGGTGCTGGAGATCGGCGCCGGCACCGGGTACAACGCCGCGCTGCTGGCGCACCGGCTGGGGGACGATCTGGTCACGACCGTCGACCTGGACGCCGACATCACGGAGGCGGCGCGCAGACATCTGGACGCCGCCGGACACCACCCGACGGTCGTCACCGGGGACGGGGCGCGCGGGGTGCCCGAGCGGGCGCCGTACGACCGGATCATCGCGACCTGCACGCTGCACTCGATCCCGCGCGCCTGGCTCGCCCAGTGCGTCCCCGGCGCGCGCGTCCTGACCCCGCTGGCCACGGGGCTCGTACGGCTGCGGGTCGAGGACGCCGAGCACGCCGAGGGGCGCTTCCTGCACACGTCGGCGTACTTCGTGCCCCTGCGCGGGGGAAGCGAGCCGGAGGTGGTGCATCCGCATCTCGGCGGACTGCCGCACCGGGCCAGGGACCACGAGCTGTTCCGGTTCCTGCTGGCCCTGACGGCGGGCAGCCTCGACCCGCACGAGGCCCTCGCCCTGTGGCAGCGCGAGGGCATGCCGTCCCGTGAGCGCTACGGCATCACGGTCCGCGGCGACCGGGCCTGGGCCTGGCTGGACGATCCCGAGGGCGCGTACGCCTGGCCCTTGCCGTGACACGGCTCGGGGCCGGCCGAGGTCGCCCGGCCGGCCCTGAGTCGTCGCGCTGTCGCGGGGCGGGTCAGCCCCGGCGGATGGTGATGGTCGTCCAGGCACCCACGTGGACCCGGTCCCCGTCCTGGAGGGGGATCGGGACGAAGGGCTGGATGGGGTCCTCGGAGCCGTTGACCGTGGTGCCGTTCGTGGAGTTCTGGTCGACGACCGCCCAGCCGCCGTCGGGCTGCTGGACGAGCACCGCGTGCTGGTGGGAGACGCCCGGGTCCTCCGGCGGCACCGAGAGATCGATGTCGGGGGTGTCACCGGTGGAGTGGCGGCGGCGCCCGATGGTGATCTGGTTGCCGGTGAGGGCGCGTCGCTGCTCCGGGGAGTACGCGGGCAGGTTCAGGCCCGTCGCCTCGGGGCCCGAGCGCTGCATCATCGCCATGAAGTAGTCGCGGTCCGGGCCGATGGTCGCGCTCCAGGTGGTCGGCGCCTGCGGGTACGCGGGACCGGGCGGGGCCTGGGTGGCACCGGGCTGCGGGTAGCCGTAGCCACCGGGGCGGGCGCCCGCGCCGCTGGGGCCACCGGGTCCGGGGCCGCCCGGACCGCCGGGGCCGGTCGACGGCGGGGAGATCACCCAGTCGTCGTCGCCACCGAAGGAGGGGCCGCCGCCGGGACCCTGACCGCCGGGGCCGGGGCCGCCCGGACCTCCGGTCTGCGGTCGTCGGGTCTCCTGCGGGAAGGCGGGCGGAGCGCCCGCCCCGGCCTGCTGGAAGGCGGGCGGAGCGCCCGCCCCGGCCTGCTGGAACGCCTGCGGTGCCCCGCCGGGGCCGCCCTGACCGCCACCGGGGCCCTGACCGCCGGGGCCGCCGGGGAATCCGGGTCCGCCCGGCCCACCTGGCCCACCGGGTCCGCCCGGCGTGGGTCCGGGCGGCGGCGGAACGGGTCGGGAGGGGTCGCCGCCGAAGCCCGAGGGGCCGGGGCGCGAGGGGTCGCCACCGAAGCCGGAGGGGCCGGGGCGCGAAGGGTCACCGCCGAACGGGGGCGGACCGGACGGACCGGGCTGTCCCGGGCCGGGCTGACCCGAAGGCCCATTGCCGAACGCGGAAAAACCACCCGGCCCCGACGGGTCACCGGGTCCACCGGGACCGCCGGCACGGCCGGGCCCACCAGGACGGCCGGGGCCGCCGGGACCCTGTCCGCCCTGTCCACCGTGTCCGGGGCCGCCGGGTCCACCGGGTCCACCAGGGCCGCCGAATCCGCCCGGTCCCCCGGGGCCGCCCTGGCCCGAGGGGTCGCCGCCGAACGGCGGTCCCGGGGGGATCGGCTCGGCGGGACGGTTCACCTGCGAGGGGCGGGAGCTCTGGTAGTCGTACGCGTCACCGCCGCCGAAGGACGGCGGGGGAGGCTGCTGCTGGAACCGCAGCGCCGGGTTCCCGCCGGCACCAGGACCCGGACCGGGGCCGGGGCCACCGGGACCGGGCCCCTGACCGGGGCCAGGGCCGGGTGCCGAGGGCCGGGGCGCGGCCGGGGTGTAGGTCGTCGCGGTGTTGGTCAGGAAGTTCCACCGGCACTCCTCGCAGAAGGGCGCGCCGCCCTCGCGGGGCGTGCGGCACTGCGGGCAGAGCTCCGGCTGGGCGGCGAGGTGCGGGCGTCCACCGGGCCCGCCAGGGCCCCCGGGGCCACCTCCGCCCGGAGGCGGGGGCGGGGAGCCGGGCGGCGGGTATCCGTAACCGGCGCCCGGGGGCGGCGGTGGAGGCGGCGGGGGTACGGCACCGGCCATACGGTGACCGCAGACCTCGCACCAGTCGTCGGAACCCGACTGGTGTCCGTTCGGGCAGGTCGGCATGTCGGCGCTTCCCCCTCTCCTTTCCGACCTCGCGGCCGGTTCCTGTGGCCGCGACGGGCCGGTGTGGTCTGGCTACTTCTTTACACGAACAGTCTTTGTGGACCGGGTCTCGAGAGTCATCTCGTCGGCCTCCGTGACCTTCGCCTTCAGTCGCACAGTACCTGTCGCCGCGTCGACCACGTCCACCACCTTCGCAAGCAGTTTCGCAGTATCCGCGTTCCCCGACGCGCTGGCGAGCTGAACGGCCCGTCCCAGCTTGGCCGTTGCTCCGTCGAAATCACCCGATTTACGGGCGTCCAGACCCTGCTGGATGACTTGTGCCAGTTCGGCCTGACCTGTGTAGTGCGCGACCTGGGGGTTGATCGAGGTGGACGCGACCATGTCGTCGGTCCACATCGCCTTCACCAGACCCTGGGCACCGAGGTTCTGCACGCTCCCGTCGGACTGCGGGATGACGAGGGAGACACGGGCGGCCAGCATCTCCTGGCCGAGATCGGCGGCCGGTACCTCGACGCACACGTGGTAGTCGCGGGACTCGTCGCCCCAGGAGCCGGTCGGGTAGTCTCCGGCACGCGGTCCGGCCTCCGTGCGACGGTCGGTCAACTGCTCGACCGTGGGCGCCACTTGCTTCACGAACTTGATCCGGGTGCCGACCGGGGTCCACAGCCGCAGCGCGACGTCCGCGACCTCCTTGCCCATGGCCGCCTCCATCATCTGCGTGAAGTCGGCGGACAGGGCGGCCGGGTCGGCGACGATGTCGGCGGTCCCGAGCAGTGCGGAGGCGATCCCCGTGACCTCCTTCACCTCCCAGTCGGTGCCCACTCCACGCGCGTCACACGTGAACCGTCCGGCACAGGCGTCCAGCGCGGCCTTCAGGTCCTCCGGCGACTCGTGCTCGTTGCGGCCGTCGGTGAGCAGGATGCCGTGGCGGATGGCGACGTCCGCCGAGGCGAGCAGCCGGTCCGCGAGCTTCAGCCAGGTGCCGATGGCGGTGCCGCCGCCCGCGCTGAGCCTGCGCAGCGCCTGCTTGGCCTGGTCGCGGGTGGCGGAGTCGGCGACCGCGAGCCGGCCGCCGCCGGGGTAGACCTCCCGGGCCACATGGGTGCCGTCGATCACCGCGAAGTGGACGCCGTCGCGCAGGGTGTCGATCGCGGCGGCCGTGGCGTCGCGGGCGTTGCGCATCTTGGTCGGCGGGTAGTCCATCGACCCCGAGCAGTCGACCATGAGCGCCACGGCGGCGGACGGGCCCTGGCCGGGTGAGTACAGGTGCGGCGCGGCGACCGCGCTGCCGATGGTGCCGCCCCCCGTCGCGCTGACCGTCACGATGGCGTTGACCTCGCGGCCGCCCTCGGGCAGGTACTCGTTCTGGTACACCTCGACCGAGAACTGCGGCACGTTCGACTTCGAGAAATTGGCCATGCCTACTCAGATCCCCCTAGCAGCCCCACTGTTGGCCCCACAGCCCGTGGGGTGATGACTCCGCCTGCCTGTACCGGACCGGTCCCCTCCGGTCCGGCGGCCCGTCCGTCCGGCCGCGAAGGCGCTCGCGAACACCCGGCCCGCGAGCACCCTCAGGCCGATCCTGCCCCCTGAGGAGGGGCCGGGAACGGCAGGACGGCCACTGTTACGTTGTCGTGGCCCCCGCCGTCGAGCGCGCGGCCGACCAGAACCTGCGCGCAGTGCAGCGGTCGCCCGGCCGCGTCCAGGGGCACGGCCTCGGCCATCTCCTCGGCGGCCTCCGCGTAGTTCCACAGTCCGTCGGTGCACACCACCACTACACCCGGCCGGTCCGGTTTGAAGGAAGCGGTGTGCGGCTCCAGTTCGTACGCGTCCGCGCCGAGCCAGCCGGTGATCGCGTGGGCGCGCTCGTCGGCGTACGCCTCGGCCTCGCTCATCAGTCCCGCGGACACCATCTGTGCCGCCCACGAGTCGTCCTCGGTGAGCCGGGCCGGGGGCGCGCTGCGGTCCACCGGGACCCAGTAGGCGCGGCTGTCGCCGACCCAGCCGACCACGAGCAGACTCGGGGTGACGATCGAGCCGACGATGGTGCACGCCGGCGCGTTCTGGTGCGGGGCGTGCTCCTGGGCCGTCTCCGGCTCCTCGGCCAGGGCGTTGACCGCGCCCGCGGCGGCGACGATCGCGTCGTGCATGGCCTGCTGCGGGTGGGTGCCGCGCGGCAGCGCGCCCAGCACCGTCTCGTTGGCGACGCGGGCGGCGGCGAGCGAGGCGTCGTCGGGGCGGGTCGCGGAGGACACGCCGTCGCAGACGATCGCGACGACCGCGGGGGAGCCGTCGGGCAGCGCGGTCGAGGAGATCGCGAACGCGTCCTCGTTGCGGTGGTGCCGCAGGCCCCGGTCGCTGACCGCGGCGACCGCGCCCAGCTCCAGCTCCATGTGGTCGCGTTCGCGGGGCTGCGCGTGCCCGCAGTTCTCGCAGTAGCCGTCCAGGTCGACCCGGCCCGCGCGGCAGGCCACGCACACCTTCGTACCGGCCGGCGGGGTGGCGAGGTCGGCGGTGCGCGGGTCCGGCGGCCGGGGCGCGGCGAGCGGGTACTCGTCGGGCTCGTGGGGCCGGTCGAACCGTACGCCCCGCCCCGGGCCGGGCAGTTCGCCGCCGCCGGAGTCGGTGCCCTGGATGTCGGTGGGACGGACCACCGGCGGAGGTGTGTCCGTGCTGGGCTCGGAGGCGACGGGCCAGTCCACGGACGCGGACTCGTCGGGCGCCTCGCCCGCCGTCCCGTTCATGGTGATCGTCGGGTGGTCCTCCGGCGGCGCGGGCACCGCCGAGAGGTCATGGCCGCACGCACCGCAGAAGCGGTCGTCCGAGGCGAGGGGCCACTCGCAGATCGGGCACTTCGTCAGCGCGGTCGGCTGGGGCATCTGGGACATCAACTACACCCACGTCCGGGGGCGGTAACGGTTGGCACGTTCCACCAGGTCGATCCTCTCCTCGCCGCCTTGGGCGAGCCGGGCCAAAGTGCGGTACGACCGCTCCAGTCCGAAGCGGAGGCCGCGCTCGTCCAGCGCGCTGCCGAGCAGCACCCGCTCACCGGCCCGGGGCGCGACACCCTGGCTACCGGAGAGTACCCAGTCGAGGGCGCAGCCAAGGACCTCTGTGGACAACTGCTCACGGCGCACCGCGTCAAGACCGTACCCGCCGAGCGCCTCGACCTGCCCGGCGGCCGCGGTCAGATCGTCCAGGAAGGGCGCGTCCGGCGCGGCCCCGGACGCGGACGGGACGGCTCCGGAACCCCCGGCCCCGGCCGTCCCGGCGGTGGCCCCGAGCGTCGCCTCCGTACGGTGTCTGAGGCGGGCCCGTACCGCGGCGACCCGGGCGGCGGTGTAGTGGATGGACGCCTCCGGCACGGACTCCAGGGTGTGCACGGCGTTCCGCCGGTCCCCGGCGGTCAGCCGCACCCGGGCGAGCCCGAACGCGGCGCTGACGAAACTGGGGTCGGTCGTCCACACCAGCCGGTAGTACTCGGCGGCGTTGTCCAGCTGCCCGAGCACCTCGGCGCACAGGCCGAGGGCCAGCTTGGGGGCCGGCTCGCCCGGGAAGGCGTCGTAGATCGCGTCGAACGACAGCGCGGCGTTCTCGTGGTCGCCGGTGGCCAGCGCGGCCACGCCCCGGTACCAGACCACCCGCCAGTCGTCGGGGTGGTCCCGCTCCAGGGCGTCCAGGGTGGCGAGCGCGATGGTGAACTCCGCCATCTCCAGCCGGGCCCGCAGCTCGCGCAGCCGCAGCTCCAGCGAGCCGCTGGGCGCCGCGTGCAGCGCCGTGATCAGCTCGGTCGGCGCGGAGGTCATGAGCCCCGCCAGGAACCCCGCGTTCGGGTCCCCGGGGTCCACGCGCGGGACGGGCAGCGCGAGGGCCGCGGCGGCGGTGTCCAGCTCCCGGGTGAGCCGGGCGGGGACGGCCGCGCCGGCGGTCAGCAGCAAGGGCGTACCGGAAGGCGAACCACCGTTCGTCCCGCCGTTCACCCCACCGTTCGCCCCGCCGCTCTTCCCACTGCCCCTGTCGCCGTCCTTGTCGCGCCGCACCCCCAGCCGGGACACGTCCCCGTCCAGCTTCGCGAACAGCTCCGTGTCGGTGACCCGTACCTCGGGGCCGAATATCGTCGACAGGGCGGGCCGGGCCCGGCCCGTCTGCAGGGAGACGACCTCCCGCAGCACACCCGTCAGCTGCTCCGACATCTCCTGCGCGGAGGCGAACCGGCGGGCCGGGTCGGGGTCGGTGGCCCGGACCAGCAGCCGGTAGAAGGACTCGTACTGGCGGAAGACCTCGATGTTGTCGGGGTCGGGCAGGGAGTCCACGAAGACGTTCGTGTAGCCCTGGAAGTCGAAGGTGAGGACCGCGAGCGTCCGGGCGACCGTGTACAGGTCGGAGGCGATCGACGGGCCCACGTCGGCGACCTCGGGCGCCTGGTAGCCGACCGTGCCGTAGATGGCCGACTCGTCGTCGTCCATCCTGCGCACCGCGCCCATGTCGATCAGCTTGAGCTGGTCCTCGGTCTGGATCGCGTTGTCGACCTTGAAGTCGCAGTACAGCAGATTGCGGCTGTGCAGGTGGCCGAGCGCCTCCAGCGCCTCGATGCCGTACGCGCACGCCTGCTCGACCGGGAGCGGATCGCGGCGGCCGTCCGTCGTCCGGCGGCCGTTGGCGATCTCCTTCAGCGACTTGCCGCCGACGTACTCCATGACGATGTACCCGTCCAGCGAGCCGGTGCGCTGGTCGAGGTGCTCGACGAAGTTGTAGATGCGGACGATGTTGGAGTGCTCGATCTCGGCGAGGAAGCGGCGCTCGGAGATCGCGGCGGCCATCGCGTCCTGGTCGCCGGTGTCCAGCAGGCCCTTCAGCACCACCCAGCGGTCCGACACCGCCCGGTCGATGGCCAGATAGATCCAGCCGAGACCGCCGTGCGCGAGACAGCCCACGACCTCGTACTGGCCGCGCACGATGTCGCCCGAGTGCAGCTTCGGCACGAAGGAGTACGGGTGGCCGCACTTGGTGCAGAAACCCTCCGTGCGCCCCGGCCGCTCCCCGCGCGCCCGCCCGACCGGCGCCCCGCAGTCGGAGCGCGAGCAGAACCGCTTCCGCTCGGGCACCTCGGCGGTCTCCAGCACCATCGAACGCGGGTCCGGGCGCGGTACGTCCGGGACCTGGACGAGCCCGACGCCGAGCCGGGCCCGCCCCGAGGAACCTGCGGTCTTGCCGGAACTGCGCACCGACACCGAGCGGCCCGTCGACCTGCCCGACAGGGCACGCGAGAGCCGGCCCGAGACCGAGCGCCGGGACTGCGAGGAGCGCCCGGAGGTGCGCGAGGAGCGTGCACTGCCGGAACTGGAGCCGCGCGAGCCCCTGCCGCCGCCCGTGATGCCGGTGGGCGGGGAGTTGACCATGCCGCTCGCCGAGACCACCGGCGCCAGACCGCACTCGTCGCAGTACAACTCGCCGCCGCCGACGTCCTCGTAGGCGCCCGAGCAGCCGGGCCGCTGGCACGACTGCCGCGACGCCTCCGCGCCCGACCCGCCTTCGCCCGCGGGGGTTTCGGCCGCGGGGCTCTCGCCCGCCGTGCCCTCGCCCGCCGGACTCTCCTCCGTCTGGCTCACGACTGCTCCTCCCTCCGGTCCTGCGGCGCCCGTCGGACGGGTACCGACTGGCCCAGCAACTCCGCGACCGCCTGCTGGTAGCGCAGCACCGCCAGCTCGGCGACGCGCAGGTCGCAAGGGGCGCTCCACAGCATGCGGCGCGCCGCGTCGTACCGCTCCACCAGCAGCGAGTCCTCCGCGAAGCCGTGCCGGGCGACCTTCGCCTTGTACGCGTCCAGCCGGCCGCGCAGCTCCGCGCGGACCGCCAGCGGCGCGGTGACCGCCGTCAACGACTCGCGGGCGCGCAGCAGTTCGTCGTCCGCCTTCTGCTCCAGGGACTCCAGGAGCGGGGACAGCCGGTGCCACTGCGCGTGCCGGCGGTACTCGGCCGCCAGCGCCAACTGCTCCTGCAGCACCGTCGGCGGGCCGCTCACCACGGGCACCTCGGTCGCGGCGATCTTCGCCAGCACCTCACCGCGCGCGCTGCGCGCCTCGGCGAGCGTCCGGTCCGCGCGGCTGAGCACGTCCCGCAGCTTCACCAGCCGCGACTCGGCGTCCTGGCGGACCGTCAGCACGGCGTCGATCTCCCGCCGTACGTCCTCCAGGGCGCGTGCCTCGCGGTCGTACGTCGTGGTGTCCGGGCGACCGCCGCCGGGGGCCGAACTGCCCGGCGCCGGGACCCAGAAGGCCAGCGGATCGGAGACGACCTGCTCACGCAGCCGGGTCAGGGTGCGGGTGATCCGCTCCAGATCGTCGGCGGCCGGGTGCTCGCCGGGGCGTACGCCCACGGAGTGCGCGAGCTGGCGGGTGCGCTGGAGCTCGGCGGCCAGTAAATCGATCCGGGCGGGCAGCGCGGACCACACCGCGTCGGCGGCCACGACCATGTCCAGCGAGGACGCGTACAGGTCGTTCATCCGGTCCACGAGGGTGACCAGCGAGAACTGCTCGCTGAGGCGGCTTCCGCCCTGCAGCGTCGGCGCGTTCGCCATCGCCGTCGCGGAGCCGGCGACCGTGACGGCCTCGCCGCGCAGCAGCTCCGTCAGCTCCACCAGGTCCTCCCGGCTGGACCAGCGGCGCCGCGAACGGATCTCCCGTGCGGAGCGCAGCGCGTCCGAGTACGCGTCGAAGTACGCCCACAGCAGCGTGATCGACGCGTCCGCGGAGGTCCAGCGCTCCTTGGTGACGCCGGTCAGCTCGGCGCCTTCGAGCAGCCTGCGGCCCGCGTGGTCCTGCAGGGCGAGCAGCGAGGTCTCGATGGCCTCGTGCTCCGCGCCGAGCCGCGCGAGCGCACGGTCCACATCGTCCCGGTCCATCACCGGCCCCGTGGATCCCGCGACGCCCATCGATCACCTCTCGCTGCTGTCGGTGTCCGTCAGTGGAAAGCGGTCCTTCTAGGTCAGTCAGTCCAGTACGTCAGTCGCTGTACTGGGGGGAAGGCGGCCGGGAGTTCGCCGAGTCGCGGCCGAGTGTCCCGGACAGCCAGGTGTCGTACGAGGTCTGCCAGCCGTCCTTGAGATAGTCCACCAGCACCTGGTTGACCCGGCGTACCAGACCCTCCGCGTCCCGGTTCATCGCCACGCCGTAGTACTCGGTGGTGAACGGCTCGCCGACCAGCTTCACCGTCGGGTCCTGTGCCGCCTGGCTCGCGGCGAGGGCGCCGTCGGTGACCACGGCGTCGACCTGGCCGAGCTGGAGCCTGACCAGGCAGTCGAGTTGGTTGGGGACGGTCAGGGAGACGTCGGTGGAGGCGGGCAGCCGACCCGACGTCTTGCCCGCATCGAGGGTGGACCAGGCGGTGGACGTGGCCGCCGTACAGATCTTCTTGTCCGCCAGCGTCTTGCCGTAGCCCTCGATCGTCGTCGACTTGGGGGCCAGTATCTGCTGACCGGTCTTGAAGTACGGCTGGGAGAAGGCGACTTCCTCCATACGCTTGCAACTGATCGTCATGGTGCGGACCACCATGTCGACCTCCCCCTCCTGGAGCGCGGGAATGCGCCGGCTGGTGGGAATCGCCTTGAAGCGCACCTTGTCCCGGTCGCCGAGCAGCTCCTCGGCGATGCGGTGCGCGATGTCGATGTCGAAGCCCTCCAGTTGGGCGTCGTCGTTCGTGCTGTTCGGGTCGCGGTAGCCCCAGCGGTAGCTGTTCTGGTCGACGCCGACCGTGATGTAGTCGTTCTTCTCGATGCGCTCGACGGCCTCGTCGGACGCGTCGGAGGAGGGCCGCAGGCTCTGGTTCTCCGGGTCCTTCATGGTGGCGCACTTGTCCGCCCGGGTCTGGGTGCCCCGGGCCACGCCCTGGCCGCCGGTGGCCGTCGTGCCGTCGCCGCGGGTGCCCTTGACCGGCAGCACCAGGGCGAAGACCAGGGTCAGGGCGCAGAGGACCGCCATCGCGCCCACGCCGCCCCAGCCCCGCAGACCGGCCCGCAGACGTCGTACCGCATGCATCGCTCCTCCTCCCACCGCGTCTCCTCCCGCCGCCGTCACCGGTACTCCGAAAGCCTGCGTCCGATGCCGAGGATCGCGCCCGCCGCGCCCAGCACGGCGAGGACCGCGGCGCCCACGGGGAGGCCGAGCATGGCGTTCCTGCCGCCCTCGGCAGCCCGTCTGAACTCCGCGGTCTCGTACTTGCTCGCGATGCCCAGGTTCGTGTCGACCTCGTCGAAGCACTCGCCGGTCGGCTTGTTGCCCTGCGGGCACTCGGTGGTCTTCGTGCCGCCGATGACCTGGGCGAGGGCGCACTGGTAGTCGCCCTGCTCGTCGGCCGTGCGGGCGTTCCCGTGCCGCTTCTTCCACTCCTCCATGCCGGCGCCGGCGGCTTTCAGGGGCCGCTCGCCGCTGTCGTCGTCGGCGAGAGCCTCCGCGGCGGCCAGCTGCTTCTCGAGCGTGGCCATACTTGTGTCGAACTGGAGGTCGAACTTGTCGACGACCTCGTCCTTCGCGTTCGTCGCGGTCTCCGCGCCCCGGCTGATCAGCGTCAGGTTCTCGTTGCCACGGGCGGTGAGGGAGGCGATGCGCGCGTCGTTCAGGACGGTCAGCGACCGCACACCGTGTTCATAGGAGTCGTTCAGGCCCGAGCGGGCGACCGTATGGCCCCCGGCCAGCCACAGCAGGACGACGGTGGAGGCGGCCGTCGCCGCGACCAGGCCCTGGTTCAGCACCCGGTTGGTGCGCCGGTAGTTGCGGCGCTGAGCCCAGACGAGGCCGCCGATGGCCAGCACTCCGAGACCGATCGCGGCCCACGGGTACGCCGTGGCGTCCGCGTAGTCGTCACGGAGCCGCTCGTTCTCGTTGTCGTAGATGCGCTGTGCCTCGCCGAGCATGATCTGCATCTTGTCGTTCGCGTACCGGAGATAGGCGCCGCCCAGCGGGTAGCCCAGCCGGTTGTTGGCGCGGGCCCGCTCCACCAGGCCCTTGTACTCGGGCAGCAGGGCGTTCAGTTTGGCGATGCGCTGCTCGGAGTCGGAGCCGGACTTCGACGCGGTCGCGGCGAAGGCCAGCTTCTTCGCGGCCTCCCCCATCTCCCGCTCGTACACCTCGCGCGATTTCGGGGTCTCCTGACCGCCGGCGAGGAAGCCGTCGGAGGCCGCCGTGTTGGCGGCGGCCAGTGAACTGTAGATCTCCGCCGCGGCGGAGCTGAGGCGCTGGCTGCCGTAGAGCACGTCGTCGGCGGCGGACGACCGGTCGTTCATCTGCCAGGCGGTGACCGAGCCGAACGCCACGACCAGGAAGGCGAGGACGGCACCGATGATGCGCAGCCGGCCCGGCTCGGTCGTCGCGGCGGCGCGCAGCTGGTCGACGCCCTCGGCGAACGCCGTACGGCGGGGCGGGCCCCCGTCCGGGGCCGGGAGCGGAAGGGGCGACCTGGACGCGGGCGCGGCCTGTGCCGGCACGGCGGGGCCCGGGCCCGCGGGTGGTGCCGTCGGTGCCTTGCTGCCCTCCGGCGTGAATGTCACCTGACCTCCCCCTGGTCATCCGTCCGTCACTTCCGCCCGCACGCACGGACAGAGGTGCACGGCCGCAAGTATCGCCGCCGGGACCGACAACGCACAGACCCTGACTCGATCTTGTTCCCCGATCGTGTCCGTAGGTGCCGAGCCTGTTGTGCACCGGCGCAGCACAAGGCTTCCCGCGCCACCCCCCGCCCATGAATACGCGCTCCGGTCGGGTTCGGTTCCCTGGGGGTTCGAACGCGTTCGAGGGGGAGGGATGAGGGGTGGCGCGGGTGCCGGGTCAGCCTCCTTCGTAGTGCGCCCGCACGCGCGCGTGCACGGTTCCCGGCGCGCCCACCCGGTCGAGGCCGAGCAGGGCCGCGCCCAGCACCGGGGCGGCGGTGACAACCCGGGGGACGGCCTTGGGCGCGGCGGCGGCCAGCGCCTCGCGGACACGGGCGTCGAGGAGAGGGTGCCGGGCGGCGAGGACACCGCCGCCGAGGAGGACGGGGGTCTCCTCGCCGAGGAGGTCCAGGCGGGTCAGGGCCACCGTCGCCATGGCCACCACCTCCTCGGCCATACGGTCCACCAGGGAGCGGGCCACCGGGTCGCCCGCGGTCGCCGTGGCGAACAGGACCGGGGTCAGCTCATGGCGGCGGAACGCCGGGATGTGCTCCAGGTGCAGGGCCTCGACCAGGGCGTACACGGAGTCCAGGCCGAAGTGCGCGGGCAGGGTGTCGGCGAGGGCCGTCGGCCCGCCCCGGCCGTCCTCCGCGCGGGACGCGTGCCACATCGCCTCCTCGGCGAGGCCCCAGCCGCCGCCCCAGTCGCCGGAGAGGCGCCCGAGCGCCGGGAAACGGGCGGTGCGGCCGTCGGGGCGCATACCGACGCAGTTCACCCCGGCCCCGCACACCACGGCCACACCCCGGGGTTCGGCGACGCCGGCCCGCAGGATGGCGAAGGTGTCGTTGCGGACCTCGACGGTCGTGCCCCACGCGCGCGTGCGCAGCGCCGCCGCGAGTTGCTCCTCCTCCACGGGGAAGTCGGCGTTGGCCAGACACGCCGAGACATGGTCGACCGAGCCGACCCCGGCCTCGGCGAGGGCCCGCCCCACGATCTCCGCGAGGCCGTCGACCGCAGCCGTCACCCCGACGGCCGGCGGCTGGAACCCGCCACCGCGCGCCGCGCCCAGCACCTGCCCGTCCGGCGCGATCACGGCGACGTCGGTCTTGCTGTTGCCCGCGTCGACGGCGAGCACGCTTCCGCGCCCGCCGTCCCCGCGCGCATCCGGTTGCCCGCCGTCCGGCTCGCGTGCGCCCGTGTCCGCATCCGCGCGCACGCCGTCCCGCCCGCGCGCGCCCGCGTCCGAACCCGCGCGCACGCCGTCGCTCACGCCCACGTGAGGTGCTCCTGGTTGTGTGCGATCAGACGGTCGGTGAGGGCCTCGGCGTACTCGTACTGGCCGATCAGGGGGTGGGAGAGCAGCGCCCGGAACACCCGGTCCCGGCCGCCGCGCAGGGCCGCGTCCAGGGCCAGGTCCTCGTACGCGGTCACGTTGGCCATCAGGCCCGCGTACAGCGGGTCCACGGCCTCCACCGGCAGGGGGGCCGCGCCCTCCTTGCCCACGGCCGCCTGCACCTCGATCACCGCGTCGTCGGGCAGGAAGGGCAGGGTGCCGTGGTTGAGGGTGTTCACCACCTGGTACGGGCTGCCCCCGTCGCCCAGCAGCGACGCGGCGAGGTCGACGGCCGCCTCCGAGTAGAAGGCCCCGCCCCGCTTCGCGAGCAGCGCCGGCTTCTCGTCGAGGGCGGGGTCGGCGTACATCTCCAGCAGCTGTCGTTCCATCGCGGCCACTTCGGCGGCCCGGGACGGCTTGGTGGCCAGTTCCCGTACGACCTCGTCGTGGGCGTAGTAGTAGCGCAGGTAGTAGGAGGGGACCACGCCGAGACGGTCCAGGACCGGGCGGGGCAGCCGCAGATCGGCGGCGATGGTGTCGCCGTGGTCGGCCAGCAGCTTCGGCAGGACGTCCTCGCCGGAGGGGCCGCCGAGGCGGACGCCGGTCTCCCAGGTGAGGTGGTTGAGGCCGACGTGGTTCAGGTGGACCTCGCCCGGGGTCACCCCGAGGTGCGCGGCGAACTTCCGCTGCAGCCCGATCGCCACGTTGCACAGCCCGACCGCCTTGTGCCCGGCACCGAGCAGCGCCCGGGTCACGATCCCCACCGGGTTGGTGAAGTCGATGATCCAGGCGTCCGGGTTGGTACGGCGGACCCGTTCGGCGATGTCCAGGACGACCGGGACCGTGCGCAGCGCCTTCGCGAGGCCGCCCGCGCCGGTGGTCTCCTGTCCGACGCAGCCGCACTCCAGCGGCCAGGTCTCGTCCTGCTCCCGGGCGGCCTGCCCGCCGATACGGAGCTGGAGCAGGACCGCGTCGGCGCCCTCGACGCCGGCGTCCAGATCACCGGTGGTGACGATCCGGCCGGGGTGCCCCTGACGGGCGAAGATGCGGCGGGCCAGGCCGCCGACCAGCTCCAGCCGGTCGGCGGCCGGGTCGACGAGCACCAGCTCCTCGATCGGCAGCGTGTCCCTGAGCCGGGCGAACCCGTCCACGAGTTCGGGTGTGTAGGTCGATCCTCCGCCGACCACAGTGAGCTTCATATGCGGATCAACCCTTTACTCCGGTCAGGGTGACGCCTTCGACGAACGCCTTCTGTGCGAAGAAGAACACGAGGATCACGGGGGCCATGACCAGCACGGTCGCGGCCATGGTCAGATTCCAGTCGGTGTGGTGCGCGCCCTTGAAGGACTCCAGGCCGTAACTGAGCGTCCAGGCGGCCGGGTTCTCGGAGGCGTAGATCTGCGGGCCGAAGTAGTCGTTCCAGGCGTAGAAGAACTGGAACAGCGCGACGGCCGCGATACCCGGCTTCGCCATCGGCAGGACGACCCGCAGCAGGGTGCGCAGTTCGCCGCAGCCGTCGACCCGGGCCGCGTCCAGGTACTCGTTCGGGATGGTCGTCAGGAACTGCCGCAGCAGGAAGATGGAGAACGCGTCCCCGAACGCCATCGGGATGATCAGCGGCCACAGCGAACCGGACAGGTCCATCTGCTTGGCCCAGAACAGGTACATCGGGATCACGACGACCTGCGGCGGCAGCATCATCATCGAGATGACCAGCATCAGCGCCAGATTGCGGCCCCGGAAGCGGAACTTGGCGAGCGCGTACGCCACGGGCACAGAGGACACCACGGTCAGGACGGTGCCGAGGCCCGCGTAGATCAGGGTGTTCTTCCACCAGGTCAGGAAGCCGGGGGTGTCCAGCACCTGCCGGTAGTTGCTCCACTCCCAGGTGTCCGGGACGAGGTCGCGGGTGAGCGCCTGCTGGTCGCTCATCAGCGAGGTCAGGACGACGAAGACGAACGGCAGGGTGAAGAAGAGCGCGGCGGCCACGCCCAGCGAGTGGACGGCGATCCACTCCAGCAGGGCCCGGCGGCGGGCGGTGCGCTCGCTCTCCCGGGCGGCGACCGGTGCCACGGCCCTGTCGGGTGCGTCGAGTAGTTGGGTCATCAGTCACCCGCTCCGATCAGTCCGCCCTTGCGCCGCATCAGCAGCGCGGTGAACACCATCGACAGGGCGAACAGCACGAGGGCGACCACACAGGCGGAGCCGTAGTCGAAGCGCTGGAAGCCCAGGTTGTAGACGAGTTGGGGGAGGGTCAGGGTCGACTTGTCGGGGTAGCCCGGCTCGAACTGCTGGCCGGAGCCGCCGATGATGCCGGAGGCGACCTTCCCGGCCACCAGGGGCTGCGTGTAGTACTGCATGGTCTGGATCACGCCCGTGACCACGGCGAACATCACGATCGGCGAGATGGTCGGCAGGGTGACGAACCGGAACCGCTGCCAGGCCGAGGCCCCGTCCAGCTCGGCGGCCTCGTACTGCTCCTTCGGCACGTCGAGCAGCGCGGCCATGAAGATGACCATCAGATCGCCCACGCCCCACAGCGCGAGCGCGGTGAGCGCCGGCTTGGACCAGGTCGGGTCGGTGAACCAGCCGGGTGTCGGCAGGCCCAGGTCGCCCAGGATCGCGTTGACCGGGCCGGTGCCGGGGTTGAGGAGGAAGACGAAGGCGAGGGTCGCGGCGACCGGCGGGGCCAGATAGGGCAGGTAGAAGAGGGTGCGGAAGACGCCCGTACCCGTCTTGATCTTGGTGATGAGCAGGCCGACGCCGAGCCCGAACACCACCCGGCAGGTCACCATCACCAGGACCAGCCAGAGGGTGTTGCGCAGGGCCGGCCAGAACATCGGGTAGTCGTTGAAGACGTAGGACCAGTTGCCCAGGCCGCGGAAGGCCGGCGTACCGAAGCCGTCGTACTTCATCAGCGAGAAGTACACGGTGGACACCAGCGGATAGGCGAAGAAGACGCCGAAGCCGATCAGCCAGGGTGACAGGAAGGCCACCGTGCGAAGCGCCGACCGGCGGCGCTTCGCACCGAGAGTGTGGGTGGACATCGGGCGCTACTTCGCCTGGGCGATGTCGGTGTCGATCTGCGCCGCGGTCTTCTCCAGACCCTTCTGCAGATCCTTCACCTTCCCGGACTCGTACTGGTAGCCGAAGTCCTGCAGCGTCGTCTGGTACGTCGAGCCGTTGATGGAGGCCGGCGGGGTGTTGGAGTGCTCGTTCTGGGCGATGTCCAGGAAGGTCTGGAAGCCCTCGTCCACCTTCAGGTCGGGCGACTTCAGGGCCGCGAACGTGGACGGCACGTTGTGGATGGCGTTGGCGAAGGAGACGACGGCCTCGGTGTCGGTCGTCAGGTACTTCACCAGCTCCCAGGCCGCGTTCTGCTTCGTGCTCTGCGGGGCGATGCCGATGATCGTGCCCGAGAGGAAGCCCTTGCCGTACTCGTCGACCTCGTCGTCGGCCACGGGCATCGGCGCGGTGCCGATCTCGAAGTCGGTCCCGGCGGCCTTCGCCATCCCGAGCCGCCACTCGCCGTCCAGCTGCATGGCCACCTGGCCGGTCTGGAACGGGTGCTTGGCGCCCCACTCGTCACCGAAGGTGTTCCGGTACTTCTCCAGCTTCGCGAAGCCGCCGAGCGAGTCCACCAGGCTCTTCTGGTACTTGAACATCTCCGCGAACGCCGGGTCCTCGGAGATGTTCGACTTGCCGTCCGCGTTGAAGTACGCGTGGTCCCACTGCGACATGTAGTGGTCCACGACCGTCTCGTAGCCGTGGAAGTTCGGCATGAAGCCGAGCTGCGAGTAGCTGTCGCCCTTGCTCTTGGTCAGCTTCTCGGCGACCTTCGCGAACTCCGACCAGGTCTTCGGCGGCGCCTTGATGCCGGCCTTCTCGAACGCGTCCTTGTTGTAGTACAGCCCGTACGCGTCACCCAGCAGCGGCAGCGCGCACCGGGTGCCCTCGAACTGCGTGTAGTCCAGCATCGGCTTCGGGATGATCTTGTCGAGGTCCAGCTTGGACTTCTCGATGAAGGGCTTGAGGTCGAGGAAGGCCCCGGACGAGCAGAACTTGCCGATGTTGGAGGTCGTGAAGGACGACACGACGTCGGGCCCGTTCGAACCGCCCGCCCGCAGCGCCTGGTTGAGCTTGTCGTCGTTGATGTTGCCGACGACCTTCACCGTGATGTTCGGGTGGTCCTTCTCGAAGCGGTCCACGTTCGCCTGGATCGCCTTCACCTCGCCGGGCGCGCTCCACCCGTGCCAGAAGGTGATCGTCGTCTTCGCGTTCGGGTCGTCGGAGGCACCGCTCTCGGCCTGACCGGTACAGGCGGTGGCGAGCAGGGAGAGGGAGGCGGTGGCGGCGAGAGCGACAGCCGCTTTCTTGGATATTCCGGACATGGCAGGGTCTCCTGAGGGAGGGGAGGGATGATCTGGGAGGAAGACAGGGGTGATCTGGGAGGACGGGGGCGCGCCCGGGAAACCCCAAGGGGCGCGGGGAACTGCGCGACCAGCCACGCACGGCCGGCAGTTTTCGAAGGACCTGGGACGCGGCCGAACTCAGCGGAGCGTCAGCGTGTCGAAGACCTCGTCACGCGTCGCCGCGAGCGCGCTCTCCAACGCGCCCCGCAGCACAGGGTGTTCACGTACGTCACCGAGCACGAGCCGTGGCCGGGAGGCCGCCAGCTCCGCCAGCTCGGCCTCGACGAGCGCCCGCAGCGGCTCGCCGCCGGCGGTCAGCGCCGTACCGCTGAGGACGACGAGTTCGGGATCGAGTACGGCCACGAGCGACGCGATACCTGTCGCGAGCCCCGTGGCGTACGTGGCCAGAAGTTGACGGTGGGCCCCGGAGTCGATGTCGGCGGCGGCACGGGCCACGAGCGCCGTCGCGACCTCGGCGTAGGGCCCCTCCGGGATCGGGGTGATCCCCAGCTCACGGGCGAGCCGGGGGATGATCTGCGAACCGGCGAGCTCCTGATAGCCCCCGCTGTTCGCCTTGGTGACCTGGCGGACCAGCGGCACACCGGGCACCGGCAGGAAGCCGACCTCGCCCGCGCCGCCGGTGAACCCCCGGTGCAGCCGGCCGCCCAGGACCACGGCCGCGCCGAGACCGCCCTCGTTCCACAGCAGGACGAAGTCCTCGTGGCCCCGGGCCGCGCCGAGCCGTTGTTCGGCCAGCGCGGCGAGGTTCACGTCGTTCTCGTACTCCACCGGCATCGGCAGTGCGGCGGCGAGTTCGCCGAGGAGGGCGGGGGAGTGCCAGCCCGGCAGGTGCGAGGCGTAGCGCAGCCGCCCGGTGCCCGGGTCGAAGGCGCCGGGTGTGCCGATGACCAGACGGTGTACGTCGGAGCGGACGAGTCCGGCGGCCTTGACGGCCCCGTCGAGGGCGGCGGTGACCTGCCGTACGACGGGTTCGGCGGGGCGTCGTCCGGGGGTGGGGACGGCGTGCTCGCCGACCGTGCGGCCGGTGATGTCGGCGACGGCGGCCAGCACGCGTTCGGGGGTGACGTCGAGGCCTGCGGCGTACGCGGCGGTCGGGTCGACCGCGTAGAGCTGGGCGTTGGGGCCGGGTCGGCCCGCGCCCGGGGTGTCGGGGCCGGTGCCGTCCGTGCCGGTGCCCGTGGCTTTCACGAGTCCGGCGGCTTCGAGGCGGGCCAGGAGCTGGGAGGCCGTCGGCTTGGACAGCCCCGTCAGCTTGCCGAGCCGGGTCCGGGAGAGCGGCCCGTGCTCCAGCAGCAGGTCGAGTGCGGCACGGTCGTTCATGGCGCGCAGTACGCGAGGGGTTCCTGCCACGGTCCGCCACCTGCCCAACTGTTAGGAAAGTTTCCTGTCGGATGCCAGGACGATAGGACTAGACCAGGTGAGCGTCAATATCCGGCCAACAAAAAAGCCCCCGGGCAACGGAGTCGTTACCTGGGGGCGGTGTCGGCCACGGAGGCCGGGGGCTACTTCACGTCGACGAAGTCCGCCGCGGACGTCACGGCCGCGGTGGTGGACGTGCCCGCGAACCGGTAGCGGTAGGAGCCGTCCTTCGACGCCTTCACGGTGGTGGACAGCGCGCCGGCCGTACCGGAGGTCACCGTCTTCACGTCCGTGTAGGCGGTGGCGCCCTTGGCCTTGAACTGCAGGGTCGCCTTCTGGCCCTTGAAGCCCGCGTACTTGCTCGTGTTCCAGTCCGCGCGGGTGAGCTGGCCCTTGACCGTCAGGGTCCTGCCCTTGACGGCCGGCTCGGGGGTGGCGTTCACGGTGGCCTTGGCGAGCCGCTGGACCTTCGCGGTGCCGAGGTTGCCCCAGATGTCGCTGCCGAAGTGCGCGCCGATGTGGTCGTCGGAGTCGTCGCTGTCCTCGGCCGCCTCGAAGTAGACGGCGGCGGCCTTCCAGGTGGTGGCGTCCGCGCCCTCGAAGAGGTTGTCCCGGGGGTCGATGGTGAGCTTCGTTGCGCAGGACTCGGTCACCGTGGTGTCGGTCGTCGCGGTCGGCGTGCAGGCGGGCTTCCTGGCGGCGCCCTCGATGGCGTTGTCGGGCTCCGCGAGCCTGCCCCGGTAGAGGGCGACGCCCAGGAAGTTGTTCTGGTAGTCGACCTTGAAGGCGGTCGGCCGGGTGACGGTGTACGTGACCGGGACGGTCACATCGGCCTTGGTGCCGACCACGATCGGCTTGCCGTTGTTGACCGTGACGGCGCCGAAGGCCAGGTCCGGCGAGTCGGCCAGCGCGGCGGGCGCGGCCAGGCCGGTGAGAGCCAGGGCGCCGGACACGGCGGCGCCTATGGCGAGCTTGCGCATGAGTCCCCACATTCGAAGCGGGCCCCTGGGCGTTGCGCTCCAGAACAAGGGCCGCTGTTGGGGTGACACTAAGCGATCACATGTGCGAGGGGAACGTGGGGTGCCTGTGAAGGCGGTAACGAATCCGCAGGTCAACCGGATGTGACTGTTCCGGGTGCCCCCGCTCAGGGGCACCCGGCATGCAAAAACCCGGACCGTCAGGCGGAGATGCCGTCGATCCGGGCCAACGCGTCGTCCGCGCCGAACGGCTGCAGGTAGGGCAGCCAGCGCGGGTCCCTATGGCCCGTGCCGATGATGCGCCAGGCCAGCCCGGTGGGCGGAGCGGGTTTGTGGCGGAGCCGCCAGCCGATCTCGACGAGATGGCGGTCGGCCTTGACATGGTTGCAACGGCGGCACGACGCGACGACGTTGTCCCAGACGTGCTTGCCCCCGCGGCTGCGCGGGATGACGTGGTCGACGCTGGTTGCGACGCCACCGCAGTACATGCACCGGCCCCCGTCACGGGCGAACAGCGCCCGGCGGGTCAGAGGAACGGGCCCCCGATAGGGAACCCGGACGAATCGCTTGAGCCGGACCACGCTGGGTGCGGGGACTGTGACGGTCGCGCTGTGCAGATAGGCGCCGGATTCTTCCAGGGAGACCGCCTTGTTCTCCAGGACGAGGACGAGCGCGCGGCGGAGCGGTACGACACCGAGCGGCTCGTACGACGCGTTGAGGACCAGGACGTGCGGCACGGATGCCTCCTTGTACGCCGGCGGCGCGTGGCTCGCGCCGTGGACGATCCGTAGTCAGTCTCCCCTCATGCCTGGTGGAAGCGCCACCATGTCCCGGTAACGGGCTGGGAGTGTTTTCGACCACACCTTGATTCATCCCCCGCCGTGTGCGCCCTTCACTCCCTGGTGAGCGCCCTGTCTCCCTCGAACATGGCGACGACCTCCACACAATGCCCCGTTAGTGTGGTGGGCCTGCCCGTCCGGTGACCTTTCCGTGACCCGATGGATCTTGACCGCCGTACCGGAGGGCAGATAGCGCACCTGGAGGTAACCGCCGTGTCGTCCGTTTCTTCCCTGTCCCTCCTGCTGGCCGCCTCGCCGTCGCCGTCTCCCTCCGAGACGTCGACGACGCCCGCCGTGCCGTCGCTGGAGGACGCACAGGAGAGCGCGACCAACGCCGCCAGCTGGGTCGAGGAGAACTGGTCCACCTGGCTGGCCATCGGTCTCCGCGTCCTGCTGATCGTGGTGATAGCGGCGGTGCTGAGAGTGGTGGTCCGGCGGGCGATCACCAAGCTCATAGACCGGATGAACCGCTCCGTCCCCGGCGTCGAGGGCGGCACCCTCGGCGGGCTGCTGGTCAACGTCGAGCGCCGCCGCCAGCGCTCCCAGGCCATCGGCTCGGTGCTGCGCTCGGTGGCGTCCTTCCTGATCCTGGGCACCGCCGCCCTGATGGTCCTCGCCACCTTCGAGATCAACCTCGCCCCGCTGCTGGCCTCCGCCGGTGTCGCGGGCGTCGCCATCGGTTTCGGCGCCCGGAACCTGGTCACGGACTTCCTCTCCGGCGTCTTCATGATCCTGGAGGACCAGTACGGCGTCGGCGACACCGTCGACGCGGGCGTCGCCTCCGGCGAGGTCATCGAGGTCGGCCTGCGCGTCACCAAGCTGCGCGGCGACAACGGCGAGATCTGGTACGTCCGCAACGGCGAGGTCAAGCGCATCGGCAACCTCTCCCAGGGCTGGGCCACCGCCGGCGTCGACGTCACCGTCCGTCACGACGAGGACCTCGACAAGGTCCGCCGCACCCTCCTGGAGGTCGGCGAGGCGATGAGCAAGGAGGACCCCTGGAACGAGCTGCTCTGGGGCCCCATCGAGGTCCTCGGCCTCGACGACGTCCTGCTCGACTCGATGGTCGTCCGGGTCTCCGCCAAGACCATGCCCGGCAAGGCCCTCACCGTCGAGCGCGAGCTGCGCTGGCGCATCAAGAAGGCCTTCGACGCCGCCGACATCCGCATCGTGGGCGGCGTCCCGGTCCTCGTCGCCGCCGAGGACGCCGACCCGGCGGCGGGCGTCTCGGCCCCGTCCGTCTACGCCAACACGACCTCGCCGCAGTCGGAACGGGCTACGCCGATCGCGCCTTCGGGGGTGCCGAAGTAGCGCGGAGGCGCGCAGGGGGTTGCGCATGACAGTGGGGGCGCCCGGATCTCTCCGGGCGCCCCCACCGCTCTGTCCGCCTCGGTCCGGCGGCCCGGGAACACCCCCGTGTCTCCCGGCCGCCGGGCCCGGGGGCCTACGCGTACCGCAGCTCCGCGGGGCGGACCGTGCGGCGCAGCAGGGGGAGCGAGGTGGCCGCCGCCAGGAGGCAGGCGCCGTACACCGCGAGCGGGACCAGGAAGGCGCCGTACGGGACGACCAGGGTGTCGCCGAGGGCGGTCGCGTAGGTGACGGCGATCGCGGTGCCGCCGAGACCGGCGACCAGCACCGACGGCGCCAGTGGCAGGGCCGTCTCCAGCAGCAGGGCCCGCCCCAGCACCTCGTACGGCACCCCGGTGGCGACCTGGGCGGCCAGGCCCCGGCGGCGGGTGGCCAGCGACTCGGCGGTGCCGACGGCCAGCCCGCAGAGGGTGATGGTGAAGCCGACCAGGATGGCCGCGGCGGTGAAGTTCAGACCCGCGAGGTAGAAGTCGTCGCGCTCGGCCAGGTAGTCGTACCTGTCGATCTCCGTGAGCAGCGCCCGGCGCACACCGATGAACCCGCTGCCGACCACGACCCCCATGAGGACGGCCGCATGGGTACGGGCCGCCGCCCACGGGTCGTCGCGCAGCCGCTCGGCGGCGATCAGCACCGCCGGGTTCCCGGTGCGCCCGGCCAGCAGCCGCCCGGTGAGCAGCGAGACCACGCCGGACAGCAGCACCGCGCCCGCGCCCACCGCGAGCACCGCGCCGGCGACGATCAGTGGCGCCTGACCGACCTTGCCGCCGGGCATGTCGCGGTGGGTGTTGACGACGGCGAGCAGCGCCCCGAGCACCACCAGGCCCACCGCGCCCAGGAACACCCACCCGGGACCGCGTCCCGTGCCCGGCCGCACCCGGCGCACCCAGCCCAGCGGCGAGGCCACCACCCGGCGCAGCGCCAGCACGCTCGCGACCGCGCCCAGCACCGGCACCCCGAGCGCCACCACGGCGACACCGGCCCAGGCCAGGACGGGCGGGGTCCAGGTGCTCAGCACGAGCAGCACGAAGAAGAGCATGGCCACCAGGGAGCCGAGCAGACAGGCCACCCCCGTCTCCAGCGCCGCGATCCGCCGCACCTGGGCCGCCGAGGCCCCGGCCAGCCGCAGTCCGGCCAGCCGCCGGTCGCGGTGGACGGCGCCGATCCGGGTGCACTGGCCGAGGAACCCGAGCACCGGGACGAGCAGGAGCAGCAGGGCGACGATCACCCCGGAGCGCTCGCCGGGCTGGTTCAGCAGACCACTGCCGAACGGGATGCTGTGCTGACCCTCCAACGAGGCCAGCGCGGCGGCGGCCATGCCGAACCCGCAGGCCAGGGCCGCCCCGAGGGCAGTCAGCGCCACCCGCCACCACTCCCGCCGGTCCGACCCGCGGGTCAGCAGAACGGCGAGACGGAGATCGTTCCCCAGCGTCTTCAGCGGTGCCTTCACCGGGACACCTCCAGCGACGCGTCCGCCTCCGACACCACGACCCCGTCCTTCAGCGTGACCTCGCGGTCCGCGTACGCCGCCGTCTGCGCGTCGTGCGTGATCAGCAGCACCGCCGTACCGGACTCCCGGGCCACATGCGTCAGGGCCGTCATCACCTGCTCGCCCGCCAGCGAGTCCAGCGCCCCGGTCGGCTCGTCCGCGAACACCACCTTCGGCGCGGTCACCAGGGCCCGCGCCAGCGACACCCGCTGCGCCTGACCGCCGCTCAGCTCGCCGGGCCGCTGCTCCTCCTGCCCGCGCACGCCGAACCGCTCCAGCCACGCAGCGGCCCGCTCCCGCGCCTCCGGGCGGGCCGTGCCGGCCAGCAGCAGCGGCAGCGCGACATTGTCGACGGCCGTCAGCTCCGGTATCAGCTGCCCGAACTGGAAGACGACTCCGAAGTCCGTCCTGCGCAGCTCGCTGAGCCGTTTCTCGGACAGTTGGTCGAGCCGCTGCCCCGAGTACGTCAGCGAGCCCCCGTCCGGTCGCACGATGCCCGCGAGGCAGTGCAGCAACGTGGACTTCCCGCTGCCGCTCGCCCCGGTGACGGCGAGGATCTCGCCCGCACCCAGCTCCACCGAGGCGCCGCGCAGCGCCCGCGTCCTGCCGTGTTCCTTGACGAGCCCCCGGGCCGCGAGCAGCGGCAGTGGGCCGGTGTTCTTCTCGCTCATGCTGTGTCGACCTCCGCGGTCAGGGTGGTCAGCCGGGCCGCGGTGGTGTTCATCCAGCGCAGATCGGCGTCGAGATGGTTGAGGGCGTAGTCCGCCGCGAGCACGGTCGCCAGGTCGGCTCCCGGCGCGGTCTTCACGGCGGTCAGCTCACGCATGCGCGCCATGTGCGCCGTGCGCTGCGCCCGGAGACAGGCGGCCGGATCGCCGCCGGCCAGGATCGAGACGACGAGCTTGGCGAAGATCTCGTTGGTCACGAACGGCGCGGGCGGTGTGATCTGCCCGGCCCATTCGGCCAGTTCGTGTGCCCCTTCGTCCGTCGAGCGGTACATCGTCCGCTCCGGACCCCCCTCCGCCTCGGTGCCGTCGATCTCGGCCAGCCCGTCGCGGACCAGCCGCTGCAGGGTCGTGTAGACCTGTCCGTAGGCCAGCGGGCGGGCCTGCGGAAAGCGTTCGTCGTGCCGTCGCTTGAGGTCGTAGCCATGGCTCGGCCCACCGGCGAGCAGCCCCAACAGGATGTGACGAGTGCTCATGCGCTCCAGTATGCACTGAGTATATGTACTGAGTGAATAGTCTGGCCCGGAGTGACCCACACCACGATGTCCGCCCGCCCACGTCTGCGGCGGCGCCCGCTGGGTAGGGCTGGAGTACCCCGGACCCGCACCCATCGCCCACCCCGGCACCATCGCCGTACGACGACCAGGAGGCCCCCGTGGCCGCACAGACCCACGTTCCGACCCCGGCCCGCTCCAAACGCACCGCGGAGCCGTACGAGCTCCACGAGCCCCACTTCTGCGTCTTCAGCGCCGAGGGACCCTGTGCCGACGTCCCCCTGACCAGTGAGCCCCCGCTCCCGGACGCCGAGCCCCTCACCAGCGAGCCGCCCCTCACCGACGCGGCCCCCCTCACCAGTGAACCCACGTCCCACGGCGCCGCAGCGGGGGTCTAGATGCACGAAGATCCAGGGGGTTCGGGCCCGGTGCCCGGCACCCCGCTGGCCCGGCTCGCCGCACTGCACGGCGTCGCCACCTCCTACAGCCCCTCCCCGGACCGTACGGTCGCGGCCTCGGACGGCGCGGTCGTGGCCGCCCTCGCCGCGCTCGACGTCGACGCGAGCACCCCGGAGGCCGTCACCGCCGCCCTCACGGCACGCGAACGACAGCTGGACGCACGGCTGCTGCCGCCGACCGTGGTCCGCTGGGCCGACGGTGAGCCGCCCGCCGCGCTGACCGCCCTCCCGGACGGCACCCGGCTGCGGATCGAGACCGAGCGGGGCGAACACGTCGAGACCGGCCCGGGCGAACTCCGCTCCCGCCTCGACGACCTGCCCCCGGGCGTCCACGCCCTGCGCGCCACCGCCCCCGACGGCCGTACCGCCGACGCCCATCTCGTCGTGGCCCCGGCCCGGCTGCCCGCCCCGCCCGGCCGCACCTACGGCCTCCTCGTCCAGCTCTACTCCCTCCTCTCGCGCCGCAGCTGGGGCATGGGGGACCTCGGCGACCTCGCCGAACTCACCGCCTGGGCGGGCCGCGCCCTCGGCGCCGGATTCGTCCAGGTCAACCCGTTGCACGCGGCCGTACCCGGCGCCCCCACCGACCCCTCCCCGTACCGGCCCTCCTCCCGCCGCTATCCGGACCCGGTCCACCTGCGCGTCGAGGACATCCACGAGTACCCGTACGCCCCCACCCCGGACGCCCTGCGGGAGAGGGCCGCGCGCCTGCGGGAAGCCGTTCTGGACAAGGGCGAGCTGATCGACCGGGACGCGGTCTGGGACCTCAAGCGCGAGGCGCTGGAGCAGGTGCGCGCCGTGGAACTCGGCCCCGGGCGGCGGGCCGCCTACTGGGACTTCCTCGCCGACGAGGGCGAGGCACTGGAGGACCACGCCACCTGGTGCGCCCTCGCCGAGGTGCACGGCTCCGACTGGCACCGCTGGCCCGCCGGTCTGCGCGACCCGCGCTCCACCGAGACCGCCCGCGCCCGGGGCGAGCTGATGGACCGTGTCGACTTCCACACCCGGCTGGCCTGGCTGACCGACGCCCAGCTCGGCACCGCGCAGCGCTCCGCGCGCGACGCGGGCATGCCGATCGGGCTCGTCCACGACCTCGCCGTCGGCGTCCACCCCGGCGGCGCCGACGCCTGGGCGCAGCAGGCGTACTTCGCGGCCGGCATGTCCGTCGGCGCGCCCCCCGACGCCTTCAACTCCCGAGGCCAGGACTGGGGTCTGCCTCCCTGGCGCCCCGACCGCCTCGCCGAGTCCGGATACGCCCCCTACCGCCACCTCCTGCGCGCCCTCCTGCGCCATGCGGGCGCCCTCCGCATCGACCACGTCATGGGCCTGTTCCGCCTCTGGTGGGTCCCGCAGGGACAGGCCCCCACCGAGGGCACCTACGTCCGCTACGACGCCGACGCCATGCTCGCGATCCTGGTCCTGGAGGCGTCCCGGGCCGGCGCCCTGGTGATCGGCGAGGACCTCGGCACGGTCGAGCCGGGGGTCCGTGAGGCCCTCGACACGCGCGGGGTGCTGGGCACGTCCGTGCTGTGGTTCGAGCGCGACTGGGAGGGCACGGGCCGCCCTCTCCCGCCCGAGCGCTGGCGGGCGAACTGTCTCGCCACCGCCACCACCCACGACCTCCCGCCCACCGCCTCCCGGCTCACCTGCGACCACGTCGACCTCCGGCACGGGCTGGGGCTGCTCACCCGTTCGCTGGAGGAGGAGCGGGCGGAGGCGGCGGCCGACGCGGGGGAGTGGCTGGCGCTGCTGGCGCGGCTGGGGCTGCTGAACGGGGCGGGCGGTGGTATCTCCACGACGTCCGAGGAGGACCGGATCCAGGCCCTCCACCGCTTTCTGCTGCGGACCCCGGCCCGGATGATCGGGCTCTGGCTCCCCGACACCCTCGGTGACCGGCGGCCGCAGAACCTTCCCGGCACGTGGGATCAGTATCCGAACTGGCGGCTCCCGATCGCGGACGCGGCGGGGCGTCCCGTGACGCTGGAGGAGCTGGCGGCGTCGCCCCGGTTGTACGCGCTGGTGGATGTGTTGCGAGGGGGCGCCCAGTAGCTCGGGGGTGAGTGTTTCGTCGGCGGGTGCGGCTCCGGTGAGGGCTTCTCGCGCAGTTCCCCGCGCCCCTGAAAGAGGCCTGCGGCCCTTTCGGGGAAAAGCACGGGGCGCAGCCCCTGCTTTTCAGGGGCGCGGGGAACTGCGCGAGCAACCACGACGCAGCCGCACCCGCCGACGAAACACTCACCCCCGAGCCATTAGGCGCCCCCCGCCCGCGCGGAGCCCACCCGCGTTCGTTACCTTTAGCGCGTGGACAAGAAGAACGCCCTGCGCGCCGGCGCCCTGGCTGCCGGTACGACGCTGATGATGCTGCTCATGTCGTCCCCCGCCCTCGCGCTGACGCCCGACGACGGCGACGACCCGGGCCCGGGCCTGAGCGTGATCGACACGCTCGGCCTCTTCGTCGTCGCGCCGCTCGCCCTGTTCGCGCTGATCACCGGCCTCGTGATGGTCCTGGACCGTTCGACGGACCGTCAGCCGAAGGCCAAGGCGAAGGCCTGACCGCCTCCGCCCCACCCTCCCCACACGTTCCATCACGTCCGTCGAGGGCACCCTCCGCACACCAGTGCGCCGGGGGTGCCCTCGACGCGTTCCGGAGCCGCGCCGCAGGCTACGGCCGCGGCGCCGTGAGATACCGCTGCACCGTCGGCCCCAGCCACTCCACGATCTCCTCGCGGCTCAGCGCGACGGCCGGCCGGAACCGCAGCACATAGCGCGCCAGCGCCAGCCCCAGCACCTGTGACGAACACAGCGCCGCCCGCGTCGGAGCCTCCTCGGGGTCGGGGCACACCCGCCGGGCGAGCGGCAGCAACTGGTCCCGGAAGACGCCCTGCATCCGTTCCGCGCCCGCCTCGTTGGTCGCGCCGACCCGGAGCATCGCGGTGAGCATCTCGTTCTCCTCCCAGAGGTCGAGGAAGTGGCTCACCAGCACCCGGCCCACGTCCCGCGCGTCGTACCCGTCCGGGTCCGGCAGCCGCAGATCGACGTCGAGGGCCGCCGCGTACAGGCCCTCCTTCGAGCCGTAGTACCGCATGACCATCGACGGATCGATCCGCGCGTCCCTGGCGATCGCCCGGATGGTGGCCCGGTCGTACCCGTCGGCCGCGAACCGCTCCCGCGCGGCCCGGAGGATCGCCTGCCGGGTGGCGTCGGAGCGGCGGGGCGTCGGCGCGGCAGGGGCGGGAGGTGAGAGGGGCGAGGGCGGCGCGGGTTCCGTTCCGGTCATGCCAACAAACGTAGGCCACCATGTGTTGACAGTCCAGGAGCCCGTCCCTACCTTGACAACAGGCGTTGGCCAACAACCGTTGACCAACAAGTGTTGGCAGGAGGCCGCCATGCAGGGAGAGAGCAGCGAGCGCCAGGTCGTCGTCGTGGGCGCGGGCCCCACCGGACTGCTGCTGGCGGGCGACCTCGCCGCCGCGGGTGTCCCCGTCACCCTCGTCGAGAAGCGCGGTCACCGGATCAGCAACCTCTCCCGTGCCTTCGTCGTGCACGCCCGCACCCTGGAACAACTGGACGCGCGGGGCCTCGCCGACGCGCTGGAGGCCAAGGGGCGCCCCCTCGACCGCATCAGCCTCTTCGGCCGTCTCTCCGTACGCCTCGACACCCTCCCCTCCCGCTTCAACCACCTGCTGGTGATCCCGCAGTACGAGGTGGAGAGGGTCCTGGAGCGCCGGGCGGTGGAGGCCGGGGTGCGGTTCCGGTACGAGACGGAGGTGACGGCGATCGAGCAAGGTGCGGAGGCAGGGGACGGCGCGGGCGCGGACCCGGGCGTCGTCACGGTCGCCGTCCGGACCGCGGACGGCGGGACGGACCGGCTGACCGCCGCGTACGTCGTCGGGACGGACGGGCACCGCAGCGCGGTCCGTACGGCGATCGGGCTGCCGTTCCCGGGGAGGTCGGTCATCCGTTCGGTGGTCCTCGCGGACGTACGGCTCGACGAGGAACCCGAGCAGGTCCTCACCGCGAACGCCGTCGGCGACGCCTTCGCCTTCATCGCGCCCTTCGGCGACGGCTACCACCGGGTCATCGGCTGGCACCGGGGCCACGACGTCCCCGACACCGAGCCGCTCGGCCTCGACGAGGTCAGGGAGATCACCAGGCTCGCGCTCGGCCGTGACTACGGCATGCGCGACGCCCGCTGGATGTCCCGCTTCCACAGCGACGAGCGCCAGGCCCCCGCGTACCGCGTCGGTCGCGTCCTGCTCGCCGGTGACGCCGCCCATGTCCACACCCCGGCCGGCGGCCAGGGCATGAACACCGGCCTCCAGGACGCCGCGAACCTGAGCTGGAAGCTCGCCGCCGTCCTCGGCGGACACGCGGACCCCGCCCTCCTCGACACCTACGAGGCCGAACGCCACCCCGTCGGCAGGGCCGTGCTCCGCAGCAGCGGGGGCATCGTCCGCCTCGCCCTCGCCAAGTCCCCCTGGATGCTGGGGCTCCGGGCCGCCCTCACCACCCTCGTCGACCGGGTCCCCCCGGTCCGCGCCCGTGCGGTCGGTCAGGTCACCGGCATCGGCTACCGGTACGCGGCACCGCGCGGCGCCCACCGCCTGGTCGGCACCCGTGTCCCGGACGTCGCCCTCACCACCGGCCGCCTCCACGAGTCCCTGCGCGGCGGACGCTTCGTCCTCGTCACCCCGCCTGGCCTGGACCACAAGGGTGACCGGGGGGACCGCCTCGCCGTCGGACACTGGACGAGTGACCGCCGTACGACCGTGCTGGTCCGGCCCGACGGCTATGTGGCCTGGGCGGCGGACGACGCCGACCGCGCCGCCACCGAGACGGCGCTGACCACGTGGCTGGGCGCCGGGGGCGTGTCCTAGCCGGCCGCCGGGACCCTCCGCACGCCTCCCCGGGCCGGGTTCACGCCCCCGTCCCCCTCACCAGCGTCCTCAGCAGGCCGGCCAGTTGGCCGGCCTGTTCGTCGTCCAGGTGGGCGAGTGCCTCGGTCTGGACGGCGAGCCCCGCGACGACGGCGTCGTCGATCAGGCGCAGGCCGACGTCGGTGAGGGTGACCTGGAGCGCGCGGCGGTCGTGCGGGTCGGGGGAGCGGCGGAGCAGGTCCGCGCGTTCGAGCTTGTCGAGGCGGCCGGTCATCCCGCCGGTGGTGAGCATCAGGGTGGCGGACAGCTCGCGGGGCGAGAGCGTGTACGGCTCGCCGGACCGCCGCAGGGTCGCCAGCACATCGAACTCGCCGCGCGAGATCCCGAACCGCGCGTACGTCTTGTCCATCCGGTCGCCCACGGCCCGTGCGAGCCGGCTGACGCGGCCGAACACCTCCATCGCGGTGGTGTCGAGGTCGGGCCGGGCGAGCGCCCACTGGTCGACGATCGCGTCGACGGGGTCGCGGAGGGGCCGGTCGGGCTCGGGGCGCGCGTTCATGGGGTGAGTATCGGACGCCGATGGGTCGGCCGCAAGAAAGTGGCTTGACGGAAAGTTGCTTAGCGCTAAGCTAATTGCAAGCAAGGTAATTCAGTGCACCGGCCTGTCGACCGACCAGGCCGCTCCCCGCCGTGAAGGACGCCTCCCATGACCGCGCACACTCCCGCGCACACCGGCCCCGCCACGAGCCGTCTGCCCCTCATCGCCCTCACCGCGCTCGCTCCCATCTCCTGGGGCACCACCTACGCGGTGACGACGGAGTTCCTGCCGGCCGACCGCCCCCTGTTCACGGGCCTGATGCGGGCGCTGCCGGCGGGGCTGCTGCTCCTCGCGATCTCCCGCAGGCTGCCCAGCGGGGTCTGGTGGTGGAAGGCCGCGGTGCTGGGCGCGCTGAACATCGGCGCCTTCTTCCCGCTGCTCTTCCTCTCCGCGTACCGGCTGCCGGGCGGTATGGCGGCGGTCGTCGGCTCGGTCGCCCCCCTGTTCGTCGCGGGCCTGGCGACCGTGCTGCTGAGGGAGCGGCCGACCGTGCGCACCCTGCTCACCGGGATCGCGGCGGCCCTCGGCGTCAGCCTGGTCGTCCTGAAGGCGGCGGGCGCGCTGGACACGGTGGGCCTGCTCGCGGCGCTCGCCGCCACCGCGTCCATGTCCACCGGCACGGTCCTGACCAAGCGCTGGGGCCGCCCGGCCGGTGTTGGCCCGCTCGCCCTCACCGGCTGGCAGCTGACCGCCGGCGGCCTGCTGATCGCCCCGCTGGCCCTGCTGGTCGAGGGGGCACCCCCGGCCCTGGACACCCGGGCGATCGGCGGCTACCTCTACCTCGCCCTCGCCAACACCGCCGTCTCCTACTGGCTCTGGTTCCGCGGCATCGGCCGCCTCTCCGCCACCCAGGTCACCTTCCTCGGCCCCCTCTCCCCGCTGACCGCCGCCGTGGTCGGCTGGGCGGCCCTCGGCCAGGCCCTGGGCCCCCTTCAGCTCCTCGGCATGGCCATCGCCTTCGGCGCGACGGTCCTGGGCCAGCTCCGGCCACGCCCGGCCCGCCCCACGGTGCCCCCGGCTCCGCTGCCGGTCGCCGGGCGGAGCGGCATCCGTGAGCGGGTCCGTCACTGACCACGACGACAACGGCGGGGGCGCCCGGTGAATTCACCGGGCGCCCCCGCCGTCGTACGGGCGACCCTCGTCACTCCGCGGGCGCCGCCGCGTCCGCCGCCTGGGCCTTCAGGGCGCGCTCCACTCCGGAGCGGGACTCCGAGACCAGGCGGCGCAGGGCCGCGTTGGGCTCGGCGTCGGCCAGCCAGGTGTCGGTCTTGTGCAGGGTCTCGGCCGAGACCTGCACGGTCGGGTAGAGACCGATGGCGATCTGCTGGGCGATCTCGTGGGAGCGCGACTCCCAGATCCCCTTCACCACCTCGAAGTACTTGTCGGTGTACGTGGCGAGCAGATCCCGCTGGTCGGTCTGGACGAACCCGCCGATGACCGCTTCCTGCACGGCGTTGGGCAGCTTGTCCGACTCGACGACCTGGGCCCAGGCCTCCGCCTTGGCCTCGGCGGTCGGGCGGGAGGCACGGGCCGTGGCCGCGTGCCGCTCACCGGCCGCCGTCCGGTCCCGCTCGTACTCGCCGGCGATCTCCGCCTCGTCGTAACGGCCCACCGCCGCGAGCCGCTGCACGAAGGACCAGCGCAGCTCGGTGTCGACGGCGAGGCCCTCGATCGTCTGCGTCCCCTCCAGCAGGGCCTCCAGGAGGTCCAGCTGCTCGGGGGTGCGGGCGGTCGCGGCGAACGCGCGGGCCCAGGCCAGCTGGTGGTCGGAGGCGGCCTCGGACGCGCGCAGATGCGCGAGCGTGGCGTCCGTCCAGCGGGTCAGCAGCGCCTCGCGGGCCACCGGGTCGGCGTACAGCTCGATCGCCAGCTTCACCTGGCGGTGCAGCGACTGCACGACACCGATGTCGGACTCCTTGCCGATGCCGGAGAGCACCAGGGACAGGTAGTCGCGGGTCGCCAGCTCCGCGTCACGTGTCATGTCCCAGGCCGAGGCCCAGCACAGCGCGCGCGGGAGGGAGGACTCGAAGTCGCCGAGGTGCTCGGTGACGAAGGCGAGGGACTGCTCGTCCAGGCGGACCTTCGCGTAGGAGAGGTCGTCGTCGTTGAGCAGGACGACCGCCGGGCGGCGTCGGCCCACCAGCTGCGGTACGGCGGTCAGTTCACCGTCCACGTCCAGTTCGACCCGCTCGTCGCGGACCAGCTTGCCGCTGGCGTCGTCCAGCTCGTACAGGCCGACCGCGATGCGGTGCGGGCGCAGCGTCGGCTCGCCCTTCGCGCCCGTGGGCAGCGCCGGGGCCTCCTGACGGATCGCGAAGGCGGTGATGACGCCCTGCCCGTCCGTCTCGATCTCGGGACGCAGGACGTTGATGCCCGCCGTCTCCAGCCACGCCTTCGACCAGGACTTCAGATCACGGCCCGAGGTCTCCTCCAGGGAGCCCAGCAGATCGGACAGCCGCGTGTTGCCGTACGCGTGCGCCTTGAAGTACGCCTGCACGCCCCGGAAGAACTCGTCCTCGCCGACGTACGCGACGAGCTGCTTCAACACGCTCGCCCCCTTCGCGTACGTGATGCCGTCGAAGTTGACGAGGACGTCGTCCAGGTCGTTGATCTCCGCCATGATCGGGTGCGTGGACGGCAGTTGGTCCTGCCGGTACGCCCAGGTCTTCATGGAGTTGGCGAAGGTCGTCCAGGAGTGCGGCCAGCGCGAGCCGGGCGCGGCGGCCTGGCAGGCGATCGAGGTGTAGGTGGCGAACGACTCGTTCAGCCACAGGTCGTTCCACCACTCCATCGTCACCAGGTCGCCGAACCACATGTGGGCCAGCTCGTGGAGGATGGTCTCGGCGCGGACCTCGTACGCGGCGTCCGTCACCTTCGAGCGGAACACGTACTGGTCGCGGATGGTCACCGCGCCCGCGTTCTCCATCGCGCCCGCGTTGAACTCCGGCACGAACAGCTGGTCGTACTTCTCGAACGGATACGCGTAGTCGAACTTCTCCTGGAACCACGCGAAGCCCTGCCGTGTGACCTCGAAGATCGCGTCGGAGTCCAGGTGTTCGGCGAGGGACGGCCGGCAGTAGATACCGAGCGGCACGCTCTGCCCGTCCTTCTCGTACACGCTGTGCACCGAGTGGTACGGGCCGACGATCAGGGCCGTGATGTACGTCGAGATCCGGGGCGTCGGCTCGAAGACCCAGACGTCGTCCTTGGGCTCCGGCGTCGGCGAGTTGGAGATGACGGTCCAGCCGGTGGGGGCCTTCACGGTGAACTGGAAGGTGGCCTTCAGGTCCGGCTGCTCGAAGGACGCGAAGACCCGGCGGGCGTCCGGCACCTCGAACTGCGTGTACAGATAGGCCTGGTCGTCGACCGGGTCGACGAACCGGTGCAGGCCCTCACCGGTGTTGGTGTACGCGGCGTCGGCCACGACCCGCAGGATGTTGCGGCCTTCCAGCAGACCGGGCAGCGCGATCCGGGAGTCCGCGAAGACCTCCGCCGGGTCCAGCGCGTCGCCGTTGAGGGTCACCTCGTGGACGGTCGGGGCCACCAGGTCGATGAACGACTCCCCGCCGTTCTCCGCGACGTCGAAGCGCACCGTGGTCACGGACCGGTAGGTGCCGCCCTCCTGCGCGCCGGAGAGGTCGAGATCGATCTCGTACGAGTCGACGCTGAGCAGCGCCGCCCGCTGCTGAGCCTCGTCGCGGGTCAGGTTTGTGCCAGGCACGCGGTCATCTCCTCGGTATGTGTGGGTTGCGCCATCCTTCCATGAGTGGCGGCCCAATTGGAGTGGCTAACCTGTGCCTACCACGGGTAGCATCAGGTGTATGAAGATCAGTGTGAGTCTGCCGCAGGAGGACGTCACCTTCGTCGACGAGTACGCCGCGCGTACGGACGCCGATTCGCGGTCGGCCGTGATACATGCCGCGATCGAGCTCCTGCGTGAGGCGCAACTGGAGCAGCAGTACGCGGAGGCGTTCGCCGAGTGGGACGGGAGCGAGGACGCCGCGTTCTGGGACCGGTTCGTGGGGGACGGGCTGTCCGATGAAGCGCGGTGACATCTATCTGGTCGACTACGAGCCGGCACGCGGCGGCGAGGCCAACAAGGCCCGCCCGGCGGTGATCGTCTCCAACGACGGCGCCAACGCGGCTGTGGCACGAACCGGCCGAGGCGTGATCACGCTGGTCCCCCTGACGACGAACACCTCTCGCGTCTATCCGTTCCAGGTGCTGCTCCCCGCCGAGGAATGTGGCCTCCCGAAGGACTCCAAGGTGCAGTGCGAGCAGGTTCGCGCTCTCGCCCCGGAGAGGCTGCTGCGGCCCATCGGTTCGGTGCCGGGGCAACGCATGGCCGAGGTCGATGTGGCCCTGCGGCGGCATCTGGCCCTCTGAACACGCGCACGGGGGCGCCCACCGGATGGATGCTGGTGGGCGCCCCCTTTCGCGCGCGTACCGCCCGCCTACTTCTCGCTCAGCTCCGCCGCCACCAGCTCCGCGATCTGGACCGCGTTCAGCGCGGCGCCCTTGCGGAGGTTGTCGCCCGAGACGAACAGGGCGAGGCCGTTGTCCACGGTCTCGTCGGCGCGGATGCGGCCGACGAAGGAGAGGTCCTGACCGGCGGCCTGGAGGGGGGTCGGGATGTCGGAGAGGGCCACACCGGGGGCGCCGCCCAGCAGCTCCGTCGCGCGCTCCACGGAGATCGGCCGGGCGAAGCGGGCGTTGATCTGGAGGGAGTGCCCGGAGAAGACCGGGACGCGCACACAGGTGCCGGAGACCTTGAGGCCGGGGATCTCCAGGATCTTGCGGGACTCGTGGCGGAGCTTCTGCTCCTCGTCCGTCTCGTGCAGACCGTCGTCGACGATCGAACCGGCCAGCGGGATCACGTTGAAGGCGATGGGCCGCTTGTAGACGCCGGGCTCGGGGAAGTCGACGGCCGAGCCGTCGTGCGTCAGCTTGTCCGCGTCGCCCCCGACCTTCTGGACCTGGCCGTGCAGCTCCGCGACGCCCGCCAGACCGGAACCGGAGACCGCCTGGTAGGAGGCGACGACCAGCGCTTCGAGGCCCGCCTCCTCGTGCAGCGGACGCAGGACCGGCATCGCGGCCATCGTCGTGCAGTTCGGGTTGGCGATGATGCCCTTGGGGCGGTCGGCGATCGCGTGCGGGTTCACCTCGGAGACCACGAGGGGCACCTCGGGGTCGCGGCGCCAGGCGGAGGAGTTGTCGATCACGACCGCGCCCTGCGAGGCCACCTTCTCGGCCAGCGCCTTCGAGGTCGCGCCGCCCGCGGAGAACAGCACGATGTCGAGACCGGAGTAGTCGGCGGTCGCCGCGTCCTCGACCGTCACCCCGTCGATGACCGAACCGGCCGAACGGGCGGACGCGAACAGACGCAGCTCGCGCGCCGGGAAGTCACGGTCCTTGAGGATCTTCCGCATGACCGTGCCGACCTGACCCGTGGCTCCGACGATTCCGACCCTCACGGCGACTCCTTTTACGTGGCTTGTGTGTGTCTGCGGCATGACCGAGGCGTTTCCATCATGCGGTCAGTCCCGGCCCGTGTGTCCAATCCTTTGACCGGAACGCCCGGGGACCGGGACGCGACCGCCCCCGGCGGCGGAGCCGCTTCTATGGCCGTCACCCCCGCTGAGCTGGAGAAATTCGCCCTACGGCGGCCCCGTACCGCAAGCTGTGCTGCCTCGACCCTGCCCACGGCACCCGGACGCACGCGAAGGTGTGACGTACGCCTCTGCGTTCCGGCGGGAAAGTCGTGCCGGACCGGCCGAACGTTTCGGCCCCCGTCGGCGTCGTAGGGGAAACGCGGGAGGGGGGAGGGGTGGCTGTGCTGCGCGGAAAGGCGCGCCACGTCGAGGGGGTCCCGGAGGCGGACGACCCACTGGACGCGGCCCAGGAACGGCGGGTGCGGGCCGTGCTCGCGCTCGGCGGTGTGCCGCAGTCGGACCTGCTGGACGGGGTACAGCAGGTACGGCTGCGGCTGCTGGAGCGGGCGGCGAGCGGCCGGGAGTCACCGCGGGACGTGTCCGCGTGGGCGGCGGTGGTGGCCTCCAACCTGGCGATGGACTGGCACCGCGCCAAGCGGCGCCAGGAACGCCTGGGCGAGCGGCTGGCCTCGCTGCGCCAGCACGAGCACCCCTCCGGCGAGGACTCCAGCGTGCTCTCGCTCGCCGTCGCCCGAGGCCTGGACGAGCTGCCCGACGCCCTGCGCCAGGTCCTCGTCCTGCGCTTCTACGCCGACCTGCCGGTCCGCGGGATCGCCGACGAGCTGGGCATCCCCGAGGGCACGGTCAAGAGCAGGCTCCACTCGGCGGTCCGCGCCCTGCGTACCCGCCTGCACGAGGACGAGGTGGTGTGACGTGTCCGCCCAGGAGAACAGCAGGCACGACGCCGAACACGAGGCCGTCGAGAGCCCCGGCCCGTCGCGGGACCACCCCGAGCGGGAGGGCTCCTCGCAGGTGGGCCTCGCGCAGGACGGCCCGGCGCACGACGAGCCGGCGCACGACGACCCCGCCCCCGACGGCCCGGCCCTCGACGACCTCACCCTCGAAGCCCCCGTCCACGACGGTATGGACGCGCTGCTGGCGGCCCTGCTCGACGAGCCGTTGTCCGAAGAGGCGCTGCGGGACTCCGAGTTCGTGGCGGCGCGGGACGCCGCTGCCGGGGACATCGCGTTGCTGCGGGAGCAGCTGGGGCTGATCGGTGACGCGTTGGCGGGGCCGGCGGCGGGCGGGGACTCCGTGGCCGGGACTTCGCCGGGGCGAGCCGGGGCCGCGCGGCCGGGGGACGCGGCCGGTGCCGAGACGGACCCCGGGCGGGTGTCCGGGCCCGCGGCGGCCCCCACCGCGTCGGTGACACCCCTGTCGCCGCGGCCGTCCCGCGCCCGGCGTGCCCTGAAGATCACCTTCGGCACCCTCGCCGCCGCGGCCGCGGCCTCCGTCGTCCTCGGCATCGGCTGGGTCGTCGTCCAGAGCGGCGGCGTGGCGTCCGACGCGGGCACCACCAGCAAGGCGGAGGGCCAGGCGCAGAGCGACGCGGGCGGTGACTCCGACCTGCGCACCGAGGAGGGGTACGTCGCCTGTGCCCGGCTCATCGTCGAGGGCACCGTCGCCGAGGTCGAGCCCGTGCCCGGAGCCGCGCAGGACCGGATCACGGTCGAGGTCGACCGCTGGATCAAGCCCGGCCGGGGCGAGGACCGGATCGACTTCCCCATGGCCCACGACGCCGACCCCCGGCTGCGGAAGGGCGACCACGTCCTCATCGGCATCCCGAGGGACAGCGCGCAGCCGGACGTCTGGACCAACCAGGAGGCGGAGATCGCCCGCGACCGGGCCCGGATGGAGGCGGCGCTCCCGGACTCGAAGGAGCTCTCGAAGGCGCTGGGGTGCGAGTGACCCGGTGAGGGGGGCGGCACGACGAAGGGGCGGGTGTCCGACCTGACACCCGCCCCTCGCCTCACGCACGCACTACCGGCGCGCTACTCGCGCACTACGGCGTGACCTTCTCGATCCGCACGCTGCCGGTGCCCGCCGCGGTGCCGCGGGCGTTCACCAGCTGGACCTGGCCGAAGAACTCCCGGCCGGCCGGGGCCTCGGCGGACGCGACGACGTCGCCGGAGACGGTGGTCGACTGACCCGTGCCGAGCTTGACGGCGGCACCCGCGACCTTCACCTCGCCGAGGGCGGAGGAGAAGAACACGTCGCGGTAGTCGTACGTGGTGGACCCGGCCGGGACCGCGTAGCCGACGACCTCGATGGTGTACGTGCCGGCGGCCGGCGACGGCAGGGAGACGGACTCCTCGGAGTCGCCGTCGGCGGAGCTGCCGACCTGGGTGCCCGCGGCGTCGTAGACGTACAGGTCGAGGTCGGCGCCGGTGTCGGCCGTGTTGCCGATGGTGACGTCCAGGGACTCGGCGCCCGCGGGCACCGTGACCGTGGAGGTCTGGGTGGCACCGGTCGCGATGGTCGGCCGGTCGGTCTTGGCCGAGCCGAGCGGGCCGCCCGTGAGCTTGCCCTCGATCGGGGCGAGCTTGTTGTCCACCTTCCAGGAGGCGGCGGTCGGGGTGCCGACCTTGGCCTCGGGCACGGTGACGACCTCGGGGTCGAAGTTCGCCCCGTACACCGCGAAGTCGAGCTTGAAGGGGTTGTCGAGCAGCGGCGAGGTGCGGCGCGACTCGACCTCGAACTCCCAGACACCGGGCTGCGGGTTGGCGTACGAGCGCACGTCCGGCTTGCAGCCGCCGCCGTCCTGGAAGTTGTTGTAGCAGGTCAGGGAGCTGGTGCTCTCGACCGCGACGCCGTACGGGTGGTTGGCGATGAAGCGGGTCTGGCTCTTGTCCTTCAGACCGCTGATCGCGACCTCGAGGGACTTGGCGCCCTCGGGGACGGTGACGAAGTACGACTTGAAGGCGTTGCGCTGGACCGTGCTCTTCACCGAGTGGGTGTAGTTCAGCGGCTTGGAGACGACCACCGTGTTGAGGATCTGCCTGTCGACGCCCACGGTCTTCGGGTCGTCGACCTCCAGGATCACGCTGCTGATGCCGGCTTCTTCGGGCTTGGCGGCGATCTTCACGGTGACCGGCTTGTTCAGCGGCAGGGAGACCTTGTCGCCGCCGACGATCGAGAACGTGTCGTTCTCGTCGTTCTTCAGGCGCAGGTCGTGCGCGATCGCGGTGTCGGCCCCGGTGGTACGGGTGACGACGACGTCGTACGTCTTCGACTGCCCGGCCTTCAGGCCGCCCTCACGGTCGTAGACGCCGGTGCCGAAGCCCGGGGTCTTCAGCGCGAAGTCGATGGCCGTGTCGACGGGGGCCTTGACGGTGTACTCGTGCGCCGAGGCGCCCGCCTTGATCGACTTCCAGGCGGCCTCGATGTCCATCAGGCCCGCGCCCTCGGCGTACGCCTGCACACGGCGGATGTGGTCGGCCGTCGAGGTCAGCGCGGTGCGCAGCTTCGCGGGCGGCAGGGCGATGCCCTTCTCCTTCGCGGCGCTGAGCAGCAGCGCGGCGGAGCCGGCCGCCTGCGGGGAGGCCATCGAGGTGCCGTTCAGCATCTGGTAGCCGGCCGGCAGGGTGTAGCCCGCCTCGGGCGCGATGACGCCGGGCAGCCAGGTCTGCGCGGTGTTGACCGCGGCGCCGGGCGCCACCAGGGTCGGGGTGAAGCCGCCGTCCTCACGCGGACCGCGCGAGGAGAAGTTGAACAGCTGGTAGCCCTTGGCGACCTCGGAGCCGTAGTTCGAGGCCCAGGTCTCCTTGGAGATGGACGCGCCGACCGAGATCACCTTGTCGGCCAGACCGGGGTCGCCGATGGTGTTGGCGCCGGGGCCCGAGTTGCCGGCCGAGATGACCAGCTGGACGCCGTAGGTGTCGATGAGGCGCGTGTACAGCTCGGCGCGCGCGTTGTTGCCGTCGTTCAGCGCCGGGAGGCCGCCGATGGACATGTTGACGATGTCGACGCCGCGGTTGACGACGAGGTCGATCATGCCCTCGGTGAGCGCCACGTTGGTGCAGCCGGGGCCGAACTCGCAGGCGCGGGAGGAGACGATCTTCGCGCCGGGGGCGGCGCCGTTCATCTCGCCGCCGAACAGGCCCTTCGCGGCGGTGATGCCGGCGACGTGGGTGCCGTGCTCGCTGGAGATGAGACCGATGTTGACGAAGTCGGCCTTCTTGCCGACCCAGTCGCCCCCGAAGGGGTCCATCGGGACGTTCTTGCGGTACTCCACGACGAACGGCTGACGCTCGGCGACGTCGGTCGCCGGGTTGTCGGTGCCGAAGTAGCCGATCTGGTAGCCGTCCTTGTACGGCTTCATCGGCTTGTCGTCGCGGAAGTCGAAGTTCTGGTTCACGTCGACGGTGACCGTGCCGGCCGCCGCGTCGTAGAGCACGCCCCACGCGTCGGTGGTGTCGCCGTCGCGGTTCACGTCGCCCGCCGCGTCGCCGCCCGCCGTGGCGGACTCACGGAAGGTGTTGACGGAGTAGGTGCCCGCGGGCGCGGTCCAGGTCCGGCCGCCGAAGGTGAACGTCGGGCCGGAGACCGAGTTCGTCATCGGGCGCCAGCTGAGGTCGTTGTCGACGATCGGGTCGGTGGACGTCACCCAGTCGACGATCTTGCGCTCGCCGGTGGTGGTCTTCTGCAGCGCGGGGTGCGCGAGGTCGACGCCGGAGTCCAGGACGCCGATGGTGATGCCCCGGCCGTCGGCCGTCGGGTTCTTCCGCACGAAGTCCACGGCGCCCGTCTCGAAGGACGGGTTGTACGGGTTCTTGGCGGGGGTGTTCTTGTCCGGCCCCGGGTACGTCTCGGCGGCCGTGGCCTGCTTCTTCGCGCCCTTCGCGGCGCCCGCGACCGGCGAGGGGTCGTCGAGGACGATCTCCTGGCGCAGGTCGATGCCCTGCACGGAGGAGAGCTTCGCGGCGGCCGAGATGGCCGAGTCGGCGCTCTTGGTCGGGACGGTGGCGCGGACGTAGCCGAGCTTGTCGTAGGTACGGCCCACGGAGCCGCCCTTGACCGCGTCCAGCTGCTCGGCGACCTGTTCGGTCTTCCCGGGCGCGGTGGCGATCATCATCGTGACGTTCTTGTCGCCGTCGGCCTTGGCCTCGGCGAGGAGGTCGGCGTCGGTCGAGCCGAGCTTGTCGTGCGCGGACTTGACACCACCGTCGGACGGGACGGTGGTGGACGGGTCGTCCGCCGAGAAGGCCATGGGTATCGGCCCGGCCGCGGAGAGCGCGGCGACCAGACCCGCGGCCACGGCGATGCGTGCCACGCGTCTTGAACCCGACCGGGGGCCGGGCTGGGGGGTGAGGGTCATCGACATCCCTTGTAGGTAAGGAATTCAGTGAGAGGACATGGGTGATCCGAGCGGCAGGTTCGGATCGGTCCGGTCCGTTATGTGGTCCCGGATGATCGCTCAGTCTTACCGAAGTGATAGATGTTTGGGGAGTGCTGACCGCGACGGATCGAATTCATGGGGTAAACCCTCAACCCGTCATGAGTGCAATGACCGCGTATGGGCGGACATTGCGGGTAACGTTTGCGCATGCGTGAGCAGTTGAGGGTGGCGGCCTACGCCGTGTGCGTCCGCGAGGAGCGGCTGCTGCTGGCCCGCTGGGTCTCCCGGGACGGCCTGCGCAGGTGGACCCTGCCCGGCGGCGGCATGGAGCACGGCGAGGACCCCTACGACACGGTCGTCCGCGAGGCGGCCGAGGAGACCGGCTACGCCGTCGAACCCACCACGCTCCTCGGCATCGACACCAGCAGGCGCCAGGGCTCCGGCCGTCTGGGCGCCCGTGTCGACTTCCAGGCCCTGCGCGTCGTCCACGAGGCCCGCGTCACCGGCGGCGACCTCCGCCACGAGACCGGCGGCTCCACGGACATGGCCGCCTGGCACCCCCTGGCCGAGGTCCCGGACCTCGACCGGGTGGGCCTGGTCGACGTGGGCCTGCGCCTGTGGAGGGAACGCCCCCGCAGCGGCCGTCCGCCGGTGCCCTACCCCGGCAGATGAACACGGAGTGACCCCTTCCCTTCGCTTCCGCTCACATTCGGGAACTTCCGGTGACGCACACCGTCGCCGGAGATCGACGTACGGTGATCGGCGCTGTCCGTTGCGACGTCGTTAACGTCCAGGCCACCCCCGCTGCCAAGCATCGAGGAAGAGCGGGAACCCCAGTGCGGCCCACACCGCGCGGTGGCCCCCCGCGACCACTTCCGACGCGTTCGCACTCGGGGAGACCGCGCCATGTCGCGCATACGCTCAGTCGCTGCCGCCGCCACCAACCCTGACCGCCGGGCCTTCCTCGCCGCCACCGGCGCGGTCGGCCTCGCCGCGGGGGCCGGCTTCGCCCTGCGGCCCGAGGCCGGCGCCGCCACCGCCGCCGACGGGGTCACCGCCACGGAGGTCCCCCTCGCCAACCTCTCCAACAGAGAGGCCCCGGCCGCACCGCTCGCGCCCTACACCCGCGGCACCACCCTCGCCTCGGTCGCCGCCCCCCGCACCTCCTCCGGCTACCGCCGTCTCGGCGGCGGCCCCGCCTGGAAGCGGGTCGTGCGCGGCGACCTCGCCGCCCCCAAGTCCGGGCGCGAGAACCGCCGTACGGCCCTGGCCTCCTTCGTGCAGTTCACCGACCTGCACGTGGTCGACGTCCAGCACCCGCTGCGCTACGAGTACCTGCGCGCCCAGACCGCCAGCGCCTGGCGCCCGCAGGAGGCGCTGTCCGTGGCCGGCGCGGTCTCGCTCGTCGAGCGGGTCAACGCGCTGCTCGGCGCCCCGGTGACCGGCTCCCCGCTGCACTTCGTGATGACGACCGGCGACAACACCGACAACAACTCCAGGACGGAACTGGACTGGTTCCTCAAGGTGATGAGCGGGGGGCGGATCACCCCCAACTCCGGTGACCCGCGCCGCTACGAGGGCGTCCAGGACTCCGGCCTCAAGCTCTACTGGCAGCCCGACGCGGCCCTCCGCGACGCCGACAAGCAGCTCGGCTTCCCCCGGCTGAACGGCTTCCTGGCCGCCGCCGTCCGCGAGGTCAACAGCCCCGGCCTGAACGTCCCCTGGTACTCCACGGTCGGCAACCACGACTCCCTCCCCGGCGGCTGCTACGCCCCCGGCGACTCCTTCTTCGCCGACTTCGCGGTCGGCGGCCGGAAGCTGATGACGCTGGACGAGAAGGTCGGCAAAGCCATCTGGGACAACGTCAAGAGCGGCGGCGACCCCAAGGGCGCCGAGTGGAAGGCCATCCTCAAGGCCCAGGCGAAGAAGATGCGCGCGGTCACCCCGGACGAGAACCGCGCCCCCTTCACCCCGCAGGAGTACCTCAAGGCCCACCTGGACCCGGCCCACACCGGCGCCGGTCCGGTCGGCCACGGCTACTCCAAGGCCAACCTGGACGCCCGCACCCAGTACTACGCCTTCCGCATCGCCGACGACGTCATCGGCATCAGCCTGGACTCCACCGACCCCGGCGGCCACTACGAGGGCTCGCTCGGCACGGCTCAGCTCAAGTGGCTCGACAGCACGCTGAAGGAGGCGGCCAAGGACGGTTCGTACGCCGTCGTCTTCAGCCACCACACCAGCGCCTCGATGCGGAACCTGCGCAAGGACCCCGCCCGCCCCACCGAGGCCCGTCACGGCGGCGACGAGGTGCTCGCCCTGCTCGGCCGTCACCGCTCCGTTCTGGCCTGGGTGAACGGGCACAGCCACCGCAACCGCATCACCCCGCACGCGTCCTCCGGCGGCGGCTCCTTCTGGGAGATCTCCACGGCCTCCCACATCGACTTCCCCCAACTCGCCCGGGTGATCGAGCTGGTGGACAACAAGGACGGCACGCTCTCCCTGTTCACCACCCTGATCGAATCGGCCGCCCCGCACGCCACCGACTTCACGGACCTCTCGCAGACCGGCCTCGCCGCCCTGTACCGCGAGCTGTCCTACAACGCCCCCGGCCGCCGCGACACGCTCACCGGCACCCCGGGCGACCGCAACACGGAGCTGGTCCTGCGAAAGGGCTGAAAGCAGCTCAACCGGCCCGCACTCGCTCAACCCGGACGGTCACGGCCGTGTCCCCCTTCGCGACCGGACGTTCTCGGAGTCACCGGGAGTGCCGGCCGAAGGGGGAGAACCACATGCCAGCACGCGCAGCACGCACGGGTCTCGTGGCGGCCACCGCCGTCGTCGCGGCGATGGCCCTGGCCGCGCCCGCGACCGCGGCGGCACCCACCGCCGCGTCCGCGAGAGGCGACCACCGCGCCACCCAGAAGGCGATGGACGCCAATGTGCGGGACGGCGTCATCGGCATCGCCGTCCAGGCGAAGGACGAACACGGCGTCTGGAAGGCGACCTCGGGCGTCGGCGACCTGAAGTCGGGCGAACCGCGCTCCGCCCGCGACCACTTCCGCGTCGGCAGCATCACCAAGACCTTCGTCGCCACCGTGCTGCTCCAACTGGAGGCGGAGGGCCGGCTGTCGCTGGACGACACGGTGGAGAAGTGGCTCCCGGGCGTCGTCCGCGGCAAGGGCCACGACGGGCGCGAGGTGACCCTCCGTCAACTCCTCAACCACACCAGCGGAATCGCCGAGTACACCTCGGACGAGCGGTTCGTGAAGGACGTGTTCCTCGCCGAGGGCTTCCTCGAGAACCGCTACCGCACCTGGACCCCGCGCGAACTGGTCGGCATCGCCATGAAGCACGAACCCACCTTCGCCCCGGGCACCGACTGGAGCTACTCCAACACCAACTACGTGCTCGCCGGCCTGGTGATCGGGAAAGCCACCGGCCGCTCCTACGGCGACGAGATCCGCGCCCGTGTCATCGAGCCCCTGGGCCTGACCGACACGAAGGTCCCCGCCACCGACCCCACCCTTCCGAAGCCGCACAGCCGCGCCTACTCCAAGCTGGCGGAGACGACGGACGGCAGGACGTACGACGTCACGAAGCTCAACCCCTCGGTCGCGGGCGCGGCGGGCGAGATGGTCTCCGACGCCGACGACCTGAACCGCTTCTACTCGGCGCTGCTCCGCGGAAAGCTCCTGCCGAAGAAGCAACTGGCCGCCATGAAGGACGTCATCCCCGTCGACGGCGACCGCGGCGGCTACGGCCTCGGCCTCATCACCTACAAGCTCTCCTGCGGCGTCCGGCTGTGGGGCCACAGCGGCGGCATCCACGGCTCCTCCTCGGAGACCGCCACCACCGCCGACGGCCGCCACACCCTCACCTACAACTTCAACAGCGACTGGAACGGCGACAGCACGCCGATCATGGAAGCGGAGTTCTGCGCGAAGTAGGACCCCGCTCCCGGGCGGCGGCTCAGGCCCAGGTCCACCTGTCGTCGGAGCAGGTGCGGTGGGTGCCCTCGACGATGCACACGCGGACACCCAGGAAGGTCTCCTCCGGCATGTTGTCGGTCTCCCAGAGGGAGCAGTAGGGCGCGTTCATGCCCCGCGTGGTGGCCATGGTCTTCCAGGAGCCGCCCTCGAACTTCCGCTGGACCTCGATCCCCTTTCCGTCGGCGTACTTGTCGCACGCCTGGAACGCGTCACCGGGGATCGGGTTGACGAGACCGTTCGGGTCGGCGTTGAAGACGCCGTAGCCGCGGAAGGTGCCGTCGCGGTGGAGGTCGATCTCGATGTCGTCGTTGCCCTCGGTCCAGTACACCCACCGGTCGGCCGCCATCGCCGGCGCGTTGGCCAGCAGCACCAGCCCGAAGGCCGCGCCGACCGCGAGGCCGCCTCTGACCACGGACGTGCAAGCCTGCTTCATGTTTCCCCCTGATGATCCGAACGACAGTCCCGCCGCGCACATGACCGGCGGGCGGGTGATCGGGGGACTCTACCCGGCCTGTCCAACTCCCGGGTAGGCGAAGCTTTTCCGTACGTTCCCTGTACGCACGAGGAAGGGCCGCCGGGCGAGCGGCGGCCCTTCCTCTCCCCTCCTGGTGGTCCGGGTCACCCGTTCACCGGGGAAGTACCACGACGTACGCCGCCGGATCGCGGTCGCACGATGCCATCAGCGCGGTGCGGACGACGGCCGCCTGCTGCTCCAGGGAGTCGCGCAGCTTCCTGGGGGTGAGGTGGACGACGGTGATGCCGAGCCGCTCCAGCATCTCGCGCTTGCGGGCGTACTCGGACCACAGCGCGTCGTCCTCCTGGCGCGGGGCCCGGACGTCCAGTTCGACCGCGACGGCCTGCTCCGGCCAGTACGCGTCGAGGCCGCCGAGGTGGGGGCCGCCGGGCAGGCGGAGGTCCACGTTCCAGACCGGGTCGGGCAGGGCGTGCTCACGCACCATCCGGTACAGCTGGTTCTCCGCGATCGCCCGCCCCTCCGCGAGCAGCGACTCCACCGCGTCGGCCACATGCGGCCGGTTCAGCAGCCGTGCCTGTGTCAACTCCCGGACGACAGAGGCCGGTTCGGTGTGGCCGCCGCGCACCGCCTCCGTCAGCAGCCGGCGTACGGCGCCCGCGTCGGTCAGCTCCGCGACCGCGTCGGCGAGGGCGCGCGGCACCGGCGCGACGGGCAGGCCGGTCACGTACGACGGGGTCGGCATGGCCGGGGTGCGGACGATCCGGACGCAGCCCACGGTCCGCAGCCGGCGCAGCCGCGGGACCAGGACGTCGATCGCGTCGAGGGAGGGCAGCGGGGGAGCGGAGGTGAAGCCGTGCAGCGTCAGGGCGGCCAGGCCGGTGATCACCGCGTCCTGGTAGCGGGGCGCGGGGCGGGGCTCGTCCGCGTTCGGCTGGGCGGGCACGCCCGCGGCGACCCCGGTGGCCGTCTCGCGGAACGGTGCGCGGGCCGCGTACGACAGCACCGCGTGCAGCCGCTCCTCCGAGGTGGGCGGGCCCGGGTGCAGCAGGAACACACCCGGCAGGATCTGCTGCCAGGAACCACCGGGCCGGCACTGCTCGTTCGTCTCGGCCGCGGTGACACCCTGCGCGCGCAGCTGCGCGGCCGTCAGCACCCGGCGCGTGACGTCCGGGAGGCGACGGAGGGGGCGGGGGGAGAGCGGGGTGTTGTGGGTCATGACCCGGAGGTTCCCGCTCCGGGGCCGCCCATGAACCTCTGTTACACGCCCGTCGACAAATCAGGACAAGACAGCACTAAAGTACGTGCGTTCGACTGCCGATACCCGCTGGTCCGTACGGGGATCAGAAAAGGTTACGGGTCCGATTACCCGAATTCGGTAACCCTGAACCGGAGGAGAGGGCGGGGGCGGGGCACCCTTACGGCTGCCCCGCCCCCGCCCGTCCTCATCGCGCCCCGTCCTCATCGCGCCCCGGCGGAGATCAGCCCCCGGCGGCGAGGTCGCACTCCTGCCCCCGCAACCCCCGGGCCAGATCGTCCCGCGCCTCGATCACCAGCCGCCGCAGCGCGGGCGGAGCCGCCTCGTGCGAGGCCAGCCACGCGTCCGTCGCCTCCAGCGTCCCCGGCGAGTCCTGCAGCGACGGGAACAGGCCCCGCACCACATCCATCCCGATCTGGATGGACCGCTCGGCCCACACCCGCTCGATCACCTCGAAGTACCGGGCGGCGTACGGCGCCGTCAGCTCCCGCTGGGACGGCCGCGCGAAGCCCGTGATCGTCGCCTCGACCAGCGCGTTGGACAGCGCGTCCGACTCCACCACCGAGGCCCACGCCTGCGCCTTGACCGCCGCGGACGGCCGCGCCGCCAGGCACCGCACCTGATGCCGCTTCCCCGAAGCCGTGTCGTCCCGCGCCAACTCGGCCGCCAGCGCCGCCTCGTCGGCGACCCCGTACGTGGCCAGCGGCTCCAGGAACGCCCATCGCAGCTCCTGGTCGACCTCCAGCCCGTCGATCTTCTCGGTGCCGGCCAACAGCCCCCGCAGCACGGCGAGATCGTCCTCGCCCGACGCCACCGAGGCGAGGAAACGGGCCCACGTCAGCTGATGCTGGCTCCCCGCCTCGGCCGCCCGCAGCTCCCGCAGCGCGCCCTCCGCCAGCAGCCGCCCCCCGGTCTCCCGCCACGCGGGCGCCGCGTAGTGCGTGAGCGCCGAGCCCGCCCAGGCGTGCAGCATCTGCAGCACCCCGATGTCGGACTCCCGCCCGGCGAACCGCAGCACCAGGCCGACGAAGTCCCGCGCCGGCAGCAGCGCGTCCCGGGTCAGGTTCCACAGCGCCGACCAGCACAGCGCCCGCGCCAGCGGGTCGGTGATGTCCCCGAGCCCGGCCCGCAGCGTGTCCAGCGACCCCGCGTCGAACCGGATCTTGCAGTAGGTCAGGTCGTCGTCGTTGACCAGCACCAGCGCGGGCGCCTCGGCCCCGGCCAGCTCACCCACGACCGTACGCGGCCCGTCGACGTCCACCTCGGCGCGCGCGTACCGCTCCAGCGAACCCCCTTCGTCGCTCCGCCGGTACAGACCGATCGCCACCCGGTGCGGCCGCAGTTCGGGGTGCGACTCGGCGGCCTCCTGCACCACCGCCAGCTCGCCGATCCGCCCCTCGGCGTCCAGCAGCACCTGCGGCGTCAGGGAGTTGACCCCCGCCGTCTGCAGCCACGCCCGCGACCAGGACGCCATGTCCCGCCCGCTGGTCTCCTCCAGCACCGACAGCAGATCACCGAGGCGCGTGTTGCCGTACGCGTTCCGCTTGAAGTAGCGCCGCGCGCCCTCCAGGAAGGCGTCGCGCCCCACATACGCCACCAACTGCTTCAGCACGGACGCGCCCTTGGCGTACGTGATGCCGTCGAAGTTGAGCTTGGCGTCCTCCAGGTCACGGATGTCGGCCGTGATCGGGTGGGTGGAGGGCAGCTGGTCGGCGCGGTAGGCCCAGGACTTGCGGTTGTTGGCGAAGGTCACCCAGCCGTTGGTGAAGCGGGTCGCCTCCACCATCGAGAAGGAGCCCATGAAGTCGGCGAAGGACTCCTTGAGCCACAGGTCGTCCCACCACACCATGGTCACCAGGTCGCCGAACCACATGTGCGCCATCTCGTGCAGGATCACGTTGGCCCGGCGCTCGTACGACGCCCGCGTCACCTTGCCCCGGAAGATGAACTCCTCCCGGAACGTGACGAGTCCGGGGTTCTCCATCGCGCCGAGGTTGTACTCGGGCACGAACGCCTGGTCGTACTTCCCGAACGGGTACGGGTAGTCGAAGTGGTCGTGGAAGAAGTCCAGGCCCTGCTTGGTGATCAGGAAGACGTCGTCGGAGTCGAAGTAGGGCGCGAGACCCTTGCGGCACATCGCGCCGAGGGGGATCTCCAGCCGCGTACCGTCGTCGAAGGTCCGCTCGTAGGTGTCCGTCACATAGTGGTACGGGCCCGCGACGACCGCCGTGATGTACGTCGAGATCGGCTTCGTCTCCGCGAACCGCCACACCCCGTCCGTCCGCTCCCCGACGCCGTTGCTCCACACGACCCAGTCCTCGGGCGCCCGCACCTCGAAGCGGAAGGGGGCCTTGAGGTCCGGCTGCTCGAAGTTCGCGAAGACCCGGCGGGCGTCGGCCGGCTCGTACTGCGTGTAGAGGTAGACCTCGCCGTCCTCGGGGTCGACGAAGCGGTGCATGCCCTCGCCGGTACGGGAGTAGGCGCACCGGGCGTCGACCACCAGCTCGTTCTCGGCGGCCAGGTCGTCGAGGGTGATCCGGGAGCCGTCGAAGACCTCGCTGGGGTCGAGGTCCTTGCCGTTGAGGGAGACGGCCGTCACACTCGGCGCGATCAGATCGGCGAAGCTTCCGGCGCCCGGGTCGGCGCAGCGGAAGCGGATCGTCGTCACCGAGCGGAAGGTACGCGGCTCGGCTCCGCCGGAGTCGCCGACGGCGGACCGCAGATCGAGGGAGACCTCGTAACCGTCGACGGAGAGCAGAGCGGCCCGCTCCCGGGCCTCGTCGCGGGACAGATTCTCACCGGGCACGGGCGGCACTCCCTAGAGGTGGTGTTGCGGCTGGTGTTCAGTATGCGGACAGCTCGATCCTGCCATGGGTCACGGGAATGGCAGGGGCGGTCCCGGACGTTGCCGCGTTGTTGCCCCGTAAACCGACCGCGCACCACCGCCTTCCGAGGAGAACCATGTCCGATCAGTCCTCGCAGACCTCCGGCAAGACCCCTGTCGACTTCTGGTTCGACCCGCTGTGCCCCTGGGCCTGGATGACCTCGCGGTGGGTCCTGGAGGTGGAGAAGGTCCGGGACATCGAGGTCCGCTGGCACCTGATGAGCCTCGCCGTGCTGAACGAGCCCAAGATCGACGAACTGCCCGAGGAGTACCGCGAGCTGCTGGAGAAGAAGGCGTGGGGTCCGGTACGGATCGTCATAGCCGCCCAGGAGGAGCACGGCGCCGAGGTCCTCGGTGACCTCTACACCGCGCTCGGCACCCGTATCCACAACCAGGGCGAGGGCCCGGAGAAGGAGACGGTCGCCGCCGCCCTGAAGGACGTCGGCCTCCCCGAGTCCCTCATGGACCACTGGGACTCCACCCCGTACGAGCCGCAGCTGCGCGCCTCCCACAAGGAGGGCATCGACAAGGTCGGCCAGGACGTCGGCACCCCCGTCATCGCCGTCCCCGGCGCCGACGGCGAGCAGATCGCCTTCTTCGGCCCCGTCGTCACCCCCGCGCCCCAGGGCGAGGAGGCCGCCAGGCTCTGGGACGGCACCCTCCTCGTCGCCTCGGTCCCCGGCTTCTACGAGATCAAGCGCACCCGCACGCAGGGCCCGGACTTCAGCAACCTGATCTGATGCTGGTCTTTTAGGGCTCGGTTCGCCTCCGGGGCGCCTGAGCCTGTGTCGAGACGGCGATCGTGCTCGGCCCTCCTTCGTCGGGCGCTGCGCGCGTTCGCCGTCTCGACACAGGCGCGCCCCTTCGGCTCACTCGCCTCAAGGTGACCGGTGGCCGGTGGCCGGTCAGGTCAGCGGAAGGACTCGGGGAGGGACAGGCCCTCGTTCTGGTTGCCCCAGGGCTGGACGAACAGGCAGCGCCCCTTCTCGCCGTGGTTGCCGCAGCGCCACCAGCCGGCCGGGTTCTTGCCCAGGGACCTCAGGTGCTCCTGGACCTCCTTGTCGACCTCGTGGAACGGCAGGGGCTTGCCGCCCCCGCAAGGGGGGCAGTGCTTGTAGCTCGGCATACGACCTCCCGGTCCGGTCGGCCGGATCGGGCACCCGGCCGGAAAACGGGAGCTTAGGGCGAAAGTTCGGGAAACCGTCAGACCGGAATGCGTCCCGCCACGGCGTTTTCCGGCACCCCGCAAGGCGAGAACCCCCGCGAGTCACGTCCTCGCGGGGGTTCTCCTTTTTCCGCCTGCCCGGTGAAGGTTGAGAAGACGATCACGAGCAGAGCGTCCGGGGCAGCGGCTCGGGGAGCCGCCTCCGACCTCTTATTGCAAAATACTTGCAAGTACAGGCTAGTGGCAAGAGACTGTGGGGGCGTGCCCGGCACGCGAAAGGGCCCTCGCGCGAACCGACCGTCCGTCCTCCGCGCGAGGGCCCTGAAGTGTGCGAGCGATGTCAGCGCGTGGCGCGCGCCCGCTGCCGGGCGTAACCGACCGCCGCCAGGATCAGCGTCATCCCGCCCGTCCAGAACAACTGCGTCCGCGTCCCCGGCTCCCGCGCCATGAGGACGAAGACGGCGGCCATCCCCGCGAGCGCCACCCAGGTCAGCCAGGGGAACGCCCACATCCGCACGACCAGCCGCTTGGGGGCCTCACGCTCGATACGGCGGCGCAGGAGCAACTGGGAGACGGCGATGAGGATCCAGACGACGAGGACGACCGCGCCGATCATGTTGAGGAGCCAGGGGAAGACGTCGTCGGGGCGCCAGTAGCTCAGCAGGACGCAGAGGAAGCCGAAGACGCTGGAGGCCAGGACAGCGATCCGGGGAACCCCGCCCGACACCCGGCCGATCGCCTTCGGGCCCTGCCCGCGCGCCACCAGGGAGTACGCGATCCGCGAGGAGCCGTAGATGTTGGCGTTCATCGCGCTCAGCAGGGCCACCAGGACGACCACGTTCATCACCTGACCGGCGCCGGGGATGCCCAGGTGGTCGAGGGCGGCGACGTACGGGCCCTTCTCCACGACCTCCTTCGAGTCCCACGGGACGAGGGTGACGATGACCGCCATGGAGCCGATGTAGAAGAGGGCGATCCGCCACATCGCCGTGCGGACCGCCGACGCCACGCCCTTCACCGGGTCCTCGGACTCGGCCGCCGCGATCGTCACGGTCTCCAGACCCCCGTACGCGAAGATCGACGCCAGCAGGCCGACGACCAGGCCGTCGGCGCCGCCCGGCAGCAGACCGCCCTCGCCGGTGAGGTTGGTGAGGCCGGGCGCGTCGGTGCCGGGCAGGACGCCGGCGACGGCCAGCACACCCAGCACCAGGAACAGGGCGATCGCACCGACCTTCAGCGCGGCGAACCAGAACTCGAACTCGCCGAAGTTCTTCACGGCGGCCAGGTTGGTGCCGAGGAACACCAGCATGAACAGCGCCACCCAGGCCCACTCGGGCGTCCCGGGCAGCCATCCCGTCACGATCTTCGCGGCGCCGATGCCCTCCAGGCCCACGGCCGTGCAGAGCAGCACCCAGAACGACCAGCCGGCCGTGAAGCCGGCCCATGGACCGATGGCGCGTTCGGCATGCGCGGAGAAGGAGCCCGAGGAGGGGTGCGCGGCGGACATCTCGCCGAGCATCCGCATCACCAGCATGACGAGGAGCCCGGAGAGCGTGTACGCGAGCACGATCGACGGACCGGCGGCGGCGATGCCCGCCCCGGACCCGACGAAGAGACCCGCGCCGATCACACCGCCGAGGGCGATCATCGACAGATGGCGCTGCTTGAGGCCGTGGGACAGGGCGGCGCCGGGCTCCTGCGAAGCCTCGGAAGCCTTGGTGGGGGTGCTGGGCATGGGCGCGGCTCGTCCAATGCGTGAGATGGGCAAAAACGCCGCCAGTCTGAACAGCCCCTCCACGGGCATGGAGGGGCTGTCCGCTATCCGGACGCGACCGGCACGGAAGGTGACTACGCCGCTACGGGTGTGACCTCCTCCGGGGCCGCCACGGACTCCGGGGCCGCCACGGACGTGTAGTGCGAGGCGTCCCCCTCGATCGAATGGCTCTCCTTGCCCTCGATGCCCGCCGGCACGTCACCGGCGACGGTCACCCGGTGCAGACGGCGCGGCAGACCGTCGTAGTTGTCGATGGCGTAGTGCTGGGTGATGCGGTTGTCGAAGACGACGAGCTGGTTCTCCGACCAGCGGTGGCGCAGCACGTTCTCCGGCCGGGTCACATACGACTGGAGCAGGTCGAGGAGCTTGCGGGACTCGCCGAGCGACAGCCCGACGATCCGCTGCGCGAACCCGCCGATGAACAGCCCGCGTTCACCGGTCAGCGGATGGACGCGGACCACCGGGTGGGCCGTGCGGTACTTGATCGAGGTGAACCGGGCGCGCTGTTCGGCCTTCTCCGCGTCGATCTCCTCGTCCGGCACCGCGTAGTCGTAGTCGTTGGTGTGCTCCGCCCACAGGCCGTCGGCCAGCCGCCGCAGCGGCTCGGGCAGGTCCCGGTAGGCCGCCGCCGCGTTCGCGATCAGGGTCTCGCCGCCGTACGGCGGGATCGTGATGCTGCGCAGGGTGGTGGCCTGCGGCGGGTTGAGGACGAACGTGACGTCGGTGTGCCAGTGGTTGGCGCGGCCCCGCTCGCTGTCCACGGGCAGGACGTTCGCGGCGCCGTCGACGGCGGCCACCGTCGGATGGGCGGTGGTGACGTCGCCGAAGTGCCGGACGAAGGCCTGATGGGACTCGTCGTCGAGGTTCACGTCGTCGAAGACGAGCGCCTTGTGGACGTTGAGGGCCTCACGGAGGGCGGCGACCGTCTCCTCGTCGAGGGGCTGGGAGATGTCGACGCCGAAGACACGGGCGCCGATGTTCGCGGTGACCTTCTGGATCTCGATGGACATGGTCGGTCCTTTCAGACGAGGGCGGGTGCCGATACGGGGGCGGACGCGGGAGCGGACGGGCCGATGTGCTGGTTCGCGGGGCGCGGAAGGCCGTAGCGGTCGCGCAGGGTCCGGCGCGGGCCGTACTCGGTGCGCAGCAGACCGCGGGAGCGCAGGATCGGGACGACATGCTCGACGAAGGCGTCGAGACCGGACGGCAGCACCGCGGGCATGATGTTGAACCCGTCGGCGGCACCCCGCGCGAACCAGGTCTCGATCTCATCGGCGACCTGCTCAGGAGTCCCGGCGAAGGTGAGGTGCCCGCGCCCGCCGCCCAGCCGCCCGATCAGCTCCCGTACGGTGAGCCGGTCGCGCCGGGCCAGCTCGACGACGAGCGTGTAGCGGCTCTTGGCCCCCTCGATCGCGCTCTCCGGCGGCAGATCGTCGGGCAGCCGGGCGTCCAGCTCCAGGGAACCGGCGGGCAGTTGCAGCAGCCGTTCCAGATTGCCCACGCCGTGCGTGTACACGATGTGGTCCTCCAGGACCCGCTCGGCCGCCCGTGCCTCGGCCTCCGTGGACCCGAGGACGGGCACGATCCCGGGCAGCACCTTGATGTGCCCGGGGTCCCGGCCGGCCGCGACCGTACGGGCCTTGAGGTCGGCGTAGAACGCCTGCGCGTCCTCGATGGTCTGCTGCGCGGTGAACACGGCCTCCGCGTACCGGGCGGCGAACGCCTTGCCGTCCTCGCTGGACCCCGCCTGCACCAGCAGCGGATAACCCTGCGGCGAACGCGGCACGTTGAGCGGTCCCTCGACACTGAAGTACGTGCCCTTGTGCCGGGGCGGATGGATCTTCGTGTCGTCGCCCCAGACACCGGACTCCTTGTCGGCGACGATCGCGTCGTCCTCCCAGCTGTCCCAGAGCTTCAGGGCCACGTCGAGGAACTCGGCGGCCCGCTCGTACCGCCGGGCGTGCGCGGGCTCGGCGTCCAGACCGAAGTTGCGGGCGGCCTCCGCGCCGGCCGTGGTGACGATGTTCCAGCCCGCCCGGCCGCCGCTGAGGATGTCCAGCGAGGCGAACTTGCGGGCCAGGTTGTAGGGGGAGTTGTAGGAGGTGGAGGCGGTCGCGATCAGCCCGATGTGCTCGGTCGCCGTCGCCAGCGCGGTCAGCAGCGTGAGCGGTTCCAGGGCGCCCGCCGGGCGCTGGCCCACACTGCCCCACAGCTGCGGCCCGTCGGCCAGGAAGAGCGAGTCGAAGGTGCCGCGCTCCGCGATCCGGGCCAGCCGGACGTAGTGGTCCAGCTCGACGTGCGCGTACGGGTCGGACTCCGGCAGCCGCCACGACGCCTCGTGGTGGCCGGTGTTCATCAGGAACGCGTTGAGGTGGAGCTGTCGTGCGGGCACGTGTCTGTTCTCCCGGGTCACGGGTGATGCGGAGGTGGTCACTGGTGGTCCTCTTTCACGCCGAGCGCGGCCAGCAGCCGTTCGCGGTACTCGCCCAGCAGGGGGTCCCGGTACGAGCGGGGGTGCGGGCGGTCGATGGTCAGGTCGAGTCCGATACGGCCCTCTTCGAGCACGAGGACCCGGTCGGCGAGCACGATCGCCTCGTCGACGTCGTGGGTGACGAGCAGGACGGAGGGCCGGTGGCGCTCCCACAGCTGCCGCAGCAGGGTGTGCATCCGGATCCGGGTGAGCGCGTCCAGCGCGCCGAACGGCTCGTCGGCCAGCAGCAGTTCGGGGTCGCGGACCAGGGAACGGGCCAGTGCGGCGCGCTGGGCCTCACCGCCGGACAGCTCGTTCGGCCAGGCGCGCTCGCGGCCCTTCAGCCCCACCTCGGCGAGGGCCTCGCGGCCCCGGGCGGCGGCCTCCTTGCCCTCCGCGCCGAGCAGTACGTTGTCGAGGACCCGGCGCCAGGGCAGCAGCCGGGAGTCCTGGAAGACGACGGACACCCTGCTCGGCGCGGTGAGCCGGCCGCTGCCCGCCACCTCGTGGTCGAGCCCGGCGACCGCCCGCAGCAGTGTGCTCTTGCCGGAGCCGCTGTGCCCGAGGAGGGCCACGAACTGCCCGGCGGGGATGTCGAGGTCGACGCCGTCGAGCACCTTGCGCCCGTCGAACGACCGGGTGAGGTCCCGGAGTTGTACGGCGGGACGGTCGAGGGTGGCCGTGGAGGCGGCTGCCGTGGTCGTGGCCGCCGGCTCTTCCGTGCCGGTGGCCGTCGTCAGCTGCTCAGTGTGCGTCGCCATGACAGCACCCTCCGTTCGATGAGACGGACCGCGCTGTCGGAGACCAGGCCGAAGATCCCGTAGACGACCAGGCCGACGAGGATGACGTCGCTCTGGCCGTAGTTGGTGGCCTGGAACATCATGTAGCCGAGTCCGTTGGTGGCGTTGATCTGCTCCAGCACGACCAGGCCCAGCCAGGAGCCGGTCACCCCGAGCCGCAGACCGACGAAGAAGCCGGGCAACGCGCCGGGGATGACGATCTGCCGGACGAACTGGAACCTCGACAGGCCCTGCACCTCGGCGAGTTCGACGAAACGGCTGTCGATCCCGGCCAGCGCGGCATGGGTGTTGAGGTAGATCGGGATGTAGACGACGATGGCGATGATCGCGATCTTGAAGGTCTCGCCGATGCCCAGCCAGAGGATGAACAGCGGGATCAGACCCAGGGTCGGGATCGCCCGGTTGAGCTGCACGGTCCCGTCGATCAGCGCCTCGCCGGTCCGGCTGAGCCCGGAGGCCAGGGCGAGCACGATCCCGGCGGTCAGCCCGATCGCGAAGCCGGAACCGGCCCGCTGCAGCGAGGTCACGATGTCCGTCGGCAGCGTCCCGGCCGTCCACAGCCGCACCCCCGACTCCAGCACCGTCCAGGGTGCCGGGACCGCCGCCGGATCGAGCTGCCCGGCGGCGGAGGCGGCGGCCCACAGGGCGAGGAACAGCACCGGCCCGACGAGCCGGGCGGCGGGCAGCCGCTTGCCGGGGGAGAGCCTGCGGCGCCTGCGGACCTGGGCGTTCTCCGCGCCGGTGCCGACCGCGGCGGCGGCGGTCTTCCCGACCGGGGCGGCGGCCGCGGCACTCGTGGCCGTGGCACTCGCGGTTGCGGCACTCGTGGTCACGGCACTCGTGGTCACGGCGCTCACTTCCGGTACTCCTCGGCGACGGCCTTCGCGGCGATGTCCTCGAACCGCCGGTCGAAGAGCGAGCCGACGTCGAACTTCTTCACGAAGCCGCCCTCCGCCAGCAGATCCGCGGTCTCCTGCTCCCACTTGATCGCCTCGTCCCAACTCGGCGGGAACAGCGGCTTGTTGGCGAGTTCGGTGATCGACTCGGCCTGGGCGGTGGTCAGGTTCTGGGTCTTCACGTAGAACTCCTCGTTCCAGATGTCCGGGTTCTCGTACTGCCAGACCGCGCCCTTCGCCCAGAACGGGATGTACGCGGCGACGGCGGCCACCTTGTCGGCGTCGGCGAGGACCGAGGCAGGCGCCCACAGCAGGCTGAGCAGGTCCACCACATCGGTGGGGATCGTGCGGGCGCCCTTGGCCTCGTACTGCTGGAGATAGGCGGGCGCCTGCTGGTTGGCGAGCGGGGCGACGTCGACCTGGCCCGACTGCAGGGCCGTCAGGAACTGGTTGCTGGTCAGCGGGACGAGTTCCGCGTCGTCGTAGGCGAGTCCCGCCTCCTTCAACGCCCGCAGCAGCACGACACCCTGCGCCTGCCCCTGCGAGAAGGCGAGCTTCTTTCCCCGGAAATCCTTCACCGAGGTGATGTCGCTGCCGGGCTTGGTGGCGAAGAGATAGTTCGGCTTGCGGGTGACGTTGATCGCGACGATCTTCGCGTCGTAACCCTGGTAATGCGCCTGGATCGGCGGGATTCCCGCGTTGTTGGCGACGTCCAGCGAACCCGAACGGAAGGCGTTGATGACATCGGGGCCGGCCCCGATGTTCGCCCAACTGCTCACCCGGAAAGGCAGTTTGCCGAGTTTCGCGAGCTTGAGCTGCAATTCCTGCTGCCCCTGGAAGGAGGAGATCTTCAGGCTCGTGCCCGAGGGCACCTTGGTGGGCAGAGGCGCGTCCGCGGCCACCTGGGCGGTCGCCGTGCCGCTGTCGGCGCAGCCGCTGAGCCCGGCCGCCGCGGCCGTGACGCCGAGCAGAGAGGTGAGGAAGAGTCGCCGGTCGAGACCGGGCGCGGCGGAAGAAGGCATGGGAGGACCCCCAGAGGGAAACGGTGCGACTGCGCACGGAATTGCGCACGAAACGGCGCACGGTGGCGCACGGAAGGAATCCGCGGAAGCGGACGGAGATTTCACGCAGAAGGAAGTGCCGCGTCGGCCGGAGTGCGAGAGGGACTCCGGAACGTCAACGTGTCAGCAACAGAGGGTGCGACAGCTCGTGAGCAGCATGAATACGATGTTCCCGGTCTTCGGTGACGCCTGTCAACATTCGGAGTTTCTGAATTAACTCAGCCTCGGTGAGCCATGGCGCCGGCCCGCGTCGCGGGCGCGCCGAGGCGCTCCACGGCCCCCAGCGGGTCCCGGTAGAGCACGTCCAGGGCCACCGCCCCGCCCGCCGTGGCCAGTACGGAGTCGGGGAAGCTCGACGGCCCCACGGCCGCCGCCCGGTCCGCCCCGACGGCCTCGTGCACCGCCGCCAGACAGTCCGCCCGGCCGATGACGCCGATCTCGGTGACGACCACGGTCTCCGGGTTCAGCACGTCGAGCAGCAGCTCCGCGGCCCGCCCCACCATCCGCGACCGCTCCACCAGCAGCTGTACGGCCCTGGCGTCGCCGCCCGCCGCCGCGTCCAGCACCCGCAGCGGGTTCTCCCCGTCGACGACCCCGGCCGCACGGGCCCGCCGGCACAGCGTCCGCTCGCTCAACTCCACCTGGAGGCAGCCGGTCCGTCCGCAGTCGCAGGGCTCCGTACCACCGGGCAGCGGCAGATGGGCGATCGACCCGGCCTGTGAACGGGGCCCGTGGTGCACCTCGTCGTTGGTCGCGAACGCCGCGTCGACCATGTTGCCGACGAACAGATGCAGCACGCTCCGGCTGCCCCGCGCCCGCCCGAACAATTGCTCGGCACCCACCAACGCCCGCGCGTGCCCGTCCACATGGACCGGCAGTCCGGTGAGGCCGCCGAGCAGCTCCCGCACCGGCACCTCGCGCCAGCCCAGCAGCGGATGCTCGACGACGGTCCCGGTCTCCCGGTCCACCCAGCCACCGGCCGCGAAGCCGACCGCCAGGGGACGGCTGCCGGGCGCCGCGTCGAGCAGGGCCCGGAGTGCGTCGGCGGCCCGCGCCAGGACGGTGGCCGGATCGGTGGGGCCGTGCTTCGACCGCCGCTCCACGAGGACCCGGCCGCGCAGATCGAGCAGCGCGACCGTCGTGTACGGCACGGCCACATGCACCCCGGCCACCACGAACCGCGAGTCGTCCAGGTCGAGGGGCACGTGCGGGCGCCCCGACGCCTTGGAGCGGCGCGGCGGTTCGGCCTCACGGATGAGACCGAGCGCCGTGAAGCGGGCGCAGTAGTCGGTCACCGAGGCCGGCGACAGACCGGTCACCCGGGCGATGGTGCTGCGCGCCACGGGCCCGTGCTCCAGCACGGACCGCAGCACCACGCTGGCGCTGGTCCGCCGCCGGTCGCTGTCGGCGACCCGGGGCACGGGAGAGGGGGCCGGGGCGGCGGGGGGAGGAGGGGCAGGGGCGTGAAGAGTGGGTGCCGTCGCGGCACGGGGCATGGCGATCATCCTCGGGAACGGGTCCGACACTGCGCCGTCTCGAAGGGCGAGGAGTGCCGGAGCCGCCTCACCCGGATCGGCGACAGGTGGCCGTGCCCACGCGTCGCAGGTCGACGTAGCGACGCGACGAGAAGTACCGGGCCTGAGCAACCATGCGCTCGAAGCTAGCAAAGCGGTCCACCGCTGCCCAGACCGCGACCGACGGGCGAGACGGCGGCTGTCCACGCCGACGAACCGAGCGGCCCACGCCCACAGACCGATTGGAGAAACCCTACAGATCCGCTCCGACGCCCCGTCAGGACCGAAGCCGCGCCACCTCAGTGACCGGCATCACGCCGTATCAGGTGTAACTCGCATCCTTTGTGTGAAGCCCACCAAGTCGCTGTTCCGCTCTTTGTCGACCGCTGACGGTGCCCGGTGCGCGGGCCCCGGGATAGCGTCACCGTGTCCCCGCCCTCGTCACCCGCCGGAGTGAGCCCGCCCATGAGCACCGCCGCCACCACAGCCCGCCCCGGCGAGGTCCTCGCCGACCTCCTCCCCGCCTCCGGCACCCGTGTCCGGGACATCGCGCTCGTGGTCGGCGGCGCCGCGTTCACCGGGCTCGCCGCCCAGATCGCCGTACCCGTGCCGGGCTCCCCGGTCCCGGTCACCGGCCAGACCTTCGCCGCGCTGCTCGTCGGCACCACGCTCGGCGCCGGCCGCGGTGCCGCCGCGCTCGGCCTGTACGCGGTGGTCGGTCTCGCCGGTGTGCCGTGGTTCGCGAACGGCACCTCCGGCGTCGGCGTCTCCTTCGGCTACATCCTCGGCATGATCCTCGCCGTCGCCGCCGTGGGCGCCCTGGCCCGTCGCGGCGGCGACCGCTCCACGCTGCGCATGGCGGGCACGATGCTCGTCGGCGAGGCGATCATCTACGCCGTCGGCGTCCCGTACCTCGCCGCCACCGCGCACATCGGCCTCACCGCCGCCGTGGCCGCCGGCCTCACCCCCTTCCTGATCGGCGACGCCCTCAAGGTCGCCCTGGCCATGGGGCTGCTGCCGACGGCCTGGAAGCTGCTGAACAAGTAGCGCCGTTCAGCGCTTACCGGTTTCCTTCCCGGGGTCCCTCCCGGTCGGCGGGTCAGGCCTCGTGCCTGGCCCGCCGCCGGTTCCACCACAGGCCCGCCGTGCCCGCCGAGACGAGCGCGGCGCCGGTCGCGCCCAGCGGCAGCAGACGATCGGCGGGACCGGTCTGCGGCAGCTCGTCCGGCGCGTCACCCTTCCCACCGCCGTTGCCGCCACCGCTGCCGCCGTCACCGCCACCGCCGGGCGTGACCGGGCTGTTGTCGGTGCCGAGGAGCAGCGGCGTGGCGGGCTCGTTGGGTGCCTGGTTGGTCGTGCCGAACGGCACCGGTCCCTGCTGCCAGTACGTCTTGGAGCCGTCGGCGTTCTGCACGGGCAGACAGATGTCGCCCTTCTTGCTCAGATCGAACGTGGCGTCGATCGCATAGGTCTTCGACTTTCCGGCCGCCAGATCGTCGATCGCGCACGCGAAACCGCTGTTCGCGCCGTCGGGAAGATCTCCCTCCGGAATTGCCGAACAACCCTTCACGTTCTTGACCGTCATACCGTCGAAACCGACCACGAGCATTCGGATTTTCCCGCTCGCCTTGCCGCCCTCGTTCTTCACGACGCCGGTGATATCCGTTTCCCCGGACTTGTTGTCGACTTCGATCTTCTTGGACAGCAGCGTCGAGAGCTTCACGTCCGCCGGTGCCGCGTCCATGGTCTTGCCGCCGTGACCGCTCAATCCCCCCTCGTCGTCCGCCGAGGCCGTGAAGCCGAGGATCATCACCGACGTGAACGACGCGGTGAGCAGAGATCCGGCTATGGCAGCCCTACGATGAGAACTCATGTTCCATCCCCCTTGCGTCCCCCTGGGCCGTGCCTGAATTCACGGCCTATGAAGAGGTACCACAAGATTTCTCCGCACTATGCTGGTGCGGCACGAAGTGTGACCAATGCGCGACCAATTGATTCTTCTGTGGCGTCTGCGGTCGGTTGTGGAAGGGTCGCGGAAGGGTTGTCGAAGGGGGGCATGGGGGTGCCGGAAATAACGCGGGGCGGTGTTCCGGGTTTTATCGTGAGCGGCCGTTATCGACTGGTCGAGAGCATCGGCCAGGGCGGAATGGGCCGGGTCTGGCGGGCCACCGACGACATGCTCGACCGGCAGGTCGCGGTCAAGGAGATGCGGATCGACGGCCTCGACCCGGAGGACAGCCTCACCCGGCGCGAGCGGACTCTGCGGGAGGCCAGGGCCACGGCCCGTATCGACCACCCCAACGTGGTCCGCGTCTACGACGTGGTCGACGCGGGCGAACGGCTCTGGATCGTCATGGAACTGGTCGACGGCCGCTCCCTGGAACGCCTGCTGGCGGAGGACGGCCCCCTCGACGTACGCGACACGGCCCGTATCGGCCTCGAACTCGTCGACGCGCTGGGCCAGGTGCACGCGCAGGGCGTCCTGCACCGCGACATCAAACCGGCCAACGTCCTCATCAGGCGCACGGGCGGCCACCGGGCCGTGCTCACCGACTTCGGCATCGCCGCCATCCAGAACGCCGAGGCCCTCACCATGGCCGGCATGCTCGTCGGCTCCCCCGACTACATGGCCCCCGAGCGGGTCTCCGGCCGCCCCCAGGGCCCGCCCTCCGACCTGTGGTCCCTCGGCGCCACGCTCTGCGCCGCCCTCGGCGGTCGTTCCCCGTTCTCCCGCGCGACCACCCTCGCCACCCTCCACGCGGTCCTCTACGAGGAGCCCGAACTGCCCGCCGCGGCGGGCGCCCTCCACGACATCCTCGCCGCCCTCCTGAAGAAGCACCCCGAGTCCCGCCCGGCCCTCCCCGACCTCGCCGAGGCACTGCGCGCCCTCGCCGCGGGCGGCCCACGATCGACCCCACCGGACGAGGTCACCCCACCGGACGCCCCGACCCCGCTGGAGCCACCATCGGAGCCCGGCCCGGCTCCCGCGCCCACCCCCGCAGCAGGGCCCGTACGACCGACCCCGACGGTGCGCGACCAGCCGGACCCCGAACCGCAGGCGAAGCCCGGGCGGCAACAGCCCCCGGCCCCCGAGCGGCGACAGCAGCCCCCGCCTCCCGAGCAGCGGCACACCTCGTCCGCGCGCCCCGACCGAGCCACCACCCACCTGAGCCCCGCACCACGGACCCCTGCTCCCGCTCCGGCCCCCGCCCCCGGTCCCGGTCCCGACCCCGGGCCGCCGGGTGAACTCCCGGGCCCGCCCGCGCCGGCCGGCCGTAGGAGGTCCGCCCGCCGTGCCGGCCTCGTCGCGACCGCCGCCGTGGCGGTGACCGCCGCCGTCGCCGCCGTGGTCGTACCGGCGATGAACGGCTCACCCGGCGACAAGGACGGCGGGAACGGCAGGGACGGCAGGGGCGGCAAGGACGACCGGGCGGTCTCCGCGCCCCCCTCCGCCTCCCCGACCCCCACCGTCGCCGGCACCTCCCGACCGCCCGAACTGCCGCCCGGCGCCCGCACGGAGGCCGGGGTGTTCGCCTGGGTCCCGCCGGACGGCTTCTCGCGCGAGGTGCACGCCGGCGCCGAGGTGCACTACACCTCGCCCGACGGGCGGCAGGAGATCGTCGGCAAGGCCTCCCTCGCGCGCGGCGACCTGCTGGAGCAGTGGCGGAAGAAGGAGGAGAGCACCGCGCAGGGGCCGGGGTACAGCCGCATCCGCCTGGAGGAGACGGAGTTCCGGGGCAGGCCGGCCGTGGTGTGGGAGTACACCGTCACGGCCCAGGAACTGCCCTGGCACGTCCGCTCCCTGGGCTTCGACACCGGCGGCAAGTCCTATCAGCTCACCACCTGGTACCACCCCGGCATCGAGGACCGGGCCCTGCCGGTCTACGAGAAGGTCGAGAAGACCTTCACGCCCCTGTGACCCGGTCCGACTCGTCGGACACCTCGGCCGCGGCGGGGCTCTTCCCGCCGCCGCCGATCCGCTCCTTCACCAGCGCGATACCGACGACGACCCCCGCGACCAGCAGCGACAGCAGCAGGATCTCGCGGTTGCCGTGCTCGGTGTCGGTGAGCATGTAGCCGAGGACGAAGAGGATCAGCCCGATGGTGGCCCACGTCAGATACGGGTACAGCCACATCTTCACGACGAGCTTCTCCGGCGTCTCCCGCTCGATGATCCGCCGCATGCGCAGCTGCGAGAAGCAGATGACGAGCCACACGAACAGGGCGACCGCACCGGAGGAGTTGACCAGGAAGAGGAAGACACCCTCGGGGAAGAAGTAGTTGAAGATGACGGCGACGAAGCCGAAGACGACCGAGGAGAGGATCGCGGCCATCGGCACACCCCGCCCGTTCGTCCGGCCGAACGCGCGCGGCGCGTCCCCGCGCGTGCCCAGCGAGAACGCCATCCGGGACGCGGTGTACAGACCGGAGTTGAGGCAGGACAGCACCGACGTCAGCACGATGAAGTTCATGATCTGCCCGGCGTGCGCGATCCCGAGGGAGTCCAGGGCGGCGACGTAGGAGCCCTTCTCCTTGATCGACGGGTCGTTCCACGGCAGCAGCGTGACCACGACGAAGATCGAGCCGAGGTAGAAGACGCCGATCCGCCAGATGATGCTGTTGGTGGACTTGGTGACGGCCTTCTGCGGGTTCTCCGTCTCGCCGGCGGCCAGCGTGGCGATCTCGCTGCCCATGAAGGAGAAGACGACCAGCAGCACACCGATGAGGATCGCGCCGGCCCCGTTGGGCAGGAACCCGCCGTGGTCCGTCAGATTCGCCAGCCCGGCCTTCTCGGTGCTCGCCCCCGGCAGCACCCCGAACACGGCCAGCCCGCCCACCACGATGAACGCGGCGATCGCGACGACCTTGATCCCGGCGAACCAGAACTCGAACTCACCGTAGGAGCCGACCGACACCAGGTTCGTGGCGGTCAGCACGACCATCACGATCAGGGCCCAGCCCCACTGCGGTACGGCCGGGATCCAGCCCTCCAGGATCACCGCGCCCGCGGTCGCCTCGACCGCGAGCACGACGACCCAGAAGAACCAGTACAGCCAGCCGATCGAGAACCCGGCCCAGCGCCCGAGCGCGCGGTCGGCGTGGGCCGAGAACGACCCCGAGGTCGGGTTGGCCGCGGACATCTCACCGAGCATCCGCATCACCAGCACCACCATCGTGCCGACGAGCGCGTACGACAGGAGGATGCCGGGGCCGGCGGTGGCGATGCCGGAGCTCGACCCGACGAACAGACCGGCCCCGATCACACCGCCGATCGCGATCATCGACAGATGACGGTTCTTGAGACCGGCGTGCAGACCGGGGGAAGGGGGAGAGGAGGAGCCTTGCGAGTCTGCCTGGGACGGCAGTGTCGGCTGCGAGGTCATGGGGGGAGGTTTCCTTTGCGCCGTTGTGGGGACTTCCGTGCGTCTGCCCAGCGACCGCCCGATCGACTCTCGTAAGAGCGGGAAACGAGAGTCGACAGCCGGGGTCCAAGTGGGCCGATGTAAAGATCGGTCCAGTGAATCGGAGGTGAAAGGAATCCTGAACCTTTGAATCCGGATCGTTACTTGAGGTTTACTTGAGGTTCGGTGGCGTACCTCACGTTTCTGCGTCTCCACACCCCGTCGTGCCCCGCCGAAACACGCGTGTCACACTCGGACCATGCGCGTCTACCTCGGCTCGGATCACGCCGGATACGAACTCAAGAACCACCTCGTGGAGTGGCTGAAGGCCGCCGGCCACGAGCCCGTCGACTGCGGGCCCCACATCTACGACGCCCAGGACGACTACCCGCCGTTCTGCCTCCGCGCGGCGGAGCGTACGGCCGCGGACCCCGGGTCCCTCGGCGTCGTCATCGGCGGCTCCGGCAACGGCGAGCAGATCGCCGCGAACAAGGTCGCCGGCGTCCGCGCCGCCCTCGCCTGGAGCGCCGAGACGGCCGCGCTGGGCCGCGAGCACAACAACGCGAACGTCGTCGCCGTCGGCGCCCGGATGCACTCCGAGGAGGACGCGACCAAGTTCGTCGAGACCTTCCTCAACACCCCGTTCTCCGGCGACGAGCGCCACATCCGCCGCATCGACATGCTGGCGTCCTACGAGACGACGGGCGACCTGCCCCCGATCCCGGCCCACCACCCCCAGCCGTAGCCGCGCGGGCCTGAAGAGCAGGGGGCGCAGCCCCCGCTCTTCAGGGGCGCGGGGAACTGCGCGAGCAACCCCCACCGAACCCGCACCCGACAACGCACCCCGAACCACCCCCCACCCACCCTGCCGAACCGCCGGAGGCCCCCGTGCCGGAGGGGCACACCATCCACCGCCTCGCCGAAGACATCCGCACCCGCTTCGGCGGCCGGACCGAAGGCGAAGGCGAAGGCGACGACGGCCGGGGCATCCACGTCACCAGCCCCCAGGGCAAGTTCGCCGACGCCGCCGCCCTCCTCACCGGCACCCCCCTCCACACCGCCGAGGCCCACGGCAAGCACCTGTTCCTGCACTTCGGCGACCCGGACGCCGAGGAACGGGTCCACATCCACCTCGGCCTCTTCGGCAAGGTCACCTTCGGCCCGGCCCCCGCGCCCCCGCCCACGGACACCGTCCGCCTGCGGCTGCGCGGCGCCACCTCGTACATGGACCTCCGCGGCCCCACCACCTGCGCCCTGATCACGGACGCCGAGAAGCAGGCCGTGCACGCCCGCCTCGGCCCGGACCCGCTGCGCCCCGACGACGACCCGGCCCGCGCGTACGCACGCGTCAGCCGCAGCCGTACGACGATCGCCGCACTCCTCCTGGACCAGAAGGTGATCGCGGGCGTCGGCAACGTCTACCGCGCGGAGGTCCTCTTCCGGCACGGCATCGACCCGTACCGCGCGGGCAGGGACATCACCCCGGCGGAGTGGGACGCGATCTGGACCGACCTCGTCGCCCTGATGCGCGAGGGAGTCCGCCACAACCGCATCGACACCGTCCGCCCGGAACACCTCCCGGAGGCCATGGGCCGCCCGCCCCGCGTCGACGACCACGGCGGCGAGGTGTACGTGTACCGCAGGGCCGCCCTGCCCTGCCACAGCTGCGGCGACGAGATCCGCACCGCCGACCTCGCCGCCCGCAACCTCTTCTGGTGCCCCACCTGCCAGCAGAGGTGAACCGGCGCGGCCCTGCGCGCTAGAACCCGTGCGGCAGCAAGGGCGCGACGCCGGACTGGAACCCCAGGGACGCCTCCGCGAGCGCCCCTTCCCGCAACTCCCGCACCCGCCCGGCCCCCGCCAGCGAGGACAGACTCACCCCGCCCAGATAGGCCGACCCCAACTCCCGTACGGAGAGGGAGAGATCGGCGGCGTCGGCGGTCCGCTCGCAGGTCGCGCCCTTGGCGTCGCCGGTGAGCCGCCAACGCCCCTCGTTCCAGGGGCAGAAGGCGTCCTCGACCTCGAACACCACGTCCAGCGGCGCCTGATACGTCCGCGCCCGGAGCGCGGCCCCGACGTCCACGAGCCGCAGATACAGGTCGTCCTTCAGCTGCAGCCCGCACCGCCGCGTGTCCGACACCAGATGCAGCACCGGATCGTCGACCGGCAGCCGGGAAGCGACGACGCGGCGCGTCAGATCGACGTCGAAGAGGAACCGCCACAACGCGGCCCGTACGGCGGGATCCAGCCCCTCCAGCGCGGCCACCTGGACGACCCCCTCCGCCCCGGCCGGCCCCCAGTCCGATTTGACCCGGAACCGCACATACCCGACCACCTCGGACCCGTCCCCGCCCGCACCGGACTCGCCGGGCCGCTCGGCCACCACGCACTGCAGGGGCGACGCCCCGTTCCGCTGCTGCTCCGTGTCGAGCAGACCCAACCGCTCCCAGCCGGGCCGCCGCTCCAGCATCCCCGGCCGCTCCGGCACCCGGCGCGCGTACACCGCCTCGCACACGTCGAGCACCTCGGCGGGGTCCGCGTACCGCAGCCGTACGTCATCGGTGCCGGGCGGTACGGACAGCCGTACCCGGGTGGTGTCGATGTCGGCGGCCAGCCGCTGGGTGGCCAGGCCGTACCCGAACCGGCCGTAGATCTCCGGCTCGGACGCGGTCAGCACGGCCACCGACTCGCCCCAGGACCGGATGTCGTCCAACTGCCGCCGCATCATGGACGTCAGCACCCCGCGCCGCCGGTGCGTGGCCGCGACCCCGACCATGGTGACGCCGGCCGCGGGGACGACGGAACCCCCGGGCACCGTCAGCCGGAAGTCGAACGCCCCGGCCGACCCCACGCACCGATCACCGTCCCACGCCCCGATCGAGCGGTCGTACGGCGTCAGTGCCTGCCACAACTCCCGTTCCTCGGCCGGTTCCAGGGCTCCGCCGAAGGCGCGGAGGAGGTTGTCGTACCAGTCGGTCCAGTCTTCCTTGCGCAGCGCCCGCAGCTCAGTGGTCATACGCCATGCCTAGCAGGGCGCTCCGCCACGAGCGAGCGAATTTGCCCCGCGCGTCGCCGTTCGACGTGGGATCCTTCGCAGGTGCCGCACGGAGGGCGCACGGGGGCAGAGGAAAGCGTTCCGGTGTGAGATCTGTGTGAGATTCGTCGTGAACCGGCCCTCGGAAGGGGGACAAGTAGGACCTCCTGTGCACAGGGGCTGGTCGGATGGATAAGGTCCCGAACAATGGCAGCAGGACGAGAGCGGCGCGCGGCGGCCGATACGTTCACGGCCCGGATGAAGAAGCTGGTTCACCGGGCCCGCACCGGCGTGCGCAAATCCGCCGTCGACTACTTCCGCGGGGACGGCTCCGACTGGATCGCCCTCGTCGGACTGCTGCTGATGATCCCGCTGATCGCCTGCCTCACCCTGATCGACGAGGTCTGGTTCTCACCCGCCGTCCTCGTCCTGCCCATCGTCGCGGGCGGACTGCTGCTCCGCCCCGCGAGCCTCCTCGGCCTGTACGCCGCCGCCGCGAGCGCGCTGATCATCGAGTCCGTGCAACTCGGCCCCTACACCGAGGGCCCGGCCAGAGTCACCCCCGGCATAGTGCTCGTGGTCGCCGCCTGCGGCTTCTTCGGCCTGCTCATCGCCCAGTTCCGCAGCCGGGTCGGCGTCCCCTGGCGGCGCGGCGGCACCATGCTCTTCGACCTGCGCGAACGCATCAGGGTCCAGAGCAAGTTGCCGCAGCTGCCGGCCGGCTGGCACCGCGAGATGGCCCTGCGCCCGGCGGGCGGCCAGTCCTTCTCGGGCGACTTCGTCGTGGCCGCCCGTACGAACGGCGGTCGCACCCTCGAAGTCGTCCTCACCGACGTCTCCGGCAAGGGCATGGACGCCGGCTCCCGGGCACTGCTCCTCTCCGGCGCCTTCGGCGGCCTGCTGGGCTCGCTCCCGCCCCACGCCTTCCTCCCGGCCGCCAACGGCTATCTCCTGCGCCAGGACTGGGACGAGGGCTTCGCGACCTCCATCCACCTCGTCCTCGACCTCGACTCCGGCGACTACGAACTCTTCTCCGCCGGCCACCCGCCGGGCCTCCAGCTCAGCGCCGGCACCGGCCGCTGGGAGGAGAAGGCCGCCGAGGGCCCCCTCCTCGGGGTCTACGACGGCGCCCAGTTCGACCCCGTCAAGGGCTCCCTGCGCCCCGGCGACGTCCTGATGCTGTTCACCGACGGCCTCGTCGAGACCTCCGACCGCGACATCGTCGAAGGCATCGACCGCCTCACCGGCGAGGCCGACCGCTACGTCGCCGGCGGCTTCCACGGCGCCGCCTGGCACCTCATCGAAGCCGTGGCCAAAGACGTCAACGACGACCGAGCCCTCCTCCTCATCTGCCGAGAAGGCCCCACAGCCACAAGGTGAGCACCCCACGCCCTATAGGGGCGCGGGGAACGGCGCGAGAAGCCCCACACACCCGCACCCGCCAACGACTCCACCCCCCCCACCCCATAAGACGCCCAAGGGGGTCAAAGGGGCACAGCCCCTTGAGGACGGGATGGGTAGGGGCGGCGGGGGCGACAACAACTACCGCAACCCACCACACACAGGAGCCCGACCAGGATGAGGATGCCCCCGACCCCCCTCTCCCTCCCCGAGGTGGAGACCCTCGCGAGAACCGCCCACGCCACCCAGACGGACAAGGCCGGCCGCCCCTACACCGAACACCTCCAGGCCGTGGCGGCCGGCGTCCGGGCAAGGGGCGGCGACGAGGACCAGATCGCCGCGGCCTGGCTCCACGACGCCATCGAGGACAACGCCCTCACCGACGCATGGCTGACAGAGGCCCCCCTCACCCCCCGCACGAAGGCCGTGGTCCGAGCCCTCACCAAACGCCCAGGCGAACCCCCGGAGACCTACGCCGCCCGCATCCTCGCCACCCCCGGCGCCCTCCTGGTCAAACAGTCCGACCTCGCCCACAACGCCGACCCCACCCGTCTCGCCGTCCTGGACGCCCCCACCCGCACCCGCCTCACCCACAAGTACGCCCACATGCGAAACCTCCTCGGCCTGCCGGACGAACCGACGGCCGAGGAGGCCCCGAACAACCAGAACTGAGCGGACGGACCGCCTACCGCCTACCGCGTGCCGCCTAGGCCTTGGCGCCGACTTTCCCGCGCTCACGGGCCAGTTCGGCCGCGTCCCGCTTGAACGCCCACTCCATCCTCGGCTCCATCGCGAACCGGAACATCCGCTGCACCGGAGGCGTGCACAGCAGCGTGATCACCGCCGCCGCGAGGAACGTCACGAACAGCGCGCCGACCGGCTGGTACACCCACGCGTTCGCGTCGTACCAGTCCCAGAACCGCGAGCCCTTGGCCAGGAACCCGTGCAGCAGGTAGCCGTACAGCGTGCCCGCGCCCAGCACGGTGAACCACATCTTCCGCCGCGGCACCCAGGCGAAGAAGCAGGTGGTGAGCACCATGGAGCAGCCGAACAGGGCGAAGGTCATCACGATCCCGGCCCACCACGGCGCACCCAGCTCCTGGGCGCTGTCCCGGTGGTAGAACCACGCCGAGTTCATGTCCGGACCCAGCCAGTACGCCAGCGCCAGCGCGCCCGCCGCGACCGGGACGGACAGGATCCGCACCTCACGGCGCCGCATGAACTGGAAGTGCGCGGGCTTCATGAAGAGACCGACGACGAAGAACGGCAGGAACTGCAGGACACGTTGCAGATCCAGGTCGTCACCGATGTCGGGCGAGACGGAGGCGAGCGCCGCGATGGCGAGCGCCACCGGGATCGGCCAGCGCACCACCTTCCACAGCGGGGTCGTCAGCCGCCACACGAACAGCGCGATCAGGAACCAGGTGAGGTACCAGGGGTCGAGCAGGCTGATGGGATGCGAGGGATCGTCGTCGCCCCACCGCTTGAAGAAGGAGTACGCGATCTCGAACAGCACATACGGCACGGCGATACCGGTGATCAGCCGCCGCAGCCGGTCGGGGCGCATGTCGAAACTGCGCGAGAAGTAGCCGGAGATGATGATGAACGCCGGCATGTGGAAGGTGTACACGAACATGTACAGCGCCTCGGCGGCGCGGCTGTGGTCGGTCAGCGGCTCCCACGCGTGCCCCATCGCGACGAGCACGATGGCGAGGTACTTGGCGTTGTCGAAGAACGCGTCACGTTGTTTGGCCGGTCTGGCCTCCGGGGAGGCGCCACTTGGCGTCGGGTCGGGGGACGAGGACTTCAGCGAGCGCGGACTCGGTACTCCGTCGGCCGGCGACGGTGCTGACTGTGCCGGCGGGAGCGGCGCACTCGCTGCGCAAGTGGGGGACGAGGCAGCGGTGAACATCTGAGGCACCCTAGCGTTGTCTGTGCGATTTCGTAAAACCATCGATGTGAATCCTGTATTGAGGGGTACGTGTCACCCCCGGGTACCCCGGATTCGGTGAAGTCGTCATCGGGCAGAGCATCACCGTCCGTACACCGCAAGGCACATGACACGCACCGTTCTGTCCGCATTCATCCCGACTAAATGGTGCATAACATGCGCAGGCGACTCCGGTGGAATGTCCGGTTAATTCCCTTCCTGGGCCTACCCCTTGGTGTGTCTGTGGCAACAATTCGAATTACCTGCGGCCGGGTTGTGTGTGCATGGAAACGATCACCGCGAATTCACTCCCGACGCCCCCTTGTTGACCGGGGGCGCGGGTGGCGCGCGTGCGGTGCCGTGGCCGACGTTGTCTCACCCGCTGCATAGGACGGCCTGGTTGGTGGCACGATGGTCCTGGCGGGGTGCGCGTGGGGTCGGCGCCCCGGGCCGGGAGTGCGGACCGACCGAGGGTGTGATCTGTGTGGCCATTTCGCTGTCAGTGGTGCTCTTGCTGGGGATCATCCTGGTAGTTCTGATGCGGGGAGGGACGATCAAGGCCGGACCGGCCGTCGTCGCCATCCTCTTCGGCTTCTTCCTCGCCTCGACAGGCATGGCCGACGACATCCAACGCTTCCTGAACTCGATAGCGGACACGATCAACTCGATCCAGTTCTGACACCGTCCGCGCCACACGCTGTGAGATGGCTCTCCTCACGGCGCTCTGCCCGTGGAACGACTCAGGGCCAGACGGAGGAGTGATCCTCGGCCTGGCCCTGAGTCATATGGAGCGGGCGACGGGAATCGAACCCGCGTAGCTAGTTTGGAAGACTAGGGCTCTACCATTGAGCTACGCCCGCACAGCTCGCGCCGCAGGTCGGAGGACCGCGGCACTGAAGGCATCGTAGCGGGTCGGGCGCCCCGGCCGCACACCCCTTCCGGTCGCGCCCCTCGACCGCCTCCGTGACCGCTCCCGCGCCCGCCGTCGCACACGCCCGCGCACTCGGTAAATGCGGCAACCGCACGGCCTGCGGGCATGTACCCTACGTGTCGCACCAGACGGGGTGTGGCGCAGCTTGGTAGCGCGTCCGCTTTGGGAGCGGAAGGCCGTGGGTTCAAATCCCGCCACCCCGACCACCGCCCGGGCCGTCGCGCCCGAGGGCGCGTCCGCCACCGGCAAGATCGCCTTTTGGGGCGTGTACCGCCTGCGGTTACTATGCAAGCTGCGCGCCCGTGTGTCTGCACTCTGACGTCTCTCAAGGGCCGCGAATCCTGCCGAAGCCCCGCCCACCCGGCGAGGGACATCGGCAGAAACCCAAGAAGTCAGCCCCCAAGGAGACCGAACCGTGAAGAGCGCCGTGGAGACCCTGAACCCGACCCGGGTTCGGCTCAGCATCGAGGTGCCCTTCGAGGAGCTCAAGGACAGCCTCGACGCGGCGTACAAGAAGATCAACCAGCAGGTCACGGTGAAGGGCTTCCGCAAGGGCAAGATCCCGGCCCGCGTCATCGACCAGCGGTTCGGCCGCGGTGCGGTTCTGGAGGAGGCGGTCAACGACGCGCTTCCGAAGTTCTACACCGACGCGGTCAACGAGGCCGAGCTCAACGTCCTGGGCCAGCCCGAGGTCGACATCACGGAGCTGAAGGACGGCGAGACGCTGAACTTCACCGCCGAGGTCGACGTCCGCCCGACCATCGAGATCCCGGACTACTCCGGCATCGAGGTCGAGGTCGACGCCGTCGAGGTCACCGAAGAGGACATCGAGAAGGCGGTCGAGCAGCTGCGCGAGCGCTTCGCCTCCACCTCCCCGGTCGAGCGGGCCGCCGAGGACGGCGACGTCGTGACGCTCGACCTGGAGGCCAAGGTCGACGGCGAGATCCTGGAGGACGGCGTCGCCGAGGGCGTCTCCTACACCATCGGCTCCGGCGAGCTGCTGGACGGCATCGACGACGCCGTGAAGGGCCTGGAGGCCGGTGGCGAGGCCACCTTCACCTCCGAGCTGAAGGGCGGCTCGGCGGCCGGCAAGGAGGCCGAGGTGACCGTCAAGGTCTCCCAGGTCGCCGCCCGTGAACTCCCGTCCCTGGACGACGAGTTCGCCCAGCTCGCCTCGGAGTTCGACACCATCGAGGAGCTGCGGGCGGACAGCCGCAAGCGCCTGGAGAACATGAAGCAGTACGACCAGGCCACGCAGGCCCAGGAGCGCGTCCTGGAGAAGCTGCTGGAGCTCGTCGAGGTGCCCGTCCCCGAGAAGCTCCTCGAGGACGAGATCAACACCCGCAAGCACAACCTGGAGCACCACCAGCTCGGCCAGATGGGCCTTGACCTGGAGAAGTACCTGGAGATCCAGGGCAAGACGGTCGAGGAGTTCGACACCGAGACCAAGGAAGCGGCCGTCAAGGGCATCAAGACCCAGTTCGTCCTCGACGAGCTGGTCTCCAAGGAGAAGCTGAACGTCAACCAGGAGGAGCTCACCGAGCACCTCATGCGCCGCGCGGCCTCCTCCGGCATGTCCCCGGACCAGTTCGCCCAGGCCGTCGTCCAGAACAACCAGGTGCAGCTGCTCGTCGGCGAGGTCGCCCGCGGCAAGGCCCTGGCCCTGGTCGTCGAGTCCTCCACGGTGAAGGACACCAACGGCGAGATCGTCGACCTGGACGACGACGAGGAGGAGACCACGGAGGCCTCCGCCGAGGCCACCGAGGAGACCCCGGCCGCCGCCGAGGCCGAGGAGAAGGCCCCCGAGGCCTGATCGCTCCGGTAGCAGCTGGATGGCTTACGACGGGCCCCTGGATCACTTGTGACCCAGGGGCCCGTCGGCCTACCCAGGGGCGCGGGGAACTGCGCGACCGGCCACGTACGAGCCGCAGCCGCGTCTGGCACGCCAGGCGCGTCGGCGAGTGCGGCTTGTTCTCGGCCGGCCGCGCAGTTCCCCGCGCCCCTTTCCGGGCCGGGGGCCACAACGCACCCGCTCGACCAGCGGAGCGCATGCGCTGACAGCGAACAGTTCCCTCTGCGGGATTCACCGGCGGAGCCACCGCGTTAGGGTCCATGAATACGAGGGCGGAGCCGTCGGGAAAACGGCTCGGTCCCCGGAAGGGAAACGTGAAGACGGCCCGGCGCCGTCGTAAGACGAGCAGGTGGATACGTGACGAATCTGATGCCCTCCGCCGCCGGCGAGCCTTCCATCGGCGGTGGCCTCGGCGACCAGGTCTACAACCGGCTGCTCAACGAGCGGATCATCTTCCTCGGCCAGCCGGTCGACGACGACATCGCGAACAAGATCACCGCACAGCTGCTGCTCCTTGCCGCAGACCCTGACAAGGACATTTACCTCTACATCAACAGCCCCGGCGGCTCCATCACGGCCGGTATGGCGATCTACGACACGATGCAGTTCATCAAGAACGACGTCGTGACGATCGCCATGGGCCTCGCGGCCTCGATGGGCCAGTTCCTGCTCAGCGCGGGCACCCCCGGCAAGCGCTTCGCGCTGCCGAACGCCGAGATCCTGATCCACCAGCCCTCGGCCGGCCTGGCCGGTTCGGCCTCGGACATCAAGATCCACGCCGAGCGGCTGCTGCACACCAAGAAGCGTATGGCGGAGCTGACCTCCCAGCACACGGGCCAGACCGTCGAGCAGGTGACGCGCGACTCGGACCGTGACCGCTGGTTCGACGCCTTCGAGGCCAAGGAGTACGGCCTCATCGACGACGTGATCCCCACGGCCGCCGGTATGCCGGGCGGCGGCGGCACCGGGGCCGGGCAGGAGTGACGGCACCCGCCGCCACCCTCACCCCCGCAAAGCCCCCAGCCGACCGCCTCAGCCCCTCTCAGGCTTCCAGGAGACCACAGTGAACGACTTCCCCGGCAGCGGCCTCTACGACGGCGCACGCTCCCAGTACTCGGGCCCGACGGCCGAGTCCCGTTATGTCATCCCGCGCTTCGTCGAGCGCACCTCGCAGGGCATCCGTGAGTACGACCCGTACGCGAAGCTCTTCGAGGAGCGGGTGATCTTCCTCGGGGTGCAGATCGACGACGCCTCCGCCAACGACGTCATGGCGCAGCTGCTGTGCCTGGAGTCGATGGACCCCGACCGGGACATCTCGGTCTACATCAACAGCCCCGGCGGCTCTTTCACGGCGCTCACCGCGATCTACGACACGATGCAGTTCGTGAAGCCCGACATCCAGACGGTCTGCATGGGCCAGGCGGCCTCCGCCGCCGCGATCCTGCTGGCCGCCGGTACGCCGGGCAAGCGCATGGCGCTGCCGAACGCCCGCGTCCTGATCCACCAGCCGTACAGCGAGACGGGCCGCGGTCAGGTCTCCGACCTGGAGATCGCCGCCAACGAGATCCTCCGGATGCGTGGTCAGCTGGAGGACATGCTGGCCAAGCACTCCACCACGCCGATCGAGAAGATCCGCGAGGACATCGAGCGCGACAAGATCCTCACGGCCGAGGACGCGCTGTCGTACGGCCTGATCGACCAGATCATCTCCACGCGGAAGATGAACAACAACAACGTCCGCTGACCGCGGAAAGGCTGTAATGTCTGCCGCCCCTTGACATGGTTGGCACCGTTTGACCCAGTGCACGACAAGGTGCACGTCAAAGCGAACCGTGCCAAGGGGGGCCCGAACGGGGGGCCAGGCAAGGTACCGTCGACATAAGGCAGCACCAGGAGCCGCTGGATTCCAATCGTCCAGTCGACTCCCAGGCGAAGGGGAAGCACACCGTGGCACGCATCGGTGACGGCGGCGATCTGCTCAAGTGCTCGTTCTGCGGCAAGAGCCAGAAGCAGGTCAAGAAGCTCATCGCAGGGCCCGGTGTGTACATCTGCGACGAGTGCATCGACCTCTGCAACGAGATCATCGAGGAAGAACTCGCGGAGACCAGCGAGGTCCGCTGGGAGGAACTCCCGAAGCCCCGCGAGATCTACGAGTTCCTGGAGGGGTACGTAGTCGGTCAGGAGGCGGCCAAGAAGGCGCTCTCCGTAGCGGTCTACAACCACTACAAGCGGGTCCAGGCCGGCGAGAACGGCGGCGGTCAAAGCCGCGAGGACGCCATCGAGTTGGCGAAGTCCAACATCCTGCTGCTGGGCCCCACGGGCTCCGGCAAGACCCTCCTCGCCCAGACCCTCGCGCGCATGCTGAACGTCCCGTTCGCGATCGCCGACGCGACCGCGCTGACGGAGGCCGGCTATGTCGGCGAGGACGTCGAGAACATCCTGCTGAAGCTGATCCAGGCGGCGGACTACGACGTCAAGAAGGCCGAGACGGGCATCATCTACATCGACGAGATCGACAAGGTGGCCCGAAAGAGCGAAAACCCGTCCATCACCCGCGACGTATCGGGTGAGGGCGTGCAGCAGGCCCTCCTGAAGATCCTGGAAGGCACGACGGCCTCGGTCCCCCCGCAGGGCGGCCGTAAGCACCCGCACCAGGAATTCATCCAGATCGACACCACGAACGTCCTGTTCATCGTCGGCGGCGCCTTCTCCGGCCTGGAGAAGATCATCGAGTCCCGGGCCGGCGCCAAGGGCATCGGCTTCGGCGCCACGATCCGCTCGAAGCGCGAGCTGGAGTCCAAGGACCAGTTCGAGGACGTCATGCCGGAGGACCTGGTCAAGTTCGGCATGATCCCCGAGTTCATCGGCCGCCTCCCCGTCATCACCTCCGTCCACAACCTGGACCGCGAGGCCCTCCTCCAGATCCTGATCGAGCCCCGCAACGCCCTGGTGAAGCAGTACCAGCGCCTCTTCGAACTCGACGGCGTGGAGCTGGACTTCGAGCGCGAGGCCCTCGAAGCCATCGCCGACCAGGCCATCCTCCGCCAGACCGGCGCCCGCGGTCTGCGCGCCATCATGGAGGAAGTCCTCATGTCGGTCATGTACGAGGTCCCGTCCCGCAAGGACGTCGCCCGCGTGGTCATCAACGCCGACGTGGTCCGCTCCAACGTCAACCCCACCCTGATCCCGCGCGACGCCCGCGGCCGGGGACCGGGCGAGCAGAAGACGGCGTAGCCCGAAGGCGATGCCGACATCGAAAGGGGCCCCGGTCAACAGACCGGGGCCCCTTCGAGGTTGATCAGATCTTGACGCGAACCTCGTTGCGGAGCTTGGCCGTGATGTCGGCCGCGTCCTCGGGTTCGGTGCTCTTGCCCGCGGCGACGTCGGCGAACTCCATCGGCAGGGCGAAGCCGAGGGTGCTGTAGTCGCCCCACACGCAGTAGGTCATGTTCACCTTCTTCGGCTCGGTCGCCGAAGTGCTGTCGGAGTTGTCCATCTGGACCTCCTGGCACTTCAGGACGGCGCCGTCGAGGGCGTCGGGGGTGTACTCCTTCGGGTCGCCGACGAAGGTGACGTCGCCGTCCTCCTTCTGGGCGTCCTTCTTCATGAAGGCGAAGAAACCGTCGACCGCCGCCTCGGGGTCCTCGATCTCGCCGTAGACGCCACCGAACGAGAGCATCTTCCCGGCGAGCGGGTTGCTCTCGTCGCCCGACTGGTAGTTGGCGTTGACGTCCTTGGGGTTCTTGACACCCCAGTTCTCGGCGTCCTTCAGATCGTCCTCGGACATGGCGCCGCTGTCGCCGCCGCCTTCGGCCTTCTTGTACTCGCTGAGCACCGTCGCCGGCGTCGTCAGCTTGTGCGGCCCGTCGTCCGCGATGTCCGCGCCGGCGCCCCCGCCGAACACGAGGTACGCGCCCACCGCGACCGCCGCCACCACGGCGACCGCGCCGAGGATGATGCCGACCTTCTTGCCGCCACCGCCGGAGGCGACCGGCGGCTGCGGCACCGTCGGGTAGGGCTGCTGACCGTACGGGGCCTGCTGGCCGTACGCCTGCTGCTGACCGTAGGGCGGGGTCTGGGGCGGGACGCCCTGGGGGGCCTGCTGGGGGTAACCGTAGCCGGGCTGCTGCTGCGGAGGTGCCTGCTGCGGGTAGCCGTAGCCGGGCTGGGGGGCGGCCTGCGGCGGCTGCTGGCCGTAGGGGCCCGGCTGTCCGTACGGTCCGGGCTGCTGGGGCTGCCCGCCGTACGGGCCCGGCTGGTTGTGACTCATGTTCTGGGTTCCCCTCCAGATGCTTATGTGTTCCTGACATCCTGGCGCAAACACGATGGGTCCCACGCACCGGGGGTCACACCGTTACGGAAGAATCGGGTTTCGGGACCACCCCGTGACACCCCTAAACTGGGCGGGTGACCGAGAACGCTCAGCAGCAGCCTCCAGCGCCCGCCACCGATCTGCCGACCCAGTACGCGCCGGCCGATGTAGAGGGGGCGCTGTACGAGCGCTGGGTAGAGCGTGGTTACTTCGCGGCCGACGCCAAGAGCGACAAGCCCGCGTACACCATCGTCATCCCCCCGCCGAACGTCACCGGCAGCCTGCACCTCGGCCACGCCTTCCAGCACACCCTCATGGACGCCCTCACGCGCCGTAAGCGCATGCAGGGTTACGAGGCCCTGTGGCTCCCCGGCATGGACCACGCCGGCATCGCCACGCAGAACAAGGTCGAGCAGCAGCTCGCCGAAGAGGGCAAGTCCCGCCACGACTTGGGGCGCGAGGAGTTCGTCGAGCGCGTCTGGCAGTGGAAGGAGGAGTACGGCGGCAAGATCCTCGGCCAGATGCGCCGCCTCGGCGACGGAGTCGACTGGGACCGCGAGCGGTTCACCATGGACGAAGGCCTGTCCAAGGCCGTCCAGACCATCTTCAAGCGGCTCTACGACGACGAGTTGATCTACCGGGCCGAGCGCATCATCAACTGGTGTCCCCGCTGTCTCACCGCGATCTCCGACATCGAGGTCGAGCACCAGGAGGACGCCGGCGAGCTGGTCTCCATCCGGTACGGCGAGGGGGACGACAGCCTGGTCGTCGCCACGACCCGCGCCGAGACGATGCTCGGTGACACCGCCGTCGCCGTCCACCCGGACGACGAGCGGTACCAGCACCTCATCGGCAAGCTGATCAAGCTCCCGCTCACCGACCGCTCCATCCCGGTCGTCGCGGACACCCATGTCGACCCCGAGTTCGGCACCGGCGCGGTCAAGGTCACGCCGGCCCACGACCCGAACGACTTCGCGATCGGCCAGCGCCACGACCTGCCCTCCATGACGATCATGGACGAGCACGGTGTCATCACCGTCCACGGCCCCTTCCTCGGCCAGGACCGCTTCGAGGCCCGCTCCGCCGTCGTCGGCGCGCTGCGTTCGCAGGGCCGGATCGTCGCCGAGAAGCGGCCGTACACCCACTCCGTCGGCCACTGCTCGCGCTGCAAGACCACGGTCGAGCCGCGCCTGTCCATGCAGTGGTGGGTCAAGGTCGGCCCCCTGGCCAAGGCGGCCGGTGACGCCGTCCGCGACGGCCGGGTCAAGATCCACCCCGAGGACATGTCGAAGCGCTACTTCGACTGGGTCGACAACATGTACGACTGGTGCATCTCGCGCCAGCTCTGGTGGGGCCACCGCATCCCCGTCTGGTACGGCCCGAACGGCGAGACGGTCTGCGTCGGCCCCGACGAGCAGCCGCCCGGCACGGAGGCCGAGGGCTGGACCCAGGACACCGACGTCCTGGACACCTGGTTCTCCTCCGGCCTGTGGCCGTTCTCCACGCTCGGCTGGCCCGAACAGACCGCGGACCTGCGGAAGTTCTACTCCACCGACGTCCTGCTCACCGGCCACGACATCATCTTCTTCTGGGTCGCCCGGATGATGATGTTCGGCCTCTACGCCATGGACGGCGAGGTCCCCTTCAAGACCATCGCGCTGACCGGCCTGGTCCGCGACGAGCGCGGCAAGAAGATGTCGAAGTCCTTCGGCAACGTCGTGGACCCGCTCGACTGGATGGACAAGTACGGCTCCGACGCGCTCCGCTTCACCCTCGCGCGCGGCGCCAACCCGGGCACCGACGTCCCGATCGGCGAGGACTGGGTCCAGGCCTCCCGCAACTTCGCCAACAAGATCTGGAACGCCACCCGCTTCGCCCTGATGAACGGCGCGACGGTCGAGGGCCCGCTGCCGGAGGCGTCGAAGCTCTCGGCGACCGACCGCTGGATCCTCGCCCGCCTCAACGAGACCGTCGAGCAGGTCGACGCGTACTACGAGGACTTCCAGTTCGCCAAGCTCAGCGACGCCCTGTTCCACTTCGCGTGGGACGAGGTCTTCGACTGGTACGTCGAGCTGTCCAAGACGACGTTCCAGGCGGGCGGCGAGCCGGCCGAGGTCAGCAAGCGCGTCCTGGGAGAGGTCCTGGACGTCACCCTGCGCCTGCTCCACCCGGTCGTCCCGTTCGTCACGGACACCCTGTGGACCACGCTGACCGGCGGCGAGTCCCTCGTCATCGCCGACTGGCCGGGGGACAGCGGCTTCCGCGACGACGCCGCCGAGCGCGAGATCGAGCTGGTCCAGCAGGTCGTCACCGAGGTCCGCCGGTTCCGCGCCGACCAGGGCCTCCAGCCCGGCCAGCGCGTCCCGGCCCGCCTCACGCTCGACGGTACGGTCCTCGCCCCGCACGAGGCCGCGATCCGTCAGCTCCTGCGCCTCCAGCCCGAGGGCGAGGGCTTCGCGGCCACCGCGACCCTGCCGGTGGCGGGCGCCGAGGTCGCCCTCGACCTCTCCGGCGTCATCGACGTCGCCGCCGAGCGCAAGCGCCTCGCGAAGGACCTCGCGGCCGCCGAGAAGGAGAAGTCCCAGGCCACGGCCAAGCTCGGCAACGAGGCGTTCCTCGCCAAGGCCCCGGACCAGGTCGTCGACAAGATCCGCGGACGCCTCGCGAAGGCGGACGAGGACATCGCCCGCATCGCCGCCCAGCTGGACCGCCTGCCGCAGGCGTAGCGGTCCGTATGTACACACGAAGGCCCCGATGCTTCACGGCACCGGGGCCTTCTGCCGCGTCGGGGCGCCTGGCGAGCGCCGGTTTCCCAAGGGGCGCGGGGAACTGCGCGAGCAACGTCCCACTCACCCGCAGCCGCCCGAAGGCCCGCACCCCCACCCCATGAGGCGCCCACAGCCCGGCAGAGCCAAACTCGTAGACTGACCCCGTGAGCGAACGCAGTGACACGCAGCCCGACCCGATCGACCCCTTCGAGGAGATCATCGCCGCGGAGACCGACCGGGATCCGGACCTCGCGGTGATCGAGGCCGGCAGCCGCACCCTGCGTACCCAGGGCGGCGCCCCGCAGGACGGTGTCCCGGCCCGCCCCACCGACCCGGCCGTCGACAAGGCGCTCCGCGCGGTCGAGACGGAACTGGCCGGCCGCTGGGGCGAGACCAAGCTGGAACCCTCGGTCACGAGGATCGCCGCGCTGATGGACGTCCTGGGCGAGCCCCAGCGCTCGTACCCCTCGATCCACATCACCGGCACCAACGGCAAGACCTCCACCGCCCGCATGATCGAGGCCCTCCTCGGCGCCTTCGAGCTGCGCACCGGCCGCTACACCTCCCCGCACGTCCAGTCGATCACCGAGCGCATCAGCCTCGACGGCGCCCCGATCTCCGCCGAGCGGTTCATCGAGACGTACGAGGACATCAAGCCGTACATCGAGATGGTCGACGCGGCGCAGGAGTACCGGCTCTCCTTCTTCGAGGTGCTGACCGGCATGGCGTACGCCGCCTTCGCCGACGCCCCCGTGGACGTGGCGGTCGTCGAGGTCGGCATGGGCGGCACCTGGGACGCCACCAACGTCATCGACGGCGACGTCGCCGTGGTCACCCCCATCGACCTCGACCACACCGACCGGCTCGGCGAGACGCCCGCCGAGATCGCCGTCGAGAAGTCGGGGATCGTCAAGCAGGACGCGACCGTGATCCTGGCGCAGCAGCCGGTGGACGCGGCGCAGGTGATGCTGAAGAAGGCCGTGGAGGTCGACGCGACCGTGGCCCGGGAGGGCCTGGAGTTCGGCGTCGTCTCCCGGCAGGTCGCCGTCGGCGGGCAGATGCTCACCCTGCGCGGCCTGGGCGGCGAGTACCCCGAGGTCTACCTCCCGCTGCACGGCCCGTACCAGGCGCACAACGCGGCCGTCGCCCTCGCCGCCGTCGAGGCGTTCTTCGGCGTCGGCTCCCAGCGCCCCGAGCCGCTCGACATCGACACGGTCCGCAAGGCGTTCGCGGCGGTCTCCTCACCGGGCCGGCTCGAAGTCGTACGGCGGTCCCCGACCGTCGTCCTCGACGCCGCCCACAACCCGGCGGGCGCACGGGCCACGGCCGAGGCCGTCGGAGAGGCGTTCGACTTCAGCCGGCTGATCGGCGTCGTCGGGGCCAGCGGCGACAAGAACGTACGGGGGCTCCTGGAGGCCTTCGAACCGATCTTCGCCGAGGTCGTGATCACCCAGAACACCAGCCATCGCGCGATGGACGCCGACGAGCTGGCCGGGATCGCGGTCGAGGTGTTCGGCGAGGAGCGGGTGCAGGTCGAACCGCGGCTGCCGGACGCCCTGGAGGCGGCGATCACGCTCGCCGAGGAGGAGGGCGAGTTCGCGGGCGGTGGCGTCCTCGTCACCGGTTCCGTCATCACCGTCGGCGAGGCCCGGCTGCTGCTGGGGAAGGGCTGATCTCCACACCATGCGTACTCTCTGTTCTTCTACCCTGATCGGCGAGTTCTTCGTGATCGGCTTCGCCGGGCTGGTCGCCATGAAGGATCCGGATCTGGCCATGTCGACGGTCTGGACGGTCAGCGGCGTCGCCATGTTCCTGTGCGTCCTGCTGTGCGGCGTCGTCACCCGGCCCGGCGGCGTCCAGCTCGGCTGGGCCCTGCAGATCGCGCTGATCCTCTCCGGCTTCTTCGTGCCGACCATGTTCTTCATGGGCGCGGTCTTCGCCGCCCTGTGGTGGGCCTCGGTCCACTTCGGCCGCAAGGTCGACGAGGCGAAGGCCCGCTTCGCGGCGCAGACGGCCGGCGAGGCCGGGGCATCCTGACGCTGCGTAACACGGTGCCGGACGGGCCCTGTAGCCTCTGAGCTCCGCACCCGTGTGAAACGAAGGAGTCACCACAGTGAGCCAGCGCACCCTCGTCCTGCTCAAGCCCGACGCCGTCCGGCGTGGTCTGACAGGCGAGATCATCAGCCGAATCGAGCGGAAGGCCGGCTGGCAGATCACCGCGCTGGAACTGCGGACCCTGGACCAGGAGACGCTGGAGCAGCACTACGGCGAGCACAAGGGCAAGCCGTTCTACGAGCCGCTCGTCGAGTTCATGGCCTCCGGCCCGGTCGTCGCGCTGGTCGTCGAGGGCGAGCGGGTCATCGAGGGCGTGCGGGCGCTGGCCGGCCCGACGGACCCGATCGCCGCCCAGCCCGGTTCCATCCGCGGTGACTACGGCGTCATCGTCCGGGAGAACCTCATCCACGCGTCGGACTCCGAGGAGTCCGCCGAACGCGAGCTGAAGATCTTCTTCCCCGGGCGCGTGTGAGCCCAGGGCCTCTCCGGGCTCAGGAGACGCCTGAGCCCGGGACGCGCACAGTCGCGTCCGTGACGGCGGGGGCCGGTGATCGGTCCCGCTCCCGCCGCCTCTACTCTTCTCGCAACACGGCCACCACCCACACGGCCTAGCCCCAGGCTGACCAGCCATCTCCGCCGAAATTCCGGCCGTACAACGGCATATGCGGGGCGATCGCGGGAACGCGCACCCCCGATGGATCGTCTCCAGAGGCGAGGCGGCGCATCGCATGCCCACAATGGCGAAGACCCTCGCGCAGTGTTCGTGCGGGCGAGACTACGATGTAAGCCTTCACGTCACAGCACCCACTTCGCCGACCCGAAAAAGCCTGAAAGGCACTCAAAAGCCCTCAGTGCCCTCCTGGGAAGGCCACACGAATCCTGATGGGGAACTCAATGTCGTTCATCGGCCGTGACATGGCTGTCGACCTCGGGACCGCCAACACGCTGGTGTACGTCAGGGGTCGCGGGATCGTACTGAACGAGCCGTCCGTCGTCGCGATCAACACCAACACCGGTGGCATTCTCGCGGTCGGCGCGGAAGCGAAGAAGATGATCGGGCGGACCCCCGGCAACATCGTTGCCGTACGTCCGCTGAAGGACGGTGTCATCGCCGACTTCGAGATCACCGAGCGGATGCTCCGCTACTTCATCCTGAAGATCCACAAGCGGCGGTATCTCGCCCGTCCTCGGGTCGTCGTCTGCGTGCCGTCCGGCATCACCGGTGTCGAGCGTCGCGCCGTCATCGAGGCGTCCTCCCAGGCCGGCGCTCGTCAGGTGCACATCATCGAGGAGCCCATGGCCGCGGCCATCGGCTCCGGCCTGCCGGTCCACGAGGCCACGGGCAACATGGTGGTGGACATCGGCGGCGGCACCACGGAGGTCGCGGTCATCTCGCTCGGCGGCATCGTCACCGCCCAGTCCATCCGCGTCGCGGGCGACGAGTTGGACAACGCGATCATCCAGCACATCAAGAAGGAGTACTCGCTCCTCCTCGGTGAGCGGACGGCTGAACAGATCAAGATCACGATCGGTTCGGCGTACGACCTCGACGCTGACGAGCACACCGAAATCCGCGGCCGGGACCTGGTGTCCGGGCTGCCCAAGACCGTCGTCATCTCCGCCGGAGAAGTGCGGAAGGCGATCGAGGAACCCGTCAACGCCATCGTCGATGCCGTCAAGACGACCCTCGACAAGTGCCCTCCGGAGCTGTCCGGCGACATCATGGACCGCGGCATCGTCCTGACCGGCGGCGGCGCCCTGCTCCGCGGCCTGGACGAGCGGCTGCGCCGGGAGACCGGAATGCCGATCCATATCGCCGAGGACCCGCTGGACAGCGTGGCGCTCGGCTCCGGCAAGTGCGTCGAGGAGTTCGAGGCGTTGCAGCAGGTGCTCGACGCCCAGCCCCGCAGATGACGTAACGCTTCGATTCCGCCGTACGGGACGTTCTCTTCTCGTGCGGCGGATCGTTGATATAGAGGCATAAGCTCCCACAATGCGCCCCTACGGTTCCCGGCCCGGGATTCCGAGGGGCTACCCGAATTCCCCAATTTCTGTCGAATTCCTATGAGGAAGGCACGGCCGCCGCACGTGAGGGACACACGAGAGAGCCGGCTGCTCCTGGTGCTGCTGATCGCCGTCGCGTTCGCGCTGATCACGGTGGACATCCGCGGCGGGGAGGACTCACCGGTCGACGGTGCCCGACGTGGAGCCGCCACCGTCTTCGGCCCGATCGAGGACGGCGTCTCCACCGCCGTCGACCCGATCGGCAACGCCATAAGCGCCGTCCGCGACTCCGGCTCCCGCCACGACCGCCTCGCCGCGCTGGAGAAGGAGAACGCCGAACTGAAGGCGTCCCTCGGCAGCGACGACCGCAACAGCAGCAGGCTCAAACAGCTCGACAAGATGCTGAAGACCGCCGCGAACGGCCAGTACGGCATCAAGGGCGCCGAGGTCATCGCCATAGGAGCGGCCCAGGGCTTCTCCTGGACCGTCACCATCGACATCGGCCGCGACGACGGCGTCACCCGCGACATGACCGTCCTCAACGGCGACGGGCTTGTCGGCCGCGTCACCACCGTCGGGCCGAACACCGCGACCGTCCTCCTCGCCAACGACCCCGACTTCACCGTCGGCACCCGTATGGAGGCCACCGACGAACTCGGCTTCGCCTCCGGCCAGGGCGACCGCCCGCTGCGCGTCGAACTCCTCAACGGCAAGGCCAAGGTCAAGGCGGGCGACCGCCTGGTCACCTTCGGCTCACAGGCCGACAAGCCGTTCGTCCCCGGCGTCCCGGTCGGTCTCGTCTCCAAGGTCGACCCCTCCGGCGGTGACCTCACCCGCACGATCTACGTGAAGCCGTTCGTGGCCTTCACCCAGCTCGACATCGTCGGCGTCGTCGTCCAGCCGCCCCGCAAGGACCCCCGCGACACCGTCCTGCCGGCCAAGCCGAAGGCCACCCCCACGCCGACCGTGACCGTCACGGTCACCCCGGGCGCGGACGAACCCGGCGGCACCGACGGACAGTCGCAAGAGCAGTAGACGTAGGACAGTAGGAGCTGACCCCTTCATGCGCTTCAACCGGATGCTGCTCTCCACCACCCTGGTGATCGTCGCCCTGGTGATCCAGGTGAGCGTCCTCGCCCGACTCCATCTCCCGGGCGCCGTCCCCGATCTGGTGCTCCTCACCGTGCTCGGCCTCGCCCTGGTCTACGGCCATGTCGGCGGCGCCCTCATCGGCTTCGGCGCCGGGCTGCTGTCCGACCTCGCGCCCCCCGCCGACCACGCGGCCGGCCGGTACGCCCTGGTCCTCTGCGTCATCGGCTACCTCGCCGGGCTCGCGAAGCCCGAGACCGGCCGCCTGAAGTCGGCCACCGGGCCCATGGCCGTGGTCGTCGTGGCCGCGCTCGGCGCGACCCTGCTGTACGCCGGTGTCGGCGCCCTCGTCGGCGACGACGCCGCCCGCCATGTCGGCCTGACCAGCCTGCTGTTCACCGCCGCGCTCTACGACCTGCTGCTCGCGCCCTTCGTCGTCCCCGGTGTCATGGCGCTCGCCCGGCGTGCCGAGAACGACCCGCTCGCCGAGACCAACAGCGCCGCCAAGGCGCCCGACGTCTCCTCCGGCTGGCTCTCCGGAGGCACCGGCCTGAGCATCGGCAACCAGCGCGGCGGACTCCGGCTCAAGGCCGCGAGGTCCCGGGTGGCCCGGGCGGGACGCATCAAGGGGGTCAAGCGGCTGTGAACAGCCACGAGTTCACTCGAACGAGTGCGCCAGGGCGGAACGGACCTTCACCGGCCGGCCGTTCTTCATGCGTACGAGTCCACAACCCGTCGGCGTACTGAGAGGGGGAGACAGGCAGTGACCAACATCCCGGAGACCGGGCGGACCCCACGGGTCCAGATCCGGCTCATCATCATCCAGATCCTCGTCTTCTCCCTCCTCGGCACCCTCGGCGGCCGCCTCTGGTACCTCCAGATCCGCGAGGGCGACGCCTACGCCAAGGAGGCCTCCGGCAACCACGTCCAGCAGGTCGTGCAGCCCGCCGTGCGCGGCTCGATCCTGGACGCCCGCGGAGTGCCGATCGCGGACAACGAGACCCGGCTGGTCGTCTCCGCCTCCCGCACCGACCTGTTGAAGATGGACGACGACGGCAAGGCCGTCCTCACCAAGCTCGCCGGCGTCCTGGACATGAAGCCCAGGGACGTCATGGACAAGGTCCGGCTCTGCGACTCCGAGACCCCCCAGCCCTGCTGGAACGGCTCGCCCTACCAGCCGATCCCCATCACCGACGAGGCCACCGCCAAGCAGGCCCTGCAGATCCGCGAGCGCTCCGAGGACTTCCCCGGCATCACCGCCGAGCCCCAGGCCGTCCGCCGGTACGCCAGCCCAGGCGGCTCCAAGACCTCGCAGGTCCTCGGCTATCTCTCCCCGGTGACCGACGAGGAGATCACCAAGGCCCAGGACACCGACTCGCCGTACCTCCGCTCCGACCAGGTCGGGCGCTCCGGCCTGGAGCGTCAGTACGACAAGGAGCTGCGCGGCAAGGCCGGCGTCACCCGGTACGAGGTCGACAACCTCGGCCGTGTCATCGGCGAGGCCGAGGCCGACCCCGCCCAGCCCGGCGCCAACCTGGTCACCAGCGTCGACGCCCGCGTCCAGCGCATCGCGGAGTACGAGCTGAACGACGCGATGAAGGAAGCCCGCAAGATCGTCGACCGCAACACGGGCACGCACTACAAGGCCGACTCCGGGGCCGTCGTCGTGATGGAGGCCAAGACCGGCCGTGTCGTCGCCATGGCCTCCAACCCGGACTACGACCCGAACGCCTGGGTCGGCGGCATCTCCGCCAAGGACTACGCCAGGCTCACCGGCAAGAAGTCCAACTACCCGCTGCTGAACCGCGCGATCCAGGGCCAGTCGGCCCCCGGCTCCGTCTTCAAGGTGATCCCGACGGCCGCCGCGGTGAACGCGGGCTACTCTTTCAACGGCCCCTACCAATGCTCCAGTTCGTACTCGATCGGCGGCCAGGTCTTCAAGAACTTCGAGTCCCAGAGCCACGGCGCGATCAGCCTCGGCAAGGCGCTGGAGGTCTCCTGCGACACCGTCTTCTACCGCCTCTCCCACGAGGAGTGGAAGCGCGACGGCGGCATCAAGCCCAAGAAGGGCGCCAACGACTGGTTCTACAAGACCGCCCACCAGTTCGGCCTCGGCGCCGAGACCGGCATCGACCTGCCCAACGAGGTCACCGGCCGCATCCCGGACCGCAAGTGGAAGCAGGACTACTGGAAGGCCAACAAGGACGCCTGGTGCAAGTACGGCAAGAAGGGCGGCTCGTACGCCGAGCAGATCGCCTACGAGAACTGCCTCGAAGGCAACCGCCTGCGCGCCGGTGACTCCGTCAACTACTCCATCGGCCAGGGCGACACCCTCGTCACCCCCATCCAGATGGCCACCATCTACGCGGCCATCTCCAACGGCGGCACCCTCTACGACCCCACCGTCGGCAAGGCGGTCATCAGCGCCGACGGCAAGCACGTCCAGGAGATCGCACCCAAGTCGCACGGCAAGCTGCCGATGACGAAGAAGACCCTCGGCGAGATAGACGAAGCGCTGGAAGGGGTCGCGACCCGCGGTACGGCGGCCTGGCGCTTCGAGGGCTGGCCGCAGGACAAGATCCCGATGCACGCCAAGACGGGTACGGCCGAGGTCTACGGCAAGCAGACGACCTCCTGGTTCACCACGTACACCAAGGACTACTCGATCGTCATGACGATCTCCCAGGGTGGTACGGGCTCCGGCGCCTCGGCCCCCGCCGTGCGCAAGCTGTACAACGCGCTGTACGGCGTCTCCGAGGACGGCAAGATCGACAAGAAGAAGGCGCTCCTGCCCACCCCGCAGAAGGGTCTGCCGAAGATCGAGTCCGACGGCTCGATCGACGCCCCGAAGCTGGAGAAGTACCCGCCGAAGAAGAGCGCGGAGGAGAAGGCGGCCGAGGACGCCCGGACCCTGGCCGCCGGGCCGCTCGCCCAGCCGGTGTCCCTGCCCGACCTGGCGGCGATCGTCAGCACACGGGGGAGCGGCGGAAACCGCGCCGCCCGTCGAGGAGAGAGGCGGCGGGTGGCCGTATGACCGGCAACAGCTTCTCCGTCTCCGGGTACGGTCCCGAACGCTCCGGCTGGACCCGGCTGTTCGCCCGTGACTCGCTCGCCCGCCGGCTCGACTGGCCGATACTGTTCTCGGCCATCGCGCTCTCCCTGATCGGCGTGGCCCTCGTCTACTCGGCGACCCGCAACCGCACCGAACTCAACCAGGGCGACCCGTACTACTTCCTCTTCCGGCACCTGCTCAACACCGGCATCGGCTTCGCCCTGATGATCGGCACGGTCTGGCTCGGCCACCGCACCCTGCGCACGGCCGTGCCGATCCTGTACGGCATCTCGGTCCTGCTGATCCTGCTGGTGCTGACCCCGCTGGGCGCGACGATCAACGGCGCCCACGCGTGGATCGTCATCGGCGGCGGCTTCTCGCTCCAGCCCTCGGAGTTCGTGAAGATCACGATCATCCTGGGGATGGCGATGCTGCTGGCGGCCCGGGTGGACGCCGGCGACAAACCCCACCCGGACCACCGCACGGTCGTCCAGGCCCTCGGTCTCGCCGCCGTCCCGATACTGATCGTCCTGCTCATGCCCGACCTCGGCTCGGTCATGGTCATGGTGGTCATCGTGCTCGGTGTCCTGCTGACCTCCGGCGCCTCCAACCGGTGGGTTCTCGGGCTCATCGGCACGGGCGCCACGGGCGCGATCGCCGTCTGGCAGCTCGGAGTGCTCGACGAATACCAGATCAACCGCTTCGCGGCCTTCGCCAACCCCGAGCTGGACCCGGCGGGCGTGGGCTACAACACCAACCAGGCCCGGATCGCCATCGGCTCCGGCGGACTGCTCGGCACCGGGCTGTTCAAGGGCTCGCAGACCACCGGGCAGTTCGTGCCCGAGCAGCAGACCGACTTCGTCTTCACGGTGGCGGGGGAGGAGCTCGGGTTCGTGGGCGCCGGGCTGATCATCCTGCTGCTCGGGGTCGTCCTGTGGCGGGCCTGCCGCATCGCCCGCGAGACCACCGAGCTGTACGGCACGATCGTGGCCGGCGGCATCATCGCCTGGTTCGCGTTCCAGTCCTTCGAGAACATCGGCATGACCCTCGGCATCATGCCGGTGGCGGGCCTGCCGCTGCCGTTCGTGTCGTACGGCGGATCCTCGATGTTCGCGGTGTGGGTGGCGGTGGGGCTGCTGCAGTCCATCAGAGTGCAGCGCCCGATGTCGGCGTAGGGCTCGGCGCTTCTTCGGGGCAGGCCTCCGCTCCCCTCCGGGGCGCGATGGTCTGCCCCTTTGCCGAATATGCGACTAGATTCATTTCATGGCGGACACCAAGCGCGAGATCGAGCGGAAGTACGAGTCCGACGAGAGCGGCCTGCCGGACCTCACCGGTGTGGCCGGGGTCGCGACCGTCATAGACAAGGGCGTGGCGGAGCTGGACGCCGTCTACTACGACACCCCCGACGAACGCCTCGCCGCCGCGTCCATCACTCTGCGTCGCCGCACGGGCGGCAGCGACGCGGGCTGGCATCTGAAGTTCCCGGTCTCCTCGGGTGTACGGGACGAGATCCGGGCCCCGCTGTCCGACACGTTGCCCGACGAACTCGCCGGGCTGGTCCGCTCCCGGGTCCGGACCACCGAACTGGTCCCGCTGGTCCGTCTCCTCTCCTCCCGCGACGTCAGCGAACTGCTCGACGCGGACGGCGCGCTCCTCGCCGAGGTCAGTGTGGACGCCGTGGTCGCCGAGCGTCTCACCGAGGACGGCCGGACCTCCCAGTGGTCCGAGATCGAGGTGGAACTCGCCGACGAGGGTGATCCCGCGTTCCTCGACAAGGTCGAGAAGAAGCTGCGCAAGGCGGGCGTACGGCCGTCGGACTCACCGTCGAAGCTCGCCAGGGCCCTTCAGGAGACGGCCCCCAAGAAGGGCCGGAAGAAAGACAAGAACAAAGACAAGAACAAAGAGAAGACGGATCGGACGAAGGCCGGGGCGGTGGCTCCGGTCGAGCCCGTCACCCCCGGTGATCATGTCCTCGTCTACGTCTGTGCCCAGCGTGACGCGATCGTCGAGCTCGATCCCGCTGTCCGCCGGGACGTCTTCGACTCCGTCCACAGCATGCGGGTCGCCACGCGCCGGCTGCGCAGCACCTTCAAGTCGTTCGGGAAGGTGCTGGACCGGGCAGTCACGGACCCCATCGGCGACGAACTGAAGTGGCTCGCGGGAGAACTGGGCGTCGACCGTGACCAGGAAGTCCTGACGGAACGGCTCACCGAGGCACTGGACGCCCTCCCCGAGACCCTGGTGACGGGCCCGGTCCACGCACGGCTGCGCGCCTGGTCGCGGAAGGACGGCGGCGGCAGCGGCCCCCGCAGGGAACTGATCGAGGCGCTGGACGGACAGCGGTATCTGGAGCTGCTGGAGTCCCTCGACGCCGTGATCGCGGACCCGCCGCTGCTCGAAGCCGCCGGAGGTGATCCCGAGAAGGTGATCACCAAGGCGGTCCGGAAGGACTTCGCCAAGGTGGCGACCCTCGTCGAGGAGGCCCTGGCACAGCCGTCCGGCGCCGACCGCGACCTCGCCATGCACGAGGCCCGCAAGAAGACCAAGCGCACCCGCTACGCGGCCGAGGCGGCGCACCCCCTGCTCGGCAAGCCGGCCAAGGCGCTGGTCAAGGACATGAAGTCCCTGCAGACCCTGCTCGGCGACCACCAGGACAGCGTGATGGCCCGCGAGGCCCTGCGCGACCTCGCCCACCAGGCCCACGCGGCACCGGGGGAGAGCGCCTTCACCTACGGACTGCTGTACGGCAGGGAGGAACGGCGGGCGGAGCTGGCGGAGGCGGCGCTGCCGGAGACATGGGCGAAGATCAGGGCGGACGTGCCCTTCTGATGCGGGCGTGCGAGGGGTGTCTCCGGGGGCGTTACGCTAGATGGTCACCCCTGTCAGCTCACGAAGGTAACTCCCGCGATGACAGTCGAGTCGGTCTTCCCACAGCTAGAGGCCCTGCTCCCGCATGTGCAGAAGCCGATCCAGTACGTGGGCGGTGAGCTGAACTCCACCGTCAAGCCGTGGGAGTCCGCGGACGTCCGCTGGGCGCTGATGTACCCGGACGCGTACGAGGTCGGTCTGCCCAACCAGGGCGTCATGATCCTCTACGAGGTCCTCAACGAGCGTGAGGGCGTCCTCGCCGAGCGCACGTACAGCGTGTGGCCGGACCTGGAGGCGCTGATGCGTGAGCACGACGTCCCGCAGTTCACCGTCGACGGCCATCGCCCGGTGAAGGCCTTCGACGTGTTCGGTCTGTCCTTCTCCACGGAGCTGGGCTACACCAACATGCTGACCGCGCTGGACCTGGCCGGGATCCCCCTGGAGTCCAGGGACCGCACGCTCGACGACCCGATCGTGCTGGCCGGCGGCCACGCGGCCTTCAACCCCGAGCCGATCGCCGACTTCATCGACGCGGCGATCATCGGCGACGGCGAGCAGGCCGTGCTCGACATGACCGAGATCATCCGCGCCTGGAAGGCCGAGGGCCGGCCGGGAGGCCGCGAGGAGGTCCTGCTCCGTCTCGCGAAGACCGGCTCGGTCTACATCCCGGCCTTCTACGACGTCGAGTACCTCCCCGACAGCCGTATCGGCCGCGTCGTGCCGAACAGGTCGGGTGTCCCGTGGCGGGTGTCCAAGCACACCGTCATGGACCTCGACGAGTGGCCGTACCCCAAGCAGCCGCTGGTCCCGCTCGCCGAGACGGTCCACGAGCGCATGTCCGTGGAGATCTTCCGCGGCTGCACCCGCGGCTGCCGCTTCTGCCAGGCGGGCATGATCACCCGCCCGGTCCGCGAGCGCTCCATCACCGGCATCGGCGACATGGTCGAGAAGGGCCTGAAGGCGACCGGCTTCGAGGAGGTCGGCCTGCTCTCCCTCTCCTCCGCCGACCACAGCGAGATCGGCGACATCGCCAAGGGCCTCGCGGACCGGTACGAGGAGGACAAGGTCGGTCTGTCCCTCCCCTCGACCCGCGTGGACGCCTTCAACGTCGACCTCGCCAACGAGCTGACGAGGAACGGCCGCCGCTCCGGTCTGACCTTCGCCCCCGAGGGCGGCTCCGAGCGCATGCGCAAGGTCATCAACAAGATGGTCTCGGAGGAGGACCTGATCCGGACCGTCTCCACCGCGTACGGCAACGGCTGGCGCCAGGTGAAGCTGTACTTCATGTGCGGCCTGCCGACCGAGACCGACGAGGACGTCCTCCAGATCGCCGACATGGCGATGAACGTGATCGCCGAGGGCCGCAAGGTCTCCGGCCAGAACGACATCCGCTGCACGGTGTCGATCGGCGGGTTCGTCCCCAAGCCGCACACCCCGTTCCAGTGGGCGCCGCAGCTGAGCGCCGAGGAGACGGACGCGCGTCTGGAGAAGCTCCGCGACAGGATCCGCGGCGACAAGAAGTACGGCCGCTCCATCGGCTTCCGCTACCACGACGGCAAGCCCGGCATCGTCGAGGGCCTGCTGTCGCGCGGCGACCGCCGTATCGGCTCCGTCATCCGCGCGGTCTACGAGGACGGCGGCCGCTTCGACGGCTGGCGCGAGCACTTCTCCTACGACCGCTGGATGAGCTGCGCGGACAAGGCCCTCGCCGACTTCGGTCTCGACGTCGACTGGTACACCACCCGCGAGCGCACCTACGAGGAGGTCCTCCCCTGGGACCACCTCGACTCCGGCCTCGACAAGGACTGGCTCTGGGAGGACTGGCAGGACGCCCTCGACGAGACCGAGGTCGAGGACTGCCGCTGGACGCCGTGCTTCGACTGCGGGGTGTGCCCGCAGATGGACACGCACATCCAGATCGGCCCTACGGGCAAGAAGCTGCTGCCGTTGACGGTGAAGCAGCCGGTGGGGAGTGGGCAGCACAGCCACTGACCGGCCGCGGGCCCGCGGGCTCTGGTCGTGAGGGGTGTCCGGAGGGCCGGTCGGCCGTGCTCCGGGCACCCCTTCTCACGTGTTAGCTGCCGCTCACGCGGGGGGTGACGATCGAGCCGCCGTTGACGATGTTGTCCGAGGGCTGGAGCTCGACCCGGTACCAGGGGCGCGGGTTGCCGCGGGCGTCGTCGCAGTTCAGGGTGGCGTGGGGGCGGGTGTCGACCGGGACGCAGGTGGTCTCCCAGACCTGGCCCACGGTGGTGACGACGTTGAACTTGACGAGGCCCTTGTCGGCGCTCGCGTGGCCGCCGTTGTACTGGCCCTTGTCCTCGCCGTGGTCCTTGCCGGTGCCCGTGCCGCTGCTGCCGGTGCCGTGGTCCTTGCCCGTGTCCGCACCGGTCGTCTGGGTCGCGCTCTGGGGCTGACCCTGGCTGTGGCTCTGGCCGGTCTGCTGCGTCTGGCTCTGGGCGGTGCCCTGCGTGTGGCTCTGGCCCGTCTGCTGGGTGTGACCCTGGCCGGTGCTCTGGCCGGTGCCCTGGCTGTGGCTCTGCCCCGTGCCCGTGCCCTGGCTGTGGCCGGTCCCGGTCCCGGTGCCGGTGCTGTGCTCCTTGCCGGTCTCCTTGCCCGTGTCCTTGCCCGTCTCCTTCTGACCGTGTTCCTGGGTGTCGTCGGGCGAGTGCGTGTTGACGGAGACACCGCAGGCGTGGCCGACGTGGCGGCCCTGTGAATCACGGCCGCCCGAGGGGAAGTTGGGGTGGGTGCTCAGGTCGGTCCACAGGAACGGGTGGGAGGCCTTGCCCTGGAGGTCGCGGATGCCGGCGAAGACCCGCCCCTTGGACAGGACGACCCGGAACTCGCGCTTCTTGGAGTCCTGCGCGGCGTCGATGTCGGCGCAGGGGCCGGTGGGTCCGGCAGGGCCAGTGGGGCCTGCGGGGCCGGCCGGTCCGGCGGGGCCGGTGGACCCGGCCGGGCCCGCGGGGCCTACCGTGCCGGGCTCGCCCTGGTCACCCTTCGGGCCGATCTCGCCAGGGTCGCCCTTCTCGCCCTTGGGACCGGGGACGGTGCCGCCGGGGTCACCCTTGTCGCCCTTGGGGCCGATCTCGCCCTGGGGACCCTGAGGGCCGGTCTCGCCCTGGGGACCCTGAGGCCCGGTGTCGCCGGTCTCGCCGGTGTCGCCCTTCATCCCGGGCTTGCCCGGCTTCCCGGGCTCACCCTTCGGTCCGACCGGCCCGGCGGGTCCCTGCGGCCCGGGAGGCCCCTCCGGTCCGGGTGGCCCGGTCGGGCCCCCGGGCTCCTGCTCGCACTGGTCGTCGTTGCCGCCGAGTGCCGTCGTACGCGCGTGGCCGTCCTGGTCGTACCAGTCGGACGAGCCGTCGTGCTCGGCCTGGTGCTGCCCGTTGTCGTCGTGGTGCTCGCCGTGTTCGTCGGCGGGAGGGCATTCGTCGTTGCCGGCTCTCGTCGTGGTGGAGTGCTCGGACACGCTTCGCGTTGCCGCGGAGGCGGGGCCGGTCAGTCCGGCCGTCACCGCCAGCGCGAGTGAGGCGACAGTGCCGACCTGGGTGACTCTGTGGCGGGCCAGCGGGCCTATCAGCGACATCGTCCTGCGCTCAGGACTCATCTATGTGCTCCTCTTCGGCCGGTTCGGGGCATTTCCCCTCGCTCGATCGTGAGCCTCACCCCTGTCCACCGACCCGACCAGCGCGCTGGACCGGACGGGGACGTAGATCATCAAATCGGCCTAAGTGGTCGTCACGGGTGGGCTAATTCAGGGCTGTGAGTGGTTAGTTGCGAGGTGGCAGGAGGTACGTGACGCGATTCGTGGACGATCGGGTGCATCCGGACAGGGCGCTGAGGCGTCTACGTCGTCATGGACCTGGAGAAGAAGCCCGCGCGGCAGCCGGTCGCCCGGCAGCCGATGCCGGCGCGACAGGCGCCCGAGGGGTGCCTCGCCGTCGCGATCCGGGTTCCCGTGCGGATCGTCGTGCTCGTGCTGGTCGTTCCGGTGCGGATGGTGTGGGACGCGCTCGTGGTGGCCGGGCGGTTCCTGACGGACACCGTGCTGCGGCCGCTGGGCCGGGCGGCGCTGTGGGTCGGCAGGGCCGTCCTCGTGTGGCCGTGGGTGGCGCTGTGGCGGTACGTCGTCGTGCCCGTCGCCCAGGGGATCGGGTGGCTCGGGTACCGGCTGCTGGTCGTTCCGTCGGTGTGGGTGTACCGGTACGCGCTGACCCCTGTGGGTCACGCGATCGCCTGGCTGGCCACCGGGGTCCGGGCCGGGCTGGCGTGGCTGTACCGGTGGACCCTGACGCCGCTCGGGCACGGGATCGCGTGGCTGGTGCGGTACCTCCTCGTCGTACCGGCGCTGTGGACGTACCGGTATGCGCTGACGCCCGTGGGGCACGCGATCGCGTGGGTGGCCCTGGGCGTGGTGTGGCTCGTGCGGATGGTCCTCACCGGGATCTGGCTCGGCGTCTACTGGACGCTGCGGGTGCTGCTCGTGCTGCCCGCGGTCGCGGTGTGGCGTTGGGTGCTCGCCCCGGTCGGGCGGATGCTCGCCGTCGTCGGACGGGAGATCGGGGACGCGCTCGGGCACGCGTGGCGGGTGGCGGGGCGGATCTCGCTGGCCGTCGGGCGGTTCCTGGCGGGCCTCTTCCGGTGGATCTTCGTCGAACCGACGCGGTGGGTGTACCGGACCGTCCTCACGCCCGCCGGTCATGTCGTACGGGACGTCGTGTGGAAGCCGGTCGCGGAGGCCGGGCGCGCGGTGGCCCGCACCACCCGGCAGGCCCTGGCCACCGCCCGTGAATCCGTCCGCCAGGCTCGCGCAAGTGTGCGATCGGCGCTCTTCGGACGACCGGCGGAGCCGGAGCCCGTCCACAGGCGGGAACCGGGAGCCGCCGAGCCACGTACTCTTGGTAGAAGTACGACCGCTCTCACGAAGGACTGAACGACACTGGGCAAGCGACAGCCCGAAGGCCCGCCGCCCGCACCCGCGGTGCAGCGCATCCGACTGCGCTACACCAAGCGCGGCCGCCTCCGGTTCACCAGCCACCGTGACTTCCAGCGCGCCTTCGAGCGTGCGCTGCGCCGTGCCGAGGTGCCGATGGCGTACTCGGCGGGGTTCACGCCGCATCCGAAGGTGTCGTACGCCAATGCCGCACCCACCGGCACGGGCAGTGAGGCGGAATATCTGGAGATCGCGCTCACCGACGCGCGCGACCCGGAGAAGCTCAGGATCCTGCTCGACGAGTCGCTGCCCACCGGCCTCGACATCGTCGACGCGGTCGAGGCCCGGACCTCCGGGCTCGCCGACCGGCTCACGGCCTCCGTGTGGGAGCTGCGCCTGGAAGGCGTGGACACCGAGGAGGCCGGGCGCGCGGTCGAGGCCTTCAAGGCGGCGGACCTCGTCGAGGTCCAGCGCAGGACCAAGAACGGCGTACGGACCTTCGACGCGAGGGAAGCCGTCGTCGAACTCGACAGCCGTGACGGACGGGACGCACGGGAAGGACGTGCCGGGAGCGTCGGATCCGACGGCTCCGGGATGCCCGGTCCACTGGCTGATAGGCCGACGGACCAGCCCTGTGCGATACTGCGCCTGGTTGTTCGGCACGTGACGCCTGCCGTACGACCCGACGACGTCCTGTCCGGTCTCCGCGCCGTGGCCGACCTGGCGCCGCCGGTCCCCGCAGCGGTGACCAGGCTGGCGCAGGGGCCTTTCGATGAAGAGACCGGCACGGTGACCGACCCGCTCGCGCCCGACCGCGAGGCAGCGCCGGCCCCCTCAACGGCCGAACCCGCTGCCGCCGCGAAGGCGTCGGCGCCGGTGGGTCCCGCGTAGGGACGGACGTCGTAGCGCCGCCCTCTGATCCGGGTGCCACCTGGGTCGGGCAGCGCACCGACCACAAGACTTTCGCCAGGCCGTACGCAACATGGCGTACGGAACCGGCGAGACAGGACACAGAGAGCTCCCGTGCGGCGCCCGCGCCCCGGACGGCGGCAGTCGCGCACGACGCGAACCGCGGACGTCACCGGCCACGCCGGACCGGGTGCGGCGCCCGGGAGCCTGACGGGAGAAACGCCCGCATGCCCGAATCGATCGAATCCGCAGAGCCCGCGCAGGGCTCCGAGCAGAACACGCCGAGCGACACCCTGCCGCCGCGCCGTCGCCGCCGTGCCGCGTCCCGCCCCGCGGGACCCCCCTCCGCCGCCTCCGAAGCGGCCGCGGAGACCACCGCGCCGGCCATACCGGCCGCCGAGTCCGAGGACCTCGCGGCAGCCGAGGAGACCGCCGAGGTGGATGAGGCCACCGTGGCGGACGAGGCCACCGTGACCGCTGAGGCGGACGAGGAAGAGGTCGCCGAGGCGCCCGCCGTGGAGGAGGCCGCGCCCGCCGCCCGTCCGCGCCGTCGCGCGACCCGCCGCGCCTCCGCGCCGGCCGGTGCGCCCAAGGACGCCGAGACCGTCGAGGTCGTCGAGACCGTGGCGCCGGCTGTCACCGCCGTGGCCGAGAGCGCCGAGGCGCCCGCCGCCGTGGAGGAGGCGGCGCCCGCCGCTCGTACGCGCCGTCGCGCCACCCGCCGGGCGTCGGCGCCCGCCGGTGCGCCCAAGGACGCCGCGGAGAGTGCCGTGGAGACCGCGCCCGAGACTGTGACCGTCGCCGCCCCGGCCGAGGTGCCCGCCGCCGAGGCGCCCGCCGCTGTCGAGGAGGCCGCGCCCGCCGCTCGTACGCGCCGTCGCGCCACCCGCCGGGTGTCCGCGCCCGCCGGTGAGCCGGTGGCCGCCGAGGTCGCGCAGGCTCCGGCGGAGGCCGTGGAAGCCGCCGCCCCTGCCCCCGCCGCCGTGGCGGAGCCCGTGGCGGAGACGGCCGAGGAGGCCGCGCCCAAGGGACGTACGCGCCGCCGCGCCACGCGCCGGGTGACCACCCCCGCCGGTGCGCCCGAGGGCGAGACCGCCGAGGCGGCCGAGTCCGTCGCCGCCGAGAGCGCCGCGCCGCAGTCCGTGCAGGCGGCCGTCGCCGAGACACCCGCAGCCGAGCCCGTTCCGGCCCAGGCCGCCCAGGAGGCCGCCGCCGAGGACGCCGGGCCGCGCCGGGCCCGTCGTCGGACCACGCGGAAGGCCGCCGGTGGGTTCTCCGCGCCTGCCGCGCCCGTCGTGGAGGACGCGCCGTCCCGGCCGTCCCGCCCCGCCGTGGCCGTGTTCCAGGCGCCGGTGTTCACCGAGCCGATGTTCCAGACGCCGGAGCGGGCCGCCGCGCAGGCCGCCGCCGAGGCGCGGGCCGAGACCGTCGAGGCCGAGGAGCCCGCCGAGGCCCCCGCGCCCACCGACTTCGGCGCCTCCGCCGAGGACGAGAGCACCGGCGGTTCGCGCCGTCGCCGCCGTCGCCGGGGCGAGCCCGCCGAGGCGGAGCGGCCCGTGGCCGCCGCCCCGGTGGCCGAGCCCGACGAGCCGGAGGATTCCGAGGAGCCGGAGGAGGCGGAGGAAGCCGCCGAGGGCGACGAGTTCGGCGAGGAGGAGGAGTCCACCGGTTCGCGCCGTCGCCGCCGTCGTGGGGGCCGCCGTCGCCGCCGGGGCGAGTCGGCCGACGCCGACGACGCCGAGGGTGACGAAGCCGCCGCCGAGCAGGCCGCGCAGGACGCCGAGGACACCGCCGAGCAGGTGGACGAGGACGCCGAGGACGAGGGCGACGAGCGCGAGGAGTCCGGTTCCGGCTCCAGCAGCAGCCGTCGGCGTCGTCGCCGCCGTCGTCGCGCCGGGGACTCCGGCACCGAGGCCGAGTCGGGCTCCGACGACCCCGAGCGCACGGTCGTCAAGGTCCGTGAGCCGCGCGAACGGCGCGCCAAGGAGACCGAGTTCTCCGACGAGGTGCAGTCCATCAAGGGCTCGACCCGTCTGGAGGCCAAGAAGCAGCGCCGCCGGGAAGGCCGCGAGCAGGGCCGCCGCCGCGTCCCGATCATCACCGAGGCCGAGTTCCTCGCCCGCCGCGAGGCCGTCGAGCGCGTCATGGTGGTCCGCCAGAGCGGCGAGCGCACCCAGATCGGCGTCCTGGAAGACAACGTGCTCGTCGAGCACTACGTCAACAAGGAGCAGTCGACCTCGTACGTCGGCAACGTGTACCTGGGCAAGGTCCAGAACGTGCTGCCCTCGATGGAGGCCGCCTTCATCGACATCGGCAAGGGCCGCAACGCCGTCCTGTACGCCGGCGAGGTCAACTTCGAGGCGCTCGGCATGGCCAACGGGCCGCGCCGCATCGAGTCGGCCCTGAAGTCCGGCCAATCGGTCCTCGTCCAGGTGACGAAGGACCCGATCGGCCACAAGGGCGCGCGCCTGACCAGCCAGGTCTCGCTGCCCGGCCGGTACCTGGTGTACGTCCCCGAGGGGTCGATGACCGGCATCAGCCGCAAGCTGCCCGACACCGAGCGGGCCCGGCTGAAGACCATCCTCAAGAAGATCGTCCCCGAGGACGCGGGCGTCATCGTGCGCACCGCCGCCGAGGGCGCGAGCGAGGACGAGCTGCGCCGCGATGTCGAACGCCTGCAGGCGCAGTGGGAGGACATCCAGAAGAAGGCGAAGAACGGCAACGCGCCGACGCTGCTGTACGGCGAGCCGGACATGACCGTCCGCGTGGTCCGCGACATCTTCAACGAGGACTTCTCCAAGGTCATCGTCAGCGGCGAGGACGCCTGGGAGACCATCCACGGCTACGTCTCGCACGTCGCGCCCGACCTGGCCGAGCGGCTCCAGAAGTGGACCTCCGAGGTCGACGTCTTCGCGACGTACCGCATCGACGAGCAGCTGATGAAGGCGCTGGACCGCAAGGTGTGGCTGCCCAGCGGTGGTTCGCTGGTGATCGACAAGACCGAGGCCATGATCGTGGTCGACGTCAACACCGGTAAGTTCACCGGCCAGGGCGGCAACCTGGAGGAGACGGTCACCAGGAACAACCTGGAGGCGGCCGAGGAGATCGTGCGCCAGCTGCGGCTGCGCGACCTCGGCGGCATCGTCGTCATCGACTTCATCGACATGGTCCTGGAGTCCAACCGGGACCTGGTGCTGCGGCGCCTGCTGGAGTGCCTGGGACGCGACCGGACGAAGCACCAGGTCGCCGAGGTCACCTCGCTGGGCCTGGTCCAGATGACCCGCAAGCGTGTCGGGCAGGGCCTGCTGGAGTCGTTCTCCGAGACCTGTGTCCACTGCAACGGGCGCGGCGTCATCGTGCACATGGACCAGCCGACGGCCGTCGGCGGCGGCGGTGGCGGCGGTAAGCGCCGCAAGCGTGGCCGCGGTGGCGCCGAGCACGACCACGAGCAGGTGACCGAGGCCGTGGAGACGGTGGAGCCGGCCGAACTGGTCGAGGCCGAGGTGGCCGCCGAGGTCGCCGAGCCCGTGGCGCTGCCCGCGCCCGAGTTCGAGCCGGACGAGGAGCTGTACAGCAGCGTCGCCGAGGCCGAGGCTGCGGTCGGACGGGGCCGTTCGCGGCGTCGGGCGACCCGGCGGGCGTCCGCGCCCTCGGGTGCCCCGAAGTCGCGTGAGCCCCGCGAGACCGTGGCCGCCACCGTCTCCGAGGACCGTGCCCCGAAGTCGCGGGAGGCCGCCGAGGCGGAGCCCGTGGCCGTGGAGGACCCGGTCGTCGAGGCGCCGGCCGCCGCGCCGAGCGTCGAGGAGGCCGCGCCCAAGGGCCGTACGCGTCGCCGGGCGACCCGGAAGGTGTCGGCCCCCGCGGGCGCGCCGGCCGGGGCCGCGGCGGACGACGCCGTGGTGACGGTGGTCGAGCCGGTCGCGGAGCCCGTGGCCGAGCCCGTGGTCGAGAAGGCCGCCGAGCCGGTCCCCGAGCCCGAGGCGGCCGAGGCCGCCGAGAGCGCGGCTCCGGCCCGTCCGCGCCGGCGTGCCGTGCGCAAGGCGACGGCGCCCACCGCGTCCGCCGAGGCGGCCGTGGTCGTGGTTCCGTCGGCGTCCGCCGAGGACGTGGCCGAGGCTCAGGTCGAGGCGGCGGCTCCGGTCGCCGAGGAGACGGGGACCGAGGAAGCGGCCGAGGCGCCCGCCAAGAAGACGGCGGCGCGGAAGACGGCGAAGAAGGCCACCGCGAAGAAGGCCGCCACGAAGAAGACGGCGGCCGCCAAGAAGACGGTCGCGAAGAAGGCCACGGCCAAGAAGGCGGCGACGAAGAAGGCCGCCACGAAGAAGACCACGGTGGCCGCCGAGCAGTCGTCGGCCACGGTCACGGCCTCGACCGACGAGAGCTGAGTCACAGGGGGCGAGCGGCTCGCCGTCCGCCCCCAACCGGCGCCCCTGCCAGGTGAATTCACCACCGGGCAGGGGCGCCGGTGTGTGCGGGCAGGGGCTCGGTTTGACCCCTTCGGGCGTGGCCCCGTAACCTTGACCGTCGGCGTGTCCGTAGGTAGAGACGCGTCACATCCCCGTAAACCTCATTCCCTTCCGGGCGCCGGGCGCCTCGGGAGAGGCCGTACGCATGTCGGACGGCTGGACTGCGGGGGTGCCGTTCCCGAGCGAGAGAGTGAGATCCGCGTGTACGCCATCGTGCGCAGCGGTGGTCGCCAGCACAAGGTTGCTGTCGGCGACATCGTTGAGGTTGACAAGATTTCCACTGCCAAGGTTGGCGACACGGTCGAGCTCTCGACCCTGCTCGTTGTCGACGGCGATGCTGTGACCAGCGACCCGTGGGTGCTGGCCGGCATCAAGGTCCAGGCCGAGATCGTGGACCACCACAAGGGTGTGAAGATCGACATCCTTCGCTACAAGAACAAGACCGGCTACCGCCGTCGTCAGGGCCACCGCCAGCAGTACACGGCGATCAAGGTCACTGAGATCCCCGCGGCTGCGAAGTAAGGGACTGAGGAGACATGGCACACAAGAAGGGCGCATCGTCCACCCGGAACGGTCGCGACTCCAATGCTCAGCGGCTCGGCGTGAAGCGCTTCGGCGGTCAGGTCGTCAACGCCGGTGAGATCCTGGTCCGCCAGCGCGGCACGCACTTCCACCCGGGCTCGGGTGTCGGTCGCGGCAAGGACGACACGCTGTTCGCGCTGAACGCCGGTGCGGTCGAGTTCGGCACCAGCCGTGGTCGCAAGGTCGTCAACATCGTTCCGGCCGCCTGAGTCTGCTGACTCGCCGGTCTTTCGACCAAGGCTTCCGTAGAGCGATTCGTCGAGGCGGACCTCACTTCTCGTACGGGATTCCGTACGGGAAGCGGGTCCGCCTTTGACGTGTTACAGGTAAGACATTTCCGAGCACCACGCACACCACGCACAGCGCGTATCTGGAGGCACCCACCATGACCACCTTCGTGGACCGCGTCGAGCTGAATGTCGCCGCGGGTAACGGAGGCCACGGCTGTGCCTCCGTCCACCGGGAGAAGTTCAAGCCGCTCGGCGGCCCCGACGGCGGCAACGGCGGCCGGGGCGGCGACGTCATCCTGATCGTCGACCAGTCGGTGACGACTCTCCTCGACTACCACCACTCCCCGCACCGCAAGGCCACCAACGGCAAGCCCGGCGAGGGCGGAAACCGGTCGGGCAAGGACGGGCAGGACCTGGTCCTGCCCGTGCCGGACGGCACGGTGGTGCTGGACCGGCAGGGCAACGTCCTCGCGGACCTCGTCGGCCAGGGCACCTCCTTCGTCGCCGCGCAGGGCGGCCGGGGCGGCCTCGGCAACGCGGCCCTCGCCTCCGCCCGCCGCAAGGCGCCCGGCTTCGCGCTGCTCGGTGTGCCCGGTGACACGGGCGACATCGTCCTGGAGCTGAAGACCGTCGCCGATGTGGCGCTGGTCGGCTACCCGAGCGCGGGCAAGTCCTCGCTGATCTCGGTGCTCAGCGCCGCCAAGCCGAAGATCGCGGACTACCCGTTCACCACCCTCGTCCCCAACCTGGGCGTGGTCACGGCCGGCGAGACGGTCTACACGATCGCCGACGTCCCCGGACTGATCCCCGGTGCGAGCCAGGGCAAGGGCCTGGGCCTGGAGTTCCTGCGCCACGTCGAGCGCTGCAGCGTCCTCGTCCACGTCCTCGACACCGCGACGCTGGAGTCCGACCGCGACCCCGTCTCCGACCTCGACATCATCGAGGAGGAGCTGACGCAGTACGGAGGCGGTCTCGACAAGCGGCCCCGGATCGTCGTCCTCAACAAGATCGACGTGCCCGACGGCAAGGACCTCGCCGAGATGGTGCGGCCGGACCTGGAGGCCCGCGGCTACCGGGTCTTCGAGGTGTCCGCCGTCGCCCACATGGGGCTGAAGGAGCTGTCGTTCGCGCTCGCCGACATCGTGGGCCGGGCGCGTGCCGCCAAGCCGAAGGAGGAGGCGACGCGGATCGTCATCCGGCCCAAGGCCGTCGACGACGCGGGCTTCACGGTCGTGCAGGAGGAGGACGGGCTGTTCCGCGTCCGGGGTGAGAAGCCCGAGCGCTGGGTCCGCCAGACCGACTTCAGCAACGACGAGGCGGTGGGCTACCTCGCCGACCGCCTGAACCGCCTGGGCGTCGAGGAAGCGCTGATGAAGGCGGGCGCCCGCTCCGGCGACGGCGTCGCCATCGGACCCGAGGACAACGCGGTCGTCTTCGACTGGGAGCCGACCGTCATGGCCGGCGCGGAGATGCTCGGCCGCCGTGGCGAGGACCACCGCTTCGAGGAGCCCCGCCCGGCCGTCACGCGTCGCCGTGACCGCCAGGCGGCGCGGGACGAGCTCCAGAAGGAGTACGACGACTTCGAGCCGTTCTAGTCCGAGCGCTCCCGGTCCGAGCCGCTCCGGTCCGAGCCGTCCCAGGACGGCCGGGGCGGGCGCGGCCGAGGCCGTGGCGCGCGGTGTTCGAGCCGGACGACGAAGAAGGGCCCCGGAGACATCTCCGGGGCCCTTCGGTCGTTGCAGGGGGCTATGCGAGGGCCTCCGTGGGCTCGCCCTCCGAGGGTTCGCCCTCCGTGAGTTCGTCGCCGGTCTCCCGGGGCGACGGCATCTCGTCGACGAGGCGGGACTCCATGCGGACACGGCGGGCGTCGGCCTTGGCGCACAGGGCCTTGACCGCGCGGTCGAAGCGGACGAGCGACGGCGGGTCCGAGGGGCCGAGGAGCTGTTCCTTCAGGTCGGCGCGGGCCTTGCCGAAGCGGTCCTTCTCGGGGTTGCGCACCGAGTCGAGCAGCGCCGGGACACCGCCCGCCTTCGGCGTCAGCACGACACCCGCGGAGACCGTCGGGAAGGCCGTGCGGAACGCCTCCTCCGACAGCCCGGAGGTGTTGGCGACCGAGTACGGCTTCTCGCTGGACAGCCAGTCGGAGACCACCGACGAGACATCGCTGATCAGCAGGTCCGACACGTTGAAGCAGGCGAAGATCGCGGGCCGCGCCTCGGTGACGATCCGGTGCTCCCACTCCGGGAACGACGCCCAGTACGCCTTCTCCCAGGCCAGCGTCGCCTCGAAGATCGCCGCCTCACGGTCACCGCTGGGCGTGCCCTGCAGCAGCATCCGCTCCATCTCGTCCGCGCTGGCCCGGAAGGAGGTCGAGGTGAGCCTGTCCAGCTCGGCGGTACGGCGGGCCAGTTCGGCCGCGGCGTCGGCGCCCGGCCGCGTACCCGTCCGCTTGGTGTTGGCCTCGCGGATCATCGCCTTGATCCGCTCGTTCGCGGCGCCCGCGCGCGGGTCGACGGAACCGGTCATCGGGTGCGGCTTGTAGAGCAGCCGGACGTTGTCGTCGGCGAGCAGCCCCCGGACGATGTTCTCGCCGGCCAGGACCACGGACGTGTTGCCGGGGTTGCCGTCCCAGCCCTCCCAGGTGGGGGCGTAGAGGACGGTCGTGAACGTGCCGGTCGGCGGGCCCGCGTACGGGCGGATCGGCGCCAGCTGCGGACGGCCGACCTCGACGATGTCCTTGTCCTCGACCCCGACCTCGGCGAGCGCGTACCGCTCACGCGCGGCGGGACCGGCGACCCACACCTCGTCGTACGCCTTCGCGTACGGGTTGCAGGAGGACAGCTTGTCGCTCTCGCCGTGGTTGATGAAGGCGTGCTTGACGGTGGGGATGCGCAGCACCTGGGAGGTCTTCGCGGCGTTGGCCGGGTGCAGCATCATCTTCAGCGTCGAGTTCTCCAGGGAGAACATCGTCGAGACCTTCGGGAAGCAGATGACCGGCACGTCGGTCGCGTCGATCTTCTGCACCATGAAGCGCTCACGCAGCACGATCAGCGGCTTCTCCAGCTGGGAGAGCGTGGAGAGCCACATGTTCGCCTGGTACGCCGACGTCGTACCGCCGGAGAAGTACATCGCGGTGGTCGGCCGGTAGTCGGCGAGCCACTGGTCCAGCCACTCCATGACCTGCTGCTCGCTCTTGGCGCGCTTCTTCGGCAGCAGCCAGGTCGCCAGGTACGCCGTACCGACGACGAGAGCGCCGAGCGAGGCGCCGAGGCCCAGACCGCCCCAGGTGGCGTCCTTCGTGGCCGCGGTGAGCACCAGGCCGGCCGTGATCGGCAGCGAGAAGGTCAGCAGGCGGTGCGCCTGGCGGCGGGCCAGGAGACGCGGCGGTGAGGCGGTGAGCCGCAGCGCGGAGGCGTCGATGTTGCGGGTGACGATCGGCAGCGTCCGGGTGCGGCGGACCAGCACCGAGACGGCCTGGCAGGTGAAGTGCGCGACGTAGAAGACCAGAAGGCCGACCACGAGCGGGGCCTGCTCGCTCAGCGGCAGGCCGTCGATGCGCAGCAGTCCCACCAGGATCAGCATGTCGCGCAGCAGCTGGCGGACCAGCGCGTCGAAGCGGACCTTGCCCAGCAGTGAGAGCAGTCCGGGATCCCGGTACTGGAGGAACGTGTCCAGGACGAGGCCCGCCGCGCTCGCGGCGACGAACAAGGGAATGTTCGGCAGCAGCGCGGAGACGGTCTGGGCCGTGAAGAGCGCGAACATCGCGAACAGCGCTGACAGCTGCGCGATGCGGCGGGGTGCGAGGCCTGCGGAGGGCACGGGCTGGGCTCCTGCGGAGGGTGCGACGGACGGAGGGGGGAGGGTGAGTCTGGGGGTGGCCTGAAGGAGGCCGATCCCTGACCGTATGACCTAGGGAGGCCGGGGAGCAATCTTCGACAGGAGCAATCGGCGGTAGTCGGACATAACGCATGGAACCCAGAGGGCTGTCCCGGCATCTCCTCATGAAGGCCCCCTTCCGAAGGGCCCTTCGGAAGGGGCCGGAGACGGACCACCCCGTCCGCCCCCGGCACCGCCGCCGTCCGCCCCTCGAAATGAGGACGCCGACGGTCCGCGCGCTCCCGTAGATTGCGGAGTAGAGATGCGGAGTACACACACCGGAGTACGCACGCCGGGCCGGTTCGGAACATGGGGGATGAGCGTGTCAGCGGCAAGGCAGGGCGTGGCGGAAGCGCACCGGATCGTCGTCAAGGTGGGCTCCTCGTCGCTGACGACGGCGTCCGGCGGCCTCGACGCGGACCGGGTGGACGCCCTCGTGGACGTCCTCGCCAAGGCCCGCAGCGGTGGCGAGCGGGAGGTCGTCCTCGTCTCCTCCGGTGCCATCGCCGCCGGACTCGCCCCGCTGGGCCTGCGCCGGCGCCCCAAGGACCTCGCCCGGCAGCAGGCCGCCGCCAGCGTCGGCCAGGGCCTGCTGGTGGCCCGCTACACGGCCTCCTGCGCCCGCTACGGCATCCGCGTCGGCCAGGTGCTCCTCACCTCCGACGACATGAGCCGCCGCGCCCACCACCGCAACGCCTCCCGCACCCTCGACAAGCTCCTCGCGATGGGCGCGCTGCCGGTCGTCAACGAGAACGACACCGTCGCCACGGACGAGATCCGCTTCGGCGACAACGACCGCCTCGCCGCCCTCGTCGCCCACCTCGTACGGGCGGACCTGCTGGTCCTGCTGTCGGACGTGGACGGGGTGTACGACGGCGACCCCGGCAGGCCCGGTACGTCGCGGATCGCGGAGGTACGGGGGCCCGCGGACCTCGCGCACGTGGAGATCGGCAGCGCCGGCAAGGCGGGCGTCGGCACCGGGGGCATGGTCACCAAGGTCGAGGCGGCCGGGATCGCCACCGGGGCGGGCATCCCCGTGGTCCTGACCAGCGCGGTCCACGCGGCGGACGCCCTGTCGGGCGGGGACACCGGGACGTACTTCCACCCCACCGGCAAGCGGTCCGCCGACCGGCTGCTGTGGCTCCAGCACGCCTCCACCCCGCAGGGCGCGCTCGTCCTCGACGACGGGGCCGTGCGCGCGGTCGTCGAGCGCCGCACCTCGCTGCTGCCGGCCGGCATCGCGGCCGTCGAGGGCGACTTCACCGCCGGTGACCCCGTGGAACTGCGCGACGGCGCGGGCCGGGCGGTCGCGCGCGGACTGGTGAACTTCGACGCCAAGGAGATCCCCCAGCTGATCGGCCGATCGACCCGGGAACTGGCGCGCGAGCTGGGTCCCGCGTACGAACGAGAGGTCGTACACAGGGACGACCTCGTCCTCCTGCACCCCTGACCAGCGGCCCCCTGGAGGGGCCGGAGCACGGGCCCCGGCGGTGCACGTTCCGTAAAACCACCACGCGAAGGCCCTGAGCCTGCTCAACTTTGTCCCAGGGGGATTCCGCACGACCTGTGAAGAGCTGCTGCACGACCTGATACGAGGCACGACATCGTTGCGAAGGAGGCCGTCGTGAGACGAGTACGCCCCGGGGCCGCGGCGTCCCGTGGTGGTGGTACCTCCCGTGCGGCGGGCGAGGAGCGGACGCTCACCAGCGTCGCCGCCTCGGACACGTACGAGGGCGAGAGCGCCGAGAAACCGCAGGACCTGCCCCGGCTGTGGCACGTCACCCTGAGTGTCTCCGGTCCCGAGGCCCCCCTCAAGGAGGTGCGGCGCGGCCTCGAACAGCTCGCCCACGACCACCCCTTTCTGCTGACCAGCCGCTATGCCAACGACCACGCCGAGATCCGCTACTGGGAGGAGGCCCGCGACCTCCACGACGCGGCCGCCGTCGCCCTGCGGCTGTGGGGCGAGCACCGCCGGACGGCCGGGCTGCCGCCCTGGGAGATCGTCGGCCTGGAGGTCATCGACCGCCAGACGTACCACCTGCGCATCGCCGAGGGCTACGGCCCGCCCCCGGCCACGCCCGTGGGCGTCCACCCCTTCTGACCCTCCCGCCGGCCGCCCCGGGAGGGCGTCTCGCGCTGTGGAACAGCCGGTGAACGCCTCCGCCGGGCGCACTACCCTTTCCCCATGACCTCGCTCTCGCCTTACGACTCCATGACGCCGGTCACCCGGGCCGCCTACCGTGCCAAGGCCGCCGCAGCCGACCTCGCGCCGCTCCCGCGCGCCGACAAGGACGACGCGCTGCTTGCCATCGCGGACGCCCTGGAGGTCCGTACGAGCGAGATCGTCGAGGCCAACGCCAAGGACATCGAGAAGGCCCGTCAGGCAGGCACCAGCGAGGCGATCGTCGACCGGCTCACGCTCACCCCGGAGCGGGTGCGCGCGATCGCCGCCGACGTCCGTGACGTGGCCGCGCTGCCCGACCCGGTCGGCGAGGTCGTCCGCGGCTCCACCCTCCCGAACGGCATCGACCTGCGCCAGGTCCGGGTCCCGCTCGGCGTCGTCGGCATCATCTACGAGGCCCGCCCGAACGTGACCGTGGACGCCGCCGCCCTCTGCCTGAAGTCCGGCAACGCGGTCCTGCTGCGCGGCTCGTCCTCCGCCTACGAGTCCAACACCGCCCTCGTCCGGGTCCTCCGGGACGCCGTCGGCGGCGCCGGCCTGCCCGCCGACGCCGTCCAGCTCGTCCCCGGCGAGAGCCGTGACTCCGTGCGCGAGCTGATGCGCGCCCGCGGTCTGGTCGACGTGCTCATCCCGCGCGGCGGCGCCTCCCTCATCCGTTCGGTCGTCGAGGAGTCCACCGTCCCGGTGATCGAGACCGGCACGGGCAACTGCCACGTCTACGTCGACGCCCAGGCCGACCTCGACACGGCGGTCGAGATCCTGATCAACTCCAAGGCCCACCGGGTCAGCGTCTGCAACGCCGCCGAGACCCTCCTCGTCCACCAGGACATCGCCCCCGAGTTCCTGCCCCGCGCCCTCGACGCGCTCGCCGAGGCCGGGGTCACCGTCCACGCCGACGAGCGGGTCCTGGCGTACGCGAAGGACTCCAAGGCCACCGTGGTCGAGGCCACGACCGAGGACTGGGAGACCGAGTACCTGTCGTACGACATCGCCGCCGCCGTCGTCGACTCGCTCGACCGGGCCGTGGAGCACATCCGGCTGTGGAGCTCCGGCCACACCGAGGCGATCGTCACCACCTCCCAGCAGGCGGCCCGCCGCTTCACCCAGCTGGTCGACTCCACGACGGTCGCCGTCAACGCCTCGACCCGTTTCACCGACGGCGGCCAGTTCGGCTTCGGCGCCGAGATCGGCATCTCCACCCAGAAGCTGCACGCCCGGGGCCCGATGGGTCTGCCCGAGCTGACCAGCACGAAGTACATCGTCACGGGCGACGGGCACGTACGGCGCTGAGGGGGCGCACGGGGCTCGGGGGGCGCCGGTCCGTTCCTGTGAACAGCCTGGTGTCCAGCTGGCAAAACGGATGAATTTCCTTACCGTCTGCCCAAATTGACCACCCCGGTCTACTCTGGATCCGTGCCGGAGGACGTGGGGGGCACGCCGTTCCCGAACGGCTGGGAGCCCGACGACGACCGCGACCGCGGGGGTATGGACGAAGAGTTCGCCTCCGTGGTCTTCGACGAGGACTTCGTACGGGCGGCCGTGGTCCACGAGCCGACCGCGATCGAACGTCTGCTCGCAGCAGCGGAGGCCCGCGCCGCCGCCCAGGAGGCCGAGGCCCGCCGGGCCCACTCCAGAGGCGTACGCGGCGACGACGACCGCTACGACGACGGCTTCGGCTCCGACGGCCCCGACTTCGGCCGCGACGACGACCTGGACGACCTCGACGACCCCGAGGTCCTGGAGGCCCGCTACGGCGCCGACGGGGCCTACGGCAGGCCGTACGGCAAGCAGACCCGCTGGCACCGGCCCGTCGCCTGGATCCTCGCCCTGGTGATGGGCATCGGCATGGTCGCGCTGGCCTTCACCGCGGTCTACCGGGGCGCCTCCTCCGGACGCGGCGAGGTCCCGCTGCCGCCCGCCACCACCGGCGTCGGACAGGGCACCCCGACCGGCCCCTCCGCCTCCGCGGACTTCTCCCAGCCGGCGGTGTCGGCGGACCCCCGCACCCCCTGACGCGCCGCGTGCGGGCCCCGGAGCGCGGTGCGCCCCTGGTGCGTGAACCTTGGTGAGGACCTGTCAGAACTTGTGGTGGAGCAGGGCGTTTACCGAGGCCCCGGAAGACCTACTCTCCATGTATGGGCGGGCCCGGAAACCCACCTGAGGGGAGCCCCGAGGGCGCCCCCGGCGGTGGAGAGGACGAATACCGATCCGTCGTCTTCGACGAATCGTTCATCCGTGCTGCCCGCCTCCAGGAGTTCTCCGCCCAGGAACGCCTCTCCGACCACGCCCCGGCCGTACGCCGCCGCCCGGCCGTACGCCGCGGCCTCTCCCGGCAGGCCCTGGTCCTCGTGCTGCTGATCGCCCTCGCCTTCGCCACCGCGATCTACATGGGCGTCCGCCATCCGTACGACACTCCGGCCGCGAAGCCCACCGAGCCGCTGCGGATGACGGTGATCCCGCTGTCCCCGCAGTCCGCGGTGCCCGGCGCCACGGAGCCGGAGACGCTGTACGCGCACAGCCCGGCCGCCCGGTTCCGGGTCGGGGCCGAGGGCATCACCATGCCGGCCACCCGGCGCACCGAGCACTTCACCGACAGCCAGGTCGTCTCCGCGCTGACCATCGCCAAGGAGTACCTGGTCGCCTCCGCGCTCGACCCGGAGGTGCTCGGCGGCACCACCGTCCAGCCGGTGCGGCGGCTGCTCGACTCCGAACAGCTCGACCAGTTCGAGCAGAGTTTCGACCATCCGGCGGCGGACGGGCGGCACGCGCCCACCGGCTGGCTGGTCCGCTTCGACCCGGCCCGCGCGGAACTCGCCGACCGGAAGGTCCGCGTACAGGGCACCCTGCAGGCCGCCGAGTTCGACTCCGGCACCCTGGAGGTCGTCGCCGCCCACACCCTCGTGTACGCGCTGCGGCCGTCCGGCGGCCCGGCCGACGCGGAGGCCTCGCTGTTCACCGTCCGGCGCGAGCTGCACTTCCGCTTCGACCAGGACGATCTGCGCACCCACCAGGTCGAGCTCGTCGTCTCCTACGTCCAGGCCGGGCCATTGGCCTGCGCCGACGACGCCACGAACCATCTGCGGCCGCTGCTGGCCGGGCAGACCGCGAAGGCCGGCGGGCCGGCCGCCGGGACCGATCCCTACGGCACGGGTGCCGCGACGGCGTTGTGCGGGACCTTGGCGGAGAGTGCGCAGCCGAAGGTGTGAGGCCGCGGGTGCGTCGTCGCCCGCGGGGCCGGTGGGGCTTCTCGCGCAGTTCCCCGCGCCCCTGGAACGCAGTGGGCTGCGCCCCCGCGTTTCAGGGGCGCAGCCCGGCCGCTCTGCTCTCAGTCCCGCGTCACTCGTCGTCCCGCGGCCGGTCCTCCGTGGCGGTGCCGGTGGCCGTGCCGCCGCCACCGCCGAAGCCGCGGCGGACCCGGCTGCCCAGGTCGCCCGCGCCGCCCGCGATGTCGGTGACCAGCTTCATCAGCGGGTCCTTCGAGGTCTTGACGCTGCTCGTGTAGTGCGAGGCCGACTCGCGGAAGGAGTCGGTCACCGAGGTGTCCTTGTCCTCGCTGCGCCGCGGGTAGTGCCCGTCCATGATCCGCTGGAAGTCGCGGGACTCGGCCCACTTCTTCAGCTCGGCCGCGCGCACGGTGGTGAAGGGGTGCGAGCGGGGCAGCACATTGAGGATCTTGAGGACGGAGTCACGCAGGTCGCCCCCGGCCTCGTACTCCTCGGCCTGCGCGAGGAACGCGTCCACGTTCATCTCGTGCAGGTGGTTGCCGCCGGCGATCTTCATCAGACCGCGCATCGAGGCCTGGACGTCCTGGCCGACCAGCAGGCCCGCGCGGTCGGCGGACAGCTCCGACTTGCGGAACCACTCGCGCAGCGCGGTCACTATGGCCATGATCGCGATGTTCCCCAGCGGGATCCAGGCGATCTTCAGGGCGAGGCTCGTCAGGAAGAGCAGTATCGTCCGGTACACCGAGTGGCCGGAGAGCGCGTGGCCCACCTCGTGCCCGATGACCGCCCGCATCTCCTCCTCGTCGAGCAGCTCGACGAGCCCGGTGGTGACGACGATGATCGGCTCGTCCAGACCGATGCACATCGCGTTGGGCTGCGGGTCCTGGTTCACGTACATCGGCGGGACCTTCTCCAGGTCCAGGATGTAGCACGCGTCCCGCAGCATCGTGTTGAGGTGGGCGAACTGCTGGTCCGAGACCCGTACGGAGTCGGACAGGAACAGCAGCCTGAGGCTGCGCTCCGGCAGCAGACCGCTGAGCGCCTTGAACACCGTGTCGAAGCCGCTGAGCTTGCGCAGCGCCACCAGCGCCGAGCGGTCCGCGGGGTGTTCGTACGCCCGGGAGGAGATCCCCTCGAAGCGCCTGCGCTGCCTGCTCGGCACGTTCTCGTGCCCGTTGTCGTGGCCGTTCTGCTCGTGGCTGTCGTCCGGCATGTTTCCCCCATGCTCTGTTTGCCCATGTTGCCCCCGAAGCGGGGTCCAGCCTAGGCGGAGTTACCGTGGCAGGGCATCAACCGTAAGGAGCGATCTCCATGGGACATCTCCCGCACCCGCACGCGTCCGCCTGGCTCACCGAGGCCGCGGACCTCGCCGCGAAGGAGCAGGGGCCGGGCAACCTGCTGCGTGTGGTGCTGATCGTGATGGTCCTGGGCTCCGTCCTGATGGCGTGGTTCCTGCTGCGGGGCTACAAGCGGGACGACTGACGCCCGCCGAGAGGAAGGACGTCCACGGTCCGCGAACGGTTGTCTCGTGAGGGAAGTACGCGCGCGGCGGGGCCCGTGTTCACTCCCGGGCGGAGTCGGCGTGATCGCCGGCGGGCCCCCCGCTTACGATGGGCGGGTCTTTATCCCGATCCCACACCCGGATAGGTCACGCCGACGATGAGCTTCCACAGCACCGCTGCCGACTTGGTCACTCTCGCCGCCGAGGGCGGCGGGGAGCACGGCGGCAACCACGAGAGCCTGAGCCCCTACCTGACCGGCGGCGGAGCCTTCGTCGCCCTGATGCTGCTGCTGTGGATCACCACCCGCTTCAACCGCGACCGCTAATCCGCGCAAAAGGACGTTCGAACGGTGCGCGTCGGCCGGGCCGGTAGGCTCTCCACGCATGGGAGAGCAGGAAACGCCTACCGGTCCGGAGCACGACAAGGCGGCGGACCAGGCACACGACACCACGGACGGCCGGGCCGACAGCGCCTCCGGCGCCCCGGGGAACCGCCCGTCGGAGCCCGGCCGACGCCGGCTCGGCGTCATGGGCGGCACGTTCGACCCGATCCACCACGGGCACCTCGTGGCGGCCCAGGAGGTCGCCGCGCAGTTCGGTCTCGACGAGGTCGTGTTCGTACCGACCGGCCAGCCGTGGCAGAAGTCCCACCGCTCGGTCTCGGCGGCCGAGGACCGCTATCTGATGACGGTCATCGCGACGGCCGAGAACCCCCACTTCTCCGTGAGCCGCATCGACATCGACCGCAAGGGCCTCACGTACACGATCGACACCCTGCGGGAACTGCACGAGCTGAACCCCGACTCGGACCTCTTCTTCATCACCGGCGCCGACGCCCTGGGCCAGATCCTCACCTGGCGCGACGCCGAGGAGCTCTTCTCCCTCGCGCACTTCATCGGGGTCACCCGTCCGGGTCACACCCTGACCGACCCCGGCCTGCCCGCGGGCGGGGTCTCCCTGGTCGAGGTCCCCGCCCTCGCCATCTCCTCCACGGACTGCCGTGCGAGAGTCGGCAAGGGCGATCCCGTCTGGTACCTGGTGCCGGACGGCGTGGTGCGCTACATCGACAAGCGGCAGCTGTACCGCGGCGAGTGAGCCGAGAGGGGCACCGGTGAACGACCGACACGACGGCGGCTACGGGGGAGACCAGAGTTACGAACTCGTCGGCTACGACGAGTACGGACAGCCGGTGTACCGACAGGCACCCACTCAGCAGGTGCCGCAGCAGCAGGTTCCCCAGCAGCAGGCCTACGACCCCTACGGGTCACAGCAGCCGCAGGGGCAGTACCAGGCGTACGGCCAGGGCTACGGCTACGACCCGTACGCCACCGGCCAGGTCCAGCAGCAGCAGACCCAGGGCTACGGCCAGAACCAGACGTACGGGCAGGGCTACGGCACCGGTGAGCAGACGCCGGGGCCCGCCTACGACGCGTACGACCCGTACGACCCCTACGGGCAGAGCGCGGCCGGCGGCCGCGCGGCCCCCGCCGCCGAGCAGACCGCCTACATCCCGCAGCAGTCGGCGCCGCCGGACACCGCAGAGGAGGACGGGTCCCGGGCCCAGGGCGACTCCGCGGAGCCGGGTCCGGACGAACCGGACTACCGCACCGAGCAGTTCGCCTTCGTCGAGGAGCCCGACGGTGACTCCGAGGACGTCATCGACTGGCTGAACTTCACCGAGAACCGCACCGAGCGCCGTGAGGAGGCCAAGCGGCGCGCCAAGAGCCGCATGGTCGCCCTGGCCGTGGTCCTCGCCCTGGTCGCGGTCGGCGGTGTCGGCTACCTGTGGTGGGCCGGCATGCTGCCCGGTGCCTCCTCGGACGGGCGGACCGGCACCACGACCTCCGCGGCCGCCCAGAAACGGGACGTGATCGTCGTCCACCTGCACGACACCAAGGGGGGCGGTACCTCCACGGCGCTGCTCGTGAACAACACCACCACCGGACGGGGCGCCACCGTCCTGATCCCCAACGCCCTCGCCCTCACCGGCGACGACGGCACCACGACCACCCTCGCCAAGTCCGTCGACGACGACGGCTCCTCCGGTACCCGCGACGCGCTCGACACCGTGCTCGGCACCGACATCGAGGGCACCTGGCGGCTCGACACCCCCTATCTCAACAACCTCGTCGGACTCGTCGGCAACATCGACGTCGACACGAACACCGACGTGCCCGACCCCGAGGCGAAGAAGAAGGGCACGGCCCCCCTCGTCACCAAGGGCAAGGCCCAGACCCTCAGCGGCAAGATGGCCGTCGCCTACGCCACCTACCGGGCCTCCGGCGAGTCGCAGGACGCGCAGCTGAAGCGGTTCGGGCAGGTCGTGCAGGGCGTGCTGCGCAAGCTGTCCTCCGACTCCCAGGCCGCCACGGTCACCGTGCAGACACTGGCCCAGATCCTCGACCCCTCGCTCAGCGACAAGGACCTCGGCACCTTCCTCGCGGGGCTCGCCGACCACGCCAAGGGCGGCGACTACGAGACCGAACTGCTGCCCGTCCAGCAGGACGGCACCCTCAGCGCCGAGGACTCCGACAGCGTGGTCAAGGACCTGCTCGGCGGCGCCGCGAAGAGCCCCGACGCCGGGGACGCCGTCCGGGTCGGCATCCGCAACGCCACCGGCGAGAAGGACGCCACCGAACAGGCCCGGGTGACCGTCCTCAACGGCGGCTACACCTTCCTCGACGCCGGCGCCACCGCCACGGCCCAGGCCACCTCCCAGGTCACCTACTCCGATCCGGCCCGCAAGCAGGACGCCATCGAGGTCGCCAAGACCCTCGGCCTGCCGACCGGCGCCGTGAAGAAGGGCGAGACCACCTCCAACGCCGACGTCTCCGTCGTACTCGGCCAGAACTACGAGACGACCGACCCGGCCGGAGCGACGGGGACGACCGGGACGACGGGAACCCCCGGAGCCACGGGGACCACGGGCTGATCCGGCCGGCATGATCGCGAACGGGCCCCGGAGCCGCCGTACCCACCCGAGGTATCGGCACCGCTGCGGGGCCTGATCGATTAACACGTGGGGCGGTGTCGGTGGGCCGTGAGACCCTTGGGGTAGCCCGTGAGGGTTCCTGACCGACGACCGAAAGCCGTGTAGTGACCGCCACCGACCGCTCCCTCGAGCTCATCACCACCGCCGCACAGGCGGCCGCCGACAAGCTCGCGCACGACGTCATCGCGTACGACGTCAGCGATGTGCTGTCCATCACGGACGCCTTCCTGCTCGCCTCCGCGCCCAACGACCGCCAGGTCAAGTCGATCGTCGACGAGATCGAGGAGCGGCTGAGCAAGGACCTCGGCGCCAAGCCGGTCCGCCGTGAGGGCGACCGCGAGGCCCGCTGGGTGCTGCTGGACTACGTCGACATCGTCGTCCACGTCCAGCACAGCGAGGAGCGGGTGTTCTACGCCCTGGAGCGGCTCTGGAAGGACTGCCCCGAGCTGGAGCTGCCCGCCGACGCCAAGGCCACCCGGGGCAAGGGTGAGGAGCACGCCAAGCTGCGGGCCGCCGAGGAGGAGGCCGAGCTGGGCGAGGAGCTGCGGTGACCGGCGGCATCGACACCGCCGGCGGCAGCGGCCGGGGCCGCCGCCTCATCCTCTGGCGGCACGGCCAGACCTCGTGGAACGTGGAGCGCCGCTTCCAGGGCACCACGGACGTCGAGCTGACCGAGACCGGCCTCGGCCAGGCCCGCCGCGCCGCCCGGCTGCTCGCCTCCCTGGGGCCCGACGCGATCGTCGCCTCGGACCTGAGGCGCGCCGCGAACACGGCCGCCGAGCTGGCCGCGCTCACCGGCCTGGAGATCAGCCACGACGAGGGCCTGCGCGAGACCTACGCGGGCGTCTGGCAGGGCCTCACGCACGACGAGATCATCGCCCGGCACGGCGACGAGTACGCCGCGTGGAAGCGCGGCGAACCGATCCGCCGCGGCGGCGGCGAACTGGAGACCGAGGTCGCCGACCGAGCCGCCCCCGTCGTGCTCCGGCACGCCGACAAGCTCCCGGACAACGGCACGCTGGTGGTGGTCAGCCACGGCGGCACCATCCGCACCACCATCGGGCGGCTCCTCGGCCTGGAGCCCCGTCACTGGGAGAGCCTCGGCGGCCTCTCCAACTGCTGCTGGTCCGTCCTCGGCGAGGGCGCCCGCGGCTGGCGGCTGCTGGAGCACAACGCCGGGACGCTCCCCGAGCCGGTGCTCGGCGACGACGACTGAGCCACGGACGGCGACCGAGCCCCGTAAGAGGCCTGGTCAGGCGGCCCGGGAGCCGGATTTCACTTTCCGGCCGGTCGCAGGCTAAAGTTCTTCTTGTTCGCCCGCCGAGCGGGAAGAACGCAAGGGGCTATAGCTCAGTTGGTAGAGCGCCTGCATGGCATGCAGGAGGTCAGGAGTTCAATTCTCCTTAGCTCCACAGTTCGACAGATCGGTACAGAAGATCCCGTTCCCGCGAGGGAGCGGGATTTTTCGTGTGTGACCTGCGTCCCTTCTTGAGCAGGTAAGGCCTCGTGGGCGTATACCTCTGCGGACGGCCTTCTTTCCCGCTCCGTGCCCGGACTGGTACGAAGGCGTCGCTGACCGTATTGGTCCGGCCGTGGCAGAATCAAACGGCCGGAAGGGGGCGCGGCCCGACGGGAGGGAGAAGCGATGCCTGCGAGCATCCGCGGGAGGGTCCACGACCTTTCCGCAGCGGTGGCGATGCGGAGCAAGACCATCCTCCTCTGCCCTTCCTGCGGCTCGCTCCACGTTGCCCAAGTCCTCGGTGACAACGGAGGGATCTCCTACGTGTGCACGGCCTGCGGCCACAGCTGGAGCTGATCGATGGGTGCACACAGGAGGAAGTGCGACTGGTGCGGCAGCGGCACGCCCATCGTCCGTGACATGGAGCCGGTCAACGCCGATTACCAGTACTGGTGCGAGGAATGCGCGCGGGCGCTGATCATAAAAGGCGACCCGATCGAGACGTACCGCGAGCTGGAGGGCGAGCCGATCTACGGCCGGCTCCTCGAAGAGCACTGCACACTCAAACGCTTCTATTCGTTCGTGACGGCCTGAGCGTCAACTCCGCGCCCGTCCATGGCTGTCGCTCCTTCCCGGGCGGCCACGGCCGCCCCAGGGCCCGCAGGGCGGCCCTGGCGGACGGGCGCGTGAACGCCGGTTGCGCGAGAGGCGATTCGAAATCCGGCATAAGCGCCCCGATCCGCCCATTGTTCGCACCCGCCGGAAACGATTTGGTGGTGCGCGCGGAGGACCGGTAATGTTGGCGTCGTCGCCAGGGAGACCGGGCGGAGAACACCGCAAGGGGCTATAGCTCAGTTGGTAGAGCGCCTGCATGGCATGCAGGAGGTCAGGAGTTCAATTCTCCTTAGCTCCACAAGTTTCACCGAGAGACCCCGTCCAAGTGGACGGGGTTTTCGCGTTGTTGGGGCTCCGGTGGCACGGAGAAGGGCGGGTCACCCCGAGTGGGGGTGACCCGCCCTTCTCCGTGCTTACGTCAGCGACCGCTGCCCAGGGCCCGGCGGCCACGGCCCTGGGAGAGGACCGGGAGGTTCCGGGACGGGGCGGAGGGGCGGTTGTCCTCCTCGATGCGCAGGGCGAGCGCCGGGCAGCGGCGCACCGCGCGCAGCGCCTTGGCCTCCGCGTACTGGGGAACCTTCGCCTGAGCGACGGTGGGGAAGCCGTCGGCGCCGAGCTGGAAGACCTCCGGGAGGATGTCGGCGCACAGACCGTGGCCCCGGCAGAGCGTCCAGTCGACGTAGATCTTCTGACGGCTCGCGCCGCCCTCCTCCTCGCCGGTGCCGCCCGGGATGCCGGTGGGCATCCTGCCGCCCTCGAAGAGCGGCAGCACACCCTCGACGGGACGGCCGCAGCCGTTGCCGAGGACATGGGCGGCGAGGTCGTCCGTGAACGCCTTGACGGTCGATTCCAGGAACATCGCGGAGCCGTCCGGGTGCGAGCACGCGCCGCGCCGCTTGACGTTCTTCGCGACCTGCTTGAGGGCCTCCAGAGCGGCCGGACCACCGCCGTTGAGGATGTCCTCCATACCGCGCGCGGCGGCCGGCAGACCGAGGTAGCAGGGACCGCACTGGCCCGCGCTCTCCTCGGCGAGCCACTTGGCGACCTGCAGCGACTCGCCGAGCGGGCAGGTGTCCTGGCTGATCGGCAGGATCGCGCCCGCGCCGAGCGCACCGCCCACCGCGTCCAGCGAGTTGCGGGAGACGACCGCCTCGTTGACCGTCGCCGCGTCGATCCACTTGCCGTGGTAGCCGCCGGTCAGCACGCCCTGCGGGACCGGCGGCGCGCCGGCCAGCTGCAGGATGTAGCGCAGCGGCACACCGGTGGGCGCCTCGATCACCATGGGGCGGGCGACCGCGCCGGACACGGTGAGCATGACGGTGCCCGGCTCGTCGTACAGGCCCGTGTTGCCGTACCGCTCGGAGCCGATGCGGGCGCCGATGGCGAGCTGGGCGAAGGTCTCGGCGTTGGAGAGGAGGGTCGGCGCGCCGCCGACACCGCTCTTGGACGCGCTGGTCTTGCGGCCCGGCGGGATGGGCGGGCCGCCGTCGATGGAGCGGATCAGCGAGCCGGCCGCGCCGGTGACCATACGGACCGGGTTGCGCTGCACGCTCGCGCGGATCGCGGCGCCGCGCCGGTTGCTCAGGCCGCGCTCGGCGAGGGCCGCCTCCATCGAGCGCTCGGTGGATTCACGTGTCACCCCGATGACCAGCTGACGGGCGCCCAGGGCCTCGGCGACCAGCAGAGCACCGTCCAGGATGAGGTGCGGGGCACGGTTGATCAGCACCGTGTCCTTGCGGCAGGCGGGTTCGTCCTCGCTGCCGTTGACGACCACGACGGGTCGGATGCCGCGTTTGATCGCCGACTCGGCGACCGAGCGCAGTTTCTTGTGGAACGGGAAGCCCGCGCCGCCCCTGCCCTTCAGATTGATCCGCTCGGACAGCTGGGCGAGTTGCTCGCCGCCCATCGGTTCGAGCGGACCGTGCACCTTCAGGTGCATGGGGAGGTCGAGTCTCTCGACGAGGTCGAAGCCCGAGGTGAGCTGGGGGAGCCCCACCACTCGGACTTCGGGGACGTCGGGAAGGGCCTCGTTCACTTATATCCTCCGGAAGGCGCGTTCCAGGGTTCGCCTGAGCCCGGCTGGTTGTAGTCGTCGTAGCCGGACAGCGCATCAGTGGCGGGACCGCTGTTGTACGTGTCGTTCGGGTTGTACGTGCCGTAGGGGGCGTTCGTCTCAGCGGTTCCGTAGGAAGTTTCGGGGACCACGGGGTTGGCCCCCGTGTTGTACGTCTCGCCCTGGTAGGTCTGGCCCGGATACGCCTGCCCCTGGTACGACTGCCCGCCGATCGGCTGCCCGGCAAAGGTGTCCTGCATCGGGTCGTACGACGACGGGGGCGCCTCGCCGACCGGCGGCGGGGACGGGGCCGGCCAGCGGGTGCTGCCCGTGGTCGAGCCGTCGTCCATGCGGGGCATGGCCTGGGTGGGCTGCATGTCCAACGGCGGCTGCTGCTGGGTGAGATAGGGCGCGGTGGGCTCGGGGGTGCGCGGGGTCATCGACACCGCGCGGTACGCGGCGGCGAAACCGGGGCCGCTGTCGGCGGAGGCACCCGCGCGCTGCGGGGGCACCAGCGGGTCGCCGAGCGGCGGGTTGCCCTGGCCGCCGCCGAAGCCGGGCAGCGGGAACTGGCCGGTGTCGCGCATCTGGTCGCGCTGTCCGCCTTCGCGCCTGCCGCCCTCACGGCGTCCGCCGCCGGTCTCGTCCATGCCCTGCAGGGCGGAGCGGGACTTCACGAGTTCGTCGACCTCGGGGGGCCGCTGGCCGTCGGTGCCCAGGATGGCGGCGACGCGCTCGACCACCTCGCGCTTGACCTGGCGGGGAGCGGCGCGCAGCAGCAGGGCGGCGGCGACGGCGACCAGGCCGGCTGAGTAGAGGATCACGAAGACCGGCTTCGCTTCGCGACCCGCGTAGAGTCCGTGCACCAGCGCGAAACACCAGGCCGGGTAGGCCATCATGTGCATCGCGCGCCAGCGTGCCGCGACCGGCGCGGGGGAGGCGAAGTTGCTGCGCAGCGCACCGGTGATGGCGACGAAGATCATCAGGGAACCGGCGGTCGCGCCGAAACCGATGAGCACGCCCGAACCCGTCACGCCGAGGGCGAAGGGGAACAGGGCGATCGCGGACACGTGGTTGAGCGCCAGCTTGACCGAGACGTGCAGCACGAGGAACGCGACCGAGGCGATCGCGGTCGTCCGGTGGACGGCCTGGCCGATGATCCGCTGGCGCACGGTGAGCAGCGTCCGGTCCTGGGCGACGAGCCCCCAGAGCACCGAGAGCGTCAGCGAGACGAGCGAGAGAACGCCCGCTCCGAAGTCGAGGAACTCCCGGTACGCGTCACCTCCGACCAGCACACTTACGGGTATCAGCAGCAGAGCGGCAGCCGTGGCTATCCCATAGGCCGAGCGGCCTGTCTGGGGCAGCGAGCTGTTACTGCGAGGACGGTTCATGGGGGCAACTCCGAACAGTTCGGGAAAGCGGTCCCGTCGTCGAACTGTAAGTGGTGCCAATACCGGGCGGTACGAGGTTTGAGTTATTGCGCTGTTATCAAGGGCCAATCTCACATCTGTGTTGCCCCTTAGGGGTCGTTACGCGAAGTAAGTTTTGAATAAGGTTCAACTTTTTTGGCCGGATCCCGTGGCTGACACGCCGCTGGTCTGTGTCCATCGGGGCTGCGGTACCCTGAGCCCATGCGTGCCGTACGCCTTCTGCTTAGCGAGCCGCGCTGATCAGTCCCGACCGCCGGTGAACGGCGTGGTCGGCATCAGCGCGGCGTCCCCTCCTGTGCGAGGGGATTTTTCGTTTCCCGGACGAACCTGGACGAACAGCCCGCTGGCAGAGACGATCGATGGAGCCTTGAGGATCATGAGCGAGACGAACCCCGCTGTCACAGGTGCGGCGGTGGATGCCGCGCCACACCGCTACACGGCCGCCGTCGCGGCCGAGATCGAGGCACGCTGGCAGGACTTCTGGGACGCCGAGGGCACCTACGCCGCGCCGAACCCGAGCGGCGACCTGGCGGGCGACCCCGAGCTGGCCGCCAGGCCCAAGAAGTTCATCATGGACATGTTCCCGTACCCGTCCGGTGCGGGCCTGCACGTCGGCCACCCCCTGGGCTACATCGCCACCGATGTCTCCGCCCGCTTCCAGCGGATGACCGGCCACAACGTCCTGCACACCCTGGGCTTCGACGCCTTCGGCCTGCCTGCCGAGCAGCACGCCGTGCAGACCGGTGAGCACCCCCGGATCACCACCGAAGCCGCCATCACCAACATGAAGTCCCAGCTGCGCCGGCTGGGCCTGGGCCACGACAAGCGCCGGTCGTTCGCCACGATCGACCCGGACTACTACAAGTGGACCCAGTGGATCTTCCTGCAGATCTTCAACTCCTGGTACGACGACGAGGCGGACAAGGCCCGCCCCATCGCCGAACTGGTCGCCCAGTTCGAGGCCGGGGAGCGCGCACTGCCCGGCGGCTCCTGGAGCGCGCTGAGCGCCGGTGAACGCGCCGACGTCCTGGGCGAGTACCGCCTGGCCTACGCCTCCGACGCACCGGTCAACTGGTGCCCCGGTCTGGGCACCGTCCTGGCCAACGAGGAGGTCACCGCCGACGGCCGCTCCGAGCGCGGCAACTTCCCCGTCTTCAAGGCCAAGCTGCGCCAGTGGAACATGCGCATCACCGCCTACGCCGACCGGCTGCTGGACGACCTGAACGAGCTGGACTGGCCCGAGGCCATCAAGCTGCAGCAGCGCAACTGGATCGGCCGCTCCGAGGGCGCCCGCGTCGACTTCCCCGTCGACGGCGAGCACATCACGGTCTTCACCACCCGCCCCGACACCCTGTTCGGCGCGAGCTACATGGTGCTGGCCCCCGAGCACCCCCTGGTCGACAAGTTCACCCCGGACGCCTGGCCCGAGGGCACCCACGACGTGTGGACCGGCGGGCACCCGACCCCGGCCGGCGCCGTCGCCGCCTACCGCGCGCAGGCCGCCTCGAAGTCCGACGTCGAGCGGCAGGCCGAGGCCAAGGACAAGACCGGCGTCTTCATCGGCTCGTACGCGACCAACCCGGTCAACGGCGAGCGGGTCCCCGTCTTCATCGCCGACTACGTCCTGATGGGCTACGGCACCGGCGCGATCATGGCCGTACCCTGCGGCGACCAGCGCGACTTCGAGTTCGCGCGCGCCTTCGAACTGCCGATCCACTGCATCGTCGAACCCACCGACGGCCGCGGCACGGACACCTCCACCTGGGAGGACGCCTTCGGCTCGTACGACGCGAAGATCATCAACTCCACCGCCGACGGCGTCTCCCTGGACGGCCTGGGCGTCGTCGAGGCCAAGGCACGCATCACCGAGTGGCTGGAGCGCTCCGGTTCCGGTCGGGGCACGGTCAACTTCCGGCTGCGGGACTGGCTGTTCAGCCGCCAGCGCTACTGGGGCGAGCCCTTCCCGATCGTCTACGACGAGGACGGCGTCGCCCACTCGCTGCCCGAGTCGATGCTGCCGCTGGAACTGCCCGAGGTCGAGGACTACTCGCCGCGCACCTTCGACCCGGACGACGCCGACACCCGCCCCGAGACACCGCTGTCGCGCAACGAGGACTGGGTGAACGTCACCCTGGACCTGGGCGACGGCCCCAAGCGCTACCGGCGCGAGACCAACACCATGCCCAACTGGGCCGGCTCCTGCTGGTACGAACTGCGCTACCTGGACCCGCACAACTCCGAGAAGCTGGTCGACCCGGAGATCGAGCGGTACTGGATGGGCCCGAGCGCGGAGCAGCCGCACGGCGGTGTCGACCTGTACGTCGGCGGCGCCGAGCACGCCGTGCTGCACCTGCTGTACGCGCGCTTCTGGTCCAAGGTCCTGTTCGACCTGGGACACGTCTCCTCGGCCGAGCCGTTCCACAAGCTGTTCAACCAGGGCATGATCCAGGCCTTCGTCTACCGCGACAGCCGTGGCTTCGCGGTGCCCGCCGCCGAGGTGGAGGAGCGCGACGGCGCCTACTACTACCAGGGCGAGAAGGTCAGCCGGCTGCTGGGCAAGATGGGCAAGTCCCTGAAGAACGCGGTCACTCCGGAGTCGATCTGCGAGGAGTACGGCGCCGACACGCTGCGCCTGTACGAGATGGCGATGGGACCGCTGGACGTCTCCCGGCCGTGGGACACGCGCGCGGTGGTGGGCCAGTTCCGGCTGCTGCAGCGGCTGTGGCGCAACGTCGTCGACGAGGCCACCGGCGCGGTCACGGTCGTCGACACCGAGCCCGGCGAGGACACCCTGCGGGCCCTGCACAAGGCCATCGACGGCGTCCGCCAGGACCTGGAGGGCATGCGGTTCAACACCGCGATCGCCAAGGTCACCGAGCTGAACAACCACCTGACCAAGGTGGGCGGCCCGGTGTCCCGGTCCGTCGCCGAGTCCCTGGTCCTGCTGGTCGCCCCGCTGGCCCCGCACATCGCCGAGGAACTGTGGCGCAAGCTGGGGCACACGGACTCCGTCGTGCACCGGGACTTCCCCGTCGCCGACCCCGCGTACGTCGTCGACGAGGCCGTCACCTGCGTCGTCCAGATCAAGGGCAAGGTCAAGGCCCGGCTGGAGGTGTCGCCGGCCATCTCCGACGAGGAGCTGGAGAAGGTGGCCCTGGGCGACGAGAAGGTGGTCGCTGCACTGGCGGGAGCGCCTATTCGCAAGGTGATCGTGCGGGCGCCGAAGCTGGTGAACATCGTCACGTGAGCCGAGGGGCTCGGTGGGGCGGCCCCGCCGGTGGCAGGGGGCGCCCACGGTGATGGCTGCCGGTAGTCGTCCGGCTGCTGTCGGGCAGCGGTTCGGGGTCGTCCCCTACGGGCAGGTTCCGGGTTCGGATGGAACTCGGGACCTGCCTGTTGCGTTTACCGTTGAAGAGCGCCGCAGCACATGCCGTGCCGGTCGGAGAAGGTTCGGAGAAGGAGCGCGTCGTGGAAGCCGTCATCGCAGTCGTCGCCCTGCTCTTCGTGCTGCTTGTGGTGCTGGGCGCGTACGCCACGGTGAAGGCGGTCGGCGCGGCCAAGCGCGGTGTGGACCGCACGATCACACAGGCCAAGCGGACCGTCGAGGACACCACCCTGCGCGCCAGGAGCCTGGCCCAGCCCGGCCCAGTGGGACAATTGGCCGATCTGCGACTGAAGTTGCGCACCTCGATGCGGGCCACCCAGGAGGCGTTGCAGGCGGGCGTGGGCGAGGACGAGTCCCTGAAGGAGTCCCTGACCCTCTTCGACCAGCTCAGCAAGCACGGCCGCGAGCTGGACGACGAACTGCGGCGCCTGGAGCCCGAGCCGGACCGGAGCAAGCTCGCCCAGCGGCTGCCCGCGCTGCGCGAGCGCACGGAGCGGATCATCAAGTCCGCCGACTCGCTGCGCTGGGCCGCACACGACCGGGCCCGCAAGTTCGCCGAGGACGACCTGGACACGCTCAGCGCACAGATAGACGTCGAAGCGGGCGCGCTGCGGCACTGGACGACGGAACCCGCCTCGGTCTGGCCGGAGGCGCCGAAGCCCGAGCCCACGGCCTCCGGCGGGCAGACCTGGCAGGAGACTTCCGGGGCCCGCGGCGCTGGGTCCGGCGGGGCCGAGTCCGGTGGTGCCGGATCCGGTGGCGGTGGGGCGCAGGGTGGCCAGGAGCCGCCCAGGCCCGCGATCACACCGCCGAGCGCGCGGCCGACCTACCCATGGCAGAAGAAGCCCCGCCCGGAGAGCACGACTTGAGCCGGACGACGCGCTCGTCCCGCTCGGTCCGCTCCGCCCGGCCCCAGGTGAGAGGGGGCGGGCTGCCGTCCTCGGGGCTCGGCGGGTAACCTCCAGCTCATGTCCCGCCATGTCGCGATCGTCACCGATTCAACGGCCTACCTGCCGCCGCCGGCGATGGAGCGTCACAGCATCACCGCCGTACCCCTGACCGTGGTCCTCGGCGGGGAGGCGCTCGACGAAGGCACCGAGATCTCGGCGCGCTCCCTCGCCCAGGCACTGCAGAAGCGACGGTCCGTCACCACCTCCCGCCCCAGCCCCGAACTGTTCGCGGAGACCTACCGCAGGGTCGCGGAGTCGGGCGCCACGGGCATCGTCTCCCTCCACCTCTCCGCCGAGTTCTCCGGCACGTACGACGCAGCCGCCCTCGCGGCCCGCGAGGCACCCGTGCCGGTGCGCGTCGTCGACACCGGCATGGTCGCGATGGCCCTCGGGTTCTGCGCCCTGGCCGCCGCCGAGTCCGCGGAGGCGGGCGGCACCGTGGACGAGGCCGTCACGGCCGCCGAGAAACGGGCCGCAGGGACCTCCGCGTTCTTCTACGTCGACACCCTGGACTATCTCCGCCGGGGCGGACGGATCGGCGCGGCACAGGCACTGTTCGGGTCCGCGCTCGCGGTCAAACCGCTGCTGCAGCTGGACGGCGGCCGTATCGAGATGCTGGAGAAGGTCCGTACGGCGTCCAGGGCCATCGCCCGCCTGGAGGAGATCGTCGCCGAGCGGGCGGGCGGCGCACCGGTCGACATCGCCGTCCATCACCTCGCCGCGCCCGAGCGGGCCGCGGCCCTCGCGGAGCGGCTGCGGGAGCGGGTGCCCGGGCTGGCCGACCTGCATGTGAGCGAGGTCGGGGCGGTCATCGGGGCGCATACGGGGCCCGGGTTGCTGGGGGCGGTCGTCTCGCCCCGGTGAGTCTGTCGCCCGTGGGGGTGACGGAGTTGTCCACAACCGGGTAGTAATCCACGGGAATTGAGCAAGATCATCGCGAGCGGCGGGATTGCCCGATCCTCGTCGCATGGCACTTCGATCACGTTCAGGATCACAGACACAGACACAGCCACGTCCACGGACGGCGACGGTCACCAGCGGGCCGGGGCGCGGTCCGTCCTCCGACGGGCGCGCTCGGCACCGCTCCCGGCAGCCGAGGGGCAGGTCCGGCCGCCGCCAGGCCGCGGCGGAGACGCTTCGCCTGCGCGCGGAGGCGCTGTTCCCGGAAAGGGCCGGGGAGCCACGGGAGTTGGGGCACGGGCCGCCCGAGCCGCCCGGGGCGCGCAGGGGGAGGTCGGCGGAGGCCGGGGACGGTGAGGTCGACCGCGTCGGTGAGGCCGGTGAGGTGGGCGAGGCCGGCGCTTGTGAGGTGGGCGAGGCTCGGGTGGAGCGGGCTGGAGGCTCCGGTGCTTCCGTCGGCGAGCGGGGGGCCTGGCGGGAGCGGGTGGGGCCGGCCGTGCGGGAGCGGCTGCCGCTGTGGTTGCAGGTGCGGTGCGGCATCGAGCGCAAGAGCGTGGTCGCGCTGAGCGTGGTGCTGGTCGTCGCGGCGGTGTTCGCGGCACAGCACTTCTGGGCGGGCCGGACCCAGCCGGTGAGCGCGCCCGAGGTGGTGCGCGTGGGAGCTCCGGACGGCTCGGCGGCCGGGGCGGGCACCCCGGCCGGGGCGGTCGCTTCCACCGCCGGGCCCGCCATCGTCGTGGACGTCGGCGGGAAGGTGCGCCGGCCGGGGATCCAGCGCTTGCCGGCCGGTTCCCGGGTGGCCGACGCGTTGCGCGCGGCGGGCGGGGTGCGGCCGGGGGCGAACACCGACGGACTCAACCGCGCCCGGCTCCTCGTGGACGGCGAACAGGTCCTGGTCGGGAGCCCGGCACCGGTCTCCGCACCGGGGGCGATGCCCGGACCGGGCGGCGGGGCCGGTACCGGCGGAGCCGCCGCCGGGGCGGCCCCGGCGGCTCCCGTCTCGCTCAACACGGCCACCCCCGACCAGCTGGACACCCTGCCCGGTGTCGGCCCCGTTCTCGCCCAGCACATCATCGACTACCGCACCCAGCACGGCGGCTTCCGCTCGGTCGACGAACTGCGCGAGGTGAACGGCATCGGCGACCGACGCTTCGCCGACCTGCGGAATCTCGTACGGCCATGAGGACGACCGAGGAGGAGACATCGCGGGCGGTGGCCGGTGCGCGGGGTGCTCCCGCGCGGGGTGCTCCCGCGAGGGCCACGCCGTCCCGGGCCGCCGTGCACGCGGCCTCCGGTACCCGGCTCGGCGACCCGTACCCCCGGCAGGAGGGGCCGACGGATCTGCGTCTCGTGCCTCCGGCGCTGGCCGCGTGGGGGACGGCGGCGCTGACGGTCCACGCCTCGCCCGGGTGGGTCATGGGTGTGGTCCTGGTCTGCCTGGTCGTCGGCCTGGCCCTGCTCGTCCCCGGGCAGGGGCATGGGCATGGGCATGGGCGGGTGTGGGCGCGGGTGCGCGGACGGGGGCGGACGCGGGTGCCCGTCGCGGCCGTCCTGCTGTGTGCCGGCGCGGCCGCGGCCTCCGCCGGACTGCATGGGGCGGATCTGCGGCGAGGCCCGGTGCCCGCCCTGGCCGAGCGGTACACCCGGGTGACCGCGGAGGCCGAGCTGACCTCCGACCCACGGCTCACCCGCCCCCGGATCCAGGGCAACCACGCGGCACCTACCGCCGTGCTCCTCCAGGCCGAGGTACGGCGGGTGCGGAGCCTGGACGGGACGGCCGTGGACACCCGGACACCGGTACTGGTCATCGTCGACGTGGAGGGACGGGCCGCGCGGGCGGCCTGGCTCTCGCTGCTGCCGTCCACCCGGGTGCGGGTGACGGCGCAGGCCGTGCCCGCGATGGTCGGGGGAGACCGGGTGGCGGCCGCGCTGCGGGTGCGCGGCGGCGGGGCGCCGGTGGTCGTGGAGGAGCCGAGCACGGTGCAGCGGTTCGCGGGGCGGTTACGGGCCGGGCTGCGGGAGGCGACCGACGGGCTGGACGCCGACGCGCGGGCGTTGTTGCCGGGGTTCGTCGTCGGGGACACCTCACGGGTGCCGGCCGAGTTGGACGAGGCGTTCAAGGCGACCGACCTCACGCACCTGCTCGCCGTCAGCGGCGCCAACTTCACGATCCTGCTGGCGCTGTTCATCGGGCCCCCGGGGCTGGCACAGCGGGCCGAGCGACGAGGACTCGCGCCCCGGCTGGGGATTCCGCTGCGGGCGACGGCGCTGGCCGGCGGTGCGCTGACACTCGGTTTCGTGGTCGTGTGCCGGCCCGACCCGAGTGTGGTGCGGGCCGCGGCCTGCGGTTCGATCGCGCTGCTGGCCATCGCGACCGGGCGCCGCAGGTCGCTCGTCCCCGCGCTGGCGACGGCGGTGCTGCTGCTGGTGCTGTACGACCCGTGGCTGTCCCGCAGTTACGGCTTCCTGCTGTCCGTCCTCGCGACCGGAGCGCTGCTCACCCTCGCCCCGCGCTGGAGCGCCGCCCTCCAGCGGCGCCGGGTGCCACCGCGCCCGGCCGAGGCGCTGGCCGCGGCCGGGGCGGCGCAGGCGGTGTGCGCGCCGGTCGTCGCCGTGCTGTCGGCCAAGGTGAGCCTGGTGGCGGTGCCGTGCAATCTGCTCGCCGAGTTCGCGGTGGCCCCGGCCACGGTGCTGGGGTTCGCCACACTGGCGACGGCCCCGGTGGCGATGCCCGTGGCCGAGTGCCTCGCCTGGTGCGCGAGCTGGCCCGCCGGCTGGATCGCGGACATCGCCCGCACCGGGGCGTCGCTGCCCGGCGCGGGAGTGGACTGGCCGGGCAGCTGGACCGGCGCGCTGCTGCTGCTCCTGGTCACCGTGGTCGTCGTCCTCGTCGGGCGGCGGCTGCTGAGCCACCCCTGGCTGGTGGGGGCGTCACTGGTGGCGTTCGCGCTGGTCGTGGTGCAGCCGCCGCCGCTGACCAGGGTGATCACGGGGTGGCCGCCGCCCGGCTGGCGCTTCGTGATGTGCGACGTGGGACAGGGGGACGCGACCGTCCTCGCGGCGGGCGACGGTGCCGGGGTGGTCGTGGACGCCGGGCCCGATCCGGTGCTGGTCGACCGCTGTCTGACCTCGCTCGGCATCACCAGTGTCCCGCTCGTCGTCCTCACCCACTTCCACGCCGACCATGTCATGGGGTTGCCGGGCGTGCTGCGGGGGCGTTCGGTGGGGGCGATCGCGGCGACGGGATTCGAGGAACCCGCGGACCAGGCCGCGTTCGTGCGCAGGGAGGCGGAGGCCCGGCGGATCCCGCTGACGCGGGCCGTGGCCGGGGAGGAGCGGCGCACGGGAAGCCTGACCTGGCGGGTGCTGTGGCCGCCGGGCGACGCCGTCGCGCCGGACGGACCGAACGACGCCAGCGTGACCATGCTGGTCCGCTCCGCCGGGCTGACCCTGCTGCTCCTGGGCGATCTGGAACCACCCGGCCAGCGGGAACTGGCGAGATCCCCGGAGGCGGCGGCCCTGGGAGCCGTGGACGTGGTGAAGGTCGCCCACCATGGTTCGGCCTACCAGGATCCGGGGCTGATACGGACGATGACTCCACAGCTGGCCCTCATCTCGGTCGGCGCGGACAACCCGTACGGCCACCCGGCCCCCAGTACGGTCGCGGCGCTGCGGGCCGGAGGTGCCACGGTGCTGCGTACGGACGAGGACGGCGCGATCGCCGTCGCGGGTACGGCGAAGGGACTGCTCGTGGCGAGAGACTGAGGGCATGGAAACCGCGGAGCTTGACGCCTACCTTCGCCGTCTCGGAGCCGAGCAGCCGGCCTGGCCCACTGTCGACGTGCTGCGTGATCTGCACCTGCGCCATCTGCGGGCGGTGCCGTTCGAGAACCTGTCGATCCATCTCGGAGAGCAGATCGTCCTGGAGGAGAAGCGGCTGCTGGACAAGGTGGTCGGAGAGCGCAGGGGAGGCTTCTGCTTCGAACTGAACGGGTTGTTCGGGGCGTTGCTCGCGGCACTCGGGTTCGATGTGACGCTGCTCGCGGCGCGGGTGTACGGGGAGGAGGGACGGCTGGGCATCCCGTACGACCATCTGGCGCTGAGGGTGCGGACGGTGGACGGGGGTGACTGGCTGGCCGATGTCGGGTTCGGGGCGAACAGCCACCATCCGCTGGAGTTCGGGGACCGGGGGGAGCAGGTGGATCCGGGCGGGGTGTTCCGGGTGGTCCAGGCGGACCGGGAGAGCGGAGGGAGGGAGTTCGGGGATCTGGACGTGCTCCGGGACGGCAGGCCCCAGTACCGGCTGGAGGTGCGGCCGAGGGTGCTCGGGGACTTCGTGGCCGGGGCCTGGTGGCACAGCACCTCACCGGCCTCGCATTTCACCCAGTCCCTCGTCTGTTCCCGGGTCACCGGGGACGGCGGCCGCGTCACCCTCAGCGGGCGCACGCTGACGGTCACCTCGGCGGAGGACGACCGGGAGGTGACCGAGCTGTCGACGGACGGGGAGGTGCTGACGGCGTACCGGGAGTGGTTCGGGATGGAGCTGGCGCGGGTGCCGGAGGTGGGGGCGGGGCGCGGGGGGAGTTGAGGGGTGGGGAGGGCGGGGGAGGGCGGGGGAGGGGGGAGGGGGAGGAGGGGGAGGCCCCCCGTACGGGTAGGCGTGGTCGAAGATGGGGGCGTGAGTGATGTGAGACATGTGCTGGTGCTGCCCGATCGTGACGCGGCCGAGGAGGCATTGGAGGCGCTCGGGGAGCGGTTCGGGCTGGATGAGGAGCCGCAGTTGGTGCGGGACGCGCTGGCGGGGGAGGACGACGCCGAGGACGCGCAGTGGCTGCTGGTGCTGCGGGACGAGCGGGGGCGGCTCGATCCGGTGGCGTTGGACGAGTTCGCGGGGGAGTGGGAGGGGTGGCGGGAGGAGCCGTAGCGCTCCGCTGGGGAAGGCCGGGTGACTGACAGGCCGCTCGTCGGGTGCGGGTCTTCGGGGGTTGCTCGCGCGGTTCCCCGCGCCCCTGGTGGGGCGCGGTCGCCGCGGGGTGGGTTGTCGGTGGGGCGTGGGATGCTGTCCCGGATGGCCAAGAAGACTGTGAATGACGATCCTCTCGCCCCCGTGACGCTGGCCGTGGGGCAGGAGGAGCTGCTGCTCGACCGGGCCGTGCGGGTGGTGGTGGCCGCGGCGCGGGCCGCCGACGCCGACACGGATGTGCGGGACCTGGCCTCGGACCAGCTGCAGCCCGGCACGCTCGCCGAGCTGACGAGTCCGTCGCTCTTCGCGGAGCGCAAGGTCGTGGTCGTACGCAACGCGCATGATCTGTCGGCCGACACGGTCAAGGACGTGAAGGCGTATCTGGGGGCTCCCGCCGAGGAGATCACCCTGGTGCTGCTGCACGCGGGCGGTGCCAAGGGGAAGGCGCTGCTGGACGCCGCGCGCAAGGTGGGGGCGCGGGAGGTGGCGTGTCCCAAGATGACGAAGCCGGCGGATCGGCTGGCGTTCGTGCGGGGCGAGTTCCGGACGCTGGGGCGGTCCGCGACGCCCGAGGCGTGCCAGGTGCTGGTCGACGCGATCGGGAGTGATCTGCGGGAGCTGGCGTCCGCGGCGTCGCAGCTGGTCGCGGATGTCGAGGGGACGATCGACGAGGCCGTGGTCGGGCGGTACTACACCGGGCGGGCCGAGGCGTCCAGCTTCGAGGTGGCCGATCGGGCCGTCGAGGGGCGGGCGGCGGAGGCGTTGGAGGCGCTGCGGTGGTCGCTTGCGACCGGGGTGGCGCCGGTGTTGATCACCAGTGCGCTGGCCCAGGGGGTGCGGGCGATCGGGAAGCTGTCGTCGGCGCGGGGCGGGCGGCCGGGGGATCTCGCGCGGGAGCTGGGGATGCCGCCGTGGAAGATCGACCGGGTGCGGCAGCAGATGCGGGGGTGGACGCCGGACGGGGTGGCGGTCGCCCTGCGGGCGGTGGCCGAGGCGGACGCGGGGGTGAAGGGCGGGGGCGATGATCCCGAGTACGCGCTTGAGAAGGCGGTCGTGACGATCGCGCGGGCGGCCCGGTCCCGGCGGGGCTGAGGGTTCGGGTGCTGCCCCCTTCGGTCCCGAGGTTCGAGGGGGTGCGGTGTCGGGTGCGGGTTCGGTGGGGCTTCTCGCGCAGTTCCCCGCGCCCCTGGGGGCGGCTCTTCCCGCCCGCACTCCCAACGCCGAAACCCCGGCGTCCGCCCTGGGGAAGGGGGAAACCGGGGTTCTGGATTGAGAGGTGGACCCATACCCGCGTGGCGAACGCAGGCCGCGTACGGGTCCGGGGTGCCGGGTGGGAGCGGATGAGAGAGGGCCCGCTCTGGGTCCAGCCGGCGATCAGATCACAGGTGCAGCTCAGCCCTTGAGGGAAGCGACCTTGGAAGCAAGCGCCGACTTCTTGTTGGCGGCCTGGTTCTTGTGGATGACGCCCTTCGAGACGGCCTTGTCGAGCTGACGCGCGGCAGCGCGCTGGTACTCGGTGGCCTTCTCGACGTCACCCGCGGCAGCGGCCTCGCGGGCCTTGCGGATGGCGGTCTTGAGCGACGACTTGACGGCCTTGTTGCGAAGGCGCGCCTTCTCGTTGGTCTTGTTCCGCTTGATCTGGGACTTGATGTTCGCCACGAATGAGCCTTTTCAGCTTCAGGTGATTTTCTTGGGTTGTGCCTCCTGCTGAGAGGGCATGAGACACAGCCGCCCACGCTACCAGCCGCCCATGGGTCGGCCCAAACCGGTCGCAGTTCCCCGCCCGTGGGACCATGGTGCCTACGTAGCAGAACGATCCACGTACCAATGGCCTACGTACCAATGGCCCTCGTACCACCGGACCACGTACCAGAACCGCCAGATCCGACCCGAGACCGCAGACGCTGCGGACACCTCAAGAATCAGGACCCTGCGTGCCCGCGATCCCCAGCCATGTGCCCGAGCCGAGCCGTACCGACCCGGCTCAGATCCGCAATTTCTGCATCATCGCGCACATCGACCACGGCAAGTCCACGCTCGCCGACCGGATGCTCCAGCTGACCGGCGTCGTCGACCAGCGGCAGATGCGTGCTCAGTACCTCGACCGCATGGACATCGAGCGTGAGCGCGGAATCACGATCAAGTCCCAGGCGGTGCGTCTGCCCTGGGCGCCGACCGACGATCCGGGCAACACGCACATCCTCAACATGATCGACACCCCGGGGCACGTCGACTTCACGTACGAGGTGTCACGATCGCTGGCGGCCTGTGAGGGGACCGTCCTCCTCGTCGACGCGGCCCAGGGCATCGAGGCGCAGACCCTCGCCAACCTGTACCTGGCGATGGAGAACGACCTCAAGATCATCCCCGTGCTGAACAAGATCGACCTGCCGGCCGCACAGCCGGAGAAGTTCAGCGAGGAGCTGGCCAACCTCATCGGGTGCGACCCCGAGGACGTGCTCAAGGTCTCCGCCAAGACCGGTCTGGGCGTCGAGGCGCTGCTGGACCGGGTCGTCGCCGACGTCCCGGCCCCGGTCGGCGTCCAGGACGCGCCGGCGCGGGCCATGATCTTCGACTCGGTGTACGACTCCTACCGCGGTGTCGTGACGTACGTGCGTGTCATCGACGGGCAGCTCAACAAGCGTGAGCGGATCCGCATGATGTCCACCGGCGCGACCCACGAGCTGCTGGAGATCGGTGTCTCGGCCCCGGAGATGAAGGCCGCCGACGGCCTCGGTGTCGGTGAGGTCGGCTATCTGATCACCGGTGTGAAGGACGTCCGTCAGTCCAAGGTCGGTGACACGATCACCACCCTGCACAAGGGCGCCACCGAGGCGCTCGGCGGTTACAAGGACCCGAAGCCGATGGTCTTCTCGGGTCTGTATCCGCTGGACGGCTCCGACTACCCCGAGCTGCGCGACGCCCTCGACAAGCTGCAGCTCAACGACGCCGCGCTGGTGTACGAGCCGGAGACCTCCGCCGCGCTCGGCTTCGGTTTCCGCGTCGGTTTCCTCGGTCTGCTGCACCTGGACGTGATCCGTGAGCGGCTGGAGCGCGAGTTCGGGCTCGATCTGATCGCCACCGCGCCGAACGTGGTCTATCGCGTCGTCATGGAGGACGGCGCGGAGCACACGGTCACCAACCCGAGCGAGTTCCCCGAGGGGAAGATCGACGCCGTGTACGAGCCTGTCGTACGCGCCACGATCCTCGCGCCCTCGGAGTTCATCGGCTCGATCATGGAGCTGTGCCAGACGCGGCGCGGCACCCTGCTCGGTATGGACTACCTCTCCGAGGACCGGGTCGAGATCCGCTACACGCTTCCGCTCGCGGAGATCGTCTTCGACTTCTTCGACCAGCTGAAGTCGAAGACGCGCGGCTATGCCTCCCTGGACTACGAGCCCACCGGCGAGCAGAGCTCCAGCCTGGTGAAGGTCGACATCCTGCTGCACGGCGACAAGGTGGACGCCTTCTCGGCCGTCACCCACAAGGACGCCGCCTACGCCTACGGTGTGCGGCTCGTCGCCAAGCTGCGTGAGCTGATCCCGCGGCAGGCCTTCGAGGTGCCCATCCAGGCGGCCATCGGGTCGCGGGTCATCGCCCGCGAGACCATCCGTGCCATCCGCAAGGACGTCCTCGCCAAGTGCTACGGCGGTGACATCTCCCGTAAGCGGAAGCTGCTGGAGAAGCAGAAGGAAGGCAAGAAGCGGATGAAGATGGTGGGCTCTGTGGAGGTTCCGCAGGAGGCCTTCATCGCCGTCCTGTCCAGCGACGACAGCGCCGGTGGCGGCAAGGGCAAGAAGTAGCCACCGGTTACCCCGGGGAACTTGGGCCGGGCGTGGGCCCGTCGCGTGTCGTCGCGACGGGCCCACGTGTGTTCGTAGGGTCGTTCTCGGTGGAAAGTGACCTGCCGCCGCCTCTTACCAACGGGCGGACCGGGCTCTACCCTGATCACCACTCGATAGTTACTCGCGAGTTAAACAACAGCCGCTTTGAGCCAGCCGCGCAGTCCATGAGCCAGCCGCACTGTCGCGTGCCCCGGAGGATGTCGTGAGCGACACACAGACCCTGATCGAGAACCGTCCGCCCTCGGTGGCGGCCCTCTTCCTGGAGCGCGTGGCGGCGACGCCCGACGGCGAGGCCTACCGCTACCCGGTGCCGCCGGCCTCCGGCGAGGGGCCCTCCGACTGGAAGTCGCTGAGCTGGGCGCAGTCGGCCGAGCGGGTGTACGCCGTCGCGGCCGGGCTGATCGAGCTGGGCGTGCAGCCTGAGCAGCGCGTCGCCCTCGCCTCGTCGACGCGTATCGAGTGGATCCTCGCCGACCTCGGCATCATGTGCGCCGGGGCCGCGACCACGACGGTCTATCCGCAGACCAACGCGGAGGAGTCCGCGTACATCCTCTCGGACTCCTCCAGCCGGGTCCTCATCGCCGAGGACGCGGCGCAGCTCGCGAAGGCCCGGGAGAAGAAGGCCGAGCTGCCCGAGCTGACGCATGTCGTCGTCATCGACACCGAGGGCGCGGACCTCTCCGAGGACTGGGTGCTCTCGCTGGCGGAGCTGGAGAAGCGCGGCGCCGCGTACCTGGAGAAGAAGCCCGACCTGATCAAGGAGAAGGTCGGCGCGATCACCAAGGACCAGCTGGCCACCCTCATCTACACCTCGGGCACCACCGGCCGCCCCAAGGGTGTCCGCCTTCCGCACGACAACTGGTCGTACATGGCGAAGGCGATCGCCGCGACCGGGCTGGTCAGCGCCGAGGACGTGCAGTACCTGTGGCTGCCGCTCGCGCACGTGTTCGGCAAGGTGCTCACCAGCGGTCAGATCGAGGTCGGGCACGTCACCGCGGTCGACGGCCGGATCGACAAGATCATCGAGAATCTGCCGGTCGTGCAGCCGACGTACATGGCGGCCGTGCCCCGCATCTTCGAGAAGGTCTACAACGGCGTCGTCGCCAAGGCCCGCGCGGGCGGCCCGGCCAAGTACAAGATCTTCCAGTGGGCGGCCGGGGTCTCCCGTGAGTACGCCAAGGCCAGCCAGGACAACTTCCGGCGCACCGGCACCGCCTCGGTGCCGTTCGCGCTGGGCGCGAAGCACAAGGTCGCCGACACGCTGGTGTACGCCAAGCTCCGCGAGGCGTTCGGCGGCCGGCTGCGGGCCTGTGTCTCCGGCTCGGTCGCGCTGGCGCCCGAGATCGGCTTCTTCTTCGCCGGCGCCGGCATCCACATCCTGGAGGGCTACGGCCTCACCGAGACCTCGGCGGCGTCCTTCGTGAACCCGGGCGAGGCGTACCGCACCGGTACGGTCGGCAAGCCGCTGCCCGGCTGTGAGGTGCGGATCGCGGACGACGGCGAGATCCTGCTGCGCGGTCCCGGTGTCATGGAGGGGTACCACGGGCTGCCGGAGAAGACGGCGGAGGTGCTGGAGGCCGACGGGTGGTTCCACACCGGGGACATCGGGGAGCTGTCGCCCGACGGGTATCTGCGGATCACCGACCGGAAGAAGGACCTGTTCAAGACCTCCGGCGGCAAGTACATCGCGCCGACCGAGATCGAGGGGCAGTTCAAGGCGCTGTGCCCCTTCACCTCCAACGTGATGGTGATCGGCGCGGACCGGAACTTCTGCACGGCCCTCATCGCGCTCGACGAGCTGTCCATCCAGGCGTGGGCCGCGGAGAACGGGCTGGCCGGGAAGTCGTACGAGGAGGTCATCTCGGCGCCGGCGACGGTGGAGATGGTCGAGGGGCATGTCAAGCAGCTCAACGAGGGGCTGCAGCGGTGGCAGACCATCAAGAAGTTCCGGCTGCTGCCGCGGGATCTCGATGTCGAGCACGGTGAGCTGACGCCGAGTCTGAAGTTGAAGCGGCCGGTGGTGGAGAAGGAGTACCAGCACCTCATCGACGAGATGTACGCGGGGGCTCGTGAGGCGTAGCGCGGTCTGAAGGGGGTGGCGGGGCTGGGCGGCGGCTGCGGGTTCGTTGTGGCTTGTCGCGCAGTTCCCCGCGCCCCTAAAGGGCGCGGTTGCTCTCCACCAAGGCTTGAAGGTCGCGTATCTGTATGCGCAGCTCGGTCAAGTCCGGTGTGGGTGTGGTCAGTTGTTTTTCCAGGGCGGCCAGGCGGGCGTTGACCTGTTCCGCGTGTTCCCGTTGGTTCGCCAGCAGGGTCTCCAGGGCGCGGGTCTTGCGGTGAAGGTCGAGGAAGACGCTGACCTTCGCCCGTAACACCCAGGGGTCGAAGGGCTTGGTGAGGTAGTCGGCGGCGCCGGTGGCGTAGCCGCGGAAGGCGTAGCCGGCGTCGGCGTCCGTGCCGGTGAGGAAGATGATCGGGACGTCCTTGGTCTGGTCGAGGCGCTTGATGTGGGCGGCGGTCTCGAAGCCGTCCATGCCGGGCATCCGGATGTCGAGGAGGACCACGGCGAAGCGCTGCCGGAGCAGCGCCTTCATCGCCTCCTCGCCCGAACGGGCGCGTACCAGCGGCTCGTTGAGGGATGCCAGGACGGCCTCCAGGGCGATCAGGTTGTCCTCCATGTCGTCGACGAGGAGGATGCCCGCGCTGTGGTCGGTCCGGTCCTGAGTGGTCATGGTGAGGGTGCCTCGTTCTCTTCGTTCTCCGCGGCCTCCGGGTCCAGGACCGCGCAGACGACCGTGAGCAGCTGGTCGACGTCCACCGGCTTCGGTACGTAGTCGTTGGCGCCGCGGACGATGGACTTCTCGCGGTCGCCGGGCATCGCCTTGGCGGTGAGGGCGACGATGGGCAGGCCCGCCCAGCGCGGGGTGCGGCGGATCGCGGAGATCGTCTCGTAGCCGTCCATCTCCGGCATCATGATGTCCATCAGGACGAGTTCGACGTCCGGGTTGCGCTCCAGGGTCTCGATGCCCTCGCGGCCGTTCTCCGCGTACAGGACGGGCATCCCGACACGGCCCAGTACATGGGTGAGCGCGAAGACGTTGCGGATGTCGTCGTCGACGATCAACACCCGGCGGCCGGGCAGCACTTGACCGGCGCGGCCCGCCTTCCACGCCTCCAGTTTGGTGGGCGCGGGCCAGGTGTCGTCGCTGTCGTGCGTGCCGCTGTCGTGGGCGGCCGGGTACGGCTCGGTGGTCAGCTGTTCGGGTACGAGGCTGCCGGGCTCCTCGGCGGCATGGCCGGTCACGCCGTGGCCGGGGCTGAAGACGGGCACGTACAGCGTGAAGGTGGAGCCCTTGCCCGGGACGCTCTCGGCGATGATCCGGCCGCCGAGCAGACCGGCGATCTCCCGGCTGATGGAGAGGCCGAGGCCGGTGCCGCCGTACTTGCGGTTGGTGGTGCCGTCGGCCTGCTGGAACGCCTCGAAGATCACCGGGAGTTTCTCGGCCGCGATACCGATCCCGGTGTCGGAGACCGCGAAGGCGATCACCTCGGCGGTCGCGGCATCGTGGTCCTCGCGGGTGAAGCGGTGGTCGGGGTCCTTGACGCGGGCGACGGTCAGCTCGACCCGGCCGGACGCGGTGAACTTGATCGCGTTGGACAGGAGGTTGCGCAGGATCTGCTGGAGGCGCTGCTCGTCGGAGTACATCTCGCGGGGTACGTCGTCGCCGACCGTGACGTCGAAGGCCAGGCCCCGGTCGAGGGTGAGCGGGCGGAACGTGGCGTGCACGTAGTCCAGCAGCTTGATGAGCGGGAGGCGCTTGGGGCGTACGTCCATCCGGCCGGCCTCGATCTTCGAGAGGTCGAGGATGTCGTTGATCAGCTGGAGGAGGTCGGAGCCGGAGCGGTGGATCGTGGTCGCGAACTGCACCTCCTGGTCGGTGAGATGGCCGTCCGGGTTGTCGGAGAGCAGCCGCGCCAGGATCAGCAGGGAGTTCAGCGGGGTGCGCAGCTCATGGGACATGTTCGCCAGGAACTCCGACTTGTACTGGGAGGAGGTGGCCAACAGAGCGGCCTTCTCCTCCAGTTCGGCGTTGGAGCGCTGCAACTCCGCCTGTTGCATCTGGAGTTCGTCGGAGCGCTCCTGGAGCTGCATGGCGAGGCGCTGGGACTCGCCGAGCAGGGACTCCGTGCGGGAGTTGGCGATGATGGTGTTGATGGCGACACCGATGGTGTTCACGAACTGGTCGAAGAACGCCAGGTGGACATCGGAGAAGCGGGAGAAGGAGGCCAGCTCGATCACCCCGAGGAGCTTGTCCTCGAAGAGGATCGGGATGATCACCACGCTGGACGGGGACGCTTCCCCCAGCCCACTGTTGATCTTGATGTAGTCCGGTGGGGCCTCCTCCACCAGGATCCGCTTCTTCTCCCGGGCCGCCTGCGCGACCAGACCGTGCACGGGCAGGCCGCCGGTCTCCACGGTCGCGCCCTGCGCCGCCCCGTAGCCCGCGATGAAGGCCAGTCCCTTGGTGGGCGCCACCGGGAGCGGGGATGCGCCGTCCTCGTCCGGGTCGGCCAGATAGAAGGCGCCGTACTGGGCGTTCACCAGCGGGGTCAGCTCGCGCAGGATCAGGTCGGCGACCTCCATCAGATCGCGGTGGCCCTGCATCAGGGCGGCGAGCCGGGCGAGGTTGGACTCCAGCCAGTCCTTCGCGCGGGTGGTCTCGCGGAGGTTGGCCACCATCAGGTTGATGTTGTCCTTCAGCTCGGCGACCTCGCCCTGCGTCTCCACCGTGATCGAGCGCGACATGTCTCCCTGCGCCACGGCGGAGGCGACCTCGGCGATCGCGCGGACCTGGGTGGTCAGGTTCGACGCGAGTTCGTTCACGTTCGTCGTCAGCCGCTTCCAGGTGCCGTACACGCCCTCCACCCGTGCCTGGCCGCCGAGTTGGCCCTCGGAGCCGACCTCGCGGGCGACGCGGGTGACCTCGGAGGAGAAGGAGGAGAGGGTGTCGACCATGGTGTTGATGGCTGTCTTCAGCTCCAGGATCTCGCCGCGCGCGTCCACGTCGATCTTCTTGGAGAGGTCGCCGTTGGCCACCGCCGTGGTCACCTGGGCGATGTTCCTGACCTGTGAAGTCAGGTTGTCCGCCATGTAGTTGACGTTGTCGGTGAGGTCCCGCCACACACCCGACACGCCCAGCACCTGGGCCCGGCCGCCGAGCGCGCCGTCGGTGCCGACCTCGCGGGCCACCCTCGTCACCTCGTCGGCGAAGGCCCGCAACTGCTCCACCATCGTGTTGACGGTGTCCTTCAGTTCCAGGATCTCGCCGCGCGCGTCGACGGTGATCTTCTTGGAGAGGTCGCCGTTGGCGACGGCGGTGGTGACCTGGGCGATGTTGCGGACCTGTGAAGTCAGGTTCAGGGCCATGAAGTTGACGTTGTCGGTGAGGTCCTTCCAGACGCCGGAGACGCCGCGTACCTGCGCCTGGCCGCCGAGGTTGCCTTCGGTGCCGACCTCGCGGGCGACGCGGGTGACCTCGTCGGCGAAGGCGGAGAGCTGGTCGACCATCGTGTTGATCGTCGACTTGAGTTCGAGGATCTCGCCCTTCGCCTCGACCGTGATCTTCTTGCCGAGGTCGCCCTGGGCGACGGCCGTCGACACGAGGGCGATGTTCCTGACCTGTGAAGTCAGGTTGTCCGCCATGAAGTTGACGTTGTCGGTGAGGTCTTTCCAGACGCCGGAGACGCCGCGCACCTGGGCCCGGCCGCCGAGGTTGCCTTCGGTGCCGACCTCGCGGGCGACGCGGGTGACCTCGTCGGCGAAGGCGGAGAGCTGGTCGACCATCGTGTTGATCGTCGACTTCAGCTCCAGGATCTCGCCCTGCGCGTCGACCATGATCTTCTGTGAGAGGTCGCCGTTCGCCACGGCCGTCGTCACCTGGGCGATGTTGCGGACCTGCGAAGTCAGGTTGGACGCCATGAAGTTGACGTTGTCGGTGAGGTCCTTCCACACCCCGGAGACGCCCCGGACCTGGGCCCGGCCGCCGAGCTGCCCTTCGGTGCCGACCTCGCGGGCGACGCGGGTGACCTCGTCGGCGAACGCGGACAGCTGATCGACCATCGTGTTCACGGTGAGCTTCAGTTCGAGCAACTCACCGGTCGCCTCGACCGTCACCGTACGGGTGAGGTCGCCGCGCGCCACCGACGTCGTCACCAGGGCGATGTCCCGCACCTGCGCGGTCAGTCGGGCGGCCATGGTGTTGACCGCCTCCGTCACGTCCCGCCAACTCCCGGACAGGCCACGGACCTTGGCCCGGCCGCCGAGGCGCCCCTCGGTGCCGACCTCGCGGGCCACCCGGGTCACCTCACCCGTGAACAGCGACAACTGGTCGACCATCTTGTTCACGGCGCGGCCCAACCGCCGGAGATCGCCCCGGAGTTGACGGTTGCCGTCGTGCAGGTCGACGCGTTGGGTCAGGTCGCCGCCGGCCACCGCGTCCAGGACCCGGGTGGCGTTCGCGGCGGGGGCGACCAGGGCGTCGAGCGTCTGGTTGACGTCGTCGACACGGGTCGCCCAGGCGCCCTGGCCGGGGCTGGCCGAGAGCCGCTCGTCCAGCCGGCCGTGCCGGACCAACTCCCGCCGTACGCGCTGCACTTCGCCGCCGAAGTGGGTGCTGCGGTCGATGATCTGGTTGAAGAGCGCGCACAGCTCCGCCACCGGTGCGGGGCCCGCCTCCGGGATCTTGGTGAAGCTTCCGTCGCGTGCGGCGGTCATGGCGGCGGTCAGCGCGCGGAGATCGGAGGCCCGGATCGACCCGTCCGCCCGGCTGTCGGCTCGGTTGTCCACCCGGCTGTCGGCTCGACTGTCCGATTGGCTGTTTTCGAGCACCCGCGTAGCACTGTTCTCACTCATGGTGGCCCACTTCGGTAACTCGGCGCTTATGGGCGGGGTCAGTCTGTCACTCTGTCCGTGCCGCCTGAGGCCTATTCGTCCGAACTTTCTCAGGGAGCCGCTCAGTGGGGGCCATTCCGACGCAACGGGACATCGTGTCCTGTGCTTCCGATACGCCGGCGCGCGTCGGGCCCGAAACCCTGTACGCCGCGCCGTCCGATCCATCATCCGCCGCGCCCGCGTACGCGGGCGTCGACCGGCGCGCGATGGCGCATCTGTCGCTGCCCGGGGGCCCGCTCGCGCCGGGAGCCGCCCGGCGCTTCGTCGGCGCCGCGCTCGCGGAGTGGGCGGAACTCGATCTGCCGGGAGCCGCCGCGCTGCCCGCCCGTCTCGTCGAGGACGCGCTCGTCGTGGTCAGCGAGCTGGTCACCAACGCGGTCGTCCACGCGGGCACGGACGTCGACCTCCTGTGCCGGCTCGGCCGCGACGACCCGACCGCCGCCGGGTGGCTGCTGGTGGAGGTCTCGGACCACCACCCCTCCCGTGCGGTGCGGGAGGAGGGCGCCGAACGCCCCTACCTCGTCGAACGGCCTTACGGGGACGCCGAGTACGGGCGCGGCCTGCGGCTCGTCGCCGCGCTCTCCGAGGCATGGGGGATCACCTACCGGACAGGCATGAAGACCGTGTGGGCGCGGCTGTCCGTGGACGGGGCGATGGCGATGGCGGTCGACGGTTCCCTGGCCGTGGAGGGCGCGTTCGAGGCGTACGGCGATGATGCGGCGGGGTCGGGGGAGGAGGGGCGCGAAGGGGGCGCGGACCATGACGGGGGCGGGGAAGCCGGTGCAGGCGAGGGGGACCGGGGCTGGGACGCGCGGGCGTACGCCGGTTGCGCCGGCTACGCCGGGGAGGCCGGCCCGGGGTCCGGCGTGAGCCCGGCGGACCGGATCGCCCTCGCGCCCCGGCGCACTGGGGAGCGCGACCGGGAGTGGTTGAACCGGGGCGCGCTCTCCTTCCTCGCCGAGGCGTCCGATCTGCTCGCCGGACAGCTGGACGAGGACCTGGTCGCCGCGCTCGCCGGGCAGCTGCTGGTGCCGAGGCTCGCCGACTGGTGCGCGGTGTGGCTGGAGGACGAGGGGCTCGGCTGGCGCGGCGGCGACGGCTCGTTCGGCCCGGCGCCTCGCCTCGCCCGCGTCTGGCACGGCAGCGAGAACCGCATCGAGGAACTCCGCCGGGCCCTGGAACAGGACCCGCCGAGACTGCCCGAGTCGGTGCGGTCGAGGGCGGTGCCGGTCCCCTGGCCGGGCGCCGGAACGGAGAGAGGGCCGGAGGGAGGGCCGGAGGGAGGGCCGGAGACCGATGCCACCGGGGAGGGTGGCGGGCCTGTGGATCGAACCGAGGCCGAGAGCGAGACCGACAGCGAGAGCGAAGGCAAGGCCGAAGACGAGGGCGGCGCCGCACTCGCCTACCGGCTGATCGCCGGCGGGCGGCCCCTCGGCACGCTCGTCATCGGCCGGGCCGGACTGCTCCGCTTCCCGGACGAGGTGACCGGGCTGGTCGAGGACCTCAGCCGGCGGATCGCGCTGTCCATCGGCGCGGCCCGCCAGTACGCCCGCCAGGCCACCATCAGCCGGGTCCTCCAGCGCGGACTGCTGCCGGGCGCGGTCGCCGAGATCCCCGGGGTGTCCAGCGCACTGGTGTACGAGCCGTGCGACAAGGGCGGACCCAGCGGCGACTTCTACGACCTCTTCCCGGCGGGCCGGGGCCGCTGGTGCTTCGCGATCGGCGACGTCCAGGGCAAGGGCCCCGAGGCGGCCGTGGTCATCGGCCTCGCCCGGCCCTGGCTGCGGCTGCTCGCCCGCGAGGGATACGGCGTGGCGGACGTGCTCGACCGCCTCAACCAGCTCCTCCTCGACGACGCCACCGAGGCCGCCGACGCCGCCGCCCGCGCCCTGGTCACGGCGGGCGACCCCGGCCTCGTCGACCCCGACGGCCCCCAGACCCGTTTCCTCTCCCTCCTCTACGGCGAACTCGTCCCCGTCCCCGGCGGCGTCCGCTGCACCCTCGCCTCCGCCGGGCACCCGCTGCCGCTGCTCCTGGGCCCCGACGGCGACGTACGGGCCGTGGCGGAGCCGCAGACGCTGCTCGGGGTGATCGAGGACACCGAGTACGTGTCCGAGACGTTCGAGCTGCGCTGCGGCGACACGCTGCTGTGTGTGACCGACGGGGTCACCGAGCGGCGCAGCGGTCCGCACATGTTCGACGACGGGGACGGCCTCGCCGTGGCGCTCTCCGGCTGCGCCGGCCTCGACGCCCAGCTGATCGCCGAACGCATCCGACGGCTCGTGCACGAGTTCGGGGAACGCCCGCCGGACGACGACCTGGCGCTGCTGGTGCTGCGGGCGGAGTAGCTGCGGGCGGAGTGGGGGCGTACGCCGGGGCGCGACGAGGACCGGCGGGGGTGCTGGACAATGGACGACATGCCTTCCGCACTCCCCGACGGTGAGCCCGTCCCCGACGACGGGGCGCTGCCCGCGCACGCCCTGTCCGGCGCGGCCGAGCGGCCTCTCGGGTTCTATCTGCACGTCCCGTACTGCGCGACCCGCTGCGGCTACTGCGACTTCAACACCTACACCGCGACCGAGCTGCGCGGTACCGGCGGCGTCCTCGCCTCCCGCGACAACTACGCGGACACGGTCGTCGACGAGATCCGCCTCGCCCGCAAGGTCCTCGGTGACGACCCGCGCCCGGTCCGGACGGTCTTCGTCGGCGGCGGCACGCCCACGCTGCTGGCCGCCGGTGATCTCGTACGGATGCTGGGGGCGGTCCGGGAGGAGTTCGGGCTCGCGGACGACGCGGAGGTGACGACCGAGGCGAACCCGGAGTCGGTCGACCCCGCCTATCTGGAGACCCTGCGCGCGGGCGGCTTCAACCGGCTCTCGTTCGGGATGCAGAGCGCGCGGCAGCATGTGCTGAAGATCCTCGACCGTACGCACACGCCGGGGCGCCCGGAGGCCTGCGTGGCGGAGGCGCGCGCCGCCGGCTTCGACCACGTCAACCTGGACCTGATCTACGGCACGCCGGGGGAGTCCGACGACGACTGGCGGGCCTCCCTGGACGCCGCGCTCGGTGCCGGGCCGGATCACATCTCGGCGTACGCGCTGATCGTGGAGGAGGGCACGCAGCTCGCGCGGCGCATCCGCCGGGGCGAGGTGCCGATGACCGACGACGACGTCCACGCCGACCGGTATCTGATCGCCGAGGAGATGCTCTCGGCGGCCGGGTTCGACTGGTACGAGGTCTCCAACTGGGCCACCTCCGACGCCGGGCGCTGCCTCCACAACGAGCTGTACTGGCGCGGCGCGGACTGGTGGGGCGCGGGGCCGGGCGCCCACAGCCACGTCGGCGGCGTCCGCTGGTGGAACGTGAAACACCCCGGCGCGTACGCGGGCGCACTGGCCGCCGGGCGCTCCCCCGGCGCGGGGCGTGAGCTGCTGGCGGACGAGGACCGGCGCGTCGAGCGCATCCTGCTGGAGCTGCGGCTGCGGGAGGGGTGCCCGTTGTCGCTGCTGCGCGAGGAGGGCCTCGCGGCGGCCGAGCGTGCCCTGTCCGACGGGCTGCTCGACCCGGGCCCGTACGACGAGGGGCGCGCGGTTCTCACCCTGCGCGGGCGGTTGCTGGCGGACGCGGTGGTGCGGGACCTGGTGGACTGATCACTCGGGCGGGTGAATCGGTGCGGAACGGGGGTTCGGTACCTAACCTGGTTCGTAGGCTGCCGCCGACGGCACGCGGCGGATATGGAGGCCATGGAGATGACCGCTGTGGACGAACGCGACATGACCAGGTACTTCGAGGAGCTTGAACCCCCCGAGGGTGTCAAGGTGGAGCTTCTCCGGGGGGTAATCGTGATGATGGCCAGCCCTGACATCGTGCACAACATGATTGTTGCCGATGTACAGGACCAGATTCCGCGATCGCACTGGTCTCGTCTTCAGACACAGGACATCGACGTTGTGACCGAGCCCAGTGAGCCTGTGCCGGATCTGGTGGTCGTCGCGCGGGACCTTTTGCCTTCTTCGGGTCGGCTGCTGCCGTCGCAGCTCGTCACCATGGTTGTGGAGGTCGTCTCTAAGTCCAGTGTTCATCAGGACTACGAGGTCAAGAGGTCGATCTACGCGGCGGGCAACGTGCCCGCGTATCTCATCCTTGACCCGATCATGGGGCAATGTGTCCTGCTGACTCGGCCCGAGGGGGTGGGAGAGGAAGCGAACTACCTGACGCAACAGATCACCAAGTTCGGTGACCTGGTGGCCTTGGAGATTCTGGGAGTCGAACTGGACACGAGTGACTTCGCCACGTTGCCCGACGTCAGGCCTCATCGCTACCCGTGACGAAGTCGATCAACTCCTCCACCCGGCCCAGCAGTTCCGGCTCCAGGTCCTTGTAGGAACCCACCCGCGCCAGGATCGCCTGCCACACCGCCCCGGTGTTGTCCGAGGGCCAGCCCAGCGCCCGGCACACCCCTGTCTTCCAGTCCTGCCCGCGCGGTACGCGCGGCCACGCCGTGATGCCCACCGAGGACGGCTTCACGGCCTCCCAGATGTCGATGTACGGGTGGCCGACGACGAGCGCGTGGTCGCTCGTGACCGACGCGGCGATACGGGACTCCTTGCTTCCGGGGACCAGGTGGTCGACCAGGACGCCGAGACGCGCGTCCGGGCCGGGGGCGAAGTCCTCGACGATCGCGGGGAGGTCGTCCACGCCCTCCAGGTACTCCACGACCACGCCCTCGACGCGCAGATCGTCGCCCCAGACCTTCTCGACGAGCTCGGCGTCGTGGCGGCCCTCGACGTAGATGCGCCCGGCGCGGGCCACACGGGCGCGGGCGCCCGGGACGGCCACCGAGCCCGAGGCCGTGCGGGAGGGGCCGGCGGGGCCCGCCGACGAGGGGCGGACCAGGGTCACCACACGGCCCTCCAGCAGGAAGCCCCGGGGCTCCAGCGGGAACACCCGGTGCTTGCCGAAGCGGTCCTCCAGCGTCACCGTGCCCGCCTCGCAGCGGATGACCGCGCCGCAGAACCCGGTGGCGGGCTCCTCGACGACCAGACCGGGGTCGGCCGGGACCTCGGGGGCCGGCTGGGACTTCTTCCAGGGAGGGGTCAGGTCGGGTGAGTACTGGCGCATTCGAGTGACGATAGGAGAAGCCGCGCCCGGATGCCGCCGCACTCAGTCCGACACGCCGAAGCGGCGGGCCAGCGCGTCACGTTGGGCCCGGACGAACGCCGCGTCCACCACCGCCCCGTGCCCGGGGACGTACAGCGCGTCCTCGCCGCCGAGGGCCAGGAGCCGGTCCAGGGCGGCCGGCCAGCGGGACGGGATCGCGTCCGGACCCGCCTGCGGTTCGCCGGACTCCTCGACCAGGTCACCGCAGAACACCACCTCCCGGGCGCCCTCCGACACCAGGACCGCCAGGTCGTGACCGGTGTGGCCGGGGCCCACGTTCGCCAGCAGCACCCGGACGCCGCCGCCCAGGTCGAGCGTCCACTCGCCGGAGACAGAGTGGCGGGGGAGGACGAGAAGATCGGCCGCCTCGGTGGCGTCGGCCGGGGGGAGGCCGTGGCGCACGGCGTCCGTGTGGAGGGCGTCGCGGTCACGGGCCAGGACGCCGTCGACGCCCACCGCGCCGAAGACCTCCACCCCGGAGAACGCCGCCGCGCCGAAGACATGGTCGAAATGGGGGTGGGTGAGCGCGAGATGTGTCACACGGGCGCCGCCGAGCAGCCGGCACGCCTCGCCGCGCAACCGCGCGCCCTCCCGCAGACTCGACCCGGAGTCGATCATGAGGGCCGCACCGCCCCCGGCCACCAGCCCGACCGTGCAGTCCCAGCCGGGGAGGCGGCACCGCCCGACCCGCGGCGTCAATCCCTGCCACCCGCACTCTTCCCAAGACACCGTCATGCGCCGACGCTAGCTGTAGCTCGTGGGACCGCGTTGTCGTGTACTCCCCAGTAGGAAAGTGGCCCCGCCCGGAGCCCGGCCTTGCCGGGGGCGTACCCCACCGCCGTACACTGGGCGGGGAGTGTTGGCACTCGCCCGGGGTGAGTGCCAACAGGGCCGCACGAGAGAGACGAGCTGGAGGTGTGCGCGAGTGCTCAGTGAACGCAGGCTGCAGGTGCTGCGCGCCATCGTCCAGGACTATGTGGGCACCGAGGAGCCGGTCGGTTCCAAGGCGCTCACCGAGCGGCACAACCTCGGCGTCTCCCCGGCGACCGTCCGCAACGACATGGCGGCGCTGGAGGACGAGGGCTTCATCGCCCAGCCCCACACCAGCGCGGGCCGCATCCCCACCGACAAGGGGTACCGGCTCTTCGTCGACAAGCTGGCGGGCGTCAAGCCGATGACCCCGCCCGAGCGGCGCGCCATCCAGAACTTCCTGGACGGCGCGGTCGACCTCGATGACGTCGTGGCGCGGACCGTGCGGCTGCTCGCGCAGCTCACCCGGCAGGTGGCCGTCGTGCAGTACCCGTCGCTCACACGGTCGACGGTGCGGCATGTGGAGCTGCTGGCGCTGGCCCCCGCCCGCCTGATGCTCGTGCTGATCACGGACACGGGACGGGTGGAACAGCGGCTGGTGGACTGCCCGGCGCCGTTCGGAGAAACGTCACTCGCGGATCTGCGCGCCCGGCTGAACAGCAAGGTCGCGGGCCGCCGGTTCACCGACGTGCCCCGGCTGGTCGAGGACCTGCCGGAGGCGTTCGACGTCGAGGACCGGGGGACGGTCGCGACGGTGCTCTCCACCCTCCTCGAAGCACTCGTGGAGGAGAGCGAGGAGCGGCTGATGATCGGCGGAACCGCCAATCTCACCCGCTTCGGTCATGACTTCCCCCTCACGATCCGGCCCGTTCTGGAAGCCTTGGAGGAACAGGTCGTCCTCCTCAAGTTGCTTGGCGAGGCGGGGGATTCGGGCATGACCGTACGCATCGGTCATGAGAACGCGTATGAGGGACTCAACTCCACGTCCGTCGTCTCCGTCGGCTACGGTTCGGGCGGCGAGGCAGTAGCGAAGCTGGGCGTGGTCGGACCTACGCGCATGGACTATCCGGGAACGATGGGAGCGGTACGAGCGGTGGCACGGTACGTCGGACAGATCCTGGCGGAGTCTTAAGTGGCCACGGACTACTACGCCGTGCTCGGCGTGCGCCGCGACGCGTCCCAGGACGAGATCAAGAAGGCGTTCAGGAGGCTCGCTCGCGAGCTGCACCCGGACGTCAATCCCGATCCGAAGACCCAGGAGCGGTTCAAGGAGATCAACGCCGCCTACGAGGTGTTGTCGGACCCGCAGAAGAAGCAGGTCTACGACCTCGGCGGCGACCCGCTGTCCCAGGCGGGCGGCGGGGGCGCGGGCGGCTTCGGCGCCGGTGGCTTCGGCAACTTCTCGGACATCATGGACGCCTTCTTCGGTACGGCGTCCCAGCGCGGCCCGCGCTCGCGTACGCGCCGGGGGCAGGACGCGATGATCCGGCTGGAGATCGACCTCGACGAGGCGGCCTTCGGCACGACGAAGGACATCCAGGTCGACACCGCCATCGTCTGCACGACGTGCAGCGGCGAGGGCGCGGCCCCGGGGACCACCGCCCAGACCTGTGACATGTGCCGCGGTCGCGGTGAGGTCTCGCAGGTCACGCGGTCCTTCCTCGGCCAGGTCATGACCTCCCGGCCCTGCCCGCAGTGCCAGGGCTTCGGCACGATCGTCCCCAACCCGTGCCCCGAGTGCGCGGGCGACGGACGGGTGCGGTCGCGGCGGACGCTCACGGTCAAGATCCCGGCCGGTGTCGACAACGGCACACGGATCCAGCTCGCCGGCGAGGGCGAGGTCGGGCCCGGTGGCGGTCCCGCCGGTGACCTCTACGTCGAGATCCACGAGCTGCCGCACTCGACGTTCCAGCGGCGCGGCGACGATCTGCACTGCACGGTGACGATCCCGATGACGGCGGCGTCCCTCGGTACGAAGGTGCCGCTGGAGACGCTGGACGGGCTGGAGGAGGTCGACATCCGGCCCGGGACGCAGTCCGGGCAGTCGATTCCGCTGCACGGGCGCGGTGTCACGCATCTTCGCGGCGGTGGGCGCGGGGATCTGATCGTCCACGTCGAGGTGCAGACGCCGACGAAGCTGGATCCCGAGCAGGAGGGGTTGCTGCGGCAGCTCGCCGCGCTGCGGGGTGAGGAACGGCCCACGGGGCAGTTCCAGCCCGGTCAGCAGGGGCTGTTCTCCCGGCTGAAGGACGCGTTCAACGGGCGCTGAGTGGGTTTCGTCGTCGGGTGCGGCTGCGTGGGGCTTCTCGCGCAGTTCCCCGCGCCCCTGAAAAACAGGGGCTGCGCCCCGTGCCTTTCAGGCCCGTAGGACCGGTGGCTTTTCAGGCCCGCGGGGGCCTGGTCTTTCAGGGGCGCGGGGAACTGCGCGAGAAGCCCCACCGGACCCGCACCCGAACGCACGACCGCACCCGATTCGGCGATGTCCGGAGGACAGTGGCACCATGCCGTCATGTCCTCCGCACTGACCGATCTCGTCCCGCTGCCGATCGTGCAGGCCCCGATGGCGGGCGGTGTATCCGTGCCGCAGCTGGCCGCCGCCGTGTCCGAGGCCGGCGGGCTGGGGTTCCTCGCCGCCGGGTACAAGACCGCCGACGGGATGTACCAGGAGATCAAGGCGCTCCGGGCACTCACCGCACGCCCCTTCGGCGTGAACCTCTTCATGCCGCAGCCGGAGCATGCCGAGCCCGCCGCCGTCGAGGTCTACGCGGAGCAGCTCGCCGGTGAGGCCACCTGGTACGACGCCGAGCTGGGCGATCCCGACAGCGGACGCGACGACGGCTACGAGGCCAAGCTCGCCGTGCTGCTCGACAACCCGGTGCCCGTGGTGTCGTTCCACTTCGGCTGCCCGACCCCCGAGGTCATCGACTCCCTCGCCCGCAAGGGCACCCTCACCCTGGTCACCGCGACCTCGGCGGAGGAGGCACAGGCCGTGGAGCGGTCCGGGGCGCACGCCGTGATCGTGCAGGGCGTCGAGGCCGGCGGCCACCAGGGCACCCACCGCGACGACCCCGAGCGGGACCGCGCCGGGATCGGCCTGCTGTCGCTCGTCGCGCAGGTCCGCGAGGCCGTGGCCCTGCCGGTGGTCGCGGCCGGCGGCATCATGCGCGGCGGCCAGATCGCCGCCCTCCTCACGGCGGGCGCGAGCGCGGCCCAGCTGGGCACCGCGTTCCTCGCCACCGCCGAGTCCGGCGCGCACGCCGTGCACAAGCGGGCGCTGACCGACCCCCTCTTCGTCCGCACCGAGCTGACCCGGGCCTTCTCCGGCCGCCCGGCCCGTGGCCTGGTCAACCGGTTCCTGCGCGAGCACGGCCCGTACGCGCCCGTCGCCTACCCCGAGGTCCACCACCTCACCTCGCCCCTGCGCAAGGCCGCCGCCAAGGCCGGGGACGCGCAGGGCATGGCGCTGTGGGCCGGGCAGGGCCACCGGATGGCCCGGGAGCTGCCCGCCGGGGAACTGGTCGAGCTGCTGGTCGCCGAGATCACCGCCGCGCGGGCCGGGAGCGAGGGGCGATGACCGCACCCGTGTTCGTGGTCGACCGGTTCGAGGGCCGGGGCTCGGAGATCGTGCTCGACGGCCCCGAAGGACGGCACGCCGTCTCCGTGAAGCGGCTGCGGGCCGGTGAGGACGTGGTCCTCACCGACGGGCGGGGCCGGTGGGTGGAAGGCGTGGTGAAAGCCGCCGAGGGCAAGGACCGGCTGGTCGTCATGGATGTGGGGGACGTGCGCGAGGAGCCGCCCGCGCGGCCCCGGATCACCGTCGTCCAGGCGCTGCCCAAGGGCGACCGGGGCGAACTGGCCGTCGAGACCATGACCGAGGTCGGCATCGACGCGATCGTGCCCTGGGCCGCCGCCCGCTGCATCACCCAGTGGAAGGGCGACCGGGGGACGAAGGCCCTCGCCAAGTGGCGGGCCACCGCACGGGAGGCGGGCAAGCAGTCCCGCCGGACGCGGTTCCCCGAGGTCGCGGAGGCGGCCACGAGCAAGCAGGTCGCGGCGCTGCTGGCGCAGGCCGACTTCGCCGCCGTCCTGCACGAGAGCGGTGACGACTCCCTGGCCACGGCGGAGCTGCCGGCCGCCGGGGAGATCGTGCTCGTCGTGGGGCCCGAGGGGGGCGTGTCGCCGGAGGAGCTGGCGCTCTTCGGCGAGGCGGGCGCGGGGGCGTATCGACTCGGGCCCAGTGTGCTGCGCACCTCGACCGCCGGGACGGCGGCCGGGGCGCTGCTGCTGGGCCGAACCGGACGCTGGTCCTGACCCTCCGGTCGCGACCGGCCTCCCCAACCCCTGGGAGCAACGTGGAACTCGCCCAAGTAAGGCTGCTCGTCTCCGACTTCGCCGCGTGCTACCGCTTCTACGCCGATGTCCTCGGGCTGAAACCGCAGTCCGGGGCGGTCGACGGGCCGTACGAGAAGTTCAGTCCGGCCGTCGGGTCCGCGGGGATCGCCCTCCAGGACCGGGCGATGATGTCCGAGGTGCTCGGGGAGCTGGCCGACGCGGCGAACGGACACCGGTCGCTGGTCGTGCTGCGGGTCGACGATCTGGACGCCTACTGCGAGAGGATCGTGGAGCGCGGCGCCACCCTCCTCCAGGGACCCGCACTGATGACCGACCGGATGCGGGTGGCCCATCTCAAGGACCCCGAGGGGAACTTGGTGGAGCTGCAGGAATGGCTGCTGATGGGCGGCTGACGGCCGACGCCCGGTTCCGCTCCTCCCGTCGGCATGGCCGCATGCGGTCTTCCCCGGCGCCGCGGGCGGTGGCAGGCTGCCGTACATGGGGGCATGGAGGCGGATCAGGGCGTACCGGGCCGGCGGGCGCCAGCTCCTGCTGGGAGCCGGGCTCGGCATCGGCGCGGTCGCGGGCCTGGTGGCCTGCGAGGGCGGCGGACTCAACACCGGGGCGGTCGCGTTCACCACGGACCAGCTCGCCACCAAGGAGCTGGAGCGGGAGGGCCTCGACGTCCGGTGGCTCACCTGCACGGCGTCCTACGACGGCGAGGGCGGGGGCGGCGGGAAATCCGCGTCGCCGTCCTCCTCGGTCGCCACCGTCGCGAAGGTCGACTGCGAGGGCGAGGACAAGGAAGGCCGGAAGATCACCGTCACCGGGAAGGTGACCAAGGGGGTCAACGGCCGGTGCGTACGCGGCGATCTGACCGCGAAGGTGGGCGGCAAGGAGTGGTTCCACGTCGAGGGGCTGGGCAACTGCGACGCCCCCCGGTCCGAGCAGCCGGGCGGGCCCGGGCAGCCGGGGCCGACCGCGACGGTCACCGTCACCCAGACCATCTGGTGCCAGAAGGACCCGGCCTGCGTGCCCGAGGGCAAGTGAGGCCCGGCCGCGGGAGACATGATCCAAACCCCTCCCCATCGGACCGAACGCTGCATAAAGTAACTGGGTGACTCAGCTCGCGTATTTCCGGTATCCGCACCTGCACGGCGACCTGGTCGCCTTCACCGCCGAGGACGACGTGTGGGTCGCGCCTCTGGACGGCGGCCGTGCCTGGCGGGTCAGCGCGGACAACGTGCCCGTGAACCATCCACGGATCTCCCCGGACGGCACCACCGTCGCGTGGACCTCCACCCGGGACGGCGCGCCCGAGGTGCATGTCGCGCCCCTCGACGGCGGCTCGGCCAAGCGCCTGACGTACTGGGGGAGTTGGCGCACCCAGGTACGCGGCTGGATGCCCGACGGCCGGGTCCTCGCGCTCAGCACCCACGGCCAGGCCAGCCTCCGGCGCAGCTGGGCACGCGCGGTCCCGCTCGACGGCGGCCCGGCCACCACCCTGCCGTACGGGCCGGTCGGCGATGTCGCCCACGGGCCCGCGACCGTGCTGCTGTCCGCCCCCATGGGCCGCGAGGCCGCCTGGTGGAAGCGGTACCGGGGCGGCACGGCGGGCAAGCTGTGGATCGACCGGGCCGACGAGGGCGCCGAGGGCGGCGCTGAATTCACGCGGCTGCACACCGAGTTGGACGGGAACATCGAGTACCCGCTGTGGGTCGGCGACCGGATCGCGTTCCTCTCCGACCACGAGGGTGTCGGCGCCCTGTACTCCTCCCTCGCCGACGGCTCCGACCTGCGCCGGCACACCCCCGTCGACAGCTTCTACGCCCGGCACGCGGCCACCGACGGCACCCGCGTCGTGTACGCCTCCGCCGGTGAACTGTGGCTGCTGGACGACCTGGACGGCGCCGAACCGCGCAGGCTGGACATCCGGCTCGGCGGACAGCGCGCCGACCTCCAGCCGTTCCCGGTGAACGCCTCCCGCTGGTTCGGCTCCGCCTCGCCCGACCACACCGCCCGGGGCAGTGCCGTCTCCGTACGCGGCTCGATCCACTGGATCACCCACCGCTCCGGCCCCGCCCGCGCGCTCGCCGCCCAGGACGGCGTACGGGCCCGGCTGCCGCGCACCTTCCGGGTGGACGGCGAGGAATGGGTGGTGTGGGTGACGGACGCGGAGGGCGACGACGCGCTGGAGTTCGCGCCGTCGACCGGCGTCGGACCGGGCGCCACCCCGCGCCGGCTCGCCGCCGGACAGCTGGGCCGCGTCCTCGGGCTCGCCGTGGCCCCCGACGGCAGCCGTGTCGCCGTCGCCGCGCACGACGGCCGGGTCCTGCTCGTCGAACGGGAGAGCGGCGAGGTGAGGGAGGTCGACCGCAGCGAGGACGGCGAGGTCTCCGGCCTCGTCTTCTCGCCCGACTCGGCCTGGCTCGCCTGGTCGCACCCCGGCGCACGCCCCCTGCGTCAGCTCAAGCTCGCCAACACCAGCGACCTGTCCGTCACCGAGGCGACCCCGCTGCGCTTCCAGGACTTCTCCCCGGCCTTCACCCTCGACGGCAAACACCTCGCGTTCCTCTCCGCGCGCGCCTTCGACCCGGTCTACGACGAACACGTCTTCGACCTGCACTTCGTCAGCGGAGCCCGCCCGCACCTCATCACGCTCGCCGCGACCACCCCGTCGCCCTTCGGACCGCAGCGCCACGGCCGCCCCTTCGAGGCGCCCGACAAGGACGAGACCCCCGACAGCGAGGGCGCCCCCACCACCCGGATCGACCTCGAAGGACTCGCCGACCGGATCGTCCCCTTCCCGGTCGAGGCCGCCCGCTACTCCACGCTCCGCGCCGCCAAGGACGGCGTGCTCTGGCTGCGCCACCCCGTCACCGGCGTCCTCGGCCACTCCCGGGCCACGCCCGATGACCCGGACCCGAAGACCTCCCTGGAGCGGTACGACCTCGCCCAGCGGCGCCTGGAGTACCTCGCCTCCGACGCCGAGCACTTCTCCGTCAGCGGCGACGGCAAACGGGTCCTGCTGTGGACCGACGGAAAGCTCAAGGTCGTCCCCAGCGACCGGCGCGCCTCCGGCGACGACGACAGCGACACCAACATCACCGTCGACCTCGGACGCGTCCGGCGGACCGTCGACCCGGCCGCCGAGTGGCGCCAGATGTTCGACGAGACCGGCCGGCTGATGCGGGACAACTTCTGGCGCCCCGACCTCGGCGGCGTCGACTGGGACGGCGTCCTGGACCGTTACCGCCCCGTCCTGGAGCGGGTCGCCACCCACGACGACCTCGTGGACCTCCTCTGGGAGGTCCAGGGCGAGTTGGGGACCTCCCACGCCTACGTCACCCCGCGCGGCCGGGGCGGCTCCGGCGACCGGCGGCAGGGGCTGCTCGGGGCGGACGTCTCCCGGCACGACGACGGGCCGCAGGGATCACCGCTGTGGCGCATCGACCGGGTGCTGCCCTCGGAGACCTCCGACCCGGACGCGCACTCGCCGCTCGCCGCGCCCGGGGTGGCCGTGCGGGCCGGGGACGCGATCGTCGCCGTCGGCGGGCAGCCCGTCGACCCGGTGGCCGGGCCCGGGCCGCTGCTCGTCGGCACGGCGGGCAAGGCGGTCGAGCTGACCGTGCTGCCGGCCGGGGGCGGGGACCTGCGGCATCCCGTGGTGGTGCCCATCTCCGACGAGGAGCCGCTGCGGTACCACGCGTGGGTCGCGGACCGGCGGGCCTATGTCCACGAGAAGTCCGGCGGGCGGCTCGGCTATCTGCATGTGCCCGACATGGTCGGCTCCGGGTGGGCCCAGCTCCACCGTGATCTGCGGATCGAGGTGGCGCGGGAGGGGCTCGTCGTGGACGTCCGGGAGAACCGGGGCGGCCACACCTCCCAGCTCGTCGTGGAGAAGCTGGCCCGGCGGATCGTCGGGTGGGACCTGCCGCGCGGGATGCGGCCGACCAGCTACCCCGACGACGCGCCCCGGGGGCCCGTCGTCGCCGTCGCCAACGAGTTCTCCGGCTCCGACGGGGACATCGTCAACGCGGCGGTCAAGGCTCTCGGGATCGGGCCCGTGGTCGGGACGCGGACGTGGGGCGGGGTCGTCGGCATCGACAGCCGGTACCGGCTGGTGGACGGCACGCTGGTGACCCAGCCGAAGTACGCGTTCTGGCTGGAGGGGTACGGGTGGGGCGTGGAGAACCACGGTGTCGATCCGGACGTCGAGGTCGTCCAGGCGCCGCAGGACCATGCGGCGGGGCGTGACCCCCAGCTCGACGAGGCGATCCGGATCGCGCTGGAGGGGCTGGAGTCGACACCGGCCAAGGTGGCACCTCCGCTGCCGTCCTAGGGGTCGGGGGTGCGTTGTCGTCTGCGGGTCCGGTGGGGCTTCTCACACAGTTCCCCGCGCCCCTGAAAAGCAGGGGCTGCGCCCCGTGCTTTTCAGGCCCGCCGCCGGTCGCCTTCCAGGGCCGTGGGGCCCTGGTCTTTCAGGGGCGCGGGGAACCGCGCGACCAGCCCCCACGCACCCGCACCCGACGACGCACCCTCCAGATAGCATGCCCCGGTAGGGGATTCACCGGTGGCTGGGAGGCGACGTATGGCTGGGGAGCCGCAGGACGACTGTCTGTTCTGCAAGATCGTGGCGGGGCATGTGCCCGCGACGATCGTGAGGGAGACGGAGACGACGGTCGCGTTCAGGGACATCAACCCCCAGGCACCGACCCACGTCCTGGTCATCCCGAAGGCGCACTACAAGGACGCCGCGACACTCGCCACCGCCGCCCCGGACCTCGCCGCGGACGTCCTCCGCGAGACCCAGGCCGTCGCGGACGAGGACAAGCTGGAGAGCTACCGCATCGTCTTCAACACCGGCACCGGCGCCGGCCAGACCGTGTTCCACGCGCACGCCCACGTCGTCGGCGGCCGCGGCCTGCAGTGGCCCCCCGGCTGACCAGCCGTGTCCGTACGTGAACTGGTCGTCCTCGGCACCGCCAGCCAGGTCCCGACCCGCCACCGCAACCACAACGGCTATCTGCTGCGCTGGGACGCCGAGGGCCTCCTCTTCGACCCCGGCGAGGGCACCCAGCGCCAGATGCTGCGCGCCGGGGTCGCCGCGCACGACCTGAACCGCATCTGCGTCACCCACTTCCACGGCGACCACTCGCTGGGGCTGGCCGGTGTCATCCAGCGGATCAACCTCGACCGGGTCCCGCACGAGGTCACCGCCCACTACCCGCGTTCCGGCCAGCGGTTCTTCGACCGACTGCGGTACGCCACCGCGTACCGGGAGACGGTTCAGCTGATCGAGGCGCCGGTGGAGGGGGAGGGCGGGGTGCTGGCCGCCACCCCCGCCTACACGCTCGACGCGCGGCAGCTGTCCCACCCCGTCGAGTCCTACGGCTACCGGCTCGTCGAGCCCGACGGGCGCCGGATGCTGCCCGAGCGGCTCGCCGAGCACGGGATCAAGGGCCCGGACATCGGACGGATACAGCGGGAAGGGGCGATCGGGGGTGTCACCCTCGACGACGTCAGCGAGGTGCGCCGCGGACAGCGGTTCGCGTTCGTCATGGACACCCGGCTGTGCGACGGGGTGTACGCCCTCGCCGACGCGGCCGACATGCTCGTCATCGAGTCCACGTTCCTCGACGAGGACGTCCGACTCGCCACCGACCACGGGCATCTGACGGCCGGCCAGGCCGCCGCCGTCGCCCGCGACAGCGGCGTACGGCATCTGGTGCTCACCCACTTCAGCCAGCGCTACTCCGAGCCCGCGGAGTTCGAACGGCAGGCGCGGGCCGCCGGGTTCGAGGGGGAGCTGACCGTGGCGCACGATCTGATGCGGGTGCCGCTTCCGAAACGGCGCTAGGGCCTGTCTTCAAATTCCCGCCTGCCCCGCGACGCCATGCACGCTCCCCACTCTCGGCTTCGCTCGAGCGGGAGGTACCCCACCGCCGCACCGGGCCCTGACCCGAGTACGTCCAGTACGCGGGTCAGGGCCGGCACGCCAAAGCACGCACCTGACGCCGCGGGGCCGCTCTTCGGGCGACGACGGGAATTTGAAGACAGGCCCTAGGGGCGAGAGAGCGGCCGTTTACGGAACGGTGGCAGAGCGGCCGTACGATGCTTTGATGTCCCTCCCCAAAGCTGAACTGCACCTGCACATCGAAGGCACCCTGGAGCCGGAGCTGGCGTTCGCGCTGGCCGCCCGCAACGGGTCGCGCTGCCGTACGCGGACACGGAAGCGCTCCGCAAGGCGTACGAGTTCGAGGATCTGCAGTCCTTTCTGAACCTGTACTACGAGCTGATGGCCGTCCTGCGCACCGAGCAGGACTTCGCCGACCTCGCCGACGCCTATCTCGCCCGCGCCGCCGCCCAGGGCGTCCGGCACGCGGAGATCTTCTTCGACCCGCAGGCCCACCTCGCGCGGGGCGTGGGGATGGGCACGGTCGTCGAGGGGCTGTGGCGGGCGCTGGGCAGGAGCGAGGAGCGGCACGGGATCTCCACACAGCTGATCCTCTGCTTCCTGCGGGACGAGTCCGCCGAGTCCGCCCTCGCCACCCTGGAGGCCGCGAAGCCGTACCTCGACCGCATCGTCGGGATCGGCCTGGACTCCGCCGAGGTCGGGCATCCGCCGGTCAAGTTCCGCGCGGTGTACGAGGCCGCCGCGGCGCTCGGGCTGCGCCGGGTCGCGCACGCGGGGAGGAGGGCCCGCCGGAGTACATCACCGAGGCCCTCGACGTCCTCGGCGTCGAGCGCGTCGACCACGGGCTGCGCTGCATGGAGGACCCGGCCCTCGTGGCGCGGCTGGTGCGCGAGCGGGTGCCGCTGACCCTGTGCCCGCTGTCCAACGTACGGCTGCGGACCGTCGACACCCTCGCCGACCACCCGTTGCCCGCCATGCTCGACGCGGGTCTGCTCTGCACGGTCAACTCCGACGACCCGGCCTACTTCGGCGGCTACGCCGGCGACAACTTCGACGCCGTACGCCGGACCCTCGGCCTGAGCGAGGACCGGCTGCGTGAGCTGGCCCGCAACTCCTTCGAGGCGTCCTTCCTGGAGCACGACGAGGAGCGGCGGGCCCGGTATCTCGCCGAGGTCGAGGCGTACGCGTTCGGCTGAGCGGCGGGTGGTGTGCGGTGAGGGGCTCAGGCCGCCGGGCGGTACTCGGGATGCCCGGCGGTCGCCTGCTCCTGGTAGCGGGCGTGTTCCGTGGTGAGCGAGGGCACGCGCAGGGCCACCCGGGTCATGGGGGCCGCGATGAGCAGGAGGCCCACGGCGAGGATCGCGCCCATCGCCGGATAGCGGCGTGCGCGGAGAGCAGGCTGCCGACGAGCGGACCGGCGGCCGTGCCCAGTGAGGACGCGGAGCCGATGAGGACCGCCCAACGGCCGCGCGGGTCCAGGGAGGCGGCGAGACCGATGAGATACGACAGCACGACCGGGTAGAGCGTGTTCCAGGCGATCTCGCCCGCCGCGAAGGCCGGCAGGTCGGTGGCGCTTGCGCTGAGCGCGATACAGCCGGCGATGAGTGCGGTACCCCCCTATGGGGAGCGCGCGGCCGAAGCGCGCGCCCAGCGCACTCGCCCCGATCACTCCGAGCAGGCCCGCGCCGAGCGCCGTCGCGAACACCGCGCCGACGGTGACCTCGGACAGCCCCGCCTGGGTGGTCCCGATCCGGCCGCTGACACCCCAGAGGGAGTTCTGCGCCAGGGACCACAGCAGCAGCGTCACGGCGAGGGTCAGGCCGTGGCGGAGATGGGGCAACGGGGCCCGCTCCCGGGCGACCTGGGCGGTGGCCACCGGGGCGGCGAGCCGGGCGGTCGCCGGGAGGGTGAGCAGGGCCGTGAGGGCGAGGGCGGCGAGCGGGACGCCGTGGCCGGGGCCGAGCCGGGGGATCGTCAGATAGAGCGCGCGGCCAGCGCCGAGACGCTCAGCAGGCCCGCCGTCGACACCCGGTGCAGGTCGCGCTGCGCGGCGATCCCGGTCGCGGCCACGGCGGTCGCCGTACCCGAGCCGAAGCCGCCGAGGACCGCGCCGGCGACCACCGCGGGCAGGGCCGTGGTGAGCGCGGCGGTGCCGTAGCCGGCGGCGGCCAGCAGCAGGCGGCGCGGGCGAGTCGGCGGGGACCGAGGCGTTCCACGTGGGCGGCGAGCGTGAAGCCGGCCGTGGCCGAGCCCAGCAGCAGGGCGCTGCCGACGGCGCCCGCGCCGGTGGTGGTGAGGGAGGGCCGCGTCGAGTCTGCCGACCGTGGTGGGCAGGAGGTACGCGGCGAGGTACCCGGCGGTGAAAAGGGCGACGAGGGGCCGGGGTGGGGTGGTGGTGCGGGGGACACGGGCGTTCCTGGACGTGCGAAGGTGCGGCTCAATACGGGGGGTTGGGCGGCTGGCTGTCGATGGACAGGGACGCGCGGAGAATTTGTATCACGGTGGGTTTGGGGTGGGGGTTGCTGGGTAGGCGAGGGGGCTTCGGGGGCGCCTAGTAGCTCGGGGGTGCCTGATTCGTCGGCGGGTGCGGGTCAGTGGGGCTTCTCGCGCAGTTCCCGCGCCCCCTGAGAAGCAGGGGCTGCGCCCCCGTGCTTCTCAGGCCCGCAGGGGCCTGGTTTTTCAGGGGCGCGGGGAACTGCGCGACCAGCCCACCCACCCGCACCCGCCGACGAATCAGGCACCCCCGAGCCATGAGGCGCCCGGTCTCAAGCCGAGCGGCGGAAGCCGATCGTCGGGACGGCGCGCCGCAGCGGCCACGGGCTGACGTGGTCCTTGGGGAGGAAGTCCTCCAGGAACGCGTACCGGCGCAGCGCGGCGGGATCCTGACGGTCCAGCGACTGCACCCGCCGCCACCACGCGGCGACCTCGGCCCAGCCGGGCGCCGACAGCGACCCCCCGAACTCCTGCACCGACAGCGCCGCCGTCAGCCCCGCGAAGGCCAGCCGGTCCGCGAGCGGCCACTCCGCCAGCGTCCCGGCGACGAAACCGGCCACGAACACATCACCCGCACCCGTGGGGTCCAGCGCCTCCACGGCGATCGCCGGCACCTCCGCCGTCTCACCGGTCCGCCCGTCCACCGCGTACGCGCCGTCCGCGCCCAGCGTCACCACGGCCACCGGGACGTGCTCGGTGAGGGCGCGCGCGGCGGCCCGGGGGCACTCGGCGCCGGTGTACCGCATCGCCTCGGCCGCGTTGGGCAAAAACGCCTCGCAGTGCGCCAGATCGGCGAGCCCTGCCAGATCCCAGGCGCCGGTCTCGTCCCAGCCGACGTCCGCGAAGATCCGGGTGCCCTCGCTCGCGGCCTTCGCGATCCAGGGGGCGCGTACGCCGGGCGTGAGGGAGGCGACGGCGGCGCGTGCGGAGGGCGGGCACTCCGGCTCGGACTGCTCCGGGGGCGCCGCGTGGCCGTGCGAGACCATCGTGCGCTCGCCCTCGTACGCCATGGAGACGGTGACCGGGGAGTGCCAGCCGAGGACGGTGCGGGAGGTGGAGAGGTCGATGCCCTCGCCCTGCTCCAGCGCGTCCCAGCAGTACTCGCCGTAGTGGTCGTCGCCGAAGGCCGCCGCCAGGGAGGTCTTCAGGCCGAGCCGGGCCAGGGCCGTGGCCATGTTCGCCACGCCGCCGGGGCTCGACCCCATGCCGCGCGCCCAGGACTCGGTTCCGCGCACCGGGGCGGAGTCCAGGCCGGTGAAGATGATGTCGAGGAAGACGGTGCCGGTCAGATAGACGTCCCAGGGCGGGTCGCCGGCCGTTCTCAGGTCCCTCAGCGGGTCGACCTCGGGCCGGTGCGGACGTTCTCCCTTGAACGCGGTCACGGTGTGCTCCCTGGCGTGGTGCGGATCCAGCCAGTCTGCCGCAACGCTCCGCTGGGTGGGGCGAGTGTGGTGGTGGGGGGCTTCGGTGTGTTGTCGGGTGCGGGTCCGGTGGGGGCGGGTCGCGCAGTTCCCCGCGCCCCTGAAAAGCAGGGGCTGCGCCCCCTGCTTTTCAGGGGCGCTCACGGCGCTACCAGCGAGGCACCCCCGGCGTCACCCACCCCGCGTCGGCGGCCCGCATCGCCGCCGCGTCGTCCCGGTCGCGCAGGGCGCCGTCGTCGTCCAGCCAGCGGCGGTGCAGGAGGTCGAGCCTGTCGTGGTCGAGGGAGACGCCGAGGCCGGGCGCGTCGGACACCCGTACCGCGCCGTTCTCGAAGGCCGGGCGGGTGGTGAGGACGTCCTCCGACTGCCAGGGGTAGTGGGAGTCGCAGGCGTGACGCAGACCGGGCACCGTGGACGCCACATGGGTCATCGCGGCGAGGCTGATCCCCAGATGGGTGTTGGAGTGCATGGACACGGCGACCCCGAACGTCCGGCAGATCGCGGCCAGTTCCCGTGTGTTGCGCAGCCCGCCCCAGTAGTGGTGGTCGGAGAGGACGACCTGCACGGCGCCCTTCGTGAAGGCCTCCTCGATCTCCGCGAACGTCGTCACGCACATGTTGGTGGCGAGCGGTACGGAGGTCCGCGCCGCCACCTCCGCCATCGCGGGCGTCCCGAGCGCCGGGTCCTCCAGATACTCGAGGACGTCACCCAGTTCGTCCGCGACCTTCAGCGAAGTCTCCACGGACCAGGCCCCGTTGGGGTCCAGCCGCAGCGGATGCCCGGGGAACGCCTCCGCCAGCGCGCGGATCGCGGCGATCTCCTCCTCCGGCGGGAAGACACCGCCCTTCAGCTTGAACGACGTGAAGCCGTACCGCTCCTTGAACCGCCGGGCCTGCTCCACCACCCCGGCCGGGTCCAGGGCCGCGCCCCAGTCGTCCTTCTCGGCGGTGACGCCCCCGGGATGGTCCGCCTTCTCGGCGGTGACGCCCCCGGGATGGTCCGCCCACTTGTAGAAGAGGTACGCGCTGTACTCCACGGTGTCCCGCACCTTGCCGCCGAGCAGCGCGTGCACGGGCAGCCCCAGCGCCTTGCCGAGCGCGTCGAGACAGGCGACCTCGAACCCCGACACCACCGACAGCCGCAGCTTGTCGGCGGTCTGGACACCGCGCAGCCCGCCCACGTCGACCTGTCCGGCGACCCGGGAACCGTCGACCGCCAGCTCGTCCGCGACGGTGAACAGCCCGTTCAGATCGCCGACCTGACGGCCCACCAGCTTCTCCGCGAACGGCCGGGCCAGCTCCAGGTACTTGGTGTCGCCGTACGTCTCGCCCACGCCCGTGATCCCGCTGGCGGTCACCACCTCCACGATCAGCCGGGGCGTGTACGGCTGGTGCACACCCTGGGTGTTCAGCAGTGGTGGGTCGGCGACCAGGATCGGGGTCAGCCGGACCTCGGTGACGGTCAGATCGCGGGGCGCGGTCACAGGGCGGCTCCTACGGCGAGGGTGGGGGTGGGGACGGGGGACTCGGCGGGGGCGAGATCGGCGACCAGGTCGAGGCCCGTGGCCAGCAGCGCCTCCAGGTCGGCCAGATCGGCGGGGGAGGGGTCGGTGAGCGGGGCGCGCACCGGGCCGACGGGACGGCCGCGCAGCCGGGCGGCGGCCTTGACCAGGGAGACGGCGTATCCCGGCCGCCGGTCGCGCAGTTCGACGAGCGGGACGTAGAACTCGCGGAGCAGCCGCTCCACCGCCGGGTCGTCGCCGCGGCGCAGCGCGTCGAAGAAGGTCCCGGCGATCTCGGGTGCGAAGGCGTGGACGGCCGAGGAGTAGGCCGGGACGCCGACGGTGGCGTAGGCACGGGCCTGGATCTCGGCGGTGGCGGCGCCGTTGAAGAAGAGGAAGCCCTCGGGCGCGGCGAGGGTGAGGCGCTGGAGGCGGTCGAGGTCGCTGTGGCCGTCCTTGAGCCCGACGACGTTCGGGACACGGGCGATGCGGCGCAGCGAGTCGGCGGTGAAGGCGACCTGGCCGCGCTGGTAGGCGATCAGCGGCAGCGGGGTCCGTGCGGCGATCTCCTCCAGTTGGCGGACCAGACCCTCCTGCGGGGCGGCGACCAGGTAGTGCGGCAGCACCAGCAGGGCGTCGGCGCCCGCCTCCCCGGCGATGCGCGCGAACCGTACGGCCTGCGCCCAGCCGTAGCCGATGCCCGCGACGACCGGCACCCGGCCCGCCGTGACCTCCACCGCGGCGGTCACGACCTGCCGGTACTCGTCCTCGTCGAGCGAGAAGAACTCGCCCGTGCCGCAGGCCGGGAAGACCGCGCCGGGGCCGGTGGCGACCTGGGCGTCGAGATGGGCGCGGAAGCCGTCGAGGTCGAGGGAGCCGTCGGCGTGGAAGCTGGTGAGGGGGAACGACAGGACGCCGCTCGTCATGCCGTGCGCCAGCCGTCGGACCGTATCCGTGCACGGACTCACGCGACACCATCTCCCTATGTAGACGTCATCTATGTATGAGGATGAAGATTAGATAGGTGAACTTCGACCGTCAATGGCCGTGCGTGCCTCTTCTACGATCGGCGCATGTCGGAAACAGAGAGCGGCGTACGCGAGGTGAAGTCGGCGGCGCGCACCGTCGACCTGCTGGAACTGCTGGCCGCGCGCGGCGACCGCCCCGCCCGCCTCCAGGAACTCGCGGACGAACTCGGGGTCCCGCGCAGCTCGATGTACGCCCTGCTGCAGACCCTGGTCGGCCGGGGCTGGGTCAGGACCGACACCACCGGCTCGCTCTACGGCATCGGCATCCGCGCACTGCTCACCGGCACCAGCTATCTGGACTCCGACCCCCGCGTGCGCGCCGTACGGCCGTACCTCGACGAGGCGTCCGAGGCGCTCGGCGAGACCATCCACCTCGCCCGCCTCGACGGCATGGACGTCGCCTATCTCGCCACCCGCGAGTCCCACGAGTACCTGCGCACGATCAGCCGCGTCGGCCGCCGGCTGCCCGCCCACGCCGGGGCCCTCGGCAAGGCCCTCCTCGCCGAACGCCCCGACGCGGACCTCCCCGACGGCCCCTACGAGGCGCTCACCCCCCGGACCCGCACCACCCGCGCCGACCTGGCCGCCGACCTCGCCGCCGTCCGCGCCCGGGGCTACGCCGTCGACCGGGAGGAGGGCGTCCCGGGCATCGTCGGCTTCGGCTTCGCCCTGCGCACCGACACCCCCGCCACCGACGCCGTCAGTTGCTCGGTCCCGGTCGCCCGCCTCGTCCCGGAGCACGAGGAGCGGATCGTGACCGTCATGAGGGAGATCCGGGCGAAGATCGAGGCGACCGCCCCGGGCGCGGCGGGTGCGCCGGTCTGGCGCTGAGAGCGCCGAGAGCGCCGAGAACACCGAAAGGGGCGAAAGGTGCGGGGCGTAAAAGCCCTACGGCCCTGTCAGTGCCCCGGCGTACCCTTGAGTCACCAGCGCAGGCCCACCCTGCGACTCGCTTCAAGGAGGACGTGCGGCCACAGAGCCGGCCCATGACTCAGACACGCACAGCTCACACCCCCGCGCAGGGCAAGGCGAGAGCGCAGTTCACCGTCCCCGCGGCGCACCCCATGGTGACCGTGCTGGGTTCCGGCGACTCCCTCCTGCGCGTGATCGAGAAGGCCTTCCCGGCGGTCGACATCCATGTCCGGGGCAATGAGATCAGCGCGGTCGGCGACGCCCCCGAAGTCGCTCTCGTCCAGCGCCTGTTCGACGAGATGATGCTGGTGCTCCGCACCGGACAGCCGATGACGGAGGATGCGGTGGAACGCTCGATCGCCATGCTGAGGGCGAGCGGGAACGGGAAGAGCGAAGGCCAGGAGACCCCGGCCGAGGTGCTGACACAGAACATCCTGTCCTCGCGCGGCCGCACGATCCGCCCCAAGACCCTCAACCAGAAGCGCTATGTCGACGCCATCGACAAGCACACCATCGTCTTCGGCATCGGCCCGGCCGGTACGGGCAAGACGTACCTCGCCATGGCCAAGGCGGTCCAGGCCCTGCAGTCCAAGCAGGTCAACCGCATCATCCTGACCCGCCCGGCGGTGGAGGCGGGGGAGCGGCTCGGCTTCCTGCCCGGCACGCTCTACGAGAAGATCGACCCCTATCTGCGCCCGCTGTACGACGCGCTGCACGACATGCTCGACCCGGACTCGATCCCCCGGCTGATGGCGGCGGGGACGATCGAGGTGGCGCCGCTGGCGTACATGCGCGGCAGGACCCTGAACGACGCCTTCATCATCCTCGACGAGGCGCAGAACACCTCGCCCGAGCAGATGAAGATGTTCCTCACCCGCCTCGGCTTCGACTCGAAGATCGTCATCACCGGTGACGTGACCCAGGTCGACCTGCCGAACGGCACCAAGTCCGGTCTGCGCCAGGTGCAGGACATCCTGGAGGGCCTGGACGACGTGCACTTCTCCCGGCTGTCGTCGCAGGATGTCGTCCGGCACAAGCTCGTCGGCCGTATCGTCGACGCGTACGAGAAGTACGACAGCGAGCACGGCACCGAGAACGGCGGCCACAAGGGCGGCCGGGGCAGGCAGTCCGGGCCCAAGGGGAAGTAGACAGACACCGCACCATGTCGATCGACGTCAACAACGAGTCCGGAACCGAGGTCGACGAGCAGGCGATCCTCGACATCGCCCGCTACGCGCTGACGCGGATGCGGATCCACCCCCTCTCCGAGCTGTCGGTGATCGTGGTGGACGCGGACGCCATGGAGCAGCTGCACATCCAGTGGATGGACCTGCCCGGTCCGACCGATGTCATGTCCTTCCCGATGGACGAGCTGCGTCCGCCGTCGAAGGACGACGACGAGCCGCCGCAGGGGCTGCTCGGTGACATCGTGCTCTGCCCCGAGGTCGCCGAGAAGCAGGGCAAGGAAGCGGAGACGCAGCACTCCATGGACGAGGAGCTCCAGCTCCTGACCGTCCACGGGGTGCTGCACCTGCTCGGCTACGACCACGAGGAGCCGGACGAGAAGGCCGAGATGTTCGGTCTGCAGGCCGCCATCGTGGACGGCTGGCGCGCGGAGAAGGGCTTCACCGGCCCCTCCCCGGCACCGACCGTGTCATGAGCGCGACCCTCATCGGTGGTGCCGTCGCCCTGGTCGTCGTCGCCTGGCTCGCCGCCTGCGCGGAGGCGGGCCTCGCGCGCGTCTCCAGCTTCCGCGCCGAGGAGGCCGTACGGTCCGGGCGGCGCGGCAGCGCGGGCCTCGCCCAGATCTCGGCGGACCCGACCCGCTATCTGAACGTCGCGCTGCTGGTGCGGGTCGTCTGCGAGATGGCCGCCGCCGCGCTCGTCACCTACGCCTGCCTGCAGGAGTTCGACGCGACCTGGGAGGCGCTGGTCGTCGCGATCGGCGTGATGGTCCTCGTGAGTTACGTGGCCGTCGGCGTCTCCCCGCGCACCATCGGCCGCCAGCACCCCCTGAACACGGCCACGGCGGCGGCGTACGTGCTGCTGCCGCTGGCCCGGATCATGGGCCCGATCCCGAACCTGCTGATCCTCATCGGCAACGCGCTCACGCCCGGCAAGGGCTTCCGGCGCGGCCCGTTCGCCTCCGAGGCGGAGCTGCGGGCGCTGGTCGACCTCGCCGAGAAGGAGTCCCTGATCGAGGCCGAGGAGCGCCGGATGGTGCACTCGGTGTTCGAACTGGGCGACACCCTCGTCCGCGAGGTGATGGTCCCGCGCACCGACCTGGTCGCCATCGAGCGGTACAAGACCATCCGGCAGGCGCTCACCCTCGCGCTGCGCTCCGGTTTCTCCCGCATACCGGTCACCGGGGAGAACGAGGACGACATCGTCGGGATCGTGTACCTCAAGGACCTGGCCCGCAAGACGCACATCAGCCGGGACGCGGAGAGCGAGCTGGTGTCCACGGCGATGCGCCCGGCCGTCTTCGTCCCCGACACCAAGAACGCCGGCGATCTGCTCCGCGAGATGCAGCAGGAGCGCAACCACGTCGCCGTCGTCATCGACGAGTACGGCGGCACCGCCGGGATCGTCACCATCGAGGACATCCTGGAGGAGATCGTCGGCGAGATCACCGACGAGTACGACCGGGAGCTGCCGCCGGTGGAGGAGCTGGGCGACGACCGCTACCGGGTCACCGCCCGCCTCGACATCACCGACCTGGGCGAGCTGTACGGGCTCGACGCCTACGACGACGAGGACGTGGAGACCGTCGGCGGCCTCCTCGCCAAGGCCCTGGGCCGGGTCCCCATCGCCGGTGCCTCCTCGGTCGTCGCCCTGCCCGACGAGCGCGAGCTGCGGCTCACGGCGGAGGCCGCGGCCGGCCGCCGGAACAAGATCGTCACGGTGCTGGTGGAGCCGATCGGTCCCGCCGGACCGCCCGAGGAGGAGGCGAAGTCCGGGTGACACCACAGGAGTTGCGCACCTTCTGCCTCTCCTTCGACGAGGCGGTCGAGGACTTCCCCTTCCGTCCCGAGATCTCCGTCTTCAAGGTCCTCGGCAAGATGTTCGCCCTGAGCTGGATCGACCAGCGCCCCCTGAAGGTCAACCTCAAGTGCGACCCCGAGGACGCGCTCCGGCTCCGCACCGAGCGGCCGGGCCTGATCGCCCCCGGCTACCACATGAACAAGCGGCACTGGAACACGGTGACTCTCGACGGCGGCCTCCCGGTCCCCTTGATCAGGGAGCTGATCGAGGACTCGTACGACCTGGTGGTGGCCGGTCTGCCCCGGGCGGACCGGCTCCGGCTCGACCGGCCGTGAAACGTATGCTCGGGACATGACCGACAGCACCGACAGCACCGACAGCAGCGTGCCCGACCTCGACCCCGAGGACCGGAAGATCGTCACCCTGGCCCGTTCCGCGCGGGCCCGGAACGGGGTGCCCGAGGGGGCCGCCGTGCGCGACGAGAACGGCCGGACGTACGTGGCCGGGACCGTGGCCCTCGACTCCCTGCGCCTCAGCGCCCTGCGTACCGCCGTCGCCATGGCGGTGGCCTCCGGCGCCAAGTCCCTGGAGGCGGCGGCCGTGGTGAGCGACGCGCGGGCCGTCCCCGACGAGGACCGGGCGGCCGTACGGGACCTCGGCGGGCCGGGGACGCCGGTGCTGCTGGCGGGGCCCGACGGGTCGGTGCGGGCGACGGTGACGGCGGGCTGAACCCCCGCGGGGTCAGTTCCTCTGCAGCGTGCGGGTCACCCCCGCGATGACGGCCGTCGTCAGGATCCAGCCGAGGGCGACGAGGATGTGGGCCAGCCACTGGAGGGTGCTCTCCGTCCAGTACCAGGCGGCCCGCTGGCCCAGGCCGCCGATCGGGACGAGCAGGTCGAGGGTGTAGACGAACGGCTGGAACGGCGCCCCCTCGCCCCGCTTCACCGGCGTCGGGTCACCGGTGTCGAACGCCGCGGTCCCCAGCAGCGTCAGGACGAGCAGCCAGACACCGGCCAGCCAGGGGCGGTAGCCGTAGCCGACGGTCGCGTCGTACCGTCCGCGCCGGTCCCCGGTCCCCGGTCCGCGCCCCCGGCGACCCGGGCCTCCGCGTCCCTCCCCGTCCGCAGATCGACCCGCCGCCCCTGCGGGAACGCGTCCCACAGCGCGCGTTCCGGCTCCGTCAACTCGTCGTAGGTGAGCACCGGTACAGGGTAGTGATCTCCGACCGCGGCGCGTCGGCGCGCGCTCGCGGCGTAGTGTTACGGCCGGTAACAGTCCTCTGAGCTGGGTGAAAATCATGCGCGGGAGAGTGGACACCCGGGTCCGCTCTCCCGGCGAATGCGTGCGGGGCGGGACAGATCGGCGCATCGGCGCGACCCCGCCGGTGAGCCGGCCGGTGGCGTCGGCGATCGGCTTCGGCCACTTTCACCGACCCTTGGGGGAACCGGCAGAACTTCTCTTGCAATCTTGGCCCGTACACGTCTCAATGGAGCCGTTCTCCTGGCGGACCGTCACATTCCGCCGCGCGGCCGCGCATTGCTCCGCCCCCACATGGCAACGCCCGTACCGGGACGTACGGGGCGCCCCCAGGCCCCTGCGACTCCCGTACCAGGGAAGGGAATTCGCTCGATGAGACGCATACGACTCGGTGTCGGCTCGGCGCTCGCCGCCGGAACGCTCGCCGTCACCGGCCTCGCGTTCGCACCGACCGCCCTCGCGGTCACTCCCGCGACCGCGACCATCAACGCCAGCTGCACGATCGGCGGTTCAGGTGTGGCCACGCTCACGGCCACCCAGGACGGCACGTCCGCCACGGTCACCCTCACGTCCGAGGAGATCACCGCACCGATCGCCCTCGCCGAGGACTCCATCCAGTCCACGCTCACCTTCGTCAAGGCGAGCGGCGGCACGACATCCTTCACCGGCACCGAGAACCCGGCCCTGGCCGCCGGTGACGGCATGGTCGTGGGCCCCCTCACCGGCACCGTCGCCCCGGGCGACAGCCTGGAGGCCTACGGCGGCTCCCTGCAGATGGTGGTCTTCGGCTTCCCCGTGACCTGCACGGCGAGCGGACCGCAGTCGCCGAGCCCGTTCGTCTTCGACTGACCGGCCCGGGCGGGTACTGACGGGTGAGGGGGTGCCGCCTTCCGGGCGGCACCCCCTCATGCCGGACTGCGCCGGCTCAGAGCGCGTCGGGACCCCGCTCGCCCGTCCGCACCCGGACGACCGTCTCCACCGGCAGCGCCCACACCTTGCCGTCGCCGATCTTGCCGGTCTGGGCGGCCTTGACGATCGTCTCGATCACGGCCTCCGACTCGGCGTCCTCGACGATGATCTCGATCCGGACCTTGGGGACGAGGTCCACCTGGTACTCGGCGCCCCGGTACACCTCGGTGTGCCCGCGCTGCCGGCCGTAGCCGCTGGCCTCGCTGACGGTCAGACCGTGCACGCCCGACTCCTGCAGGGCGGTCTTGACCGCGTCGAGACGGTACGGCTTGACGATCGCTGTGATGAGCTTCATTCCTTAGGCCTTGGCCTTCTGCGAGGAGGGGACGGAGGACGTGACGGACGCGCCGACCGGGGCGCCGTGGCCCAGGACGCCGTGATCGTATGCCGTCTCGGCGTGCACCGTAAGGTCGAGGCCGGTGTGCTCGTGCTCCTCCTCCGCGCGGAAGCCCAGCACCTTGTCGATCAGCTTCCCGATGCCGTACGTCACGGCGAACGCGTACGCCCCGACGGCGACGACGGCCACCAGCTGCCTGCCGAGCTGGCCGAGCCCGCCGCCGTACAGCAGGCCCTCGGCCCCGCCGGTCATCGACTCGACGGCGAAGACGCCGATCAGGACCGTGCCGATGACCCCGCCGACCAGGTGGACGCCGACGACGTCGAGGGAGTCGTCGTAGTTCAGCCGGAACTTCCAGCCCACGGCGTAGGAGCAGACGACACCGGCGGCCAGGCCGATGACCAGCGCGCCGAGCAGCGAGACCGAGCCGCAGGACGGGGTGATGGCGACCAGGCCCGCGACCGCGCCGGAGGCGGCGCCCAGGGTCGTCGGGTGGCCGTCGCGCCGCTGCTCGACGAAGAGCCAGCCGAGCAGGCCGGTGCAGCCGGCGGCGAGGGTGTTGAGGAACGCGGCGGCGGCCAGACCGTTGGCGCCGAGCGCGGAGCCGGCGTTGAAGCCGAACCAGCCGAACCAGAGCAGGCCCGCGCCCAGCATGACCATCGGCAGGTTGTGCGGGCGCATGGCGTCCTTCTTGAAGCCCAGCCGGGGGCCGAGGACCAGGCAGAGGGCCAGTCCGGAGGCGCCGGAGGTGATCTCCACCGGCAGACCGCCCGCGAAGTCGAGGGCGCCGAGGTCGTCGAGGATCCAGCCGCCCGGCCCCCACACCCAGTGCGCGACCGGAACGTATACGAGCAGCGCCCACACCGGGACGAAGACCAGCCATGCCCCGAACTTGGCGCGGTCCGCGATCGCGCCGCTGATCAGCGCGGCCGTGATGACCGCGAACGTCAGCTGGAAGGTGGCGAAGAGGAGGGTCGGGACGGTGCCGTGCACGCTCGCGGGGCCGAGACCGGCCATACCGAGGTGGTCGAGGCCGCCGATGAGCCCGCCGCCGATGTCGTCCCCGAAGGCCAGGGAGTAGCCGGCGGCCAGCCAGACGACCGTCACCAGGGCGATCGACACGAAGCTCATCATCAGCATGTTGAGGACGCTCTTCGTGCGGACCATGCCGCCGTAGAAGAGGGCGAGGCCCGGGGTCATCAGCAGGACGAGGGCGGTGGCGGCGAGCAGCCAGGCGGTGTCGCCGGTGTCGATGCCCTGTGCGGCAAGGGTCACGGTGGTCTCCAACGGTGCGGGGGCTCGTCAGAGGGTGATCGGCGTGCGTTTCCGGACGTGTACGGATGTGTTTCGGTGACGTTTCGTTGCGTGAGGGTTTCGGAAAGCTCACGCTCGGCGCTGGCCGCGGCGTCTGCTCGGTGCTGAGTGCGGAGGGGCTCTGTCGATCAGGGAGAATGGGCGCCATGAGCGTGCGTACCCAGTCATCCGAGCAGCCGGCCGAGGCCCCCCACCGCGCCGGCTTCGCCTGCTTCGTGGGCCGCCCCAACGCGGGCAAGTCCACCCTCACGAACGCTCTGGTCGGCCAGAAGGTGGCGATCACGGCGGACCAGCCGCAGACCACGCGGCACACGGTACGGGGCATCGTGCACCGGCCGGACGCCCAGCTGATCCTGGTCGACACCCCGGGGCTCCACAAGCCGCGCACCCTGCTGGGCCAGCGGCTCAACGACGTCGTCCGCACGACCTGGGCCGAGGTCGACGTGATCGGCTTCTGTCTGCCGGCGAACGAGAAGCTCGGCCCGGGCGACCGGTTCATCGCGAAGGAACTGGCGTCCATCAAGAAGACGCCGAAGATCGCGATCGTCACCAAGACCGACCTGGTGGACAGCAAGGCGCTCGCCGAGCAGCTGATCGCCATCGACCAGCTCGGCAAGGAGCTGGGCTTCGAGTGGGCCGAGATCGTGCCCGTCTCGGCGGTCGCCGACAAGCAGGTGGACCTGCTGGCCGATCTGCTCGTCCCGCTGCTCCCGGAGGGCCCCGCGCTCTACCCGGAGGGCGACCTCACGGACGAGCCCGAGCAGGTCATGATCGCCGAGCTGATCCGTGAGGCGGCGCTGGAGGGCGTCCGCGACGAACTCCCGCACTCCATCGCCGTCGTCGTCGAGGAGATGCTCCCCCGCGAGGACCGCCCCGCCGACCGGCCCCTGCTCGACATCCACGCCTTCGTCTACATCGAGCGCCCCAGCCAGAAGGGCATCATCATCGGCCCCAAGGGCAAGCGCCTGAAGGAGGTCGGCATCAAGTCCCGCAAGCAGATCGAGGCGCTGCTGGGGACGCCGGTCTTCCTGGACCTGCATGTGAAGGTGGCGAAGGACTGGCAGCGGGATCCCCGCCAGCTGCGGAAGCTGGGGTTCTGAGCGGGCGGTCGACACCGTGCGGTCGGCTCGGGCTTAATCGCTCGCGACATCTGGTCAAGTTTGACTAGAGTCGCGGTATGGGCGAGAAGACGATTCCGATCCTTCCGTGTCAGCACCTCCAACCGCTCCTCGACTTCTACGAGGCCCTCGGCTTCGAGGTCACCTTCCGGCAGAGCAGCCCCCATCCCTACGCCGTGGTCGTACGGGACGGCATCGAACTGCAGTTCTTCGGGCTGAAGCGGTACGAGCCCGCCCAGTCCCTCAGTACGTGTTACGTGCGCACGGACGACGTCGACGGCCTGTACGCGGCGTTCCGGGCCGGGCTCAGGGCGGCGTACGGGCGGATACCGACCCGGGGCCTGCCCCGACTCGGGCCGCTGAAGGACATGTCGTACGGCATGCGGCAGTTCCTGCTGACCGACCCCGGCGGCAACTGCGTCCGGGTCGGGCAGCCGATCAGCGAGGACCAGAGCCACCGGCCCGCCCCCGAGGAGCCCTTCGCGCGGGCCCTGCACCTCGCGTCCCTGCTGGCGGACTCGAAGGACGATCCGGCGGGCGCGGCCAGGGTCGTCGACCGGGCGCTGGGGTCGGCGGCGGAACCGGCGCCGTCGCTGCTGGTACGGCTGCTGGTGCTGCGCGCCGATGTCGCCGTCCGGCTCGGCGACGAGGAGGCGGCGACCGCCGCGCTCGACCGGGCCGAGGCCGTACCGCTCGATGACGGGGAGCGGGAGACGGTCGGGGACAGTCTCGTACGGCTGGCGGACCTGCGGGGCCGCGGGCCTGTGTGAGGGGAAAAGGCGCCGCCGCCCCGGGACGGTTCTCCGGGGCGGCGGCGGGCATGTCGGGTCAGTGCGTGGGCGCCGGGGTCAGCGGGTCCACCAGGCCGCCGACGTGTTCCGCAGGGTGTTGGTGCCGCAGTGGATCTCGCCCATACCGAGGTGGTACGTCTCCCAGTCGTCCAGGTACGACACCTTCATGCCGGCGCCGCTGTACGCGGCCGTCACGGCCTCGGTGAAGATGTCCTTGCCGTTGATGACCGGACCCCACTGGCGCGGGGCGAGGTAGTGGGTGCGGCTGAGGACGACGCCGTTGACCGCGCCGGGGACGTAGGCGCTGGTCATGACCGAGGGCGCGGGCGCCGGTGCCATGGGGGAGGGCGTTCCCAGGCCCTCGCCCGGCTCGTCGAGGCGGCGCTGCTGGCCGTACTCCCTTGCCACCTCCGGGAGTTCGGTGCCGGCGCCGAGGCGGGTCAGCCGGGGGAGACGCGTCTTGGCGTCCTTGCCCGACGCGGTCTCGCCCACCATCTCCCGGCCCTGGGTGTAGAGCGCCGGGACCCGGACGATCTCGGCGTCCGTCACGCCCGTCTCACGCTTGAGCACGGCGAGGTTGGCCTCGATGCGGCGCGTGGCGAGGTTGTTGTCGGAGACCAGGTTCTTGGAGCCGAGGGCCTCCGAGATGGACTCCCAGGGGACGTTCGGGAGGGAGAACATCGGCTTGGCGCCATGGCCCGCGGCCTTCGCGTCACGCAGCAGCTTCAGCCCCGCCTCGGGGTCGGCGATCGCGATCTTCCAGCCGCGCGGGGTGTCGGCGGGCAGGAACTGCACGAACTCGTCGACATGGCCCACATGCAGCCAGGACGTGTCCAGGAACAGCGGGTCCTGCAGACCCTGGGACTTCAGGAACGTCCGCATCACCTTGGCCGGCTTGGAGCCGACGTCCGGGCGCTGGCCCATGATGATCCGGCCCGCGGGGAACGAACGCTCGCCGTGGGCGTACGGCGGAATGGTCTCCAGGTTGCCCATGGAGTTGAGCGTCCACTCCTCCGAGTCCTTGGCGCCCGTCACCTGCACGGCACCGATGTTCGGGCCGCGCATCTTCTCGAACAGCTCCCGGCCCGCCTCCCGGTCCAGCTGGGCGGAGCGCAGCATCACCCGCATGGCCTGCCGCTTGCCGTTCGCGCCGGTCATGCTGACGTACGCGGGCTCCACGAAGTCCTGCGCCCAGATGTCCCCGTACTTGGTGAAGTTCACCGTCGGCTGGGTGATGCCGGCGTTCTTGGCGGCCTTGTCCAGGCCCTCGCGGAAGGCGCGGTTGAGCTTGCCGTAGTTGCCGCCGGTGACCTTGGTGACCAGCAACTGCTGGGCGTTCTGCAGATGGTGGTGGGTGAGGAGCGGGGCGACGCGCAGGGTGACCGAGTCGGCGGTGGTGCCCTTGGACGACTTCACCGTCAGCCGGACCCGGGCCGTGCCGTCCCACTTCGCGGTGTCCCGGATGACGTCCTTCGCCTCGACGCCGAACTCCACGCCGGCCTTCAACTCGGCCCGCGACAGCCGGGTCTTCGCCGTGACCGGCTCCCACTTCGTGCCCCGCTTGACGAACACCCGGACCTGCTGGGCGCCCGCGGTGACCTTCACGGTGCCCTGCGCGCCGGCCGGCACGCTCCGCGGCACGGACCGTACGCGGGCCAGGTCGGCGGCGTCCGCGGTGCCGTTCACCTTGGTGTCGGAGGCGTCGTTGCAGGCGGCCAGCTTGGCGTCGGTGAGGGGCTTGCCGTTCGCGCCCTTCGTCGGGCAACGACGGGTGTCGTCGTCGATGTTGGGGAGCATCAGGGCGCCCCGGGCGAGGGTCCAGCCGTTCTCGCCGGCGGTGTCCGTGGTGCCGGTGACGTCCACCTTGCCGTCGCGGTTCGTGTCCACGCGGAGGTCGGTCGCCGGTGCTCCGGCGGCGAACGCGGTGGGGGCGGCGAGGGAGGGGGTGACGAGGAGGGTGCCCGATACGGCGAGTACGGCTATGGCTCGGTGGGTGGGTCTGGCTGGACGCGGGGGCACGGGGTGGTCCTTCCGTGGGGAGGGTGGTCGGAAGGGAAGAGTGCGGTAAGAGGGGAACCGTTCCCTGTGAGCCCGCTGTGATTTTTTCGCCCCCGCCGCCCCTGCCCGTCCCTCCCCCACTCTCGGCTGCGCTCGAGCGGGAGGTGCCCCCATCCAGGGGCTGCGCCCCTTCGACCCCCAGGCGTCCGTCCGGTGGGGGCTGGTCGCGCAGTTCCCCGCGCCCCTGAAAAGCGGGGCTGCGCCCCTGCTTTTCGGCCCGAAAGGGCCGTAGGCCCTTAAGGGGCGCGGGGAACTGCGCGAGAAGCCCCACCGGCCCGCAGACGACAACGCACCCCCGGTCACCCCTCGTTCTGCGCCCTCAGCACCTCCCGGTACCAGGCGTACGACGACTTCGGGGTTCGTGTCAGCGTCTCGAAGTCCACGTGGACCAGGCCGAAGCGGCGGGCGAAGCCCTCCGCCCACTCGAAGTTGTCGAGGAGGGACCACACGAAGTAGCCCCGCACATCCACACCCGCCTCCGACGCGCGGTGCAGCGCGCGGACGTGGCCGTCGAGGTAGGCGATGCGGTCCTGGTCGTCGATGCCTTCGTAGGAGCAGCCGTTCTCGGTGATGACGACGGGGGGCAGACGGTCGCCGTAGCGGGTGTGGAAGGTGGTGAGGAGTTCGGTGAGGCCCTCGGGGACGACCGGCCAGCCGAAGTCGGTGGTGGGGACGTTCTCGATCTGCTTGACGGTGAAGGGGAGTTCGGCGGGGATGGAGACGCCGCCGAACTCGATGTCCTCGCCCTCGGGCGCGCCGACGCGGGTCGGGGCGTAGTAGTTGACGCCGTACCAGTCGATCGGCTCGGAGATGGTCTTCAGGTCGGATTCGATGTCCGTACCCGGCATCAACTCGCCGATGCCCTCCGGGTATTCGCCGAGCAGGACCGGCTCGGCGAACAGCCGGTTCAGGAGCAGGTCGTAGAAGCCGGCCGCCTCCACGTCCGCCTGGGCGTCCGACGCCGCCCAGACCGGCCCGTGCGAGTTGGCGATGCCGATGTCCGTGGCTCCGGCCGCGCGCAGGGCCCGTACGGCGAGGCCGTGGCCCAGCAGTTGGTGGTGGGCGGCGGGAAGCGCGTCGAACATCAGCTGCTTGCCGGGGGCGTGGGTGCCGAGGGCGTGGCCCAGCAGGGTGTGCTCGGCGGGCTCGTTGATGGTGATCCACTTGGTGACCCGGTCACCGAGCCGGGCGGCCACGACGGCGACGTACTCCGCGAACCGCTCGGCGGTGTCCCGGTCGAGCCAGCCGCCCGCCTCCTCCAGCGAGGACGGCAGATCCCAGTGGAAGAGGGTGGGCACGGGGCGTACGCCCGCGCCCGCCAGCTCGTCCACCAGGCGGTCGTAGAAGTCCAGGCCGCCGGGGGTGTTCACCCTCGGCCAGGAGATCGAGAAGCGGTACGCGCCGACGCCCAGGTCGCGCAGCAGCGCCACGTCCTCGGGGTAGCGGTGGAAGTGGTCGCAGGCCACCTCCGCCGTCGAGCCGTCCTTGATGTGACCCGCCCCGGCCGAGAAGGCGTCCCACACGGACGGCTCGCGCTCGCCCGAGGCCCCCTCGATCTGGTGCGCGGAGGTCGAGACGCCCCACAGGAAGCCTGCCGGGAACTGGGGTATCGGGTTGGTCGCGTTCGTCGCCATGAGCGGATCATCCGTACCACTGGTAACGGAAGTCAACGGCCCGCGAGGCTCACGCCCCCTCCTTGAGCACCTTTCTGATCAGCTCCCGCTGGTCCTCCGACAGCCCGGGGTCCGCGCAGTGCACGACCCTGCCGTCCACCGTGATCTCGTACGAGAAGCCGTCCGGCACGCCGAGCGGCGGTGAGCCCCGGCCGGTGGTGAGGGCCCGTTCGGCCAGGGCGTGCCAGACGGGGGCATCGGGCCGCCCGGTGGTGTCCACCACCGCGTGCCGCTCGATGCCCGCGAAACCGCCCGTGCGCCGTACTTGAATACGCATGGCTCCCTGTCTAGTACGGAACTACAGCGTCCGCACGCCCACCTGCTCCCAGGCCTTCAGGACCGCCGTGAGTTCGTCGCCCTCGCCGTAGCGCGCCCGCGCGGCCTTCACCGTGAGCGTGGCGAAGTCGACGAAGAGGGCCTGCTTGCCGAGTTCGCCGCCGGTGAGGACGTCGTACCAGATCTGTCCGGCCCGCTCCCAGGCGTGGCCGCCCAGCGCCGTGGCCGCGAGGTAGAACGCGTGGTTGGGGATACCGGAGTTGATGTGCACGCCGCCGTTGTCGCGGCCCGTGCGGACGAAGTCGTCCATGGTCGCCGGCTGCGGGTCCTTGCCGAGGACGTCGTCGTCGTACGCCGTGCCCGGGGCCTTCATCGAGCGGAGCGCGACGCCGGTGACCCGGGGGGCCAGCAGGCCGGAGCCGATCAGCCAGTCCGCCTCGGCGGCGGTCTGGCCGAGCGTGTACTGCTTGATGAGGGCGCCGAAGACGTCCGACATCGACTCGTTGAGCGCGCCCGGCTGGCCGAAGTACGTGAGGTTCGCCGTGTACTGGGTGACGCCGTGGCTCAGTTCGTGGCCGATGACGTCGATCGGGATGGTGAAGTCGAGGAAGATCTCGCCGTCGCCGTCGCCGAACACCATCTGCTCGCCGTTCCAGAAGGCGTTGTTGTAGTCGCGGTCGTAGTGCACGGTCGCGTCCAGCGGCAGCCCGTTGCCGTCGATCGAGTCCCGGGCGAACGACTTCCAGAACAGTTCGTAGGTGGCGCCCAGGCCCGCGTACGCGCGGTTGACCGTGGCGTCCTTGCCGGGTTCCTCGCCCTCGCCGCGCACCTTGCGGCCGGGCAGGTCCGTGCCGTGGCGGGCGTCGTGGATCGTGCGGTGCGGTGCGCCGGACTCGGCGCCGGCGGGCGCGGCGATGCTCGGGGCGCCGACGACCGTGGTCAGCCGGCGGTGGGTGCGCTCGAAGGCGTCGCGCTCCAGGGTCCTGCGCGCGGCGCCCGCGAGGGCCGGGTCCTCGGCCTGGGAGAGCTTGTCGAGGACGTGCGGTGGTACGACGGTGCAGAAGACGGGCTCGTGGCCCCCGTTGGTCGTCATGGCTGACACGGTTGCACTCCGTTGGGTGCTTGTCACTGGGGGCAACCATGATTGGTGAAATGTGGCCGTATGGGTTGCGTTTCGCCGCCGTGGCGTTACTGAGGGTTGTGGTTTGCGTGCGGGCCGCCCGTTCGTCGGGCTTCTCGCGCGGTTCCCCGCGCCCCCAGCAGGGGTGCGCTGTCGTACCCGGTGTGGCCTTGCGCACCTTTTGTCCGAATAGGTTCTCCGGTCCCGCATACTGATACGGCCCCCCGCACCCGGCAGGACTCGGCTAGGCTGCTGCGCATCATGCGTTTCGGGCTGCTTCTCCTTAGCTGCCGCGGCGAGGGCCTGTACTAGAGGCCGACCCCCTCCCCGCGGTGCTTTGGCGTTGTGTCGTCGGCCGTCCTTCCCGGCAGTGACCGGACCACCGAGGAGCCCACGCATCATGGCGAACCGCCAGCAGCCCACGTCCATGCCGATCCACAAGTACGGTCAGTACGACCAGGTGGACATCCCGGACCGCACGTGGCCGAACAACCGGATCACCGCCGCCCCCCGCTGGCTCTCCACCGACCTGCGCGACGGCAACCAGTCCCTGATCGACCCGATGTCGCCCGAGCGCAAGCGCCGGATGTTCGACCAGCTGGTCAAGATGGGCTACAAGGAGATCGAGGTCGGCTTCCCCGCCTCCGGCCAGACCGACTTCGACTTCGTACGGTCCATCATCGAGGAGCCGGGCGCGATCCCGGACGACGTCACCATCTCCGTACTGACCCAGGCCCGCGAGGACCTGATCGAGCGGACCGTGGAGTCCCTGAAGGGCGCCAAGCGGGCCACGGTGCACCTGTACAACGCGACCGCGCCCGTCTTCCGCCGGGTCGTCTTCCGCGGCTCCAAGGACGACATCAAGCAGATCGCCGTGGACGGCACGCGGCTGGTGATGGAGTACGCGGAGAAACTGCTGGGCCCCGAGACCGAGTTCGGCTACCAGTACAGCCCGGAGATCTTCACCGACACCGAGCTGGACTTCGCCCTGGAGGTCTGCGAGGCGGTGATGGACGTCTACCAGCCCGGTCCGGGCCGCGAGATCATCCTCAACCTGCCCGCCACGGTGGAGCGTTCGACGCCGTCCACGCACGCGGACCGCTTCGAGTGGATGAGCCGCAACATCTCCCGCCGCGAGCACGTCGTCATCTCCGTCCACCCGCACAACGACCGCGGTACGGCCGTCGCCGCCGCCGAACTGGCGCTGATGGCCGGCGCCGACCGCGTCGAGGGCTGTCTGTTCGGGCAGGGCGAGCGCACCGGCAACGTCGACCTGGTCACCCTGGGCATGAACCTGTTCTCGCAGGGCGTCGACCCGCAGATCGACTTCTCCGACATCGACGAGATCCGTCGCACGTGGGAGTACTGCAACCAGATGGAGGTCCACCCGCGCCACCCGTACGTGGGCGACCTGGTCTACACGTCCTTCTCCGGCTCCCACCAGGACGCCATCAAGAAGGGCTTCGACGCCATGGAGGCGTCCGCGAGGGAGCAGGGCAGGACGGTCGACGACATCGAGTGGGCCGTGCCGTACCTGCCGATCGACCCCAAGGACGTCGGCCGTTCCTACGAGGCCGTCATCCGGGTCAACTCGCAGTCCGGCAAGGGCGGTATCGCCTACGTCCTGAAGAACGACCACAAGCTGGACCTGCCGCGCCGGATGCAGATCGAGTTCTCCAAGCTGATCCAGGCCAAGACCGACGCCGAGGGCGGCGAGGTCACCGGCTCCGCCATCTGGGCCGTCTTCCAGGACGAGTACCTGCCGAACCCCGACAACGCGTGGGGCCGCGTCCAGGTCCGCAACAACCAGTCGACCACCGACAAGGACGGCGTGGACACGCTGACCGTGGAGGCCGAGGTCGACGGCGCCGAGACCACCCTGGTCGGCACCGGCAACGGCCCGATCTCCGCGTTCTTCCACGCGCTGCAGGGCATCGGCATCGACGCCCGCCTGCTGGACTACCAGGAGCACACGATGAGCGAGGGCGCCTCCGCGCAGGCCGCCTCGTACATCGAGGTCGCCATCGAGGACAAGGTCCTGTGGGGCATCGGGATCGACGCGAACACGACGCGCGCCTCGCTGAAGGCGGTCGTCTCGGCCGTCAACCGCGCTACACGCTGACCAGCCTGACCGGCGGTTTGAAAACCCCGTCCACCGGATTCCGGTGGACGGGGTCCGTCGTCCGTCCGTCGTTTACCGGCCAAACCCGGTGATCGTCAGGGGTAGGCCTCGTCCGGGGTACTGACTGCGCCTCACCGATGTGGCTAACATCACGCAAGCGCGGCGATGATGCCGAGAGGGCACCTCCCGCGCCCAGGGGCCGTGTGTGGGGGAGTGACGGAGGTGCGACGTGCTGCCAGGACGGGACCCGATCGGCGATGCCGCCGCGCTCGCCCGCGTCGGGAGCACCAGCAGAGTCACCGGACTGTCGAGAGTGCTGGGTACCCGGATCGCGTGGACGGGCGTCGGTGACGGTGAGTTCTTCTGCCCGGGCTGCGGAGGCGACCGCAACTACCAGCGGCTGACCGGCCGTCGCCGCTTCACCCTCCTCGGCGTCCCCGTCCTGCCGCGCGGCGAGACCGGGCCCGTCGTGGAGTGCGCGGCCTGCCGCCACCACTACGCCACCGACGTCCTCGACCACCCCACCACCACCCGCTTCGCCGCGATGCTCCGCGACGCCGTCCACACGGTGGCCCTGGCCGTCCTCGCGGCGAGCGGCACCTGCTCCCGCCCCTCGCTGACCGTGGCCGCGACCGCCGTCCGCTCGGCCGGGTTCGACGACTGCACCGAGGACCAACTCGGCGCCCTGGTCGAGGCGCTGGCCGCCGACACGGGCCGCGTCCACGGCGAGCCCTGCGGCCCCGGTCTCGCCATAGAGCTGCACGAGGCCCTGGACCCGCTGGCCCCCCACCTCGCCCCGACCGGCCGCGAGGCCATCCTGTTCCAGGGCGCCCGGATCGCCCTCGCGGACGGCCCGTACACCCCGGCGGAGCGGGACGCGCTGGCCACGGTCGGCGCGGCCCTCACGATCTGCTCGGACGACGTCACCCGGCTGCTGGCGGCGGCCAGGACCCCGTCGTAACGTTCCTTCGCCCCAGGGGGTTCGAAGGCCCCGCAGTACTCCCCGGGGAGTAACGCACCCCACGGGTCACCCCTCGCAGTACCCCTCAACTCGCCCTGACGTCCGACGAATCGAGGTCCTCGGGCCGGGAGTCTGGTGAACGTCCAGACACACCCGGCGAGGGAGGGGGACCCGTCATGGGGCCCGGAGAGACAGACGTACGCGGACGAGGGACAGGCGGACGCGGACGGCGGCGAGCCGTGCCCTGGCTGGTGCTCGGCCTGTGGGTGGTGCTGCTCGCGGTGGTCACGCCGTTCGCGGCGAAGCTGTCGGAGGTGCAGAAGGACCGGGCGGTGGACTATCTGCCGGCGAGCGCCGACTCGACCCAAGTGGCCGAGATCCAGGACCGGTTGCCCGGCGGCGAGACCACCGAGCTGGTGCTCGTCTACCACCGGGACGGCGGGCTGACCGCCGCCGACCGGACCGCCGCCGAGGCACAGGTCACCGAGATCGGTGAGCGGGACCGGCTGGCCGCCGCACCGGAGGGCGTGCCCTCGGCGGACGGGACCACCCTGATGTACCCGGTCACGAGCAACGCGCCCGGGGCGGACGAGGAGCTGCGGGACGCGTTCGTCGAGCGGGTGCGCGAAGTCGCCCGCACCGAGGGCGGGTTGACCGTCGAGGTCGGCGGACCGGCCGCCCTCGCCACCGACGCGGGCAAGGTCTACGACGCGCTCGGCGGGCCGCTGCTCTACACCACCGTCGGCGTCGTCGCCGTCCTGCTGATCGTCATCTACCGCAGCCCGGTGCTGTGGCTGGTGCCGCTCGTCGTCGCCGGGATCGCGGACTTCCTGTCGATGGGGGTCGCCTACGGGCTGAACCAGGCCTTCGGGACGACCGTCTCCGGACAGAGCTCGGGCGTGATGACGATCCTCGTCTTCGGCGCGGGCACCGACTACGCCCTGCTGCTCGTCTCCCGCTACCGCGAGGAACTCCGCCGTGTCGAGCGGCCGTACGAGGCGATGCGGGTCGCCCTGCGCGGCTGCGGGCCCGCCGTGCTCGCCTCCTCCGGGACGGTCGCCGCCGGGCTGCTGTGCCTGCTGGCCGCCGACCTCAACAGCAGCCGGGGCATGGGCCCCCTCGGCACGGTGGGTGTCCTGTGCGCCCTCCTCGCCATGCTCACCCTGCTGCCGGCCCTGCTCGTGCTGCTGGGACGGCGGGTGTTCTGGCCGCTGGTCCCGGCGTTCGGCAGCGAGCCCAAGCAGCGGCGGAGCCTGTTCTCGGCGATGGGCTCGTCCGCCGGGCGGCGCCCCCGCCTCGTGCTGGCGGGCGGCGCCGTGCTGCTCGGCGCGCTCGCGCTCGGCACACTCAATCTGCCCGGCTCGCTGAAGCAGGAGGACTCCTTCGTCGACAAGCCCGAGTCGGTCGTGGCCATGGAGACCCTGGGCCGGGCGTTCCCCGGGCAGGGCACCCAGCCGATCTCCGTCATCACCCCGGCCGGACGCGCCGACGCCACGGTCGCCGCGATCGAGGGGCAGCGCGGGGTCGCGGCGGTCGAGCGGGGCCGTACCGGCGGGGGCTGGACCGAGATCTCCGTCATCGCGAGGAGCGCGCCGGAGTCGGCCGCCGAGACCGCCACCATCAAGGCGCTGCGGGACGCGCTGCCGGAGTCCTACGTCGGCGGGCCCAGCGCCGAACAGCTCGACCTGAGCGACACCAACGCCCGGGACCGGCTGGTCGTCGTACCGATCGTGCTCGTCTCCGTACTGCTCGTCCTCGTGGCGCTGCTGCGGAGCCTGGTCGCGCCGCTGCTGCTCGTCGTCGCCGTGGTCGCGGTGTGGGCCGCCTCGCTCGGCATCGGCGGACTGGTCTTCGGGCCGGTGCTCGGGTTCGAGGGCACCGACCCCGGGCTCGGACTGCTCTCCTTCGTCTTCCTCGTCGCCCTCGGCGTCGACTACGGCATCTTCCTGATGCACCGGATGCGTGAGGAGTCCCTGGCCGGCGCCGAACCGGCCGCCGCCGCGCTCACCGCGCTGCGCACCACCGGCGGGGTCATCGCCTCCGCCGGGCTCGTCCTCGCCGGGACCTTCGCCGTGCTGCTCAACATGGGCCTCGTCCAACTCGTCCAGCTGGGCTTCGTCATCGCGGTCGGTGTCCTCCTCGACACCTTCCTCGTCCGCACCTACCTCGTGACCAGCGCGAGCGTGGCGCTCGGCCGGAAGGTGTGGTGGCCCGGACCGCTGTCCAAGGAACCGGCGCACCCGGCGGGGCCGCCCACGGGCGGGGCGATGGACCGGGAACGCGTACCGGCCGGCCGCTGAGGCCGTCCCGACCACCCGAGGGCGTCCTTCTCTCCCGGAAGGGCGCCCTCCTGACGGAGGATGAGGGAGTGACGGTAACCATGGGCATGACGAGGATGGGGCCGGGGCTCGTCGAGCGGCTGCGGACGGCCGCCGGGGCGAACGCCCTGCGGTACGACGCGTATCTCGTCGCCGGCCTCGCCGTCGTCGACTGCGTGGCCGCCTTGGTGATCAGAGGGGACGGGCGGGTGCCGGACCCGCTCGGGTTCGCGCTGCTGCTCGCCGTCCATGTGCCGCTGGTGTGGCGCCGTCGCCGGCCGGTGCTCGTGCTCTGGGTGCTGGTGGCGTTCGTCGTGCCCTACCACTCGTTCGACAACAACCATTCCGCCGCCGTGGCCCCGGCCATGCTGGCGCTCTACACCGTCGCGGTCAGCGGTACGGCCCGCCGGACGCTGCTCAACGGCGTCGCCGTCGTGGCCCTCACCCTGGCCGTCAACGTGCTGTTCACCCCCCAGCAGATCCCGGAGTTCCTGCAGATCTCCGGCTGGATCGTCTCCGTCCTCGTCTTCGGCGGTTACGTCCGGGTCCACCGCCAGTACGTCGACTCCGTCGTCGAACGCGCCGAGCGCGCGGAGCGCACCCGGGAGGAGGAGGCGCGGCGGCGGGTCGCGGAGGAGCGGCTGCGCATCGCCCGCGATCTGCACGATCTGCTCGCCCACAGCATCACGCTCGTCGGCGTGCAGACCTCCGTCGCCGCGCACGTCCTGGCCGCCGACCCCGACCGCCTCGACCGCGCCGCCGTCGCCAAGGCCCTCGACGACATCGCCGAGACCTGCCGGACCGCCCGCGGCGAACTGCGCGGCACGCTGGAGGTGCTTCGCGAGCCCGACCACGCGGGCACCGGCGACCGGGGCCCGCTGCCCGGCCTCGACGGCCTCGCCGACCTGGTGGACGCGGCCCGTACGGCGGGCGCCCGCGCGCACATCACGGTCGCGGCCGACGGGGTGCCCTCCGGGGTGGGCGCCGCCGCCTACCGCATCGTCCAGGAGGCCCTGACCAACGCCGTACGGCACGGGGGAGCGGACCTGGCGATACGGGTGGACCTGCGGGCCGGGGAGGGTGCCCTCCGGGTGCGGGTGACGGACGACGGGGTGGGGGCGGCGCCGCCCCGTGCGGAGAACTCCGGTTTCGGCATCCTCGGGATGCGCGAGCGGGCCCGCAGCGTGGGCGGCACGCTGGACGCCGGGCCTCGGCCGGGCGGCGGCTTCGAGGTGGCGGCGCTGCTGCCGCTGGGCGGACCGGGGGAGCGGCCCGTGGTCGTCGTGGCCGCCGAACGGAAGGCGGACCGATGACCGAGCGCGTGATCCGTGTCCTCCTCGCCGACGACCAGACCCTCGTGCGGGCCGCGTTCGCCATGCTCGTGGAGTCGGCGCGGGACATGGAGGTGGTGGGGCAGGCGGGGACGGGCCGGGAGGCGGTGGAGCTGGCGCGGACCGCGCGGGCCGACCTGGTCGTCATGGACCTGCGCATGCCCGACCTGGACGGCATCGAGGCGACCCGGCTCATCGCGGCGGACGAGGACCTCGCGGGCGTACGGGTCCTGGTGCTCACCACCTACGACACGGACGAGCACGTCGTGGAGGCCCTGCGGGCCGGGGCCTCCGGCTTCCTCGTCAAGGACATGCGGCCGGCCGAACTTCTTGACGCCATCCGCACGGTCGCCGCCGGCGAGGCCCTGCTCTCCCCGGGCCCCACGGCCCGTCTCATCGCCCGGCTGCTCGCGAGCCCCACCGCGCCGCCGGCGCTGCCCGACGGCGGCCCGGAAGACCTCTCCGACCGGGAGCGGGGGGTCCTCACCCTCGTGGCGCGCGGCCTCAACAACACCGAGATCGCCGACACCCTCGGCCTCAGCCCGCTGACCGCCAAGACCCACGTCAGCCGCATCATGGGCAAACTGGGCGCCCGCGACCGCGCCCAGCTGGTGATCGTGGCCTACGAGTCGGGGATGGTGACACCGGGCGTCCACTGACATCACGTCAGAATCCGATCGGGCCAGCCCTGTTGCCCGCCACCGGGCGCGCGACGGGCCCGTACGGGACGATCGGGTTCCGCCGCCCGCCGCTGACCGACCTCGTGGGATGACGGCTACAACAGGCCAGCCGCCGCGAGGTACTTGCCCACCTGCTCGGTCTCCGGCTCCGACAGCGGGATCTGCGGGTCCGCCGTGGCCGGGCAGGCGATGACGCCGCGCAGGTGGAGCGCGGCCTTGAAGGCGCCCAGGGCGGAGGAACCGGGGCCCATACGGGCGGTGTCACCGACGCCGACGAGACCGAACAGGGCGCACAGCCGCTCCTGTTCGGTGCGGGCGCGGTCCCGGTCGCCGTCGCGGCAGAGGCGGTCGAGCCGGACGTAGCCGACGGGGTCGACGTTGGCCAGCCCCGGCACCGCGCCGTGCGCGCCCAGCGCCATCGCGGAGTCCACGAGGAGTTCGGAACCGGTGAGGACGGCGAACGCGGAGAGGGCCGCGTCCGCGCGGGCGCCCGTGACGACCGTACGGAAGCCGCCCAGGTCGCCGCTGGAGTCCTTGAGCCCGGCGATGGCTCCCTCGGCCGCCAGCTCCAGGACCAGGTCGGCGGGCAGCTTGGTGTGGACGGAGACCGGAATGTCGTAGGCGAGGACGGGGACGGGGGAACCGGCGGCGAGCAGCCGGTAGTGGCGGGCGATCTCCGCCGGATGGGTGCGGGCGTAGAAGGGGGCGGTGGCCACGACGGCGTCGGCCCCGGCGGCCGTCACCGCGCGGACATGGTCCAGGACACGGGGCGTGGTCATGTCGATCGCCCCGGCGAGCACCGGGAGTTGGCCGCCCACATGACCGGTGACCGTCTCCACGACCCGCCGCCGCTGCGCGTCCGTCAGATACGCCGCCTCCGACGTCGAACCGAGCACGAACAGCCCGTCCACACCGCCCGCCACCAGATGGTCCACCAGCCGGACCAGCGAGGCGACGTCCACCTCCCGGTCCGGAGTCAGGGGCGTGCAGACGGGCGGGACGACACCGGTCAGCGGGGCGGGGACGGTCATGACGGCTCCCTGGTGCTAGTTGCCTCGTACGGCGTCGGGCGCGGCCCCGCTCGCCGCCTGGGCGACCAGGTCACGCGTCGACTCCGTCTCCTGCACAGGATGGTGGCAGCGGAAACGGTGTCCGGGCGCCGACGCGGCCGTGAACTCCGGCATGATCTCCGCGCAGTCGGCGTCCGCCTTCCAGCAACGGGTACGGAACGGACAGCCGCTCGGCGGCCGGGTCGCCGACGGGACGGGGCCCACCAGCGGGATCGGGTCGATCGGGTCCAGCAGACCGGGCGTCGCCGAGAACAGCGCGCGGGTGTACGGGTGCCGGGCGCGGTCGGTGACCAGGGCCGCCGGGGTCTCCTCCACGATCCGGCCCAGATACATGGTGATCACCCGGTCGCTCATCCGCCGTACCGTCTGGATGTCGTGCGAGACGAACACCATCGCGAGACCGAGGCGTTCCTTGAGGTCCAGCAGGAGGTTGAGGATCTGGGCGCGGACCGAGACGTCCAGCGCGCTCGTCGGCTCGTCCGCCACCACCAGCCCGGGGTCCAGCGCCAACGCCCGCGCGATCGCCACGCGTTGGCGCTGCCCGCCGGAGAGCCGGCCGGGCAGCCCGTCCGCGAGCGCCGGGGGCAGACCGACCAGGGCCATCAACTCCCTCACCCGGTCCTCCCGTTCGGCCGGGGTACCGCGCCGGTGCACATCGAGCGGGTCGCGCAGGATGCGGCGGACGGTCAGCCGGCGGTTCAGGGCCGTCGACGGGTCCTGGAAGATCATGCCGGTGCCGCCGCCGACGGCCGTCCGGCGCTCGGCGGGCGACATGGACCACAGGTCCCGCCCCCGGAAGGAGACCGTCCCGGCCGCCGGCCGGTCCACGCCCACCAGCAGCTTCGCCAGCGTCGACTTGCCGCACCCCGACTCGCCCACCACGCCCACCGTCTCACCGGGCGCGATCACCAGGTCGGCGCCGGTCAGCGCGTACACCCGGTCGCGGGTGAACACCCCACCGCTGCGCGCCCGGTGGACGACATGGGCGCCGGAGACCTCCACGAGCGCGCTCACCGGCTCACCTCCGTGCTCTCCACCAGGTCCACCACCGGGTGGTGGCAGGCCGCCGTGTGCGCCGGAGGGCCCAGCAGGGCAGGGGCCGTCGTACGGCAGACCTCGCTCGCCCGGGGGCAGCGGCCGGTGAAGCGGCAGCCCGGCGGGAAGTCGGCGGGGGCGGGGACGACTCCCCTGATCTGGGTCATCCGCTCGGCCGCCGACTCCAGCGACAGGACGCTGCCGAGCAGTCCGCGGGTGTAGGGGTGGGCGGGGAGTTCCACCAGGTCCGCGGTGACACCGGTCTCGACGATCTGCCCGCCGTACATCACCACCACCCGGTCGGTGACATCCGCGACCAGCGCCAGATCGTGGGAGACGAGGATCAGCGCGAAGCCCAGCTCCTCGCGCAGCCGCAGCAGCAGTTCGATGATCTGGGCCTGCACGGTGACGTCGAGCGCGGTCGTCGGCTCGTCGGCCACGATCAGCCGGGGGTCGCGGGACAGGGCCATCGCGATGAGCACGCGCTGCCGCTGGCCGCCGGAGAGTTCGTGCGGGTAGCTGCGCAGGGTGCGGTCGGGGTCGAGGCCGACCAGCCGCAGCAGTTCGGGCGCGGGGCGGCCGCCGCCCCGGCGCACGACCTGCTTCAACTGGGCGCGGATCGTCATCGCCGGGTTCAGGGAGGACAGGGCGTCCTGGTAGATCATCGCCATCTCGTGGCCGAGCAGCCGCCGCCGTACCCGCATCGGCTCGCCCACCAACTGCCGTCCGTCGAACCGGACATGGCCGCGCACCCGGGCGCCCTTCGGTTCCAGGCCCATCACCGTCAGCGCGGTCAGCGACTTCCCGCAGCCCGACTCGCCGACCAGCCCCAGCACCTCACCGGGCCGGACCTCGAAACTGATGCCGTCGACGATGTCCACGCCCCGGTGGCGGCCCTCGAAGCCGACCGCCAACTCCTCGACGGACAGCACCGGCTGGCCGGACGGCAGCGGACGGGCCCGGGACCGCAGCCGCAGGGCCGCCTCGGTCAGACCGGGCAGCTCGGCGAGCTCATGGGAACCGGCGCCGGGCACGGTGGCCTCCAGCGGGTCCTCCGCCTCCCGCGGCGCCCCCGGCTCCGCCTCCCGCGAGACCGGCGCCGCCCACGCGTCGGAGACGCCCTCGGAGAGGATGTTCAGACACAGGACCGTGACCAGCATCAGCAGACCGGGGAAGACCGTGGCCCACCAGCCGCCGGTCAGCACCATGTTCTTGCCGTCGGCGATGACACTGCCCCAGGACGGGTCCGGCGGCCGTACGCCCGCGCCGATGAAGGACAGCGACGCCTCGAAGACGATGGCCTCGGCGACCTGGACCGTGCAGAAGACGAGGACGGGCGCGGCACAGTTGACCGCCACGTGCCGCAGGACGATGTGCGGGGTGCTGGCTCCGATCACCCGCTCGGCGGTCACATAGTCCTCGCCGTACTGGTCGAGGACGTTGGCCCGCACGACCCGGGCCACCGGCGGGGTGAACAGGAACGCGATCGCGCAGATCAGGACGGTGATCCCGCCGCCGAACACGGCGACCAGCACGGCGGCCAGCGCGATGCCGGGGAAGGCCATGACGACGTCCAGACAGCGCATCAGCGTCTCGTCGACCGCCTTGCGCGAGGTCGCCGCGACGGCCCCGATCAGCGCCCCCACGACCAGGGCCAGCGCGGTCGCGCCGAGCCCGATCGCCAGCGACCAGCGCGCCCCGTACATCAGCCGGCTCAGGATGTCCCGGCCCAGGCTGTCCTGCCCCATCCAGTGCTCGGCGGAGGGCGCGCCGGTGCCGCCGACCAGGGCCTGCTGGTCCAGCGGGTCGTCCGGGGCGAGCCAGGGCGCGAGGAGGGCGGTGAGGACCACGACCCCGAGGAAGCAGACCGCGATCCGGGAGAGCAGTGGCAGCCGGCGCCAGGAGCGCGGCCGGACACCGGGCCGGGCGAGGGCCTCCGTCAGGCGTTTGCGCGTGGTCACGATCAGGCCGAACATCAGGGCATCAGCTCCCGTCCGCGCATCAGGGCATCGGCTCGCATCCCTCGACGCCGGTCGTCGACTCCCTCGACGGTGGTCGTCAACTCGCTTCCCTCAGGCGTGGGTTCACCAGCAGATGGAGCACGTCGATGACGAGGTTGACGATCACGAAGCCCGCCGCCGTGGTCAGGACGACGCCCTGGACGACCGCCGGGTCGCCGTTCTTCACGGCGTCGATCATCAGCTTGCCCATCCCCGGCAGCGAGAAGATCGTCTCGATGACGACCGCGCCGCCGAGCAGATAGCCGACGCGCAGACCGAGCACGGTCAGCGGGTTGATCAGCGCGTTCCGCAGCACGTTCCGCCCCACGACCACCCTCGGCGGCAGCCCGCTGCCGATCGCCGTGCGTACGTAGTCCTTGTCCAGCTCCTCCACCATCGCGGTCCGCACGATCCGGGTGAGCTGCGCCGCCACCGGCAGCGACAGCGCGAGGGCCGGCAGCGTCATCGTCTCCAGCCAGCCGGTGAAGGAGTCCGCCGGATTGACGTAGCCGCCGGTCGGGAACCAGCCCAGGTCGACCGCCAGATACTGGATCATCAGCAGCGCCAGCCAGAACCCGGGCGCCGCGACCCCGGTCAGCGACACCACCCGGATGATCTGGTCCGGCAGCCGGTCCCGGTGGATCGCCGCGGTGATCCCGCCGAGCAGCGCCAGCACGACCGCGATACCGAGCCCCAGGAAGGTCAGCTGGAGGGTGAGCGGCAGCGCGGTCATGACCTGGTCGACGACGGGCGCCCGGGTGAGCGCGCTGATCCCCATGTCCCCGTGCAGCAGATCGCCGATGAAGCCGGCGTAGCGGACGGGCAGCGGGTCCAGCAGGCCGTTCTCCTCCCGGAAGTCGTGCAGTTGCTCCGGTGTGGGATTGGCGCCCTGGAAGAACGCGGACGCCGGGTCGACGTCCGAGAACCGCATGACGACGAACACGAACAGCACGATTCCGAGCAGCAGGGGAACGAGCAGGGCGACCCGCCGGATCAGAATGCGCAGAACGGCGACCACGCTAGACCCACTTGGCCTGGAGCAGATTGATCCCCGGATAGGGCTGTGCCCTTATCCCCGAGAGCCGCTTCGGATTCCAGGCGGTCATCAGCTCGTTGTGCACCACCGGATAGAGCACGGCCTGTTCGGCGACGATGTCGATGTAGTCCTGGACCATCGTCTTCTTCTGCTCGGCGTCCGGTTCCCGCGTGGCCCGGTCCATGTCCTTGAAGAGCGCCTTGGCCACGGAATTCCCGGCCCAGCGCGCGTACTGCATCCACAGGTTCTGCGGCCCGTAGTTGTAACGCATGATCAGATCGGCGTCGAGCCCGAACTGATTGGGATTCGAGGCGGCGGCGACCACCTGGTAGTCCTGCTTCTGGTCCATCTTCGTGAAGACGGCCGTGGTCTCCTGCGGGGAGAGGGTCGTCCCGACCCCGATCGCGTCCCAGGACGCCTTGATCGTCGGCAGACAGTCCACGATCCAGCTGACGTTCACGGCGAGGATCTCGATCTCCAGGCCCTTCACCCCGGCCTCCGCGAGCAGCGCCTTCGCCCTGTCGGGGTCGTACGCGTACACGCTCTTCGCCGGCCGATAGCTCGGATTCCGCTCGTTCAGGAACGAACTCGCCGGTTTTCCGTGCCCCTTCAGCGCCACCTCGATCATCTTGTCCCGGTCGATGGCGTGATGCAGTGCCTGCCGGACCCGGATGTCGTCGAAGGGCTTGCGCGCGGTGTTGAACATCAGGAACAGGTTGTTCATCCCGGAGCCGCCCTGGACGGACATTCCGCCGTTCTCCAGCTGCCCGATATTGGCGTACGGGATGTTGTCGGCGATCTGCGCTCCGGCACTCGCGCCGGAGATCTTCGCGACGCGCGGGGCCGCGTCCACGATGGTCAGCCAGTTCATCTTCCGGAACGCGGCCGGGCGGGGCCCGTTGTAGTCGGCGTACGCCTCGAAGGTGGTGTTGGACTTCGGGTGGTGCGCACTCTGCCGGTACGGTCCCGAACCGATCGCCTTGCCCTTGATGGCGTCCTCCCAGGCCCCCGGCCGCGAGAAGACGTGCTTCGGCATGATCTTCGCCAGCGTCAGCCGCGCGATGCCGTCCGGGAAGGGGAACCTGAGCACCAGCTCGACGTTCCGCGCGTCGATCTTCCGGACCTCCTTCAGCCAGCTCGCGAAGAAGCCCTTGGCGAGGGTCTGGGTGCCGGGGTCGAGGATGCGCTCGTAGACGAAGACGACGTCGTCGGCGGTCACCGGCCTGCCGTCGTGGAAGGTGGCGCCGGGCCGCAGTTCGAACGTCCAGGAGGTGCCGGAGGTGTCGCCCGGCACGGCCGTCGCGAGCGCCGCGTAGGGCTCGCGCGAGATCGGGTCCGTGTCGAGGAGGCCCTCGTAGATGTGGTTGTTGGCGGCCATGCAGAAGGCGGACGCCGTCTGGGTGGGGTCCCAGCTGCCGTCGTTGCCGTAGCCGATGACGGCGGTCAGGGTGCTGTTCTTCCCGCCGCCCGAGCCGCCGGTGTCGTTGGTGGACTCCGGCCCGGCCGAACAGGCGGCCAGCGACGAGGAGACGGCCGCGGCGGCGCCCAGCGCGCCGGAGTACTTGAGGAGCGACCGGCGGGTCGGCGCCGGGGCGTCACGGATTACGTCGCGCACGGTTCCTCCAACGAGAGACAGGGAGGGAGACAGCGAGGGAGATACGACGTCCTACGTCCTACAGGGAGCAGCGCGACCTTAGGAGCACCTGTGAGGGGGGTCAAGTGATCGCACACGAATGGCGTACCTGCCAAAGGTGCGACCAATGGCGGAGTGGCGGCGGATCAAGGGTCGACGAGAAGTCCGGTATGAAACAACGACCGTCGAGGGTCCGTTGGGCGAGAGTTTCCCGGCTTCGCCACCGGGCGTTAACCTGGCGTTCCCCTGGCCAGTTCACGTGGTTTCCGTCCGGAGGTGGGACGTCGGATGTCCGGGGAGCGTACGATGCGGCGCATGTCTCAGGAGAGCGGGAGCCGGCGCCGGCCCGAACGGCGGGTGAGCAGCCAGATCCAGGACGAGGTCATGCGGCTCATCCTCGACCGGGGGCTCCAGGCGGGCGCCCCCCTGCCGACCGAGACCGAGCTGATGGAGGACCTCGGCGTCAGCCGCAACTCCGTCCGGGAAGCCCTCAAGGCCCTCCAGGCCCTCGACATAGTCGACATCCGGCACGGCTACGGCACCTATGTCGGCGAGGCGTCCCTCACCCCCCTCGTCGACGGCCTCACCTTCCGCGCCCTCGCCCGGCCCGACGGCGACACCGCCGCGCTCGCCGAGATCCTGCAGATCCGCGAGATCCTGGAGGACGGTCTCGTACGGCGGGTCGCGGCCACCCTCACGGACGAGGAGCTGGACGGACTCGCGGCCGTCGTCGACCGGATGGAGGCGGCCCAGCGGGCGGGCGACCCCGTCGCCGAACTCGACCGCGACTTCCACGAACTCCTCTACGCCTCCCTCGGCAACACCCTCGTCCCCCAGCTCCTCGGCGCCTTCTGGACCGTCTTCCTGCGTGTCGCCGGCGCCCGCGGCTGGACCGACGACCCCACCCCCGAGCTGACCATCCGCCGCCACCGCGACATCGTCGCCGCCCTGCGCGCCCGCGACGTCGAGGGCGCGCAGCGGGCGATGTCCGACCACTTCAGGGGCATCGAGACGAGAGCGGCGCAGGCGTCGCGAGGGGTGGGCTAGACCATGGAGGAGACAGGCATGGAGGGGACGGGCGTGGAGGGGACGAGCACGGAAGGGGCGGGCATCGAGCCCTGGGACCCGGCCGGTCCCGGGGTCCTGCGGCTGCCGTCGGGGCGGCTGGTGCGCGGCCGGGGGCTCCGCCGTCCGCTCCCGGACGGCCAGGTGCCCACCTACGCCGTGTACTGCCTCGGCAAGGAACCGCCCGAAGTGCCCTGGGCCGCCCACTGGTTGCGCTGGCCCGACTTCCGGCTCCCCGGTGACCGCGCGGAGGCCGCCGAGGTCCTGCGGGACGCCTGGGACCGGGCGACCGCCGACCGCGTCGAACTCGCCTGCGGCGGCGGCCGGGGCCGCACCGGCACGGCCCTGGCCTGCCTGGCGGTGCTGGACGGCGTACCCGCCGAGGAGGCCGTGGCGTATGTCCGCGGCCACTACGACCGGCACGCGGTGGAGACGCCGTGGCAGCGGCGGTATGTACGGGAATTCGGCTGAACCAGCGGGAGCCGGCGCAGGCAAAACGATTCTCTGTGCTCCCTTTCGGATATTTACCGGGTAATCCGAGAAAACAGGTCCGTGAGGGGGGGGCCGGGCGGCACCATGAGGCGGGAGATCACTTCGCTGATCCGGCCGGAACCCGCCCGTCGAACCCACAGTCGAGGCAGTCAGTGACGACACCACCTTCGCCGCCCACGCCACCTGCCCCGTCCGACTCCCGAGGGCACACCTTCGCGATCATCGCCGCGGCCGTGATCACCGCGGCGGCGACCGTCACGGTGGGGGTGATGGCCGCTTCGGGCCCCGAGGATTCCAGGACCGACACCGCACGCGCGTCCGACACCGCACGCGCGTCCGACGGGACGTCGTCGCCGGCGCAGTCACCCACCGTGACCCACACCCCGACGCCCACTTCGACCCCGACTCCCACCCTGTCCGCGATATCGACGCCGCCTCCGCCTGCGCCGCAGCCCTCGACGCCCGATCCCACGCTCACTCAGCCCCTCATCCGGTCGGGAGGGCTGGCACCGGAGCTGGCCGGAACCTGGGTGGGCAGCGCCACGGAACTGAACAGCGACTCGACCGACGCCTACCGCGTGCGGCTGGAACTGACGGTCGGCGCCGTCGCCGAGGACGTCGGCGAGGTCCACTACGAGATGCGGGGCTCCCGGTGCCAGGGCGACCTCACCCTGCTGGCGGTGGACGCGGTCAGCGGGGCGATCGTCCTAGGCGAGTTCATCGAGACCGGCAACTGTGTGAAGGGCGGGCGGATCACCCTCACCCCGATGCCGGACGGCAGCCTGGACTTCGCCTACACGGGCGCCAAGGTCGACGGCTCCGAGCAGGCGGTGAACGCCGCGCTGGAGAAGGTCCGTTGAGGCCGGCGGCCCCTTCCCCGCCACCCCTGCCCGTCCCATCCACAGGGTGCTGCCCCTGACCCCCGCTACGGGGTTGCCGCCGAGGCGGCACGGAGGACGGGGTGCAGCCCTCGGGGATGGGACGGGTAGGGACGGCGGGGCGGAAGGGCCGGGTGCCGGTGCCGGTGGCGGGCTAGGTGTCGGTGCTCGCGGGGCCGTACAGGGCGTGGGGCGCGCCCGTCATCAGGGCCCAGTAGCGGTCGCCGTACGACCAGTGCCACCACTCGGTGGGGTAGTTGACCAGCCCGGCCGTGGTGAGCGCGGCGCTCAGGGTGCGACGGTTGCGGCGGGCGGTGTCGGAGATGTTCGGCGCGTCGGTGTAGCAGGCGTCGTCGCTCTCCTCGGGGCTGGCGTCCAGACGCGTGCCCATGTCGAGTTCCTTCCCGGCGGCCGTGCACAGGGTGAGGTCGACGGCGGCTCCGGCGACGTGCGGCCCGATCTCCGGCGGCGACAGGGAACGGCTGGTCTGGACGCGGAGATACTCCTGCGACCAGTCGGGGTTGGCCTCGCGCAGTTCGGCGGCGTACCGCTCGAAGTACTCGATCTGCAGCGTGAGCGGCCGGTACCCCTCGGTCACCAGCAGCCGCAGCCCGTCGGGCAGCAGCCGGGCGGCGCGGGCGAGACGCCAGGCGACGCCCTCGCGGAGATGCGCGTACGAGCCCTCCGGGTCGGCTTGGCGGGAGTCGACCACGACGAAGGGCAGGTCCCGCAGATCGACGAGGGACTCACCGCACTCCTGGACCGGGACACCGGCGACCTCGGGGTCGCTCATGAGGATGATCGAAGGCATGCGTCGTCTTCCACCGGGCGGAGGGTGCGATGCGGCGGGGTGCGTGGCAGCACCCCGGGGAGGGACCAGATCCCCTGATGTCCCTCCCCGGGGGCTTCCCCCCTTGAGTGGTGGTTCGTGGCCTGGCTCCGGGCATCCCCCGAGCCCGTCCTGGTGCTGCGATCCCACTGTTGTCACGTTCCCACCGGTCCGTCCCCTGTGCGCTCCGGTGGGCCGACCGGCCGGGCGGTGGTCGCCCGGCCGATCCGTTGTTCCCCCGAGAACAACGAGAATGGCGCACTCCGCTGGAAGTTCTCTGCAAGTCCGCCGCAAGCGGGTTTCGGCCTGCCGGAGGGTCCGGAAATCGCCTAGGGGGTCCGCGGTACGGGGGTCACACCCACGGCCACGGCTCGTTGCGCTCGCGCGCCTCGCAGGTGTCGAACACCGCCATCGCCTCCGCGCGCAGCGCCTGCGCGCCCGCCCGGTCGCCGAGCGCGGCCCGGACGACGGAGAGGTTGCGCAGGGCGCGGGCCCGGGGGAGGGGCAGCGCGAGGACGTCCCAGAGGGCGGCGGAGGCGGTCAGCAGCCCCTCCGCGTCCGCCGGCCGCCCGTCGGCGAGCGCGCACTCGCCGAGCGTGCGCAGGGTCAGGGCCTCGCCGAAGCGGTCCTCGTGGACCCGGCAGACCTCCACGATCTCGTGCAGCTCCGCCTCCGCCTCCCGGACGTGTCCCAGCCGCATCCGGGCCTTGGCACGGGCCCGCAGGGCGTACGCCGCCATGTGCGGGTCGCCGAGCGCGCGCAGGATCTCCAGCGCCTGTTCGGCCACCCGCGCGGCCTCCTCGTACGCGCCGAGCGAGCGGTGCACCAGGCTGAGCGTGCGCAGCGCCAGCGCCTCGCCGCGCCGGCTGCCGAGCCGCCGGTAGGCCCGCAGCGACTCGTCCAGCAGCGGGAACGCGCCCTCCTGGTCGCCGAGTTCCAGGCGTACGGAACCGCCGTACCGGCAGGCGACCCCGACGCCGGTGTCGTCGCCGACCCGCCGGAAGCCGTCGGCGGCGTCGGTCAACGCCCGTTCGGCGTCCCGGAGTTCGCCGACCTCGCGGCAGGCGCTGCCGAGGCCGGCGAGGGCGGCGGAACGGCCGCGTACGTCGCCGAGTTCGGTGCAGATGCGTTCCGCCGTACGGAAGTACTCCTGGGACTCGGCGATGCGGTCCTGTTCGTAGCGGAGCTGGCCGAGGCCGATGATCAGCAGGGCCTCGCCCGAGCGGTCCTCCGCGCGGCGGGCCGCCGCGAGGGCGGCGTCGTGGCTGCGCCACCAGGCGTCGAAGCGGTTCTTGATGGCGAAGGAGGAGGAGCACAGCGCGGCGGCGGCTTCGCAGGCGAGGGTGTGCAGGCCCATGGCCGCCGCGCGCTCCACCGCGTTGGTGAGGGTGTCCGCCTCCGCGTCGAACCAGGCGAAGGGGTCTTGGAGGGCTCGGTGGGTTGTTCGCGCGCCTACGGGGGTGGGGGCTTCTGCTGTTTCGCGGCTTTCGGCCGAGTGTGGTTGATCGCGCCCGCGCGGCGGAGCCGCATGTGTCACGGCCCCGCGCCCCTTGGGGGCGAGACTCTGTCTCAAGGTGACCGCGCCCGACGGGGACTTCTCCGTGACCCGGTCCATCAGCCACAGGCCCGCGCTCAGGGCCCGGCCGATCGCCGCCGTACGGTCCTCCACCGGGTCCTCCGCCTCGGCGCGTTCGCCGGCGTAGACGCGGACCAGGTCGTGCAGGCGGTAGCGGGGCTGGCCCACGTGGTCGGTGCCGGGGCAGGTGATGAGCTGGGCGTCCAGGAGGCGTTCGAGGATCTCCTCGGCCTCGTCCTCGGAGGTGCCGGAGAGCGCGGCGACCGTCCACAGGGCGACATCGGCCGAGCCGAGCGCGGCGACCCGGCGCAGGACGCGGCGGGCGCAGCCGTCGAGGGCCTGGTAGCTGAGGCCCAGGCCGGCCCGGACCTCCAGGTCGCCCACGGACAGCTCGTCCAGGCGGCGGTGTTCGTCGGCGAGGCGCTCGGCGAGCACGCTGGGCGTCCAGTGGCGCCGGGTCGCGAGCCGGGCGCCCGCGATCCGCAGGGCCAGCGGCAGACCGCCGCACAGCTCGACGATGCGGCGGGCGGCGGCCTGTTCACGCGGGTCGTCCGGGGTGCGGTCCGGGCCGGTGACCCGGGTGAGCAGTTCCAGGCCGCGGGCGTCGTCCAGGACGTCCAGGTCGGTGCGCCGGGCCCCGACGAGACCGCCGAGCCGGGCCCGCGAGGTCACCAGGACCCCGCAGCTGGCGCTGCCCGGCAGCAGCGGCCGTACCTGGGCCTCGCCGTTCGCGTCGTCCAGGACCAGCAGGATCCGCCGTCCGGCGACCAGGCTGCGGAACAGGTCGCCGCGCTCGGCCGTGTCCTCCGGCGGGTCCGCGCCGAGCGCCCGCAGCAGCCGGCCCAGGACCTCGGAGGGCGGTACGGGCTCGCTGAAGCCGTGCAGTTCGGCGTAGAGCTGTCCGTCGGGGTAGTACTCGGCGACCCGGTGCGCGGCCTGCACGGCGAGCGCGGACTTGCCCACCCCGGCGGCTCCCGAGACCACGACCACGGGCATCGCCTCCCGGGCGCCGGTGAGCCCCGCGACGACCCGCGCGAGTTCCTCCTCGCGGCCGGTGAAGTCGCCGATGGCGGGCGGGAGGAGGGACACCGGCCGGGGTACGGCCGCGGGCTCCCGGGGCGCCGGGGCGGCGGCCGTGGCCGCGGGGGCGAGCAGGGCCGGGTCGGCGCGCAGGATGGCCTCGTACAGCCGGGTCAGCTCCGGGCCGGGATCGAGGCCCAGCTCCTCGGCGAGCACGGCCCGGCCCTCCGCGTGGACGGCCAGCGCGTCGGCCTGCCGGCCCAGCCGGTACAGGGCCAGCATCAGCTGTGCGCGGGGCCGCTCCCGGGCCGGATGGTCCCCGACCAGCGCCGTCAGTTCGGTGACCAGTTCCGCCTCGTGCCCGCCTGCCTCCAGCTCGGCGGCGATACGTTCCTCCAGGGCCGCCTGCCGGGCCTCCTCCAGCCGGCCCGCCTCACCCCGCAGCGCGTCCCCGACCCCGCCGAGCGCGGGCCCGTGCCACAGCTCCAGGGCCTCCCGCAGCCGCCGGGCGGCCTCCGCGTGGTCGCCGTCGGCCGAGGCCCGCCGTGCGTCGGCCGTGCGGGTCTCGAACTCCGCCAGGTCGACCCGGCCGACGCCGGGCCGCATCACATACCCCGGGGGGCGGGTCTCGATCGCCTCCGCCGCCTCGGCGGGCAGGGCCCGCCGCAGCGCCGACACATACGTCTGCACCAGGGCCCGCGCGGTGTCCGGCGGCTCGTCCCCCCAGATCACATCGACCAGCGCGTCCGCGGGCACCACCTGTCCGGCCCGGAGCAGCAGCACGGCCAGCAGGGCACGCGGTTTCGGCCCGCCCAGCCGCAGGGGTCTGTCACCGTGCCATGCCTCGACCGGGCCGAGCAGTCGGAATTCCAGCTCCACGGGTCCCCATCTTCCGTGCCGTCGGACCGCCGGGACAGCGGTTGCTCACGCAACGTTCGACGCTCATGCACGCCGAGTGGTTTCCCAGGGCGCGTGATGCGCCAGTGAGTTGTCGGAAAACGGGGGAACCGAAGGGAATCTTAGGTGGACAACGCGGAGATTCCCCGCGTAGGTGAGGACCAACTGTGACGATGCTGTGAGGGAGCCCCGGGTCCGCGGAACGCCGCCCTCCGGGGCTGCGCGGGGAGGGGCCGGGGGCTACGCGCGGACGGGGTGGGCCGCCTGGAAGGCCAGCCGCCGGTCCGCGTCGGCGCCGAGCCGCTCCAGCAGGTCGTCGAGCGCGAGGAACTCCTCCCACACGGGCCGGCCGCTCACCGCGGCCAGCCGTGCGACGACGAGGTCCTCCAGCTCCCCGACCCGCTTGTTCTTCCACACCTTGTCCGCGAGCGCCACCAGCAGATCCTCGACCCCGGCCGCCGGTCCCGCCCACGCCGCGTGTGTCCCCGCGAACCTCGCCCACTCCGGCTCGACCCCGCGCTCCAGCAGCAGCCGGCGCCCGGCCTCCTCGTGCGCGGACCCGGGGCCCGACAGCTCCCCGGGGTGTGCGATCTTCCCGATGTCGTGCGTGGCCGCGCCGAAGAGCACGCCCGCGCGGTCGAACGGCAGCTCCGGGTACCGCCGCTCCAGCCAGTCGGCCAGCTCGTACGCCACGTCGTGCACGAGCCGCAGATGTGCCGCGAGCCGGGGCGGGGCACCGAGGGCGCGCAGCAGTGCGGCGGCCCGCTCCGGCAGGGGGCGCAGGGGCGGGTCGGTGACGGCGGTCAGCGGGTCGGCCGGGCGTGAGGACGCGTTCACGGGATGTGTATACCGGCCCGGGGGGTCCCTTGGGCGAGGTCCAACGCCTTTGTGCGGTCCCGAAGTTGTAAGGGACAGACTCCCGCCGAGTTTAGACACAGCAGGTCACCGGTGGGATGCGAAGAGTGAAATTCGGTGACACGGGGGAGCACCGTGAAGGCAGTGGGGGAAAGGCCCGGGGGCGACACTCGGCGGGTGCGTCGAAGAGGCGGAGGAATCGGTGGAGGAATTGCGGCGGACGGCCGGGAAGGCGGGAATTGTTCTGCCGGTACCGGGTAATTCGGCGGCGGCCCTGCGGTGAGCGGTAACGGTAACGGGAAGAAGCCGGCGATCGGGACCTACGCCGTCGACACCCGCACCGGGAAGGTCGGCCGGGTGATGGGCCACGAGGGCCCGTACGTCCAGCTGCGGCCGGTCGGCGGCGGACGGGAGTGGGACTGCGCCCCCGAGGCCGTACGGGCCGCCACGACCATAGAACGGCTCCGCGCCGCGACCGCGTACGAGAACGCCCGCAGCCGGGGCGAGGTCCCTTGAAGGGGTGCCCACGGCCCGAGGTCCCGCCACGGGGTGGCCGTAGGCGAGAATGGGCGGCATGAGCCTGTTCCGCGACGACGGTGTCGTCCTGCGCACCCGGAAGCCGGGTGAAGCGGACCGGATCATGCCGTGGTCTCCCGGGGGGCGCCCCCGGTACTCCCAGCAGGAGACCCTCGGGGGCGTGCGATGAGTCTCTTCCGCGACGACGGCGTGGTCCTGCGCACCCAGAAGCTGGGTGAGGCGGACCGGATCATCACGCTGCTCACCCGGGGGCACGGGCGGGTGCGGGCGGTGGCGCGGGGGGTGCGGCGGACCAAGTCGAAGTTCGGGGCGCGGCTCGAACCCTTCTCGCATGTGGACGTGCAGTTCTTCGCCCGGGGCAGCGAGCTGATCGGCCGCGGGCTGCCCCTGTGCACCCAGAGCGAGACCATCGCCCCGTACGGCGGCGGCATCGTCAGCGACTACGCCCGCTACACCGCCGGGACGGCCATGCTGGAGACGGCCGAGCGGTTCACGGACCACGAGGGCGAGCCCGCCGTGCAGCAGTATCTGCTGCTCGTCGGCGGGCTGCGCACCCTCGCCCGCGGCGAACACGCCCCGCACCTCGTCCTCGACGCCTTCCTGCTGCGCTCGCTCGCCGTCAACGGCTACGCCCCCAGCTTCAGCGACTGCGCCAAGTGCGGGATGCCCGGCCCGAACCGCTTCTTCTCCGTCGCCGCCGGCGGCTCCGTCTGCGTGGACTGCCGGGTGCCCGGCAGCGTCGTACCCTCGCCGCAGACGCTGGCTCTGCTCGCCGCGCTTCTTACGGGAGACTGGGAGACCGCGGACGCGAGCGAGCCGCGGCATGTGCGGGAGGGCAGCGGGCTGGTGTCCGCCTATCTGCACTGGCACCTGGAGCGCGGCCTGCGCTCCCTCCGGTACGTGGAAAAGTCGTAAGTCGCACAGATCAGCGGTACCCCAGCGGTACCTCAGCGGTACAGAGGAGACGAGAAGCACATGGTGGTACGCGGGTTCCTGGGGCGTCAGCGCCGCGAGTACGAGGCACCGACGCCGCACCCGTCCGGCGCCCGCGCGCCCAAGCTCCCCGGTGAGCTGGTCCCCAAGCATGTGGCGATCGTGATGGACGGCAACGGCCGCTGGGCCAAGGAGCGCGGGCTGCCGCGCACCGAGGGCCACAAGGTCGGCGCCGAGCGGGTGCTCGACGTCCTCCAGGGCTCGATCGAGGTCGGCGTCCGCAACATCTCCCTGTACGCCTTCTCCACCGAGAACTGGAAGCGCTCGCCCGACGAGGTCCGCTTCCTGATGAACTTCAACCGTGACTTCATCCGCAAGACCCGCGACCAGCTCGACCAGCTGGGCATCCGGGTCCGCTGGGTGGGCCGGATGCCCAGGCTGTGGAAGTCGGTCGCCAAGGAACTGCAGGTCGCGCAGGAGCAGACCAAGGACAACGACTTGCTGACCCTGTACTTCTGCATGAACTACGGCGGCCGTGCCGAGATCGCCGACGCCGCCCAGGCCCTCGCCGAGGACATCCGCGCGGGCCGCCTCGACCCGTCCAAGGTCAACGAGAAGACCTTCGCGAGGTACCTCTACTACCCGGACATGCCGGACGTGGACCTCTTCCTGCGCCCCAGCGGCGAGCAGCGCACCTCCAACTACCTGCTCTGGCAGAGCGCGTACGCCGAGATGGTCTTCCAGGACGTGCTGTGGCCGGACTTCGACCGCCGTGACCTGTGGCGGGCCTGCGTGGAGTTCGCCTCCCGCGACCGCCGCTTCGGCGGCGCCGTCCCGAACGAGGAACTGCTCGCGATGGAGGCCGCGATGGAAGGCCGGACGGAGGGCTGACCGTTGGCGGAAGCCGGTGGGGCCGGTGAGGTGGGCGGGCCCACCGGTGCCGCCGGGGAGAACGTCGAGCTGGTGTACCGGGCGGTGGCCGGTGACTTCCGCGAGGCGGTCCGCGCGTCGTTGCGCGCCTCGGCCGCCGGCCGGTGGGGGCGGGGGCTGCTGTGGTTTTCCGCCGTGGCGGGCGCGCTCGCCACGGCGCCGTCGCTGGCCCTCGGTGGTACGCCCGACGCGCAGGTCCTTGTGACGCCGGTGGCGGCGGTCGTCGGACTCGTCCTGCTGCCCCGCCTCCAGGCCCACCTGCTCCACCGGCGGGCGGCGGCCCGGGGGCTGCACCGCACCGTGCTGGACCTGTGGGGCGTGACCGTCGAGCACGACCGGGGCACCGAGCGCCCGGCCACCTGGTCGAAGGTGTCGCGGTACGCGGAGACCCCGCACACCTTCGTCCTGCTCGGCGGCGGCCACGCGCCCCGCCTCACCGTGCTGCCGAAGCGGGGACTCGCCGACCCCGCCGACACGGACCGGCTCCGCGCCGTCCTCGCCCGCGAAGGCCTGCCCCGGGTGTAGTGGCCGGTGCCGGCACCGAGGGCCCCGGCCCCGAGCTACTGGGCGCCGAAAGAGCACGGGGCGTAGCCCCTGCTTTTTCAGGGGCGCGGGGAACTGCGCGAGCAACCACGACGCATCCGCACCCGCCCCCGAGCTACCGGGCGCCCCTCTCACACCCCCGCTTGGCGCACGCCGGAGCGGCGCTTGGGGCGGACCATACTTTTCAGCCATGGCGCGTTCATGTCCTCCGCGAACCATGGGAGAGATCCCCGGCCCTGCCGGACCTCCCGTGACGGAACGGTTCCACCATGAGACGCACCACCCCCGCCGTGGCCCTCGGGCTGAGCGCGCTGCTGGCCGCCGCCCCGCTGTCCGCGCAGGCCGCCTCCTCCGGGCACACCTCGGCCACGGCCCTCTCGTACGGCACGAAGGCCACGTACGCGCCGCGGCAGAACGCCCGCACGTACCAGAGCGCCCCCCAGGGCTTCGTGCCGGTGTTCACGGAGAACGTCTCCCGGCACGGCTCGCGCTCCGCCACCGACAGCTCGGACGGCGACCTGATCCTCGCCCTGTGGGACAAGGCCGGGAGCGAGGGGCAACTGACCTCGCGCGGGCGGGAGTTCGGGCCCCGGGTGCGCGCCCTCGAAGCCGCCATGGCGAAGGTCGGCTACGGCAACCTCAGCGGGCGCGGCAAGCGGGAGATGCGGGACACGGCCACCCGGCTGGAGAAGCGGCTGCCGGAGCTGTTCCGGCGGATCGCCAGGGCGCCCGGGAGCGCGGAGAAGATCGACGTGGTCAGCTCCGGTCAGGGCCGGGCCGTCGACAGCGGCACCGCCTTCGCCGGCGCCCTCGGTGACGCCGCCCCCGCCGTCAAGCCGCTCATCGGCCCCGCCCGCGTCGACAAGAACCTGCTGTACTTCCACAAGTCCTCGGGCGGCGCCGCCTACCAGGACTGGCTGGCGAACGACCAGCGGCTCGCGGACACGCTGAGGGACATCAAGGACCAGCCGGCCACCGCCCGTGCCGCCCGGAACGTCCTGAAGAAGATCTTCAAGCCGGCCTTCGTACAGCGGATCGAGGCCGGGGAGTTCGCCTCGACCGGCAGTGCCGTCGACGCCGCCGAGGCCGTCTACAACCTCTACGCCATCGCCCCCGCGATGAGCGAGGAGAGCCCCGGCGGCAGGGGCTGGGGGATGGACCGGTACATCGCGCGGCGCGACGCCGCCTGGTTCGGCTACCTCGGCGACGCCGAGGACTTCTACGAGAAGGGCCCGAGCTTCGCCGACAGCGACATCACCTACGGGATGGCGAACGTCCTGCTCGACGACTTCTTCAAGCAGGTCGAGGCCAAGCGCGACGGCACGAGCAAGCTGGGCGCGGAGCTGCGGTTCACCCACGCCGAGGAGATCATCCCGCTCGCCGCGCTGATGGGGCTGCCCGGCAGTACGAAGGGCGTCACCGCCGGCCGGCCGTACACCTACGCCGACAACGCCTGGCGCGGCGCGGACGTGGCCCCGCTGGGCGCCAACATCCAGTGGGACGTCTTCAGGAAGGGCTCCACCTACGCCGTGCGCATGCTCTACAACGAGAAGGAGACCGCCTTCAAGACCGGCTGCCGGCCGATGTCGAAGCACAGCTCGTTCTACGAACTGAACGAACTGGAGCGCTGCTTCGGGCGGAAGCCCCAGGGCTAGCCCACCGCTGGGGCACCCCGGGGCTAGGGCCCTGTGGCGCCCCCGGGCCCGCCCCGGATCACTTCGCCGCGCAGTCCACGCAGGTGCCGAAGATCTCCACCGTGTGGGCGACGTTCACGAAGCCGTGTTCCGCGGCGATCGCGTCGGCCCACTTCTCGACCGCCGGGCCCTCCACCTCCACGGCCTTGCCGCAGACCCGGCAGACCAGGTGGTGGTGGTGCTCGCCGGTGGAGCAGCGGCGGTACACCGACTCGCCGTCGGAGGTGCGCAGGACATCGACCTCGCCCGCGTCGGCGAGGGACTGGAGCGTGCGGTAGACGGTGGTGAGGCCCACCGAGTCGCCCTTGTGCTTGAGCATGTCGTGGAGTTCCTGCGCGCTGCGGAACTCGTCGACCTCGTCGAGTGCCGCGGCCACGGCCGCCCGCTGCCGGGTGGAACGACCTCGTACGGGTCCGGCGGTCGTCACCGTTGCCTCCTCACGTAGCGGTCTTGCGGGGGCCATTGTGCCAGCCCCCGCGGACCCGGGTCGGCGTCCGGTCAACCCGCGGACCCCTCGACGGGGCCCCGGGCGGCCGGAACCGTGTCCCTGGCGACCCCCGCCCCGGCGGCCTCACGGGCTCCCGGGACCACGCACTCCGCCGGGTCGCCTGCCGCCGCCTCCAGGGCCTTCGCCCGCCTCCTGGCCAGCGGGGTCGCCAGCCCGGTGAGCACCATGAACGCGGCGATGGCGAGCAGCACGATCGTCGCGCCGGGCGGCACGTCCTGGTAGTACGAGGTGACCGTGCCGCCGATCGTCACGGAGACCCCGAGCGCCACGGCGATCGCGAAGGTCGCCGCGAAACTGCGGGTGAGCTGCTGCGCGGCGGCGACGGGCACGACCATCAGCGCGGAGACCAGCAGCAGCCCGACGACGCGCATGGCGACCGTCACGGTCACCGCTGCCGTGACCGCCGTCAGCAGGTTCAGCGCCCGCACCGGCAGACCGGTGACCCGGGCGAACTCCTCGTCCTGGCTGACCGCGAAGAGCTGCCGGCGCAGCGCCAGCGTCATCACGATCACGAACGCGGCGAGCACGCAGATCGCGGTGATGTCCTCCTGCGACACGGTCGACAGCGAGCCGAAGAGGAACGACATCAGGTTGGCGTTGGTGCCGCCCGGCGCGAGGTTGATGAGCATCACACCGCCGGCCATACCGCCGTAGAAGAGCATGGCGAGCGCGATGTCGCCGCGGGTCTTGCCGTACCAGCGGATCAGCTCCATCACCACGGCGCCGACGACCGAGACCAGCGTCGCCATCCACACCGGCGACCAGGAGAGCATGAAGCCGAGGCCGACGCCGGTCATCGCGACATGGCCGATGCCGTCGCCCATGAGGGCCTGGCGGCGCTGGACGAGGTAGATGCCGATCGCGGGGGCGGTGATGCCGACGAGGACGGCGGCGAGCAGGGCCCGCTGCATGAAGGCGTAGTCGAGGAATTCCATCAGGGGCGCCTTCTCAGCTCAGCAGACCCGTGCGGACGGGCTCGGTGCCCGGGGCCGCGTGCGGGTGGACATGGTCGTGGCCGGGCAGCGCGTGCTGGCCGACCGCCTTCGGGGGCGGGCCGTCGTGCGTGACACAGCCGTCGCGCAGCACCACCGCGCGGTCGATCAGCGGCTCCAGCGGGCCCAGTTCGTGCAGGACCAGCAGCACGGTCGTGCCCTTCGCCACCTGCTCGCGCAGGGTCGCGGCCAGCACCTCCTGGCTGGCCAGGTCGACACCCGCCATCGGCTCGTCCATGATCAGCAGCTCGGGTTCGGAGGCGAGCGCGCGGGCGATCAGCACCCGCTGGTGCTGGCCGCCGGAGAGGGCGTTCACCGAGTCCTTGGCGCGGTCCGCCATGCCGACCATCTCCAGGGCGTGCCGGATCGCCGCGTGGTCGGCCTTGCGCAGGATGCCGAGGCGGGTGCGGGAGAGCCGGCCCGAGGCCACGATCTCCGTCACCGTCGCCGGGACACCGCCCGCCGCCGTGGTGCGCTGCGGCACGTACCCGAGGCGCCGCCACTCGCGGAAGCGGCGCCGGGGGGTGCCGAACAGCTCGATCTCGCCGTCGCCGATCGGCACCTGCCCGATCACCGCGCGGACGGCGGTCGACTTGCCGGAGCCGTTGGCGCCGAGCAGCGCGACGACCTCACCGCGGTGCACGGTGAGGTCGATGCCGCGCAGCACAGTGCGCGAGCCCAGTTCGGCGCGGACTCCGCGCAACGAGATGACGGGCTCGTTCATGCCTGCTGCCTCCGGACGATCGGCGAGGTGATCGACAAGGTGATCGAAAAGGTCACTTGGCTCCCAGGGCGGTCCGGAGAGCCTTGAGGTTGGCCTCCTGGACCGAGAAGTAGTCCTTGCCGCGCGACTTCTCGGTGATGCCCTCGATCGGGTCGAGGACGTCGGTCCTGAGATCGGCGTCGGCGGCGATGGTCTTCGCGGTCTTGTCGCTGACGAGTGTCTCGTAGAACACGGTGGTCACGCCGTCGGCCTTCGCCATCTTCTCAAGTGCCTTGACCCGGGCGGCACTCGGCTCCGACTCGGGGTCGAGACCGGAGATGGCCTCCTCGGTGAGACCGTAGCGCTCGGCGAGGTAGCCGAAGGCGGCGTGGGTGGTGATGAAGACCTTGGTCCTCGTGTTCTTCAGCCCGTTGGTGAACTGGTCGTTGAGCGCGCCCAGCTTCATGACCAGGGCCTCGGTGTTGGTCTTGTAGGTGTCCGCGTGGTCCGGGTCGGCCTTCTCGAAGGCGGCGCCGACGCCCTTGGCGACCTCGGCGTACTTCACCGGGTCGAGCCAGATGTGGGGGTCCTTGCCCTCCAGCTCCTCGTTCTCGTGCTCGTCGTGCTCGGCCGAGTGGCCGCCGACCTCGTTGCCGTGGTGCTCCATGGCGGTCAGCGTCGAGGCGTCGATCCTCGTCTTCAGGCCGGACTGCGCGACCGCGTCGTCCACGGAGGGCTGCAGACCCTTGAGGTAGAGCACCGCGTCCGACTCCTGGAGCGCGGCCGTCTGCTTGGCGCTGATCTCCAGGTCGTGCGGCTCCTGGCCGGGCTCGGTCAGACTGGTCACGTTCACGTACTTCCCGCCGATCTGCTCGGCGAGGAAGGCCATCGGATAGAACGACGCGACGACGTCGAACTTGTCGGTGTTGCCCGCGGCGGCGCTGTCGCCGCCGCACGCCGTGAGAGTGGTGAGACCGAGGGCGGCGGCCGCGGTCGCCGCCGCGGGTATCAGGAGTCGTCGTCGTACTACGTTCATGACAGTCATTTTCATCTTATCTGGAAACGATTGTCAACAAGCCAGGTGGTAAGCCCTTGGTAAGGCCTTTGTCCGAGTCTCGGCCCTCTCCGTCCGTCTCCTTCTCCGAACCGATTTGATCGGAGGGCAGGCCCCGCCGGTAATCTGAAGCATTCGCTCTGAAGCGCGTTCGCTTCCCTCCAGGGGCGCATCGCTTCGTCGCCCGTCGTCGTAATGAAGAGAGCACCGTGGCCGCCGACAAGATCGACACCATCGTCAGCCTGAGCAAGCGCCGTGGCTTCGTATTCCCGTGCAGCGAGATCTACGGCGGCCAGCGTGCCGCCTGGGACTACGGACCGCTGGGTGTCGAGCTCAAGGAGAACATCAAGCGTCAGTGGTGGCGCTACATGGTGACGTCGCGCGAGGACGTGGTCGGTATCGACTCGTCCGTCATCCTGGCCCCCGAGGTCTGGGTCGCCTCCGGCCACGTCGCCACCTTCTCCGACCCGCTCACCGAGTGCACCTCCTGCCACAAGCGGTTCCGCGCGGACCACCTGGAGGAGGCGTACGAGGCGAAGAAGGGCCGCCTGCCGGAGAACGGCCTCGCGGACGTCAACTGCCCCAACTGCGGTACGAAGGGCCAGTTCACCGAGCCCAAGCAGTTCTCGGGTCTGCTCTCCACGCACCTCGGCCCCACGCAGGACACCGGCTCCGTCGCCTATCTGCGCCCCGAGACCGCCCAGGGCATCTTCACCAACTTCGCCCAGGTGCAGACCACCTCGCGCCGCAAGCCGCCGTTCGGCATCGCCCAGATGGGCAAGTCCTTCCGCAACGAGATCACGCCCGGCAACTTCATCTTCCGCACCCGCGAGTTCGAGCAGATGGAGATGGAGTTCTTCGTCAAGCCGGGCGAGGACGAGAAGTGGCAGGAGTACTGGATGCAGGAGCGGTGGAACTGGTACACCGGCCTCGGCATGCGCGAGGAGAACATGCGGTGGTACGACCACCCGCAGGAGAAGCTCTCCCACTACTCCAAGCGCACCGCCGACATCGAGTACCGCTTCCAGTTCGGCGGCAACGAGTGGGGTGAGCTGGAGGGCGTCGCCAACCGCACCGACTTCGACCTCTCCGCGCACTCCAAGGCCTCCGGCCAGGACCTGTCGTACTACGACCAGGAGTCCAGCGAGCGCTACACGCCGTTCGTCATCGAGCCCGCCGCCGGTGTCGGCCGCACGATGCTGGCGTTCCTGCTCGACGCGTACAACGAGGACGAGGCGCCCAACGCCAAGGGCAAGCTGGAGAAGCGCACGGTGCTGCGGCTCGACCACCGCATCGCGCCGGTGAAGGTCGCGGTGCTCCCGCTCTCCCGCAACCCCGAGCTGTCCCCGAAGGCCAAGGGCCTCGCGGCGGCGCTGCGGCAGAACTGGAACATCGACTTCGACGACGCGGGTGCGATCGGGCGCCGGTACCGTCGCCAGGACGAGATCGGTACGCCGTACTGCGTGACCGTGGACTTCGACACGCTCGACGACAACGCGGTGACCGTGCGGGAGCGGGACTCGATGAAGCAGGAGCGGGTGTCTCTCGACCAGATCGAGGGTTACCTCGCGGGTCGGTTGGTCGGCGCCTAGGCGTTTTCCGGGTCAGCGTCTGCCTGGCTCGGGTTGATGGCCGGCCGCGGGTTAGTCGTGGCTGATCGCGCAGTTCCCCGCGCCCCTTCAAGGGCCTTCGGCCCCTCGGGGTGCGGGGAACCCGGCGTTTCGCAGGGGCCGTCACAGGTCCAGGTCGGCGAAGAGGGCCGCGTGGTCCGAGGCCTGGTCGGCCTTCGAGGTGACCGTGGTGAAGGACTCGAAGGTCCTCGGGGCCCAGATGCCCCGGCGCTCCACGCCCACATGCGTCACCCGGTCCCACAACTCCGGGCTGAACATGAGGTAGTCGAGCTTCTGCTCGTCGCGCTTGCCGGTGCCGTGGGTGCCCGGGGGCTGGGCGCCGTAGCTGTCGTGGGTCATGGCCTCGCGCAGGCCCGCGTCGAGGAGGAGCCTGATCGGGGGGCTGGCGAGCGAGTCGTTGAGGTCGCCGGCGACCACGACGCGTGAGGAGCGGGTGAGGGCGGCCTCGTAGATCTCCCTGACCCGCTTCGCCTGGGCCTTGCGGCGCCTGTCGTTCTCGGAGGCCTTGCCGAAGCCCTTGCTCTTGAAGTGGTTGCCGAGGATCCACAGCGGCTCGCCGCCCACCTCCACCTCGAACTCGGGGCAGTCCCGGCTGAAGACCGGGGTGCCGTTGTCGCCGAGGTCGAAGATGTGCGACCGCACGGAGGTGACCGGGAAGCGGCTGAGGATGCCGACGTCGATGCCCCGGCTGTCGTTGCCGTCGACGAGCAGATTGAACGGGTACGGGTCGTGCCCGGCCGTGCCGCCCAGCACCTGGGTGTTGAAGCGGTCCAGGGTGAGCCGGTCCTCCACCTCGACCACGAGCAGGATGTCCGCGTCGATCTCGGCCATCACCCGGGCGGTGTTCTCCACCGCGTCCCAGCGGATGTCGCCCCGCACCAGCTCGGCCCAACCGGACCACTTCGCCCGGCCCTTGGCGACGACCTTGACGGGCGGGCCGCCGGCCGTGGACACGGTGTAGAGCTTGGCGCCGCCCCGGGGCTGGTTGACGTAGAACGGGCGGCGGCTGCCCGCGTTCGAGTCCTGTGCGTCGTGCTTCACGATCAGCTCGGCGATCCGCGCCTTGTCCGCCTCCTGGTAGATCTCCTTGCCGAGGAGAGCGACCAGTTCGGTGAAGTCGTCCAGGATCTCCTTGCGCCGCTCGTCGTCGTCGAGGCCGAACACCGTCGGCCGGCGGAAGAGGTTCTCGGCGTTGAAGGTGGCGATACGTATGCTCACCCCTCGAATTGTCCGAGAGCGGACGAATGGTGTCCAACGGAATGACAGGGAGGCTTGGTCCGTTCCCGCCCCGTTCCCGGAAATTTCCCGTACGACCCACCAATCCGGGCCCTTCCCCGCGCCGAAGGAGAGGTCATACGGCCCGCAGGGGGCGGGCCGCTCGGTTTCACGGGGGCGTACATGCGCAAGCAAGCGATTATCGGCGTACTCACGATGACGGTGGCGATCGGCACGGTCGGCGCGGTCGGGGCGGGGGCGCTGGGCGGATCGTCCGGGTCGTCGGCGTCGTCCGGGACGTCGGCGTCGTCCGGGTCGTCGGAGGACGGGACGGCCGGTCCCGGGGCCGGCGTCGAGGCCAAGGGCGGCGTCCTGGGCGCCGGCGGGGCGAAGGTGCCCGCCCGGCTGAAGGCGGTCGGTCTCACCGCCGATCAGCGGCTCGTCGTCTTCCGCGTCGACAGGCCGGGCGCCGTCGCCCCGCTGGGCCGGATCGGCGGCCTGAGGGGCGACACGAAGCTCGTCGGCATCGACTACCGCGTCCAGAACAGCAAGCTGTACGGCGTCGGCGACAAGGGCGGCGTCTACACGATCCGCGAGGTGGGCGCCAAGGCCACCAAGGTCTCCCAGCTCACGGTCGCCCTCCGGGGCACGGCGTACGGGGTGGACTTCAACCCCGCCGCCAACCGTCTCCGGGTGATCAGCGACACCGGCCAGAACCTCCGCCACAACCTCGACGACGCCCAGGGCGCCCCGGCCGCCGGCACCACGGCCGTCGACGGCACGCTGACCGACCCGCCGGTCCCGCCCGCCACGGCCGGTGTCACGGCCCGGGGGGTGACCGGGGCGGCGTACACGAACAACGACCTCGACGCCGCGACGGCGACCACCCTCTTCGACCTCGACACCGCCCGGGACCGGGTGTCGCTCCAGTCCCCGGCCAACGCGGGCAGCCTCGCGCCCACCGGCGGCCTCGGCGCCGACGCCCCGGCGGACTCCGGATTCGACATCTACGGCTCGGCGGGGAGCGGGATGAACGCCGGGTACGCGGTGACGGGGAAGCGCCTCTTCGGCGTCGACCTCCTGACGGGGAAGGCGAGTCCGATGGGCGCCTTCCCGAAGGGGCGGCAGGTGGTGGACCTGGCGATACCGCTGCGGCAGGGGTGATCACACCCAGGTGCTGACACATGACAGCTGACAGATATTGAAATCTGTCAGCTGTCATGTCATGGTGGACGTATGACGAACACGATGCGGACCCGCACCCTCGGCTCCACCGGCCCCCAGGTCTCCGCCCTCGGCCTCGGCTGCATGGGCATGTCCGCGCTGTACGGAGAGGCCGACCGGACCGAGTCCGTCGCGACGATCCACGCGGCCCTCGACGCCGGTGTGACCCTGCTGGACACGGGCGACTTCTACGCGATGGGCCACAACGAACTGCTGATCGGCGAGGCCCTGCGCAGCGCGCCCGCCGCCCACCGGGAGCAGGCGCTGACCAGCGTCAAGTTCGGGGCGCTGCGTGACCCGGACGGGGCCTGGTCCGGGTACGACGGCCGCCCGGCGGCGGTGAAGAACTTCGCCGCCTACTCCCTCCAGCGCCTCGGCACCGACCACATCGACGTCTACCGGATCGCCCGGGTCGACCCCGACGTTCCGATCGAGGAGACGGTCGGCGCGATCGCGGAACTGGTCGAGAAGGGGTACGTCCGCCACATCGGCCTGAGCGAGGTCGGCGCGGAGACGATCCGCCGCGCCGCCGCGACCGCCCCGATCACGGACCTCCAGATCGAGTACTCCCTCATCTCGCGCGGCATCGAGGACGAGATCCTGCCGACCGCGCGCGAGCTGGGCATCGCGGTCACGGCGTACGGAGTCCTGTCCCGGGGCCTGATCTCGGGCCACTACACCCGCGACCGGCAGCTGGCGGCGGGGGACTTCCGGAGCTTCTCGCCCCGCTTCCAGGGGGAGAACCTCCGGCACAACCTGGACCTGGTCGAGGCCCTGCGGAAGATCGCCGAGCAGAAGGGCGCGTCGGTCGCGCAGATCGCGATCGCCTGGGTGCTCTCCCGCGGCGAGGACATCGTCCCGCTCGTCGGGGCCCGCCGCCGGGACCGGCTGACCGAGGCGCTGGGCGCGCTGGAGGTGACCCTGGACGCGGCCGACCTCGCGGCGATCGAGGACGCCGTACCGTCCGGCGCGGCGGCGGGCGAGCGCTACCCGGCGGCCCAGATGGCACACCTCGACAGCGAACACTGACCGCGCCCCCGGTTACGGTTCCCTCCATGTCACCTTCACCGGCCTCCGAGGCCCTGACCGCCGAGCGCATCCTCGAAGCGACCGAGGAGGTGCTGCGCCGCCACGGGCCCGCCAAGGCCACCGTCGTCGACGTGGCCCGCGCGCTCGGCGTCAGCCACGGCAGCGTCTACCGCCACTTCCGTACGAAGGCGGTGCTGCGGGAGGCGGTGACCAAGCGCTGGCTGGACCGCACGACGGCGACCCTCACCGCGATCGCCAGTGAGGACGGCGACCCCGAGGCCCGGCTGCGCGCCTGGCTCGCGGCCCTCTTCGACGCCAAGCGGCGCAAGGCGGGCGAGGATCCGGAGCTCTTCGCGACCTACCAGGTCCTCACCGAGGAGAACGGCGAGGCGGTCGGCGCCCACCTCGCCGACCTGACGGCCCAGCTGGCCCACATCGTCCGGGCCGGTATCGAGTCCGGCACCTTCGCCCCCACCGATCCCCCCACCACCGCCCGAGCCGTCTTCCACGCCACCGCCCGCTTCCACGACCCCTCCTACGCCCCCGTCTGGCAACAGCCGGACATCGAGGAGCAGTTCGGCGCGGTGGTGGAGCTGGTGGTGCGGGGTCTGCGGGCCTGAACGGGTGCGCGGCTCCGGTGCCGACCGTCGTCAGCCGCCGGCGTCCAGCCCCTCACCGATCGACCGCACTTCCCTCCGCCAGGCGAGGCCATCACCGTCGTCCACCCAGCCCCGCGCAAGCTCGGACCCCTCCCCTGTGACGCGCCGAAGCGCTTCACGGGCCAGCGCCCGCAGGGGCACGGGCAGCCGGGGCAGCGGTTCCTTCGGCCCGTCGTCGGGGTCGATCACCACGCCGCTGCCGGGTACTTGAGCGGCGACCAGAGCGGCAGCGGCGACGGCTTCCGCCCCGTCCCCGCCGTCCACCCGGTCGCCGGAGTCCACGGCACGCTGGAGCGCCCTCCGCAGCACCTCGACGACCTGCTCGGGTGGCAGCCCCTCCATCGCGTCGACGAAATCCGCGGCGAGATCACTGTCGAACGGCCCGGTTCCCCACGTTCCCATGGTCGTCGTGTATCCCTGGCGCGCGTCTTCGCCTACGCCGCGCAGAACTCGTTCCCCTCCGGATCCCGCATCACCCACCAGTGTCCCGCCGGCCCTCGGTCGAACTCCTCGACGCGGGTGGCGCCGAGGGTCTCCAGACGGGCGAGCAGGGTGTCCAGGCCGTCGGGCTCCGCGTGGATGTCGATGTGGAGGCGGTTCTTGCCCGTCTTGGCTTCGGGGACGTCCTGGAAGAGCAGGCGGCGGCCCCTGCCGATGCCGGTGAAGGGGTCGTACGGGTCGTCGGGGTGCCGGACGGCGGCGTAGCCGCGGAAGACGTGGTGGCCGTTGTGCTCGGCGACGGCGGCCTCGGGGAGGTCTCCTGTGGCGAGGAGGTGGGTGATCAGGGTGCTCGGGTCCTCCACCTCGTAGCCCAGCGCCGCGGCCCAGAAGTCGGCCTGGGGCTGGGCGTCCCGGGTGTCGATGACCAGCTTCCAGTTCAGTGCGGTGGTCGTAGCCATGTAACCGGTTATATTGGTTACATGGGTTCGACGTCCAGGGCATCGGCTGCGAAGGGGGTGCCGGGAGTGTCGGCAGCGGGTGGCATCCGGCTCCGGTCCTACTCCGGGAACGTCTACCGGTTCGATCCCGGCGCGCTGTGTCTGGAGCTGCTCGTCACCGGCGGCCCCGGCGCCCTGGCCCGCTTCGAGGTGCTGCACACCCCCGACGACCTGGTCGCATGGGCCGATCAGTCCCGGCTCACCCCCACGCCCCTCGCCCTGCGCGTCACGGCGGAGGACGTGGCGTACGCCCGGCGGCTGCGCGACGCGCTGACCCGTACGGTCGTCTCCCGTGTCGTCGGCGGCGCCGGGCTCCCCGAGCTGGGCATAGCCCCGGCGGACGCCGCCGACCTCGGCCTCGTCAACGAGGCCGCGGCCCGCCCCCCGCTCGCCCCGGCGATCGGCGCGGACGGCACCCGGGGCTGGGCCGCGGGTACGGCGACCGGCGAGCAGCTGCTGTCCACCGTCGCCCGCGATGCCGTCGACCTCCTCACCGGGCCGTACGCGGAGCGGATCCGGATGTGCGCCGGTGACCGCTGCCATCTCCTCTACGTCGACACCTCGCGCCCCGGCCGCCGCCGCTGGTGCTCGATGGAGCACTGCGGCAACCGCCACAAGGTCCGCGCCCACCGCGTACGGCAGAAGTCCTAGAGAAAGGGTGATCCTCATGCCCGTTCGATCCAGTCGATCCAGTCGATCCAGTCGATCCACCGGACTCACCAAGGACGCCGGATGGCAGGTCGGGGTCTCCCGCACGCTGCCCCAATCGCCCTCCGCCGTATGGGAGTTCATCAGCGGGCCGCGCGGGCTGGAGCTGTGGCTGGGGGCCGGGGCGCGGCTCACTCCCGAGCAGGGTGCCGGGTACGAGACCGACTCGGGCGCCACGGGCGAGGTGCGCGGCTACCGGCCCGGTGACCGTATCCGCGTCACCTACGGCGACACGACCGTCCAGGTCGCCGTCTCGGCGGCCGGGGGCGGCAGGTCGGTGCTGGTCTTCCACCAGGAGCGCATGGCGGGTCCCGAGGAGCGGGAACGCCAACGGGCCCACTGGCGGCGTGTGATGGACCGGGTCGCCGAGGCGCTCGGTCGACTGGGCTGAGCGCCCGGGGCGTTACGAGTCGGTACGGGACGACCCCGTCGGGTCCACCGTCGCCTGATGCGCCTCGGCGAGGTGTTCCTCCGCCTTCAGCCACGGCAGGAACTGCGCGCCCTTGCGCCAGCCGCAGGTGTCGCAGCTGATCGTGCGCTGCACCCCCGAGCGCTGGACCCGCACGGTGTGTTCCCGCCCGTGCTGGTCCCAGCGGCTCACCTTGCTCGTGTTGATCTGCTGCATGACGTCTCCAGCCGGCACCCCCACGGTTCCGTGACCGTGGGATCAGTGAGGTCCGTGAGGAGTGTGCGGCAAGACCAACATCAACGGGGCGGAACGGCCGATGAGTTATCCCATTGGTGACCGGGGTCACCGGGGTCACCAGGATTACCCGGGTCACCGTGCCCCCTCCGGCCTGTCTCGCTCATCGCACCACGCGCGGCAGCCGTGTGCTCAGCCCCACCGTCAGCACCACCCCGGCCAGTTGGACCAGCAGGGTCACCACCAGGGCGTCCCGCATCCCCATCCCCGGGGCCAGCCCCAGGAAGCGGCTGCGCACCGAGTCCGCCGAGTTCCGCGCGGCCTGGGAGCGCCACATGGTGACGTACGTACCGGTCGACGAGGAGACCCGGAGGCGACTGGAGAGACTGCACGCGCTGGCGCTGGAGCGGGAAGGAAACGGGGAGGGACCGCATAGGTGATTCCGACACCACCGAGCCTTACCGGATCACCGAGCCGGGCGCTGCCGTGTGGGCCGTCAGTTGTCGAGCGGCTCGGCCAGGTGCGCCTGCGCGATCGCGTCGATGCGCCGGGCGAGGTCGAAGTCCGCCTCGGTCAGCCTGTTTCCCGCGTCGTGGGTCGTGATCCCGAACCGCACCTCGCCCCACCGCAGGTCGATGTCCGCGTGGTGGCCGATCAGCCGCTCGACGTCCGCGACGTGCACGATCATCGCCACCCCGCCGTGGTACCGGATCCCGTAGGTGCGGGTGATCTCGTCTCCGACCCGCCGCCACCCCGGCACGCCCTCCAGCGCTGCCGTGATCTCGTCCTCGGTCAGTGGCACCGGTGTCTGCGCCACGCTCAGCTCCCCTCGGTCACGGGTGCCAGGACTTCCGCGAGATCCTGGCCGACCGGCGCATCCTGCCATGGCCGCATCACCCGCTGAAGGGTGACCAACTCCCGCCGCATCCGGGCCGACCGGGTCTCGGCGGCGATGCCTGCCGCCGTACGCGCGATCTCCACCGCCTGTTCGGGCTCACCCGCGCCCGCCGCCGCTGTGGCGTGCCTCGCCAGGTACACGCCCCGGTCCCTGCGGGCCGTCTCTGGGACGGCATCGAGGACCTGTGACCAGAGAGCCACGGCCTCGCTGCCGAGCCCGAGCCGGCCGTAGCAAGTGGCGCGTTGGATTTCCAGGTAACCGGGCGTACGACGGCACGCGTTACCCCACGGCAAGTCGTCGTCGACCCTGCCAAGAAGTCCGTCCGCATGGTCGATGAGCCGGTCCACAGCCCCCCGGTCACCGGCGAGGCTGGCGCCGTGAGCCTGTTGCTGCATGGCCATGATGCGGACCTTCGGCACCAGCCGGTGGAGATCCGCCAGGGCGGCTTCGCACAGGTCGATGACCGCGGGGCCGTCGCCGAGGTCGGTGCGTACCTGGGCCTGGTTGACGAGGCTGTAGCCGATCAGGTGCGGATCCCTCGACCGCATGGCGATCTCCTGGGTGACGCCGCGCCAGAACGCGGCGGCCTCCATGTCACCGGCGTCCTGATAGAGCCAGCCCACCAGCGCGGCGTACGCGGCACCGGCCCTGAGGAGACCGCGCCGGGTCTCGCCTTTCGCCGAGCGGACGAGCTTGTCGATCAGCTGGTACTGCGCGGACACAGTGCCGATCAGGTCGTGCGGGCCGAGGAACATGTCCGCCCGATAGTGGCCCTCCAGCTGCTGCTGGAAGTAGTCGATCAGCGCGGGGTCGACGTGCTGAGGGGCAAACGGGCCGGGAGCCAGGGCCGCGTCGGTGACGGACGCGAAGGTGCGGCGCCGCACATGCTCCTCTTCGTGGTGCTCGGGTCGGATCCACCCTGGCGGGGTGGCGAATCCCAGGTCTTCGGGCCAGCGGCCGAGCGCGTCGTGGATGACGATGGCTGTCTCCTCCGGCGGCCAGCCGGGGCGGTCGCCTTCCCACCGGCGCCACGTGCGTGGGGACACCGTGAAGTGCGGGTCGTCGAGGAGTTGTTGCCCGTGCTCGGTGAGCCGGGTGGCGGCCTGCTCGACGGTGCGCCAGCCCGCCCGGAGCCGGGCGGCCCTGAGTGCGTCGTTGCGGCCCACGCGTCCAGTCCGGAGTGTCATCGTGCCGTCTCCCGGCCATGGCCGCCACGTGGCCACGGATGGCCACGGCACGGCCTAGCTGCGTCTTCTCGTGCCCGCCCATCATCGCGGTATGAGTATGCGACGTGCACCGAACACGATGGATCCACCACCCTTTCTGGGGCTCCCGCCCGCCGAGCCCCAGCCGACGGCGGACTGCCGGGTGTGCGCGGACTGGGCCCGGCAGCGCGGGGAGGCCAGGGCACGTGACGACTTCTCGCGGGTCTCGGACTTCAACGTTCTGATCCGCGGCCACCACCCGCCGCGTCGGAAGCGGAGGAAGGTGTGAACGGACGGACGCCTCGTGGCCCGCAACCGCTGCGGCTGCCGGACCGGCTCCCTGGCGAAGCGCGGTACGGGGCGTTCATGACCCATCTGACGGGCTGCGCCGACTGCGGGTACGGGCAGATCCACTGTCCTGAGGCCACCGAGCTGTGGCGGGCCTACAGGGACGCCAGGAACGTCACGAAGTAGCGAACCTGAGCCGGAGGGCAGGCGTGTTCACCCGGCGCCGCGACCCGGGTCGCGATGCCTACGACCCCACCCCCGCCGCGTCCCGTACCTCCACCGACTCCAGCCGCTCCGCCGTGCGGGCGGCGGTTCCCCGGGCCCAGGTGCCCGTGGTGAGGGCGCCCAGGACGAGGACGGCGAAGCCGCAGGCGGTGAGGATCCACCAGGCGGGGCGGGCGGCGGAGACGAAGGCGTCGGAGTAGGAGGAGGCGCCGATGCCGGCCGCCAGGACCGCGCCGATGACCGCGACGCCGAGGGTCTGGCCGATCTGGCGGCTGGTGGAGGCGACCGCGGCGGCGACGCCGGCCTGGGTGCGGGGCATGCCGGAGACGGCCGTGTTGGTGATGGGCGCGTTGACGAAACCGAAGCCGAGGCCGAAGAGGACGTAGCCGATGACGAGGGTGACGTTCTCGGTCTCGGCCTCGAACGCGGCGAAGAGCACCCCGCTCGCGGTCATCGCGATCCCGGCGATGAGGAGCGGCAGACGGGGGCCCCGGCTGCCGACGAGCCGTCCGGCGATCGGCGCGCAGACGAAGCACAGCAGCGCCATGGGGAGCATCCACAGACCGGCGTGCAGGGCGTCGAGGCCACGGACGTTCTGCAGGTACAGCGTGGAGAGGAAGAGGAAACCGCCGAGTGCGGCGAACGCGCTGACCGCGATCACCGTCGCCCCGCTGAACGGCGCCGAGCGGAAGAAGCGCAGGTCGATCAGGGGTTCGTCGCGGCGGGGCTCGTAGCGCAGCAGGGCGAGCAGCGCGGCCAGGGAGACCGCGCCGAGGGCGAGGGTCTCGGCGAGCGGCGCGGTCGGCGCCTCGATGATCGCGTAGGTGAGGGAGCCGAGCAGCGCGATCACGAGGAGTTGGCCGACGGGGTCGGGGCGGCGGGCCTTCGGGGCGCGGGACTCGGGGACGAACCGCCAGGTCAGCAGCAGTGCGGCCAGGCCGACCGGCAGGTTGATCCAGAAGATCGAGCGCCAGCCGACCGACTCGACCAGGAGTCCGCCGATGATCGGGCCGGCGGCCATCGAGATGCCCACCACCGCACCCCAGACACCGATCGCCCGCGCCCGCTCGCGCGGGTCCGTGAAGGTGTTGGTGATGATCGACATCGCGACCGGGTTGAGCATCGAGCCGCCGACCGCCTGCACCATCCGGAAGGCGACCAGCGATTCGAGGTTCGGGGCGAGGGAGCACAGCAGCGAGCCGATCGCGAACACGACGAGGCCCGCCATGAAGACCCGCTTGCGGCCGATCCGGTCCGCGGTGGAGCCGGCCAGCATCAGCAGCGCCGCGAGGACGAGGGTGTAGGCGTCGATGGTCCACTGGAGCCCCGCGAGGCTCGCGTTCAGATCGCGCTGCATCGCGGGCAGGGCGACGTTCAGGACGGTGTTGTCCAGGCTCACGATCAGGAGGCTGGTGCAGCAGATCGCGAGCACGAGCAGACGGTGTCGGCGGCTGAGCTCGGGCATGCGGCCCATCGTACGCCCGACTCGATAGTGCGCCTAACTAATGAATGGCGAGCATGCGTCCATGTGCGTGACAATGGGGGAATGTCCACGCCCGTGTCCCTCGCGCCCGCCCCCCTGCGGATCGGCCCGCACACCGTCACCCCGCCCGTCGTCCTCGCCCCCATGGCCGGGATCACGAACGCGCCCTTCCGCACCCTGTGCAGGGAGTTCAGTGGCGGCAAGGGCCTGTTCGTCAGCGAGATGATCACCACGCGGGCGCTGGTCGAGCGCAACGAGAAGACCATGCAGCTGATCCACTTCGACGCGACCGAGAAGCCGCGCTCGATCCAGCTGTACGGAGTGGACCCGGCGACCGTCGGCAAGGCCGTGCGCATGATCGCGGAGGAGGGCCTCGCCGACCACATCGACCTCAACTTCGGCTGCCCGGTCCCGAAGGTGACGCGGAAGGGCGGCGGCTCGGCCCTCCCGTACAAGCGGCACCTGTTGCGGGCCATCCTCCGCGAGGCCGTGAGCGGGGCCGGTGACCTCCCGGTCACCATGAAGATGCGCAAGGGCATCGACGACGACCACATCACCTTCCTCGACGCCGGCCGTATCGCCGTCGAGGAGGGGGTGACGGCCATCGCGCTGCACGGCCGCACCGCCGCCCAGCACTACGGCGGCACGGCCGACTGGGACGCCATCGCCCGCCTCAAGGAGCACGTCCCCGAGATCCCCGTCCTCGGCAACGGCGACATCTGGTCGGCCGAGGACGCGCTGCGGATGGTGCGGGAGACCGGCTGCGACGGCGTGGTCGTCGGGCGCGGCTGCCTCGGCCGGCCCTGGCTCTTCGCCGATCTGGTCGCCGCCTTCGAGGGCCGTACGCAGGACATCGCGCGCCCCGCCCTCCGCGAGGTCGCCGCCATCATGGTCCGGCACGCCACGCTCCTCGGCGAGTGGAGCGGCGACGAGACCAAGGGGGTCGTCGACTTCCGCAAGCATGTGGCCTGGTACCTCAAGGGCTTCGCCGTCGGCTCCGAGATGCGCAAGCGGCTCGCCATCACCTCCTCCCTCGCCGAACTCCGCGCCGGACTGGACGAGTTGGACCTCGACCAGCCCTGGCCGGCCGGCGCCGACGGTCCGCGCGGCCGTACCTCCGGCAACAACCGCGTGGTCCTGCCGGACGGCTGGCTCAAGGACCCGTACGACTGCGCGGGTGTCGGTGAGGATGCCGAACTGGACACGTCCGGCGGGTAGTTGCCCGATCGAGCGTGCCCGTTCTGTCGGTGTTCCGGTCGTTGTGCGGCCGGTTTCCGTCATCTTGGAATGAGTGGGGAAATGTCCGGGTAGCGCCTTTTGGTGTGCGGAGCGAACGAGACCCCGAAGAAGCCGGCCAGGGCACCGTCGAAGCGACCCTCGCGGAAACCGCCGGCCCCGCAGTGCAAACCCTCCAGGCCCCCCGCCCCGTGCGTTCCGCCCCCGTCCTACGTCCCCCACTGCGCCCACCACGTCTCGTACGTCCTGACCGTCCTGGACCGGCTGGTGCCGGCCGGCACCCGGTGCGCGGTCATCGGCGCCCCGCTGAACTCCAACGTCGGCGACAGTGCGATCTGGCTCGGCCAGCGCGCGCTGCTCGGCGCGCTCGGGGCGGACGTCCGCTACGCCTGCGACCTGATGTCGTACGACGCCGGGCAGCTGGCGGCCTGCCTCCCGGAAGGCCCGATCATGCTGACGGGCGGCGGGAACCTCGGCGATCTGTGGGAGGACAGCCAGCTCCTGCGCGAACAGGTCCTCCGGGACTTCCCGGACCGCCGGATCGTACAGCTGCCCCAGTCCGTGCACTTCACGGACCACACCAAGCTCACCCGCGCCCGCCGCGTCTTCGACGCCCACCCCGACCTCACCCTGCTGCTGCGCGACCGGCACAGCCTGCACCGCTGCCGCACCGTCTTCGAGGCCCCGGCCCTGCTCGCCCCCGACCTGGCCTTCGCGGTGCCGCCGGACGCGCTCACCGGCGGCACGGCCGCCCATGACGTGGTCTGGCTGGCCAGGGAGGACAAGGAGTCGGCGAAGGGGCCACCGGCCGGCCGGGGCGCGACGCGCGGGGGCCGCGCGGGCCCGTACGTCTTCGACTGGACCCGGGAGGGCACCGGACTCGACTGGCGCCAGGCCAAGGAGGCGCTGTGGCGGAGCCGGGCCCGGGCCCTGTGCCGGGCCGGCTCCGGCGACCCGGCCGGCGCCGTCCCCGCCCTCCTCGCCGCCTACGACGGCCTCGCCCGCCTCCAACTGGCGCGCGGCTGCCGCCTGTTGACCGCCGGCCGGGTCGCCGTCACCGACCGCCTCCACGGCCATGTCCTCGCCCTCCTCCTCGGCCTCCCCCACGTCCTCGTCGCCGACCGCTACGGCAAGGCCCGCAGCTACTGGGACACCTGGACCACCCACCGCCCCCCGACCACGGAATGGGCATGGACGGAGATGGAGGCGAGGCAGCGGGCGGGACGGCTGCTGGCGGAACTCCAGGCCCCGTAAGGGGCGCGGGGAACTGCGCGAGCAACCACGATGGACCCGCGGCCCGCCGACCACCCACGCCCCGATGGCGCCCATCGGCTCATCCAGCGGAGCGGCTAGGCGCCCCCGACGGCGGTCAGCAGGGCGAGCGGCGCCGCCGCGGACCGCGCCTCGCGCACACACGCGTGCGGATACGGCACCGGCACCGGATGCGTGTCCCGCCCGTACCCCGCGAGAACCTCCGGCAGCCGGTACCCGGCCGCCACCGCCGCGTCCACCATCCCGGAGGCCACCGCCCGCGCCTCGTCGTGCAGTCCGTACCGCGCGAGCCCCAGCGTGATCAGCGCGTTGTCGTGCGGCCACACCGACCCCCGGTGGTACGACAGCGGGTGGTAGGCGGGCTGACCGGCGGCCAGCGTCCGTACGCCCCACCCGGAGAAGAAGTCGGGTTCGAGGAGCCGCCGCCCGACGACCTTCCCGTACTCCTTGTCCAGCAGCCCCGACCACAGCAGATGCCCCGCGTCCGAGGCGAGCGCGTCGACCTGCCGCCCCTCGCCGTCCAGCGCCAGCGCGGGGAAGTCGTGTCCGGCCATCCAGAAGTCCCGCTGGAACCGGTCCCGGAGGTCCCCGGCGGCCTGCTCCAGCAGGGCCGCGTACACCTCGTCCTCCCACACCGCGCGGGCCAGTACGGCGGTGCGGCGCAGCGCGTCGTACGCGTACCCCTGAGCGCCCGCCGCCATCACCGGCCCGGCGGCGGGCCGGCCGCCGTCGGCGGAGCAGATCGAGCCGGGGGAGTCCTTCCAGTTCTGGTTGGCGAGGCCGCCCTGGTCGGCGCGGTAGACGAGATAGCCGCGCGAGGTGAGACCGCCGTGGTCGAGCATCCAGCCGACCGCGGCCCGTGCGTGGGGTTCGAGACGGCGGGCCAGGGTGACGTCGCCGGTCTGCTCGACGTACGCGCCCAGCAGGACGAGGAAGAGCGGGGTCGCGTCCACCGAGCCGTAGTAACGGCCGTACGGCACCTGTCCGAAGTGCGCCAGCTCGCCGTGCCGCATCTCGTGCACGATCTTGCCGGGCTGGGCCACCGAGCCGACACCGACCTCGGTCGCCTGGGCGGCGGCCAGCGCGAGCAGGGTGGCGGCGGCCGGCTCCGGCCGGTAGGGGAGGGTGAAGAGGGAGGTCAGCAGGGCGTCCCGGCCGAGGAGGGTGAGGAACCAGGGCGCCCCGGCCGCGGGCACCCGGAGCGTCTCGCCGTCCGGTCCGGTCGCCGCGACCTGGAGCGCGGCGAGGTCGGCGAGGCCCCGCGCACAGGCGGCGGCCAGCTCCGGCCAGCCGGTGGGGAAGGCCACGCCCGCCATGAACTCGCCCTCCAGCGCGAGGAGTTGATCGTGCACGGCGGCAGCGGAGCGCGGCACCCGGATGGCCCGCCGGTCGCCGTGCGGCCGTGCCATGACCCGCAGGGTCAGCTCCGCCGAGGCGTGCGGGTCGACATCGAGGGCCCAGACCAGGCGCCGCGCCCCCGTCCCGGTCTCCTCCACGGCGTCCGGCGCGGGCTCGGCCGTCACCGTCGTGCACGACCGCCACTCGCCGCGCCGGTAGCTGAACTCCACCCCGTCGGCGAGGACTTCGCGCTTCCTGACGACACCGCTCTTGGCGTACGTACGGAAGTCGGAGCGCAGCTCGAACTGGTCGGTGAAGTCGGCGTCGACGGTGATCGCGATCCGGACCGTGGTCGCCACCGGGCGGTTGCTCGTGACCCGCAGCGTCTCCACGAACGCGCTGTCGGCGACGGCCTGTTCACGGAAGAGCGTGTACGCGGCCGGCTCCCGGCGCCCGCCCCTGGGCACCAGCACACAGCGCGCGGTGTCGCCGTCGGTGACCGGGGTGAGCGTCTCGGGAACCGCGCCGTCGACGGTCAGCTGCCACCGGCTCAGATGCCGGGCGTCCCGGACGAACAGCCCGTCCGGTGAACTGCCGCCCCGCACCCCGCTGATGTCGCCGCCGTCGCCCACGGCGGCGAACGTCCCGCCGCGCACGAGCAGGTGATGCCGGTCCGTCATCCTCGGTCCCCTCCCTGGTCACTCATGCCGAACATGGCCTGGCCGTCGCGCTCTTCGTGCCGGTGGTGATGGTGATCGTGGTCGTGGTGCGGCTCCGGGCCGGGCCCGCGGCCGTGGTCGTCCCGGTGCAGCAGATCGAGGGTGAGCGCGGCGGTCCAGCCGAAGCCGAGCGCTCCACAGGCCTCACCGGTGTACGGGTCGACGTACTCGGCGAACCCGGAGGCCCCCGCGGTCTCCAGCACCGCCGCCCGCAGCGCGTCCGCCCGCGTCTGCTCCCCGTGCACTCTGAGCCCCCGCTCCAGCAGCCAGTTGGTGTTGAACCACGCGGGGCCGCGCCAGTAGCGGTGCGGGTCGAAGGCCTCGCCGGTGAGGTCGTACGAGGGGACGAGCCGGGTGGCGCTGCCGAGCCCGAAGCGCGGTCCGTGGACCGTCCGCACGAGCGCGGCCACGATGTCGCGGGGCAGGCCGGGGAGCAGCAGGGGGACGAGCCCGGAGACGCCGCGCTCGGGGACGAGGGTGTCCGTCACGGTGTCGCGGCACAGGAACATGCCCTCGGCCGGGGCCCACAGCCGCTCCACCAGGGCCGCCGTCAGCCGTTCCGCGCGGGCGTGGCGGGCCGTGCCCGGGGCGCCCAGCTCCTTCGCGATCCGGGCGAGGGCGTGCTCGGAGGCGATGAGCAGGGCGTTGAACGCCGGGTCCTCCACGGCGAACTCGCCTCCGGCGGCCCCCCTTCTCCCGTCGACCCGGTCCCGGTCCCGGTATCCGGCGTCGCGGTAGTCCGCCGCCAGCCGTACGTACCGTCCGTAGTCCAGATCCGTCGGCCGGTCCTCGGCCGCGCCGTGGTCGAGGTCGGCGCGGCGGAAGGAGCGGGCCGGTGCCGGGGTGATCCGGGCGAGGGGGGCGTCCCAGGCGGGGCTGTTGTCCATGCCCTGCTCCCAGGGGTGGACGACCGAGGCCAGCCCGCCGCCGCCCAGGTCGCGGCGGTGCAGCAGATAGCGGTGCCAGGCGGCCAGCGGCGCGTACACCCGGGACAGGAAGCCGCGCGCCCGGGACAGCCCGGGGTCGGCGAGATGCACCAGCCAGGCCGCCAGCGCGTGCACCGGCGGCTGCACGATGCCCGAGGTCTGGACGGCGCGCGGGGCGCCCGCGGCGCGTCCCGCCGTGGAGGAGCGCCAGAAGTCGGGGCTCGGGAAGTACGCGTCGAGCGGTACGGCGGGGTTGAAGACGATGTGCGGGATCCGCCCGTCGCCCCACTGCGCCGCCAGCAGTGTCTCCAGCTCGGTCTGCGCGCGCAGCGGCGACAGATGCCGCAGCCCGATCGCGATGAACGCCGAGTCCCACGACCACTGGTGCGGATACAGCTTGCGCGACGGCACCGTGGAGCGGCCCGTCCAGTTGTCGGCCAGCACCCGCGCCGCCGCGCGGCGCAGCGGCGGCGACGGCACGGCCGGATCGTATACATCGCGTCCGACGTGCCCACCCGCGCCGGGCCGGCGGGCGGTGAGCTGGGTTGTGCGGTCCACGCGGGGCTCCCTGAGGAGAAGGTGCCGACCGGTTCGGCAGTAGCTACCGTAGGGTTACGTCTACTTAACACGCAAAACTCAATATGTAATGCAGAGTTGGTGAACGCAAGAGGGTGAGCGGGAACGGCTGAGCCGGGGGCCGCGACAATGGCGGCACCGAGGACACCGTGCGAACCGCATGGGAACCCGACGAGAACCGGGTCGAGAACGACATGAGCGGAAGGGCCGTGAACGTGGGCAGTCACGCCGGTGCCGGAGATCTGCTGGAGCTGGTCCGCAGCGGCCGGGCCACCACCCGCGGCGCGCTCCAGCAGGCCACGGGCCTGTCCCGGGCCACGGTCGGCCAGCGCCTGGACCGGCTCTTCCGCGCCGGCTGGCTCCGCGAGGGCGCCGGCGGTCCCGTCGGCTCCCCGCTGGGCGGACGCCCTTCCATCACCCTGGAGTTCGACGACGAGCACGCGGTCGTCCTCACCGCCGACCTCGACACCCGCCACGCCCGCGCCGCCGTCCTCTCGCTCACCGGCGAGATCCAGGCCGAGCACACCGGTGTCCTGGTGATCGAGGAGGGCCCCGATGCCGTACTGGACGAACTCGGGCGCTGGTTCGCCGAGTTGCTGGAGAAGGCGGGGCGGCCGGCCGACGCGGTCTGCGGCGTCGGCCTCGCGGTGCCCGGCCCGGTGGACACCGAGACCGGCCGTGTCGTCCAGCCGCCGATCATGCCCGGCTGGGACGGCTACGACATAAGAGGCCGGCTGGTCCGCGCCTTCACCGAACACGCGAACGGCCCGGCCGCCGTCCCGGTCCTCGTCGACAACGACGCCAACCTCATGGCGTACGGCGAACAGCGCACCGGATACCCGGACTGCTCGGCGTTCGCGCTGGTCAAGGTGTCCACCGGCATCGGCGCGGGGGTGGTGGTCGGCGGCTCGATATACCGGGGCGTGGACGGCGGCGCCGGGGACATCGGCCATATCCGGGTCCCGCAGGGCGCGGACGCGCTGTGCAGATGCGGTTCGTACGGCTGTCTGGCGGCGGTCGCGAGCGGTGGCGCCGTGGCCCGGCGGCTGGCGGAGGCCGGGGTCCGGGCGGCCTCGGGATCGGATGTACGGGATCTGCTGACCGCCGGGCATCCCGGGGCGACGGCGCTCGCCCGGGAGGCGGGCCGGGCCGTCGGGGACGTCCTGGCGACGGTCGTGACCCTGCTCAACCCCGGCGTTCTGATGATCGCCGGCGATTTGGCCGGAACCCCCTTCCTCACCGGTGTACGCGAACTGCTCTACCAGCGCGCCCTGCCGCGCTCCACCGCTCATCTGGACGTGGTGACCTCGAAGCTGGGGGAGCGGGCGGGGCTGGTGGGGGCGGGTGCGCTGGTCGTCGAGCATCTGTACGCGCCGGAGCGCGCCGAGCGGAGACTGGCCGCGCTGGGGGTGTGACAGGGGTGTTTCCGTCCCGAGACCGTCCCGCGGAGCGGTCCGCATGGTGAAATCACGCCCCCTCGAACTGCGTGATTCTCGCCACCTCTGATAGGGGTTGCGCTCAGATGAGCGAGTCATGGGCGGTTCTGCGACTTCAAGGGGTGGCACTGGGTGCCACCCTTTGATCGTTCATCGAGCGAACTCAGGCGTGTCGATTGCCGCTCAGGTGAGCGAAAAGGCGGTCATCTGGGAGAGGCTGCCTTCAAGAGGTGAACACATTCGCCCGCTACTCCTTGCCAAGCCTTGACTTTCGATCTCCTGGCGGACGGGTGGTTACAGGCGCATGACGCGCAAGTGGACGTACCCAGGTGCCTTCGATCTGGGTATGTTCCTCGCCGTCAGGGCAGCCACCGCGTCCTCAAGGAGTTGGGACCTGTGTCGGAAAACAAAGATCCCCACGTAGGCCACGTAGCTCAGAGCGTTGAGGGCGTGAAGTTTGTTTATGACTTCACCGAAGGCAACAAGGACCTCAAGGACCTCCTCGGCGGCAAGGGCGCGAACCTCGCCGAGATGACCAACCTCGGTCTCCCCGTGCCTCCCGGCTTCACCATCACCACCGAGGCCTGCAAGGTCTACCTCGACAGCGGCGACGAGCCCGCGGCACTGCGTGACGAGGTCACCGCCCACCTCGCGGCCCTTGAGCAGAGCATGGGCAAGAAGCTCGGCCAGGCCGACGACCCGCTCCTCGTCTCGGTCCGCTCCGGCGCCAAGTTCTCGATGCCCGGAATGATGGACACGGTCCTCAACATCGGGCTGTCCGACAAGTCGGTCCAGGGCCTGGCCAAGCAGGCCGGCGACGACCGCTTCGCCTGGGACTCCTACCGCCGTCTCATCCAGATGTTCGGCAAGACGGTCCTCGGCGTCGACGGCGACCTCTTCGAGGAGGCGCTGGAGGCGGCGAAGACGGCCAAGAAGGTCGTCGTCGACACCGAGCTGGAGGCCGCCGACCTCAAGAAGCTCGTCACCAAGTTCAAGAAGATCGTCAAGACCGAGGCCGGCCGGGACTTCCCGCAGGACCCCCGCGAGCAGATGGACCTCGCCATCCACGCGGTCTTCGACTCCTGGAACACCGACCGGGCGAAGCTGTACCGCCGCCAGGAGCGCATCCCGGGCGACCTGGGTACGGCGGTCAACGTCTGTTCGATGGTCTTCGGCAACCTCGGCCCCGACTCCGGCACCGGCGTCGCCTTCACCCGCGACCCCGCCTCCGGCCACCAGGGCGTCTACGGCGACTACCTCCAGAACGCCCAGGGCGAGGACGTGGTGGCGGGCATCCGCAACACCGTCCCCCTCGCCGAACTGGAGGCCATCGACAAGAAGTCGTACGACCAGCTGATGCAGATCATGGAGACCCTGGAGAACCACTACAAGGATCTCTGCGACATCGAGTTCACCATCGAGCGCGGCCAGCTGTGGATGCTCCAGACCCGCGTCGGCAAGCGCACGGCGGGCGCCGCCTTCCGCATCGCGACCCAGCTGGTGGACCAGGGCCTGATCGACGAGGCCGAGGCGCTCCAGCGCGTCACCGGCGCCCAGCTCGCGCAGCTGATGTTCCCCCGCTTCGACGAGGAGGCGAAGGTCGCCCAGGTCGGGCGCGGCATCGCCGCCTCCCCGGGCGCGGCGGTCGGCAAGGCGGTCTTCGACTCGTACACGGCCGTGAAGTGGTCGCGTTCGGGCGAGAAGGTCATCCTGGTCCGCCGTGAGACCAACCCCGACGACCTCGACGGCATGATCGCGGCCGAGGGCATCCTCACCTCGCGCGGCGGCAAGACCTCCCACGCGGCCGTCGTCGCGCGCGGCATGGGCAAGACGTGTGTGTGCGGCGCGGAGGAGCTTGAGGTCGACACCAAGCGCCGCCGGATGACGGTCCCCGGCGGCCATGTGGTGGAGGAGGGCGACCTCATCTCCATCGACGGCTCGTCCGGCAAGGTCTACCTCGGCGAGGTCCCGGTGGTCCCGTCCCCCGTCGTCGAGTACTTCGAGGGCCGGATGCACGCCGGCGCCCAGGACGCCGACGAACTGGTCGAGGCCGTCCACCGCATCATGGCCTTCGCCGACCGCAAGCGCCGGCTCCGGGTGCGTGCCAACGCCGACAACGCCGAGGACGCGCTGCGCGCCCGCCGCTTCGGCGCCCAGGGCATCGGACTCTGCCGTACGGAGCACATGTTCCTCGGCGACCGCCGTGAACTGGTCGAACGCCTGATCCTGGCCGACACCGAGGTCGAGCGCGAGGAGTCCCTCAAGGCCCTGCTGCCGCTGCAGAAGAAGGACTTCGTGGAGTTGTTCTCCGCGATGGACGGCCTCCCGGTGACGGTCCGTCTCCTCGACCCGCCGCTGCACGAGTTCCTCCCCGACATCACGGAGCTGTCCGTCCGCGTGGCCCTGGCGGAGTCCCGCCAGGAGCCCCACGAGAACGAACTCCGTCTCCTCCAGGCCGTCCACCGCCTGCACGAGGCGAACCCGATGCTGGGCCTGCGGGGCGTACGCCTCGGCCTCGTCATCCCCGGCCTCTTCACCATGCAGGTCCGCGCCATCGCCGAGGCGGCTGCCGAGCGCAAGAACGCCAAGGGCGACCCGCGCGCGGAGATCATGATCCCGCTCGTCGGCACGGTCCAGGAGCTGGAGATCGTCCGCGAGGAGGCGGACGCGGTGATCGCGGAGGTGGAGGCGGCGACGGGGACGTCGCTGAAGCTGTCGATCGGCACGATGATCGAACTGCCGCGCGCCGCCCTCACGGCCGGTCAGATCGCGGAGGCGGCGGAGTTCTTCTCCTTCGGCACGAACGACCTGACCCAGACGGTGTGGGGCTTCAGCCGGGACGACGTCGAGGCCTCCTTCTTCACGGCCTACCTGGAGAAGGGCATCTTCGGGGTCAGCCCCTTCGAGACCATCGACAAGGACGGCGTCGGCTCCCTGGTGAAGCTGGCCGCGGAGGCCGGCCGCGCCACCCGCCCCGACCTCAAGCTCGGCGTCTGCGGCGAGCACGGCGGTGACCCCGAGTCCGTCCACTTCTTCCACGAGGCCGGCCTCGACTACGTCTCCTGCTCCCCGTTCCGCATCCCGGTCGCCCGCCTGGAAGCGGGGCGTGCGGCCTCGCAGTCCATCGGCAGCGACCACCGCTGACCCCTCCGTCCCACCCCGACCCCGGAACCGCCGCTCGTCCCCGACCGACCCTCACCGATGGGCGGCGGTTCCGGCTCACGAAGAGAAGGCGGCACCCTGTGCGGGGGTGCCGCCTTCTCTGTTCGGGGGCTTGGTTTGTGGGGCTCGGTTTGTGGGGGTGTGCATCTTTTGTTGCCTCGTGTGCTTCAAGATCACCTGATTCGGTGGTGATGGGGTAGGGCGATCGTTTCTTTGCGTGCGCGCGGCATTACATTCCGTAATTGATGGTGGTCGTTGGGGCCGCTGGTGGTTACGGAGGGGCGCATGAAGAAGATGCTGGTCGGGATCGTGGCGGCGGGGCTGATGCTGTCGGGGGCGGGGGCGGCGCTTGCTGCGCAGAAGGGGAAGATTCCGCTGCTCCGGTCGGCTGGTGTCCAGTTCGAGCGCGGGACCTACAAGTTCAATCCTCCTGGTACCGATCACGGCTCGTTCGAGTGGGCCGGAGATCTCAAGGACGCCTACCCCGAAGACGGTCACAACGTGTACGTGCAGGTCGGTGTCGAAGGGCACGGCTGGGCGCGGTACTACGGGAAGCAGCGGAGCACGGTACGCATCCGTCACTCCGACTGGAGCGGAGCACAGCAGTACACGGACGACGCGAAACTCCGGGTGTGTCGTGACCGGGGCTCTCTGCGGCCCGACAACTGCTCGCCCACCAAGTACTTCTCGTACGAACTCCGCTGAGCCCACCCGGCATCCACAGCCCAGGCGTCCTCGCCTGGGCTCGTGCTCTTCTTAGGGGAACGAGATCAAGACATCAGAAGTCCTGTGCGCCAAGGGAGTCGACCTTCTCTACGGTGAGACCCCCGCAGTCAGGAACGCCGAGATCACCCTGAGCCGGGGGGAGGTCGCGGCGATCACCGGGCAGAGCGGCTCGGGGAAGTCCTCGCTGCTGTACTGCTTGGCCGGGGTGTTGCCGGTGGCCAGTGGTGAGGTCCGATTCGAGGGGCGCCGCCTCGGTGACCTGGATGACGAGGAACTCAGCGAGTTGCGCCGAGAACGGTTCGGGTTCGTCTTCCAGTACGGCGAGTTGCTACCCGAGTTGACGGTCGAGGAGAACACCGCGCTTCCTCTGCGCCTCGCCGGACAGCGCAAGAAGGAGGCGCATGCCGCTGCCGGAGAGGTGCTCGGCCGCCTCGGGCTCGCGGATCTGCGCGAGCGGCGGCCCTCACAGGTTTCCGGGGGCCAGAGTCAGCGGATCGCGGTGGCTCGAGCGCTGGTGCACCGTCCCGCTGTGGTCTTCGCCGACGAGCCGACGGGATCGCTCGACAGCGGCAACGCCGCTGCCGTGCTCGAAGAGTTCCTGACCCTTGCCCGCTCGCAGGGAACCGCGGTGGTGCTGGTGACACACGACTCAGAGGTGGCGGCCTGTGCGGACAGCCGCTACACGATGCGCGACGGCGTCCTCTCCGCTCAGGTGAGGGAGGTGTCGTGAGGGAACTCGTCCTGGGGCTTCGGCTGTTGATGGGGGCGGGGCGGGGCAGCCGGGTGCGTTTCCTGCTCATGGTCGTGGGGAGTGCCGTCGGGGTGGGCTGTCTGGCCATGGTTCTGGCGATTCCCGGGATTCTGGCCGCGCAGGACGGGCGTAAGGCGGCGCGTGAGCCGGATTGCGTCACGGACCCGCACCGTTTCGCCTGTGTTGTACCCGAGGGCGGCTCCTCCCTGCTGACCAGGACGGACCCTTACGCCGCGGAACCCCTCACCCGCGTCTTCGTGGTCCGAGGGGACAAGCCTGCCCAACCACCGCCGGGTCTGGGTGAACTTCCAGGTCCGGGTGCGCTGTTCGTCTCTCCCCGGTTGAGCGAGATTCTGCGGCGGGAGCCCGGCCTGGCTCAACTGCTGCCAGGTACGCAGCGAGGAACCATCGGTGCCCAAGGGCTGGCTCACCCCGACGAGTTGTACGCCTATGTCGGCGTAGGCCGGGGAGAGCTGGAGGGCGGCCAACCCGTGGGGTTCTTCGGCAAAGAGTCCGCGAGCCTGCCGACGGTGGACCCGTCGACTCTCGACATCGTCCGGTTCACGCTGGCCGGCGTCGTCCTTCTGCCCTTGGCCGTGTTCCTCTCCGTGTGTGCCCGGCTCTCCGCGGCCGCTCGCACCCGGCGGCTGGCGGCACTGCGGCTGCTGGGACTGAGCAGGAGGGGCACCCAGAGGGTCAATGCCGCCGAGACGGTCGCAGCGGCCTTGCTGGGTGCCGTGCTCGGTCTGGGTATCTACGAGGTAGCCAACCAACTCGTCTCGAGAGTGGGGGTGCCAGGCTTCAAGTGGTACCCCTCGGACGGTTCGTTGTCCCTGTCCACCGCCCTGGCCTGCCTCTTCGGCTGTCCGACCCTCGCTTGGTTCGTGGGCCGGGCGAGCGCGAGGAAGGCGGCGGAGAACCCGTTGGCCGTCCGTCGCAGCGCAGCGGAGAGGTCACCCGGAAAGTGGGGTCTGCTCCCACTGGTTCCAGGACTGGGGATCGTGATGGGGTATTGCGTGGCCGGTGCGACGGGCAACGCACCCCGGGAGACGGCACTCTCCTCGATCCTCATGCCGCTTGCCGTCGTTCTGGTCGGCGTCGGGCTGGTGATGATGCTGCCGGTCTTCTCGCGAACGCTCTCCCGGAAAGTGGCCCGAGCCACCCACTCGGTCTCTCTGGGCCTTGCCATGCGGCGCAACGAGATCGAGGCCGGGGGCGCACTGAGGGTGGCGACCGGACTGGTGATCCTGGTCTTCGCGGCGTCGCTCGTCCAGGGAGTACTCATCGAACTGGACCAAGTGAGCAAGAACACCTTGCCCGTCCAGGAGTACACGATTCCGCTCAAGGGTGTCACCGACGAGAAGCAGCGGGCCTGGCAGCAGGTGAAGGGCGTTCGCGCGCACGCGGTGGTCATGGAGTCGCGGACCAGCGCGGACATCGACCACATGGTTCCGGCCATCCGTGCCGTGGTGGCCACCTGCGCGCAGCTGCGCGGAATGCTGCCCCGGGTCGACAACTGTGTGGACGACCGCCCGGTACGGCTCTGGGATCCGGGTCAGCTGTACGCAGAGGCCAGCAAGCCCGGAGCGACCTTCCTCTTCGACATGCGAAGGGGAGGCGAGCGGCACGCCATGAAAGTAGCGGTGCCACGACAGACACTGCGGTTCAGCGGCTACCCGGGCTGGCCGATCTTCGGCAGCGGCGACGTACTGGTGCCGCCCTCCGCGCTTCCGGAAGGTTTCCGCCCCGACTCCGCCACCCTCACCCTCCTCAGCAGCTCAACCCCCGAGACGGTCCGTCAGGTACTGGACGGCATCGGCGGCGTGGACCCCACCACGGAGGTCGACACACCGGGGGTGGTGGTCACATCGCTGCAGCAGATCACCGTGGTGAAGAGTCTGCTGGGCATCGGGATGGTCCTCGGCCTGATCATCGGCGTAGCCGCCTACCTCGTCGCCGCCACGGACCGCGCCGTGGAGCGAAAGCCACAGGTCACCGCGTTGTCACTGCTCGGCGCGCGGCCGCGTACGCTGCGGGCCGTGCAAGTGGCGCAGGTGGTGGTCCCGTTGGCCGTGGGGCTGGTGCTGGCCGTGGTCGCCGGGAAGCTGGCGGAGTCCAGCTATCTCGTGACCGGGGGCGGCGCCGTCTACTGGGACGGCGCCGGAATCCCCCTGCTGCTGGCCTGCGCACTCGGCGCGGTGGCCGTCGCCGCCATCGGCGCGCTGCCGCTCGTCGGGCGGCGGATCGACCCGGAGCTGATCCGGCGGGACTGACGCGACGGCGGCCGTGGTGAGACAGGACAGGAGAGGGCGGCGTCCCGCACCGGGCACCGCCCTCTCCCGCGGGTCCGGCGCAAACCCGGTGGCTGCCGGGCCGAGTCCGCGGATACCGTCGGCCCCCCGGCCGGCCGAACCCGCGGTCGCCGCGCAGAGAAGGCGGACCGATCCGTGAGCAGGCAGCCGACGAGGACGTTGTGGCGGCCCACCGGCCCCGTGGAGCTGGGATTGGTGCGGGACTCGGGATGGCGGGCCTGGCCGCCGAGGCTGCCCGAGCAGCCGATCTTCTACCCGGTCCTCGACGAGGCGTACGCGGTGAAGATCGCCCGGGACTGGAACGTGAAGCACGACGGGGCGGGGTTCGTCACCCGGTTCGAGGTGGACGCCGAGTTCCTGCGGCGCTACCCCGTGCGGCAGGCCGGCGGCGAGACGATCCTCGAATTGTGGGTGCCGGCGGAGGAACTGGACGAGTTCAACGCGCACCTCGTGGGTCGGATCGAGGTCGTCCACGAGTTCCGGTGAGCCGGGGCCGGCGGCCCGGTCGATGTGACGGGACGCCGCCGCCGGCCCCTCTGCGCAGGTCAGTTCCGTGCCGTCGATGCCGTCGTCGCCTCCCGCGACGGCCGTGGGATGGACAGCGCCCGCCCCGCGTCCCGTTCGCCCGCCATCTCCAGCAGGACCCGTACGAGTTCGTCGTGCAGGGCGTCGCTGATCTCATGTGCCTGGGGTGTGTCGACATGCAGCATGTTGACGTGGAGGCCGGTGGCGGTGCGGTGGAACCAGTGGCTGATGCCGTTGCCCCGGGCCGCCCAGACGTGCAACCTCGGGTTCCAGAGCGGGTGGTGGAGGCCGCCGGGCGTCCGCCGGAAGTCGATGTAGGAGAAGAAGTTCACCGGACACGGCCAGTGGTGGAGGGAGAAGGTCTCCGGGGCCAGCAACTCCCAGGCCCGCACGAAGGGCACGCCGGTGTGCCGCTGCAGCTCGCCGTACGCCGTGCGCGCCCGCGCAATGGTGGTGGCGTGGTCCGTGCCGCCCTCGGCCACTTGGAACTCGATCGGCATCGTGTTCACGAACCAGCCGATGGAGTGCAGCCAAGGGTTCGGGGCTTCCCCCGTGACACCGAGGGCCCCCTCGTCGTCCGCCGTCCGTTCGCTGACGGGCAGCAGGCCCCGGTAGACCCCCGGCCCTCCGAAACGGTGCTGGGCGGTCGCCGCGGCCGCCAGTACGGCCGTGAAGACACTGCCGCCGGACGCGCGGGCGCCCGCCGCCAGGGCGTCGGTCCGGTGGGGGTCCAGGAGGGGGAGCGCCCGGTTCACCAGGGGGTACAGCTGGTCCTCGGGGACGCCCAGATCGAAGGGGAACCTGGGGAAGAAGCCGCCGTTGCCGCGGATGAAGTCCTTCCAGTACGCCAGGCGGTCGTCGTCCGCGCCGAGGGCGGCATACCGGCGGCGCTGGTTGTCGCCGAAGGTCAAATAGCTTCCCGTGGACGGGAGTTCGGGGGTGCGCCTCGCGGTGAGGGCGGCGTACGCGGTCTGGAGCTCGTTCACGACGACGGGCATGGACAGGCCGTCGCACACGATGTGGTCGAAGCAGAGATAGACGGTCGCGCTCGCCTCGCGGACCACCGCGCCCATCAGGAACAGCGGCCAGGAGAGCGTGTCGATGCTCTTGAACGTCTTGTCGAGGTGGATGTGCAGATCGTCGCCGGTGTGGAAACGGCCGACCTCCTCCGCCTCCAGGACCATGGACTCCGGTGCCAGCGCCGTGCAGTTCAGGTCCCCGGCCAGGCGCCGGAACTCGCTGCGCAGCACCTCGTGCCGCCGCACGAGGAGCAGCAGCGCCGATTCCAGCGCCGCCGTGTCCAGCCGGCCCGCGATCTCGAAGGTGACCGTGATCGAACTGGCGATTCCGTCACTCGTGTTCCGAGACGCCTCGGACGACAAATGATGCTTGTCCTGATTGAACGATGCCGATGCCGATGCCGATACGGAAGAAGCGGAAGCGGAAGTGGAAGGGGAAGTCGAAGAGGGAGGGAAAGGGAGGGGGGAGTTCTTTTCTTCTGGAGAGGAGTTCCTTGTTCGCAGGGACCAGGAGATTACGGTCCCAGGTTCGACGGTGGCTTCTGAGAACGGGATTTGCAGCACTCGGGGCCTTCGTTCGCGATGTGTGTGGGGGGATCAGATGAAGTGGGTCAGCAGGGAATTCACCGCTGCGTCGACGCCGTCCTCGGCCCGGACCAAGGGGGCGATTTCACCGGCCCGGTGAACCAGGCGCCGGTCCGTCACCGCCGTGGTGATCGCGTCCGCCAGCCCGCGCGCGGTGAGGGCGCGGGCCGCGAGGGGGGCGGGGGCGACGCCCAGTGCGTGCATACGGGCGGACCAGTGGGTCTGGTCGCCCATGTGGGGGCAGAGGACCTGGGGGCGCCCCGCGGCGAGGGCGGCGCCGACGGTGCCGGGGCCGCCGTGGTGCACGACCGCGGCCGTACGGGGGAAGAGCCAGTCGTGAGGGGCCTGTTCGATCGCCAGGATGCGCGACGGCGAAGGGGCGGAGCGGGTCGCGGAGGTGGCGGGTCCGCCCGACGCGTCGATACCGCCCCAGCCGGTCGCGACCACCGCTCGTACGCCGGTGAGACGGACCGCCTCGGTGACCAGCGCGTTGTTCCGCCGTCCCCGGGTGCCGGCCATGCTGCCGAAGCCGATGTAGACGGGAGGCGGGCCCTCGTCCAGGAAGCGGGTCAGCTCCGGGGGCGGTGTCCAGTCGGGGCGGGCCGGGAGGTACCAGAAACCCGTGGTGCGTACGGCGTCGCCCCACGCCGGGTCGACCGGGGTGACATGCCTGCTGAACGACTGCAGCACCGGGCGTCGCCGCCCCTCGGGGTCCCGCAGCCACCGTCGGGCGCCGTGCCGGCGTGCGGCCAGGCCCAGTTCGGTGGTCCGCCAGCGCTCCACCTCGCGGGACCGCTGGGCGGCCACGACCACGGCGTACGTGCTCCGGTTGAGGAGACGCGGTACGCGGGGGAGCGGCATCAGCGGGCAGGGGAACAGGTCGGTGGGGATCCAGCCGGGTTGCAGCGCCACGACGACGGCGGGTACGTCCAGCATGTCGGCCACGTGCTGGACGGGGAACGCCGCCGAATGCACCACCGCCGCGATGTCGCCGTGGTCGTGGGCGATCGCGGCCACATCGCGCAGCGGGGCGATGAGCAGCCGCTTGAGGCGGGCGACGGTCCGCGCGGCGGCGATCTTCCCCCGCACGCCCGTGAGGCCCTTGTCGATGGTTCCGCGGGTCGTCGTCTCGTCGAGGATCCGGGTCGGGCCGTCGTCGATCGCGGCGAAATCGACGCCGTACGCGGCGGCGTCGGACGCGTACGAGGAAGGGGCGGCCAATAACGGGTGATGGCCGTGGCGACGCAGCGCCACGGCCAATGCGAGAAAGGGTTGTACGTCCCCGCGAGTACCGCATGCCGCCAGGAGAACCTTGCGCGGGCGAGCGCTGATTCCGAGGCTTTCCTGGAGGCTCTTTGGCCCCGGTTCGTTGGGCATGACCACCCGCTGAACCTAGCAGAAGCGGAATCGAACAAGTCTTGCGTGAGAATGAGTTCGATAATGCCGTTCCGAATTCCGCGTCAGCTGCGGAACGGGCCCGTCACCTCGTACGTGATGCCGCCCGACGAACTGCCGCTCGTGCCGCGCTGGCTGGAGAAGTAGAGGCGGCGGCCGTCGGGGGAGAAGGCGGGGCCGGTGATCTCGGAGGAGGACTGGCCGTCGACGCGGAGGAAGGGGGCGATGGTGTCGTTCGGGGTGATGAGGCAGATCTCCATGGTGCCGCCGTCCTCGGCGACATAGAGGTCCCCGGAGGCGGTGCCGGTGATGTTGTCGACGCCGGTGAGGGGCGCCGTCCCGGAGGTGACCAGGGAGTCGTCGTACGCCAACTCGTAGGTGCCGGCGGCGAGATCGAGCTGCCAGACGCGGTTGTCGCCCTTGGTGGTGAACCAGACCGTGTCGTCGGCGTAGTGGCAGCCCTCGCCGCCGTTGAAGGACTTCGCGCCCGGGACCTGGGTGCGGGTGCTGGTGGGGGAGCCGTCCGGGTCGGGGACGTTGGCCCAGGTGTAGGTGCCGGAGGTGGCGGTCCCGGCGACCATCACCTGGAGGGTGCCGGAGGACAGGTTGCCCCAAGTGGTGGGGACGAAGCGGTAGAAGCGGCCGTTCGTCTCGTCCTCCGTCAGATAGACCACCCGGCGGACCGGGTCGGCCGCCGCCGCCTCGTGCTTGAAGCGGCCCATCGCGTCCCGCCGCACCGCCGCGTTCGTGCCCCACGGATCGGTCTCGTAGACATAGCCGCGGTCCACCTCCTCGCACGACAGCCAGGTGTTCCACGGGGTCCTGCCACCGGCGCAGTTCTGGCGGGTGCCGGACAGGACGCGGTACGCCGAGGTCACCGTGCCCGTCGACGAGAACCGCACCGCGCTGGCGCCGCCGGAGGGGTTGATCTCCGAGTTGGAGACATAGATCCAGCCGGTGCCGTCCGCGTAACAGGCGCCGCCGTCCGGGGCGTTGTGCCAGGTGTACGACGTACCGGGGACCGTCTGGCCGGAACGGGCGATCACCCGGCCGGTGAAGCCGCCCGGGAGCCGGAGGCCGTTGGCGTCCGCCGCGCCGAGCGCCCCGTACGGGCCCGTGCCGGGCTGGGCGGGCGCGGCGTACGCGGCGCCGCGCCACAGGGTTCCGCCGAAGGCGGTCGAGGTGCCGCCGAGTACGGCCGCGCGCAGGAGAGTACGACGTTCCACAGTCGCTCCAAGGGGTGCCTTGAGTGCCTTGACCGGCCCGCCTGCCGGTCGGCGGCGGGGTCGCGCGCTGATGGAACTTAGGGGAGCGTGATTGACGGAGCATGGACAACCCATGACTCTACGGGGTTATTCACAGGGGCCGTCGGTTCAGGCCGGCGGGGGCCCCGGTTCAGGCCGGCAGCGGTGGAGCCTCACGACGTCGCTGCCCCGGCCTGCCTCCGAACCCGTGGCCGGGCGGCGGAACCGGCGGCTCCGCCGACGGAAGACGCACCACGGCGTCCAGCCCGCCCGTCGCCGCCTCCCGCAGTGTCACGTCCCCGCCGCTCGCATGCGCCAGACGCTGTACGAGGGAGAGACCGAGACCGGTGCCGCCCTTGGGCGCGCCGGGGGCGCGCCAGAAGCGGTCGAACGCGCGGGCGCGCTGCTCGGGCGTCATCCCGGGCCCCTCGTCGGTGACATGGAGGTCGACCCAGCTGGGCCGGGCGTCGCGCAGCGCCCGCCGGGCGGGCACGAGGAGCCGTAGCTCCATGGTGACCGTGCTGTGCGCGGGCGAGGCGCGCAGCGCGTTGGAGAGCAGGTTGTCGAGGATCTGCTCCACGGCTCCGGGGACGGCCGTCACCGGGCCGACCGCACCGGCGAAGAGGACCAGCGAGACCCCCTCGCGTTCGAACAACGGCCCCCACGTACGGTGCCGTTCCGCGCAGACGCCGCCCAGATCGACCTGGGCGGGGATGGCCGCCGCCTCCTCCAGCCGGGCCATCGCCAGCAGCCCCTCGACCATCCGGGCCAGCCGGTCCGTCTCGGTGACGGCGGCGTCGAGGCTGGGCCGGGCGCGCCGGGCGATGTCCGGCTCCAGGTTCTCCAGCCGGAGCCGCAGTGCCGCCAGCGGGGTCTTCAGCTGGTGCGAGGCCTCACCGGCGAAGGCCCGCTGGGAGGCCAGCAGGTGTTCGAGGCGGGCGGCGGTCGTGTTGAAGGCCGTCGCGAGACTCCGTACCTCCGGCGGGCCCGAGGTGACCACCACGCTGGTGGCCGCACCCCCCTCGGCCAGCCGGTGCGTCGCCTCCTCCAACTGCCGGATGGGACGCCCCGTCCAGCGCGCGAACGCGAACGCCACCGCCGCGACCCCGGTGAGCACCGCGAGCCCGGCCAGCGCGAGCAGCAGCCAGACCGCGAACACGCGGGCGTGCACCATGGTCGTGGGGAGGGTGACGCGCACGGCACCCTGCGCCGACGCGGCCGAGGCCGAGGCCGGGCGCGCGGTTGTGGATGTGGCGGTGGCTGTGGCGGTGGCGGTGGATGTGGTCGTACGTGCGGCTGTGATCGAGCCCGAGCCCGAGCCCGAGCCAGAACCTGTCCCCGTCCCCGTCCCCGTCCCCGTGCCCGTGCCCGTGTCGGTCGTGGCGTGGCCGACCGGAGCGGCCACGGACAGGTAGTGCACCCCGCCGGTCGTCGTCGTCCGTACGTCCGTGGTGGCGCTGCCCCGGAGCGCGGCGGAGATCTCGGGCTGGGACGACAGGGTCTCCTCCTCGTCGGCGGACAGGGAGTGGGAGGAGGCCAGCAGCTTCCCGTCCGCGTCGACGATGACGACCTTCCCGCCGATGCGCTCGGCGCAGTGCCGGGCGCGTTCGACGAGTTCGTCCCGGCGTCCGGCGGCGAGGGACAGCGCCGCGTACGCGGCCACCGACTCGGCCTCGTCGTTGGCGGAGTTGACGATCCGCTCGCGTTCGGCCCGCGAGTAGACGAAGCCCAGCGGGATCTCCAGGCCGAGCAGGACCAGGGCGGCGAGGCTGAGGTAGCTCAGCAGCAGGCGTCGGGTCATGACGCCCTGGCCTCACGGGTGCGATGCCTGCCGGATCCCCGGCCGAGGCCCGTGCCCTGCCCCCGCCCGTGCCCGGCGGGCCGACCCTGCTCCTGCTCCTGACCCTGATCCCGGTTCTGGCCCGGTGCCGGTCCCGGTGCCCGGCCGGGGGTGCGTACCGCCAGCCGGAAGCCGACTCCGCGCAGGGTCTGGATCCACGCCGGATCACCCAACTTGCGGCGCAGTGTGGCGACATGGACGTCCAGGGTCTTGGTCGGGCCCTGGTAGTGCTCGTCCCAGACACGGTTGAGGATCTGCTGCCGGGAGTAGACGGCGCCGGGGTCCTCCGTGAGCAGCGCCAGCAGTTCGAACTCCTTCGGCGTCAGCGCGACCGGCACCTCGCCCACCCACACCTGCCGGGTCCGCCGGTCCACGACCAGCGGGCCGGGCGGCGGCGCGGCGGAACCGTCGTCGGCCGCGGCCGTACCGGAGGCGTCCCGGGTTTCGGGCGGGGCCTGCTCGTACATGGGCGGCTCGTAGACCGGGGGCTCGTACACCGGGCTGCCGTGCGCCGGAGTGCCGTACGCCTGCCCTCCGTACCCCTGGCTTCCGTACGCGGGGGAGCCGTGCGGCGGGGTGCCGTACGCGGGCGTGCCGTGGGCCGGGGTGCCGTACATCGGCGAACCGTGCGGGGGCGTGCCCTGCGCGGGTGCGCCGCCGAACGCGCCCTGACCGCCGTCGAACCCGGGCCGAGCGCCGCCGAACGAGCCCTCGCCGCCGCCGAACCCCGGGTTCCCGTACTCCGGGTTCCCGAACGGCGGGTTGTCGAAGGCCTCGCCGAAGACCGGGGTGCCGGGGACGGCGGCAGTGCCGTGCGCGGGGGTCCCGCCGAAGGGCGCACCGCGCGACGGGGTTCCCGGCGGTCGGGTGCCGAAGGCTGATGAGTCGTGGCCCGGACCGTCGTGGGCCGAGGTGCCGAAGCCCGGTGCGTCCTGGGCCGACGTCTCGCGGGCCGAAGTCCCCTCGCTCAGCCCCTCGTTACCGGCGGACCAGTCGTACTCGGACCCGCCGGGCCCCACGCCGGAGCCGAAACCGGTCCCAGGACCGCCGGTGTCCCGGCCGAAGCCGGGGCCGGTCCCACGGCGGCCGGAGTCTCCGTCGCCGAAGCCGGTCTCAGGACCGCCGGTGTCCCGGACGCCATGGCCCGCGCCCGCGCCACCGTCACCACCGACACCGCTCCCGCGCCCTACGTCTCCGGCGTCGGGGACGCCCCGGCTCCTGCGCCTGGCGCCCCCGCCCCGCCCCCGACCCGCGCGCGACCCCGTTCCAGCATGGGAACCCGAACCGGCTCCCGCACCCGCACCCTCACCGGCACCCATGTCCCCACCGGCACCGGCACCCACCCCCGCGTCTCCGTCGTAGCGCGAGCCCCCGGCCCCGAAGTCGCTCCCGGCGGCCCCGAAGCCGCCGGCCTCCGTGAAGTCGTTCCCACCCCGGAAACCACCCCCGGCCAGGCGGCCCGGACCGACACCGACCCCAACGCCCGTACCGGCAAAGGCACTTGCACCGGCACGTGCACCGACCCCGCCGTCGAGATCCGCACCGGCGTCGAAACCGACACCACCCCCCACGGCCGCCCTCCCGACCCCCGCCTCGGCCACCACGACCCCGGCCACCACATCGCCCGAGGCCGTGACCCCGCCCCCGCCGGCCCCCGGTCGCAGATGGCGTCGCGACACCGCGCGTATACGGGCGACCAGTTCGCGGATGCTGAACGGTTTCGCCAGGTAGTCGTCGGCGCCGAGTTCGAGGCCCAGGACGCGGTCGGCCTCCTCGCCGCGTGCGCTGAGGATGATGATGGGGACGTCGGAGGTCCGGCGGATGCCGCGGCAGACGTCGATGCCGTCCATGTCGGGCAGACCGAGGTCCAGCAGGACGACATCGCCGTGCGGACCTCTCAACCCGTCCGTGCCGGTGGCCACATGGTGGACCGTCAGGCCGAAGTGCCGCAGCCCGTCGGCGAGCGGTTCGGCGATCGTCTCGTCGTCCTCGATGAGCAGCACTCGTACGCCCATGGCCGCCTGTCTCTCCAGAAAGTCGGGACAACACGAGACCCGTGCTGTGGGGCGCCACGCTACAAGACCGCGAACAAGAACGCGCAGGGAATCCGAAGCATTGTGAAATGACCCTCAGAAACCGCTTGTATTCGGTCGCCGGAGCCCGCCGGACCTGCGTGGAAGCGGGACTGGCTGAAATCTGTGGAAAATCTGGCGGCGTTTTAGTGTTCGCTTAACCTTCCTCTGGTCATCGGCCCCCTACGGTCGTAAGAGCAGGTCAGAACGGGTCGTAACCAGTTCAGGGAGGCACGGTGAAGGCGTTGCTGGATCGCGCCCGGTCGTTCAAGCGGCGGGTCGACTTCGAGAGTGACGAATACCGGAAACTCGCCGTCGGGCAATTTCCCGAGGCGTTGTTCATTACCTGCTCGGACTCGCGGGTGATTCCCGCCCTGATCACCGGGGCGCGGCCCGGCGAGATATTCGAGCTACGGAATGCGGGCAACATCGTGCCCCCGCACGACGCACATGACGCGCAGGGGGCCGCCTCCGGTGAGGCCGCCACCATCGAGTACGCGCTGGAGGTGCTCGGCGTTCAGGACCTCGTGGTGTGTGGCCATTCCCACTGCGGTGCGATGGGGGCGCTGAAGTACGGCGCCGACCTGTCCGGACTGCCCAGGGTGGACGCCTGGCTCGACTACGCCCGCCCCGCGCTCGAACCGGTCCTCGGGGACACGGGCACCGCCCGGGACACCGAGCAGTCCGAGGACCCCGCCCTGCGCGAGGTCGTCCAGCTCAACATCCGCAACCAGCTCGCGGTCCTGCGCGAGTACCCGGTCGCCCGGCAGCAACTCGACTCAGGACGGCTGCGGTTGCACGGCTGGTACTACGAGATCGACACCGGCAAGATCCATGAACTGGACGCGGACGGCGGCTTCCAGGTGCACGGCTCATGAGCGGTCTCCACGGCCGCCGGCGCGAGCAGGGCACCCCCGGGCCCGCCCCCGCCCCCGCCCCCGCCGCCTTCAGCGAGTTCCCCGCCGCCCCCCGATACGCCCCCGACATCCCCGGCTTCCCGCAGGAAGCACCGGCATCGGCACCGGCATCGGCACCGCCCCCCGGAGCCAAGGGCACCCGCCCAGGCGCCTCCGGCGGCGGGCGCATCGACTTCGGCACCGAGATCACCGCGTCCCTCGTCGTCTTCCTGGTCGCGCTGCCGCTCTGTATCGGTGTGGCCGTGGCCTCCGGTGTGCCCGCCGAACTGGGCATCATCTCCGGGGTGATCGGCGGCCTGGTGGTCGGCGCGGTGCGCGGCAGCACCCTCCAGGTCAGCGGCCCGGCGGCCGGTCTCGCGGCGCTCGTCGCGGAGACGGTCATGGAGTTCGGCGTCGCGATGCTCGGCGTGATCGTCCTCTTCTCCGGCATCCTCCAGATCGTGCTGGGCCTGGTGAAGCTGGGCCGGATGTTCCAGGCGATCTCCCTCGCCGTGGTCCAGGGCATGCTGGCGGGCATCGGCCTGCCGCTGATGTTCAGCCAGCTCTACCCGATGTCCGACTCCAAGGCGCCCGGCACCCCGCTGGAGAACATGGCGGGTGTCCCCGGGCTGATCGCCGACACCGTGACGAACCCGCAGGCGCTCATCGCGGCCGGGCTCGGCATCGTCACGATCGTGCTCAGCTTCCTGTGGAAGCAGATGCCCGGGCCGGTCAAGAAGGTCCCGGCCGCGCTGGTGGCCGTCGGCATCGGGATCGCGGTCGCCGCGCTGCCGGGCGTCGAGGTGAAGACGCTCCAGGTCGGCAATCTGCTGGCCTCCGTGGACGTGCCGGGGCCGGGGCAGCTGTCCGGGCTGGCCAGTGCCGGGATCATCACGGCGATCCTCACCTTCACCGTGATCGCCTCGGCGGAGAGCCTGTTCACCGCCGCCGCCGTGGACCGGATGCACAACGGCCCGCGCACCCGCTACAACACCGAGCTGATCGCCCAGGGCGCGGGCAACACGATCGCCGGCCTGCTCGGCGCGCTGCCCATCACCGCCGTCGTCGCGCGCAGCTCGGCCAACGTCCAGGCCGGGGCCAAGACCCGCCTCTCCCGTACGCTGCACGGCCTGTGGCTGCTCGCCTTCGCGCTGCTGCTGCCGCAGGTGCTGGCGCTGATCCCGATCTCGGTGCTCGCGGGTGTCCTCGTGCACAGCGGGTGGAAACTCTTCGCGCCGGACGAGTTCCCGAAGATGTGGCGGCAGGACCGGGGCGAGTTCGCGGTGATGACGCTGACCACCCTGGTCATCACGGCGACCGCGCTGCTCGAAGGGGTGCTGTTCGGGCTGGCCGCGGGCATCGTGCTGGCCGCGCTGCGGATGTCGCAGACCGTCATCCGGCAGCACATCGAGGACGACACGGCGAAGGTCGTCATGGCGGGCAACGCGACGTTCCTGCGGCTGCCGAAGCTGATAGACGCGCTGGAGAACGCGGCGGCCTCCGGCAAGCCGCGCATCCGCCTCGACCTGCTCGGTGTCACCCACCTCGACCACGCCTGCCGCAACCAGGTCGAGGAGTTCGTGGCGCAGCAGCGGGGGGCCGGGCTGCGGGTGGAACTGCTGATGCCCGACCTCACGCAGCCGGCGGCGCCGACGAAGCCGGCAGAGTCGAGGGAGCCGGAGCCGGCGTCGACCGAGGTGTGGGACTACGCCACGATCGGAACGGCGGCGGTCGGCGGCACCGGCCCGCTGCCGCACGGCCCCGGCCCCGGTCCCGGGACCGGCCCCGGGCCCACCGCCGAGTGGTTCTACCTCGACACCCGCCCGATGCCGACCGCGGACGAGTGGGGCTTCTCGCGCAGTTCCCCGCGCCCCTGAAAGACCAGGCCCCTGCGGGCCTGACAAGCACGGGGCGCAGCCCCTGCTTTTCAGGGGCGCGGGGAACTGCGCGACCAGCCCCCACCCACCCGCAGCCGACACACCTCCCACAACACCCCCCACCGGTCTACGCTGAAACCGGCCCAGGAAACACCTCGGGAAGGCGGCGCCATGCCAGGCTGGACCCTGCGCGACATCCCGGACCGACGCGGCCGCACCGCGGTGGTCACCGGCGCCAACAGCGGCCTCGGCTACGTCACCGCGAGGGAACTCGCCCGCCGCGGCGCCCACGTCGTCCTCGCCTGCCGCAGCGAGGAGCGGGGCGCCGCCGCGCTGGAGCGGATGGCCGCCGAAGTCCCCGACGGCAGCGCGGAGTTGATCCGTCTCGACCTCGGGGACCTGGGCTCCGTACGGGACTTCGCGCAGACGTACGCCCGCGCGAGCGACCGGCTGGACCTGCTCGTCAACAACGCGGGCGTGATGGCCGTGGCCCAGGGCCGCACGGCCGACGGCTTCGAGACGCAGTTCGGGACCAACCACCTCGGTCACTTCGCGCTGACCGGCCTGCTCCTGCCACTGCTCCTCGGCACTCCCGGCGCCCGCGTCGTGACCGTCTCCAGCTTCATGCACCTGCGGGCGAACATCGACATCGACGACCTCGACAGCGAGCGGCCGTACGGCCGTTGGCTCGCCTACGGCCGCTCCAAGACCGCCAACCTGCTCTTCACCCACGAGCTGGCCCGGCGGCTCGCGACGAACGGCTCGGAGGTCGTCGCCGCCGCCGCGCACCCCGGGTACGCGTCCACCAACCTCCAGACGGCCGGGCCGGCCGCCGAGGGCCGCAAGGGCGTCGAACGCTTCATGCGCGTCGGCAACCGCTTCTTCGCCCAGTCCCCCGAAGGGGGCGCCCTGCCCACGCTGTACGCGGCGACCGCCCCCGGCGTACGCCCCGACTCCTTCATCGGCCCGGCCTTCGGGATGTGGGGCGCCCCGCGTCCGTCGCCCCGGGCGCCCTGGACTCTCGACGACCGGGCGGGCGAACGCCTCTGGACCGCCTCCGAGCACCTGACCGGGGTCAGGTGCTCGGAGCTGAAGGCGTGACGGGCGGGGAGGTCCGGGCTACGCCGCCCGCACCTCGTACGCCGTGATCCGTACCGTCTCGTCGTCCAGGCACTGCCCGTTCTCCAGGTCGAAGCGCTGCTTCAGGAGCGGGGAGGCCACGAAGGGGCGGCCCTGGTGGCTGCCGGTGAGGCCGCGGGAGAGGACGGCGGCGCCGCCGAAGGGGTCGCGGTTGTCGACGGCGTACAGCTTCCCCGCGCGGTCGAGGAACAGCGCGGCCTGCTCGCCGTCCGGGAGGAGGGCGGCCACACCGCGGCCCGGGATCAGCAGGGTCAGGTCGCAGACCGTGAACCAGCCGTCCGCCAGCCGCAGTTGGACCTTCACATCGGTCTTCTCGGGAGCGAGGGTCATCGCTGGGCACTTCCTTCCAGGACTTCTTCGGCGGCGGCGGGCCGCAGACCGATGGACAGCAGCGGCAGGTCGGGCTTGATCTGCTCACGCTCGGGGACGAAGCCGACGACCGGGTCCGGGGTGTCGGGGGCGTTGACGAAGGACACGAACCGGGCCAGCTTCTCCGGGTCGTTGATGGTGGAGGCCCACTCGTCGGCGTAGTGCGCGACGTGGTCGGTCATCAGGGACTCCAGCTCCTCGCAGATGCCGAGCGAGTCCTCCACGACCACGTCGCGGACGTGGTCCAGGCCGCCGGGGATGCGCTCCAGCCAGGTCGAGGTGCGCTCCAAACGGTCCGCGGTGCGGATGTAGAACATCAGGAAGCGGTCGATGAGCCTGATGAGTTCGGTGTCGTTCAGGTCCTGGGCGAGGAGGTCCGCGTGGCGCGGGGTGGCGCCGCCGTTGCCGCCGACGTAGAGGTTCCAGCCGTTCGACGTCGCGATGATGCCGAAGTCCTTCGACTGGGCCTCGGCGCATTCACGGGCGCATCCGGAGACCGCCGACTTCAGCTTGTGCGGGGACCTGAGGCCCCGGTAGCGCAGCTCCAGGTCGATCGCCATGCGGACGGAGTCCTGGACGCCGTAGCGGCACCAGGTCTGGCCCACACAGGACTTCACGGTCCGCAGCGACTTGCCGTAGGCGTGACCGGACTCGAAGCCGGCGTCCACCAACCGGGTCCAGATCAGCGGGAGTTGCTCGACGCGGGCGCCGAACATGTCGATCCGCTGACCACCGGTGATCTTCGTGTAGAGACCGAAGTCGCGGGCGATCTCACCGATCACGATCAGCCCCTCGGGGGTGATCTCACCGCCGGGGATGCGCGGGACGACCGAGTACGAGCCGTTCTTCTGGAGGTTGGCCAGGAAGTGGTCGTTGCTGTCCTGCAGGGCCGCCTGCTCACCCTCCAGGACATAGCCGCTCGCGCCGATGGTCGGGGCGAGGGAGGCGATGATCGAGCCGACCGCGGGCTTGCAGACCTCGCAGCCGTCGCCGCCCTTGGCCCCGTCGCGGCCGTAGCGGTCCAGCAGGTCCTGGTAGGTGTTGACGCGCAGGGCGAGGACGATCTCGTACAGCTCCTCGCGGGTCTGCGAGAAGCAGCCGCACAGGCCCTTGTCGACGACCACGCCGCCGGCTTCCAGCTCGGCGGTGACCAGCTGGCCCAGCACCTTCACACAACTGCCGCAGCCCGTACCGGCCTTGGTGCACTTCTTGACCTCGGGCACGGTGGTGCAGGAGTGCTCGGTCACCGCGCCCCGGATCGCGCCCTTGGACACGTTGTGGCAGGAGCAGATGATCGCCTCGTCCGGCAGCGCGGACGGGCCGAGCTGGGCGCCGCCGCCGGAGCCCGCCGGGAGGACCAGCGACTCGGGGGAGACGGGCGGGACCGACCCGGTGAACGCCTTCAGCGTGCCGTACGCCTCCGCGTCACCCACCAGGATGCCGCCGAGCAGTTCGCCGCCGCGGCCGATGACCAGCTTCTTGTAGACACCCGAGCGGGAGTCGGAGTACACGACGTCCAGGCAGTCGGCGGTCGCGCCGTGCGCGTCACCGAACGAGGCGACGTCCACGCCGAGCAGCTTGAGCTTGGTGGACATGTCGGCGCCCGTGAAGGACGCCTCGTCCGCCGCGATCGTGGCGGCGGCCGTCTCGGCCTGCTCGTACCCGGGGGCCACCAGGCCGTACACCCGGCCGTCGGAGGCCAGCGCGCACTCGCCGATCGCGAAGACCTGCGGGTCGGAGACGGTCCGGCACTGCTCGTCGACGCTGATGCCGCCGCGCTCGCCGACCGTCAGCCCGCAGTCACGGGCGAGCTGGTCGCGGGGGCGGACACCGGCGCTGAACACGACCAGGTCGGTGGCGAGTTCGGAGCCGTCGGAGAGTTTCATGCCGGTGACGGCACCGGCCTCGTCGACCACGATCTCCTGCGTACCCACACCCGTGTGCACGCTCAGACCCATGTCCTCGATGGTCCGCAGCAGCGCGGCGCCGCCGCCGTCGTCCACCTGCACCGGCATCAGCCGGGGCGCGAACTCCACGATGTGTGAGGTGAGTCCGAGGCCCTTCAGCGCGCCGGCCGCCTCAAGTCCCAGCAGACCGCCGCCGACCACGGCACCGGTCTCGGCCGTCTTCGCGTACTCCTCGATCGCGAGCAGGTCCTCGATCGTGCGGTAGACGAAGCAGCCCGCGGCGTCCTTGTGGGGGACCGGCGGCACGAAGGGGAACGAGCCGGTGGCGAGGACGAGGACGTCGTACTCGAAGACCTGCCCGGAGCGGGCCGTGACCTTCCTCGACTCACGGTCGACGGTCTCGGCCGGGTCGCCGACGAACAGCTCGATGCCGTGCGTCTCGATGAACTCCATGTCGGTCATGGAGAGGTCCTCGGGGCTCTTGCCCGCGAAGTACGAGGTGAGCGCCACCCGGTCGTACGCCGGGCGAGGCTCCTCGCAGAGCACGACCACGCGGTGCGTGGCGGTCAGGCCGCGCTCGGCGAGCGCTTCGAGGAAGCGCTGGCCGACCATGCCGTGGCCGACGAGCACGATCGTGGGGGTGGCCCCCAGGGTGGCGGACATTCAGGAGCCTCCATCGTTGGTGAGCAGGTGGAGCAGGGGAGCGCCGTCCGTGGGGAGCGGCTCCGCTCCCTCCCAGGCGCGGGCGAGCGCGCCCACGGTGCCGAGTTCGCCGACGAGGACCCCGCCGACCAGGCGGTCGCCGCGGACGACGACCTTGCGGTAGGTGCCGCGGGTGGCGTCGGCCAGCTGGATGACGTCGTCACCGGGCAGCGGCTCGGGCTCGCCGAACGCGGCCAGGTCGAGGAAGTCGGCGCCGGCCAGCGTCAGCCGGGTCAGGGCGCGGGTGCCGGTGTAACGGGAGTGCGCGTTCCCCGCCAGCAACTCGGCGAGCACATCTGCCTGTTCGAGCGCCGGGGTGGCGAGCCCGTACACCGTGCCCTCGAACTGGGCGCAGTCGCCGATGGCGTGGATACGGGGGTCGGAGGTGCGCAGCTCCTCGTCGACGATGACGCCCTTGTGCACCGCGAGCCCCGCCTCCTGGGCGAGACCCACCCGGGGGTGCACCCCGCAGGCGATGACCACGAGATCCGCGTCGAGGGCGTATCCGTCGGCCATCGACACCGACCGCACGGTCCCGCCGACGCTGCGCACGGCCCGTACCCGGGTCTCGGTGTGCACCTCGACACCGAGGTCGGTGAGATGCCGGCGGACCAACTTCGAGGCGGCCGGGTCCAGTTGACGTTCCATCAGCCGCTCGCCCTGCTGGGCGAGGACCACCTGCGCGCCGCGCAGGGCGAGCGCGCGGGCGGCGGAGACCCCGAGGAGCCCACCGCCGATGACGACGGCCCGCACGCCCGGCCGTACGGCCTTCGACAGGCCGACGCAGTCGTCCATGGTCCGGAAGGCGTGCACCCCGTCGGGGAACTCGTGCCGCTCCGGGTCCCACAGGCCGCGCAGCGGCGGCAGCACCGGGTTCGAACCGGTCGCGAGGACCAGCCGGTCGTACGCGATCTCCGTGCCGTCCGCGAGATGTACGGCTCGCATCTCGCGGTCGACACGGACCACCCGGCCGCGCGTCAGCCGGGTCGGCTCGGCGGGGGCGGGCAACGCGATGACCTCGGGCGCGTACCGTCCGGCCAGGACTTCGGCGAGCAGCACCCGGTTGTACGGTGTGTGCTCCTCCTCGCCCACCAGCGTGGCGGGCATGCCCAGCTCTCCCAGCCGCCGGGCGAGACGTACACCCGCGAGGCCGGAGCCGATCACCACCACACGCTCATTCGAGGTCATGCCCCTGAGCGTGCGGTGCCGGTGTTACCCGACCGCATCACGTCTGTTTCCCACGGGGAACGCTGCCCTCCCCGCGGCCCCGACCGGGGTGTGAGGGGTTTCCGGAAGAGCCGGGTGGGGTGTGAGGACGGCCTCGATCACGCTGCTGACCTGGCGATACGGCGGTCATGTGCACGTATACGGGGCGAGCGGGCGGCTACGGGCCGACGAGAGAGGCAGCGGCCGGGGGCGCGTGCCGCCGAAGCTCAGAAGATCCTCAGGTCGATGGACAGCACACCTATCCCGCCGCATAGGGTCGCGATCATGCCCGACATATCGCTGACCATGGTCGTAGTCCTCTGCGCCGCCGCCCTCGCGGCCGGCTGGATCGACGCCGTGGTGGGCGGTGGCGGGCTCCTGCTCCTCCCCACCCTCCTGCTGGGCCTGCCGAACGGCGCCTCGGCCGCGCAGTACGCGCTCGGCACCAACAAGGCGGTCGCCATCGTCGGCACGACGGGCGCGGCGGTGACGTACGCCCGCCGCACCCCGGTCGACGTGAAGATCGCCGTACGGATCGGTCTGGCGGCGCTGGCGGGCTCGACGGCCGGCGCGTTCGTGGCCGCGGGCATGAGCACCGAGATCCTGAAGCCGGTGGTCATGGTGGTCCTCGTCGCCGTGGGCGCCTTCGTGATCCTGCGTCCCGCCTTCGGCACGGCCCCCGGCACGGGCCCGGTCTCCGCGCGCCGCGTCCTCGCCGCGATCGGCCTCGCGGGCGTCGGCATCGGCTTCTACGACGGTCTCGTCGGCCCCGGCACCGGTACGTTCCTGGTCCTCGCCCTCACCGCCGTCCTCCACCTCGACCTGGTCACCGCCTCCGCCACCGCCAAGATCGTCAACTGCTGCACCAATGCGGGCGCCCTCGCCACCTTCGCCTGGAAGGGCACGGTGTACTGGCAGTTGGCGGCCCTGATGGCGGTCTTCAACCTCGTCGGCGGCACGGTGGGCGCGCGTACGGCCCTCAAGAAGGGCAGCGGTTTCGTCCGGGTGGTCCTGCTGACGGTGGTGTTCACGCTGGTGGCGAAGATGGGGTACGAGCAGTGGGTGGCGTGAGGGAGGGGCGCACAGGGGCCGCGGCGCCCGGCGCTTCTCGTGGTGATCAGGCGGGGCGGCTGCCCGTGAGGTGGGCGAAGACGACCACGTTGCCCTGGTAGCCGGTCGCCCGTGAGTACCCGCCGCCGCAGGTGATGACCCGCAACTCCGGCCGTGCCGCCGCGCCGTACACCTTCGCGTCGGGGAAGTCCCGGGCGTCGTACACCTCCACCGCGTCCACCGTGAACACCGCGATCCCGCCGTCCCGCCGGTCCACCTCGACGGTCGCGCCCCGCCGCAGCGCGCCGAGCCGGAAGAAGACGGCGGGCCCGTCGGCGTTGTCCACATGCCCGGCGACGATCGAGGTGCCCCGCTCGCCCGGGGTCGTGCCGGCCTCGTACCAGCCCGCGAGATTCGCCTTCTCGGCGGGCGGAACGTCGAGGCTGCCGGCGGGCGTGAGCCCGAGCCCCGTCAGCGGCGCGTCCACACGGATGGAGGGGATCCGGATGCGGTCGGGCGGAGAGGGCGGCAGGGGGACGGCGGCGGTCTCGCCGGGGGCCGTCGTACCGGAGGACGGGACCGCCGGGCCGGACGGATTCCCCGGACCGGACGGCGGGACATGGGCCTGTGCGGCCGACGGCTGCGGCGGCGCGTGCGACGCGGTGCCGCTGTGCAGCAGCCACACGCCGGAACAGAGGGCCACGACGGTGACCCCGGCTATGACGGAGTTGGCGACCCGACGCACGAGAACCTCCTCACCCTCCACAGCCACCTCCGGGGCCGTGCGGGGCCTTTCTCTTCATCTGTCTTGTCCCTCCCTCCGGGCCACGAGGGGCGTCGGGCCCGGAGGGGTGGGGACGGCGGTACCGGCGGACGGACAGCGGAGGGTGTCCGTCAGATCCCGTCGCCTCTCGCCCGGCGATGCAGGAGCCAGGTACCGCCCGCGGCGGCGACGGCCAGAGCCGCCACACCCGCCGCGGTCTGCACGGGGTCGGGACCGAGCGCGCCACCGACCCCCGTCTTCACGCTTCCCCTCGGATACGCCGGCGGCGCGGTCCGCGTGCCGGTGAGCGAGACCACCAGGTCGCCGGTGACCCGACGGCCACCGTTCCCGCAGGTCGCGACGATCTCGTACGTCCCCGGCTGTGCGCTCGGCGGTACCTCGAACCGCCCGTCGAGCCGTTCCTTCCCGTCGCCGGGTGCGAGGGAGAAGGAGCCGGCGCCGACCGCGCTGGCGTCCCCCGTGGCCGTACCGCCCGTGCCGCAGGCGGCGGTGCGGACGGTGACCTCGTCGCCGGGGACGACACCGGTGGGGGAGAGTTCGAGCCGCCCGGTGCCCGCGGCGGCGTACGCGGGGGCGGCGGCGAAGGCCGCGAGAGTGAGGGCGAGGGCGGTTGCGGTCAGCGGCCGGGCGGTATGTCGCATCGTGCTGCCTCCTCCGAGAGTCCTCCGTTCCCTTCCGAGGTAAGTGGCTGACCGGCCCGAGCGCTTCCTGATGAGCCGTCAGAAAGGGGGGTGGGTGAGCACCGGGGAAGGGGGAGGGGAGCGGAGGGAGAGGCGTTTGGGCAGGTCACAGGGCTGGGATGGGCGCGGCGAGGGAGAGAACGCGATGGTCGGAGGGCGGGGGTGTGAACGGGTGACGGAGGAGGGCGGGCCGTTGTCCGCGAGGACTTGACCTCAAGTCGAGTCGAGGTACGAGGGTGGTCGCCATGAAGACCGACACACACACTTCTGCCCACACCGAAGCACCCGCTCAGGCCGACACCCCGGTGCGGGTGACGCTGGTCATCGGGAGCAATCGCACGGGCCGCTTCGCCTCGGTGATCGCCAAGTGGCTGCTGGACCGGGTGCGGGAGCACGACGGTTTCGAGGTCGACGTGGTGGATGTGGCCGAGGCCGACCTCCCGACGACGTTCGAGCCGACGCCCGGGGCCACGGCACGGCTGGCCGAGATCACCCCGAGGCTGGCGGCGGCCGAGGCGTTCATCGTGCTGACCCCCGAGTACAACCACTCGTATCCGGCGGCCCTCAAGAACCTCATCGACTGGCACTTCCACGAATGGCGCGCCAAACCGGTCGCGCTCGTCTCCTACGGAGGGATGTCGGGCGGGCTGCGCGCGGCGGAGCACCTCCGGCAGGTCTTCGCCGAGCTGCACGCCACCACCGTCCGCGACACGGTCTCCTTCCACCACGCCCACGCCGCGTTCGACGACTCCGGTCACCTCAAGGACCCGTCCGCCCCGGACGCCGCCGCGCGGGTCATGCTGGACCAGCTCTCCTGGTGGGGCCGGGCCCTCCGGGAGGCCAAGCGCCGGCGGCCGTACGGGGGGTAGGGGGCGGTGCCGAAGCCGGGGCCTACGGCCGGCCGGCCCGCAGCGGCAGCGGGCCGCGGAGCCCGGCCACGTAGCGCCGGTACGCCCGGGCCTCGGCCGAGGTGCCCTCGACGCGGGCGTGGTGGTCGGGGAACATCGCGCTTCCCGCGTTCGGCGGGGAGGCGTTCGTCCCGAACCCGTTCCCGTGCAGGCGGCCGGTCACCAGCCGGCCCCGGCTCCCGGTGATCGGCCGGGACCGGCCGGCCACCACCGGACCGCGGTTGACCTGGAACCAGATCTGGCGGTGGTTGCCGAACGCCACGACACTCTCGCGGAGATCACGCACGTCGGTGTACACGTCGAAGTCCCAGTCGCCCGGAGCGCCCCCCGAGGCGTAGCGCGCACGGAAGCGGTGCAGGAACCGGGGGAGGTCGACAGCGGCACCGAACGGGATCAGCGCGTCGGCGTAGGGCTCACCGTCGATGAAGTGGACCCTGAACTCCAAGCCGTACGGCCGCCCCCGGACCTTCCTCCTGATGGCGAGCGAGAACGTGTGCGCGTCGCCGTGGCCGGAGCGGTTCGCGGTGCGGACATGCTGACTCAGATACTCGAACGACAGCGTCTCCCGATCGACCAGCAGGCCGGGGATCCGTTCGACCGAGCCGTGCAGCAGATAGAGACACATCAGGTCGACCGGATGCGCGTCGTGCGCCAGCCGTGTGAAGAACCCATCGGTGAATCCGTCCCGCAAAGGTGTCTCCCGTCGTGTCTCCCGTCGTCCCTCGGCACGGGTCGCCGCGCCGGTCCTCCGTCCCGTGGTCAGCAGTCGCCCCCGGGCCCGGGCACCTCCGGTTGCGGCTCCACAGGAGGAACAGGCACCTCCGGCGCAGGCTCGACAACCTCCGGCGGACCAGGCGCGGGGGGCTCTTCGACGGGCGGGGCTTCGGCCGGAGGCTCTTCGACGGGCGGCGCTTCGACCGGGGGCTCCTCCACGGGCGGCTCCTCCTGCACGGGCGGTGCCTCCTCCACTGGCGGTGCCTCAGCGGGCCCCTCCTCGGGAACGGACGGCTCGCCGGAACCGGGCCCCTCGGCCACCGGTTCCTCGGCCACCGGTTCCTCGGCCGGCGGCTGCTCCGCCCCCGGATAACCGCCGCCGGGCTCCTCCTCACCCGGCTCCTCGACGCCGGGTTCCTCCACCGCGGGCTCCTCGACCACGGGCCCGGTCCCGGGCACCTCCGCGTCCGGGCCCTCGGGGACGGTCACCTCCGGCCGCTGCGGGTCCCCGCCACCACTGTCACTGTCACCGTCATCGCTCCCGGAACCCCCCGCACCCCTACCGCCGTCGTCCCCCACCAGCACCACCACCGGGTCGGAAGGCACCGCTCCCCGGGGCGAGACCACCGCGTCCGTCACCGCGTTCCGCCGCTCCACGACCTCGGGCGACCGCGCCTCGGGCATCCGTGGCCCCGGCGCCTGGGCGACCGGCTCGCGTCGCGCGGGCGCCGTACCGGAGTCGAGAGGCCCGAGCACGATCCCGGCCACGACGGCGGCGGCAGCCGTGGCCGCCCCGACCGCGGCGACGGTGGGCACCTTCACGCCACCCGCCCCGCCGCCCACGGCCTGCCGCACCGCGTGCAGCAGTTGCCCGCCGGCGCCTCCCACGCCCCCGGCGCCACCGGCCCCGCCGAGCACGGCGGCCGTACCGGTGGAGCCCGCCGTGAGGGAGAGCAGCAGCTTGCCCCCGCCGCCGCCCACCACGAACACCAGCAGTGCCGGACCGACGAGCGCGGGCAGCCGGTCGTTCGTGCGCATCAGCACCGAGAGCCGCGCCCGGCAGTCGTCGCACGCGTCCACATGGCCGAGCAACTGCGCGGACTGGCGCGAGGTCGCCGTACCGCGCACATACGCCGGCATGCGCCCCCAACGCACCTGGCACGCCGGATCGATCGGCGCACCGGGCTGCTCGCGCAGAAACGCCTGGCGCATCCCTTCGCGCGCCCGGTGCAGCAGTACGGCCGTCGCGCCCTGCTTGGCGCCGATGCGCCGTCCGACGGTCTCCAGCGGCTCCCCCTCCGCCTCGGCCAGCCACAGCGCCTGTACCCACCGCTCGGGCAGCTGGCCCAGTACCCGGACCAACAGATCGACGGAGGAGACCTGTTCGGCAGGGTCGGAGGCGTCGGCCGACCGGGGTCCGACCACCCTGATCTCGGCCTCGGCCCGCTCGGGGGCCGTCGGGTCCAAGGGCGTCTCGCGTGTGGCCGTGGTGCCCGCCGTCGTCGCCAGATGCCGCACCGTCGTCATCAGATACGCCGGTACGTTGTCGATCTCGTGCCCCCCGGACAGCCGCCGCCACACGCGGAAGTGCGCCTCGGCGACGAGGTCCTCGGCGGTCCAGGAGTTCCGGGTGAGGGAGCGCGCGTACGCGACCAGGCGCGGGTGCTGTTCCTCGTAGATCCGGGTGTACGCGGCGGTCGCGGACCCGGAGAGGCCGTCGGTCATGGCGGGAACGCTCTCCAGTCGCCTGCTGATGAGATGAGATGAGTGGGGATGAGAACGATTTTGTATGTCGAGATGACAAAAATCTCAAGTAATCACACAAAGTGATGCGCGTCACAGCGGGTGACTTTGAAAACGGCGTAATACAGGGGGTCTTGGCGCGGTCGAGAGGGTGTGTCGTCCGGAGAGGCCGACCGGAGAGGTCGACCTGGCAGGCCGACCGAAGAAACATCTGACGAACACACGAACCCGCGGCATCCGAGCATCCGAAGAGCCTGAACCACATGAAGAAGTCGAAGCGCCCGAAGCAGCTCAAGCGCCCGAAGTACCTGAAGTGCCCGAACTGGAGACCGCTCATGCACCCCGCGCAGCCCACCCGGCCCACGCCCCCCGCTCTCGAACAACGCGCCCGCGCCCGCCTCATCACCCCCGACTACGAGGAGATCCCGGTACGCACCACCCTGCGCTACACCCCCGCCGACCCCCTCGCCGTGCACATCGACTTCCCGGCCGGTGCCTCCACCGACGACGCCGAGGTGACCTGGACGTTCGCCCGCACCCTGCTGGTGGAGGGGCTGGCCGCCCCGGCCGGTATCGGCGACGTGCACCTGTGGCCGTGCGGCCCGTCGCACACGGTCGTCGAGCTGCACTCCCCGCACGGCATGGCCATGATCCGCTTCGACACGCCCTCGCTCCGCCGCTTCCTGCGCCGCTCCTACGCCGTCGTCGCGCTCGGCGGCGAGGACCTGGAACCGGCGCTCGACGACGGCCTCGCCTCGCTTCTGGACGGGGTCTGAAGAGTCCGCCGGGAGCGCCCGCTATGTTCGATCCGATCAGCCGGACATTCGGAGTTGGCATGCAGAAGACAGAGGAACCGGCCGACGGGGCGGTGACGGCCGAGTCGGAGGAAGCGACGGCGGAGCCGGAGAGAACGGCGGCGGAGCCGGAGATGGCCGTGGTGGTCCACGAGGCCGCCCGCCGCGAAGCCCCCGACGGCACCCCCGATCACAGCTGGCCCCGGCACTGGCCCCTGCTGCTGCTCGGCGCGGCCGTCGTCCCCGGTGTGGTGCTGTTCGCGGTCGGGCGGGGGCTGGAGGAACCGGCCGTCCAGGCGTGGCGGACCGTCTGTCTCTCCATCACCGTGCAGGCGCTGCCGTTCCTGCTGCTCGGCACGGCCCTCTCGGGTGCCATCAACGCGTTCGTACCGGCCCGGGTGTTCACCCGGGTCCTGCCCAAGCGGCCGGCGCTCGCGGTCCCGGTCGCCGGTGCCGCCGGGGTCGTCCTGCCGGGCTGCGAGTGCGCGTCGGTGCCGGTCGCGCACAGCCTGATCCGCCGGGGCGTCAACCCGGCCGCCGCCTTCGCGTTCCTGCTCTCCGCCCCCGCCATCAACCCGATCGTGCTGACCGCCACGGCCATCGCCTTCCCCGGCAGCCCCGCCATGGTGCTGGCCCGGCTGCTCGCCTCGCTCGTCACGGCCGCCGTGATGGGCTGGCTGTGGCTCTGGCTGGGCCGCGCGGAATGGCTCAAGCCGGTCGCCCGGCACACGGGGCACCGCCCCGGGCAGAGCCGATGGAACGAGTTCCGGACCGGCTTCCAGCACGACTTCCTGCACGCGGGCGGCTTCCTCGTCGTCGGCGCGATGGCAGCGGCCACCTTCAACGTCCTCGTCCCGCGCACGGTGCTCGACACCTTCGCCGACTCGCCCTGGCTGTCGGTGCTGTTCCTCGCCGCGCTCGCCATCCTCCTCTCGGTCTGCTCCGAGGCGGACGCCTTCGTCGCCGCGTCCCTCACCGGCTTCTCGCCCACCGCGCGGCTGGCCTTCATGGTGGTCGGCCCCATGGTCGACCTGAAGCTGATCGCCCTGCAGACGGGCACCTTCGGCCGGGCCTTCGCGGTCCGCTTCTCCGCCGCGACGGTCGTCGTCGCGATCCTGTGCAGCGTCCTGATCGGAGCGGTACTCCTGTGAAACGCCCCCTCCAGGCGCTCCTTCTCCTCCTCAGCGGCCTCGGCCTCCTGCACGCCACCGTCCTCACCGACCACTACCTGCGCTACGTCAAGGCGGGCATGCACCCCCTCCTCGTCGCCTCGGGTCTCCTGCTGCTCGCCCTGGGCGCGGCGGAGGCATGGTCGCTGTGGCGACAGGGGCGAGACGGGAGCGCCGAGCGGGAGAGCCACGACCGTCACCACGACGGCCACGACGACGGCCAGCACGACGACGGTCACGGCCATGACCACTCCACCCCGCCCCGGGTCGCCTGGCTGCTGCTCCTCCCCGCGCTGAGCCTGCTCTTCTACGCCCCGCCGGCCATCGGCGCGTACACCGCCTCCCGTGAGGCTCCCAAGGCGGTGACGGTCACCGACCAGGACGACTTCGACGCCCTGCCGGCGACCTCCCCCCTTCCGATGACGCTCACCGACTTCACCCGCCGCGTGCAGCAGGACCGCCACCGGGCCATCGACGGCCGCCTCGTCCGGCTGACCGGCTTCGTCACCCCGGACAAGGGGGCCGCGGGCGACGGGACCTCCGGCTGGTATCTGACCCGGGTCATCTTCAGCTGCTGCGCCGCCGACGCCCAGTTCGTGAAGGTACGCGTCCACGGCATCGCGTCCCCGCCCGCCGACGCCTGGGTCACGCTCACCGGCACCTGGCACCCCGGCGGCACCCTCGGCACGAGCTCCGCCGCGGCGGCCCTCGACGCCCACGGCATCAAGAGGATCACCCGCCCCTCCAACGGCTACACGGACGCCCTCCCGCTCCCCTCGCCCTGACCCACAGGAACGCCCACGCGATGACGATCACGTACAAGCCGGGCCTGCTCCAGTCCGTCCTGCCCGTCCTGCTGGGGTTCCTGTGCGGCACGGCACTGCTGTACGCGGGCCTCGCCCTGGCCTCCGACCCGATGGACGGCGCCACGCTGCGGCAGTGCCTCTCGGGGGCGCTGACGGCCACCGTGGTCGTCGCGGTCCTGCGCCGCCAGGACGAACTGACCCTGACCGAGGACGCCCTCGTGATGCGCGGCATCCGGAGCAGGCGCGTGCCCTGGACGGCCGTTCGGCGTTTCGAGGTCCGGCGCGTTCTCGGCGTACGCCGGATCACCCTCCACACCGCGGACGGCCGCCGCACCACCCTGCACACCCCGGACTCCTTCCTCGACAAGGAGTTCGACCTGAAGGCGGAGACGCTCACCCGCTGGTGGCAGGAGCGCCGCTGAACCGGACACGGCTCCCCGGCGCCGCCACGTGAACGACCCTCGGGCGACGTCAGCCCACGGACACCGCGCTCCACGCCGCCGCCACCGCGCCGTACTCCGTGCTCCCCGCCCCGTACAGGTCCCGCGCCGCGTTCAGGGTCGCCGTACGGGCGCCCGCGTAGTTCGTGGACGAGGTCATGTAGACGGTCAGGGCCCGGTACCAGACGGCGCCCAGCCTGTCCTTGCCGATGCCGGTCAGCGTGGAGCCGTCGCAGGTGGTGCCGGAGTGCTCGACGCCGCCGATGGTCTTCGTGCCGCTGCCCTCGGCGAGGAGGTACGCGAAGTGGTTGGCGACGCCCGAGGAGTAGTGCACGTCCAGGTTCCCGACCGAGGAAGTCCAGCAGTCCGCCGAGGAGCCGTCCTTGCTGGGCCGGTCCATGAACCGGAGCGCGGGCCTGCCGAGACCCGGGCGGACGACCTTCTCGCCGACGAGCCAGTCACCGGGGTCGGAGGCGTTGTCCGCGTGGAACTCGACCAGGGTCCCGAAGATGTCCGACGTGGCCTCGTTCAGCCCGCCCGGCTCGCCCGAGTACGTCAGGTCGGCCGTCGCGGAGGTGACGCCGTGGCTCATCTCATGACCGGCCACGTCCAGCGAGACGAGCGGGCCGAGCAGGTTCCCGTCACCGTCGCCGTAGGTCATGCAGAAGCAACTGTCGTCCCAGAAGGCGTTGTTGTAGGCGTTGCCGTAGTGGACGCGGTTGTACGAGCCCCGGCCGTCGTTCGCGATGCCGTTCCGGCCGTGGACCTTCTTGTAGTAGTCCCAGGTGGTGTCGGTGCCGTACTGCGCGTCGACGGCGGCGCTGGCGCGGTCCGCGGCCGTGCCGGTGCCCCAGTGGTTGTCGGCGTCCGTGAAGAGCGTCGCGGGGGCGCGCCGGACGCAGATGCCGAGGACGCACAGGTCGGTCTGGTTCGCCGCGTCACCGGTGTACGTGTTGCCGCGCGTGGGGTCCTTGAGCTGGTACGCCGACCCGGAGACGGTGGTCTCCAGGGGGACCGTGCCGGAGTAGAGGGACCTGCCGTCGCCGGTCGCGGTCTCCAGCGCGTCCCAGGCGTCGATCTGCTTCCCCGTGACGGCGTCCGTGACGACGGTACGGGCGACCGGGTTGCCGGCCTCGTCCTGGGCCAGCGCGTCCGTCCGCCAGGCCAGCTTCGGGGCGCCGTGCAGGGCGTCGACGACCAGCCGGGGCTTGGACGTCAGCCTGCGGAGCGTCTCGCCGACGTTCGCGGCGCGCAGCGCGGCGGCGGCGAGATCGGCGGCCCTGGGCGCCTTGACGGCGGGGGTGACGGTGGGGACGGTGATCTCCCGGACGGTCGCCCGGTCCGCGCTCCGGAACTCGCCGCCGGGGGTGAGATGGACGACGAAGTCGCCGCCCAGCACCGGGAGTTCGCGGTAGGTCCGGTCGTAGCGGACATGCCGCGCGCCGTCCGCGTCCACGATCACGTCCCGTACGGTGGTGTCCTGGTCCGCGGTGAGCCCCAGACTCGTCGCGCGGTCCCGCAGGACGTCGGCGGCGTCGGCGATCGCGGTGTCCCGGTCGGGCCGGTCGGCGGCGCCCGCGGTGGGGGTGAGCGTCGCCGCCAGCAGCGCGGCGGCCGTGACGGCGGTGCCGGTGGTGGCGAGGCGCGGGCGTCGGGGGTGCCGTATTCGGCTCATCGGTCTCCCAGGGACGGTGGTCGGTGGAGCGACCACGGATGTCGTCCGATTTAAGTGGGCATGACAGGCCGAGTCCAGGGCGTCACCAGGGGGATGTGTGAGGGGTGAGAATCGTTTCTGCAAAGGCCTGCGCACGGTACGTCCGGCCACGTCCGCACCCCCAGGAGAGAAGAACGGTGCTCCCCTTCTTCGTCTACGGCACCCTCCGCCCCGGCGAGGTCAACCACGACCTCTTCCTGCGCGGCCGCACCCGCACCGAGGAGCCGGCCCGGATGTACGGCATGACGCTGTACGACGGCCCCGGCTATCCCTACGCGGTGGAGACCGGCGGGGCAGCGGACGGGGCCGCGGCCCGGGCCGGGGTGAGCGGTGAACTGGTCACCGCGCGACCCGAGTCCTACGCCGAACTCCTGCGCACCCTCGACGAGTTGGAGGAGTACGCCCCGGACGACCCGGCGAACCTCTACGAGCGGGTGGCCCGCGAGGCGATCCTCGCCGACGGCACGGCCGTACGGGCGTGGGTCTACGTCGCCGCCCCGCACGTGGCCGCCGGGCTGCGGGCCGGCGGGAAGCCGATCGACGGCGGAGACTGGCGCACGCACCGCCCGCGCGGCTGATCCGGGTGCGGCGCGGGGCCCGCGCCGCGGTGCGCGTCCGGTCAGTCGGTGACCGGCTCGCCCGTCAGCGCGTCCGCACGGTCGCGCGGGTCGCGCAGGGCGCGGCGACAGGCGGCCAGGGCGGACAGCGCGTCGTCGAAGCGGGTGCCGAGGGCGAGGACGGCCCACTCGGTCGTGAACTCGGCGCCCGGCGCCAGGACTTGGCACCATCGGTGCTCGTCGTGGGTGGGTCCGCCGAGCGCCAGATACGTCCGGCCCGCCGACTCGCCGGCCTCCCACGCCCAGCCCGCCGCCGACTCGATCCGCCACAACCAGGCGCGCCCGTCCCTACGGTGCCGGAGTGCGCCCGTCGCGAGAGGCCCGTCCGTGCGCAGGCCGCCCCGTCCGGCACGCCGTGCCGCCGCGTGCCCGGTGCCGGGGACGGAGTTCCGCAGGGGCTCGGTGTGCCAACGGGACTCCCCGAGACGGTCGTTGTGCGCGTGGAGGACCAACAGCTCGTCGGAGGAGGGCAGTCCGCCGAGGAGAAGACTGGCGACCGCGCCCACGGTGAGCGTCCCGGTGCCGTCGTGGCGCAGCCGGACGCGGGAGCGCAGCACGGGGACGCCGTCCGGTGAGGCGTACTCGGCGAAGGCGGTCAACCCGGTTGTGGGGTCGTGGAGTTCGAAGGTCAGCCGGTGCCAGTCCGGGCCCGCGGCGCAGTCGGACGCGATGCCGGGTGCGGTGCCGGGTGCGGTGCCGCCGTAGGTGGAGTGGTGCGCCCGGTATCTCAGCCGGCCGCCCGCTTCCGTGTCGTCGCCGAGCAGGGTCAGACGGACCAGCGGCAGCGCGGTGCCGGTGCCGGTGGCGCCCTCCTCGGGGCCCGGTTCGGGTTCGTCGGGGCGGCGGACGCGCAGCAGTCCGGGCGCGTCACCGCTCAGGTCGAAGTCGGCGGTCAGCGCGGAATGGCCCCAGCGGTACGCGAGGCTCCACGGGAACGAGTCGACCCACTGATGACTGTCGTGCTGCGGCATGCGATCCCCCCGGGTCGGCTGTGCTCCCCAGTGTCCACGGCGAGCTGTGCGTCCGCTGTCCCCATCCTCGGTGCAACGTTCGGGATACCCACACGGGATCTACGCATCAGAGAGCATGAATGTTCAAGTTAACGGGGTGTCGCTGCTGTCGAGATCGCCCAGGGAGCAGGGAGCAGGGAGCCGGGAGCCGGTCACCGTCTCCCGCGCCGTGTCGGCGGCGCCCCTACTCCCGCACCGCCTCCACCCGTACCGCGCACGTCTTGAACTCCGGCATGCGGGAGGTGGGGTCGAGGGCGGGGTTGGTGAGGGTGTTGGCGCGGCCCTCGCCCGGCCAGTGGAACGGCATGAAGACCGTGTCGGGGCGGATGCCGGTCGTGATCCGGGCCGGTGCCACGGCCCGGCCCCGCCGGGAGACCACGGCGACCGGTTCGCCCTCCGCCGCGCCGAGCCGCTCGGCCAGCCGGGGGTGCATCTCCACGAAGGGCCCGGGCGCGGCGGCGTTCAGCTCGTCGACCCGCCGGGTCTGGGCCCCCGACTGGTACTGGGCGACCACCCGCCCGGTGGTCAGCAGCACCGGGTACTCGGCGTCCGGCTCCTCCGCGGCCGCCCGGTGCGACACCGGCACGAACCGGGCCCGCCCGTCCTCCGTGGCGAACCGGTCGAGGAAGAGCCGGGGGGTACCGGGGTGCACTCCGGCGACAGCGGGGGCGGCGGACGCCTCCACCCCGGCGGCGGCCCCGGCAGTCTCCGGCTCGGCGGCCACGAGGCCCCCCACCCCGTCGGCGGCAGTCAAGGACCCAGCCCCGTCGGCCGGTGCCGGGCAGGGCCAGAACACCCCGTTCTCCTCCGCGAGCCGGCGGTAGGTGATCCCCGAGTAGTCGGCGGGCCCGCCCGCGCTCGCCCGCCGGAGCTCCTCGAAGACCTCCTCGGGGTCGGTCGGGAAGCCCTTCTCGACGCCCAGCCGGTCGGCCAGCTCGTGCATGACCTCCAGGTCGCTGCGGACACCGTCGGGCGGGGTGATCGCCTGCCGCCGCAGCAGCACCCGCCCCTCCAGATTGGTCGTCGTGCCGCTCTCCTCCGCCCACTGGGTCACCGGCAGCACGACGTCCGCCAGCGCCGCCGTCTCCGACAGCACGACATCGCACACCGCGAGGAAGTCCAGCGATTTGATCCGGTCCTCGATGTGCGCGGCGCGCGGTGCCGACACCACCGGGTTGGAGCCCATCAGCAGCAGCGACCTGATGTCCGTACCCAGCGCGTCCAGCAGCTCGTACGCGCTCCGCCCGGGCCCCGGCAGCGAGTCCGGGTCGACGCCCCACACCTCGGCCACATGCCTGCGCGCCTCGGGGTCGACCAGCTTGCGGTAGCCGGGCAACTGGTCGGCCTTCTGCCCGTGTTCGCGCCCGCCCTGCCCGTTGCCCTGCCCGGTGAGACAGCCGTAGCCGGACAGCGGCCTGCCCGCCCGGCCCGTCGCCAGCGTGAGGTTGATCCACGCGCCGACGGTGTCCGTGCCCTTGGACTGCTGCTCGGGCCCGCGCGCGGTGAGCACCATCGCGTGCTCCGGCTCGCAGAACAGCCGTACGGCCTCCCGCAGTTCGGGAACGGACACCCCCGTGATCCGTTCCACGTACTCCGGCCAGTGCGCCATCGCCGCGGCCCGCGCCTCCTCCCACCCGGCGGTCCGCTCCCGGATGTACTCCTCGTCCGTCCGTCCCTCCGCCACGATCAGGTGCAACAGCCCGAGGGCCAGGGCGAGATCGGTGCCGGGGCGCGGCGCCAGATGCAGATCGGCCTGTTCTGCCGTACGGGTGCGGCGCGGATCGATGACGATCAACGTGCCGCCGTTCTCGCGCAGTTCCGTCAGATACCGCAGCGCGGGCGGCATGGTCTCCGCGAGATTGGAGCCGACGAGGATCACACAGCCGGTCCGCGGGATGTCCTCCAGCGGGAACGGCAGCCCCCGGTCCAGCCCGAACGCCTTCATCCCGGCCGCCGCCGCCGAGGACATGCAGAACCGCCCGTTATAGTCGATCTGCGAGGTGCCCAGCACCACCCGCGCGAACTTCCCGAGCGCGTACGCCTTCTCGTTGGTCAGTCCGCCGCCGCCGAACACCCCGCACGCGTCCGGACCATGTTCCGTACGCGTGCGGGTGAGCCCCTCGGCGATGCGGTCGAGTGCCTCGTCCCAGGAGGCGGGTTCCAGGCGGCCCGCCCTTCTGACCAAGGGACCGGTCAGCCTGACCCGGGACGAGAGCACAGCCGGGGCCGTACGGCCCTTGCCGCACAGTGCTCCCCGGTTCACCGGGAAGTCCGCGCGCTCCGTCACCACCACGGCACCTTCGGACCCGTCCGCACCGGGCGTCAGGTTCATCCCGCACTGCAGGGCGCAGTACGGGCAGTGGGTGGGCGTCGCGGAGTTCGGCATACCGCCCAGCGTGCGTCGGACGTGTTACGTGCCGGGACGCCCCCCGTTACGCGACCGGCACGGGGACCTCCCGGCGGGCCCGGGGCCGACGTGAGGAGCAGGGTGAACGCGGGGGGTTCCCATGTCCCGGTTCTGTCACCGAAAGGGGCCGTTCAAGCGCTTGCCGTCCACCTGTTCGGCTCCCGCGTGCTAAGAACTACGGGCGCCACAGACGACGGGGGTCGGGCCGTGATCCCCGCGCGGCGTACGTCCTGTCACGTGGCCCGTGCGAGGGCCGTAGGGGGAAGAGGAACCATCACCGTGAACCGTATGCGCACCACCGTCGCCGTCCTCGGGGCCGCCGGCGCGCTCACCGCCGCCCAGCTGGGCCTGGCCGGTGCCGCGTCCGCCGCGTCCACCGACACCCGTCCGGCCGCCGGGACGCAGGCCGCCGCCAGCTGCCCGATCAAGATCACCTACCTGAAGAAGTTCTACGTCGACCAGAACAACTGGGTGACCAACGGCGGTCTCCGGTTCGGCCTGACGAACTCCAGCAAGAAGGCGACGTTCAAGGACGTCAGCCTCAAGGTGACCAACACCAAGAGCCTCCGCTTCGGCAAGGCCACGGTGACCACCAAGGGCGCCCGGATCACCCAGAAGACCAACCAGATCGTCAAGGTCGCCGCCAAGACCCTGAAGCCCGGCAAGAGCGCCGCGTTCAAGGTCAGCACCCGCATGCTGCGCACCGACCTCTACGAGGTGAAGTTCGCCGTCTACGGCAAGACCTCGGACGGCAAGAAGTGGGGCTGCGCCGTGGACCAGGGCACCTGGGGCACCGTCAAGCACTGACCGACCGGTCGATCCGCTGAGGGGTCAACCCGCCGACGCGAGCGCGAGCGCCGTCTCGACCCCCGTTTCCTCAGGCCCGAGGAAGCGGGGGTCCGGCTCGAAGAGCGCGTCCAGCGAGGCCTTGCCCGCCGCGAACAGCTCCCGGGTCGCCCCGTAGTACCAGGTCCCGTCGTGCCGGTCCTGCACGCCGACGCCGTACGACTCGACGCCCGCCTCCTGGCACAGCGCGACCGCCCGGCGTATGTGGAAGCCCTGGCTGATGAGGACCGCGCGGTCCACCCCGAAGATCTTCTTGGCGCGGACGCAGGAGTCCCAGGTGTCGAACCCGGCGTAGTCACTGACGATGCGGTCGTCCGGCACCCCGTGCCCGGTGAGATAGCCGCGCATCGCGTCCGGCTCGTCGTACTCCACCCGGCTGTTGTCGCCGGTGACCAGCACCACCTTGATCCGGCCCGAGCGGTACAGCTCGGCCGCCGCGTCCAGCCTCCGCGCGAGATACGGGGACGGCTCGCCCTGCCACAGCCCCGCCCCGAAGACCACCGCGACCTCGGTGCGCGGCACGTCGGCCGTGGTCCGCAGCCGGTCACCGGCCGCCGTGAACATCCAGGTCGAGGGCAGCAGCGCCAGCACGCACAGCACCATCACCGCCTGCACGGCCCGCCGCCGCCCGGTCCGCGTACGCGGCAGCCGTACGCCGCGCGCGACCCGCACCACCCGCTCGACACGCCCCACCGCGGCCCCCGTCCCCTCGGACCCCCCGAGGGGCCCTTGTGCATCCCGCTATGTGTCCCGCTTGTTTCCGACGGGCCGCCGGAGAAGCCGATCGCACCCGTCATCCCGCCCAACGAAGACGTCATCCGCATCGCTCCGGTTCACCGCCCGGCGTGACAATCTTCACTCGAACGAGGAGAAGTGCCAGGTCGCAGGGGTTCACACAGCCCTGTCCGGCACGGTGAACTACCGGAAAAGACCCGTGACCACCGCGCAACGGGCAGGCAACCTCTCCCCGGCACCATCGATCCATGACGGCGACGACGAACAAGTCGAACGCGGACCTCGACAGTACGGCGCACATCATGAACCTGATCACGAGCCAACTGGCCGCCCAGCTCAGCCGTGTCTCCCGCGACGGAACCCGGCGCCCGGCCCCGCCCGCCCTCGTCCTCGTGGCGCACGGCAGCCGCGACCCGCGCGCCCTGGCGACCGTGCGCGCCCTCATGGAGCGCGTCCGCGGACAGCGCCCCGGCCTCTCCGTGCACCTCGGCCACATCGAGCTGAACGAGCCCCTGCTCCCCGACACCCTCGCCGCGCTCGGCGACCGGGAGGCGGTCCTCGTCCCCCTCCTCCTCAGCCGCGGCTACCACGTCAAGCAGGACATCCCCGAGATGGCCGCGGCGGCCGGGGCCCGCACCCGCCTCGCCGCCCCCCTCGGCCCGCACCCGCTCCTCGTGGAGGCCCTGCGCACCCGCCTCGTCGAGGCCGGCTGGCGCACCCGCATGGACGACGCCACCCGCCGCACCAGCGCCGTCGTGCTGGCCGCCGCCGGCTCCCGCGACCCCGACGCCGCCGAGGACACCGGCCGTACGGCCCGGCTCCTCGCCGACCGTCTCGGCGTTCCCGTCCTCTCCGCGTATGCCTCCGCCGCCACCCCCACGGTCGCCGAAGCCGTCCGCACCCTCGCCGCCCAGGGCCGCACCCGCACAGCCCTCGCCTCCTACTTCACGGCCCCCGGCCGCTTCGCGAGGGAGTGCGCGGCCCAGGCCCCGTGGATCGCCGCGGCCCCCCTGGGCGCCCACCCGGCCATGGCGAACCTGGTCCTGCACCGCTACGACGAGTCCCTGACAACCAGGACGAGGCCCCTCCCGGCGCTGGCGACGGCCTAGGGGGCGCTGGAAGACGCCGGACCACAGGGGCGCCCTCTAAGGGGCGCGGGGAACTGCGCGACAAGCCACGACGCACCCCGCACCCGCCGTCGATCCGCACCCGGCAGACGAGTAGGCCCCCTTTTGTCACACCCTCCCCGTACTGTCGAACCATGGAAGGCACCCCACCCCCCGACCACACCACCCCGACAAGCCACGACACCCCGGCCCACTACACCCAGCACGCCGCGGAGCGCTACGCCCCCGAGCCCGACAAACGCCCCGGCCGCACCGCCTTCCAGCGCGACCGCGCCCGCGTGCTCCACTCCTCGGCGCTGCGCAGACTCGCCGGCAAGACCCAGGTCGTCACCCCCGGCACCCGCACCCACACCTGGGACGCCAGCCCCCGCACCCGTCTGACCCACTCCCTGGAGTGCGCCCAGGTCGGCCGCGAGCTGGGCGCCGCCCTCGGCTGCGACCCCGACCTCGTGGAGGCCGCCTGCCTCTCCCACGACCTCGGCCACCCCCCGTTCGGCCACAACGGCGAACAGGCGCTGAACGAGTTCGCCGAGGACTGCGGCGGCTTCGAGGGCAACGCCCAGTCCCTGCGCCTCCTCACCCGCATCGAACCGAAGCGCTTCGTGCCCTCCCCGGAGTCGGGCGATTTCGTCAGCGTCGGCCTCAACCTCACCCGCGCCGCCCTGGACGCCGCCACCAAGTACCCCTGGCCGCGCGGCGGTCACCCCACCGACCCCGCGTCCCCCAAGTTCGGCGTGTACGACGACGACCGCCCCGTCTTCGACTGGGTCCGCAAGGACGCCCCCGGCACCCGCACCACCTTCGAGGCCCAGATCATGGACTGGTCCGACGACGTGGCGTACTCCGTGCACGACGTCGAGGACGGCCTGCACGCGGGCCACATCGACCCCAACTGCCTGCACGCGGAGCCCGAACGCCAGGCGGTGTTCGAGGTCGCCCGCGACCGGTACGCGCCCGCCGGCACCGACCCCGCCGAGCTGGGCGAGGCCCTCGACCGCCTCCTCGACCAGGAGTGGTGGCCCCACGGCTACGACGGAACGGCCGTCGCCCAGGCCCGGTTGAAGGACGCCACCAGCCAGCTCATCGGCCGCTTCTGCCTGGCCGCCGAGGGCGCCACCCGGCAGACGTACGGCAGCGGCCCCCTCACCCGGTACGCCGCCGAACTGGTCGTCCCGCGCGGGGCACGGCTGGAGTGCGCGGTCCTCAAGGCCGTCGCCGACCGCTATGTGATGCAGCGGGCCGAGCAGGAGCGGCTCCGCGCCGACCAGCGGATCGTCGTCGCCGAACTCGCCGAGGCGCTCACCGCCCGCGCCCCGGAAGGCCTCGAACCCCAGTTCCGTGCCCTGTTCGACGAGGCCCCGGACGACCGTGCCCGCAAGCGGGTGATCGTCGACCAGATCGCCTCGCTCACCGATCCCTCCGCCCGCACCCTGCACGCGAGACTGACGGGACGGATGTGACAGGGATATACGGGAAGTGCGGGATATGACTGACACGTGACCCTGCGTGGCCTGATCGGGTCACTACCTCTTCCCGCATCACGCTGTGTGCGGGACGCTCGCATGTGGACGCACCCTTAAAGAAGCAGTACGAGGAGGCATCAAGTGGTCGACGCGGATCAGACATTCGTCATCGTCGGAGGCGGTCTCGCCGGCGCGAAGGCGGCCGAGACGCTCCGAGCGGAGGGCTTCACCGGCCGCGTGATACTGATCTGCGACGAACGCGACCACCCCTACGAGCGCCCGCCGCTCTCCAAGGGCTATCTGCTCGGCAAGGAGGAGCGCGACTCCGTCTTCGTCCACGAACCGTCCTGGTACGCGGCCAACGACATCGAGCTGCACCTCGGCCAGACCGTCGACGCGATCGACCGCATGGCGAAGACCGTCCGCTTCGGCGACGACGGCACCCTCGTCCACTACGACAAACTGCTGATCGCCACCGGCGCCGAGCCGCGCCGGCTGGACATCCCGGGCACCGACCTCGCGGGCGTCCACCATCTGCGCCGCCTCGCCCACGCCGAGCGCCTCAAGGGCGTCCTCGCCGCGCTGGGCCGCGACAACGGCCACCTGGTCGTCGCGGGCGCCGGCTGGATCGGCCTGGAGGTCGCGGCGGCGGCCCGCGAGTACGGCGCGGAGGTCACCGTCGTCGAGCCCGAGCCGACCCCGCTGCACGGCGTCCTCGGCCCCGAGCTGGGCAACCTCTTCGCCGAGCTGCACCGCGAGCACGGCGTCCGCTTCCACTTCGGCGCCCGGCTCACCGAGATCGTCGGCCAGGACGGCATGGTCCTCGCGGCCCGTACGGACACGGGGGAGGAGCACCCGGCGCACGACGTCCTCGCGGCCATCGGCGCCGCCCCGCGCATCGGTCTCGCCGAGGCCGCGGGCCTGGAGATCGCCGACCGCGCGTACGGCGGCGGCATCGTGGTCGACGCGGGCCTGCGCACGTCCGACCCCTCGGTCTACGCCGCCGGTGACGTCGTCTCCTTCCCGCACGCCCTGTTCGACACCCGGCTGCGGGTGGAGCACTGGGCCAACGCGCTCAACGGCGGCCCGGCCGCCGCCCGCTCGATGCTCGGCAAGGACGTCACCTACGACCGGGTGCCCTACTTCTTCTCGGACCAGTACGACCTGGGGATGGAGTATTCGGGATGGGCGCCGCCCGGATCGTACGACCAGGTGCTGATCCGGGGGGACGCGGGGAAGCGGGAGTTCGTCGCGTTCTGGGTGAAGGAGGGGAGGGTGCTGGCCGGGATGAACGTCAACGTGTGGGATGTCACTGAGCCGATCCAGAAGCTCATCCGGTCCCGGGAGCGGGTCGACGTGGACGCGCTCGCGAATCCCCAGATTCCGTTGGAGAGTCTGATCGCCTAGGCGCCCGCGGGGTGGGGCGCGCGGGCGACTGCGGGTGGCACGCGGCCGCCCGCGCGGTTCCCCGCGCCCCTTCCGCAGCGCGGCCGTGTCAGTAGGTCACCGTAGAATCTCCGCGTGGCTGGACGGATCAATGACGAGGACGTGAAGGCGGTTCGGGACGCGGTCCCGATCGACGCCGTGGTGTCCGAGTACCTCCAGCTGCGCAACGCGGGCGGCGGGAACCTCAAGGGACTCTGCCCGTTCCACGACGAGAAGTCGCCGTCGTTCCAGGTCAGCCCGAGCAAGGGGCTCTTCCACTGCTTCGGCTGCCAGGAGGGCGGCGACACCATCACGTTCGTGATGAAGGTCGACCACCTCTCCTTCTCGGAGGCCGTCGAGCGCCTCGCCGGCCAGGCCGGCATCACCCTGCGCTACGAGGAGGGCGGGTACAACCCCTCCCACCAGCGCGGCGAGCGCATCCGCCTGGTCGAGGCGCACAAGATCGCCGCCGAGTGGTACGCGGAGCAGCTGGCCACCGGCGCGGAGGCCGACACCGGCCGGATCTTCCTCGCCGAGCGCGGTTTCGACCAGGCCGCCGCCGTCCACTTCGGCGTCGGCTACAGCCCCCAGGGCTGGGACCACCTCACCCGCTTCCTGCGCGGCAAGGGTTTCACCGACAAGGAACTTCTGCTGTCCGGCCTCTCCCAGGAAGGCCGCCGGGGCCCCATCGACCGGTTCCGGGGCCGACTGATGTGGCCCATCCGCGACATCGGCGGCGACGTGGTCGGCTTCGGCGCCCGCAAGCTCTACGAGTCGGACAACGGCCCGAAGTACCTCAACACCCCCGACACCGCGCTCTACCGCAAGTCCCAGGTCCTGTACGGCATCGACCTCGCCAAGAAGGACATCGCCAAGGCCAGCCGGGCCGTCGTCGTCGAGGGCTACACGGACGTCATGGCCTGCCACCTCGCCGGCGTCACCACGGCCATCGCCACCTGCGGCACGGCCTTCGGCGGCGAGCACATCAAGATCCTGCGCCGACTGCTGATGGACAACGGCAGCGCACGCGTGATCTTCACCTTCGACGGCGACGCGGCCGGCCAGAAGGCCGCCCTGCGCGCCTTCGAGGACGACCAGAAGTTCGCCGCCGAGACGTACATCGCGATCGCCCCGGACGGCATGGACCCCTGCGAACTGCGCCTCGCCAAGGGCGACGGGGCCGTCGCCGAGCTGGCCGAACCCCGCACCCCGCTCTTCGAGTTCGCGCTGCGCCAGATCGTCGCCCGCTACGACCTGGAGACCCCGGCAGGCCGCGCCGCCGCCCTCGACGAGGCCGCGCCGGTCGTCGCCCGCATCAAGAACAGCGGCGCCCAGCACGAGGTCGCCGTCCAGCTCGCCGGCATGCTCGGCATCCTCGACACCCAGTTCGTCGTCAAGCGCGTCGCCCAGCTCGCCCGCTGGGCCCGCGACCGCGGCGGCCAGGGCCCGGCCCCGGCCGCCCAGCGCCAGGCCCAGCCGTACGAGTCCACCGCCCGGCCCCCCTCCGGCCCGGCCCTCACCCTGCGCAACCCGGTCTTCGCCACCGAACGCGAACTCCTCAAACTCGCCCTGCAGCGCCCCGAGTTGGTGGCCCCGGCGTTCGACGCGTACGGCATCGACGAGTTCACCGCCGCCCCGTACGCGTCCGTCCGCGAGGCGATCATCGAGGCGGGCGGCGTCGAGTACGGAGTCGAGGACCCGCAGGAGTATCTGGTCCGGGTCCGCGAGGCCGCGCCGGACGACACGGTGCGGGCCATGGTGACCGAGCTGGCGGTCGAGGCGATCATGCGCAAGAAGGTCGACGAGGTCTACGCGGGCGACCAACTCGTCACCGTACGCCGCCGGGCCGTCGAGCGCCGGGTGCGCGACGTCCAGGGCAGCCTGGCGCGCGCCGCCGCCCAGGGCGACCCGGCCCAGCTGGCCGCCGTACAGAACGAGTTGTGGGTGCTCCAGCAGTACGACCAGGCGTTGCGCGAGCGGGGCGCGGAGGCGCTCTGAGGCCGCGCCGGTTCACGCCCCCGGTGTGAACTTCCCCGGCGCACTTGCCGATCCACGCCGGAGCCACCCCCGCTCCGTACGGCCTTCAAGCGGTTTAGGACCCTCCCAGCAGCACACTCGTACGGCACAGTAACCGTGGGGTCACGGCCCGGACGCAAAAAGTCACCGCACGCCCCTCGTAGCGGCTGTGTGTCGTACTCCACACTGGGTTCCGGTGCCTGAGTCCTCGGAGCGCGGCCGACCCGTCCCCCATGGGTCCGAGATCCCCGCGGTTCCGCTCGATGAGTACGGGATGGACGGCGGAGAGGCCGCCCGCGCCATCCCAGACGTACCGCTGCCGTACGCCCTGGCAGCGACATTCCTGGAGGTCGCCCCCGTGCAGACCCAGACCCTCGTACAGAACGACACCAGTACGGCCATCGGTACCGACGGCGCGGAGCCGGACCCGGAGACCGATGTCATCACCGCGGTGCCCGCCCAGAGCCGCGCCGCGCACCACCCCGAGGCGGCCCCGGACGGCCCGCCCGACCCGGACGAGCCGCCCGCCGCCGTGATCGATGCCGTGGAGGCCGTCGACCCGGCCGAGCCACCCGAGCCCGTGGAACCGCCGCGCAGCCGCCCGGACACCAGCGGTCCCTCCTCCGACCTCTTCCGCCAGTACCTGCGCGAGATCGGCCGTATCCCTCTCCTGACGGCCGTGGAGGAAGTGGACCTGGCCCGCCGTGTCGAGGCCGGCCTCTTCGCCGAGGAACGGCTCTCCGGCGCCCCCGACCTCGACACCCGGCTCGCCCTCGACCTCGACCGGCTGGTCGTCATGGGCCGCATGGCCAAGCGCCGCCTCATCGAGGCGAACCTGCGGCTGGTGGTCTCGGTGGCGAAGCGCTACGTCGGCCGCGGCCTGACCATGCTCGACCTGGTCCAGGAGGGGAACCTGGGCCTCATCCGGGCCGTCGAGAAGTTCGACTACGCCCGCGGCTACAAGTTCTCGACCTACGCGACCTGGTGGATCCGCCAGGCCATGTCCCGCGCCCTCGCCGACCAGGCCCGCACCATCCGGGTCCCGGTCCATGTCGTCGAGTTGATCAACCGGGTCGTGCGCGTCCAACGCCGGATGCTCCAGGAGCGCGGCTACGAGCCCACCCCGGACGAGGTGGCCGCCCACCTCGACCTCGCCCCCGAACGCGTCAGCGAGGTCCTCCGCCTCGCCCAGGAACCGGTCTCGCTCCACGCCCCCGTCGGCGAGGAGGACGACGTGGCCCTCGGCGACCTCATCGAGGACGGCGACGCGGCGAGCCCCGTGGAATCGGCGGCCTTCCTGCTCCTGCGCGAACACCTCGAAGCGGTCCTGTCGACCCTGGGCGAACGCGAACGCAAGGTGGTCCAACTCCGCTACGGCCTCGCCGACGGCCGCCCCCGCACCCTGGAGGAGATCGGCCGCATCTTCGGCGTGACCCGCGAACGCATACGCCAGATCGAGTCCAAGACCCTGAACAAGCTGAGGGATCACGCTTTCGCGGACCAGCTGAGAGGCTACCTGGACTGAGGGGCGCGCGGTGATGAAGAGCAGGGGGCGCAGCCCCTGCTCTTCAGGGGCGCGGGGCTGTATCCATCTGCGGCTGCGCCGCGGGGCGCGAGAAGCCCCACCGAGCCGCACCCGACAACGCACCCCAGCCGGCCCCCACCCCCTCAGTCCACCTCGGCCACCGCCTCCGCGAACTGCGCCTTGTACAGCCGCGCATACGCCCCGTCCGCCGCCAACAGCTCCTCGTGCGCCCCCTGCTCCACGATGGAACCACTCTCCATCACCAGAATCGTGTCCGCGTCCCGGATCGTCGACAACCGGTGCGCGATCACGAACGACGTCCGCCCGTGCGCCAGCTTCGCCATCGCCTTCTGGATCAACACCTCCGTACGGGTGTCCACCGAGGACGTCGCCTCGTCCAGCACCAGGATCACCGGATCCGACAGGAACGCCCGGGCGATCGTGATGAGCTGCTTCTCACCCGCGCTCACCCCGGTCCCCTCGTCGTCGATCACGGTGTCGTACCCGTCCGGCAGCGTCCGGACGAACCGGTCCGCGTGCGCGGCCCGAGCCGCCTCCTCGACCTCCCCCCGCGTCACCTTCCGCGACGCGGACGCCCCGTACGCGATGTTGTCCGCGATGGTCCCCCCGAACAGCCAGGTGTCCTGGAGCACCATCCCTATGCCGTCCCGGAGTTCGTCCCGCGACATGGACGCGACATCGACCCCGTCGAGCGTGATCCGCCCGCCGGTGACCTCGTAGAACCGCATCAACAGGTTGACCAGCGTGGTCTTCCCCGCACCCGTCGGCCCCACGATCGCGACCGTGTGCCCCGGCTCGACCACCAGCGACAGATCCTCGATCAGCGGCTTGTCGGCCTCGTACCGAAAGGACACCCCCTCCAGCGCCACCCGCCCCCGCAGCTCCTCCGGCCGCACCCCGGGCACCGCGTCGGCCTCCTGCTCCTCCGCGTCCAGCAGTTCGAAGATCCGCTCGGCGGACGCGACCCCGGACTGCACCAGGTTCGCCATCGACGCGACCTGCGTCAGCGGCATCGAGAACTGCCGCGAGTACTGGATGAAGGCCTGCACATCACCGATGGACAGCGCCCCGGAGGCGACCCGCAGTCCGCCCACCACCGCGACCAGCACATAGTTGATGTTCGACACGAAGAACATCAACGGCTGCATGATCCCGCTGTTGAACTGGGCCTTGAACCCGGCCTCGTACAGCCGCTCGTTCTCCTCGGCGAACTGCTTCGCCGACTCCTCCTGCCGCCCGAACACCTTCACGAGCGTGTGCCCGGTGTACATCTCCTCGATGTGGGCGTTGAGCTTGCCCGTCACCCGCCACTGCGCCACGAAGTGCGGCTGCGACCGCTTGCCGACCCGCGTGGCCACCACGAACGACACCGGTACGGTCACCAGCGCGACCAGCGCCAGCAGCGGCGACACCCAGAACATCATCACCAGCACACCGATGATGGTGAGCAGCGAGTTGACCAGCTGCCCCATCGACTGCTGGAGCGTCTGGCCGATGTTGTCGATGTCGTTGGTCGCCCGGCTCAGCACCTCACCGCGCTGCCGCTTGTCGAAGTACGACAGCGGCAGCCGCGACAGCTTCGCCTGGAGCTGCTCGCGCAGGTGGAAGACGGTCCGGTTGATCGCCCGGTTGGAGAGCCGGGTGGCCGCCGCCATCAGCAGCCCCGCGACCAGGAAGATGCCGAGGGCAACCAGCAGCACTGTCCCGACGGCCTCGAAATCGATGCCCTTGCCCGGCGTGAAGTCGGTCCCCGACAGCATGTCCGCGACCCCGCCGTCCCCGCGCTCGCGCATGGACTCGAGGACCTCGGCCTTGGTGGCGCCCGCCGGCATCTCCCGCCCGACGACGCCCGCGAAGACGAGGTCGGTCGCCCGGCCGAGGATCCACGGCCCGAGCACCGAGAGCCCGACGCTGAGGACGGCGCACACGATCATCGCGTACATCGTGAACCGCTCGGGCCTGAACTGCGCGAGCAGCCGTTTCCCGGACCCCTTGAAGTCCATGGAGTGCTGGTCGGGGGCCCCGGCCCCCGCCATCCGTGCCAACGGCCCGGCCATCAGGCTGCCTCCGCTTCCGTGAGCTGGGAGAGGACGATCTCCCGGTACGTCTCGTTGTCGGCCATCAGTTCGTGATGGCGCCCCGTGCCGACGACCCGGCCCTCGTCGAGGACGACGATCCGGTCGGCGTCCCGGATGGTCGCCACCCGCTGGGCCACGATCACCACGGTCGCCTCGGCGGTCTCCCGCCCCAGCGCGGCCCGCAGCGCGGCGTCGGTCGCGTAGTCGAGCGCGGAGAACGAGTCGTCGAACAGATAGATCTCCGGCCGCTGCACCAGCGTCCGCGCGATCGCGAGCCGCTGCCGCTGCCCGCCGGAGACATTGGTCCCGCCCTGCGCGATGGGGGAGTCCAGCCCGTTCTCCAGCCGCTCGACGAACTCCTTGGCCTGCGCCACCTCCAGCGCGTGCCACAGCTCCTCGTCGGTGGCGTCCGGATTGCCGTACCGCAGGTTCGTGGCCACGGTCCCGGAGAAGAGATACGGCTTCTGCGGCACCAGCCCCACCGTCCTCGCCAGCAGCTTCGGATCGAGCGTCCGTACGTCGACACCGTCCACCAGCACCTCGCCCTCGGTGGCGTCGAACAGCCGGGGCACCAGCCCGAGCAGCGTCGACTTCCCGCTGCCCGTCGACCCGATGACGGCGGTCGTCTCACCGGGCCGCGCGACGACCTCGATCGACCGGAGCACCGGCTCCTCGGCACCCGGATAGCGGAACCCCGCGCCCCGGACCTCCAGGAACCCGTGCCGCCGCAGCTCCCGGACGGGCTCGACCGGCGGCACCACGCTCGTGTCGGTGTCCAGCACCTCCTGGATGCGCTCGGCGCACACCTCGGCGCGCGGCATCATCATGAACATGAAGGTGGCCATCATCACGGCCATCACGATCTGCATCAGATAGGCGAGGAACGCGGTGAGCGCGCCGATCTCCATCTGGCCGCTGTCGATGCGATGGGCGCCGAACCACACCACCGCGATCGACGACAGATTGATGACCGTCATCACGATCGGGAACATCAGCGCGAGCATCCGCCCGGTTCCCATGGACACATCCGTCAGTTCGACGTTCGCCTTCCGGAACCGGTCCTTCTCGTAGTCGTCCCGTACGAAGGCCCGGATGACCCGGTTGCCGGTGATCTGCTCCCGCAGCACCCGGTTCACGGTGTCCAGCCGCTCCTGCATCGTGCGGAACAGGGGGCGGAGCCGGCGCACGATCAGGCTGACGGAGATCCCGAGCACCGGTACGACGGCGAGGAGCACCCCCGACAGCGGAACGTCCAGCCCGAGCGCCAGCACGATGCCGCCGACGCACATGATCGGCGCCGACACCACCAGCGTGAACGTCATGAGCACCAGCATCTGCACCTGCTGGACGTCGTTCGTCGTCCGGGTGATCAGCGACGGGGCCCCGAAGTGACCGACCTCACGCGCCGAGAACGACTGCACCCGGTCGAACACGGCCGCCCGGATGTCCCGGCCGACCGCCGACGCAGTGCGGGCGCCGTAGTACACGGCCCCGATGTTGCAGACGACCTGCACCAGCGAGATGCCGACCATCAGCGCGCCGAAGGACAGGATGTAACCCGTGTCCCCCTCCACCACGCCCTGGTCGATGATGTCCGCGTTCAGCGTGGGCAGATAGAGCGTGGCGCACGTCTGCACGAACTGCAGCAGCACCAGCAGGGCGATCGGTGTCCGGTACGGACGGAGATGACTTCTCAACAATCGTATGAGCACGCGAGATCTCTCGGGGTCGAAGACGGGGTGCGGGGTGCACCACCCCCCATCGTCGAACACTCCACCCGCGTTACCTCAACCGAATTAACCCGACGGTGAAGGTCCTATGCCGGAACTTTGCAGGTGAGGGCGGACTTCCGGTCTCTCAGGCCCGGAACGCCCCCGGATGGGTCTGCTCCCGGACCGAGACGTACTGCTGCCGCACCGCCTGCCCCACCGCCAGTTCGTCCCCCGGATCCAGCACCTGGGCCGCCGCCCCGGGCCACATCGGAGGCGTACGCGGATCGAGCGCCCCCTGCGAGACCCCGAGCGCCCACGCGGCCTGGCGCGCGGCCCCCACCGCCGCGTAGTCCGCCGGCTGCGGCACCACCACCTGCACCCCGAAGAGCGCCGGAGCCGCCGCCTGCACGGCCGGCAGCTCCGCCGCCGCGCCCAGCAGGAAGATCCGCCGTACGTCGACCCCCCGGCCGCGCAGCACGTCCAGCGCGTCCGCGAGCCCGCACAGCATCCCCTCGAACGCGGCCCGCGCGAAGTGCTCCGGCTTCATCGACTCCCGGCGCAGCCCGGCCAGCGTCCCCGCCGTGTGCGGCAGATTCGGCGTCCGCTCGCCCTCCAGATACGGCAGCATCACCAGCCCGTGCGACCCGGGCGTCGACTTCATCGCCAGCTCGGACAGCCCCTCCAGATCGGCCACGCCCAGCAGTTCGGCGGCCCCGCGCAGGGTCCGTACGGCGTTGAGGGTGGTGACGACCGGCAGATGCATCCCCGTGGCGTCGGCCAGCGAGGTGATCATCCCGGAGGAGTCCACGAGCGCCTGGGTGTGGACCGCCATGACGGACCCGGAGGCCCCCAGCGACACCACCGCGTCCCCGAGCCCGATGCCCAGCCCGAACGCGGCGGCCATGGTCTCCCCGGTGCCTGCGGAGATGAGGAGCCCCTCCGGTGTCGTACCGGCGGCGTCCGAGGGGCCCAGCACCTCGGGAAGCATCACCTGATGGCCGAGCGCCATCTCCACGAGGTCGGTCCGGTACTGCCCGGTCGCCGCGTTCCAGTACCCCGTCCCGGACGCCCCGCCCCGGTCGGTGGTCCTCCTGACGGGCCGCCCCAGCAACTGCCAGACCAGCCAGTCGTGCGCCTGCAGCAGTACGGCCGTCCGCATCGCGGCGTCCGGTTCCGTACGGCTCATCCAGCGCAGCTTGGTCACCGGCTGGGCGGCCCCCGGCACACAGCCGACGGCCTCCGCCCACGCGCCCCGCCCGCCGAGCGCGTCCACCAGGTCCGCCGCCGCGACCTGGGTCCGCTTGTCCCCGCCGACCATCGCCGGGCGCACGGAGTTGCCCTGGGCGTCCAGCGCGATCAGCCCGTTCTGCTGGGACGACACCCCGATCGCCTGCACGCCCTCCAGCAGCCCGCCGCCGGCCGCCTCCCCGAGGGACAGCAGCCAGGCCTGCGGATCGACGTCCGACGGACGCCCCCCGCTCTCCGCCGGCTCCAACGGGTGCGGGGCATAACCCTGCCTGAGCACGGCCCCTGTGTCCGAGTCACAGACGACAATGCGCGTAAAATCGGGCGAACTGTCCAGCCCGGCGACTATCCCCATGGCAGAAATTCTGCCGCACGGGAAGGGGTGGGAGCACCGCGAGCCGGTCCGGTCGCCCGGATGTGGTCCCTATGTATTGCTGGTGCCCCAGTCGTCTCCGGCCGATCCGTTCGCATTGCGTTCGCGCAGCGAGCGGACCCGCTCGGCCACCAGGTCGGGCATCCGGTCCCCGACCCGCTCGCTCACCACGTGGTACGCCTTGCCGGCGTAGACGCGCCCCTGCTGGGCGGCCGACTCCGCGGTGTTGCGCACGGCCGGGTTCTGCGCGACCTGCCGTGCCGACTTCTTCAACTGCTCGTAGCGTTCGCGCCCGGCCCGTGTGCCGAGCACGTAACCCAGGGCCAGTCCGGCAAAGAACGTGAGCCGGTAACGCATGGCGGCCACCCTTCCCTTACGTCTGCGTACGTCTGCCTCGAAGCCTTGCGCCGCCCCGCGGGGGGCGACGGGCGCGGGGGATACCGATTGGCGGAGCACCCCCCTGCTTGCGCTAATGTATGTGTCGCAGCGAGCGCACGCCCCCTGGCGAATACCCAGGGAGGTACGTTCGATGCGGCGAGGCAATCCTCCGTAGCTCAATTGGCAGAGCAGCCGGCTGTTAACCGGCAGGTTACTGGTTCGAGTCCAGTCGGGGGAGCTTCGATCTTCCGTAGCTCAATTGGCAGAGCAGCCGGCTGTTAACCGGCAGGTTACTGGTTCGAGTCCAGTCGGGAGAGCAGACGAAGAAGGACCCCGTCGGGGTCCTTTTTCATGTCCGGGGGAACCGCGTGCGCGCCGCCGAAGTCCTCAAGGTCAAGAAGCGCATGCGAAGGCCGACCATCCGAAGCAGGAGATCGTATGAGCGGCTATGCTGCGGCAGACGGCGCGCACACATGTACGCGACACGCCGTACGGGGCGGTAGCTCAGCCGGTTAGAGCAGCGGACTCATAATCCGTCGGCCGTGGGTTCGAGTCCCACCCGCCCCACTTCAGCAGGTCTCTGACCTGCCGAAACGTTCAATTTGCCCTGTCGGATCGTCAACTGTGCCTGAACGGACTGAATCTGCCGCGCGTGAGTTCGGCTCCGTTGTGGTCGGTGTGAGGTTTCTGCGGGGGCATGTGCCAGGCCCGGGCTCCGGATTCTGGACACAGGCTGGACACGAGGAATCAGAAGCGCTGCCCAGGGACCTTCGAGTGGGCGGGCCTGCCGGGCCGGCGGGGCACGGACGCAGTCCGAATGGCGTGCCGTCCGAGTTGGGACGCGAAAACAGCCCGTACTGGAACCGGCCCCAGAGAGGACCGACAGACGGGGCGGCCGGGCCGGGCCGGCTCCCTGCATACGGCTGCCGGTCTTCCTGCTCATCCCGTTCCTCCCGGGGCGGCGACGCCTACCGCTGAGGCGAGACGTGGTGCGCTGCCCAGGGCCGCCGAGCGCGTGCTGCTGGTGATCGCCGACGACGTGATGTGGCTCGACGCGGCCGTCGTCGGGTTCGTCGTACGGCGCGTCATGGACGCCCCGATGTCGAGCAGGACCTTGTCCGACAGTGCGGGGGCGGGAAGCTCCCGGTAGGGCCGGCGGGATGCTCACCACGACCCGGTCACCGGCACGGGCAGCCTCCTCGGGTGTCGCGGCGCGGGCTCGTCGGCCGAGCTCGTCCACCGTCTCCGCCGGGGTCTGGGGATCGCGGGATGTGGACAGTCGGACGTCGGCCGCCCGCGATCGCGAGCCGGGCGAGGTTCGTGACGAACGACGGCCTGCTGCGCCCCGATCTCACCGCCGAGGATCTGGTTCTGTTCAGCGGCTCCCTGAGCCAGACCGCCCTGACGACCGGCGACAGCCATCCGGGCCAGGGGCGCCGCCTTCTGCGCACCGCGCGCGCATCATCCGCGCCGCCCGCGACCTCTTCCTCGCCCGCGGATACGACAAGACCTCCCTGGCCCAGACCGCCAAGGAGGCCCGCGCCTCCACCGGCACTCTCTTCAGGCGGTATCCCTCCAAAGCCGCGCTGTTCGCGGCCGTCACCTCCGAACAGTGGCAACTGGACGTGCAGTACGCCGAACCGCCCCCGCCCGGCGATGCCCGCTACGGTCTGGACCACATCGGCCGCGACTGCGCCTGTCTGGTCCCGCGGCCGGGCACGGCAGCGCTGTCCCGTCTGATCGGCACCGAACTTCCCCAGATGCCGGAGTTCGCCGACATCGTCGCCGCCGGCTTCGCCATCGACCGCGGACCCTTCTTCGACCGGCTCCGCGACTGCCTGGACGCCGAAGCGCAGGTCGGCACACTCGACTTCCGTTCGGCCGACGGACAGCCGCGGCAGACCTCCGCAGTGGCCGAGTACTGGTGATCCCGGTTATGCGAACGTGCGGAATGGTTGATGTTCTGTGAGGTTGCCAAGCGGATCCGACCACCGGCAAGACCACGCCGTTGTACGGCCTCATCACGGTCGCCCTGTCCCGCCGGTCGCTGGTTCAGCGTCGCTTTCCCGCCTCGGGGGCGGTGGCGCTCTGGCTGGCGCGGCGCATGGCCTCGTACAGCGCAGCGTCTTCCGGCGGGTCCGGCAGCGGGCCGCGGGCCGGGGCCTGGAAGGACTGGATCATCCAGGCGACCAGGCGGCGCCAGGCGTCCGGGGCGGCATCGGCAGTGGCGCTGAGGACTCCGGCGTTGGCCATCAGCAGCAGCACGAGATCGCGGCTGGTGAAGTCTTCGCGCAACTGCCCGCTGTTCTTGGCGCGGCCGATGAGTTCGAGGAAGCCCTCGTACGCCTGAGCGTGATATCTCTCCAGCTCCGGAACGCCCGGGAAGTTCATGGTCAGGATGTCGGCGAAGCCTCGGTCGGCGGCCTGCATCGCGCAGACGGTCTCGATGTAGTCGGTGAAGCCGTGCCACGGGTCCGGATCGGCCAGGGCTGCGTCGGTGGCCAGCGCGTACGCCTTCATACGGTCGGCGAAGACCGCGGCGAGCAGGTCCTCCTTGCGGGGGAAGTGGCGGAAGAGGGTGGCGATCCCGACCCCGGTCTCCCGCGCGACTGAGGCCATCGACGCGTTCAGCCCGTCGCGCCCGAAGACGGTGCGCGCGGCGGCGATGATCCGCCCCCGGTTGCGCTCCGCGTCGCTGCGCTTGGACTGACCTGCGGAAACAGTCGCGTCGGCGCTGGCTTCGGTGTGCGGGTCTCGGGGGCTCATGACGTCAGACTAGCAAACCGGAATGCCCTATCCGATTCTCGTGTTACGGTGGGCAGTGAACCGGATAGGGCTTTCCGGAAATGAAACGGATAGCCCTATCCGTCGCCCTCTTCAGTGAAAGGTTCTCTCATGCCCACCATCGCCATCGTCGGTGCCGGCCCTCAGCTCGGTCTCGCCATCGCCCGCACCTACGGCGCTCACGGCTGCGACGTCGCACTGATCGCCCGCAGCCGTACCAAGCTCGAAGTCCTTGTCGGCGAGCTGGCCGCCGAGGGCATCACCGCCGCCGCCTTCCCCGCCGACGTCCTCGACCGCCCCGCCCTCACCCAGGCACTCAAGGACGCAGCCACGCACTTCGGCGCCATCGACGTCCTGGAGTACTCCCCGGTCGGCGGCCTCCAGACCGTCATGACCACCCCGGGCGCCACCGAGCCGGCCGACGTGCAGCACGAGATGGAGTTCCAGCTCTACGGAGCGATCGACGCCACCCGTGCGGTGCTGCCCGCCATGCGGGAGGCCGGTGCGGGCACCCTGCTGTTCACCACCGGCGCCGGCTCCGTCGACCCCGTGCCGCAGGTCGCCAACGTCAACGCCGCCGCCGCGGCGCTGCGCAACTGGGTGATCAACCTGCACAAGGAGCTGGACGGCACCGGTGTCCAGGCGGCGCACGTCGCCATCAACGTGTCGATCGGCACGCCGGCGATCCCCGGATTCCCGACCGCCCAACCCGAGGAGATCTCCCCGGTCTACTGGGACCTGCACACCACCAAGCGCGACCAGGCCGAACTCGTCTTCAGTCTCTGAAGCCCCTCAGCGCCCGTCCTGCTGGCCTTCTGGCATCCCGCCGTCTACGCCGCGCACTTCGTCATCGACACCTGCCCGGGGCGGCCCCGCAAGCATTCCCGCGGGGTCGCCCCCGGGCCAGGTCGCGCACCTTTCCCCGGACCTGCCCGAGGTGCGCGAGCCGCTGTCGCAGCTGTCGGCACTCAAGCGCCTGAGCGAGCCGGCGGAGGTCGCCGACGTGGTGGTCTTCCTCGCCACCGACCGGGTGCGGTGGATCACCGGAGCTTCCCTCGACGCCACCGGCGGCAGCCTCCTCGGCCAGCCGCCCGCTCCGTCCCGTTCCCCTCCTCACTCTCGTCCCGAAGGACTCCACCCTGATGAGCGTCTTCCTGTGGATCGTGCAGGCCGTACTGGCCGTCTTGTTCACCATGGCCGGTGTCATGAAATCCACCCAGCCCAAGGACAAGCTCGTCGAGAAGCTGCCCTGGGTGGCCGACTTCCCGCCCGGCGCCGTCCGTTTCATCGGCATCGTGGAGTTCGTCGGCGCCCTCGGGCTGATCCTGCCCGCGGCCACCGGCATCGCCACCGCCCTGACGCCACTGGCCGCTGTCGGCCTTGGCATGACGATGCTGCTGGCCGCGGCCTATCACGCGCGCAAGAAGGAACTCCCCGCGATCGGCCTCAACGCCGTTCTGCTGATCCTCGCCACGCTGGTGGCCTGGGGCCGCTTCGGCCCGTACAGCTTCTGAAACCGCCACCCCACGACCGCAGCTGCCGAACGAAGGCCATCAGGCCACCACCCCGGTCCGGCTTCCTCGGGCACGACCCGGTCGGCTCCGCCGCGACCGGCGAGGACACTGCCGTCTTCCCGCTGTCCGCGTGACCGCTCTCGCGGTCCGGCCTGTGTCCCACCCCGATCGATTCGAAGGAACCATCATGCAGAGAATGTCGTTCAGCGAGGCGTCCCGCACGTGTCTCACCACGAACTGCGCCACGTTTTCCGGTCGCGCCCGGCGGTCGGAGTACTGGTGGTACTCAGTGCTGTACGTGATGGCCACTGCCGTGATCGGAGGGATCGGCTGGGCGGCAGAGGCCCCGCTGCTGAGCGTCCTCCTGCTGCCGTTCATCGTGCCCATGCTGTCCGTCTCCGTCCGCCGGTTGCACGACACCGGCAGGACCGGCTGGAGGATGCTGATCGCCCTGATCCCGGTCGTCGGCCCCGTCCTGTACCTCATGGGCATGACCGTGGACAGCGTTCCAGGTGCCAATCAGTACGGCCCGTCCCTCAAGGAAGACCATTGAGCGGGCCGCGGCTGACATTCCTGTCCGGGGAAATGGTCTGCCTCGGTTCCGATGGAGTCGGGTTGCTGCCACAGGCGCTGCATTCCTCCCGGCGGGCAAACCGCTGATGGCGCAGGTCCCGCGGATCCGTACCGTTCCCTCTTCATGGGTCAGCGGCTTCTGCCTGCCGCAGCGTCCATACCGGGGCGGCAGGCAGACGGTTGGCGTCGGCCCGGAGGGGCCGCTCAGACTTGTCCACCATCAAGCGGTAGACACCGTTGACGCACGGGTCTGATGCACGATCGGGTGACATCTGAACTGGCTTGCCCTGTGGGGCGGGTGGGAAGGATGTCGCTGTGCCGAAGCCTTATCCGGAAGAGTTCCGCGAGGACGTCGTGCGGGTCGCGAGGAACCGCGGCCCGGGTGTGACCGTTGAGCAGGTGGCCAAGGGCTTCGGGGTCCACCCGATGACGTTGTGGAAATGGATGCGCAGGGCGGACATCGATGACGGGACCAAGCCCGGAGTGACCAGCCAGGAGAGCGGGGAACTGCGGGAAGCCCGTCGGCGGATCAAGCTGTTGGAGCAGGAGAACGAGGTTCTGCGCCGGGCGGCGGCCTATCTGTCGCAGGCGCATCTGCCGGGAAAAGGATCTACCCGCTCGTGAAAGAGCTGGCCGGGGACGGGACGCCCGTCGCGGTCACGTGCCGGGTCCTGAAGCTCGCCAGACAGCCCTACTACCGCTGGCTCGGCAAGCCGGTGCCTGACGCCATGCTGGAGGAGGCATACCGCGCGAACGCGCTGTTCGACGCCCACCGCGACGACCCGGAGTTCGGCTACCGGTTCCTTGCCGATGAAGCCCGTGGTGCCGGTGCCGGGATGGCGGACCGGACCGCGTGGCGGATCTGCCGGGACAACCGCTGGTGGAGCGTGTTCGGGAAGAAGCGCGGCAGGAGCAAGAAGGCCGGCCCGCCGGTGCACGACGATCTCGTGAGCCGCAACTTCACCGCGTCCGGCCCGAACCGGCTATGGCTCGCGGACATCACCGAACACGCCACCGGTGAAGGGAAGTTGTACCTCTGCGCGGTCAAGGACGTCTACAGCAACAGGATCGTGGGCTACTCCATCGACGCGCGGATGAAGTCCCGCCTGGCCGTGACCGCTCTGGACAACGCCGTGGCCCGACGCGATCACGTCGACGGGTGCATTCTGCACAGCGATCGCGGATCGCAGTTCCGGTCCCGGAAGTTCGTCCAGGCCCTCGACCGTCACCGGATGGCCGGCTCGATAGGGCGGGTCGGGGCGGCAGGCGACAACGCGGCCATGGAGTCCTTCTTCAGCCTGCTGCAGAAGAACGTCCTCGACCGCCGGACCTGGACCACCCGCGAGGAACTGCGGATCGCGATCGTGACCTGGATCGAGAGGACCTACCACCGGCGCCGCAGACAAGCTGCACTCGGCCGACTGACCCCCGTCGAATTCGAGATCGCCATGACCACACCGGCCCTCCAGGCCGCGTGACCGAACCTGTCACCCGAACCTGCATCAGACCCCACACCTTAATTTCCAGGGCGGACCAGACGTAGCCGGCTGCGCCGGTCTCTTCTTCGGCTGAGGCCTGGGCTTTCACGTCGTGTTCGTAGGCGAGGACGGTGGAGGTGCTGTCGTAGGTGACCCCATCGACGTCTCGGACCGAGTGGTAGGTATCGCCGAGTGCCATGGGTGCGGAGGGGCTTGGCTCGGGTGTGGGTGGCTGGGAGGCTACGGGCTGGGTACTGGCGGGCTCCCGCGCCTTGCCGTCGCCATTGCCGCTACTAGTGCAACCGGTGATTGCTGCGAGGAGTGAGACCGCGAGTATGGCGGTGGCGCGGATATGCATGGTCCCCCCTGGGATCTGTGTACAGAGGGGGCATCATGCCGTTACGTCGCCTGCGTCTGTGCCGCCTTGTCCGTCCTGTGACCTGCGCAGTCTGCTGTCCGGGCTCGGGCACGACGGAGCCCCGGCCGGGGAGATCGGCTGGGGCTTCGCGTGCGTCTGTGAGGTGGCTACCTGTTGGGCTCCGACAGGTCGATCCAAATCTTCTTGAGCTTCCCGCTGGCTATCTCCGCGTGCAGCGGTCGCTTTCCATCTGTGCCGTTTGTGCTGGCGGCGGCGACGAACTTCTTGAGGTCGTCGAGGGTCAGGGGTCGGCTCTTGCCGTCGAGCATGTGCTGGTGTTCAGGCATGAGGAAAGGATGGGGCGTGCTGTCTTCTGTGTCACTAGTGCCTTGGGCGTCCGTGACATGACGAAGGTCCCGCTGCAGGGCGGGGCTTTGACTGGGGCTTTCAGCGTTGCACCGTGCCGTCCAAGGCTTCGGCGACCTTCGGGGCGAGGCCCAGGCTGTCGGCTCGTGCTTCCTTGCTCTTGGTGGGCAGGCTGACCGCCCAGGTGTCACCGGTGACGGCTACCCCGCCGAAGCTCTTGGAGAGTGGGATCCACGCTTTCAGCGCCTCAGCGTTGGGGAACATGTTGATGCCGCTTTCGCCGGGCGCGGTCTGGCCGGCCTTGTCTGTGATCGTGAGGCTGTAGGACGTGCCGCCGACTTTGGTGATGTAGGACGCGTCGGTCTTCTCCTGGGGCGTGGACGCGTTGAATCCTGCGTCGTTGAGTGCGGCGGCGATGTTCGGTGCCGTGTCGAGCTTGCGGGTGGCGGGCGCCGAGGGGTTGCCGCTACTGCTGTCCTTGGTGTCGGCACTGCTGCAGGCGGTGAGGGCGAGGAGGACGGCTGCAGTGACGGCGGTGGCGGTGTGTCTGATGCGCATGCGGGCACGGTTACGGCGCGCCAGGTAGTTACGGGCCGGTACGGGTGTGCTGTGACCGGTCTGTGACGCAACGTAGGGCAGGATCGCACGATGGGGCACGGCAATGCCCCGACATCCTCACGACGGGCACTTGGATAATCGGAGCTACCGCTGGCCGCTGCTGTGTCGTGTCGGACCTCTGGGCCTCGGCTTGGTGGTCGATGCTGTCTGTGGATACCGTTCGAGGGAACAGTGAATGTGGCCTGAGTGTTGCAACAGGTCAAGCCGCTTGGCCTGTCGACAGTGACTGCAACTCGTGAAGGTCGACGAGGGCGCGCCCCTGGCGGTCGTAGCCGTGGTGGGAAAGACGTCCACGCCGGAGCCATTGGCGGAAGTTCCGGGCTTTTGCTGGGCGCTGATGGCCGCCGCGTAGATGTCGACGATCACAGGGTCGCGCATGTGTTCAGCATGCCATTGCTGGGCCGGAGCGTAGAGAGGCCCGCAGATGGCATCCCGTGCTGCGCCAGGATCTGCTGTATGTGGTCCAGGAGTTCGCGGCCTGCGTAGAACCACTCGCGCTGGCCCGGTGCGCGGAGGGCGCGGAAGGTTCGTTGCTGCTGGACCTCCAGCTTTTGGTCTCCGGGCTCGGTGGCCAGGATCTCCTCTGGAGGCAGAGCGGCCATGGGGCCTCGGAGGTCAACAGTCGTGCCGATCTTCACCATTGCGCCTCGGCGGATGTAGCAGACGACGGCGCGAGGGGCGTTCTCGCGTCCCGGCATGAGACCGGTGTGGGGCGGCAGAACTTTGCTTTGCTGGTGGCGCGGGCGCCTCCGATGCGGATCGCGGCTTTCGCTAAGTCGTCGTCGACGGCCTGCGGGGCGCCGAGTTCGAAGGCGAGGTCAATGAGGGCCTGGGCGATTTCAGGGAAGGCTGACCTACGGTCTGTCGACGAATTCCTGTGCCGAGCCGAGGCCGAAGACGTGGAGGCGTACGTGGCGGCGTCTGCGTTGATCGGGTTGCGCGGAGGTGGGCCAGATGTCTGGGCGGGCTAGCGCAGGCACGCCCTCGGCGGGTGAGGCACGGACCTGCCGCTACTTGGCCCGCTTCTTGGCCGGGTCCAGCAGCGCGATGTGGACTACCGCCGTGATCATGAACGCCCACACAGCCACGGTGAACCAGGCATTGACGTCCGGTTGAACCACTGCGAAGCCGAACACGACCGCGCTCCCTACGAAGTACGCCGCCGCAATCCAAGCGGGCACGACCCTGCGCTGCCACGCGACTATGAAGGGCAGGAACGCGAAGACAGACATGCTGATGAGCGGCACAACGGCCCACGCATAGCGCTGCCAGGGTTCGCGGAACATGCGCGGCCGTGGCGAATACGTCAGGTGAGCGTTCGGCGAAGGATCCCCGTGTGCAGACATGGCGCCCAGCATGGCCCGGTAGAGTGTTGCGAGTTGGTCGTTCGCTGATACTGCAGGACGTCAGCAGGAGCCGTCCTGGTGGGTGCGCTGCCAGGCGTTGTGGGTGCGGCGGCCGACACGAAGCCGGAGCTTGCCGCGCTTTGTACAGCGCACGGTTGGCTTAGCAGTCGCTCCAGGAATACGCGTCGGTCGCATCCTCGACGCACTCCTCCGTGTCGCTGCGCAGACCGTCGATGGCATCTTGCTGTACGCCTTGCTCGATTGTGTCGAGGAGGGTCTGCGCGGCCGCTCGGTCCGTGGAACTAAAACAGTCCGGGGTCTGCAAGATCGCGTTGGCCGCCATCCGCCCCTCGTACCGTTGCTGCTCCGCCTCCTGGTTCTTGGAACTGTTGTTGATGAACTCCTCGGAGAGCTTGCGGGGCTCAGAGCAATCGACGGTACTGGCTGGGGCTTCTGGGGCCGTGAGCCGACCAGCGGCGAATCCGCCGCCAGCGAGGAATATAACGGCGACGGCGATGCTGAAGATGCGAACCTCTGGGGCCATGGCTCATCTTGTCGCCTGCCGGTCGTGGCCGTCACCTGTCGGACTGAGTTGAGCAGAGAGGTATCGGCCACAGCCAGGGACCTCGATAGGTGGCCTCAGAGCTCTAGGGCGAAAGACCCGAAACTTCCCGGCTCAGCGTCGATATCGGCGGGTGAAGCGTTTTCGGATCGAGGTGAAGCCGCTGGCGTGATCCGAAACCGGCTTCGGGGCCTCTACTCGCAGTCCTCGGCGGCGGGCAGATCGGCGAACCGGAGACCCTCCGCGCCCCCACAGCACTCCTGGATGGTGAGCTGACGGGCAGACACCTTGAATGGCTTCAGCGCGGCGAACAGGGCGGTGGAAGCGCCCGCAGCGTCCATCTCCGTCCACAGCCGGTACAGGTCGGCCCGGTATGCGGTGAGGGCCTCGACGAGGCGGTGCGAGTGGACGGTTTCGACTCCGGCGGGCCAGATGGCGCGCAGATGGTTGAGGACGGTCTCGACGTCCTTCTCCTCGACGACCGCGCGTACGTACTGACTGGACAGGGTGTCGGCGGCCATGCGGAGTGCCAGGGCGCGCTTGGCGATGTCATCGGCCTCGGTCTGCTTGATGAAGGTGGCACGGACGGTGCTGCCTTCGCGGCCTCGGGTGAGGATGCCGGTGCCCTGCTCGTCGATGCTGATGTCGGTGGCGGGCAGTCCGCGGTCGTAGGCGCCGGTGCCGAGGACGTTGTCGTTGGCCCGCCAGTCCATGACGGCCAGACACAGCCGGGTGCCGACCGAGGAGGAGACGGAGGACGGCAGCGAAGGGGCGTCGGGGTTCCGGGTGAGGAGGACGAGGATGATGCCGCACGCCCGTGCTGTCTTGACCAGGCGGGTTGCCAGGGTGGCGGCCAGTGGATTGTGAAGGTTGCTGAGCATCTCCGCAAGGCGCACTTTCACGCAGATGGCTCTGACATCGGCGAGGGCCCGGCGCCGTAAGCGGGAGGAACGGGCAGCGGAGTGACGGGAACGGCGAAGGCCGGACACAGCACGGTCCGGCCTTCGTGCCCGAGTAGCAGCACGGCAGCCAACAGCACGGTCAACTACGGGTTCCACGGTACGGCGGGCCACTGACAACGGGCCGGTGAAGGCGTACCGTTGAGGAGATGAGACAAGGCCTCCGACCTGCAGGTCGGAGGCTCTTCTGCTCAGTCAGTGCTCAACCGAACGCCCCGGAAGTGCCCGTCAGAACGCCATAGAAGACGGTACGACCCAGGCGCCCACGGGGGAGCAGGGCAGTGCGGTGACCAGCAAATATCGGCAGTGCCCGACAGGGAGCGACACGGGCCGGAATTAGGCGTATCGATATCGCCGGAGCTCATAATTCGTCGGCTGTGGGTTCGAGTCCCACCCCCCACCGCGCGCTACGCGTGCAGAAACCTTCTGACCGGCGGCTTCGTCGGGCAGGGCAGGAGTCCCGCGGTTGTTCCGGGGCCGTCCGGGGCGGCGTGACAAAATGGGGTCTCTGTCTCTGTCTCCGTGTCGATCGATCCTCCGAGGGTGGCCCAGTGACCAAGTCCGTGGCCCGTGAGCCGATGCGTCGTAATGCGCGGTCGAATCGGGCGCGGATCCTGGCCACGGCGCGTGAGGAGTTGGGGCGGAACCCCGACATCACGCTGGAGGAGCTGGCGCGGGCCGCAGGGGTCGTGCGGCGGACCCTCTTCGGTCACTTCCCGGGGCGGGCGGCGTTGTTGGAGGCCCTTGCCGAGGAGGCCGCCGAGACGTTGCGCGTGACCGTGTCGGCCGGGCCGGAGCCGACGGAGCCGGCCGAGCGGGCGCTGGCGCAGTTCGTGTTCACGATGTGGCCGGTGGGGGACCGGTACCGGATGCTGCTGTCGCTGGCCCGGCGGGACCTGGGCTCCGAGCGTGTCGCCGAGGTGCTGAGGCCGGCCCGTGAGGCGGTCGCCGCCATCCTCGCGCGTGGGCAGCGGGACGGTGTCTTCCACTCCCACCTGCCGCCCGCCGTGCAGAGCGCGGGACTCGAGGCGATGCATGTCGCGCTCCTGGAGGCGGTCAACACCGGTGCGTTGGAGGACGGCGACGGGCATCGGATCGCCATCGCCACCCTCATCGCCGCCGGGGTGCCCGAGAAGCGGGCGGGCGCGGTGGTCGAGGAGGTCGCGTCGGCGATGGCCGCGGACCTTCCCGCCGACGACGCCTGAGCTTTTCCTGTCGTATGGGGTGACGGAGTACGGCTCTCGGCCTCACGCCGTCCCGTGCGGCGGGGTGTCCTGGGTGCTCTGGGTGCTCTGGGTGTCGGCGTCGGGGTGGAACGTGACCGACCTGCCGGAGAAGCGGGCGGTGAGGCCCTTGTCCGTCGGGGTGACCGAGCGCAGGTGGAGGCCTTCGGGGATGTTCCGCAGGGGGACTGGCTCGGCGAAGATCCGGTCGAGCAGTTTCTCGCCGGCCTCGGGGAGGGCCACCCGGCCCGCGACCCTGAAGTCCTCGAAGGCGACCCGGTTGCCGGAGGCCGCCGAGACCGTCGTCGTCGCGGTGACCTCGAAGCCGAGGGTTGTCAGGACGCGGGCGCGGACCCGGTCGGTGCCGTAGCCCCGGGAGATCTCCAGGCCGAGGGCGTCCGACAGATCGGCGTACGACAGGAAGGCGGTCGCCTCCGCCGTCCGGGCGTGGGCCTGGCTGTCGTCGTCCGACTTCGTCAATCCGTCCAGTTCCAGGGAGAGTTCGGTCACGGGGAGCGGGCGGTCCGAGTCGTCGGCGGGGATGTCGTGCGCGGTGATGTCCACCCGGTCCAGCGTGCCGGTGGCGGCCTGCGCGATCACGGGGAAGCCATGGACCTCGACCTCCGGCCGGGCGGGCGTGCCCATGCCCTTCTGGAAGGCCTCCGCCGTACGTGACTCGATCCGCGCGGCCACGGCCCCGTCGACCGCGACGGGGGCGAGGACCAGGGCGGCCAGCGAGGCGGCGGCGATCGCGAGCGGGCGCCGGCGCCGACGGTGGGGGCGGGGAGTGGAGTCGCTGCCCCAGGTCGCCCGCCGGTCGCGGGGAGGTGGCGGGTCCTGCGGGTCGTACGTCGGGCCGTCGCCGGGTTCGTACGCATAGTCGTAGCCCAAGTCGGCGTCGCGGCGGGATCGGTACACGGGTCTTCCCTTCAGCGGAACGGGGTGTCAGTGGTGGCCGCCCGGGTGGAGGCGGGGCCCCGCAGGCCGTCGACCTTCGTGGCGGCGGTGTCCGGGGCGACCCCGGCGGCGATCAGGGCCGCGGTGGCGGCGCCGGTGCCGTCGTCGGCCCAGAGGCCGCGGTTGACGCAGTCGAGCAGGGCCAGCAGATGGGCCTCGATGGCGCGGCCGAGCGGGTCGGGCGGGACCGTGGTCTGGAACGCGCCCTGCCGCTGGCCCCGGGCGAGGACCCCGGTGACGAGATCGCGGGCCGGGGCCAGCAGGGCGTTGACGCGGTCGGGGCCCAGGTCCTGGCGGGCCAGCCGGATGAGGGTGCGGAAGCGGTCGCCGACCGGCCACACGGTGAGGACCAGACGCGCCAGGTCGGTCGCGGCGTCGGAGGTCGCGGCGTCGGAGGTCGCGTCGGCGGCGCCCGTGACCGCGAGGCGGATCGCCTCCGCCGCCTCGGCGGCCAGGCCCTCGACGAGCGCGGCCCGGCCGGCGAAGTGGACGTAGACCGTGCGCCTGGCCACACCGGCGGCCCCGGCGATGTCCTCCAGACGGCTGTCGGGGTCGCGGGTCAGCTCCCGCCGGGCCGCCTCCAGGATCCGGGCGCGGGTGGCGCGGGCGTCCCGGCGCAGGGGTGGGGGTGCGGGTGGGGGCGCGGGTGGGGGTGGTGGGGCGTACGGCGGCGGGTGCGGCGGGGGCGGTGTCCGTGCCGGTCGGGTGGTCACATCGGCACCTCGGGAGGGGGAGGAGGGAGAGATATCGCGATAGTTGCACACCGATGGGCAATAAACTAGTCTGCACATCGATGAGCAATTAAGTGCTGCCGCTCGTCCCCCCGTCCCTTTAGGAGCTTCCGATGCCCTTCCTCGCGAACACCCCCGTGGAGAAGATGACCGGGCCGTACGCACGGCGCTGGTGGGCGCTGCTCGTGCTGTGCCTGAGCCTGCTGATCGTGGTGATGGCGAACACGTCGCTGATCGTCGCCGCCCCCGACATGACCACCGATCTGGGGCTGAGCAGCAGTGATCTGCAGTGGGTCGTCGACGGCTACACCGTCCCGTACGCGGCGCTGATGCTGGTGCTGGGTTCGATCGGCGACAAGTACAGCCGGCGCGGCGCGCTGGTCACCGGGTTGGTGATCTTCGCGGGCGGTTCGGTGATGGGCAGCCTGGTCGACGAGACCTCACTGGTCATCGCGGCCCGCGCGATCATGGGGGTCGGCGCGGCGGTCGTGATGCCCGCCACGCTGTCGCTGCTGGTCGCGACCTTCCCCCGGAGCGAGCGGGTCAAGGCGATCACCGCCTGGACCGCGACCTCGGGGCTGGCGATCGCCGTGGGCCCGCTGGTGGCCGGCCGGCTCCTGGAGGACCACGCCTGGGGATCGACGTTCCTGATCAATGTGCCCATCGCGCTCGTCGCCGTCGTCGGCGCGCTCGTCCTGGTGCCGCCGTCGAAGGCGGAGGGGATGGGCCGGATCGACTACGTCGGCGGTCTGCTGTCGATCGTCTCCGTCGGATCGCTGGTGTACGCGGCCATCGAGGGCCCGCACTTCGGCTGGGGCGCCGGTCCCGTCGCCGCGGCCGTCGTCGCCGGTGCCGGTCTGCTCGCCTTCGTCGCCTGGGAGCTGCGGCACCCGCACCCGATGCTGGACGTCCGCAAGTTCGCGCAGCGGCCCTTCAGCGGCTCGATGCTGGCGGTGCTGTTCTTCTTCTTCGGTACGTTCGGCGCGATCTACTACTCCACCCAGTTCCTGCAGTTCGTCCTCGGCTACGACGCCCTGGACACCGGGGTACGGCTGCTGCCGCTGGCCGGTGCGGTGTTCCTCGGGGCCGTGGTCACCGGGAGGCTGACGCCGAGGCTGGGCGTGAAGGCGATGGTCGTGACCGGCATGGTCATCGGCACGGCGGGCGTGTTCCTGCTCACCGCGGTCGACACGGGCTCGACGTACGCCGACTTCCTGGCGCCCATGATGATGCTGGGCTTCGCGATCGGGCTGAGCGTCTCCCCGGCCACCGACACGATCATGGACTCCTTCCCCGAGTCCGAGCTGGGCGTCGGCGGCGGTGCCAACGACACCGCGCTGGAGCTCGGCGGCGCGCTGGGTATCGCGGTGCTGGGCTCGCTGCTGGGCACGGCCTACCGGGACGAGCTGACCGGCCTGGTCGGCGACCGGCTTCCGGCGGCGGCGATGGACACGGCCAAGGACTCCGTCGGTGGGGGCCTGGCCGTCGCCGAGCGTGTCGCCCAGGACCCGTCCGCCGGTCCCCAGCAGGCGCAGGCGGTCGTGGACGCCGTCCACCAGGCCTTCGCGCACGGTGTCGCCCAGACCAGCCTGATCGGCGGGATCATCATGGCCGCCGGGACGATGATCGTCCTCGCGGTGCTGCCGGGGCGGTGGGGCTTCGGGAAGAAGGGGGCTGTGGGGGAGGGGACGGAGCGCGTCGAAGCCGGGGTGTGAGGGGCGGTGGTTCGGGTGCGGGTGGGTGGGGGCTTCTCGCGCAGTTCCCCGCGCCCCTGAAAGAGGCCTGCGGCCCTTTCATGGCGAAAAGCAGGGGCGCAGCCCCTGCTTTTCAGGGGCGCGGGGAACTGCGCGACCAGCCCCCACCCACCCGCACCCGCCGACGCACCCTCGGCCCAGATCCCCTTCAGCCGGTCGCGCCCCCGGGCAACGGGCGCCGGGCGACGGCACGGGCCTCGTCCGGGGGGACGCCCAGCATGCGCAGGACCAGCTCGGCCAGGTCGGCGGCGGCCTCGTCGGGGTCGAGGTCAGGGCGGTTGAAGCGCAGCTCGACCAGGGCGACCAGGGAGCCGCCCATCGCGGCGAGCGTGACGACCGGGTCGGACGGCAGGAAGCGGCCGGAGGCGATGCCGACCTGGAGGTCGCGCAGCGCACGGGGCGCCAGTCCCTGGTCGGAGTGGATGTGCTGGAGACCCCGGTGGCGCAGGACCTGCATCAGCTCCGGGTGCGAGTCGACCATCCGGACGCTGAACCGGAAGCCGGCCGCGATCAGTTCCGCCGGATCGTCGATACCGGTCAGCCACTCGTCGAAGGTCCGGCCGAACTCCTCCAGCGCGTCCGCCACCGCCGCGTCGAACAGCTCCGCCTTCGACGAGAAGTGGTTGTAGAAGGAGCCGAAACCGACATCCGCGCGCTCGGCGATCGTCTGGATGCTGGCGCCGGTGTCACCGGTCTCCGCGAGGATCCGCCGTGCCGCGCGCACCAGCGCCCGGCGGGTCTCGGCGCGCCGTCGTTCGAAGCGGTTGCTGGGCGGGGCTGACGTCGACATACGCCGAGTCTAGCCACGGCGGCGAAGCCGGTCGCAGTTCTGATGAATCCATCACTTGGCCTGGTCGCCCCCTTGACGAGCACTGCATCAAACTTGATGATTTCATCAATCAATCACTCGACCGATGAAATCGACCATGTTGCTCGGAGGACGACACCATGTCCCAGACAGCCCACCAGGACCTCCACAGTGAGCGGGGCGCCCTGCGCGGCGAGCATCCCGGCCGGTCCAGAAACCCCGTGATCAAGGTGGCGGACCTGGCCTGGCTGGAGTTCGAGAAGCCCGACCTGGACCGCGCGGAGGTCTTCGCCCATGACTTCGGATTCGGCACCGCCGTCCGCGGCGCGCAGGAGCTGTGGCTGCGCGGCACCTTCGGGGGCCCGCCCTGCGTGGTCGTCCGGCGCGGCCGTACGTCCCGTTTCGTCGGCCCGGCGTTCCGGGCGGCCGAGCGGGGGGACCTGGACCGGCTGGCCCGCGCCACCGGCACCGCCGTACGGGACACGGACGTACCCGGAGGCGGGCGCGCCGTCGACCTGCTGGACCCGTCGGGCCTGCCGGTACGGGTGGTGCACTGCGCCGAGAGCCTGCCCGAGCTGCCCGGACAGCGGGCGCTCACCCTGAACTCCGGCACCGAACACCGCCGGGTCGACGCCACCCAGCGGCCACCGCGTGAGCCGTCGCGGATCCAGCGGCTGGGCCATGTGGTCCTGGAGACACGGGTGTTCGCCCGCGCCCTCGACTGGTACCTGGACACCCTCGGCCTGATCGTCTCCGACTTCCTGTTCCTGGACGGGCAGCGCGGCCGCGGTCCGACGATGGCGTTCATGCGCTGCGACCAGGGCTCACTGGCCGTCGACCACCACACCCTGGCGATGCACCTGGGACCGGGCAGCGGCTATGTCCACTCGGCCTACCAGGTCACCGACCTGGACTCGATCGCGGCCGGCGGCGAGTACCTGGCCGAGCGCGGCCACCGGCGCAGCTGGGGCATCGGGCGGCACATCCAGGGCAGCCAGCTCTTCGACTACTGGCGCGACCCCGACCACCTCATGCTGGAGCACTTCGCGGACGGCGACCTCTTCTCCCGCGACCTCGAACCCGGCTGGGCGCCCATGTCGACCAGCGGCCTGGCCCAGTGGGGCCCGCCCGCCACCCGCGACTTCCTCGGTGCCACGCCGTCCCCGGCCAGATTGCGCGAGGTGCTGCACGCCCTGCGCGGTGACAACGAACTCGACCCCGCCCGACTGCTGGGCCTGCTGAAAGCCGTGAACTCATGAGCACCAACGTGCTGCGCACCGAGGGAGGCTGGTGGGTCGCCCTCGGCGAGCGGGCCGTCCCCGTCGCCACCGGGGCCGTCACCACCGCCGAACTCCTGGCGGACCGGGAGGCCGTACGGGAGGCGGCACGGGAGGCCGCGCACTCCGGCGAGGCCGGTACGCACCTCGCCGAGCTGACCGCGCTCTCCCCGGTCACCACCCCCTGCCGGGTCGTCGCCCAGATGGTCAACTACCGCAGCCACGCCCGCGAATCGGGCTTCACCGGTGACATCCCGCCCGCCTTCTTCCGCAAGGCGTCCGGCTCGGTGAGCGGCCCCGGCGAGCCGGTCGTCCGCCCGGCGCACATCGAGTTCCTCGACTACGAGATCGAACTCGGCCTGGTCATGGGCGCACCGCTGCCCGTCGGCACGGTCGTCGGGGAGCGGGACCTGCCCTCGTACGTCGCCGGGCTCGTGATCACGAACGACATCAGCGGACGGGACGTCCAGCTGACGAAGACACAGTTCTACGAGAGCAAGTCCTACCCGACCTTCACCCCGACCGGTCCCCATCTGACCCTGCTGGAGCCGGAGGACTTCGACCGACTCCTCGACCTGCGGCTGCGGTTGGCCGTCAACGGCGACCTGCGGCAGGACCGCACCCTCGCCGACATGATCGTCCGCCCGGCGCGGGCCCTGACGCTGCTGGCCCGCTTCCAGGCCCTCGCCCCCGGGGACCTGCTGCTCACCGGCACCCCCGGCGGCACGGCCCTGAAGGCGCCGCCCAAGGTGGTCGAGAAGGCCGGCGCGCTGCTGCCGCCCGCGGTGAGGTGGAAGGCGTTCTTCAGGAGCCAGGCCCGCAACCCCCGTTATCTGCGCGAGGGCGATGTGATCACCGCGACCATCGCCACGGCGGACGGCCGGATCGACCTCGGGGCCCAGCACACCCCCGTCGTCGACGCGACCGACGCGACCGACGCGACCGACGCGACCGGCACGACCGGCACGACCGACGCGACCGACGCGCCCTGAGACCCGCGAAGTGAGCCGCACATGACCGCCGACCAGATCACCGGACCGCGAGCGACCGGGCCCGGACCGGCGCGCGTCCCCGTCGTCATCGTCGGGGCCGGGCCCGTGGGCGTGACCGCCGCCCTGCTGCTCGCCCGGCGGGGCGTTCGTACCGTCGTCCTCGAACGCCACCACGGCGTCCACCCCTTGCCGCGAGCCGTCGCCATGGACGACGAGGTGCGCCGCGTCCTCCAGGCAGCCGGTGTCGCCGACGCGTTCGACGCGATCGCCCGCCCAGGGCGCGGGCTGCGGCTGCTCGACGGACGCCACCGCCGGATCGGCGAGTTCCCGCGCTCCGCGCACGGCCGCCACGGTCACCCCGAGACCAGCATGTTCGACCAGCCCGAGTTGGAACGGCTGCTCCGCGATGCCCTGGCCCGGCACCCGGAGTGCGAACTGCGCGGCGGGGTGGAGGTCGAGGGGGTGACGCCGGGGGACGAGGGACCCGGCCGTCGTCCAGTGCAGGTGACCTACCGTCAGAACGGTGTGCGGCACAGCCTGTCGAGCGACTACGTCCTCGGCTGCGACGGCGCCGACGGCCTGGTGCGGCAGGCCATCGGATCCGTCTGGGAGGACCTGCGGTTCGAGGAACGCTGGACCGTCGTCGATGTCCGCACCACCCTTCCGGTCCGCTGCTGGGAGGGCGTCGACCAGGTCTGCGACCCGTACCGGCCGGCCACCTTCATGCGGATCGGCGAGGACCGCTACCGCTGGGAGTTCCGGCTCGGCGACGAGGACGAGCCGGCCTGGGAGCGGCTGCGGGAACTGGTCGCGCCCTGGGTCGATCTCCGCCGAATGCCGTCCCCCGGGGCCGACTTCGAGGTCGTACGGCAGTCCGCGTACACCTTCCGGGCCCGGATCGCCGACCGGTGGCGCCGGGGCGGGGTCTTCCTGCTCGGTGACGCCGCCCACCTCACGCCGCCGTTCGTGGGCCAGGGGCTGTGCGCGGGGATCAGGGACGCCCGCAACCTCAGCTGGAAGCTCGCCAGGGTCCTCCGACAGGGCGCCGACGAACGGCTGTTGGACACCTATGAACGCGAACGCAAGCCGCACGCCCGCCATATGATCCGGCTGGCGGTCACCACCGGCTGGGCCATGACCGGCGGCCAGGACGGGGCGGCGGCGCTGCGCCGGACCGTGGTGGGCGCGGCCTGCCGGGTGCCGGCGGTGACGACCGCGCTCGGCCGGGGTCTCGGCCGCCCCCTGGGCGACGGCCCGTTGACGCGCCGGGGCCGCCTCCGCCCCGCCCTGGGCGGCACGTACTGTCCGCAGCCCTGGGTCGCCGCCGAGGACGGCGGCCGGGTCCGCCTGGACGATGTGCTCGGCGACTCCTTCGCCGTCCTGACCGCCGTACCGCCCACGCCCTCGCTGCGGGCCGTCGCCGACGGCCTCGGCGCCCGCCTCGTCGACGTACGGGCGCTGCACGACGACGGCACCCTCGCCGCCTGGCTGCGCGCCGGCCGGGCCGACGCGGTGCTGTTGCGCCCCGACCGGATCGTCCTGGATGTCCTCCCGGTGGGTGGCGTCCACTTCGCCGACCCCGGTGGCTGGGCCGCGCTGCTGTGCGCCACCCGCCGCCCCGGCGTGGACGGACACCTCGCCCCGGTGCCGGGGGGTATCGCCTCATGACGGCGACCACACCCCTTTCAGGGGCGGGGGTGAGGCCCAGGTCCAAGGCGCGCTGCGCGCCGGCCGGGCCGACGCGGTGCTGTTGCGCCCCGACCGGATCGTCCTGGATGTCCTCCCGGCGGGTGGCGCCCACTTCGCCGACCCCGGTGGCTGGGCCGCGCTGCTGTGCGCCACCCGCCGCCCCGGTGCGGACGGACACCTCGCCCCGGTGCCGGGGGGTATCGCCTCATGACGGCGACCACACCCTTTTCAGGGGGCGGGGGTGAGGCCCAGGTGCAGGGCGGACTGCTGGAGGGCCTGGACCAGGGCCGCGGTGCGGGGCTGGGGGCCCGACGGGGAGGCGGGCCAGACCGCCGCGATACGGCGGTGGCCCGCCACCCGGACCGTGGGGAGGGCCACGGTCTCGGGCGGGGCGTCGGTGAGGGCGAGGGTGGGGACGACGGCCGCGCCGAGGCCCGCCCGGACCAGGGCCAGCGTGGTCGGGAACTCCACGGCGGTGTGGGCGCGGTGCGGGGTGAAGCCGTACTGGGCGGAGATCCGGGCCAGGGCGCGTCCGCACGCCGTGTCGGGCGGGGCGGCGACCCAGGGACGGTCGGCCAGATCGCGGACCGAGCGGGGCGTCGGCGACCAGTCGGCGGGGGTGACCACGCGGTACTCGTCGTCGGCGACCGGCGCGGACGCCAGGCCCCGCCCCTGCTCGTGCGGCTCGGGGTCGGCGCCGTCGTACTCGACGACCAGCAGGTCCAGGCCGCCGGTGCGCAGCTCGCGCAGGGCCTCCGGGCCCTCCGCCTCCACCACCCTCGGCTCCAGACCGGGGTGGTCGTGGGCGAGGGCGGCGACGGCCGGGACGAGCAGATGGCAGACCGCGGAGGAGAACGCGGCGACCGTCACCGGTCCCGTCGAACGGCCGGTCAGCTCGGCGAGTTCCCGGCGCGCCTCGGCCAGCTCCCGTTCGATCCGCTCGGCCCGCGCCGCCAGCAGCCGGCCCGCCGGGGTCAGCCCCGCCCGGCGCCGCGAACGGTCCACCAGCGGCTGGCCCACCTCCCGCTCCAGTTGGGCTAGGTGCTGCGACACGGCCGACGGCGTCAGATGCAGCACCTTCGCCGCGTCCACCACACCCCCGCGCAGGGCCACGGCGTGCAGGACGCGCAGTCTGCGGGGGTCCAGTTCCATAAGCCGTACTGTAGCGACACTTCAGTAAATCTTGCTTGTGATGAAGTGGAGCTGTAGGAATGATCGGGGCATGAGCAACCAGCAACGGCGGATCGTCGACCTCAGCCACCCCATCCGGCACGGGATGATCACCTATCCCGGCCTCCCCGGGCCCGAGATCGGCGAACACCTCACCCGGGAGGCGTCCCGGGAGATCTACGCGCCGGGCACCGAGTTCGCCATGGGCCGTATCTCGATGGTGTCCAACACCGGCACCTACGTCGACAGCCCGCACCACCGCTTCGACGACGGCCAGGACCTCTCCGGGCTGCCGCTCGACCGGCTGACCGACCTCGACGGGGTCGTCGTGCGCGTCGAGGGAATCGCCGACCGCGGCCGGGCCGTGGACCGGGAGACGCTGCTGCCGTACGACGTGACCGGCCGGGCGGTGCTGATCCACACCGGCTGGGCCCGGCACTGGGGCACCGAGCGGTACGGCCACGGCCACCCCTACCTCACCGCCGACGCCGTCGCCTGGCTGGTGGACCGGGGTGCCGTCCTCGTCGGCATGGACACCCTCAACATCGACGACACCGACGACGGCACCCGCCCCGCCCACACGGGCCTGCTCGGCGCCGGCATTCCCGTCGTGGAGCACCTGCGGGGACTGGAGCAACTGCCCCCGGAGGGCTTCCGCTTCCACGCCGCGCCGCCGGCCGTCGAGGGCATGGGCACCTTCCCGGTACGGGCGTACGCGCTGCTCGACACGTAGACGATGCCTAGGCTGCGGGGGTGAGCGACCTAGAGATCAGACGCGTGGACGGCACGGCCGGGGACGAGGAACTCGAAGCCTGGCGGCACGTCCACAACACGATCGTCCCGGCCCACCTCCTCTCCCTCGACGACGTCCGCGAACGCGCCGTGCGCAACCATCTGGAACTCGCGTACGCCGACGGCGTCCTCGTCGGCAACTCCACGGTGCGCCCGCCGGAGGGGGAGCCGGCCACGGCCACGGTGATCGCCCGTGTGCTCGCCGAACACCGGCGGCGCGGGTTCGGCGAGCAGTTGTACGAGCGGGCGGTGCGGCGGGCGCGGGAACTGGGCGCCCGGGTGATCGAGACCTGTGTCCTGGAGTCGAACGGGGACGGCCTGCGGTTCGCGCTCGACCACGGTTTCGTGGAGGTCGAGCGCTATCTGCTGGACGGCGACACGATCCCGTGGATCGACCTGAGGCTCGACGCGGCCGGAGGCCTCGCGGACCCGGCCTAGAGCTTCCCGGCGAGGTCCAGCGCCGCCACGTAGCCGAAGGTCATCGCCGGACCGATCGTCGATCCGGCGCCCGCGTAACTGCGGCCCATCACGGCGGCGCTGGCGTTCCCGGCCGCGTACAGGCCCGGGATCACCGAGCCGTCCGGGCGCAGGACGCGGGCGCGGGCGTCGGTGAGCAGGCCGCCCTTGGTGCCCAGATCGCCCGGGACGATCCGCAGGGCGTAGTAGGGCGGCAGCCACAGGGGCGCGAGGCAGGAGTTGGGGGCGACGGACGGGTCCGTGTAGTAGTGGTCGTACGCGCTGTCGCCGCGCCCGAAGTCCGTGTCGTCCCCTTTTCGGGCAAGGGAGTTGAAGCGGTCGACGGTCGAGCGGAGGGCCGCGGCGGGCACCCCGATCGCGCCGGCCAGCGCGTCGATCGACCAGGCCTTGTGGACGGCCCCGGCGTCGTACCACGCGTCGGGGAACGGGAAGGTCGGCAGGATGTCCTTGAACAGGTACCGGTTGCGGTAGTTCTGGTCGACGATCAGCCAGGCCGGGATGTGCGCGGCGGACGCCGTGTCCTTCTCGTACATCGTGTGGACGACATCGCTGTACGGCCCCGCCTCGTTGACGAACCGCGCACCGGAGCCGTTGACCAACAGCCCCCCGGGCAGAGTGCGTTCGGCGAGACAGAACCAGGCCTGGCCCGGGGTGTCGACGGCCGGGCCCCACCAGGCGTCGTCCATCAGCGCGAGATCGGCACCCGCCCGCTGACCCGCCCGTATCCCGTCCCCGGTGTTCTCCTTGGCCCCCACCGTCCACTGGGTGCCGACGGGCTGCTCCTGGTACTGCGCCCGCATGGCCGCGTTGTGCTCGAAGCCGCCGGAACCGACGATCACGCCCCGGCGGGCGCGGACGAGTCCGGCGGAGCCGTTCCTGGTGACGACCGCGCCCGTCACCGTCCCGTTCTCCACGTACAGGTCGGTCAAGGGGCAGTTGAGCCACACCGGTACGTTCGCGCCGAGCAGCCCGGCGCGCAGTCCGCCCGCCAGTGCCTGCCCCATGGTGAGCGGCTTCTGTCCGAGCAGCGCGGCCTTGGTGCCCCGGGCGAGGCACTCCGTGGCGACGGCCAGCCCCTTCACGCTCACGGTGGCCAGCGCGAGCCACTTGTAGTCGGCGCTGAAGACCACCATCCCGGCCGGTGTGGCCAGATATGCGGGATTCAGCCGGGCCAGCTCGTCCCCCAGCAGATTCCCGTCGAACTGGTCCGGCTCGATGGACCGCCCGTTCGGCAACCCGCCCGGCAGCTCCGGGTAGTAGTCGCTGTACCCCTCCATCCACCGGAACCGCAGTGGGCTGTTGGCCATGACGAACGACAGCATGGCGGGCCCGTGGTCGAGGAACGCCTTCTGCCGGTCGGCGGGCACCTCGTCCCCGACCACGGCCGCGAGGTACTGCGCCGCCTTGGCCGGGGTGTCCGGCACCCCGGCCGCCTTGATCACGCTGTTGTTCGGCAGCCAGATCCCGGCCCCCGACCGCGCCGCCGACCCCCCGTACGTGGGCGCCTTCTCCACGACGACACAGCTCAGCCCCTGCTTCGCCGCCGTCAGCGCGGCGGTCATCCCGGCCGCGCCGGAGCCGATGACGACGACGTCGTAGGTGCCGAGGAGGGGAGGTGCGGCCGCCGCGGCCGGGCTCCCCGCGACCCCGCCGGCCGCGACCGCGACACCCGCCGCGGCGGCCGTACCGATCACCCGCCGCCGACTGGGTCCCGTCTCCGCACCCGTACGTCTCTCGGATTCCGCGCTCTTGGACATGCCGGACGCTCCAGCCTCACGAAGGGACGGTGGCCGTGCTGTTCCCCGGCGACGGCGAGGGGCGCCCTTTCGCCCAGGGGTGTGCGGAGCCTCGAATCTGACGTGCGGAACCGGTGAAGTCAAGCCATAACTGACGCTCAATCAGGTCTCTTTGCGCAGGCCCTATTTGACCTGCGTATTCGTTTCGCGGGGTAGGCGCGCGGGAAATCTTCGGGCAGCGTGGTCCCGGTCCGCGGACCGAGGGAGGGGGAGCGCTGTGCATGACCTCGTACGGACGCCGGACCATGTCCGGACGGCCGACGGGCGCCGGTTGCGGGTCGAGTGCGCGGGGGATCCGGACGGACGGCCGGTGTTCCTGCTGCACGGGATGCCGGGGAGCAGGGTGGGGCCGAGGCCCCGGTCCATGTTCCTCTACCACCGAGGCGCACAGCTGATCAGCTACGACAGGCCCGGGTACGGAGGCTCGGACCGGCGTTCGGGGCGGCGGGTCGTGGATGTCGTGGAGGACGTCGAAGTCGTCGCGGACGCGCTGAGGCTGGACCGCTTCGCCGTGGTGGGCCGGTCCGGCGGGGCCCCGCACGCGCTGGCCTGTGCCGCGCTGCTGCCCCACCGGGTGACCAGGGCCGCCGCGCTCGTGACACTCGCGCCGCAGGACGCGGAGGGGCTCGACTGGTTCGCGGGGATGGCGCCGCACAACGTCCGGGAGTTCCGTTCGGTGCTCACCGATCCCCGGGGATTCGTCGCCCGGTTGATTCCACGGTCGGCCGCGATCCGGTCCGACCCCGCCCGGCTCCTCGACGAACTGCGCGGGGACCTCACGGACGAGGACCGGTTGATCGTCTCGGACAACGGCATCCGGTCGATGCTGCTGCGCAACTACCACGAGGCGCTGCGGACCTCACCGTACGGCTGGATCGACGACGCGCTCGCGCTGACCGGCCCCTGGGGGTTCGACCCCACCGAGATCAAGGTCCCGGTACTGCTCTGGCACGCCGGAAAGGACGTTTTCACCCCCTCCGCCCACTCCTCCTGGCTCGCCGACCGCATCCCCGGCGCCGTCACCGTCTACGAACCCGCCGCCGCGCACTTCGCCGCGATCCGGGCCCTGCCCGACGTGCTGAGCTGGCTCCTGGTAGCGACGGCGCCCGCGGCGGCCTGAGCGGAAAGCGGAAACAGGGGGGCGCCCCAGGGACTTCAGGACGCGCCCCCTCACACCGCCAGCGGCTCCAGGTCCCGGTACACCCGCCGCCGCTGCCCCACCAGCCGGGTGATCCCGTTGCCCTCGCCCAGCTTCTGCCCGAGCCGGCGCAGCTCGGCGAGGGTCGCCTCGCGCAGCCGCTGGGCCTCCTCCTCGCGGCCCAGCGAGCGCAGCGTCAGCGCCGAGTTGCTGATGACGGCCAGCGTCTCCGGGTGCTGCGGGCCGAGGACGGACCTGAGGACGTTGCGGGCCGGTTCCTCCAGGGCCCACGCCTCCTCCGGACGGCCCTTCTCCGCCAGGACGTTGGCGTGGTTGGCGCGGGCGAAGAGCGTGTGCGGATGCTCCTCGCCGAGCCCCGCCGCCATCCGCCCGGTCACCTGCTGGAACACCTCCTCGGCCTCCTCGGCGTCCCCGCAGGCCCAGAGATAGATGCCGAGATTGTTGAGCGCGGCCTGGGTGTAGGGGTGCTCCCGGCCCGGGACCTTCACATAGTGCTCCAGCACACCCCGGACGGTGTCCCGCGCCCGGTCGGGCTCGTCGGCGGCGTACAGGTCGGCCGCCAGGTTCAGTTCACAGGCGAGTGAGTCCGGGATCGGGTCCGGATACTTGTCCCGGGTGTACTGGGTCCGGTACTGCGCGAGCGTCGCCTGGGTGAGGCGGCGCGCGTCGACGAACTGGCCTGCCCGCCGCAGTGACACGGCGAGCGACTTCGCGCAGCTGAGCGTGCCGGGGAAGTCCTTGCCGAGGATCTGCTTGTGGGTCTCGTACGCCTCCGACAGGACCGCCACCGAGTCGGTGTAGCGGCCGACCTCCCGCAGGTCGCGGCCGAGGCCCTGGGCCGAGACCAAGGTGTAGGGGTGGTCGGGGCCGAGCACCTCCCGGCGGCGGGCGTAGGTGTCCTGGTCGACGTCGCGGGCCTCGTCGTAGTGGCCGACCATGCGCAGCGCGAGCGCGAGGTTGTTCGCGGCGTTGAGCGTCCGGCCGTGCGACTCGTGGAAGATCTGGCTGAATCCCTGGTGGGCCTCGCGGGCCAGCTTCACGGCCTTGGTGTACTCGCCGAGGGCGGCGAGGTCGCTGGCGAGACTGGAGGTGGTGACATAGGTGTGCGGATGGGTGGGGCCCAGCACCCGCAGCTGCCGCTCGCGCACCTCCTCGTCGATGGCGCACGCCTCCACGAAACGCCCCTGGGTGCGCAGCACGTTGGCGAGCTGCCCGTGCAGGTACATGTACTGCATGTCGTCCTCGCCGAGCGTCTCCTTCCAGTGCCCCAGCAGGTCCTCGGCGAGATTCCGGGCGCCGGGGAAGTCGCCGCGCTTCCACAGGTAGCGGACCCGGTCGATGAGCAGCCGGCGGGGTTCGACCTCATGGCAGTCGCGCAGCTCGGAGGCGTTCAGATGGGGCCAGATGATGGCGAAGCGGGGCCAGGTCTCGGCGTCGTCGATGGGTTCGTCGCCCGGTGGCCGGGCTCCCACGAGCATGGTGTGCACGACATGCCGGGCCTGCCGCTGCTCCTCCTCGGAGAGCCGGGAGCGGATCACCGCCTGCACCAGCCGGTGGACCTGGATGCTGGTACTGGCCTGGTCGACCTTGGCGAGGGCGAAGCGGCCGATCTCCCGGATGACCCGGCCCAGCATCAGGCTCTCCTGCAGGCTCGGGTCGACCTTCTTCAGCTCGTCGAGCATCTCCCGGCTGTACAGCAGGTGCGAGGAGATCGGCTCGGGGGCCATGAACGCGCACAGCTGCAGCAGCCGCACCGAGGCGGGGGAGCGTTCCCTCAGCCGGGAGATGGAGATGTTCCAGGTCGCCGCCACCGTCTGCGGGTAGTCGGCGGGCTGGTTGAGGTCCAGTACGCCGGCGGTCTGCTCGTTCAGCTGCCGCAGGTACTCCTCGATGGGGGTGGCGGTCTCGGCGAGCCAGGCCGCCGCCTGCACCACGGCCAGCGGCAGGTCGCCGACCGCCTCGGCGACCCGGTCCGCCTCCTCGGCGCTCAGCCCGGGGGCGCGCCGGGAGAGGTGCTCGACGCTCTCGTGCCGGGAGAAGACGTCGACGGGCAGTGAGGCGCCCCGCTGCTCCCAGGTCTGGTTGCGGGAGGTGACGAGGATGTGCCCGCCGCCGCCCTGCGGGAAGAACCGGGTGAGTTCCTCGGGGTTGTCGGCGTTGTCGAAGACGAGGATCCAGCGCTTCGTCGGTGTTCCCTCGGCGAGCATCCGGACGGTCTCCTGGCTGACCAGGGTCATGTCGTCGCCACCGGACGCGCCGATCCGGGCGCCGAGTTCGGCGAGGGCGGAGGTGACGCCGTCGCCGTGCTCGGCGGAGATCCACCACACCAGGTCGTAGTCGGCCATGAACCGGTGCACGTACTCCAGGGCGACCTGTGTCTTGCCGACGCCGCCGAGACCGAACAGGGTCTTGGGCTGGGTGCCCACGGCCGACGCCCCGCCGCGCAGCTGCTCACGCAGCTCGTCCAGGATTCCGCTGCGGCCGGTGAACGTGGTGTTGCGCTGCGGCGCGTTCCACACGGTGGGGGCGCTGCCCGGGAAGCGGGGCTCCACGGCGGCGAGGTCGTCGGGCCGCTCCGGCAGCTTCAGCGCCGCGAGCAGGGCGGCGACGCACTGGTCGGCGTCGAAGCGGTAGAGGTCCACCGGCTCCTGGTCCACGAGCACATCGGGGAAGCGGACCTCGTCGACGCGCAGCGGCACCGTCGTGGCGCGCGGGATCGCGAGGGCCGTGTCGGTCAGGGAGCGCAGCACCGGCTGGGCGTGCCGGGACTTCTGCAGGGCGTGGGACAGCAGCAGCAGGGCCCGCGACGCCGGGTCCAGCCGCTCCGGCGGCCCGGTGGACACGTCGTGCAGGGTGACGTTGCAGCCGGTCTGCCGGAGGACGGCCTCCACCCAGTCCGCCCACATCCGGTTCTCCGCCGCGTACACCACGACGATGTCCGTCATCGGCTGCCGTCGGGTGAACGCCTCGAGACAGCGCTGGCGCACCGGCTCGGGGACCGGTGGCAGGGCGGTGATCTCGCCGTCGGAGATCACCTTCGTCAACCGCTCGAAGGCGGACAGCAGGGAGTTGGCGATATTGCTCTTGTCACCGACCGTCGCCAGCGTCTCCTCGTACGCGTAGAACGGTACGTAAGGGATTTCCATGGCACCCCAGTAGGCGTCCTGCTGTTCGGCGCCGAGCTCCTCGCCGTCGATGCCGCGGGGCAGCCCCTCGAACCGCAGCCGCGCCAGCGCCCGTCCCGCGTCGACCTTGCGCTTCTCGCCCTCGTCGATGCGCATCAGCACCGGCAGCACCCTGATCCGCCGCTTGTGCTGGCCCCCTTCGACGCTGCGGGCCACCGCGGCGGCCCCGTCCAGCGACTGGCCGCTGAGCGTGAAGCAGTCGACGAGGACGTCCGGCATCTGGATGGTGCAGATGTCCGCGCTGTCCGACAGGCCGGTGCGGCTGTCGATGAGGATGTAGTCGTACGACGCCTTCATGTCCGCCCGCAGCTCGTCCAGGAACTGCCCGCCGCCCAGCCGCTCGTAGAAGTTGTCCCACTCGAACGACGACACGGCCGCCGAGTACTCCCGGTTGCGGCGGCCGGCGGACAGGAAGTCGAGCGAGCCGCCCTCGGGGAAGGACAGCCCGAGCCGCTCGGGGCCGAGGGAGACCGCGTGCGGCTCGACGCGGGCGTAGTCCCGGTGCCAGGGGCCGCTGCGCGGGCCGCCGGTGGTCGCCGCCCAGCAGTACTCGGTGATCATGTCGATGACGCCGGTGGTGGACGCGAGAACGCTCGGATCGAGGAAGGGCTGGAAGAAACGGTCGAGGCCCGGGGCCTCCAGGTCCCAGTCGACGGCCAGGACCCGCTTGCCGTTGGCGGCCAGGATCCAGGCCGCGTTGGCCAGGGCCATCGTGCGGCCCGTACCCCCCTTGTACGAGTAGAAGGTGATGATGCGTCCGTCCTTGCGGGCCGTCATGCCTGTCCTCCGTGGTCGGAATCCGCATCGAGGTGGCTGGGGTCGGCGAGGCTCAGCCGCGGCCGGGGGGTGGCCGGACCGGGCGGCGGATGGGCCTTGGCGTGCTTCAGGAACTGCCGGGTCGCCTGGGCCACCACCACCGGCAGGATGTCGGTGAACTGCTTCAGGGTGGGTACGCCGTTGACCGCGGCCCAGCACTTGGCGCGGCGCCCCCGCTCCAGGATCAGCGGCAGGGTGTCCTCCAGGTCCTCCCGCAGCCGCTCGCCCTGTTCGCCGCGGCACTGGAGGTCGAGGCGGTTCCAGGGGACGATCGCGCCGACCCAGGGGTGCGCGGACGAGTCGAACGTCTTGAGCCGGTGTCGGCGGTCCCGGTCGAGCAGCGCCCACCGGTCGAGCAGCAGGATTCCCGGGTGCGGTTCGGGCGGCTGCCCGGTCCCGTCGGCCTCGGACGCGACCGCGGTGAGCCCGTCGGTGCCGGGGTCCGGGAGGTCGAAGTCCGACACGGTGATGCGGTAGTCGAGGGACCGGATCAGCTCCTCCGCCAGCGCGGACAGCGGGCGCCGCGACTCGCCGTGGTACGGATTCCACTCCGTCGCGTCCTCGCCGTAGGGGACGGAGTCCCTGCCCTCCGGCACGGAACTCCGGTTGGGCGCCACCACGGTGAGATGGATACGGCGCGGCCCCTCGCCGTGCGGACGGAACGCGCTGTGCGTGGACTCGTACGGCCGGGGCCGGCTCGACGGCAGCGGTGTGTTCTCGGCGACGTGCACGATCCGCTGGGCGAGCCCGTACACGGTCTCCTCGTACTCGTCGCGCAGCCGCTTCAGTTTGATCAACCCGTAGATCCCGTACGACGAGTAACGCTCCCCGAACTTGCTGCGCTCGACCTGGATCTGCCGCACGGACTCGGGGAGTCCTTCGAGGTCCATGCCCGTCCACAGCACCGGGACGATGGCCGGGATGTCGCCGAGGCCGGCGTTGCGCGCCTCGCGGATGCGTTCGTCGAAGGTGAACCACTCGCGTCCGCAGTTGTCGCTGGAGAAATAGCGGGGCGAGTACAGCGGGACGAACACCCGGCAGTGCGCGAGGTTCTCGCTGAGCCGGTCCGGCCAGCCCTCCCCGGACCGCATCTCCCGGTCCAGGAACCCCGCGGGCGTCCCCCGCGGATGAGCGGTGAGGGCCAGGACGTCCGCGCACAGATCCTTGTACAGCGTGTGCACCCAGTGGTCGGGGTCGCCGCTGTCGGGTCCGGAGGGCGGAGTGTGCGCGTAACTGAGAAAGAAGTACGGCCGGTTGTCCGGAGCCCGCCCCCGCGCAGATGTGTCCACACGCCCCCGCCTTTCGATGCCTCGTGCCCCCGCCCAGGCGCCCTCCAGCCGGAACCAACAATGTGCCCGATCAACCCCCCTGGCACATGGCTCGTTTCACGTCATTTCGGAGCGATATCCGGACATCAGCTTCCGCGCCGTGTCGACAGCATCGCGCATCCCGAACACAAACGTCGGTTTTCCCGCGAACTCCCTTTCCGCGAACAAATCATGAGGTAAGCGAGCGCCGATCTCACCGAAGTCGCCGTCGTACAGCGAGAGATCCTCGTAATCGATCCAATTGCCCTTGTCCTCCACCACGCAGCGGTACGTCCGGGTCGCGGGCCGCGGGGTCATCCGGTACTCGGCGAGATGGAAGGCGGTGCACACCTCGAAGCCGACCCGCAGCAGCAGGATCTGGGCGTCGGCCTCGTACAGCGTCGCCATCGGGGACCGCTCACCGAGGTGGCAGTGCGGATCGTGACCGGCGAGAAGCGCCTCGGCGCGCCGCCCGATCGCGGCGAACGAGGTCTGCGGATGCGCGCTGCGGACCGCGCCGGGGGTCGTCCGCACGCACTCGGCGAGCGCGCCCATGGTGGTGCAGGGGGTGGCGTCCGGTTCGAAGGGCGGCATGGACGCGCGGAACTCGCTCTTCTCCCGCTCGGTCATCCCCTCGGTACGGCGGTGGTAGGCGGGAGAGGTGTCGGAGTTCTCCGGGGTGAAGGCGGGCACGACGAGCGTGCCGTCGGGGCCGAGCGCGTCGACGAGGGCGTCGCGGACGTCCTGCGGGCTCCATCCGGTGCCGCGCAGCGAGGAGTGCACCATCAGAACACCGCCCGGCCGGACACCCAGGCGGCCCAGCGCGTCGGTGAGCCGGGCGACGTCAGTCATGCGCCGCCGCCAGTTCCGCACGCAGTTCGTTCACCAAGTGGGCTCCGGTCTCCGTGAGTTGCTCCGCCGGGGCGGAGTCGAGGGCGTCCAGCGCGGCCCGCGCCCGTCGCCGCTGCGCGTCGCTGCCGCCGTCCATCGCGGCGACGCCCCCCACGCACTCGCTCGCTTCGTCGAGCAGGCGTCCGACGTCACTGCCCGGCACATGGAGATCCGTGATCTGCCGCAGCGAGGCGAGCCGGGATCTGCGCCCCAGCAGCGGCAGTGCGCGGACGAGGTCCTCGGGCTCGAAGTCGACGGCCGCCCCTAGCGCGCCGAAGGCGTGCGCGCCGAGCCGCAGCCCCGAGCCCGGGGCGAGGGGGGTGACCGTGGTGACGACGAGCGCGTCGGCTCCCTTGCGCCAGCCGGGCTCCCGTGCGTCCAGCGCCTCATGGGCCGCGCGCAGCCGCTTCCCGAAGAGCGTCAGATCGTCCGGGGAGAGCGGGGCCGTCGCGGGCGCTCCGAAGCAGTCGCGGTACGGGTCGGCGTCGTCGAGGAGCAGGGTGGGTCCGTCGGTGAGTTCCGTCGTCTCCAACGGCCGCCATCCGACGCCGAGTTCGCTGCCGTCGTCGCCGGTTCCGGTGACCCGGAGGCCGTTCTCCGTGACCGCGCACTCGACGTGCCCGGGTGCCGAGAGCCGCAGGGTTCCGAGGGTCGGGAGGTGGAGGTCCCGGCCGGGCTGCCGCCAGGTGAGGGTGGCGTCCGTCCGCGCGAGGACCGTGGCCGCCGTGACCGCGGCCATCAGGTGGGGGAGGTCGGGGGTGTCCAGGGAGCGGCGCAGCAGGGGCCGCAGATACGGGTGGGCGAGGACGGTGTTGAGGTGCGCGGCACCGGAGGGCTCGGAGTCGAGCGCGACCAGCGCCCGCCAGGCCGCCTGCCATTCGGGGCGATCCGTCAGCGCGGCGTTGACCCGGGCCAGCAGGGTCCGGTCCAACTCCAGCTGGGACAGGCGGAGTTCCTCGGCGTCTTTGACGGCCGGGTGCAGGGTGCGGTCGGTGATCCGCTCGGCGATGCCCTCCACCAGGCCCCGTAGGTCGGCGCAGAACACCGAGGGGTTGTCGAAGCCCTTGTCGGCGCTGTAGCGGTGGGCGTAGAGGCCGCCGCCGCAGGACTCCACGACCGGGCAGCGGCGGCAGGCCTCGCTGACTCCGGCGAGACCCAGTTGGCGGGCCCGGACACCGGGGTGTTCGGCGAACTCCGCGAAACCGTGCCGGAAGACGTCGTAGCCGGTCGCGGGGGCGCCCTCGTACGCAGTCTTGAGCGAGTCGGCCTGCTCGAAGGTGCCGTCGGTCTCGATCACCGCCAGGTCGGAGGGCGCGAGCCCCAGCGCCTCGGTGAGGCTGGGGCCGCCGCGCAGGGTGCTCAGCACCGACTCGAAGGTGCGCACCGGCATGGGGCGGCCCTGCTCCTCCCACCGGTCGAAGACCTTCAGCAGCCAGTCGGCGTACGGTGTCGCCGGGCCGCCGGGTTCATGGCCCGGAGGCGGGGTGTCCCAGGTGGAGTGCGGGAGCAGATAGTCGATCCGGGGCGGATCGAGGGAGGTCAGCGCGTCGTGCACGGCGACCGGGTCGTTGGCCACGTCCACCGTGCACAGGAGCCCCTGGTACAGATGCCGGTGCTCGGGGAGACGGAGCAGTTCGACGGCGCGCAGGACCCGGTCGTAGCTGCTGCGGCCCCGGCGGTCGAGCCGGTGGCGGTCGTTGGCGACACGGTCGCCGTCGAGCGAGATTCCGACCTTCACCCGGAATTCGTCGAAGACCCGCAGATGATCTCTGTTCAGCCGCACCGCGTTGGTGTGAATACGCAGATCGAGCGAGGTGACCGGGGCGAGAGCGCGGGTGAGTTCCGCGCAGATTCGTCTCAGTCGGGCAGGACCGGCGAGGAGGGGTTCGCCGCCGTGCAGAATGACGGTGACGGAATCCAGGCTTTTCGCAAGGACGTACTCGGTGAGGCGACGGGACACCTGGTCGAGGGTTTCCTCGGCGATGACGGTGGGCCGTGAGCGCCACGACTGGTCGGATGCCTCGTACACATAGCAGTGGTCGCAGGCCAGATCGCACCGACTGTGGATCTTGAGCACCAGTTGCTGGATCGCGGGGTCCCTCACTTCGGCAGTGTAAGCCCTCGCGTCACACCGGGATGACAGGACGACGGGGCCCAACTTCCTTGATCAACAAGGAGGTTGAGGCCCCGTCGGCGCGTGTCAGATGCTGGAGGTGAACCCGGGCCGGGCGACGCGCAGGTCGCGGGCGTCCGTCACCCGTCCGGTGGAGCGCTGCGCGCGGGGCCCGTGCGCGGCGACCGCCGCGAGCGGGGCGAGCCGTGTGTGAGCCGACCGGGCGGTGTCCGATCCACGCGTCGTCATGGGAAAGGAAAGGTTCATCTCGTCGCTCCAGTTCGAAAGGGATTGCTGTCATCGGCCCCTTGCCGACGAGGTCCTTTTCGGCTGACGCTCGGACATGGGTTTGGACGACAGGGTCCAGACTTTCGCGTTTTTATCACGAGCCGCTAGGTGTTCGCTGCCCGGATGTCAAGGGTGCCCCCCTCCGGGGACCCTCTGGCGCGGGCTCAAGATTGACGAGAGCATGACCGTTCCGTCGACTCCGTATCCGTACGAGGTGCGCATGGCTGCGATGCCCGGCCCCAGTACCACGGTGAGTGACCGAGATCTGCCCCCGTTGTTCCATGTGTGCGACGAGCGGGCGGTAGCCCGTCAGGGTGAGTCGTTCAAGGTGGTCCGTACGCAACTGGTCGTGCTGCTGCTCGCGACCGCGACCGCCTCGCTGGCGGAGCGGGTGGGGAGCCGGGTGCCGTCGGCGGTGGCGGCGGTGCTGTACGCGCTGACGATCGTGATCGGGCTCCACGCGTCACGGCGCCGGGCCCGGGTCCAGTGGCAGGCGCATCGGGCGGCGGCCGAGGTGGTGAAGTCGCTGGCGTGGCAGTTCATGGTGCACGGGGGGCCGTTTCCGACGCGGCTGGCCAACCCCGAGGCGATGTTCGCCGAGCGGCTGGAGGAGCGGCTCAGCGAGTTGCGGAAGGTGGGGTGGGAGGACCCGAGGGAGAGTCCCCGTGAGCGTGGGCTCGGGCAGATCACGCCCGTGATGCGGGCGGTGCGGGCCAAGGGGTTCGCCGCGCGGCGGGACATCTATCTGCGGGACCGGGTGTCGGAGCAGCTCGCCTGGTACGGCAACAAGGCCGGGCAGGCCCACCGGGCGTCCGTGCGCTGGTCGGGGATGACGACCTTCCTGACGCTGCTCGCGCTGCTGGCCGCCGTGCTCAGGGCGCTCGGCGTGATCGAGGGCCGCTGGGATCCGACCGGAGTGCTGAGTGCCGCCGCCGCGGCCGGAGTCGCCTGGCAGGAGGTACGGCGGCACCGGCCGCTCACGTACGCGCACAAGCTCGTCGAACAGGACCTGAACACCCTGCGCGTCGCCATGGGCACCACCGTCAAGGAGGACGGGTGGGCCGACGCCGTCGCGGAGGCGGAGCGGGTCGTCTCGCCCCAGCACACGGACTGGCTGGTGCGGTTCGGGTCCTGACGGCCCGGCGGCGGAGGGATACGGTCCGGTCGGTCAGGCGCGGCGCACGCCCGGGCTCCACAGGACCGTCACCGGGACGCCCGTGAGGTGGGCGTAGTCGACGATGTCGGCCGTGCCGCCGAGACCGCGGGACGGGGCGCCGTCCCAGACGGCGATCATGCGGTCGGCGTGGTCGACGATGTAGCGGCCGGCCGCGTAGTACGCCTCCTCGTGCGTACGTTCGTACGGCAGTTGCACGCGTTCGGCGCAGCACTTGAGGAGCCTGCGGTACGCGGCCCGGACCTCGTCGTCGCCGAGGTGGGGCTCGTAGTCCATGCCGGGGATGACGGCGGTCAGCTGCAGGCCGCTTGCGAGGGCGGTCTCCGCGAAGAGCTGGTCGGCGCCCGCGGCGAGGCTGCTGAGGGCCCGGGTGGTGGTGGCCCGGCCCCGTAACTCCGCCCGGATGCCGGAACGGACGGCCCAGAGGGCGGCTTCCGGGATCTCCCGGTGTCCGGTGATACCGATCCGGGTCACGGGCCCTGGCATCCGTGCGCTCACCTCCGTGGACGCGTTCCTCCAAGTAACCCTAGCGTCGGGGGACTTCGGCGAGAACGACGCGTACGGGCGTTCGCCGGGGCGTTGCCGGGGGCACGGGGGCGACTGCTGGCGGAGTGCCGTGGCGCCGGCCGCCCTCGCGTGCTCCGGATGCCGCCGGCGGGTACGGCCCGGAGGCATGGCCGGAGGAACGTTCGGAGGAGCGTTCGGAGGGTGTGGGGGAGTGAGGGGGCGTGAGGGCGGTCAGTCGCCCACCGGGTCCAGGCTGATGGGTTCGATGCGGCCCTCCAGCATCGCGCCGATGCCCAGGGCGGCGCAGACGTCGGGGCGTTCGGCGATGTGGACCGGCATGCCCGTGGCGTGGCGGAGCATCTGGTCGAAACCGGGGAGCAGGGCGCTGCCGCCGACCATCATGATGCCCCGGTCCGCGAGGTCGGCCACCAGGTCGGGCGGGCAGTCGCGGAGCACCTTGCCGATGCCGTCGACCACGGCGGTCAGCGGGGTCTGGATGGCGTCGCGCACGGCCGCCGTGTCCACCTGGACGCAGCGGGCGAGCCCGGTCGCCACGTCGAGGCCGTGGATCTCGGTGGACTCGGGGCCCTGCGGGGTGAGGCCGTTGCCGGACAGGGCGAGCTGCAGCGGCCGTACGGACTGGCTCGGCAGCGTCAGCTCGTGCCGCAGCCGCAGATGCTGCACGATCGCGTGGTCGATGGCCTCGCCGCCGACGGGGATGCGTACCGCGCTGACGACCGCGCCGAGGGAGAGGACGGCCAGCTCGGTGGCGCCCGCGCCACAGACCATGATCATGGTGGCTTCGGGCTGCTCGACCGGCAGGCCGCAGCCGACGGCCGCCGCGATGAGCGTGTCCACCATCTCCACCCGGCGCGCCCCGAGACCCACCAGGGTCTCGATCGTGGCGCGCTGCGCGAGCGGGTCCGCGTCGTGCGGGGTGCAGGCGGCGGCGCGCAGCACGGGCTTGCGGCGCAGATTGCGGCGGACCCGGTCGCCCAGGAGCTGACGCAGCATCCGCTGGGCCATCTCGATGTCGACGACGGTGCCGCCGGAGACGGGCCGCACGACCCGGATGTAGTCGGGCGTACGGCCCATCATCTTCTCCGCGAACTCCCCGACCGCGATCAGCGCGCCCGTACGGGTGTTCACGGCGGCCACGCTCGGCTGGTCGACGACCAGGCCCGCGCCCTTCACGAACACCCGGGTCCGCGCGGCTCCCAGATCGACGCCGAAGTGGCAGCGGCGCAGCTGCTCCAGACTGGCGGTCATCGCGGTCATTGCGGATCCTCCCGAGAGCACGGACCGAACGGACCGCCGCCGGTCGGCGGTTCCCTGGTTCCCTTTGCATCGTGCGGGGGGCGGGTGCGGGGTGCCTGTTGGGGTGGGCCGGGTGGGGGTGCGTCCGGACGGGTGGTTCGGGGCGGGGCGGCGGGGTGGCGTGTGGCGCAGGGGTGGTGCGGGCGTCAGCCGGGTGGATCGGGAAGTGGTGGCGCCGGTTCGGTGATTCCCCGTACGACGCCCAGCTCCACCAGGTCCTGCGGGCGCACCCGGAGTTCGTCCGCCGTGGCGGGGGCCTGGTGCGCGGGGCGTTTGAGGATCGCCGCCGCCGGTTCCGGGGCGATCACCGAGAAGTAGCTGTCCGGGGTGGCCCAGGTGTTGCCGGGGGCGGCGAGGGCGAGGGCGCCGCCGGAGCCGCCCTCGCCGATGAGGAGGGTGGTGAGGGGGGTGCGGGCGGTGGCGACGGCGGTGAAGAGGTCGGCGATGGCGGGGCCCGCGCCCTGCCGTTCGGCCTCGGCGTCGTTCGCGGCGCCGGGGGTGTCGATCAGGGTCAGTACGGGGATGCCGAGGCGGTCGGCGAGGCGGATGAGGCGGGCGGCGGTGCGGTAGCCCGCCGGGCGGGTGGGGGTGCCGCACTGGGCCGCGTAGGCGATGGCGCGGCCCTCGTGTTCGCCGAAGCCGCAGAGCATGCCGGGGTCGGTGCCGCCGGCGCGGTCCCCTTGCAGGGAGGCCCGGCGGGTGAAGTAGGTGTCCAAGTAGGTTTCGGCGTGGGGGCGTTGGGGGGAGCGGGCGCGTTGTACGGCTTCCCAGCCGGTGAGGGGGAGGGGCGCCTCATGGGGTGGGGGGTTCTGTGGGGTGGCGGCTGCGGGTGCGTCGTGGCTGGCCGCGCCCCGCGGCGGAGCCGCAGATGAATACAGCCCCGCGCCCCTGAGAAGCAGGGGCTGCGCCCCGTGCTTCTCAGGCTGCGGGAAAGCGTGCGGTGGAGGTGCCGGGGCCGTGGAAGGGGCGGTCAGGAGGGTCAGGTAGCGGGTCAGGGTGTCGCGTAGGGCCGTCGGGGGGATCACCGCGTCGATCGAACCCGCCGCGAGCTGGGACTCCGCCGTGTACGCCGTCGGGTCCGCGTCCGGGGGGCGGACCCGGGAGCCGGCGAAGCCGACCTGGGCCGTGGGGAGGGCGAGGGTGATGTCCGCGCCGGCGCCGAGGGTGGCCCAGCCGCCGCCGGTCGTCGGGTCGCGCAGGACGGCGATCTGGGGCAGCCCGGCCGCCCTCGTCAGCGCCGACTCGCGGGCCACGCGCTGGAGTTGGGCGAGGGCGCGCATGCCCTCCTGCATCCGGCTGCCGCCGGTCGCCACCAGGGAGACGACCGGCAGGCGGTGGGCGCGGGCGTAGGTGTGCGCCGCCTCCAGACGGTCGCCGGTGCGTTCGCCCAGCGAGCCGCCGAGGAAGCCGAACTCGAAGGAGATCAGTACGGCGGACACGCCGGGTACGGCGGGCGAGGTGCCGATCGTCGCCCGGCCCCACACCACCGACTCCTCCTCGCCGGTGCGTTCGGCGGCGCGGGCGCGGGTGGCGTCGTAGCCCTGCCAGGCGAGGGGGCCGTCGGGGGCGTACTCCCTTGGTGGGGTGGGGAGTTCGGTGAAGTCGTCCGTCAGGGAGGCGATGGCCTCGCGGGCCGAGCCCCGCCGGTCACTCGTCACGGAATGCTCCTTCAGGCCTCGGGCTTCAGCGCGCGCTTCATGATCTTCCCCATGTCGTTGCGGGGGAGGGCCGAGAGGTGGTGGACCGTGCGGGGGCGCTTGTGGGGGGAGAGGCGGGAGGCCACGTGGTCCGCCAACTCGGCCGCCGGGGGCGGGGACTGGGGGTCGGCCGGGACGATCCAGGCGACGACGCGTTCACCGAGGTCGGGGTCGGGTGCGCCGGTGACGGCGGCCTCCCGTACCCCCGGGTGTTCCAGGAGCGCGTTCTCGATCTCGCCCGCGCCGATCTTGTAGCCGCCGCTCTTGATGAGGTCGGTGGCCTTGCGCCCGACGATGCGGACATAGCCGTCGGGGTCGCGGACGGCCATGTCGCCGGTGCGGAACCAGCCGTCGGAGGTGAACGCGGCGGCGGTCGCGTCGGGGCGGTTGAGGTACTCGGTGAACAGGTTCGGGCCGCGCACCTGGATCTCGCCGACCGACTCGCCGTCGTACGCGGTGAGGGGGGTGCCGTCGTCCTCGACCAGCCTCAACTCCACGCCCGGCAGCGGGACTCCGACCGTGCCGGCCCGGGGTTCGCCGTCGGCGCGGACGCTGGTGTTCATCAGGGTCTCGGTCATGCCGTACCGCTCGATCACCCGGCGGCCGGTGGCCTCCGCGATCCGTTCGTGGTCGTGCACCGGCAGCGCGGCCGAGCCGGAGACCAGGAGGCGGGCGCGGCCGAGTGCCTTCGCGAGGTCCGGGTCGGTGGGCAGGGTCTCGGCGATGCGGTGGTACATCGTCGGCACGCCGAACAGCATCGTCGCGCCGGACGACAGCTCCCGGGCGACCGCCGTCGTGTCGAACCTGCCGAGGTGGCGGACCGCGCCGCCGCGCCGCAGCGGGCCCATGATGCCCAGGATCAGGCCGTGGACATGGAAGAGGGGCAGGGCGTGGACCAGTACGTCGTCGGCGGTCCACTCCCAGGCGTCGGCCAGCGCGTCCAGGGTGGTCGCCACGGCGCGGCGGGGGATGACGGCGCCCTTGGGCGGGCCGGTGGTGCCGGAGGTGTAGACGATCAGGGCGGGGGACTCGTCGCCGGCGGTCGGCCGGTCGGTGAGGGGGACGCCGGTGCCGGTGGTGGCGGCGGTGGCGGTGTCGTGGGCGTCGACATCGAGATGGACATCGACGCGCTCCGACTCGGCCAGGGCGGCGGGGAGTTCGTCGGACGGGGCGGCCAGGATCAGGGCCGGTGCGCTGTCGGAGAGGATGTGCCCGAGTTCCTTCTCCCCGGACTTCGGGTTCAGGGGTACCGCGGGGACGCCGGCCCGGAGCGCCGCCACCACGGCCACGGCGGTCTCCGGTGTGGGGGTCGCCCAGACGGCCACCCGGTCGGCGCCCTTCAGTCGCGCGGCCAGCGTGCCGGTGACGGCCGCGAGTTCCGCGTACGACAGGGCACGGTCGCCGAAGCGCAGGGCGGGCCGGTCGGGGGTGCGGGCTTCGCCGGTGAGGGCCGGGAAGAGAGGGGACACGTCTCGTACTCCTTGGTTGTCGCCGTTCGGGATACCGCTGCCGGTGTACCGCTGCCGTCCTGCCCGGCGTACACCGGTGTACCGCTTCCGCACAGGTGACTACCCGAAGCCCGGGACCACCAGCACCAGCCACACCGCCGCGGGGACCACCGCCACCACGATGCCTCCGTAGATCATCAGCTGGCGGAAGAAGCGTTCGCGGTCCACGTCCGGTGCGGCGGCCAGGACCAGGGCGCCGTTGGTGGAGAACGGGCTCACGTCGACGACCGTCGCGGAGACGGCGAGCGCGGCGATCATGCCGACCGCGCCGATCTCGCCCTGCGCCAGGAACGGTACGGCCAGGGGGATCAGGGCGCCCATGATGCCGACGGAGGAGGCGAAGGCGGAGACGATCGCGCCGATGTAGCAGAGGAGCAGGGCGGCGAGGAGGGGGACACCGATGTCGCCGACGCCCTCACCGGCCCAGGTGATGGTGCCCATCTCGTCGAGTACGCCCACGTAGGTGAGGACACCGCAGATGAGGAGGACCGTGGACCAGGCGATCTGGGTGACGGCCTTGCGGCTGTCGTCGGGCCAGACGGCGCTGAGGAGAGCGGCGAGGGTGACCGCGGTCAGGCCCGCGTCCAGGTCGAAGGCGAGCACGGCGACGACCAGGGCGACGAGGGCGACGAGGGTCGCCGTACGGGCCGGAGTGAGGGCCGGGGTGAGGGCGGGGTCGGTCTCACTGCCGCCGGCCTCGCTGCCGTCGGTCCCGGGGTCGGCCGTGTCGCTCGTGTCCCCGGTCGGCCGCCTCCACAGTTTCAGGCCGCCGAACAGCACGAACACCACGCTCGCGATGACGAGGTTGGCGATGAGGGAGGTCAGGAAGAGCGCAACCTCGTTGCCGGGGAGGTTCTCGCGCTCGACGATGCCGTTGACGATCGTGCCGTAGATGCTGATCGGGGAGAAACCGCCGCCCTGGGCGCCGTGGACGACCATCGCGCCCATCAGCAGCGGGCTGATGCCGTAACGCGCGGCGAAGCTGAGGGCGATGGGGGCGACGATCGCGACCGCGGCCGGGCTGACCGCGCCGATCGCGGTGAGCGCGCCGGTGATGAAGAACATCACCCAGGGAATCAGCGCCACCCGCCCCCGGACGAGCCGGATCGAGGCGTGCACCAGCCAGTCGGTGGTGCCGTTGGCGCGGGCGATCGCGAAGAGGTAGGTGACGCCGACGAGGACGACGAACAGATCGCCGGGGAACCCGGCGAAGATGCCGTCCGCGTCGAGGTCGGCGACGAGTTCGCCCACGCCGAAGGCGGCGGCGAAGGCGAGCGCGCCCATGTTCACGGAACGGGTCGTGGCGATGACGAACACCACGGCGAGGACGAGGATCGAGATGAGTTCGGGGGACATACGGGCTCCCGTCGTTGGGTCCCGGAACAGCTGAGGGGGAGGGCGGGGAGAGGTGGAGTGAGGCGGGGTGAGTGGCCGAGTGGCTGAGCCACTTACGGGTGGTCAGCGTGGGGGCGTACGACGGTGGAGTCAAGGGGTCGCGCAGAAATTGGCTCAGCCACTCGGCCATCGGGCCACCGGCGGGAGTCCCGGTGTTACGCTCCCGATGAGCGGGCCGGACGCCGGACCGACGTGGCAGCCGGACGGCAGGACGTGAGGGGGGAACCGTGAGCGACGCCCTGCGCCCCATGGCCAAGCAGCGGCTCTACGAGCAGGTCCTCGACCGGCTGCGGCAGTACGTCACCGAGGGCGGGCTGAAGGCCGGGGACCGGCTGCCGCCCGAACGGGACCTGGCCCAGCGGCTGGGGGTCAGCCGCGCCTCGGTCAAGCAGGCCATCGTGGTGCTGGAGGTCCAGGGCCTGGTGGAGGCACGGCACGGCGGCGGTACCTATCTCGTCCGGGACAGCCTCGACGCCGAACCGGTCGAGGAGATGGTCGAACGGCGCCGGCGGCTGCCCGATGTGCTGGAGGCCCGCGAGGCGTTGGAGACGAAGCTCGCCGAACTGGCCGCCGAGCGCCGTACGGAGGACGACCTCACCGCGATGCGGGACGCCCTCGCGCACATGGCCGGGGAGATCGAGCGGGACGGGCACGGCATCGAGGGCGACCGGCTGTTCCACGCGGCGGTCACGGCCGCCGCGCACAGCAGTCTGCTCGCCGAGTTCATGCGCTCCATCGCCGACCAGATCGCCGAGAGCCGCACCGAGTCGCTGCGCCAGCCGGGCCGGCCCGACCGTTCCCTCGCCCAGCATCAGGCGATCCTCGACGCCATCGCCGCCGGACAGCCCAGGCAGGCGGCCACCGCGATGCGCCGCCATGTCCGTACGGTCGCCAAGGTCCGCCTGCTGGACTGGGACCCGGGCGACCCGCCCGCCTGACCCGCGCCCGCCCGACCCTCCGTCCGACCGGATCGCCCCGCCGCCGTTGTCAGTGGTGGTCGCTACAGTCGGCCTCCGGCGGACGGGCCGGTGGGCACGGGGGAATGCGGGGCGGCGGTGCGGGAGTTCGCGGGGGAGTTCGAGATCCATCTCACGGTGGCGCCGACGGCCGGGGCCGGGGACGCCACCGCGACCGGTGACGACGGCCGGATACGTCGCTGGGCCGGGCGCCACGGGGTGAAGTACACGCGGATCGTGCTCGACCGGGGCACGACCCCCGACCAGCCGATGCTGACCGTGCCCGGCGAGGGTGTCCTGTCGGCGCGGCGGGCGGCGGCGCGGAAGTGGGCCGCGCGGCTGGCCGGCGAGGGGTTCCGGGTCGCCCGGGTGAAGATCGAGGCGGCCCCCTGGAACGAGGACGTGCCCCGGACCGCCGCCGAGGCCCGCGCCCTCCCTCCCGGCTGCTACTTCGAGCACCACGTCAAGCTCGCCCTCGCCGACGACGCCGAGGTGGCCGCCGTGCGCTCCCTCGCCGGGCGGCACCGCGCCCATGTGTCGCGCAACGCCCGCCGTGCGCTGGGCGGGAGCGGCCACGAACGGTTCGTCACCCAGCGCTGCCGGGACGTCGGCCGCCCCGAGGCCCGGCGCCGTCTCGACGCCCTCCTCGACGCCCTCGCGGCGGCGGGGTTCGAGGCCGTCGAGGTGGAGGAGGAGTTCGTCGTGCACGACGACCGCCCGGCCCTGGACGACGGGTGGATCGACGAGGGGACGGACGTCCGGTGACCCGGGCCGGTGAGCCGTGGCGTGTCGCCCACCGGGCCGTGCTCGACCATCTGCTGCACCTCGTCGCCGACTCCCCTCTGGGGGCCGACCTGGTGCTGCGCGGGAGCATGGTCATGCCGGCCTGGGTGGGGGCCGGGGCACGGGAGCCCGCCGACCTCGACTGGATCGTGCCCCGGCCGCTGCTCGTCCCCGTGGACGCCGGGCACCCGTATCCGTACGTGGAGGGCCTGGAGGCCGTACAGCAGTGGCCGGAGGCGGCCGACGGGGCCGGGCGGTACGAGATCTGGAGGTTCGAGGAGTTCGACACCGGGGGCCGGCGGCCGGTGGTGCCGCCCGAGGGGCTGCACTGGATCACCGAGGCGGAACCGCAGGAGTGGCCGTCGCGCGAGGAGGTGCTCGACCTCGTGCGGGAACGCCCGGTGGCGGCGCCCGGTGTGGTGCTCGACCCGGACGCCGCGCGGCCCGACGACACCTGGACCTACACGGAGTACGAGACGCCCGGTGTCCGGCTGACCATCCCCTGGTCGGCGCAAGGCCTCCCGCCCGGCGAGGCGCGGATGGACTTCGCCCGTGACGAACCGCTCCCGGAGAACCCCGTGTGGACGGCGATCCCCCGCGCCGACGGCTCCGGCCGGACCGTCGTCCGCACCCCGGGCCCCGGACTCTCCCTCGCCTGGAAGCTCCTGTGGCTGCACGCGGACAGCGCCGCCGAGGACCGTGCCCGGGCCAAGGACCTCTACGACGCCGTCCTCCTCGCGGAGGCCGGGGCCACCCGGCTGTCCCCGCGGCTGCTGCGTGCCGTGTTCCGGGGCGAACCGGGCGGCACGGCCCCCGGCGACCCCCTGAGCGTGGACACGCTCGCCGTCTCCCCGGAGGCCTGGGCGGAGTTCCGCGCGGAACACCCCCGGGTGCGGGGCACGGCCGAGGAGTGGCTGAGGCGTCTGGCGCGCGCCCTGGCACTCCTGTGAGGGCGCCTACCGCGAGGGTGCGTCCTCCTTGCCCACCACCTCCGCCACCACACAGCTGACGTTGTCCGGGCCGCCCGCCGCGTTCGCCTCGGCGACCAGGGCGCGGACGGCGGCCTCGGGCGTCGGGGCGGTGGACAGGGTGTGCTGGACGGCCGGGTCGGGGACGACCGTGGACAGGCCGTCGGAGCAGAGGAGATAGCGATCGCCGGGGTGGGCGTCGTGCAGCCGCAGATCGGGGGTGGCGAGGGACTCGTCCGTGGTCAACGCCTTGAGGAGCAGGGCGGGTTGGGGGTGTGCGGTCGCCTCCTCGGGGGTCAGCCGGCCCTCGTCGATCAGTGACTGGACGACGGTGTGGTCGTGCGTGATCCGGAACAGCTCGCCGTCGCGCAGCAGATAGGCGCGCGAGTCGCCGATGTGCACGAGGGCGAGCCGGGAGCCGGTCCAGAGCAGCGCGGTCAGCGTGGTGCCGTCGTCGTCGCCCTCCACGGCGTCGCGTACGGCGGCGGTCGCGCCCCGCACCGCGTCCTCCAGCAGGTTCAGCACACTGCCCGCCGGGAGGGTGTCGTGCTCCTCCAGGGTCTTCAGCGCCTCCACGGCGGCACTGCTCGCGGGTGCCCCGGCCGGTCCGAAGCCGTCGGCGACCGCGAGGACGCGGGTGCCGGCGTAGGCGGTGTCCTGGTTGGCGGTGCGGACCAGGCCGGTGTCGGAGAGCGCGGCGTAACGGAGTTCCAGCATGTCGGTGTCCTCCTCGGACTTGGACTCGGATGTGTGGGTGAGGTGGTCCACGAGGAAGGCCGCCAGGTCGCGCCGGGCCGCCGTCTCGGCCTCGACGCCGGCCCAGTACGCCCGGATCTCCCGGGCCGCCGGACCCGGTTCCAGCGCGCACACCGTACGGATACGGGCGAGCGGCATGCCGAGCCGGCGCAGCCAGGCCACCAGCCGGGCCTGTTCCAACTGCTCGGCGGTGTAGTGGCGGTAACCGGTGTCCGGGTCGACCCGGGCGGGCCGCAGGAGATCCAGCTCGTCGTAGAGCCGCAGCGCCTTCGGTGACAGCCGGCTGGCCTTCGCGAAGGCGCCGATCGTCAGCGTCTTCCTTTTCATGTCCCTCTTCATGTCCCTCCCTCGTGCCGCTCTCGATGCTGGGGCTTCACCGAAGGGCAAGGTCAAGCGATCCGGTCCTTGCCGCGTCGATCATCCGTTATCGTTTCGTGACCGAGTCGGCCACATCCGATCACATACCGATCACACTCTGAAGGAACATGACCGCGCACAAGGCACCGCGACCCCGTACCCGCTCCCGCCGCCGGAGGAGGAAGGCGCCCGTGTCACGCGGCAGAGGGCCGCTGCTGGGCGGCCTCGGGGCCGTGGCGGTGGTCGGTGTCGCCGGGTTCGCCGCGGTGGGCTGGATAGGCGGCGGCACGGGCGAGTCGGCCGGTGAGGCGGGGGCCAGCGCGTCCGCCGAGCCCTCGCCCGAGCGGTCCCGGCGCTCACCGAGCGCGAGCGCCGGCGCCGGTGAGGGCGGTTCCGGCGACGGCCCGTCCTCCTCGCCCGGTTCCTCACCGGGCAAGTCGTCACCGGGCAAGTCGGCATCGGCGTCCGCGTCCGCGTCGCCCAGCGAGTCGGCGGTCACCATCCCCCGCACCGGGCCCGGCACGTTCACCACGGCCCCCGGTGGCAGCGGCAAGGTCGGCAAGGGCACGACGCCCCTGCGCTACCGGGTCGAGGTCGAGAAGGGGCTGGCGCTGTCGCCCGCCGAGGTCGCCGAGGAGGTGGAGGCGGTCCTCGCCGACCCCCGCGGCTGGACCACGGACGGCAAGTCGGCCTTCCAGCGGGTCTCCGGCGGCGCCACCGACTTCGTCGTCAAGCTCGCGACCCCCGGCACGGTCGACGAATTCTGCGGCCGGGTCGGGCTGAACACCCGCGGCGAGTACAACTGTCAGGCAGGCGACGACGTCATGGTCAACCTCGAACGCTGGGAACTGGCGACCCCCGTCTACGCCGACGACGTCGAGGACTACCGCGCCCTGATCATCAACCACGAGGTCGGCCACTTCCTCGGCCAGGGCCATGTCACCTGCCCCGGCGCGGGCAAGCCGGCCCCGGCGATGATGCAGCAGATCAAGGGCATGAAGGGCTGCGTCCCCAACGTCTGGCCGTACGACGACCGGGGCCGCCGCATCACGGGGCCGTCCGTACCCTGAGGGGACAGGCACAGGAACGGACCTACGAGATCGGAGCGCCCCCGTGGCCCTCACAGCCGCCCCCCGCCCCCGCACCGCCGCCCCGCGGACAGCCCTCGCCACCTACGACCCCGGGCCGGAGCCGCACCGCGACCGGGATCTGCCGGTGCTGGTGGAGGCGCTGCGGGACGCCGGGGCCGACGCGGCGGCCGTGCGCTGGGACGACCCGGCGGCCGACTGGGCCGGGTACGACCTCGTCGTCCTCCGCTCCACCTGGGACTACAGCTGGCGCGCGGCCGAGTTCGTGGCCTGGGCCGAGAAGGTGGGCGCGGTCACCCGGCTCGCCAACCCGGCCGACGTGGTGCGCTGGAACACCGACAAGCGCTACCTCGGGGAGCTGGCCCGGGCCGGGGTGCCCGCCGTGCCGACCGGCTATCTCGCGCCGGGCGACCCCGTGACGCTCCCCGAGGCGCACGAGTACGTCGTCAAGCCCACCTCCGGCGCGGGCGCCCGGTTCGCCGCGCGGTACACCCCCGGACAGCGGGAGACCGCCGTACGGCATGTCGAGCGGATGCACGGCGAGGGGTTCACCGCGATGGTGCAGCCGTTCGTGACCAGCATCGACACCGAGGGCGAGCGGGCCCTGCAGTTCTTCGGCGGCCGGCTGCTGCACGCGAGCCGCAAGGGCGCCGTGCTCGCGCCCGGCACCGCCTACGACGCCGACAAGACCGCCCACCCCGGCCTGGAGCCCTGGACCCCGACCGAGGCCGAACTCTCCGTCGCCGAAAGGGCGTTGGCCGCCGTACCCGGCCGGCCCGAGCTGCTGTACGCACGCGTCGACCTCGTCACCGGGGACGACGGACAGCCGTGCGTGATGGAGCTGGAACTCGTCGAGCCCAACCTCTTCCTCTGGCTCCACCCGGACTCGCTGCCCCATGTCGTCGACGCGATCCTGGCCGCCGCCACCCCCTGACCGCCGCCCCCGCCCGCAAGCCCGCCTCACCCGATGAGGCGGGAAATCCACGAAGCGCGCGTCCCGCCCGTGCCCGCTGCCTACCCTTCGGGGTTACAACAGCGCGTACGGGAACCACAACTGAGGGCGTGACCAGGATCGTGTGCGGATCGGAGTCGCGGCGCACGTCCGGTTTCCCGGCGGAGCTGACGAGCTTCGTGGGGCGACGGGACGAGGCGGCCGATGTCAGACGGTTGTTGTCGGCGGGCAGACTGCTGACGCTGACGGGACCCGGCGGGGTGGGCAAGACCCGGCTCGCCGGACATGTGGCGGGACAGGTCGCACGGGCGTTCCCGGACGGCGTGTGGCTCGTCCCGCTGGCCGCCCTGAGCGACGAGGCGTTCGTCCCGCACGCCGTGAACGACGCGCTCGGCGTCCGCAACGAGACCGTACGGCCCCCGCTGGAGATCCTCGTCGACCATCTGCGCGAGCGGCGGTTACTGATCGTCCTCGACAACTGCGAGCATCTGCCGCGCAGTTGCGCGGTCCTCGCCGAGGCCGTGCTGGCGGCCACCGAGGGCGTCCGCATCCTCGCCACCAGCAGACACCGGCTCGGGCTCGCCGGGGAACAGCTCTTCGAGGTGCCGCCGCTGCCCGCGCCCGCGCCGGAGGAGCTGAGCCCGTCCACGAGCGCGTCGGCGGTCGAGTCGTTCCCCGCGCTCAGGCTGTTCGCCGACCGGGCGGCGGCCGTGGTCCCCGGCTTCACCGTCGGCGAGGCCAACCAGCAGGCCGTGGCCCGGCTCTGCCGCCGCCTCGACGGGCTGCCGCTCGCCATCGAACTCGCGGCGGTCCGGGTGCGCGCCCTCGGCGTGGACCAGCTCGTCGAACGCCTCGACGACCGCTACCAGCTCCTCACCTGCGGCAGCCCCACCTCCGCGCCCCGCCACCGCACCCTGCGCTCCGCCGTCGACTGGAGCCATGAACTGTGCACCCCGCAGGAGCAGTTGGTGTGGGCGTGGCTGTCCGTGTTCGTCGGCGGCTTCGACCTGGCCGCCGCCGAGGCCGTCTGCGCCGGGGAGGACACCGGCACCGGGGAACGGATCGCCCCGTGCGCCGTGCTGGACGCCGTCGCCGGGCTCGTCGACAAGTCGGTGCTGGTCCGCGAGGAACACGCCGGCCAGGTCCGCTACCGGCTGCTGGTCTCCCTGCGCGACTACGGCCTGGAGAAACTGCACGACCTGGGCGGGGCCACCGAGACCCGGCGCCGCCACCGCGACCACTTCGCCCGGCTCGGCGCCGAGTACGAGCAGGCCTGGTTCGGCCCCGACCAGGCGGAGATCACCGAACGCATCCGGATCGACCAGGACAACTTCCGGGCCGCCCTCGACTTCTGCCTCACCACCCCCGGCGAGGCCCAGCACGGGCTGCGGCTGGCCGCCGGGCTGTGGTTCCACTGGGTCGCGGGCGGTATCTGGGGCGAGGGCCGGCACTGGATGGACGGCGCCCTGCTGGCCGGGGCCCGCCCCGACGCGGGACTGACCCGCGCCATGTGGGCGGGCGCCCTGACCTCCCTGGTGCACAGCCGCTCCGCCGCCGTGCTGGCCGGCCTCGACCCGGTCCGGACCGCCGCCGCCGCCGACGCGGAACTCCGGGTGCCCGCGCCCCCGCCCGTACCCGCCGGTGCCCTCGCCCCGGGCCGGGCCCGCGCCTCCACCGCCTTCGTCGTCCTCACCCGCGTCGAGCTGGCCTGCACCCTGGTCAGCCGGGGCCGGGCCGCCGAGGCGATCCCGCTCTGCGCCGAGGCCGTCGCCCTCTGCGAGGCCCACGGCGAACAGTGGGCCCGCTCCTGGGCGCTGCGCACCCTCGCCCTCGCCCACTGGTCGGCCGGGAGTCCCGCCCGCGCCGCCGAGCACGCCCGCGCCTGTCTGCGGCTGCCGTACACCGTGCGCCAGCACCAGAGCCTCGCCCGCACCCTCGATCTGCTCGCCGCCGCCGAGGCGCTGGCGGGCGACGCCGAGCGGGCCGGGGTGCTGCGCGGCGCCGTCGACCGTATCTGGCACGACATCGGCGGCAACCCCATGGACGACCGCCGGCCGGGCAGCCCCCGCGCCGCCGATCAGCACGCCCGGCGTGCGCTCGGCGACCAGGCCTACGCCCTCGCCCAGCGCCGGGGCGGCCGGCTGACCCCGGAGCAGGCGGTCGCGTACGCGCTGGGCGAGCCGGGGGAGGGCACGGCCTCCGGGGTGCGGACGGGCGGCCGGCGGGAGGCCCCGGCCCCGCGTACCGGCGGGCGGCGTACCGCCCCGGCCACCGCGCAGGAGGCGGAGGGCCGGCGCGGCGGCTCGCCCACCGGCGCGGCGGAAGGGGCCGCCCTGGCCAGGGACTTCCGGCACGTCCCCCCGGGCGCCCCGGACGGCTCCCTCCCGGCGGGCAGCGCGGCCCATGCCCCGGCCCCGGTGCGGAACCAGGCCCCCGTCACCGCCCCGGTCGTCGACCCGGTGCCGCTCACCCGCCGGGAACTCCAGGTCGCCGCCCTCGTCGCCCAGGGCCGCACCAACAAGCAGATCGCCGACCATCTGGTCATCGCCCGCCGCACCGCCGAGGGCCATGTCGAACGCATCCTCGTGAAGCTGGGTTTCCACAATCGCAGTCAGGTGGCGGCCTGGTTCAGCGCGCGGGCTGGGCTGTAGCGGGGAGGGGCATCGCCGGGGCCGGGAGTGTGCGCAGGGACGGGGGCAGCGGGGCCGACAGGGTGACCGTGGTGCCCCGGGGCGTGCGGTGGACGCCGATACGGCCGGGGATGCCGAGGCCGGCGATCAGCGACTCGGCGAGCCGCAGCCCGTGCCCGTCGTGGCGCCCCGCCGGGGGCACCGTCCCGTCGTACGCCACCTCGCACCGCAACTCGCCCTCCAGTACTCGGAGTTCGACGCCGCCCGAGCCGCTGCCGTGGATCACCGCGTGGGTGACGATCTCCGACGCGGCCTGAGTGAAAGCACCCCGGGCGGCGGTCGTGAGACCCGCCCGCAGCGCGGCCTCCTCGACCAGCGCGCGCACCAGGGGGAGTTCGGCGCAGCCGAACTCCGCCCGCAGCCGCAGCTCCTCGCTCACCCGGCCTCGCCCCCGTGCCCCTCGGCCTCCACGCTGACCAGCAGCTGCGGCACCTCGCCCGCGCCCAACTGCTCCAGCACCAGCCCCAGCAGCTCGCCACAGCGCACGGTGACCTCGCTCCCGGCCGGGAGCGACGCGGCGAGGCTGATGAGCTGCCAGGCGCAGTGGGCCTCCATGAAGCACAGGTCACGCAGGTCGAGGACGAAGTGGCTGGGCCCGGAGTCGCCCCGCCGCTCCAGCGCCTCGCGCAGCGCCTCGACGAACTCGGTCCGGGTGCTCAGCTCGGCCGTACCGGCGATCCGGCCGCCGTCCGGGGTCCCGGTGACCTCCAGCGAGTCGAGGCGCTCCATGACCCGCATCGGATGGACCTTCCCGACCCGGGCCGTCACCTCGTCGTCGAACCGCTGACGGTCGTACCAGCAGATCGCGGTGAACAGCGGGTCCGCGAACAGCGGTGCCACCGAGGCCTCGTAGTCGAGCAGCCGGTCGTGGCCGAGGTTCATCCGGGGCGCCCAGCTCATGTCGGCGGTGACCCGCAGCCCCGCCCAGCCCTCGTCGCAGGCCCGGTCGACCTCGGAGGCGTAGGTGTCGATCGTGCGCCGCTCCTCGAAGCGGCCGTCGGGGGCGTAGATCTCGGTGTTCCGCTTGAGCGACAGCTGGCCGCCGGCCCGCGCCGCCACGACCTGCCCGCTGCCCCGGTCCAGCAGCGCGACCACCTCGTCGTCGCTCAGGTCGTCCGGGTCCATGACCAGCAGGACCTTCTCCCCGCGCGCCAGACTCGTCCGGGTGTACGCGGTGAACACCTTCCACGGCGACTCCCCGGCGCCCTCGATGTCCGCCGGCCCCATACACGCGTGATCCCCCAGCCGCAGCCGCTCGACGGGCACGGTTCGCTCCGCGCGGTGCTGGGTCGTCATGGGACTGCCTTCCCGTGAGGATCAGGACTCAGGACGGACAGTAGGGCCAGCGGGGTCCGGGACGGCCGGATGATCGCCAATCTTCTACTTGGGCGCCTTTGGAGGGCATTTAGGAGCGGATGCTGAATCGACTGATCGATAGCGTGCGGGACCTGACAGCCTGCGACCGGATGCCGCTTTGTAGCCATGCGCGGGTCCGGTGGGGGCTGGTCGCGCAGTTCCCCGCGCCCCTTTGGCAGCCCGGGGTCACCCCGTGCTTTTGAGGGGCGCGGGGAACTGCGCGAGAAGCCCCCACCGGACCCGCACTCGCCCACCCACCCAGGACACCCGAGCTCCTAGGCGACCCTCTGCAACAACCCCCACGTGAACTCGGCGACACACTCCCGCACCACCCCCGCCCCGTCCGCCGCGGCGAACCGCAACCCCCACCGCGTCGGCGCCGACCCCTCCAAGGGCCGCGCCGGCGCGAACGCCCGCGCCACCTCGTCCACCGTGCAGGACCACGGCACCAGATCCTCCAGCGCACGCAACTCGGGACCGGCCGCCCCCGGCGTCCGCACCAGCCACTCGTTCCACACGGCCCCGTTCGGCGCGAGCAGCACCTCGAAGCGGAGGTCGGCCCAGAGCGGGACCGGCCACAGCCATGCCGCGCACTCCAGGTCGCCGATCCTCCGCGTGGTGACCGACTCCGGCGCCCCGAGGACCGACCGGTACCGGGAGGCCGACCCCCGGCCCCGGGGCGAGCGCACCATCGCCTGCCACCGCCGGTTCGCCTCCCGCATCTGCGCGATCGAGACGCCCAGCTCACGCCGGGCGTCCTCGACCAGCTCCGGATTGTGGTCGGCCATCCGGCGCAGCAGGACGAGCTGGAAGTCGAGCGGGGTGAAGGGACCGGAGGGCCTATCGGGACCCGGGCGTTTCGCGGAGGACATGCGGTCCATCGTCGCGTACGGCGCCGGAGGCGGGGGCCGGCTCACCCGGGCGGCGCCCGTCCGGCAGGAACAGCACCGAGTTGACGTACCGGGCCCCGCCGAACGGCAGGACGCGCCGCAGCAGCCCCTGGGAGGCCAGATGAGCCGTACGCGCCTGGTGGGCCTCCAGGGCGGCCGGGACGAGGGGCAGCCAGGTCGCGGAGGGCAGGACCCAGCCGGCGTAGCCGAGGCCGGCCAGGTGGTCGACGACCGGGGTGATCGGCTGGATACGGGCCTCCAGTTCGACGAAGAGGGCCGGGCGGTCTCGGGCCAGGACGCCGGCCGCACCCCGCAGCACGGCCAGCTCGTTGCCGTCCACGTCGATCTTGACGAACCCGACGTCGGTCAGGCCCAGGCCGTCGAGGGTGACACAGTCGACGTCCAGCGCCCGGCCGTGGACGTCGCGGCGGACCAGGGAGGACAGCCCCCGTCCGCCGTCGTCGCCCGGCGGCAGCCAGAGGCGGGCCGTGCCCGGCCGGTCGGAGGCGGCGGCCTGGACGACCCGGACGTTGGCGGGGGCCGAGGAGGCGAGCAGCCGGGCCAGCCGGGGCACCGGCTCCACGGTCACCACCCGCCCGGCCCGTCTCGCCAGCCGCCGGGTCCAGGGGCCGTACCAGCCGCCGACGTCCACGGCCGTACCGCACCCCGGCGGGCACAGCTCGTCGAGGCGGGTCAGCTCGGGTTCGAAGCGCGGGTAGACGAACCGGGCGGTCGCGGCGACCAGCCGGTCCGGCAGGAGCGGCGCGAGCCGGGCGGCGAGTGTGGTCATGAGCCCAACCTCCGGAGCAGTGCCTCGTGTTCGTCCTCCGTCACCTGCTCGCCCGACGACGGCAGCAGCTGCGGGATGCCGTCGACGATCGGGTAACGGCGGTGCAGCCGGGGGTTGTAGAGCGACTCCGGCGCGGGGGCCGTTGCGTCGGCAGTGGTGTCGGGGCGCTCCTCCTCATGCACCACCAGGTGCAGCGGGCCCTTGTCCAGCGGGCACGCCAGGATCTGGAGCAACGGGTCATCGGGGTTCATGGAGGAGTCAACTCCTTGGCCGTGGACGGAGATTGAGGGGCCGGCGGCGCGGGACTGTCGTGCTTGGGCATGCTCAGCAGCACGGCGACCGCGAGCACCGTGCCCGACAGCCGCAGCGTCAGCCGCAGCGGATCGTCGGGCAGTGACTCGCCGAACGACAGCGTGCCGAGTACCGCCGTGAACAGGGAGGTCACCGTCGTACAGACCGGCACGATCAGTGAGGCCCGGCAGCGCTGCAGCGCCGCCTGCGACATCACCAGACCGAACGCGCCGGTGAACAGCAGGAGATACGGGTACGGGGAGCGCAGCAGCCCGACCACCGCGTCCCCGAAACCACTGGTGGTCAGATAGCTCGACACCCCCTTGATCGCGAGCGAGCTGACGCCGTACAGCAGGCCCACGGCCACGCCGTACTCCACCCCGGTGGTCGGCAGCCGGTGCCGGTGCCGGGCGCGCCGCTCGGCGGACCGGTACAGCCCGACCCCGGCCGCCAGCGCGGGCAGGCAGATCGTCAGGACCAGCGCGTACGGCGCCCCGCCGCTGACCGTGTCGGTGTTCTCGTCCAGCGACAGCACCACCATCAGCAGCGCGGCGAGGATGGCCCCGAGCGCGTACCGCTCCCGGCCGGTGGTCTCCTCGCCGAGCAGCCGCGCGGACAGCAGGACGAGCAGGACCAGCCCGGAGACGAAGATGCCCTGGGCGGCGGCGATCGGCAGCGTCCGGTACACCGCCAGCTGGGCGGCGAACCCGGCGGCCAGCGACAGCGAGCCCGCGATCCACAGCGGGCTGCCGACGACCTGCCGCAGCAGCTTCAACGGCTCGCGGACCGACACCTGCGGCATCGCGGTGAGGGCCCGTTTCTCCAGGACGAACCCGGTGCTGTACAGCGCGTTCGCCAGCAGTGCCGCGGCCACTCCCCACCACATCGGCTACGTCCTCCGCGCGTGCAGCAGCAGGATCGACGCGGCCGAGGGAGCCGCACAGGCCAGCCGGTCCAGCGGACGCAGGGGGCGCGGTACGCCGTGGAAGGGCGCCCCGCGCAGCCGTACGACCTCGAAGCCGGACGCGGCCACGAACTCCCGCAGCGCGCGGGCGGTGTAGAGCCGCAGATGGCCCACGACCTCCTTCCCCGGGCGGCCGTGGATGCCCCGCAGACTCACCTCCGAGAACACCGGCTGGACGCCCGCGAGGAGCAGGGCGCGGTTGTACCAGGCGGCCAGGTTGGGCGTCGACAGCATCAGATGGCCGCCGGGGCGCAGGACGCGACGGATCTCGTCGAGCGCGGAGTCCGGGTCCACCAGATGCTCGATGACCTCGCTGAACAGCACCGCGTCCGCGGACTCCGACCGCAACGGCAGCCCGCCGTCCGCCAGTTCGCCCCGGATCGCGTACGGCACGCGGGTGCGGGCGCGGCGCAGGGCGTCCTGGGACCAGTCGACGCCGATGATGCGGTGGCCGGGGAGGAGGGGCGCGGCGGTGGCGGCGGCCGTGCCGTCGCCGCAGCCGATGTCGAGGATCGTGCGGGGGCCGTCGCCGCCGGTCGCCGGGCCGAGGGCCGCCGCCAGCATGCGGGCCTGGGCGAGGCTGCGGGGGGTGCCGGAGGCGACGGGGACGGAGGGGTCCTCGTAGAAGTCCCGAAGCCCGTCGCGCGGCCCGTTCGCCGGGGTGCCGGTGGGTGCGGTGGTCGGCGTCGGAGTCACTCGATGTCCTCTTCCGTCGCGTGCAGATAGTGCTCGAAGAGGTCGCGGAGATGGGCGCCGTCGCCATGGCTGAGCAGGGCGCGGGACCAGCGCAGGGCCACATGGAGGCGGCCCGCCGTGGAGGCGGTCGTGACGGTGAGGCCGCGGGGCATGCGGGCGGGGGCCGAGAACCAGACGGCGTGCGCGCGTCCGGCCTCCTCGCCGAAGTCCAGGGCGTAGGGGATACGGCCGATGTTGCTGAGGAGGGTGGTCGAGGTCCAGGGGGCGGCGGCCCGGCGCAGGCCCCGGGTGAGGGCGGCCCGCCAGGACACGGGGACCACCGGGGCGGTCAGCAGGGAGGCGCCGTGGCCCAGTTGGGGGCGCGGGGCGGACTTCAGGGCGCGGGTGCGGTCCGCCGTGCGCCGCAGCAGGGTGGCGAGGGGGGTGTGGGCCTGGTGCAACTCCGCCGGTGCGAAGGGGACTTCGACCAGGCGGGTGCCGTTGCCGATCGGCATGTCCGTGTCCCTCGGGCGGTCGTCCACGGGCATCGTGATGCGCAGCGGGCGGGGGTGGGCGCCGTGTTCCCGGTTCCAGTGGGCGAGCATCAGGGCCGTGGTGACCATGAGCTGGTCGTTCACGGTGTAGGGGGCGGATTTGGGGCGGCGGGGGACGGGGAGCTCGGTGACGAGGAGGCCGTTGCCGGGGGAGGGTTCGGGGGCGCCCCGGGCCACGCGGGCGGGGCGGGACCAGGTGGAGGGGGTGTCCGTCCCGGCCGGGGCCGGTTCGTCCTGGGTGCGGGCGGGGCGGACGGGCGGGGCGGTGGGGGCGTTGTCCTCGCCGCCGTACAGCTCCGCCGCGGTGGCGAGGATACGGAGGCAGGCGGGGCCGTCCAGCGCGGTGTGGTTGATGGTGAGGAAGAGGACGGTGCCGGTGCCTGTTCCGGTGGGCGTGGCGGCACCTCGTACCGTCGGGTCGCGGAAGGTCCCTGCGGGCGCACCCGGCCCCGGGCGCCTGACCACGTGGCCCACGTCGTCGCTCGCCTCGCTGCCCACCGCCGGGCCCGCCCCCTCCACCACCTCCAGGCGGATCGGGGGAGACAGGGTCAGCGGGGGTGCCTCGATCAGGGCTCTGGTGCGGGCGTCCCGCAGGGCGTGCGGGCCCGCCGGGAGGAAGGCCACCACCTCGACCTCGGGTTCCTCCGTCAGCTCCCACTCGTAGCGGCGGCGGTACCACCGGCCCGGCGCCTCCCGCATGAGGATGCGGGGGTGGCGCCGGAGCGCGGCGGTGAACGCGGTCCGCAGACGGTCGGGGTCGAGGCGCCCGGGGAGGTGGACCTCGATGTGGACGGTCTCGGGCTCCTCCTCCTGGAGACAGTGCCGGGACACCTCGTCGACCACCGGGAAGGGGATCCGGACGGGCCCGGGGGCCGCGTCGTCCCGCGCGGGGTGGTCCAGCGTCGTCATGCCGGTTCCCCCCTCCCCGTACCGCCCGTACCGCCGGCCCCGCCGTCCTCCGGCGGTGCCGCCCCCGGCTTCGGCTTGGTGAGCGGGATCCGCCGGGTCGGGGTGTCCTGGTCGTCCGGATCGCCCTGCGGGGAACCCGGCCCGCGCGCGGAGATCGTCGGACTGGCCACGGCCCCGTCGCCTCCTCCCGCGTTCCCCTGGGCCCCGCCGGACCTTCCCGGCTCGCCGTTCAGCGTCCTGCGGCCGATCCGCCGCCGCTGCGGCAGCGGCTCGGTGGGTGCGTGCGCCCCCGGCGGTACCGCGAACTCCCTTGTGGAGCCCGGCCGTTCGGGTGCGGGCGCGGCATCCGCGCCCACGCTCACCAGGGCAGCGAACAACCCGATCAGGGCGAGGAGCTGGGCCACCGGCCCGAACGCGCCCGTGTCCGACGCCACCGGCTCGCCCGCCCCGAAGGCGGCGGCGACGCCGGCGCCGGCCAGGGCGAGGAACGCGATCGGCACGAGCAGGGTGTGCCGCTTCAGGGCGAGGAGCGCCAGGAGCGGGACGAGGAGGGCGAGGAAGCCCGCGACGACGACGCCGACGAGGGTGAGGGCGACCACGCCGAGCCAGAGACCGGGCCCCGGCGGTGTCGGCTGCGGTGCGTCGGGGTTGGGCTCCCGGCGGCGCCAGAGGGCCAGCCCGATCAGGGCCGCGAGGCCCACTCCCGCACCGATCAGCCCGGCCTCGTACGTCACGGACGGTTCGTACGACAGCTTGACCGTGCCGCCCGCGCCGCCCGGGATCCGCCAGCCCTGCTGCCAGCCGTCGAGCCGGACCGGGGTCAGCTCACGGCCGCCCAGCGTGGCCTTCCAGCCGTCGTTGAAGTTCTCGTACGTCGTCAGATAGGAGGCCGCGCCGTCGCCGACGGTGACCTCGCGCCGGTCGCCGAGCCAGTCCCGGATGCCCAACTCCCGTCCGGAGGCAGCGGGTTCGGTGACCGATCCCCGGGTGAGCGTCACCGTGGTGACGGCCAGGGCGCCGCTGTCCTCGGACTCGAAGGTGTGCCGGTCGGCCGCGTCCAGCTCCAACCCCTGGCTCGTCTCGCCGTTCTGGCAGAGCGTCAGATCGATCGGCCGCCGCTCCACCAGGTCCCGTACGGTCCCCGTCGCGCTCGTCTCGTACAGCGTCCCGTCGACCTCGACCGCCGGGCCCTTGCCGCACGGCAGCTCGAAGTCCCGGGTCGGGGCGGGCTGCGGGGTGCGGAACTGGTCGAGGGCCGGGATGTACGCCTCGGTGAGGCCGACCGGGAGCTGCAGGTCGTCGTCGGCGACCGGGTTGTGGACGGTCATCGGGGCCGTCTCGGTGACGGTGATGTCGAGCTGGTCGGTGGTGATCGGGTCGAAGCGCACCCAGCCGTTCTCGTCGACACCGGCGACGACCGCGCCGTCCGGGGAGCTGATCTCGACCTGCGTCGCACGGGTCGACAGCCCGCCCGCCGGGGCCAGGACGAGCGAGCCCACCGGCCACTTGTCCTTCCAGCTCAGATGGATCGTGGGCTTGTCGCCCGCGATCCACGCCGTGGTCAGATCGCCGTCCGTCAGGTTGCGCGGCGACAGCCCGGAGCCCAGGGCGGCCGTGGAGTCGGCGGTCGCCGTCATCCGGGTCTGCTGGTCGGGGGCCACCTCGTACAGCAGCTTGTCCAGCGCGTCGCCCGGCACGGGCACGGCCGTCGCCTTCATCGCGTACGTGCCCGCCGTGGTGGTGGCGAAGGTCCGGTGCAGACCGGGCTCGGTGCCCGTGGGGGAGAGGCCAGTCGGGTCGGCGGCCCGCTGCAGCGAGATCACCTCGGCGGACGCGTCGGCGTCCTTCGCGTCGGTCGGCAGCCGCAGCATCCGGGTGACCTTGACGCCCGGGATGTCGACCTCGGCGAAGCCCGCGCCGACCAGCCCGGTGCGCCGTTCCGCCGAGTCCAGGATCGTGATCTTCAGCCAACTCGTCTCACCGGCACGGGCGTTGACCGTCTGGGTGGAGCCGTCGGCCTGGAGGTTCGTGGAGCGCGAGCCCCGCTCGGTCTCCACCTTGATCCGGGTCGGCGCCGACCGCACCCCGTCCTGCGGCAGCGGGGTGACCTCGAAGGTCTCCGGGATGTCCCGGGCCTCCTCGAAGTCGATCCGCAGCCACTGCCCGTCCGCCGACCCGGCCGCGCCCTCCGCCCAGGCGGTGCCCAGGTCGCCGTCGAAGGCGTTCACCGGGTCGTACTGCGGCAGATGGAACAGCCAGTTGCCGCTGGTCGACGCGGTCACCGACTTGGCACCGCGCAGTTCGGCCACCGTCTGGTGGTCCAGCCCCGACACCGGCAGGATCTGCTTCGGCGGCTCACCGGCGTTCTGCACGCTTCCGCTCGGGTTCCGCTCGTCCGCCGTATACGTGTACGACGTGTTGGCGTTGACCAGGCCGAACCGGGTGTCCGCCCGCCGCAGCCCGTCACCGACCACCTGTACGGCCGGGGTGCCGAGCCCGGGGTGGTTGTCGCCGGTCAGTACGGTCGCCCGGTCCCGCAGCTCCGGGTCGGCGGCCAGCGGCAGCAGCGACTCGGGCCCGCCGGAGACGACGGCCGTGTCCGCGATCGCCTTCAGCCCCGCCTGCCCGGGACGCGGTACGTCCGCGGCGGGCCGGTAGATCTCCACGGCCCGCTGCCGCGCGTACAACCCCTCCACCTGCAGCGGGGTGCCCTCGGCGATCCGTCCGCCGGTCATCGTCGGCCCGAGGCCGGTGACCCGCTCGTACCCGGACTGCTCCAGGGTCCGCTTCACGGTCGTCGTCGGCACCGCGCCGAGCTGGTCCGGGTCCAGGTCGTTGCGTACGACCACGTAGTACAGCCCCGCCCGGCTCAAGTAGTCGGCCAGACCCGGGACTTCGGCGCCCGTCAGCAGCGCCTGCTCGACCGCGTCCATGGCGCGCCGGTTGCCGGGGGTGCCGAAGGGGACGTAGTCGCGCTGCGCCCAGCGGGACTCGGCGAGCACGTCGAGCGGCTGGTCGACGGTGGTGCCCCAGGTGTAGATGCCGTGCGCGGTGGCGGGCACCACCAGCGCCCGTGAGTCCGGCGAGTACTTCTTCAGCCAGTCGGCCGTCGACTGCCAGTACTTGGGCAGCTCCTGGAACGAACCGGGTTGCAGCACCGCCCCGTTGAGGTACGGCCACATCAGCCCCGGGAGTACCAGCACGGCCGCGATCAGCGGGGCGAACCGCCGCCCCCGCACCCGGCGGGCCCCACGCGCCTGCGCGGCCACCCCGACCAGATGCGCCAGCCCGAGGACGAGCGCGAGCGCCAGCCCGGTCTGGAACTTGTAGATGTTCCGGAAGGGCGCGAGCCCCGAGTTCAGCCAGTCCTGGACCACCCCGTGGAAGGGCGCCCCGAGCGCACCGCCGTACCCGGCGAGCGTGACCAGCGCGACCACCAGCACGGTCAGCACCAGCCACCGGCGCTCGGGCATGTCCCGCCGCGCCAGCCCGGCGAGGCCCAGCCCGGCCGCCAGCGCCGACGACAGGACCACGATCACGGAGGCGGCGACGGACCACCCGGCGGGCAGCCAGGCCTCACCGAAGTGCAGATACCCCACCCAGTTGCCGGCGCCCCGCAGCGCCTCGGTGGCCGACATGGTGGCCGTCGTCGTCTGCGAACTCTCCACGTAGGGAAGGAAGTTCTCCCCGTAGAAGCCGAGCAGCAGCAGCGGCACCACCCACCACGCGGTCGCCAGGATCACCCCCGGCACCCACCAGGTGATCATCCTCCGCATACGCGGTCCCGGCGGCCGGGTGAGCAGATACAGCCCGACGGGCAGCAGCGAGGCGAGCGTGGCGGACGCGTTGACCCCGCCCATGAAGGGGATGACCAGCGCCGACCGCAGCGCCGCGACCCGCGCGCTGTACCGCTCGTCCGTCAGCGGCAGCAGCACCCACGGCAGGAACGCGCCGGGCAGCGCGGCGGCCGAGGTCGACCCCACGACCGTGGTGAACACGGGCCACAGCGCATAGGCGCCGGCGGCCAGCAGCCGCGACGCGGAACTCCCGACCCCCAGCCGCTCGGCCAGCCGCAGCGCACCCCAGAACGCCACCGACACGATCAGCGACAGCCACAGCCGCTCCGCCAGCCACACCGGCAGCGCGAGAAGATCGGTCAGCCCGTAGTACGGCAGCATCGGCCACAGGTAGCCGACGTACTGGTCCGCGATGCCGCCGAACCCGCCCCGGTCGTGCCACAGTTGCCCGAGGTCGGAGACGAACTGCCAGGGATCGGTGGTGACCCCGAGCTTGGTGTCGAAGGTCTGCCGCCCCGGCTGCGCCGCGACCAGCAGCACGAACACCACGGCCCAGAACCCCAGCAGCCAGCGCCGCGACCGAGGCCCCTCGGGGGGGCCTCCGGTCGTGGTGGCCGGTCTTACCGGCGCGGGAGGTGGAGCCTGGACCGTGCTCGTCATGGTGGACACCGCCGGAGGATGAGGAGAAGGTTCCAGGTGGCGAACTCACGCAGACCCGGCGCCTTCACGACGGTCTCCGCGAGAAACGGCCAGTAGCGGGAGCGCGCCGACACGACCGTCACGTCGTCCCGGCCGCGCACCTGCCGCAAAGTGCTTCCGATGTGCACGGCGAAGAGGTTCTCGCCGAGCGTGTGCTTGGCGTCCTTGCCCGTACGGCGCCGATAGCGGGCCCGCGCCCGCTCCGCCCCCAGGTAGTGCCAGGGCGCCCACTCGTGCCCGCCCCACGGGGAGAGCCAGTTGGTGAACGACACATAGATCAGCCCGCCGGGCCGGGTGACCCGGACCAGCTCGCTGATGAACGTCGGCGGATCGGCCACGTGCTCCAGCACATTGGAGGTGAACGTGACGTCCGCGACCCCGTCGGCCAGCGGCAGCAGATACCCGTCGGCGACGACCGCCCCTTCGGGCGGCTTCGTCCCCAACTCCCGCAGATCCGGCTCGAACAGGTAGGCGTTGGCCCCCCGCCGCCGGAACTCCTCGGTGAAGTACCCGCTCCCGCCCCCGACATCGACCACGGTCAGCCCGTCGACGGGCCCGCCCCCGTACGCCTCGACCTGATCGACGGCATCCCGCGCGAGCAGCGCATAGCAGTACTCGGGATCGTCCTGCTCCCGCATGAAGGCCCGGAAGAGCGCGAGGGAGCGCCGAAAAGAGGGGTCCTGGAGACTCGGGCCGGCTACAGCGCCCTTGAAGGGGCGCGAGGAACTGCGCGACCAGCCACGAACGACCCGCAGCCGCCGACGGACGGACGAGGCACCCCCTTTCGCGCTCACCGGACAAACCCCCGCACCGCCTCCGCAGCCACCGCCCCGAACTGCCGCACGGTCCGGTCCCACCGGTAGTGCGCGGCCCGCTCCCGCGCCGCCTTCCCCATCAGCACCCGCCGATCGGTCGACAACGCCAGCGCACACCACGCCGCCGCGAAGGACGACTCCCCCCGCGCCAGCACGCCGGTCTCCCCGTCCACGACGGAATCCCGCAGCCCGGGTACGTCGAAGGCCACCGACGGCGTCTCCCGTACGGCCGCCTCCGTGACGACCAGCCCCCACCCCTCCACGGCCGAGGGGTGCAGCAGCAGCCAGGCCGCGCACAGCAGCCGGTGCTTCTCCTCCTCGGTGACATGCCCGGCGAACTCCACGCCCGCCCCGGCCATCGCCTCCAGCCGCGCTCGCTCGGGCCCGTCACCGATGATCACGAGCCGTCCGCCGGTGACCGGCCGGACCCGCTCCCACAGCCGCAGCAGCAGATCGATCCGCTTGTACTCGACGAGCCGCCCCACCGCCACGAACAGCGGCTCGGGGGAGCGTTCGGCGCGCGGCCCGGGTTCCTCGACGCCGTTGTGCACGACGCGGATGCGTTCCCGGTCCACCCCGATCGCGCGGAGCGCGCCGGCGGTGGAGGAGGAGACCGCGACCATCAGGTTGCGACGCTGCGCGGCCGTCAGCGACCAGTGTTCGAGCCTGCGGCCGAGCCGTGCGGCGGGCGCCAGCGCGCCGCCGAACCGCAGCTGCCACAGATCCGTGTGCACATGGTTGACCAGGCACATCGTCGGGCCCTGGTGCCAGAGCGGGGCCAGATAGGGCATGCCGTTGCACACCTCGACGAGCAGGTCGCAGTCGCCGATCTGCCGGGCGAAGGCCGACTTGGCGCGCAGATGGTGGCTCAGGTCGCCGCCGGCCGACACGACCCGGTAGTCGCGGTTGGCCGCCGGGCCACCGCACAGCAGGGTGACCTGGTGGCCGAGCCGGGTCAGGCCGTCGGCGAGCCGGTCGACGAGGAGCTCGGAGCCCCCCGCCGCCGGATTGCCGAGGTCACGGCGGGCGAGAAAGACGATCCGGCGCGGCTGTGGGGGGCCTGCCGGCCGATGCCGGTCCAGGCGCGGAAACACCTCGACCAGCGAGAACGGCACGTGCTGGGGCATGGGTGCTCCAACTCGTCTCGGGGTGCGGAACTCAGCGGGGAGAAGGACGTTCGCTGTGGGGGATGTTCCGGTGGGCGGGGGGTCCGGACGGGGCTAGCGGGACTCTCGTTCCTTGTAGGCGTCGGTGGACGGGGTGTGGGTGGGCTGTGCTCAGGTGGGGTGGACAGTTTTCGCCCAGCGGATCGACACTGCTACTCACCGGCGTGACAATTTCCGGGGTTTATTGAACTGACGCCCTGTCACATCGTGATCGGTTCCTGGGAGGACTCGGACGTATCGGGGCGCCGCCTTCCGCGTACGACCAAAACGGCACCCACCGCGGCGAGGACGAACCCGGCCACAGCACCACCGATCGGCACCGTCAGCCCCACCAGCCGCAGCAGTCCGCTGTCCTTCTCCGCCTGGTCCACCGCGAACTTCTGCGTGGCCGGGGTGAACGCGAGCTTCTCGCTGTCGAGCAGCACCGCCGCGTCCTCGTCCCCGCCGGGTGCCCTGAGGGTCCGGCGCGGCCCGGTCTGCGCGTACAGCACCCGCCCTGTGCTCTGGTCGACGACCAGTTCCAGACCGTGGTTGGCGTACCACTCCTCGGCCAGCACCTGCGGCCGCTCCGGCGCGTCGACGAGGGCGCCGGGGACCAGCCGGGTGCCGGTCCTGGTGGCCGGGACCTTCGCCGTGAAACGCAGCCCCTCGTAGCCCCGGACCTTCTTGCGGCCCTCGTAGTGGAGCGTCACCGTCGCGCCGAGCGTGTTGTCCCACCAGCGGTAGGAGCGTTCCTGCACGTCGAAGGGGAACTTCAGATAGGCCTCGCCCTCGATGTACGGCTTCTCGTCGCAGCAGTGCACCGGCCGGTTGGTCTTCCGGTCGCTGACCCAGCGGTGCGGGGTGAAGTCCAGCGCGTCGTGCGGGTCGGCCGCCGGCAGCGACTTCTTCGTGTCGACCGAGGTGATCACATCCCACACCGCGGCCCCGCTGCGCTCGCTTTCGGCCACGTCGCCGCGCACCCGCTGGGTCACGGTGATCTCCTGGCCCGGCACGGTCTTCACCTGCTCCACGTCGAAGACGCTGCCCGTGCCGGTGTAGACGGCGGTGGTGTCGATGTCGATCGGATTGACGGCGGCCCGTGGCTCCACGTACCAGGCGAGCAGCGGCGCGAGAACCAGCAGAAAGGTGCCGAGGCCCAGCAGGACCAGGGAGAAAGGTGAGGTGGTACGGCGCATCCGGGCACTCCAGGGGGCGTTGGGAGGTGCGGCTCGGGCAGGCGCGCGGCAGAGGCGACGCCCAGGGGAACGTGCGCGTGCGGAGAGGGCGGGGCAGGGGGCGGAACACGGGCTGCGCTTCGGGCTACCGACGGGTTGCGTATGGGCCGGGAACCGTAGGCGGACTCTTGACGCAGTGTCAATGCATTGCTGACACTGGGGCCGGAGCCGACGGCCTGGACGAGCCGGCGGCCCAGGGACCGCGCGCCGGTCCCGTCGAAGTGTGCGTGCGGTGCGCGTGCGGGGTGCCCTGGGTGGGGACGACCTGTCGACCGAGAGGCTGCCCTGCCATGTCCCGACTGCTCGCCGCCGCGCTGACCATGGTGGCCGCCGCCGCTCTCGCCGTGGGCGCCGCGCTCGGCATCGTCGCGTCGCTGGACGCGACCCCCGACCAGCCGAACACCCCGCTCATCACGTACGAGAACGCCGGCCAGGAGCGCTGAGGGGTGACCTCGGGCCCGGGAACCGTCACCGTCCGCTCCGCCTGGCACGACGTACCGCGGCTCCAGGTGCGCGAGTTCGCCGCGATCGCCATGGCCGAGGCCCCCGCCCTCGCCGAGGAGATCCTGGGCGAGATCCGCCGCGAGTACCCGCAACTGCCCGTCGTCCTCGACGACTCCGGCGAGCCGATGGCCCTCATCGGCATCCGCCGCGCGATCGAGGTCTTCGTCCAGCACCTGGAGACCGCCGAGGGCCGGCCGCGCGTCCCTCCCGGTGTCTTCCAGGAGTTCGGCCGCGGCGAGGGCCTCAACGGCCGCAGCCTCGACTCGCTCCAGGCGATCTACCGCCTCGGCGTCCGCCTCGCCTGGCGCCGCTTCGCGGAGATCGGCCAGCGTGTGGAGATCCCGCCGCCCGCGATGTACGAACTCGTCGACGCCGGATACGAGTACCTGGACGGCCTGGTGGACCAGTCGGTGCGCGGTTACGCGGAGGCGGCGGCGAGACAGGCGGGCGAACGGCTGCGACTGCAACGCCGTTTGATGGAGCTGCTGTTGGCCGAGCACCACCGGGGCGACCCGGCCGACGCGCTCACCGAACGCGCCGCCCGGATCGGCTGGACCCTGCCGGAGAAGGTCGCGGTCGGGGTCCTGTTACGTCCCGCCCGTGAGGCCATGGCTCCCGCCGTCGGCCAGGGCGTGCTGCTCGACATGGAGTACGAGCAGCCCCGGATGGTCGTCCCCGAACCGGACGCGGCCGGCCGCCCCGAACTCCTCCACCGCGCCCTGACCGGCTGGTCCGGCGCGATCGGCCCCCCGGTGCCGCTCACCGACGCGGCGAAGTCGCTGCGCTGGGCGGAGGCGGCGGTCCGGCTGATGGAGCGCCGGCTGCTGCCCGGGGGTGAGGTGCTGCACTGCACGGAACACACCGAGGCGCTCGTCCTCCTCCAGCCCGAGGAACTCATCGACGACCTCGCCCTGCGCTGTCTCGCCCCTCTCGCCCACTGCGGCCCCACCCACGGCCGCCGTCTCGCCGAGACGCTTCTCGCGTGGCTGGAGACGCGGGGCGGGGCGCCCGAGATCGCCACGCGCCTTGGTGTGCACCCGCAAACCGTCCGCTATCGGTTGCGGCAGATCCGGGAGCTGTGGGGTGACGAGATCGACGACCCCGACCGGCGGTTCGAGCTGGAGCTGGTGCTGCGGGCGCAGCGGTTGCGGGGGGAGCTGGGGGGTCCGCGCGGGCGGCGTTGACCGGGGCGCCTATGGGGGTGGGGGTGCGGTCTCGTCGGCGGGTGCGGGTGCGTGGGGCTTCTCGCGCAGTTCCCCGCGCCCCTGAAAAGCAGGGGCTGCGCCCCTTGCCTTTCCCCACCCGCCCGCCGCCTTCCGGACCCACCCGCCCGCCGCCTTCCGGACCCACCCGCCCGCCGCCTTCCGGACCCACCCGCCCGCCGCCTTCCGGACCCACCCGCCCGCCGCCTTCCGGACCCACCCGCCCGCCGCCTTCCGGACCCGCGGTCCGTCGCTTTTCAGGGCCCGCAGGGGCCCTGCTTTTAAGGAGTCCTTGCAGAAAGATCGTGGTGTGGCACGGTGGAGGTGTAGGTGATCCCGTGTTCTGTGGGGTGTGAGCATGGCGCGGCGGAAGCCGTGGGAGGTCAGTGACGAGTTGTGGGCGGTGATCGAGCCGCTGTTGCCGAAGCATGAACGGCGGTTCCGGCATCCGGGGCGCAAGCGGATCGATGACCGCAAGACGCTGCAGGGGGTGCTGTTCGTCCTCTACACCGGTGTCCAGTGGGAGTTCCTGCCGCAGGAGTTGGGGTTCGGTTCGGGTCCTACCTGCTGGCGTCGGCTGGCCGAGTGGCAGCGGGCGGGGGTGTGGGAGGAACTCCAGCGGGTGCTGCTGGACCGGTTACGGGCGGCGGACCGTCTCGACTTCTCCCGCGCCACGATCGATGCCTCCCATGTGCAGGCCAAGCGGGGGCGAAGCAGCCCAAAAGTCGGTCCGAGCCCGGTTGACCGTGCACGGCCGGGCTCGAAGCATCACGTGCTGACCGACGCCTGCGGCACTCCGCTGCGGGTGTCGCTGACCGGCGGCCACCGTCACGATGTCACCCAGCTTCTGCCGCTGGTCGACAGCCTTGGGCCGGTGCGGGGCAAGCGGGGCCGGCCCCGGCGCAAGCCCCGCACGCTGTACGCCGACCGCGGCTACGACTACGACGCCTACCGCCGCCGTCTGCGCGAGCGCGGCATCACACCGAAGATCGCCCGGCGCGGCCAGGCTCACGGCTCGGGCCTGGGAAAGGTCCGGTGGGTCGCCGAGTCCGCCATCGCCTGGCTCCACGGCCCCCGCCGCCTACGGACCCGCTGGGAAACCAGAGACGACATGCACGACGCATTCCTCCAGCTCGCCCACTGCATGACCCTCGCCCGCAAGCACCCGGCATTCTGAAAGCACCCCTAAGGGGCGCGGGGAACTGCGCGAGAAGCCCCACCGGGCCCGCGCCCGACAACGCACCCCCGTACGCCCCGGACGGCCGCTCCCCGCCCCGGCTGCCCCAGCCACGGTTGCGCTCGGCCTGCCGCTTCCCGGCCGCGAGAACCCAGGGTGTTCCCGGCCATTGCCCGGTCAGGGGCACTATGACTAGCCTGTGTTCGTTATGCCGATCGACAGTTGAAATTTCGAACACTCGCCGCGGTCAGACCGACGCGGACAGAACAGAGGGAGGGGGCCGACCGTGGGACGCCTAGTACCTGCCGTGACCCGGGCGCTCGACATATTGGAGCTCTTCCTGGACGGGGACGGCACACTCTCCGCCCCCGACATCGTGCGCAGACTCCAGCTGCCCCGCACCACCGTGCACGAGCTGGTCACCACGCTCGCCGCCCGGGGGTACATCGTCCAGGTCCAGGGCCAGCCGGGCCGCTACCGCCTGGGTGTCCGCCCGTACCAGCTCGGCAGCCGCTACGCCGAGCAGCTGGACCTCGCCGCCGAGGGCCAGCAGGTGGCCAGATCCGTCGCCGAGACCTGCGACGAGACGGTGCATGTGGCGATCCTGGAGTACACGGACGTCATCTACATCGCCAAGGTCGACTCCACGCACGCCGTCCGCATGGTCTCCGCCGCGGGCCGCCGCCTGCCGGCGCACTGCACCTCCGTGGGCAAGATGCTCCTCGCCTCCCTTCCCGATATCGAGCTGAACGCCCGTATCCCGGACGACGCCGACCTGGTCGCCATGACCCCCAACAGCATCACCGACCCGGCCGCTCTGCGCGAGACCCTGGCCCGGATCCGTGAGCGGGGTCTCGCCGTGGAGAACCGCGAGTCCAACCCGGACGTGTCCTGTGTGGCCGCCCCGGTCCGCGACCGCACCGGCAAGGTCGTCGCCGCGCTCTCCATCTCCGTGCCGATGATCCGCTGGAGCGACGACCGCCGGATCGAGCTGGAGCAGCTCGCCGCCAAGGGCGCCGCGGAGCTGTCGGAGCGCCTCGGCCACCGGAGCGTGGCATGAGCGGGTACGCCGCCTTCGACGTCGCCGTACGGGAGTACGCGGCCCTCGGCGAGGGTCCCACCTGGGACGCCGCCGCCCAGCGTCTGATCTGGATCGACATCCTCGGCTCGCGGGTCCACACCTACGACCCGGCCACCGGGCGCCGCACGGTCCTGGTCACCGAGCAGCACGTCGGCGCGGTCAAGCCCCGCGCCGGCGGGGGCCTCGTCCTGAACCTCCGGGACGGCGTCGGCCTGACCGACCCCGACGGCACGTTCCGCTGGCTGCACCACGAGCCGGTGCCCGGCCGCCGCGCCAACGACGCCGCCGTCGCCCCCGACGGCTCCCTCTTCGCCGGCACCATGCGCTACGACGAGGCCCCGGGCGGCGGCACCCTGGCCCGCTTCACCGCCGAGGGCCTGACCTCGACCGTCCTCGACGACGTGGCCGTGAGCAACGGCACGGGCTGGAGCCCGGACGGCCGGCTCATGTACTACATCGACTCCCCGACCCGCCGCATCGACGTCTTCGACTACGCGGAGACGGACACGGGCTCCGGGGACGGCGTACGCCTCCCCGCCGGCCGCCGCCCCTTCGTGACCATCGAGGACGGCGCGGGCTTCCCCGACGGCCTCACCGTCGACGCCGAGGGCGGTGTCTGGGTCGCCCTCTGGGAAGGCGCCGCGGTCCGCCGCTACACCCCCGCCGGCACCCTCGACCGCACCATCGCCCTCCCCACCCCCCGCCCCACCGCCTGTGCCTTCGCCGGCCCCGACCTCACCGACCTGTACATCACGACGGCCCGTACGGGAACGGACACCCCGCACCCCCTCTCGGGCTCCCTCCTGGTGGTACCGGGCGCGGGCAAGGGCCTGCCCCAGCCGGCCTTCGCGGGCTGACCACCGGGGCGGCCACGCCTCCACGGGCGTCACTCGCGTACGTGCGCACCGCTGTCCGCCGTGGAGGCGGCGGCGAGCGCCCGTACCGCCTCGATCTCGGCGGGTTCACGCAGCACCCGTGACAGGGCCTCGATGTCCTGGAGCAGATCGGCGGGGCCGGAGGAGGCCGTGAACCCGGGGAAGGTCCGCGCGCCCGTCGTCCCGCTGTCCGGTGACCGCCTCCGCGCGGCCACCGCCTCCTGGACGGCGACGGCCGCCGCGAGGGCCTTCGCCCGGCCCGGCTGGTGCCCGAGGTCCAGCGCGGCGTCGTACGCGCGGCGCCGCAGCTCCTCGTCGAGGTGACGGGTCAGCCGGAGCAGGGCGTCCCGGATGAAGGTCTCGCGGCGGGTGAGCCGCAGTTCGGCGCCGGCGCGCGGCGTGAAGGGGACGCGCGAGCCGTCGACGGTGCGCACCAGCAGATACAGGGGCCGCAGCCGCCGGTGGCTCGTCCGCACCCGCCAGCGGTCCTGAAGGTACTGGCCGCCGTGCGGCAGGATGAAGCCCACCGCGATGAAGATGGCCGCCAGCGCGGCGACCGGCGGCGCCACATGGGTGCTCAGCCAGTCCAGATCGTGTCCCGTCCACCGGGCGACGACCGCCGTGAGCTTGGCGGCGTCGAACACCAGATTGAGCGCGCAGCCCAGGCTCAACGCCGTCAGCCCACCGCGCAGCCACCCGTCGAGACCGTCCGCGCGGACCCAGTTCCGTATCAGCCGGTAGGTGATCAGACAGGCCGCCGTGTGCGCGACGAGATAGAGCAGGATCTCCTCGCGCATGAAGGGCGTGGTGGCGTAGTACGTGTCGAGGTCGCGCAGCCGCTCGTGGGGGACGTCCGCCAGCGCGAACAGCACCCACAGGACGACGATCACCCCCACGTACACGCCGAGGACCCAGCGCATGAGCCGCCGGGTCGCCGGGGAGCGGTCGGCGGGGCCGTTGCGCCAGGCGACTATCAGGAGCAGACAGGAGGCGCAGAACGCGGTGATGAGGGAGTAGACCCAGGGCGCGGCGACGTTCGGCACGCCCACGACCCGGTTGGTCCACGCGATGACCGACGGCACCGCGGACACGAAGACGCAGGCGGCGAGCAGCAGCAGTCCGCCGACCGCCCGCAGCAGCGAGTCCCGCCACAGCTTCACGATGCTGGGCAGTTTGATCACCAGGGCGACGGTCAGCACGGCCGTGGGGATCCAGAACGAGATGTACAGATCACCGAAGAAGTCGGCGGGGCCGCTGGAGCCGAGCGCCCCGGTCGTCGCCCCGGTCGTCGTCGCGGGCACGGCCGTCCCCTTCATCGTCCGCGTGGTCCGCGATAACCCAGGGACGCCTGGATGGCCTGCCCGACCGGGTCGGCGGAAGCCGCCGACCCGTTGTCCACCCAGGACCGGAAGGCGGTCGCGAGCCGGTGTCCGAAGTCCTCGGCCTCCTGCTCGTCCGACGCGTGCGAGCCGTTGCGGGCCGCGATGGGGGTCCCCCCTTGCCCGAGCGCGGCCGACAACTCGGGGGAGAGCGACGGCAACGCGGACGCGGACGCGGACATGGAGGGGGATGAGGACGGGGACGCGGATGGGGACGTGGACGTGGGTGTGGACGCGTGCGTGCCCGGCAGATGGTGATGGCAGTGCCCGGCGTGCATGTGCCACAACTCATGTCCCAGGATGACCAGTTGCTGCACGGTCTCCGCCCGCTCCTCGACGATGACCAGATCGAAGTCGGGGAACTCCATCCACAGCCCGGTCACCCCGATCCCGTCCGGGAACCGCTCGAACCGCAGCTTCACCGGCCGCCCGCCCCGCCGCGCGCTCATCTCCGCACACAGCGCCGCGCCCAACTCCCTTACGTCCACCGGTGCTTCGAGCCGTCCGCGGACCGCCTTGCTGAGCCCGGCGGTCAACTTCCGCATCTCGGCGGCGGACCGGGAGGGCAGCAGCGCGGCCCGTATCCGGCCCACCGCCCCGCGCAGCCGGGGGAAGCGCACGCCCTGTCCGGGGAACGCCAAGTCCCGCCCGGTCTCCGCGCGTTCGCCACGGCTCATCACCGGGCCTCCTCGTCGTCGGCGCCGAGCAGCCCTTCGAGCATGACAGCGAGGGCCTCCTGCTTGCGACGGGTCAGCCGCTGTCCGCGCAGTGCGAGCGTGACCACCCCGTGCCGGGTGGCGAACTCGACCAGCGGCCCGTCGCCGTCCGGGTGCCGGGAGTCCGCGTCACCCTCCAACTCCGCGATGGCGCGACCGAGTTCCCGCCGGAGGACGGTCGCGGCCGGGTCGGTGAAGAACCGGATGCCCTCCTCGACCCCGAAGAACCCGGCGAGTTCGGTCAGATCGGACACGTTCGGCGTCTTCTTGCCGAGCAGCAGCTGCCGGGCCCACTCGGGACTGATCGACAGCCGCTCCGCGACCTCCCGGCAGACCACCCCGCCCCGCTTGCCGCTCCGCGCGGCGTACGCCTCGTGCAGCGCCCGCACCCGCCCCCGCACCCGGTCGTCGACCCGGTCCGCCACCGGCGCGTCCCCGCCGAGCAGGACCCGTACCTCGTCCTCGCCGAGCGCGGTTCGGGCCGCCAGCGCCCGTACGTCGAGAATCCGGCCCCGGTCGGCACCGGCCTCCGCGATACGGGCGTCCAGTCGCGTCAGGGTCTCGGCAAGGGAATCGGGAAGCGCAGACACGCGCCGACCCTACGTGCCCCCGCCTGCCGGCACCACGAGATTCCAACGATCGTTGAATCCTGGCCAACGATGGTTGCGCTACCGGTAACCACCTGGAAGGGGCCGGCGGGAGCGCCCTCCAAGGGGAGCGGGGAACGGCGCGAGCGACCACGAACGACCCGCACTCGCCCGACAACCACGCCCGGCAGACGCGCGGGCGCACGCCCACCCAGCCAATGAGACCCCATTGACTGACCCCGGCATCGACCATAGCGTCCCGTTCGACGCGACGAGCATCATCCGTAATACCGAACAGCGCACGCCGAGCACTCCGTACCGAAGGGCCGCCCAGCAATGACCCGCACCGCCCGCTTCACCCTCGACCCCGCTTTCAAGGTCGGCGAGGTCAACCCCCGACTCTTCGGCTCGTTCGTCGAACACCTCGGCCGCTGCGTCTACACCGGCATCCACGAACCGGACCACCCCACCGCCGACGAGGCGGGCCTGCGCACCGACGTCCTCGAACTGGTCCGGGAGCTGGGCGTCACCACGATCCGCTACCCCGGCGGCAACTTCGTCTCCGGCTACAAGTGGGAGGACTCCGTCGGCCCCGTCGAGGACCGCCCCCGCCGCCTCGACCTCGCCTGGCGCTCCACCGAGACCAACCGCTTCGGCCTCTCCGAGTACATCGCCTTCCTGAAGAAGGTCGGCCCGCAGGCCGAGCCCATGATGGCCCTCAACCTCGGCACCCGCGGCGTCGCCGAGGCCCTGGAACTCCAGGAGTACGCCAACCACCCCTCCGGCACCGCCCTCTCCGACCTCCGTGCCGCCCACGGCGACAAGGACCCCTTCGGCATCAGGCTCTGGTGCCTGGGCAACGAGATGGACGGCCCCTGGCAGACCGGCCACAAGACGGCGACGGAGTACGGCCGGGTCGCCGCCGAGACGGCCCGCGCGATGCGCCAGATGGACCCGGGCGTCGAACTCGTCGCCTGCGGCTCCTCCAGCCAGTCCATGGAGACCTTCGCCGAGTGGGAGGCGACGGTCCTGGCGGAGACGTACGACCTCGTCGACCACATCTCCCTGCACGCCTACTACCAGCCGGAGAACGGAGACATCGACTCCTTCCTGGCCTCCGCCGTGGACATGGAGTCGTTCATCGACAACGTGGTCGCGACCTGTGACCACGTCGGCGCCCGCCTCAAGTCGAAGAAGAAGATCAACCTCTCCTTCGACGAGTGGAACGTCTGGTACATCTCGAAGTGGCACGAGATCGAGAACTCCGGCGCCCGGGACTGGGCGGAGGCCCCCCGCCTGCTGGAGGACAACTACAGCGTCACCGACGCGGTCGTCTTCGGCTCCCTCCTCATCGCCCTCCTCCGGCACGCCGACCGCGTCACCGTCGCCTGCCTCGCCCAGCTGGTCAACGTCATCGCCCCGATCATGACCGAGCCCGGCGGCCCGGCCTGGCGCCAGACGACGTTCTTCCCGTTCGCCCAGGCCGCCCGGTACGGGCGGGGCGAGGTCCTCGACGTACGGGTGGACTCGCCGACGTACGGGACGAAGAAGTACGGCGATGCCGACCTGCTGCACGCGACGGCGGTGCGCGCGGAGGACGGCTCGGTGACCGTCTTCGCGGTCAACCGCGGCCGTACGGAGGCACTGCCGCTCGAAGTGGCCCTGAACGGCCTGGACCTGACCCGGATCGTCGAGCACAGCGTGCTGGCCGACGCGGACCCGGACGCCCGCAACACGCTCGCGGACCCGGAGCGGGTCGCGCCGCACGCGGGGGAGGGGGCGTCGCTGGAAGGCGGCGTACTGAACGCGGTCCTCGAACCGCTGTCGTGGAACGTGATCCGGCTCGGCTGAGAAGCCCGCCGGGACCGCGGTCGGCCGGGACGGGCGCGCCCGCCCGTCCACGTGGCCGACAATGTTGGCCATGAGGATCTCGGCACGGGCGGACTACGCCGTACGCGCGGTACTGGAAGTGGCCGTACGGCAGGACGGCGGCCCGGTGAAGACGGAAGTCATCGCGACCGTGCAGGAGATCCCGCACAAGTTCCTGGAGGGCATCCTCGGGGACCTGCGGCGCGGCGGCCTGGTCACCAGCCGGCGGGGCGGCAGCGGCGGCTACCGGCTGGCCCGGGCCGCCGACACGATCACCGTCGCCGATGTCATCCGGGCCGTCGACGGCCCGATCGTGTCGGTGCGCGGCGAACGCCCCACCGGCCTGACGTACACGGGATCCGCCGAACCGCTCCTGCCCCTGTGGATCGCCCTGCGCGCCAACGTCCGCCGCATCCTGGAGGGCGTCACGGTGGCCGACATCGCGGCGGGCGCGCTCCCCGGCCCGGTGAAGGACCTGGCGGCGGAGCCGACGGCGTGGGAGAACCCGTAGTCACGTCGTCCGGCCGAGGGGTCCGGCTCCACAGCATCGTTACCTCGCCCTAAGCCTTTCCTCAGCTTGGTCTCCTACCGTTGCCGTTCGCTCCATCCCTACCCAACCCATGGGAAAGGCGGGGAAGGGAGCGCGCCGACGGATACCCAGGACGACGAGGACGGGACGAGGAAAGAAGATGCGGACGCTGGTACTGCTCGCGCTGGCGGGCCTGGGCGCCCAGCTCGTGGACGGCAGCCTGGGCATGGCCTACGGCGTGACCTCGACGACCCTGCTGCTGGCCATGGGCACCAACCCGGCCGCCGCCTCGGCCACGGTCCACCTCGCCGAGATCGGTACGACCCTGATGTCGGGCGCCTCGCACTGGCGGTTCGGCAACGTGGACTGGAAGGTGGTCGCCAGGATCGGCGTACCCGGCGCGGTGGGCGCGTTCCTCGGCGCGACGGTCCTGTCCTCGCTCTCCACGGAGATCGCGGGCCCGCTGATGTCGCTGATCCTCCTCGGCCTCGGTCTCTACGTCCTCTCCCGCTTCACCCTGCGCGGCCTGCCCGAGGAACGCCTCGGCCGGCCGCTGCGGAAGCGGTTCCTGTCCCCGCTGGGCCTGGTCGCCGGCTTCCTGGACGCGACCGGCGGAGGCGGCTGGGGCCCGGTGGGCACACCGGCTCTTCTCGCGAGCGGCCGTATGGAACCCCGTAAGGTCATCGGCTCCATCGACACGAGCGAGTTCCTCGTCGCCGTCTCCGCGAGCCTCGGCTTCCTCTTCTCCCTCGGCTCCCAGGGCCTCGACCGGGCCTGGGTCGCCGCCTTCCTCCTCGGCGGCCTGATCGCCGCCCCCGTCGCCGCCTGGCTGGTGCGCCTGGTCCCGCCGAGGGTGCTCGGCTCGGCGGTCGGCGGAGTCATCATCGCGACGAACGTCCGCACACTCCTGAACAGCGACTGGATCGCGGCGCCGGGCGCGGTGAGCGCGGTGGTGTACGTCGCGGTGTACGCCCTGTGGGCGGCGGCCCTGACGTACTCGATCCGGGCCCACCGGAGGGAGCGGGCGGCGGCGGAGCCGACGGGTGAGGAGCGGCAGACCGTGACGGCAGGGGCGTAGCGACACGGAACGCATCGCCGACGGGCCCGGGGATCCCTCACGGTCCAGGACCCCCGGGGCCGTGGCGGGCCCCCGCGTCAGGCGCTGTCGACCCCGACCGTGATCGTCGCCCTGTACCCGTCGGACACACCGCTCCCCAACGCGGTCAAGGTCAGCAGCCCACTGGACGCGCCCCCGTCGTCGTAGATGCCGTCGTCGGACAGCGTCGTCTCCCGTGTCGTGTTGTCGGAGTACGGCGAGGTCGCCTGGATCTCCGCGTTGATGTCCTCGTCGAAGAAGAGCTGCCCGGTGTGGATGACCTCGCCGCCGGTGTACGAGTCGTCGGTGAGCGTCACATCCGTGTGCACTCGCATATGGACGTGCACGGCACGGGAGACGTAGTGCCCCGGCCAGATCGACGTGATGCTGCACTGCCCGTTCTCGTCGGTCATCTGCCCACCGCGCAGGAAGGTCCCGTTGTCCTCGTAGGTGTGCCCGTTCCCGCCGACGAACCCGGAGTACTCGCCGAGGTGGTCGCAGTGCCAGATCTCCAGCAGCGCGTCGGCGAGCGGCGCGCAGTCATCGGCCACATCGACGACGGTGAAGGTGTACCGAACCTCGAACCCTTCCTTGTCCTCCCGGATGTCCTCCCGGACGAGGGCGCCGTCGAGCGAGTACGGCCCCTCGGTGACCTCGGCGTTCAGCACACAGACGCTGCTGGTGGAGGCGGACCCGCTGCTCTCCGCCGTACCGCTCTCCGCCGTGGTGCTCTCGGTGGTGGTGTTCGCCGCCGCGAGCCCGGCGGCGGCCAGCCCACCCACCGCCGCGACCGAAGCCCCACCGATGAGCACCCTCCGCCGCCGCACACTCTTGTCCCGCCGGTGTTTCCCTCCGGCCTCCTGCGTCGGGTCCTGCTGTATGTGCTGGGGGTGGTTGTTCGTGTTCTCCGTCATGCCCATGAACCTAGGAACGCATCTGAAGAAATCCTTTATGTGCGGCTGTGAATGGGCTGGGGATGTACATCTCAACTAGCCTTGATTCAGGCGTAGTTGGGGCACGCCTGGTCAACTCCGAGTGCGTGTCGGCCCAGATGTCGGCGACGACGTCCATGAGTGGAGCCGCTCGCCTTCAACAGGCGGAATTCCCTGCGTGAGTTGACGACACTCCTGATTAACCGCTCCGCTTCTGCTCGACCCACTCGTGATCGAGCATCGCGTGGACGACGGAGTCACGCCACATTCCGCCCTTGCGGATGTGCTCACGAATCCGGCCTTCCTCGACCATTCCGGCCCTGGCCATCGTCCGTGCGGAGGCCTCGTTGACCGGAGACCGTGCGCCCCAGACCCGATGCAGACCCAGTTCCTCGAATCCGACACCGAGCAGCAGCCGTACCGTCTCGACCCCGTACCCTCGCCCCCACGAGGCCGGGCGCAGGGCGAACCCCATGGTCGCGCCACCGGGTTGGTGCGGGTCCAGGGCCAGCCGCCCGAACCCGACGAGCGTGTCGGTCTCCCGCTCGACCACGGCGAGCACGTACTCCGTACGCTCCTCGGCATCCGCCGCCGCGATGGAACGGCTCACGATCCCGCCCACCTCGTCGCGCGTGCGCGGCTCGAAGGACAGATGCTCGGTCGCCCGCTCACTGCCGTAGATGGCGAACACGGCGTCGGCGTCCTCCGACCGTAGTTCGCGTACTTCGAGATTCCCGCTCACACGATGGACCGGATACATGTCCCGGACTCTACTGGGATCGTCAACGCGGCAGAGCCGTCCTGTTCGGCGGGTACAGGGCGATCTCCTCGCGTAGGTCGCGGGCAACGGCGGCGGTGCGGACAGCCTCCCGGCTCAGCGCCACCTGAACTCGCTGTGCGGAGACGACGATGCCTCGGTTGCGCTGTCGGGGAGGCAGGTCGAGCACGGGCCGGATGGCGTCGGCGGCCCCATCCAGGTCGTTGGCGTGGAGTCGGGTCAGAGCAAGGTTGCAGTGCGCGCCCGCTTGGTCCCCGAACGCCCAGTGCGGTGCGTCCGTGTCGCTGAAGATCTCTACGGCCTGCTCCGCCCGGCTCGCGGTACGTGCGTCCCCGTGGCCGAGCAGGACATGGGACTCGACGGCGTAGTAGAGCTGTTTCTCCGGGCGGAAGTGCAGAAGACCGCCCAGGCCGTCGACGTCGTCCGGCACCGTACGCTCCCGCAGCCGCTCGGCGCGGTCGCTCGCCGCGAGCACGGTCTCCGCGTCTCCCAGCAGTGCTGCGGCCCTTGCCTCCAGACTGGCGAGCCAGACGCTCGTCGTGCCGCGCAGGTCCGGGTGTTCGGCGGCTCCCTTCCGCGCGTAGTACAGGGCGTCGTCCGCATTGCCCGACCAGTAGGTGATGAGGGACTTCAACCCGTCGGTCAGCGCGATCAGTCCCGGATGCTCGGCCTGCTGTGCGCATACGCCGGCCGCGCGGGCCTGCGTCATCGCGGTCGCCGGGTCCCCCATGTCGTGACTGGCCTTCGCCATGAACCACGACAACAACGTGGCCATGACGTGCAGTTGCCGCAACTGCGACGGCCGCGACCGACCGCCCTCGATATGCCGGAACACCTCGTCCTGCGCGGCCACCAGGTCGTCGAACACGTCCGTCAACGGCACGCGCGGATAGCGCTCGGCGATGCTGCGCACCTCATCCTGCAAGAACCCGATGGTCTCCTCGCCCAACTGCCCCCGTTCGGCTCCCATGGCAAAATCCCGTGCACGCCGTGCCGCCATTTCAGCGCCCTTTCTCATGTCTCGCAGTTCCGCGTCCGACGTCGAGTGGTCTTCGGTACGTGACGTCTGGTCAACAGCGGCGGACGGGGCAGTCTCGCCAGGGCTCCACAGCCGCTCGAAACTGCAGCCGAACATGGCCACCAGGACCCGTCTGGCATCGCGGTTCGGCCTCCGCTGGTTGTAGTACCAGGCCTCGAAAGTGCTGGCTGCCGGAGTGCACGTCGCCAGATCGGGATCCTGATCGGTCTCCGACAGCCTCTGCGCGGCTTCCCGGAAGCGAGGGATGAATGCCCGGGGATCCTTCCACTCCCGTTGATCGACCAGATAGCGGAACAACGTGCCCATGACGTCCTCCCTGCACGGCCTCCGTGCTTCGTCACTGCCACACGACGGTAGAGCGGTCGTGTCTTCAAACTGCCCTGCGTGAGCGGTGGTTATCGCCACAGACACAGTTCCGATGGAAGAGCGAGGGAAAGCCGCCACCCATCGCCTCCAGCCGATGGGAACCCGGTGCCGATGCGGGGGTGGAGACGCAAGCTCCCGCCCCACCACACTCAAAGCGCGACTACAGAGCGTGCCTGCCTGAGCACGTGTAGGCGGCAAACAGCCCACGCCCGGCATACAGAACCCCGGCAACCGCTGACACGGCCCCGGGGCATGGCCGATCTGACCAGGAGACCGACAATGCACCTTGTATCACGAGCACGCACATGGGTGAGAGGGAGACTTCTCGGCACATCCGGTCCCGGCAGCAGTGCCCGCGGTACAGCCCCGGAACCTGTCTCAGGCCGATACGTCCCCCATCCGACCCCCGAGATCTGGGCCGCGATCCTCGCGAGTGCCCGCCGCCGCAGAGCCCCACGCCTCCGGCCGCCCATCGCACTGCCCACCATCACCGCCGAGGACATCACCAGCAGCCTGGTCGGCATCTACCTCCTCCCACCCGAGGTACTCCAACGTGCGCGTGCCGCAGCGCGGATGGCAGAGGAGGCCCACCGATGACCGACGTACAGAGCCGCCAGCCCACCACACCCCCCACCGAACTCCCCATGCTCCGCGCCTACCGCCTCTGGTTCGAGCACACCCGCAAATGCACCACCGGCTGCAAGGGCACCCCCAAGGCCCAGGACGGCTGCGAGGACGGACGCCAACTCTGGGGCACATACCGCCTCGCCCGCATCGGGAAGACGACGACGCCATGACCTGGACCATCGAACGCCCGCAGGGCCGCCCCGTACGCCGCACCGCCGACAACCAACTCGCCGTACCCCTACGACTGTCCCTCACCGACGGCCAAGCCACAGACACCGAACTGACCTTGAGCCTCTCCGAGGCCGAGCATCTGCATGCCGCATTGTGCCGCGCACTCGACGGTGAGCCGCCCCCACCAACCGCACCGGACTGCCGCCAGTCGGTTCAGACCTCGCCCAGCACGGCGCACATCGTGGGACGTGCGTAGTTTCCTGGGCTGTCCCACAACCCCTCGCCTGTGGCCGAGCGGCATCCGGCGTCGGGCGGCGATGAAGCCGGGGCCCGGTCCTTGTGGACCTTGCCGACAGAGGAAAGATCCAAGACCTGCCCAGGCGGGTCCTCCCGAGAGACAGAGGAGATGCATGTTCGTCCACTCCGACCGTCTGCCCACGAGCACGGCGGTCCCGCAGGGAACAACCACCCCGGCGCCATGGGGCGTCGGTCGCATGGCGCCGTACCCCACCATGGCCCCCGCGTACACCACCGTCCGCCTGGACCCGGCCACCCAGACAGCCGTGTACCTCGACGCGGTCGGCCACGTCGTGGAGATCCCGGGCCACGGCACGGGCACCGGCACCAACCCCTCCACCGGCACCAGCCCCGACGGGCAGAACCAGGGGGCCACGGACACCGACACCGGGAGTGACAGCGACCAGTGAACAACCTGCGTCCGGTGCTGGTCGTCACCAGTTTGCACGATCCCACCGCCGACGTGGTGATCCGGGAGTTGCACGATCGGGACGTCCCGGTCGTGCGGCTCGACTCCGGGGACTTCCCCGCATCACTGTCGGTGGAGGCGGAGATCACCTCGCACGGCCTTCAGGGACGCCTCCGCACCCCGTCCCGTACCGTCGGCCTGGCCGACGTCCGTGCCCTCTACTACCGTCGGCCGACCGGGTTCGCCTTCCCACACCTCGACGAGCGGGACACGCTGTTCGCCATCACCCAGGCCCGATACGGGCTCGGCGGAGTGCTGGCATCGCTGCCGGGCTGTCTCTACGTCAACCATCCCCACCGCATCGGAGACGCGGAGTTCAAGCCGTCAGGTCTCGCCGCAGCCGTGGCGGCAGGCTTCCTGGTACCGCCCACGCTTGTGACCTCCAGCCCCGAAGCCGCGCGGGCCTTCATCGAGAGACAGGGCTCGGTCATCTACAAGCCACTGCACAATCCCGTCTACCGGGTCGATGGAATCTCGAACGTCGTGAAGGTCGCCGAGGTGTCGGCAGCGGACATCGACGACGGCGTGGCGGGCACGGCCCACTTGTTCCAGAGTCGCATTCCCAAGACCGCCGACGTACGCGCGACCGTCATCGGTGACCACGTGTTCTGTGTCCGGATCGACTCCGACCTGCTGGACTGGCGCACCGACTACGGCCGACTGACCTACGCGCCCGTGGAGCCGCCGCACGGAATCGTGCCGGCCCTCCACCGCTACCTGGATCACTTCGGGCTTGTCTTCGGGGCTTTCGACTTCTGCGTGGCCGAGGACGGGCGATGGTGGTTCCTGGAGTGCAACCCCTCCGGTCAGTGGTACTGGCTGGAGCCTGAGACGGGCCTGCCCATGTGCGCGGCTCTGGCAGACCTCTTGGAAGGGAAGGGCACGACGTGACCGACGACAGAAACCTCCGCCTCGCACTCGCCGAGCGCCTGGTCAGAGGTGGTCACGTGCGCACCGCCCCCTGGCGAGCCGCCGTCGAAGCCGTGCCCCGGCACGAGTTCCTGCGCGGCGGATTCTTCGAACGGGCCGACGGCCCCGGTCCGACCGCCTGGCAGCCCGTCCTGCCTGATGACCCCCGATGGCTGGACCGCTGCTACGACGATGAATCTCTTGTCACCCAGATCGCCGGGGCGATCGCACCTCGCGACATCCGCGGCGAGATCCTTCGCGAGCCCACCTCGTCCAGCACCCTGCCCGGCCTCGTCGTCCGGATGCTCGAAGACCTACAGGTCGAGGACGGGCACAGCGTGCTGGAGATCGGCACCGGCACCGGCTACTCCACCGGCCTCCTCTGCCACCGGCTCGGGGATGACCTTGTGACGTCCGTGGAGGTTGACCCGGAGGTCTCCGCCCGTGCTCGTGTCGCACTGGGGCACGCCGGGTACGCGCCGTTCCTGGTCGTGGGTGACGGGCTGGCCGGTCACCCGGAGGATGCCCCGTACGACCGGGTGATCGCCATGTGCGGCGTCACGGAACTGCCTTATGCATGGGTCGAGCAGACCCGGCCCGGCGGGATCATCCTCGCCACCCTGGGTGGTTGGCTCCATTCCTCCGAACTCGCCCGCCTCACCGTGGGAGAGGACGGCACCGCCTGCGGTCGACTCCTCGACGGCCACGTATCCTTCATGATCGCCCGCCCCCAACTCCCGCCCCCGCTCGGTCTGTTGCCCGATCTGGACGACGGCGACGACGAACGTCCGACCTCGCTCGCAGTCGACTGCCTCGACGACTGGAGCACACGCTTCGTCGCCCAATTCGCGGCCCCTCACGCGCAACGCCTCAGCATCGACCGTGACGGTCACACCGAACACCTGTTGGTCGACGTCGACGCAGGCTCGTGGGCCGCTCTCTCCCTGGACGGCGGCAAGTGGACTGTACGCCAGGGAGGTGCCGCCCGTCTGTGGGACGACATCGAGGCAGCCGTGACCCGCTGGCGTGCCGACGGTGCCCCCGGGCTCGATCGCTTCGAGGTGACCGTCACCCCCGCCGGGCAGACCGTGACCTGGCCCAGGGGCTGACGCGACGAGCCCCGGGAGGACGCGAGCGACGGCCGGAGACAAGCCCCCGTTTGGTGCTCGGCATCGACCTGCTGGGCGAGGGTGTCGTGGTGTCCGAACGGAGGCTGTCGGCAGTGTCGCGTTCGGGGAACCCGAATGAAGGCGGGCCCAGGTACCGTCGGGGCGACGAGGGGGAGACCGATGACTTTGAGCACACCGAACACTCCGGGCACGGCGAGCACGTTCTCCATCGGAGGCGAATACCGGGTAACCCGGCTCGGGTTCGGCGCCATGCGTCTGCCGACCGAGCCCGGCCCCGCGCGGGAGGCCGCCGTCGCGGTGGCCCGGCGCGCCGTCGAACTGGGTGTCACCTTGATCGACACCGCCCACCTGTACGGATGGGGGGCCAACGAGGAACTCCTGGCGGAGGCCCTGCATCCGTACCCGGACGACCTGTTGATCACCACCAAGGTCGGGGTGACTCGGTCCGGGCCGGAAGGGTGGGCGTACGACGCACGGCCGGAGAGCCTGCGCGAGCAGGTCGAGCAGGGCCTGCGCCGGCTCCGGACCGAGCGCGTCGGCCTCCTGCAACTGCACCGGATCGACCCGAAGGTTCCGGTCGCCGAACAGGTTGGCGCACTTCACGAGCTCCAACTGGAAGGGAAGATCGGGCACATCGGGCTGTCCGAGGTCACCACCGTGCAGCTCACCGAGGCCCGGCGGACCGCCGAGATCGCGAGCGTACAGAATCGCTACAACCTCCTCGACCGGGACTATGAGCCGGTTCTGGAGGCATGCGAGGCCGCCGGCATCGCCTTTCTTCCCTGGCGCCCCGTCGCTGCGGAAGCCGCCTCGGGCCAGGAGTCCGTGCTCGCCACCGTCGCCACCGAACTCGGCGCCACCGTCCCCCAGGTCCTGCTCGCCTGGCTGCTCGCCCGTTCCCCGGTCGTCCTGCCGATCCCCGGAACCGGCTCGCTCGCCCATCTGGAGGAGAATCTCGCCGCGGCAGACCTCCGGCTCACCGACTCCCAGTGTCAGCGCCTCGACCGTACGGCCCCGCCTGCCTAGCGCGCCGACCGTCGTCCACCGGGCGACCCCATGCCGTCAGGGCGCGATGTCGTCCTCACCGACGTGCAGGTCCCCTCGCATGCGGGTCCGGAGTACGGCGAGGGCGTCGTTGTAGTTCAGGCGCCCTTCGACGTACACGGGGTCGGTGGCGAGGGCTCCCTCCATGACCCGGTCGCGGAGGTCGCGCAGGCGGCGGAAGGTGTCCTCTGACGCGTCTACGACGTGGCTGGGTGCGCTGATGGTCATCTGGTATCTGAGCCCGATGCACGGCCCGAAGGCATGGCGGGCGGTGGCGCGGCGTACGGACAGTTCCATGTCGGGGTCCCGGGCCACGTTGCCGCAGGTGTGCCGGGCCTCGGACAGGCTGGCCAGGTACTCCCCATACAGAGTGCGACGCGTATGTGTCTCGCGTTCCAGACGCTCTCGCTTCCAGCGCTGTCGGTCCAGGAGCAGGGCTGATCCGGTGGCGATCGCCGCGCCGACCAGGGTGCTCATCAGGGTGATCCACTGCATGGACCGAACGTAGTCACCGGTGTACGAGTGGGGCCCGCCTCGATCCAGCCGTACAGGCAGACAGAGGGCGGGACCCATGCGTCCTCGGGTGACGCGCTGGGCGACGCGGAGCGCCTGCACCGGGAGTTCACGCCGTTCGTGTCGGCGGGGCCATCGAGATCGAGTTCGCCGTTACGAGGGCGAACCTAAGCCTCGCGACCTAGTCCCGCCGCCCGATGCCACCGAGCCCCGTACGTCATAACCTCACCGCATGACGGCAGTTGACGCTCACCGCAGTGAACCCACCAGCGGACCCCGAAGCCCGGAGCAGCGGAAGCGGGAGGCGTTTGAGCGGCTCGGGCGGGACAAGGATGTATGGGTTGCCACGGCCGATGCCGGTGGGGAGCCGTGTCTGGTGCCGCTGGCCTTCTGGTGGGACGGGGAAGCGGTGTGGCTGGCCACCCGTGACACCAATCCGACCGGGCGCAATCTGTGTGCCTCGGGCCGGGTGCGGCTGAGCTTCGGGCATACCCGGGACGTGGTCCTGGCCCACGGGACGGCGAGTGTGCTGACCCGTGAGGAGTTGCCGGTCGAGGTGGGGGACGCCTTCGCCGCCAAGGATGGTTGGGACCCTCGCGAGGACCACCCGTCGTACGTCTTCTTCCGGGTGACGTTGCGGGTGGTGCAGGCGTGGGGGACGGTCCCCGAGATGGCCGGACGGACCCTGATGCGTGACGGGAAGTGGCTGGTCTAGCCCGCGGGTCCGCCCCTCACCCCAGCCGCATCGCCAACGTCACCTCGGCACCCGCTCCCGTCCCCCTCAGATCCGTCGTCACCGTCAGGCGGTCCGTGACCAGGTGGGCCAGCCAGAGGCCGCGGCCGGGGCAGGTGTCGGTGAGGCCGGGGAGGAGGTCGGGGATGGTGGGGGTGAAGCCGGGGCCGTCGTCGGTGATGCGGCATTCGAGTTCGTGGGGGAGTCGGCGCAGCTCCAGGCGGCCCTGGCCTCCGGCGTGTTCGACGGCGTTCGCGGCGATCTCGCTCACGGCCAGGGTGAACTCGCCGAGGCGGACCCCGCCGAGGCCCGCCGCTGCCGCCGTGTCCTCCACCTGGGCGCGTACCTGGGGGAGGTTCTCGCCGGTGAAGTGGCGTTTCAGCAAGAGCGTTTCGGGGGTGGGGCCGGGGGCTCCGTCGCCATCCCTGCCGCCGGTCCTTCCGGCCTCGCTTCCGGCCTCGCTCCCGGTCTTCCCGCCCGGCATCACGGCCGCCTCCTCTCGATGGGGGTCGATGGGTGTGGGCGCGGTCGCTGGGCGTCAAAGGTGAACTGCCGCACCTCGCCCAAGCTAGCCGTGCTCGCCCCATGCGTACCCAGGGGATCGAGAGGGCATTGTGTCTGGTTGGAAGCTTATGAATTCGATCAGTTTGTGATTGGGTTCGCCCGGTTTCAGCTGATCGGTTTTCGTCCGACGATCGGTGATCGGTGATCGGTGATCGGCGATCAGCCGGAGTGGCGGACGCGGGTGAGGGCGCCGACCGCACCGGCTCCCCTCCCACACGGTCCGGGAGGGAAGCCGGCGCTCGCCGTCAGCTCAGCTCGACTCCACCCCCACCGTCAGCGACCCCGCGTACCCGGCCGTGGGCGACGTGCCCAGGGCCGTCAGGGTGAGGAGGCCCGACGCGGCGCCTCCCTCGTCGTAGATGGAGTCCTGGGCGAGGGTGGTGCGGGTGACCGTGTTCGCCGAGTACGGGGAGAGGGCCGCGACCCGGGCCGTGACGGTCTCGTCGAAGAAGAGCTGGCCGGTGTGGAGTTCCTGGCCGCCCGTGAACGAGCCGTCGGAGGTGAGCGTGACGTCCGTGTGGACCTTGAGGTGGATGTGGATGCAGCGGCCCCGGTACCAGCCGGGGTAGACCGTCGTGATCCTCGCGACGCCGCTGGAGTTCGACAGGACGGCGCCGCGCAGGAACGTGCCGTTGTCGGGTTCGTCGTGTCCGTTGTTGCCGACGAAACCGGAGTACTCGCCGAGCGCGTCGCAGTGCCAGATCTCGACCAGGGCGTTCGAGAGCGGGGCGCAGGTGTCGTCGTCCACGACGGTGAGGGTGAGGACGAGGGGGAAGCCGGTCTTGTCCTCGCGGATGTCGGCGCGGACCAGTTGTCCGTCGAGGTAGTAGGGGCCTTCGGTCATCTCCTTCGTGAGGGTGCAGACGGCCGCGGCGGCCACGGGGGCGGTGTTCCCCGTGTCGGTCGCGGCGGGTGTGGGGGCTTCAGGCGTGGCCGCGGCGCCGACGGCCAGGGTGGCGGCCGTCGCGCCGGTGGCGATCAGTACGGTGCGGCGGCCGACCGCTGTTCCCGCAGTCGCCGCTGTTCCCGCGGTCGCCTCTGTTGCCTCTGGGGGCACTGAAGTGTCTGTCATGGACACGGCACCTTAGGAACGGAGGCTGTCGGTCAGCTGTCAGTCCGGTAAAGTGACAGATCGTCAAGTCTCTTGTGAGTCACGTGAGTTGTGTGAGCCTTGTGAGTCGATGGCATGCGAACCGCCTCGTCTACGGCTCGATCAGGCCCGCGCGGATGGCGTAACGGGTGAGTTCGAGACGGTCCTTGAGGCCCAGCTTCTGCAGCAGGTTGGCGCGGTGGCGTTCCACGGTCTTGACGCTGATGACGAGGAGATCGGCGATCTGCTGCGAGGTGTGGCCCTCCGCGACGAGCTTGAGGATCTCCTCCTCGCGCTCCGTGACCGGCCGGTCGGGCGGGGAGCCGAGCGGGTCGCCGTGCCGGACGCGGTCGAGATGGCCGCGGATCAGCGCGTTCACGGCGCCCGGGTAGAGGAAGGGCTCGCCGCGCATGGTGGCACGGCAGGCCTCGACCAGGTCGCGGTCGGCCACGGACTTGAGGACGTAGCCGGAGGCGCCCGCCGCGAGGGCCTCGAAGAAGTACTGCTCGTTGTCGTACATCGTCAGCATCAGCAGGGCGGTGCCGGGCTGGGTGCGGGAGAGTTCGCGGGCCGCCTGGAGGCCCGTCATCCGGGGCATGGCGATGTCGAGGACGGCCAGGTCCGGGTGGTGGGCGCGCACGGCGTCCAGCGCCTCGGCGCCGTTCCCGGCCTCCGCCACCACCGTCAGATCGGGCTCGGCGTCCAGGATCAGGCGTACGCCGCGGCGGACCAGCCGGTGGTCGTCCGCGAGCAGGATGCGGGTTCGCTTCGCCTCGGACATGGTCAGCTCCTCCCGGAGTGCGTGGGGACGACGAGCCGTACCTCGGTGCCGGTGCCGGTGCCGGTGCCGGTGCCGGTGCCGCTGCCGGGCCCGGTACCGCTGCCGATACCGCCGCCGGGGCCGGGGCCGCCGCCGGGGCCGAGCGTGAGGTCCGCGCCGACGAGCAGGGCGCGCTCGCGCATACCGCTGATGCCCGCCCCCTCTGGCGCGCCGCGGATTCCCACGCCGTCGTCGCGGACGCTCAGCTCCGTCCCGCCGGGGATACGGCGGAGGGTGACGTCGACGCGCTGGGCGCGCGCATGGCGGGCCGCGTTGGTCAGGCCCTCCTGGGCGATGCGGTAGAGGACGAGTTCGGTGTCCCGGCCGAGCGCCGGCAGGTCGGTGGCGATGTGGTGGCGCACGGCCAGCGCCGGGCCGGTGAACTCGCTGGTGAGGGCCCTGAGCGCACTGGTCAGCCCGAGTTCCTCCAGCACGCCGGGGCGCAGTCGGCGGGCGATGCGGCGGATCTCGTCGAGACCGGCGCGGGTGGTCTCCTGGACCTGGTGGAGCTCGTCGCGTACGGCCGGGGGCGTGTGGTCGGCGACGCGTTTGAGTTCGAGCAGGACGGCGGTGAGGGTCTGGCCGACCTCGTCGTGCAGTTCCTGGGCGATGCGGTGGCGCTCGGCCTCCTGCGCGGACAGGGCGCCGGCGGCGCTGGTGGCGCGTTCGGCCTCCAGACGGTCGAGCATCGCGTTGAAGGTGGTGATCAGCTCGGCGATCTCTCCATGGCCGCCGACGGCCGGACGGGTCCCCGGGCGCAGCAGGTCGATGGTGGTCATGGCGCGGGTGAGGCGTTGCAGCGGGGCGAGGGCGACCCGCAGCAGTACGCCGTTGGCGACGAGCATCGCGGCCAGGCCGACGGTGAGCACGGCGGCCTCGGTGAGCAGGACGGGGGTGGAGACGGTGACCGGGCCCAGCAGGAGAGCGGTCGCCGCGATCAGCACCACGGCGTTGAGCAGGAAGATCCGCCAGAACAAGGGCATCGGTTCACCTCCTCTCCGAGGGCCTCCCGGCCAGCCTGCGGGGTGGGGTGCGCCGGTGTCCATCGGGGCCGACACCCATCCCCGCACCGGCCGCGGGGGTGGGCCGTGGGGGTCGGGTACCCACGGAAATGAGTGCCGGGCCCGATGGTGGGGCCGTGAGCGGGCGTGTGACGGTGGCAGCACCCCCGGCTCACCGGTTCGCGGAGGGAGCAGCCATGACCCGGCCCGACACCGACCCGACGCACGACTCCCGTCGCCTCCCCGGCGCACGCCCAGCCCGTCCACTCCACCCAGCCCGCCCACTTCGCCCAGCCCGCCCACTCCGCCCCCGTGAGTACCGGCGGCGCCGGGGCCGGGCCTGGGCGCTGCTGGCCGTCTCGCTGGCGATGCTGATCACCGGCGCCGTACTGCCGCACGGCCTGCTCCTCGCGACGGGCCTGGTCACCGCGGGGATGGCGACCCATCTGCTGACCCCACCGGACGCCCCCGACCGCCCTGACCGCCCCGACCCACCGGACGACCCCGACCCGGCGACGATCACCAAGGCCTGACCGCCCACACCCCCGGAAGGCGGTGACCCGTGGGACATGCCGACACCCTGCTCGCCATGGGCGGCGCCTTCCTCGCCGCCGCCGTCCTCGCCCGCCTCGGCGGACGGATCGGGCTGCCGACCATCCCGCTGTTCATCGCCGCCGGCATCCTGCTCGGCCCGCACACCCCCGGCCCCGTACTGGTCGAGGACGCGCACGATTTCGAGATGCTCTCCGCGCTCGGCCTGGTGCTGCTGCTGTTCTACCTGGGCCTGGAGTTCCAGCTCGACGATCTGCGGAGCGGCGGCCGGCGGCTGCTGACGGCCGGCGGGACGTATCTGCTGCTGAACGTCGGCGCGGGCCTGGGGTTCGGCTTCGCCCTGGGCTGGGGGACACGGGAGGCCCTGGTCCTCGCCGGTGTCCTGGGCATCTCCTCCTCCGCCATCGTCACCAAGATCCTGGTCGACCTGGGCCGCATCGCCCGCCCCGAGACCCGGCTGATCCTGGGCGTCACCGTCGTCGAGGACATCTTCCTCGCCCTCTACCTCGCCGCGCTCCAGCCCGTCCTCAGCGGTGCGCAGAGCGTCGCCGACGCGGTTCTCCAGGCGTCGAAGGCGTTCGGCTTCCTGATGGTGCTGGCCGTCGCCGCCCGCTACGGCACCCGGCTGATCGGCCGCCTGATCGCCGTACGCGACAGTGAACTGCTGGTCATCAGCTTCCTCGGCGCGGCGATCCTCGTCGCCGGTGTCTCCGAGGTCCTCGGGGTGGTCGACGCCATCGGCGCCTTCATGGTCGGCCTCATCCTCGCCGGGACACCCTCCGGGCCGCGCATCCGTGAACTGGTGCATCCGCTGCGCGACGCCTTCGCCGCGATCTTCTTCTTCGCCTTCGGCCTGGCCATCGATCCGGCGGACCTCGCCTCCGTCGTCGTACCGGTCGCCGCCGCCGTCGCCCTCACCGTCGCCATGAACGTGGCCGCCGGACTGTTCTCGGCACGGCTGTACGGCTACGGTCCCCAGCCCGCCGCGAACATCGCCACCACGCTCCTCGGGCGGGGCGAGTTCGCGCTGATCCTGGCCGCCATGGCCGCCGGAGCGGGCCTCGACGGCCGCCTCGCCCCGTTCATCGCCGGTTACGTCCTCGTCCTGGCCGTCCTCGGCCCGATCGCCGCCGGGCACGCGCACCACCTCGCCCGCGCCCTGACAGCCGCAGGGTACGTAAGCCCCGTACGACCTCTGCGCCCCGGCCCCTCGGTCCCCGCCCCCAACACCCCTGCCGCGAGCGCCCGTTCCCCCGCAGACCGCCGAACACCCTGAACAGCCCGGCTACTTCGCCACCTTCGCGATCGACTCCAGCACCTCCCGCGGGTTCCCCTCCGGAGTCACCGCCGACCCGATCCGCTTGCGGATCGCCGCGCCGACCTCGGACCAGTTGGTCTCGGCGACGGGGTAGAGGCGGAGGTTCTGGAGGGTGTCGAGGCCGTTCCAGAGGGGCTTGTGGGCCTTGTCGGCGCGCATCGCGTCGGCGGCGGACGTGGTGACGGGGAGCAGTTCGTACTGGGCGGCCTGCTCGGTCACGTACTTGTCGGTGTAGAGGAAGTCGAGGAACTGGCCGATGGCGGTGCGGTGGTCGTCGTTGCGGAAGGCGATGACCCAGTCGGCGGTGCCCATCGTGGGGGTGTTCTCGCCGTCACGGCTCGGCAGCGGTACGGCGCCGTAGGGCACGGAGTCGGAGGAGTCCGCGATCTGGCGGATCAGCGACAGCGGGCCGTTGACCATGGCCGCGTCGCCGGTGAGGAAGGCGGCGACGGCCTCGCGCCGGTTCAGCTCGCCGGGGGCTACGGGACCGGTGAGGCCCTCGCCGATCAGGTTGTCCCGCAGCCAGGTCAGCGTCGCCACATTGGCGGCGGAGGCGAGGTCGTAGCGGTTCGTGGAATCGGTGTAGCCGCCCTTGCCGGCCAGCAGCCACATCAGCGTCTCGGCCTCCGCCTCCTCCGGGCCGAGCGGCACGGCTATCGGGTACTTCACCCCCTGTGCCTTCAACGCCCTTGCCGCGGCGAGGAGTTCGTCCCAGGACTCCGGCGGCTGCAGGCCCGCCCGCGCGAACAGGTCCTTGTTGTAGTAGAGCAGCCGGGTGCTCGCGGTGAACGGCAGGCCGTACTGCGCCCGGTCCATCTCCCCGGCGTTCGCGAGGCTCTGGACGAACGAGGCCTGGACCGGGACCGACAGCACCTCGTCGGCGCTGTAGAGGAGGTCCCGCGCGGCGTACTCGGAGTAGCTGTCCGTCTGCACGATGTCCGGGGCCTCGCCCCGCTCGACCAGTTCGGCGACCTTCTCGTCGACCTCGTCCGGGTCGTAGACCCGCACGTCCACATCGATGTCCGGGTGGTCCGCGCCGAACGCGAGCGTGACCCGGTCCCAGTAACCCTCGGAGTTCTTGCGGACGCTGTCGCCGTAGTTGGTCGCGACGACGGTCAGGGAGATCCCCGCCGACTCCGCGTCCGCGTCGCCGCCGCAGGCGGACAGCGCGGCGGCGAGCCCCAGCGCGGCCGTGGCCGCCACGAACGTCCGTGCCCCGCGGCTCGTCCGGGTCCTGTGGCGCACGGTCCACCCACCTCCAGCTGTCGGTCGAACCTCACTCGCACGCGTATGCGGCAGGCTTGATCGTAGAGTGCGCATCGGTGGGGAACCGGGCCGTGGGCGTTGCGTTTTGGTTCCGACGGTGTGACGGGAGATACGGAATCGGCGCCGGTGGCGTCCGAGGGCTCACCCCACCTGGTTGTACACCGCCCCCGCGGCCGGCCACCCCTGCGGCTCCTCCAGCGGCTCCGGCTGGGTACGGCCGCGCACCTGCGCGGCGGTGAGGCCCTGGGCCGCGCCGTTGACGCGGCGCCCGCCCTGGGCCGCGGCGGCGAGACCGGGCATACCGGTCTGGGAGACGGGCTGGAGGCCGGGGGCCGGCATGCCCGGGCTCGCCATGCCCGGACCAGGCATGCCCGGACCGGGCATCGCGGCGGCCGGCGCGACGGGCATCGGCGCCGGCGCGGGGACCGGCATCGGCGCGGGGACCGGCATCGGCATCGGGGCCGGAGCGGGCGCCGGGGACGGGAACTGCATGGACGACGACTGCATGGACGACTGCATCGGGGACTGCATGGCCGCGGCGGGCGCCGGGGCAGGGGACGCGAACTGCATGGAGGACGCGGGCGCCGGGGCCGGCATGCTCATGGCCTGCGCGGCGAGGTTCTGCATCCCGGTGCCGCTGGTCTCGCCCATCAGCCGGTCCACGGCCGCCGTACCCGAGCTGTAGCTGGTCCCGGTGCCCAGCTCCGGTACGGCGGCTCCCCTCCTGGACCCGTAGAGAACCGACTCCAGGCCGGACACCAGGCGACGGACGTCCACCTGGGGCCGGACCACGAGCCGCAGGAAGCGACTGGACGAGCCGACCTTGTTGCCGCACTCGCGGACCAGGACCCGGTGCTCGGTGAGCAGCCGGTCACGGACCACGGTGCCCTCGGCGCCCACGGGCAGGCGCACGAAGAGGAAGTTCCCCTGCGACGGGTAGACCGTCAGCCCGGGGAGGGCGGAGAGCTGGCGGGCCATGTCCAGCCGGTCGCGGCGGACCTGGTGCAGGCTCTCCATGTACTCGGCGCCGTGGTTCTTGAGCATGAACACCACGTGCTCGGCGAAGGAGTTGAGGTTCCACTTCGGCAGCATCCCGCGGACCTTGCCGGCGAGCGCCGGGTTGGCGACCAGGTAGCCGAAGCGGATGCCGTGCAGACCGAAGTTCTTGCCGAGGCTGCGCAGCACGACCACGTTGGGCCGCATGACCGCGTCCTGGACCGTGGACGGCTCGGACTCGGCGTCGGCGAACTCCAGGAACGACTCGTCGATGACGATCAGGTCCAGGTCGGCCATGGCGTCCATGAACTGCACCAGCGCGTGCCGGTGCAGGAAGCCGCCGTCGGGGTTGTTCGGGTTGCAGATGACGGCGACCCGGGTGCCGCGGGCGCGGATGAACTCGGCGTACTGGGCCAGGTCCAGGGCGAATCCGCTGGACTCCTGGAGCGGGAACATGTCGACCCGCTTGCCGGTCTCCATGGGCTGGTCGGTCCAGCGGCCGAAGGTGGGGACGGGGACGGCGAGGGACTCACGGACCATCAGATGGTCGAGCCAGGTGATGAGTTCGGTCGAGCCGTTGCCCATCGCCACGCACTGCGGCGGGAGTTGGAGCAGACTGCACAGCTCGGCCGTGATGGTGTCGGCGCTGCTCGGGTAGTACGTGATGATGTCGCGCAGCTTGCCCGCCATGTCGTCGAACATGGCGGGGGTGGGGAAATAGGGATTGCACGGGATACAGAAGTCCACCGGACCCACCCCGTCGCCGCCTTCACGCGTCAGCGCCGCCATCGACGGGCTGTGTGCCGCGGTGCTGCGGAACAACGAGGTGACGTTGTCGGCCATGGAACCTCCGTAGGGGGCGGACCCGTTGGGGACGACCGGGTCCGACGACTAAGGGCGGCCCGTGCGGGGGAGCACGGGCCGCCCTTACATACGCATGCTGGGGTGGCGCTGTTCAACCACTGAGAGTTCCGTGGGAAATTGTGTGCGCGCTGTGAAGATCTTACGTCATGTGCGCGTCAGCGGCATCGCGTCCGCGCGTCAGTCAAACGCGTGGACGGTCGTCGACCGGTAGGTCTCGCCGGGCCGCAGCACGGTCGACGGGTACGACGGCTTGTTCGGCGAGTCGGGGAAGTGCTGGGTCTCCAGGCACAGCGCGTCCCCCTGCCGGTAGCTCCTCCCGGAGGTTCCCACGAGCGTGCCGTCCAGGAAGTTCCCGGAGTAGAACTGCAGCCCCGGCTCGGTCGTGGAGACCGTGAGCACCCGGCCGGACGCCGGGTCCACCAGGGTCGCGGCCCACTCCGGCGCGTCCGTGACGCCCTTGTCCAGCACCCAGTTGTGGTCGAACCCCTTGGCGTACAGCAGTTGCGGATCGCCCGCGCGGAGGTCCGCGCCGACCGTCTTGCCCGTGCGGAAGTCGAAGGGGGTGCCCGTGACGTCGGCCGGTTCCCCGGTGGGGATCAGGCCGGAGTCGACCGGGGTGTAGCGGCCGGCGGCGATCGTCAGCTCATGGTCGTGGACCGGGCCGCGGCCCTCGCCGGCCAGGTTCCAGTAGACGTGGTGGGTGAGGTTGACGACCGTGGGCCGGTCCGTGGTCGCCTCGTAGTCGATCCGCCACTCGCCCCGCCCGGTGAGGGTGTAGCGGACCCGGACGGTCAGGGTGCCGGGGTAGCCCATCTCGCCATCGGGGCTCGTGTACGACAGCCGCAGGCCCAGGTCCGGGCCGTCCTCGAACGGCTCGACGTCCCACACGGCCCGGTCGAAGCCGTCCGCCCCGCCGTGCAGGCTGTTCGCGCCGTCGTTGACGGACAGTGTGTACGTCTCGCCGTCCAGGGTGAAGCGGGCGGCGCCGACGCGGTTGCCGTAGCGGCCGATCAGCGCGCCGAAGTAGGGGGAGCCGGCGACGTACTCCTCGACGCTGTCGAAGCCCAGCGAGACGTTGGCGTACCGGCCGTCGCGGTCCGGGATCTCCAGGGACTGCACGATCCCGCCGTACGACAGGACCTTCAGCCGGGTGCCGCCGTTCTCCAGCGACCAGCGGTGGACCTCGGTGCCGTCGGCGAGCTTGCCGAAGAGTTCCTTCACGGGTGACTTCACGGGTGACGCCCCACTTTCGTGCCTCACGAAATGCCTCACGTAATGCCTCACGAAATGCCTCATGAAAAAAAGGGGGCCCCGCCGAGTCGGCGAGGCCCCCTTCCGGTGCGGTCAGTTGCCGCCCTTGCGCTTGTTCCACACGTCGAAGCCGACGGCGGCCAGCAGCACGAGGCCCTTGATGACCTGCTGCCAGTCGGTGCCGATGCCGACGAGGTTCATACCGTTGTTGAGGACACCGAGGACGAGACCACCGATGATCGCGCCGAGCACGGTGCCGACGCCGCCGCTCATCGACGCGCCGCCGATGAACGCGGCGGCGATGGCCTCCAGTTCGAAGTTGAGGCCGGCCTTCGGGGACGCCGCGTTGAAGCGGGCGGCGAAGACCAGACCGGCCAGCGCGGCCAGCATGCCCATGTTGAGGAAGATCAGGAAGGTGACCTTCTTGTCCTTCACACCGGACAGCTTGGCGGCGGGCAGGTTGCCGCCGATGGCGTAGATGTGCCGGCCGATGATCGCGTTGCGCATCACATAGCCGAAGCCGACGACCAGCGCGCCGAGGATCAGCAGCACGATCGGGGCGCCCTTGTAGCTGGCGAGCAGCATGGTGACGGTGAGCAGGGCGGCGGAGATCGCGACGAGCTTGAGGACGAACAGGTTCATCGGCGGCACGTCGAGCGCGAACTCCTGCTGCCTGCGCCGGTCGCGGAACTCCTGGATCACCACGAACGCGATGACGGCGAAGCCCACCAGCAGCGTCAGGTTGTGGTAGTTCGTCTCCGGGCCGACCTCGGGGAGGAAGCCGTTGGCGACCTTCTGCAGGCCCTCCGGGAACGGACCGAGGGTCTGCCCCTTGAGGAAGATCTCGGTGAGACCGCGGAAGACGAGCATGCCCGCCAGGGTCACGATGAACGACGGTATGCCGAGATACGCGATGAAGAACCCTTGCACGGCGCCCGCCGCGGCACCCACGGCCAGACACAGCAGCACCGCCAGTGGCCACGCTATGTCGTTGTCGACCATGAAGACGGCGGCCATCGAGCCGATGAACGCGGTCAACGAGCCCACGGACAGGTCGATGTGGCCGGCGATGATGACCAGCATCATGCCGATCGCGAGGATCAGGATGTAGCTGTTCTGCAGCACCAGGTTGGAGACGTTGCGCGGCAGCAGCAGGTCACCGTTGGTCCACACGGCGAACAGCGCCACGATCAGACCGAGCGCGATCAGCATGCCGTACTGCCGCATGTTGCTGCGCAGGCCGTCCAGCACCAGCTGGAGCAGGCCGCCACCCGCCGCCGACCCGCTCTTGCCGGGCGGCGCGGGGGCCGGGCTCTTGGCGGTCACATCCGTGCTCATCGGGTTACCTCTTTGTCCTTCGTCATCTGACGCATCAGTGATTCCTGCGTGGCCTCGGCACGCGAGAACTCACCCGTCAGCCGCCCTGCGGCCATCGTGTAGATGCGGTCGCACATTCCGAGCAGTTCCGGCAGCTCGGAGGAGATGAAGACGACCGCCTTGCCCTCGGCCGCCAGCTTGTCGATGACCGTGTAGATCTCGTACTTGGCGCCGACGTCGATACCCCGGGTCGGCTCGTCCAGGATCAGCACATCGGGACCGGCGAAGATCCACTTGCTGAGGACGACCTTCTGCTGGTTGCCGCCGGAGAGCTTGCCGACCGGCTCGAAGACGGTCGGCGCCTTGATGTTCATCGACTTGCGGAACCGCTCGGCGACCTTCCGCTCCTCGTGCTCGTCCACCACGCCGACCTTGGCGACCTTGCCCAGCGCGCTGAGCGAGATGTTCCGGTTGATGGTGTCGATGAGGTTGAGGCCGTAGTGCTTGCGGTCCTCGGTGACATAGGCGATGCCGTGGTCGACCGCCTCGGGGACGGTCCGGGTACGGATCTCCTTGCCGTCCTTGAGGACCGTGCCGCCGCTGTAGCGGCCGTAGGTGCGGCCGAAGACGCTCATCGCCAGTTCGGTACGGCCCGCGCCCATCAGGCCCGCGATGCCGACGATCTCACCGCGCCGCACCTGGACGGACACGTCGTCGACGACCTTGCGCTGCTGGTCGATCGGGTGGTGCACGGTCCAGTTGCGGATCTCCAGAGCGGGCGAGGCGCCCTGCTCCGGCTCGTGCGGGGTGCGCTCCGGGAAACGGTGCTCCAGGTCGCGCCCCACCATGCCGCTGATGATCCGGTCCTCGGTGGTCTCCGCGGCCTTCACATCGAGGGTCTCGATGGTCTGGCCGTCGCGGAGGATCGTCACCGAGTCGGCGACCTTGCGGATCTCGTTCAGCTTGTGGGAGATGATGATCGAGGTGATGCCCTGCTTCTTCAACTCCAGGATGAGATCCAGGAGTTTGTCGCTGTCCTCGTCGTTCAGGGCGGCCGTCGGCTCGTCCAGGATGAGGAGCTTCACCTTCTTGGAGAGCGCCTTGGCGATCTCCAAGAGCTGCTGCTTGCCCACGCCGATGTCGGCGACCCGGGTGTCCGGGTGGTCGGAGAGCCCGACCCGGCGCAGCAGCTCGGTGCCGTGCCGCAGGGTCTCCCGCCAGTCGATGAACCCGCCCTTGGCGTGCTCGTTGCCGAGGAAGATGTTCTCCGCGAGGGAGAGGTACGGCGACAGCGCCAGCTCCTGGTGGATGATGACGATGCCGCGCTGCTCGCTGGCTCTGATGTCCTTGAACTCGCAGGGCTCACCCTCGAAGAGGATGTCGCCCGTGTAGCTGCCGTGCGGGTGGACGCCGGAGAGGACCTTCATGAGGGTCGACTTGCCGGCGCCGTTCTCCCCGCAGATGGCGTGGACCTCGCCCTGCCGGACGGTCAGCGTGACGTCCGACAGCGCTTTTACGCCGGGAAAGGTCTTGACGATCGAGCGCATTTCCAGGACGGGTCCCGCCATGGTCGTGCCTTCCAATCAGTGGTCGGTCAGTGGATCCGTCGACTAGTTGAGGTCGCTCTCCTTGATGTAACCGGAGTCGACGACGGTCTCCTTGTAGTTGCTCTTGTCGACGCTGACCGGCTCCAGCAGGTACGCCGGGACGACCTTGGACCCGTTGTCGTAGGTCTTGGTGTCGTTCGTCTCGGGCTTCTTGTCGTTCAGCAGCGCGTCGACCATGTTCGAGGCGACCTTGGCCAGCTCACGGGTGTCCTTGTAGACCGTCATCGACTGCTCGTCGGCGATGATCGACTTCACCGAGGCGACCTCGGCGTCCTGGCCGGTGACGATCGGCAGCGGCTTGCTCTTGGAGCCGTAGTCGTCCGACTTCAGCGCCGAGAGGATGCCGATGGAGATGCCGTCGTAGGGGGAGAGGACGGCGTCCACGCGGTCGCTCTTGTACGCGGAGGTCAGGATGTCGTCCATGCGCTTCTGGGCGGTGCCGCCGTCCCAGCGCAGGGTGGTGACCTGGTTCAGCTCGGTCTGGCCGGACTTGACGACGAGCTGCTTCTTGTCGATGTAGGGCTGCAGGACGTTCATGGCGCCCTGGAAGAAGTAGCGGGTGTTGTTGTCGTCGTTGGAGCCGGCGAACAGCTCGACGTTGAACGGGCCCTTCTTGGAGCCGTCCGCGAGGCCCAGCTTCTCCAGGATGTAGTTGCCCTGGAGCTCGCCGACCTTCTCGTTGTCGAAGGACGCGTAGTAGTCGACGTTCTTCGTGCCGAGGATCAGACGGTCGTAGGAGATGACCGGGATGTCCGCGTCGGCGGCCTGCTGCAGCACGTTGTTCATCGACTTGTTGTCGATCGCCGCGACGATGAGGGCCTTCACACCCTGGGTGATCAGGTTCTCGATCTGGCCGACCTGCTGGTCGGGGTCGTCCTCGCCGTAGACCAGCTTGGTCTTGTAGCCCTTGGACTCCAGGTCCTTCACGACGTTGTTGCCGTCGGCGATCCAGCGCTCGGACGACTTGGTCGGCATCGCGATGCCGATGGTGGCGCCCTCGGTGCTGCCGCCCTTCTCCTCGCTGCCACCCTCACCGCTCTGGCCGCAGGCGGACAGGGTCAGGGCGAGGGAGGCGGCGGAGGCCATGGCGGCGAGTGCGGCTCGGCGAGTGCGCATGATCATCATCCTTGATGTCTTGAAGGCGTGGAACGTTCTGGCGGGAACGGCACTTCATGAGCCGAAGGACGCCAGAGAAGATGTGGGGGATTCTGTGTGACCGTGTGGACGTCTGTGAAGCCCATTGGCCGGAACGTTATGCGGGCGTGTTACGCGGGTGTTCCGAAGCGCTTCAAAGCGCCCGGAAGCCGCGAGCCGAGCGGCGCCATGTCGCCGTCCGCCCCGTGCCGCGCGAGCAGGTCCAGGGCCAGCCGGCCGCGCCGTACGCGTTCCTTGGCCGTGGACAGCGTGAGGTCCCGCATGTGGTGCCCGTAGGGGTAGATCCCGGGGGCCTTCGACAGGCCGAACTTCAGATAGATCGGTGCGCCGCGCCGGATCAGCTCGGCGACCTCGTACATCCGCACATAGCCGCCGAGATCGTCCGGGGCCTCGATGTACATGTCCATGGGGGCGCCGGACACCCGGCGGATCTCCGTGAGGTGATCGAGCGTCAGATCGCTCGGCACGTTGATCGAGTCGCCGCCGAGGTTCTCGTACACGGCGTACGCGGTCGGGTTGACCGGTCCGATCAGCGCCGACACCTTGAAGGTCGTGTCGGCCGGGATGATCCCCTCGACACGCGCCCGGTGCAGCGTCCACAGCACGCCCTCGTCGGCGACGAGCAGGCACTTCACACCCAGCTCGGTGGCGCGTACGGCGTCCTCCACACAGCCGGCGACCGCGTCGTGGCCGCGGGCCCTGAGGCCGGCACCCTTGGAGTCGGTACGGGTGGAGCCGCCGATGTCCCAGGTGCCGCGCGGGCCGGTGAAGAGGCAGAGCTCGATGTCGCGCTCGGCGGTCGCCTCCACCATCTCGGTGATCTCGGCGTCGGTGAGCATCCAGACACCGCTGCCCTGGCTGATCCGGTGGATCGGCACATCGAGCCGCGAGGCCTCCTTGAGGACCACGGCGAGCGCCTCGGGCCCCTCCACGGAGGGCACCTCGGTGCGCCAGCGCCCGCCTTCGGGGAAGGTGTGCGGGGAGGCGTCGGAAGGGTCGAGGGCGGGTGCGTTCAGCCCGAGCGCGGCGAGGGCCTGCTCGCCGGGTCGGCGCGGCGCCGGAGCGGTGGTGTCGGTCACAAGCTGTCCTTCGCTGCGATCTGATGCGATCAGGTTCGGTATTTCGGACAAGGTTCGCGGCTCTTGGTGCACAGGGTTCTTGGGTGTACGCCGGTACGAAGTCGTCAGGTACCCCGTACCGGCGTACGGCTCAGGTGTGTGTCATGGCCGCAACAGGACCTTTCCGACGGTCGGGTCGCCCGACCCCACCAGCTCGATGGCCTGCGGGAACTCCTCCAGCGGCAGCTCGTGCGTGACGAGCGGCAGCGGGTCCAGCAGTCCGGCCCCGAAGACCCGCACGGTGTGCGCCCAGGCGTCCGGCGCCGCGCCGAACACCGTGTGCACCTCCAGCTGCCGTACGACGAGGTCCGTCGGGTCGAGCCCGTCCGCGCCCGGCGCCGGGATGCCCGTGAGGACCAGCCGCCCGCCGCGCCGCAGCAGGGCGGCGGCCGTGCGGGCCGCGTCCGCGGACCCGGCGGTCTCGATGACCACGTCGAAGTCGCCCGGAAGCTCCTGGTCCTTGGTCCGGAAGTCCGTCGCGCCGAACCGCTTCGACAGCTCGGCCCGGTCCGGCCGGGTGCCCACGACGAGCAGCTCGGCGGGGGAGGCCGCCTTCAAGAACTGAACGGCGAACATCCCGAGCGTCCCGGTGCCCACCACGGCGACCCGCTCGCCGGGAACGGCGTTCGCCTTGAGCGCGGCGGCCGCGATGCACGCGGCCGGCTCCAGCAGCGCCGCCGCCGTCAGATCCGCGTCGTCCGGCAGGACGTGCAGCAGCCGGGCGGGCAGCGTGAGGCTGGTGGCCATCGCACCGGGCTGGGTGAACCCGGTCTCCTCGTACCCGGCCGAGCACAGGGTGGTCTCGCCCGCGTGGCAGCGGTCGCACACCTGGCAGTTGCGGAAGCCCTCGCCAACTACCTTGCGCCCTACAAGACTTGAAGGAACACCGTCACCCACGGCGGTCACCGTACCGGACCACTCGTGGCCCGGTGTGAGCGGGTAACGGACGTACCCCTCGGGCCGGTTGCCCTGGAAGACCTCGCGGTCGCTGCCGCAGATCCCGGAGGCGTGCACCCGGACCAGGGCCTCGCCGGCCGCCGGCTGCCGGGCCTCGTGCGGGACGAGCCGGTGCTCGCCCGGTGCCTCGATGACGACGGCGACGGCCGGGGTGCCGGCCTCGGCCGCCTCGGGCGAGGCGCTCACGCGTTCCCCTTGGGCTTGCGCTGCTCCCAGCCCTCGGCCCACAGGTCGAAGCGGGCCTGCTGCTGCGGGAACTCCTTCGCCGCGTCCACGTCCAGCTCGACACCGAGGCCGGGCTTGTCGGAGAGGTGGAAGTAGCCGTCCACGACCTCCGGGGCACCCGAGACGACCTTCTTGATCTCCGCGTCCGCGAAGTCGTTGAAGTGCTCCAGGATCTTGAAGTTGGGGGAGGTGAAACCGACCTGGAGGGAGGCCGCGGTGAGCACCGGACCACCCACGTTGTGCGGCGCGACCAGCGTGTAGTGGGTCTCGGCGGTCGCGGCCAGCTTGCGGGTCTCCCAGATGCCGCCGATGTGGCCGACGTCGGGCTGGATGATGTCCACGGCCTGGCTCTCGAAGAGCTCCCGGAACTCGATCCGGTCGTGGATCCGCTCACCCGTGGCCACCGGGATGTCGACCTTGGCGGCGACCTTCTCCAGCGCCTTCAGGTTCTCCGGCGGGCACGGCTCCTCCAGCCACGCGGGCTTGAAGGGCGCCAGGTCCTTGGCGAGCCGGACGGCGGTCGAGGGCGAGAACCGGCCGTGCATCTCCAGCATCAGCTCGGCGTCCGGCCCGATGGCGTCGCGCACGGCCTCGATCAGCGAGACGGCGTACAGGCTCTGCTCGTGGTCCAGCTCGAAGTGGCCGGTGCCGAAGGGGTCGATCTTGAGCGCCTTGTACCCGCGCTCCATGACGCCCTGCGCCGCCTTGTGGTACGCCTCGGGCGTGCGCTCGGTGGTGTACCAGCCGTTGGCGTACGCCTTGACCTTGTCGGTGACCTTGCCGCCGAGCAGCTGCCAGACGGGCACGCCCAGGGCCTTGCCCTTGATGTCCCAGCAGGCCATCTCGATGACGGCGATGCCCGACATCACGATCTCGCCGGCCCGACCGTAGTCGCCGTACTTCATCCGCTTGACGAGATCCTCGACAGCGAACGGGTCGGACCCGAGAATGTGATTGGTCTGTGCCTCGTGCAGATAGCCGAGCAGCGCGTCGGTGTGGCCCAGCATGCGGGTCTCGCCGACGCCGGTGAGCCCCTCGTCGGTGTGCACCAGTACGTAGGTCAGGTTCCGCCACGGCGTCCCGACCACGTGCGTGCTGATTCCCGTGATGCGCACGGTACTCCCTGTCCTCTGTGGTCTGTTCGAAATTTCGTCGCTCGTTCGAAATGCTGATCGCGACAGTAAGGACGACCCGGTCGGAGTGTCAATGGGTCGAACGCATAACGGTTCGGGGTCGGCGGGCCGAACGCGCCACGTTTTCGGGCCGATGGCGGCCGATGGCGGCCGATGGACGGGATCGCGCGCAAATGATCCGGACCGTGCCCGCCCGGGCCACCCGGTCCACGTGGGCCTGTCGTTTGGATCACGCCGGCTTCGGGCGACGGCGCCTGACGGCTGCCGGTGAGCGGGGCTTGGTGCGTGCAGCTGCAAGGCGGAGGAGGGAGTCGACGCGATGGGGGTACCTCCCGCTCGAGCGAAGCCGAGAGTGGGGGAGTCGGCGAGTGACGACAACGCCGCAGATGTGCGTGCCAAGCCCCGCGGCCCAGGTGTGATCCAAACGACAGGCCCAAGGCCCCTACACAACCTTCACGGGCCCACCCGGGAACGTCACCGCTGCGGAACATAATCTTCCGGCGTCATGGATTACTGCCACCCGTGCCAACGGCACCTCAATGGCGCCCTCTCCTGCTCGGGGTGCGGCGCGTCGGCCGAAGAGTGCCGGGCCCACGCGGACGCGTCGGCCGCCCGGGGCGACTCGGCCGTGGACGAACGCGGTCCGGCCGGGGGCGACGTCCCCGGCACCTCCGGCGTCCCCGACCCCTTCGGTGAGCCGAGCGGCGGTCGCCGTGCCCGGGGCCGGGGCCGCGGCCGGGGTGCGCGGGCGGCGCGGACCGACCGGGACGACGCCATCGAGGGCGCGACCGGGAGCGGCACCGCGGACGCCGCCGACTCCTCCGAGGTCACCGGCGCCCTCGACGACTCCGGGGCTCCGGGCGGCGGACGCCGGTCCCGGTCCCAGGGCCGCGGCCGGGGTGCGCGGGCCGGCCGCCGGGACCGCAAGGCCGCGGCGCACCGGCGCCGACGCCGCCGGATGCTGCTGGCCGGAGCCGGTCTACTGCTCGCGGTGGGCGGACTGAGCCTCGCCGAACTCGGCATGGAGGCACCGCCGAAGGAGCCCCGCGCGGCCGTGGTGGACGACGCCTCCGACGTGTCCCCGTCGGCCACGGACGACGCCGAGGGGGCCGGTGACGGCTCCGGCACCGCCGGCGGCGACGACGCCGAGGACGGGAAGAAGCCGGACAAGTCGGCCTCCCCCTCGGCCTCGAAGTCCGAGAAGCCCGAGGACGAGGACGACGCCGAGGACGAGGGCCGGCCCAAGGACCGCTCGGCCTCCAACGCCTCGGCGACCCCGGCCCCTTCGGCGCAGGACCCCACCGCCGATCCCGGGGGCACCGACGCCCCGACCGCCGAACCGACCGCGGACGAACCCGCTCCGGAGCCCAGTCCCTCGCAGACGTGCAAGCAGTTCCTGTGGTGGTGCTCCTAGCGGGCACGGCGCCGGTCGCCGCATCGGTCACCGTACCGACCGCCATGTCGATCACCGCAGGTCAGAGCCCCTGGGACGGGGTCACCTCCCAGGGGCTCCGCCATGCCCGGCCGCACCGCCCGCCATGCCGCGCGGACCGTCGCGTTATTGAAACGTGACGGGCAGCCTGACGCAGCCCTCTTGACCGCCATGAATTGTTAGCGCTCACAATGACCTCCGCATTCACCAGTCGACGCCGCAGGGCATCCGAGGAGGTACGAGCGTCGTGCCGACAGCGCTCCAACTCGCCTTACCAGCGGCTGACCTGGGACTTTCCGGAATCCCGGCGTGAGGCCGACGGCGCGGAACCATCCGCCGACCGCACCGGACTCGCCCACAACCGGAGAGTTATCGGCCACACGGAAGCCGTCCGCACCACCCGAACCGTCCGTCGTCGACCACCGAGGAGGTGTGGCCGTGACCCACTCGCAGCTCCGGCCGCCCACCATGGCCGACGTGGCACGCCAGGCCGGTGTCTCCCACCAGACCGTCTCCCGCGTCCTGGGGGACCACCCCAACGTCAAGCACGAGACCCGGGCCAGGGTGCAGCGCGCGATCGAGGAGATGGGCTACCGCCGCAACTCCTCCGCACGGGCCCTGGTGACCCGGCGCACCCAGACCCTGGGCGTGGTCGCCTCCAACACCACGCTCTACGGCCCCGCCAGCACGCTGTTCGCGCTGGAGGAGGCGGCCCGCGCCGAGGGGTATCTCGTCTCGACGGTCAGTCTGCGCGAACTGACCGTGGAGACCCTCTCCGAGGCCGTCGACCGCCTCAGCGACGGCGGTGTGGAGGGGGTGATCGCCCTCGCCCCGCAGCGCTCGGCGGTCGCGGCCCTCGCCGAACTCCGCCACCCCTTCCCGGTGGTGGCCGTCGGCACGGGCTCCGGTTCCGAGATCCCGAGCGTCAACGTGGACCAGGAACTGGGCGCGCGGCTGGCCACCGGCCATCTGCTCGCCGCGGGGCACCGCAGGGTCTGGCACCTCGCCGGACCCGAGGACTGGCAGGAGGCGGCGGACCGTACCGTCGGCTGGCGGGCCACCCTCGAAGAGGCCGGCGTGGAACCGCCGCAGCCGCTGCGGGGGGACTGGAGTCCGCTGTCGGGCTACCGGGCGGGCCAGGAACTGGCCGGCTGGGTGGGCCGCGGTCTGACCGCCGTCTTCGTCGCCAACGACCAGATGGCACTGGGGGTGTTGCGCGCGCTGCGGGAGGCGGGCGTCCGCACTCCCCAGGACGTGGCGGTGGTCGGCTTCGACGACATCCCGGAGTCGGAGTTCTTCGCCCCGCCGCTCACCACCGTCCGGCAGGACTTCACCACGGTGGGCCGGCGCGGTATCGCGCTCCTGCTCGACCTGATCGAGGGCCGGACCCCTGCCGGGCCGTCCCGGATCGCCATCGAACCCCAACTCGTCGTCCGCGCCAGCACCTTCCCGTACCTTCCCCAGCCGGGGACCCCTCCGGGCGGCTGACGCGGCCCCGGTACCACCCAGCGTTTTCCCCTCTCAGCATGGCCGACATTTCGAACAATGATCGACAGGTTGGACGTAGTCCGACAGGTTGGACGCAGTGCGGCCGGTCCAGCACGAGTACCACGGTCCGTTCCCGGACCGGCTCTTCAAAGGAGAAGACATGCTCAACAGACGTAACTTCCTCACCGCGGCGGTCGGCGTGGTGGCCGCGACCGGTCTGACGGCCTGCGCCAAGGACGACGGCGGCTCCACCGGCTCGGACTCCTCCGGCGGCGGCAGCAAGAAGATCACCCTCGGCTTCTCCCAGGTCGGCTCGGAGAGCGGCTGGCGCAGCGCCAACACCGACTCGGTGAAGTCCGCGGCCAAGGAGGCGGGTTACACCCTCAAGTTCTCCGACGCGCAGCAGAAGCAGGAGAACCAGATCTCCGCGATCCGCAGCTACATCGCGCAGAAGGTCGACGTCATCGCCTTCTCGCCGGTGGTCGTCACCGGCTGGGACGCGGTGCTCAAGGAGGCCAAGGCGGCGAAGATCCCGGTCGTCCTCACCGACCGCTCGGTCGAGACCTCCGACGACTCCCTGTTCGTCACCCTGGTCGGCTCCGACTTCACGGACGAGGGCCGCCGCGCCGCCAAGATCCTGGAGAAGGTCCTGGAGACGGCCGGCCACAAGGGCAAGGTGAAGATCGCCCAGCTGGAGGGCACCACCGGTGCCGCCCCGGCGATCGAGCGCGCCAAGGGCTTCAAGGAGGTCATGGACGCCGAGCACAAGGACGACTGGGAGATCGTCGTCAGCCAGACCGGCGACTTCACCCGCGCCGGCGGCAAGCAGGTCATGGCGGCCTTCCTGCAGTCCAACCCGGACATCAACGTCCTGTACGCCCACAACGACGACATGGGCATCGGCGCCATCCAGGCCATCGAGGCGGCCGGCAAGAAGCCCGGCAAGGACATCCTCATCGTCACGGTCGACGGTGTGAAGGACGGCTTCGTGGCCATGTCCGAGGGCAAGATCAACGCCATCGTCGAGTGCAACCCGCTGCTCGGCCCCCAGCTGATGGAGGTCGTCCAGACGGTCCACGACGGCGGCACGGTCGAGCGCTGGATCAAGACCAAGGAGAGCGACTTCATGCAGGACCAGGCCAAGGACGCCCTCCCCACCCGCAAGTACTGACCGACCCACCCTCCGGCAGGGAGCCCCCCGTCCGACCGGCACTGCGGTCCGGTCCGGTCCCGGGGCTCCCTGCGGGGCGATACGAATCCACGCATTCTGAGGAGCGCTGCCATGGCAGAGCCGCGGCCCGTCCTGGAAATGACGGGCATAGTCAAGGAATTTCCGGGGGTACGGGCTCTGTCCGGCGTCGACTTCCGGCTCTTCCCCGGCGAGATACACGCTCTGATGGGCGAGAACGGCGCCGGAAAATCAACGCTGATCAAGGTACTGACCGGGGTGTACACCCTGGACGGCGGCACGATCACCCTGGACGGCGAGTCCGTGGGGTTCGCCAGCCCCCTCCAGGCGCAGCAGGCCGGGATCAACACGGTCTACCAGGAGGTCAACCTCTGCCCCAACCTCTCGGTGGCGGAGAACATCTTCATCGGCCGTGAGCCCACCCGCTTCGGCCGTATCCAGTGGAAGCGGCTGCGCAAGGAGGCCGCGGAGCTGGTCGACCGGCTCGGCCTCGACATCGACGTGACGGCCCCGCTGTCCTCGTACCCGCTGGCCGTGCAGCAACTGGTCGCGATCGTACGGTCGGTGGGCACCGGCGGCGAGGAGGGCAAGGGCACCAAGGTCCTCGTCCTCGACGAGCCGACCTCCAGCCTCGACCGCGACGAGGTCCTCGAACTCTTCCGGCTGATGCGGCGGTTGAAGGACGAGGGCGTGGCGATCCTCTTCGTCTCCCACTTCCTCGACCAGATCTACGAGATCTGCGACCGCATGACCGTGCTGCGCAACGGCACCCTCGTCGGCGAGCACATGGTCAGCGAGCTCGACCAGGTCGGCCTGATCCAGCTGATGATCGGCAAGGACCTGGACCAGCTGGAGGAACTGCACGAGCAGCAGCTGCACGCCGACGTCGGCGAGACCCTGCTGCACGCGGACGGCCTCGGCCGCACGGGCGGGATCGCCCCCTTCGACCTGGACATCAAGAAGGGCGAGGTCGTGGGCCTCGCCGGACTGCTCGGTTCGGGCCGCACCGAACTCGCCCGGCTGCTCTTCGGCGCCGACCAGCCCGACAGCGGCAAGGTCACCGTGGGCGGCAAGCAGGTCCCGATGAGCGCACCGAACGACGCCATCGCCGCCGGGGTCGCGTTCTGCTCGGAGAACCGCAAGACCGAGGGCCTCGTCCCCGATCTGACGGTCCGCGAGAACATCATCCTGGCCCTCCAGGCGTCCCGCGGCTGGACCCGGCCCATCCCGGCCGCCCAGCGCGACGAACTGGTCGCCAAGTACATCAAGGCCCTCGACATCCGGCCGGCCAACCCCGAGGCCCGCGTGGGGCAGCTGAGCGGCGGCAACCAGCAGAAGGTGCTGCTCGCCCGCTGGCTGATCACCCAGCCGAAGCTGCTGATCCTGGACGAGCCGACGCGCGGCATCGACATCGGCGCCAAGGCCGAGATCCAGAAACTGGTCGTCTCCCTCTCCGAGGACGGCATGTCCGTCCTCTACATCGCGGCCGAGCTGGAGGAGGTCCTGCGCCTCAGCCACACCATCGGCGTGCTGCGCGACCGCAAGCTGGTGGCGAAGCTGACCAACGGCCCGGAGATCACCACCAGCAGGATCCTGGAGACCATCGCGAGCGGCGAACACGGAGAGAACCAGTGAGCACCCCACCCGTGGCGACCACGGCCACCACCGGCACGGCATCCCGCTGGCGGGCGCTGACACACCACCACCTGTTCTGGCCGGTCGCGGTCCTGATAGCCCTGCTGCTGATCAACGTCCCCTTCACCCCCGACTTCTTCTCGATCAAGATGACGGACGGCCACCTCTACGGCAGCCTCGTCTCGATCGTGCTCTTCGGCTCGCCCCTGATCCTGGTGGCCGTCGGCATGACCCTGGTCATCGCCACCGGCGGCATCGACCTCTCGGTCGGCGCGGTCGTCGCCATCACCGGCGCCCTGACCTGCTCGTACATCAGCGACCAGGCCGACCAGAACGCGCTGGCCGGAGTCTTCCTGGCCATGGGCATCGGCCTGGTGGCGGCGGTCGTCTGCGGCCTGTGGAACGGCTTCCTGGTGGCCCGGATGGGCATCCAGCCGATCATCGCGACCCTCATCATCATGGTCGCCGGCCGGGGCGTCGCCCAGCTGATCACCGACGGCCAGATCATCACCATCAACAGCGAGCCGTACAAGCTGATCGGTGGCGGCTACTGGCTGACGCTGCCCTTCTCCATCTTCGTGGTGGCGGCGGTCGTGGCCGTCACGGTCGCCCTGACCCGTCGCACGGCCCTCGGCCTGCTCGTCGAGTCCGTCGGCGGCAACGCCGAGGCCAGCCGCCTGGTCGGCATCCGCTCCCGCCGCATCAAGATCATGGTGTACGTCTTCTGCGCCCTGTGCGCGGGCATCGCGGGCCTGATGATCAGCTCCAACACCTCGGCGGCGGACGGCAACAACGCCGGCCTGTGGATCGAGCTGGACGCGATCCTCGCGGTCGTCATCGGCGGCACGTCCCTGCTCGGCGGCCGGTTCTCCATCGGCGGCACGGTGATCGGCGCCCTGGTCATCCAGACCCTCACCACCACGATCTACACGATCGGCGTGCCCACCCAGACCAACCTGGTCTTCAAGGCCGCCGTCGTCATCGTCGTCTGCCTGCTCCAGTCCCCGAAGTTCCGCGCGAAGGTCTTCGGCGCCAAGTTCGGCCCCAGGTCCGGTGCGCCGAGCGGTGGGACGGGCACCTCGCCCGCCGCCCCGGCGAAGACCGTCACGACGCCCGCCGACGCGGCCCCCAAGATGGAGGTGTCGTGATGACCGCGACCACCAAGACCCCCGCGGCCCCGGACAGCCGTACGCCGTCGACGACGTCGAAGGTCGCGCAGGTGCTCGGCGACCGGCGGCTGCCCGTCCTGGTCACCGCCGCGCTCTTCCTCACGATGTACATCGCGGGCCTGAGCCGCTACCAGAACTACGGCTTCGGCGAACCGCAGGTCTTCCTCAACCTCTTCATCGACAACGGCTATCTGCTGGTCGCCGCAGTCGGTGTCACCTTCGTCATCCTGTCCGGCGGCATCGACCTGTCCGTCGGCTCGGTGATCGGCTTCACCACGATGTTCACGGCCTGGCTGGTGGAGCGCCAGGGGGTGCCGCTGCCGCTCGCCGTCCTCCTCGCCCTGGGCGTCGGGGCGTTCGGCGGGTTCCTGATGGGCTATGTGATCCAGAACTTCGAGATCCAGCCGTTCATCGTCACCCTCGCCGGGCTCTTCCTCTTCCGCGGACTGTGCCTGGTCATCAGCAAGGAGTCGATCTCGATCAGCGACTCCTCGGTCAGCAGCCTGGCCCAGACCCGGGTGTCGCTGGGCGTGGGCGACCTGTCGATCGGCGCCCTCGCGGCCCTGATCGTCATCGGGATCGCGTTCTACGTGCTGCACTACACCCGCTTCGGCCGCCGGGTGTACGCCATCGGCGGCAACGAGCAGTCGGCCATGCTGATGGGTCTCCCGCAGGGCGGCACCAAGATCGCCGTGTACACGGTGAGCGGCTTCTGCTCGGCCCTGGCCGGCCTGCTGTTCATGCTGTACATCCAGTCCGGCGACCCGCTGCACGCGGTCGGCATGGAACTCGACGCGATCGCCGCGACCGTGATCGGCGGCACGCTCCTCACGGGCGGCTCCGGCTACGTCCTCGGCACCCTCTTCGGTGTCCTCGTGCTCGGCCTCATCAAGAGCATCATCCAGTTCGAGGGCACCCTCAGCTCCTGGTGGACGAAGATCGCCACGGGTGTGCTGCTGTGCGCGTTCATCCTGATCCAGCGGGCGATGACGGCACGCCGACAGACGTGACGTGAGCGCGACGCGCATCGGACGGAAGGGGACGCTCGCCCTCGCGGGGGCGGGCGTCCCCTTTTCCCGCTCTCAGCCCAGGAACCCGGCGACGGTCCCCACGAACCGGTCCCCGTCGTCCAGCCACGGATGATGCCCGGCCCCCGGCTGTACGACGAACTCCGCGCCCCCCTTGAACAGCGTGGCGTACTCGGCCGTCGCGACGGGCGGTGAGTTGAGGTCGACCTCCCCGGCGAGCACGAGCACGGGCGCCCCGAACCGCGCGAGCGCGGCCCGTGTCCCCTCCGGGTCGAAGGCCCCCTCGCTCCCGAAGATCCCGGCGGCCTCCGGGTTGCGCTGCCCGGCGTCGGCGGCGTCCAGGGCCCGGGCGGCGTCGTCCCAACGCCCGTGCAGGAACGGCGAGACGGCACCCCAGTGCCGCTCGTCCCCCCGCCCCGCCACGATCTCCTCCAGGGCGGCGTACCCCTCCGCGAACCACGGCTCTCCCGCACGCAGCCGGGCCACGGCGAGCCGCTCCGCGCCCCCGACCGCGATCCCGACCCCGAGCGGACTGGGTGTGACGAGCACGAGCCGCCCGACCCGCTCGGGGTGTGCCCGCACGTACGCCGCCGCGAGACTGGCCCCGGCGCAGTGCGCGAGCAGATCGAGCCGCTCCACCCCGAGATGCTCCCGCAGCGCCTCCACGTCCCCGACGAGCCGGTCGCAGCGGTACGACGAGGTGTCCTCCGGCACCGCCGACTCCCCGGTGCCCCGCAGATCCAGCCTCACCAGCCGCCGGTGCGCGTCCAGCCCGCCGAGACCGCCGAGATAGGCGGAGGCCCGCATGGGCCCGCCGGGAAGGCAGACGAGCGGAGGACCGGACCCGAGTGTGTGGTGGGCGAGCGGGGTGCCGTCGGGTGCGCGGAAGGTGGCCGAGGAAGTCATGGGGCCGACCCTCACAGCCTCTTCCCGGCGGGGCAACCGCAATTCACCGCATCACGCGGTACATACCGATCGAGTCGTGCGTGGCGGTGTCGGCGAAGCCGAACTTCTCGTAGAGGAAGCGGGCGGGGCCGTCGGCGATCAGGGAGACGTAGGCGGTGGCGGGGGCCCGGCGCTCCAGTTCCCCGGTGAGCGCGGCCATGATGCGCTTGCCGAGGCCCCGGCCCTGGTGGTCCGGGTGCACACAGATGTCGACGATCTGGAACGCGGTGCCGCCGTCGCCGATGACCCGGCCCATCCCGATGGGCTCCCCCGCGTGCCGGAGTACCACCCCGTGCCAGGTGTGGGGGAGGGCGAGCGCCACCGCTCCGGGGTCCTTGTCGGAGAGACCGGCATCGGTGCGCAGCCGGCGGAAGACCTCGACGGAGGGCACGCCCACGCTCAGCTCGTAAGGGTCGTTATCGCTAGTCATGCATTACATGCTAGCGGTCGGGTCGGGCGGGGAGGGGCCGTGGTCGCGGCCCCTCCCCACCCTGGGCTGTCAGCTGTCGCCGCCCTTGCCGAGCAGCTCGTTCATCTCGGTGATCTCGGCGGTCTGCGAGGTGGCGATGTCATCGGCCATGGCCGTGGCGGGCTTGTACGCGCCCTTGTCCTTCTCGGTGCCGGCCATCTCGACGGCGCCCTCGTGGTGCTCGACCATCAAGGTCAGGAACAGGGTGTCGAAGGCCGCGCCGGACGCCTTCTCGAGGCCGGCCATGTCCTGGGCGTCCATCATCCCGGGCATCCCGGGATCGCCGGCCCCGCCCGAGTGCTCCATGCCCGGCATCGAGGTGCCGCTCGGGACCTCCTCGCCCCAGGCCTTCAGCCAGCCGGTCATGGTCTCGATCTCCGGGTCCTGCGCCTTCTCCACGCGCGCGGCGAGGTCCTTGACCGCGTCCGAGGACGCCCGGTCGGCGGCCAGTCCGGCCATCTCCAGTGCTTGTCGGTGGTGCGGGATCATGCCCTGCGCGAAGGCCACGTCCTGGGCGTTGTGGGTGCCGGCCGTGTCGTCGGCGCCCGCCGACGCCGAGGGCGACTTGGAGCCGTGGCCGCCGCCGTCGTGGCCGCTCCCGCCGTCACCGCCGCAGGCGGTGAGCGCGAGGGCGGCGGTGACGGACGCGGCCGTCACGGCGGTGAGACGGGCCAGGGTGCGGGTTCGGGTTCGGGTGGCGCGCATGCTGGAACTCCTGCTGTCGCTGTGCGAAAGGGATCTGGACGTGCCGAGGCGCACCCGCGTCGCCGAGCCCGGTCGGGCCGGGCCGGTGAGGACGGGGTGCGGGGCGGTGTCTAGATCCGCAGGAGTTGGAGTTCCGCCAGGGACGGGGGCGCACGGGCGCCGTCCGGGGGCGCGACCGCGTACGCGCACAGGGCGTCGGCGGTCATCGGGACGGCCACCGGGTCGGGCACGAGGCCGGGCAGTGTCGGCCCGCCCTTCACCGCGCCGGACGCACAGGTCGGGTCGGCGTGCTGGGCGTGGTCCGAGCCGCAGCCGCCGGGGCAGCCCTCGTGGGCCTCGGCCCCGGGCTCGGCCTCGGCCGTCACCCGGTGCCGTGGCCCGGCGTGTTCGCCGCCGACGCCACCGGGCGCCAGCGCGTGCATCCCGAACAGCCCGGCCAGCAGCCCGAGCACGAGCAGCGCCCGCCACCGCCCGGAGGACGGTCGCGCGCGGTGTCGCTGTGCGCGGGCTGTCATGCCGCTCATGCTACGGAAGCCCCCGAACTCCTCGGCACGCGGGCCGAGTCGGCGCCCCGCGGCCGGTCTCTCAGTGGTGGGCGTGGACGACGGCGTGGCCCTTGCCTCGGCCGATCATCCACTTGTTGACGGGCGTGGTGAGCAGGAAGGCCACCGCGAAGCCGCCGAACAGGGCCGACCAGAACAGGCCGTCCGACAGCTCGGCGTCCATCGCCCCCGGTGTGAGGGCGATGATCCCGTTGTCGACCAGTTCCATCACCGCGATCGACACGGTGTCGGCGGCCAGCGCCACCTTCACCGCACCCCTGAGGTCCAGCCCCGCCCGGCGCACCGCGAACAGCGTGAACGAGTAGCCGAACACGAACGCGAGCGCGATCGCCAGCACCATGGTCGGCACGTTCCCCCACCCCAGGGCCGTCCCCACCACCATCCCGAGCACTTCCCCGACGACACACCCGCTCAGACAGTGCAGCGTCGCCTTCACGGCCGTCCCCCACGAGACAGCCCCCCGGTCATGTCCGCCGTGGTCCACGAGTTTCCTCCCGAGTCCTCGTTCCTGCGGTGCCTCTCCTCACCGACTATACCCCCAGGGGGTATCTTTCCGCCCTGGGTCCGCCCGGGCCGCCACGCCGGCGGTGTACCGCTCCCCGCCCGGCGGTTCGGGACGCCGGCGTGCGGGGCGGGCGCCCGTCGGCCGCCTACGCCTCCAGCATCCGCCGCAGCAGATCCCGCAGCGACTCCCGCTCGGTGTCGCTCAGCCCGGCCAGCGGCTCGCGGGCGAAGTCCAGGGAGTCCCGCAGGCTGCCGGCGACGCGGCGGCCCTCGGCCGTGGCGGCGGCCAGCTTCACCCGGCGGTCGTTCGGGTCGGGACGCCGCTCGACCAGGCCCCGGGCCTCCAGCCGGTCCACGATCCCGGTCACGTTCGACGGTTCGCAGCGGAGTTTCTGGGCGAGGCGGCGCATGGGGAGCGGTTCCAGGGAAAGGAGGCCGAGGAGGCGGGCCTGGGCGCCGGTGAGCGTGTGTTCGGCGGCGGCGTCCTCGTACTCCTCGTGGTAGCGGGCCACCACCGTGCCGATGAGTTCGACGACCTCCATGGTCAGGGGGTCGATACGGGGGGCCGTCTTCTGGGTGGGCATGGCTTCGAGGCTACCTCTTTACTTGACAACATGAAATATTCAGGAGCATGGTTGTTTCACGTACTGAAGTAACCGGACGGTATGCACCACCGCACCCGCAGGAAGGCCCCCCATGTCCGACACCCCCGCCCTCCCCGCCACCAGCCGTGAATGGCATCTGCTGAGCCGCCCCGTCGGCTGGCCCAAGGACGAGGACTTCGCCCTGGTCGAGGCGGAGATCCGGCAGCCCGGCGCGGGTGAGGTCCTCGTACGGAACAAGTACCTCTCCGTGGACCCGTACATGCGCGGACGGATGAGCGACGCGAAGTCGTACGTCGCCCCGTTCGAGCTGGGCAAGGCCATGCAGGGCGGGGCCGTGGGCGAGGTCGTCGCCTCGGCGGCGGACGGCATCGCCGTCGGCGACCATGTGCTGCACTTCGGCGGCTGGCGCGAGTACGCCACGTTCGACGCCAAGCAGGCCGTGAAGGTCGACCCGGACGCCGCTCCGCTCTCCACCTACCTCGGCGTCCTCGGCATGACCGGCCTCACCGCCTACGCGGGCCTGCTGCGGGTCGGCGCCTTCAAGGAGGGCGACGCGGTCTTCGTCTCCGGCGCCGCCGGCGCCGTCGGCAGCCAGGTCGGCCAGATCGCCAAGCTCAAGGGCGCCTCACGCGTCATCGGCTCGGCCGGCTCCGACGAGAAGGTCAAGCTGCTCGTCGAGGAGTACGGCTTCGACGCCGCCTTCAACTACAAGAACGGCCCCGTGTGGGAGCAGCTCAAGGAGGCGGCCCCCGACGGCATCGACGTCTACTTCGACAACGTCGGCGGTGAGCACCTGGAGGCCGCGATCGGCGCCCTCAACCTGCGCGGCCGTGCCGTGATCTGCGGCATGATCTCGCAGTACAACTCGACCGAGCCGACCCCCGGCCCCCGCAACATGGTCAAGATCCTGCAGAACCGCCTCCGCGTCGAGGGCGTCCTCGTCGGCGACCACTACGACTTCCAGCCCCAGTTCGTCCAGGAGGTCGGCCCCTGGGTCGCCTCCGGCGCCCTCAAGTACCGCGAGACCGTCGTCGAGGGCATCGAGAACAACCTGGAGGCCTTCCTCGGCGTCCTGCGCGGCGACAACACGGGCAAGATGATCGTCAAGCTCTGAGCCCCATGCGCCCGCGCCCGTGACGAACGCCCGCTCACGTTCGTTGCACACGCCGGAGTCCGCACCCCTGGACGTGGGGTGCGGGCTCCGTTCGTGTGTCCGGGGGCCTCAGGGGGCCAGGGCCAGCGCCGCGCCGTGCACGGCCCGTACGAACCCCGCGTTCTCCGGCGCCGCCCCGCCCGGGAACGCCATACGGCGCCGGGTGTAGCCGTAGGCGAGGCCGCCGCGGGGGTCGGCGAAGGCCTGGGAGCCGCCCGCGCCGCTGTGGCCGAAGGTGCCGGCGCCCAGGAAGGGGTGGACCAGCTCGGCGGTGGCCTGGAAGCCGAGGCCGAACGCCTTCGGTGTGCGTGACACCAGGTCGTGGCCGAGGGAGTGGACCTGGCCGAACTCGCCGACGGTGTCGGGCTTGAGGAGCGGCGGGCGCCCGTCCACCTCGCTGATGGCCGCCGCGTACATCCCGGCGAGCCCGCGCGCCGAGCCGACCCCGCCCGCCGAGGACTGCCCGTTCGCGCGCACGATCCGCGCGTTGGGGAAGTCCGTCAGCTCGCCCGGCTCCGGCACCTGGCCGTTGAACGCGATCGACGCCAGTGTGTGCGGCCCGCGCGGCACCGCGTCCAGCTCGGCCTGCTGCGCGGGCGTCGGCGTCATCGGCAGGACGGTCCGGTAGCGGGGCTCGTGCTCGTCCGGCAGCCCCAGGAACAGGTCGAGCCCGTACGGGGCACGGACCCGCTCCTCGTACACCTCCTGGAGCGTCCGGCCCGTGGCCCGCCGTACGACCTCTCCGGTGAGCGCCCCGATGACGAGCGCGTGATAGCCGAAGGCGGCGCCCGGACGCCAGAACGGGCGCTGGACGGCGAGGCGTTCGGCGATCACCCGGTCGTCCGCCAGCTCCTCCAGCGTGAACCCGGCATCGGTGCCGATGAGCCCCGCCCGGTGCGCGAGCAGCTCCCGCAGGGTCAGCGCCCCCTTGCCCTCGGCCGCGAACTCCGGCCAGTAGTGGGCCACTTCACGGTCCAGCTCCAGTACGCCGTCCTGGACGAGGAGCGCGACGACGAGATGGGCGGCACCCTTGGTGGAGGAGAACACGCCGTGCAGTGTGTCGCCGCCCGTCGCCGCCACCTCCTCGGGTCCCGCCCACAGGTCGACGACCCGCCGCCCGTGCACATACGCGGTCAACTGCCCCTCGTAGTCGGCCCGTTCCCCGGCCACGAACACGGCGAACTCCTCGCGCACCGCCTCGAAGCCGTCGGCGACCGTGCCATGGACGGCGGCCGTCCGGATTCCCTCGGTCATGCGCGCTCCCGTTCCTCGACTCCCGCTATCCGACGACTCTCAGCAACGCCCGCCCCACCTGCGGGAATTCCCCCTTCGGATGGTCGCGGAAGAGCGGTTCCGTGCCGAAGAGGACCGCGTTCGGCCCGCTGACCACGGAGGGCCGGCCCGCTGCCGCCGCCGGGCCGCCGGAGCCGTCGTCCAGCGGCCGCCAGTGCCCGGAGACCAGCGGATTCCCGGTGCCGTACGACTGCTCGACGGTGACGCCGCCGCCGAGATCGGTGAACCACACGGGCGCGTAGACGAAGCTGTGGTCCGGCGCGCCGCCGGTCACCGTGCCGCCCGCATTCACCACGCGGACCACGCCGTTGGCGTCCCCGTTGCCCTGCACGGCCGTCGCCTTCAGCCGCCCGGTGGCCGAGGCGAGCGCCGCGCCCGTCGCACCCCGGCCGACCAGCCCGTGCCCGGCGAGGAAGCCGGTCAGGGCCGTACGCGCGGAGGCGTTGAGCCCGCCGTACGACAGCCCCGACGACACGAACAGCACATCGGCCCCCGACTTCGCCCAGTCGAAGCCCGCGTTGAGCACCGCCGTCGACACCGGGACGACCTCGAAGTTCATCTCCCGCAGCGCGAACAGCTCACCGGCCGTGACGGCGGCGGCGACGCGGACCCGGTGGAGCGGGACACCCTTCACGGCCCTGGTCGCGTCGAAGACCACGTCGTACGACCGTGCCAGCGCCTCGGCCCGCCGTCGCGCCGACGCCGGTACGAGCGCGCTGCCGTCGGCCGCCTGCCGTACCGGAACCCCGTCCTTCAGAAGGGAGTTGAGGGCCGCGATCTCCTGCGGGGAGTCGAGGCGCAGCCGCAGGTCGCCGCGCGGGGCGACGTACCCGACACGGGCGGCGGCCGTCACCGGCCGGGCGGGGACGGCCGACGGACGGCCGCTCCTCGCCTCCGTCACGGTGGCGCCCCACAGCCGCCCCAGGCTCCAGCCGGAGATGTCGTACATCACCGAGACCTTGTCGCTGATGTCCCGCCCGTCGGCGAGCAGCGCGTTGGCCAGGCCGCGCTTGGGCTGACGCAGGTCGACGACGTACGAGCCCTTCGCGTACGACCGCCCGTCGAGCCGGAAGGAGCGGGTCGCGCGGGTCACCCGGACGTCGTTGGCGAGGAGATGGTCGACGAGCCGGGCGGCGGCCGTGGCGGACCGCTGGGCGCCGCCCGCCGGAATGACGTACGCGCGCGGGAACCGGGTCGTGTAGACGTCCTCGGGCCCGATGCCGGGCACCCCGGGGACGGTCGCCTCCGAGACCGGGACCTGGGCGGCGCCCGCGGCACCGCGCCGGAACACCTCGATCTGGTCGGCGATCAGCGAACTCCGCTTCTCCCGCACGAAGTCGAGGGTCGCGCGCAGCGCAGCGCCCGCCACGTCGACGTTGATGGCGGACCGGCGGCGCAACTCCTCGACCGGCAGCGACTCGTACGCCGCGTTGTTCACCTGGAGCGGGATCTCCACGGTGTGCGCGGCGACCGTGCCGTGGAAGGCCGCGTACTGCGGGGTGAAGATCGGCGGCCAGTCGTCCCAGCCCTCCGCCGAGTCCCGGAACGGGATCTGGGCCGGGTCGACACCGTCCTTCGCGGGCGTGTAGCCGAGGCCGTTGACGGCGGACTCCATGCGCAGCGCGTTGGCGTAGGTGTTCTTCAGGAAGAGGTCGTACTCGTAGTTCTCGCCGTGCGGGGGAGTGGTCGGCTCGATCAGGGTGCCGTTGACGTACCCGTGCAGATCGAGCATCACGGCGGGCTGCTTGTCGATCTGGATCCGCCGCATCGCCCGCACCTCGGGCTGCGAGGCGGTGACGAAGTCCCGGTTCATGTCGAACCCGCCCGCGTTGGCGCGGGTGCCCGCGATGCGGCCGTCCGGGTTGGCGGTGATGTTGAAGTACAGCCGGGAGCGGGCCAGAAGCTCCTTCGTCCGCGTGTCGCCCGCCGTCGCCAGCCGCTCGATGAGCTTCAGGGAGGCGTCCGTGCCCTCCCACTCGTTGCCGTGGATGTTGTTGTTGAAGAAGACGGGTGTCTTGTACGACTTCGCGATGCTCCGGTCCCGGGCCGCCGACTTCGGCGCGCTCTCGATGAGTTCACGCATCCGCGCCTGCTCGCGCGTCTGCCGCGCGGTCTCCGGGGCGGTCACGGTGACGAGGTACAGCCGGTGCCCGCCGGCCGACCGCCCCGCGATCTCCACACTCACCCGGTCGCCGAGCCGCTGCAGGGCGTTCAGCTTCGGCGCGATCGCGTGGTACGGGGTCAGGCCCAGCTTGATGGACTTGTCGGCCGGGTTCTCCGGGTCGGGGGAGAGGACCTGCTCCCGCGGATAGCCGCGACCGGAACCGGCCGTGTCGGAACCGGCCGTGCCGGACGCGCCGGTGGGATCGGAGAGGTCGGTTTCCGGTGCGGTGAGGGCCCGCTCGGCGGCGCTCGCCGGAGCCAGCGCGGCCCCCTGCGGCAGCGCGGAGCCCTCGCGGACGGGGGGCTTGGGTTCGGCGCCCGCGGGACGCGGGGCGACAAGGAGCGATCCGGCGGTGAGGCCGACGGTGAGAGTGGCGACGGCGACGCTGAACAGTGCGGATCTCGGGCCGGGTCTCGGCGGACGCACGCTACCTCCTGGAGTGGGGTTCCTTCTGGAGCGGGGTTCCTCGAACGTGCCGGTGCGGATGTCGACCACAGGTGGTCTACCTGTTCGACTCGCGGGCAACAAGAGGGCACGGCGGCCACGCGGGCACCGAAGGGAACGTGGGCATCGAGGGGAACGTGGCCGAGGGCCACCTGACGACCCGACCACGGGTGCTACACATCGCTGATGACCTCCACCGACCCCGCCCGCGCCGCCCGGCTGACCGCCCACGGCGCCGTGTCCACCACCCTCGCGCTGCACAGCGACCACGCCCTGGCCGAACTCCTCGACACGGCCACCCCGCTCGGCTCCGGCATCGGCGGTACGTCGGCGTCCCTGGAGGTCGCCGGGACCCCGGTCTTCGTGAAGCGCCTCCCCCTCACCGACCTGGAACGGCGGCCCGAGCACGTCCGGTCCACGGCGAACCTGTTCGACCTGCCCCTCTCCTGCCAGTACGGCGTCGGCGCCGTCGGCAGCCCCGGCTTCGGCGCCTGGCGGGAGTTGGCGGTCCACACGATGACGACGGACTGGGCGCTCGCGGGGGAGTGCGACGGCTTCCCGCTCCTGCACCACTGGCGGGTGCTCCCGGGCTCCACCCCCCTCCCCGAGGAACTGGCCGACATCGAACGCGCCGTCGCCCACTGGGGCGGCCACCCCGGCGTACGCCACCGCATCGAGGCCCGCCGGGAGTCCTCCGCGAGCGTCGTGCTGTTCCTGGAGTACATCCCGCGCAACGTCCACGAGTGGCTCGGCGACCAGATGGCCACCGGCGGCGAGACCTCCGACCGGGCCTGCGCCCTCGTCGAGCGGGAACTGACCGCGGGCCTCTCCTTCATCAACGGCCGGGGCCTGCTCCACTTCGACGCCCACTTCCAGAACATCCTGACCGACGGCCGGCGCCTCTACTTCACCGACTTCGGCCTCGCCCTCTCCTCCCGCTTCGACCTGTCCCCGCAGGAGGCCGCCTTCCACGACCGCCACCACGACTACGACCGCCGCTACTCCCTGAGCCACCTGGTGAACTGGCTGGTCAAGGACCTGTACGGCGACGAACGGGACGAGCGTGAGGCACGCGTCCGGGGGTACGCCGAGGGGAAGCGCCCCACCGGCATCCCGGACACGGCCGCGGCGACGATCACCCGCCATGCCCGGCTCGCCACGGAGATGGCGGACTTCTTCCGCTGCCTGGGCGCCTAAGAGGCAATGCCGGTTGCCTAAAGCTTTTAGGCAACCGCATAATCGGCGAGGTCGAGTGAGAGGTCGAACGAGAGGATGACGATGGCGCGCGCAGGCCTCACCCCGGAGCGTCTCGCCCGAGCGGGCGCGGAGCTGGCCGACGAGATCGGCTTCGACGAGGTGACCGTCTCCGAGCTGGCCCGGCGCTTCGACGTGAAGGTCGCGAGCCTGTACTCGCACGTCCGGAACTCCCAGGACCTCAGGACCCGCATCGCCCTGCTCGCCCTGGAGGAACTGGCCGACCGGGGTGCCACCGCGCTCGCCGGCCGGGCGGGCAAGGACGCCCTCGCGGCACTCGGGAACGTGTACCGCGACTACGCCCACGCCCACCCCGGCCGGTACGCGGCGGCCCAGCTGAGACTGGACCCGGCGGCCGCAGCGGCGAGCGCGGGCGCCCGGCACTCACAGATGACCAGGGCGATCCTGCGCGGCTACGACCTCACCGAGCCGGACCAGACCCACGCCGTCCGGCTCCTCGGCAGCGTCTTCCACGGCTACGTCAGCCTGGAGGCGTCCGGCGGCTTCAGCCACAGCGCCCCCGACTCGCAGCAGAGCTGGGACCGCGTCCTGGACGCCCTCGACGCCCTGCTGCGCAACTGGCCTGCCGTTCCGCCCAGTTGACGCATCCGGCCGCCCCGCACCGGCCACCCCCGGACAGCCCACCCCACCGACCGTCAGGTTGAGCCATGCCCGAGAGCCCCCGCACGAACCCTCACCGCATCACGACCCCCCTCACCGCCGACCTCCTGCACGGCGCCCTGGAGCTGGAACACACCGGGCGCGGCATACTGCCCCACCGCCTCCCCGCCAGGGCCCGCGCCCAGTACGCCGACCCGCAGCTCGCCATGGTCGAGTCCCAGCCCTCCGGCGTACGCCTGGTCTTCCGCACCCGCGCCACCACGGTCGAACTCGACGCCCTGCGCACCAAACGGACCTATGTGGGCGCCCCGCCCCGCCCCGACGGCCTCTACGACCTCCTCGTCGACGGCCGGCTGACCGCGCAGGCGAGCGTGCCGGACGGCGACACCGTCACCGTCGACATGACCGCCGGCACGGCGGAGCACCGGCCGGGCCCGCCCGGCACCGTGACCTTCGCGGACCTCCCCGACACCCTCAAGACCGTCGAGATCTGGCTCCCGCACAACGAGACCACCGAACTCCTCGCCCTGCGCACCGACGCCCCCGTCGAGCCCGTCCCCGACCGGGGCCGCCGGGTCTGGCTGCACCACGGCAGCTCCATCAGCCACGGCTCCGACGCCGCGAGCCCCACCGCCATCTGGCCCGCCCACGCGGCCTCCCTGGCAGGTGTCGACCTCATCAACCTGGGCCTCGGCGGCAGCGCCCTCCTCGACCCCTTCACCGCCCGCGCGATGCGGGACACCCCCGCCGACCTGATCAGCGTCAAGATCGGCATCAACCTCGTCAACCACGACGCGATGCGGCTGCGCGCCTTCACCCCGGCCGTCCACGGCTTCCTCGACACGATCCGCGACGGCCACCCCACCACCCCGCTGCTCGTCGTCTCCCCGATCCACTGCCCCATCCACGAGGACACCCCCGGCCCCAGCGCCCCCGACCTCACCGGCCTCGCCGAGGGCCGCCTCCGCTTCCGCGCCATGGGCGACCCCGACGACCTCACCCCCGGCAAACTCACCCTCCGTGTCATCCGCGAGGAACTGGCGGCCGTCGTCGCCCAGCGCGCCGAGGAGGACCCCCACCTCCACCACCTCGACGGCCTCACCCTCTACGGCGACCGGGACGCCACCACCCACCCCCTCCCGGACGACCTCCACCCCGACGCGGAGACCCACCACCTCATCGGCGAGCGCTTCGCGGACCGGGTCTTCACAGCCAAGGGACCCTTCGCACCCTGATGGGCCGCAGGCCCCAAAGGGGCGCGGGGAACTGCGCGAGCAGCCACATACAACCCGCAGTCGCCGGCGCACCCAACCCCCCGAGCTCTCCTGCGCAAAGCACCCGAACGATAAAGTTCGCCCCATGCGCGATCTAGGGGTGGGTTTCCAGTACCTCGTCCAGGGCCAGCGATGGGTGGCCAGGCACGGGAAGCAGTACGGCTTCGGCCTGATCCCGGGCCTCATCACCCTGGTCCTCTACATAGCCGCCCTCGTGGCCCTGGCCGCCTGGGGCCCGGACTTCGTCACCTGGGCCACCCCCTTCGCGGACGACTGGTCCAGCCCCTGGCCCGGCCTCTTCCGCGGCCTGCTCACCGCCGTCCTGTTCGCCCTCGCCCTGGCCCTCGCGGTCATCACCTTCACCGCCGTGACGCTCCTCATCGGCCAGCCCTTCTACGAGAACCTCTCCGAGAAGGTCGACCGGGACGTCTCCCCGGACGGCACCGCGCCCGAGTCCGACCTGCCGCTGTGGCGGGAGCTGTGGATCTCGGCCCGGGACAGCCTCCGCGTCCTCGCCCGCGCGCTCGTGTGGGCCGTCCTGCTCTTCGCCCTCGGCTTCGTCCCGTTCATCGGCCAGACGGTCGTCCCGGTGGCCGGCTTCTTCGTGACCGGCTTCTTCCTCACCGAGGAACTGACCGCCGTCGCCCTCCAGCGCCGCGGCGTCGAACTCCGCGACCGCCTCGCCCTCCTGCGCTCCCGCAAGACACTGATCTGGGGCTTCGGCACCCCGCTCGGCCTCGCCTTCCTGGTGCCGTTCGTCGCGGTCTTCCTGATGCCGGGCGCGGTCGCGGGCGCCACCCTCATGGCCCGTGACCTGCTGGGCGAGGAGACCACCGGCGAGGACGAGCGCAACCGCGTCCCCGCCGCCGGCCACCCCGCCCCGCCGATGTTCCGCAAGCCCGAGGTCGGCGCGTGAACGAGGTCCTCGCCGTCGCGGTCATCACCGTCCTCGCGGTCGTCGCCCCCGGCGCCGACTTCGCCATGGTCATCCGCAACAGCTACCTCTACGGCCGTACGACCGGCCTGCTCTCCGCGACCGGCGTCGCCGCCGGCGTCCTCGTGCACGTCACGTACACGATGCTCGGCGTGGGCCTGCTGATCGCCTCCTCCACCTTCCTGTTCACGGTCATCAAGCTGGTCGGCGCGGCCTACCTCGTGTACATCGGCATCCGCACCTTCCGTACCCGTGACGAGGTCCGGGTGGACCTCGCGGAGTCCACGGCGAGCGTGACCCCGCTGGCCGCCCTGCGCTCCGGCTTCCTGACGAACGTCCTCAACCCGAAGACGACCCTCTTCGTCGTCTCGACCTTCGCGCAGGTCGTCAGCCCCGGCACCCCGCTGGTCCGGCAGGCGGGCTACGGCCTGTTCATGGCCCTCGCCCACCTGCTGTGGTTCGGCGTCGTCGCCGTGTTCTTCTCGCACGACCGGATGCGTGCCGTGATGCTGCGCGGCCAGAAGGTCCTGAACAAGGCCATCGGGTCCGTCCTGGCCGGCCTCGGCGTCAGCCTCGCGTTCGCCCCGTCGCACTGACGGAGGCGTCCGAGGCCTCCAGCGCCACCCGCACGATCTCCCGCACCTGGCCCACGATGTCCACCCGGTTCCGTACGAACTCGGCATCGGTCACCGTGCCGGTCGCCGGGTCCGTGTTGCCCGCCCCGAACTGCAGGACCGGCGTGTGCACATGCCCGCCGGGCAGGCCGGCGCCCAGCCCCAGCCGGTCGCGCAGCAGCGTGGCGCGGTAGGCGATCTCGTTGGAGAGGTAGTCACCACCGCCCCCGGCCCGTGCGGTCGAACCCGGGGTCGGTCCGCCCGGCCGGACGACCGGGACCGTGCCGCCCGCCGGGATCTCGGTCACGCTCGTGTTGTCGTACACCGGGAAGCGGCCGGTGTCCGCGGCGACGATGTCCGTGTACGGCAGCGTCGTGGACGTCCACTGGGGCTGGGTCGCGGGGTCGGTCACCGGGATGGTCCCGGTGACGCCGATGTTGTCGTTGTCGCCGAAGCCGCCGCGCCAGGCCCCGTTGGTCCGCTCGACGTCGAAACGGCCCACCCGGCCCTGGCTGACCGTGGTGAAGAGATCGACCTCCGGCAACCGGGGCCGGAGCGTCCGCTCGACCGTGCCGTCGGCGAAGTCCTGCCAGCGGACGGGGAACACGGCGGTCTCGACACGCGCGGGCCCGTCGGCGGTCCGGATCACCGTCCCGTCGAGGGCGAGCGCCGTCGCCCCGGACGGGTTGGAGATCCGCACATCACGGTCCAGCGTGAACGGGTCGAACCCGGTGACGAGCACCCGCTTCATGCCACCCTTCGGGTACCGCAGGGAGTCCTGTCCACGAGAGGTCCGCTCCAACTCGCCCAGCAGCGCGGCTCTCTGACGGTCGCTCAGCGCGAACCCCGGCTCCCACCCCCGCACTTCCCGCGTCATCCCCAACCGTGCCCAGTACAACGGCCGGTCGTCGTCCCGGCTCAGATCCCCGCCCGCCGGCCCCCGCCCCTGCACCCGGTCCACGGCACGCGTCCACAGCCGCGCCCCCTGCCGTACGACGATCCGCTCGGCCTGCGCGTACGACCGCGCCCCGTCCAGCGCCCGCGCGAACTCCGGTGCCACGGCGTCGAATCCGGACCGCCGCAGGATCTCCTGGGGCACGGCCCGATCGAGCCGCTGCTCCTCGACGGTCGGGGCGGCCGCGGAGGAGACCGAGGCCGAAGCGGAAGCGGCGGCGGGGGAGACGGGGGCGCAGAGACCGGCCACCAGGGCCGCCAGTCCTATCGCCGCTCCACGCGCTCGCCGGGAGGTCGGCAGAGAAGTCAGTAGGTAACTCAAGGGAGTTCGGGTCCTTCCGTCGCTGATCGTGCCGTGGGGGTGTCGCTCCGGACGGCGGCAGTATCGCGTGACGGAAGGGGCGTACGCCATGCCGCGTGCCGCGAGGGGCGGCGCACCCGGAGGCCGGCCTCAGCCCTCGCCCGCGTCCTCGCCCAGCAGTGTCAGGAAGTCCCGGAACGCCTCCGCCATGTCCACACCCGCCGGATCCAGCAGCCACTGGTACTGCAACCCGTCCATCACGGCCACCAGCAGCGGCGCCGCCCGCTCCGGGGTGAGCCCGCTCGGCAGCCGGTCGCCGTACTCGGCGCGCAGCACGGCCGCCATGGTCTCGCGGACCCGGCCGTAGCGCTCGGTGAAGTAGTCGCGGGCCGGATGTCCCTCCGTGACGCTCTCGCCGAGCAGCGCGGAGAAGGTCTGGATGATGCCGGGCCGCATCGCGTTGTACTCCACGAGCGAGACCAGCAGATCGATGCGCCACGGGGTGTCCGGTACCGCGTCCCACTGGTCGCGCTCCTTCAGCACGGCGACCAGCAGCGCCTCCTTCGTCGGGAAGTGGTGCAGCAGCCCCTGCTGGGTGAGTCCCACCCGGTCGGCGACCGCCGCCAGGCTCGCCCCCCGGTATCCGCGCTCGGCGATCACCTCCAGAGCGGCCCGGACGATCTCCGCGCGCCGCTCCACGCTCCTGGCCCTGGCGTTCATGGCGCCACCGTACGACATCACCCCACCCTGAAAGTAACGGGAAGATAACGAAACCTACCGCTCTACAGGTAACCCGTGCACGATGGGGGAGGTTCACGGAGGAACCGCACGGCCCCGAACGGACCCGAACCCAGGAGGACCCCATGGCGGGCACCCACCCCACCCCGGCCGACACGGCCCGCGAAGCGGCCGTGGAGAAGGCCCTCGCCAAGCTCGACCTCGACGCCAAGGCGAGGCTGCTCTCCGGCCAGGACATGTGGACCCTGCCCGCGCTCCCCGAGATCGGTCTGGACTCCCTCGTCATGTCCGACGGCCCGATCGGCGTACGCGGAGTGCGCTGGACCGCCGACGACCCGTCCGTCGCGCTGCCCTCCCCGACCGCCCTCGCCGCCACCTGGGACCCCGGACTCGCCCGCCGCGCAGGCGTGTTGCTGGCACAGGAGGCCCGCCGCAAGGGCGTCCACGTCCTCCTCGCCCCCACCGTCAACCTGCACCGCTCCCCGCTCGGCGGCCGTCACTTCGAGGCGTACAGCGAGGACCCGTACCTCGCCGGCGAGATCGGCTCGGGCTATGTGACCGGCGTCCAGTCGGGCGGCGTCGGCACCACGGTCAAGCACTTCGTCGCCAACGACGCCGAGACCGACCGCTTCACCGTGAACAACCTGGTCTCCGAACGCGCCCTGCGCGAGCTGTACCTCGCCCCCTTCGAGGCGATCGTGGCGAACGCCCACCCCTGGGGCATCATGACCGCCTACAACCAGGTCAACGGCTCCACGATGACCGAACACCGCTACCTCGTGAACGAGGTCCTGCGCGGCGAATGGGGCTTCGACGGCTTCAACGTCTCCGACTGGCTGGCCGCCCGCTCCACCACCGGTGCCCTCACCGGCGGCCTCGACGTCGCCATGCCCGGCCCGGTCACCGTCTACGGCGAGCCCCTGGCCGCCGCCGTCCGCGCCGGCGAGGTCACCGAGACCGAGGTCGACGAGGCCGTCCGCCGCGTCCTGCGCCTGGCCGCCCGGGTCGGCATCCTGGAGGGCGCCGACCCGGTGGTCACCGAACTCCCCGCCCCCGTCGACGGCGAGGCCCTGGCCCGCGAGATCGCCCGCCGCTCCTTCGTCCTGGTCCGCAACGAGCCCGTGGACGACCGGCCGGCCCTCCCCCTCCGGACCGGTGCGACGGTGGCCCTGTCCGGCGCCGCCGCCCGCGACGCCCGCGTCCTCGGCGGCGGCTCCGCCACCGTCTTCCCCTCCCGGATCGTCTCCCCCCTCGACGGCCTCACCGCCGCCCTCCCCGAAGGCGCCCTGACCTACGCCGTCGGCGCGGACCCCAACGAGGAACTCGCCGTCGCCGACCGGGGATTCACCCTCCGGGCCGTCTGCCGCGACAGCTCCGGCACGGTCATCGGCACCCGCTCCGCCCCCAACGGCCACATCCAGTGGATGGGTTCGGACCTCCCCGACGGCGTCACCCACACCACCCTGCACACCGTCGAGGTGACCGGCACCTTCGTCCCGCGCGGGAGCGGCACGCACACCTTCGGCATCAAGGGCCTGGGCGCCTACACCCTCACCGTCGACGGCACGACCCACTTCGACGACGTCCACACCGCCGACACGGACGATCCCTTCGTGTCGTTCTTCGGCGCCCCCGTCCCACGGGCCCGGGTCGAACTGACCGAGGGCACCCCGGTACAGGTCTCGCTCACCCATGTCGTGGAACTGCCCGCCGACGCCCCGATCACGATGCTCGCCTTCTCGCTCTGCCACCAGGAGCCGCAGCGCGACCCGGACGACCTGATCGCCGAGGCGGTGGCGGCGGCCCGCGCCGCCGACACGGCCGTGGTGGTCGTGGCGACCACCGACCGCGTCGAGTCCGAGGGCTTCGACCGCGCGAACCTCCACCTCCCCGGCCGCCAGGACGACCTGGTCCGCGCGGTGGCCGCCGCCAACCCCGCCACCGTCGTCGTCGTCAACTCCGGCTCCCCGGTGGAACTCCCGTGGCGCGACGACGTCGCCGCCGCCCTCCTCACCTGGTTCCCCGGCCAGGAGGGCGGTGCCGCCCTCGCCGACATCCTCACCGGCACCCACGAGCCCGGCGGCCGTCTCCCCACCACCTGGGGCACCCTCGCCGAGGCCCCCGTCACCCGGGTCGCCCCCACCTCCGGCGAACTCGCCTACGACGAGGACGTCTTCATCGGCTACCGCGCCTGGGACAAGGAGAGCAGGACCCCCGCGTACGCCTTCGGCCACGGCCTCGGCTACACCGACTGGACGTACGAGTCCCTCGATGTCACCGGCACGACGGCGACCGTCCGCGTCCGCAACACCGGTTCACGCGAGGGCCGCGAGACCGTCCAGCTCTACCTGGCCCCCACGACCCCGGACCCCACCCGCCCGACCCGCTGGCTGGCGGGCTTCGCCACGGTGCAGGCGGCACCGGGCGAGACGGCGGAGGCGGTCGTCCAACTCCCGCCCCGGGCCTTCGAGATCTGGGACGAGAGCACCAACTCATGGGTACGGGTGGAGGGTTCGTACGACCTGGAGGCAGGCCGCTCCCTGGCCGACCGCCGCCTCACGGCACCGATCCAGGCGTAGGGCGACCCCTCAGGGGCGCGGGGCGGTCACATGTGCGGCTCCGCCGCGTGGGCGCGACCAGCCCCCACCCACCCGCACCCGACGAACTACGAACGCACCCCGAACCCATAAACCGTCTCCGACCGATAGACGCCGCCCGGCCGCACCTCCGTACTCGGAAACCGCGGCCGGTTCGGCGAATCCGGAAAGTGCTGCGTCTCCAGCGCGACCCCGTCCCCGGGCCCGAAAGCCCCTTCCAGATGATCCGCCGTATAGAGCTGCATCCCCGGCTCGGTAGTGGCAACACTCACCACCCGCCCCGACCCCGCCTCCCACAGCTCGGCAACCACCTCCGCACCGCTCGTGACCCCCTTGTCCAGCACGAAGTTGTGGTCGTACCCGCTCCCCACCTTCCGTGCCGTGCGGAAGTCGAACCGGGTCCCCTCCACCGCCTCCAGCGCGCCCGTCGGGATCAGGTCCGCGTCCACCGGGGTCACCCGCGACGCGGAGATCCGCAGCTCGTGCCCACCCGAGCTCCCGGTGCCGGCCCCCGCGAGATTCCAGTACGAGTGATTGGTGAGGTTCACGACGGTCGGCGCGTCGGTGACCGCCTCGTACGCGATCCGCAGCGCGCCCCCGTCCTCGTCCAGCGAGTACGTGGCGGACACCTCCAGCCGCCCGGGGAAGCCCTCCTCCCCGTCCGGACTCACCCGCGACAGCCGCACCCCGGCCCCGCCGGCGACGCCCTCCGCCTCCCACACCCGCTTGTCGAAGCCGAGGGGACCCCCGTGCAGGGAGTTCGGCGGGTTGTTGCGCGCCAACTCGTACACCCGCCCGTCGAGCGTGAACCGCCCCCGGGCGATCCGGTTGGCGTACCGCCCGATGAGCGCGCCGAAGAAGGGCCCCGGATTCCGCAGATACCCGTCGAGGCCGGCGAACCCCAGCACCACGTCCGCCACGCGCCCGTCCCGGTCGGGCAGCTCCACCGACTGCACGATCCCGCCGTACGTCAGGATCCGCACCCGGGTGCCGCCCCGCTCCAGCGTCCACCGGTGAACGGGCGTGCCGTCGGAAAGCGTGCCGAAGAGTTCGCTCATGAGCGAAACCCTAGGCCACGGCAGAACCCCAGGTCACGGCTGCTTGGCGCTCACGACCCGGTACGCGATCTCCGCCAGCCGCGCCTGCCCGTCCACGCTCGGATGGAACCAGTCCCACTGGCTGAGCTGGGTCCGCCCGAAGCGGTAGTCGAAGACCGCGTCCTCGTCGTACCGGCAGTACCGGTCCTTCTCGCACACCTCGCGCAGCACGTCGTTGTACGCCTCCACCCGGTCCTGGACGGCGTCCCGCCGCTCGCCGGCCGCCGTCGTCAGGGCGTCGGGGTCGGCCAGCATGGACGGGCAGATGCCCAGCTTCCAGACCTGCTTGCCCATCGGGCTCTTGCGGCCCTCGGACCACAGCCGCTTCAGATCCGGCACACTCGCCACGAACACCTGCGCCTTCGGCAGGGAGTCCCGCAGCGTGGCCATGGAGTCCTCGAAGTCGGCGCGGAAGTCGGCGACCGGCGTCATGTCGGCGGCGCTCGCACGGCACGCGTCGTTCGCGCCGACCATCACCGTCACCAGCTCGGGCCTGCGCGTCACCGCCCGCGCCACCTGGCTCGGCAGGTCGGCCATCCGGGCCCCGGTCACCGCGTAGTTCCAGCTCCGCGACGCCGCGCCGGACGCGCCCAGCAGCCGTACGGCGAGACTGTCGACCGAGGCGTCGGTGCCGGTCGCCCACGACACCTCGGGGCAGTCGGAGAGCACCTTGCACGCGTCGAAGCCACGGGTGATGGAGTCACCGACGGCGACCAGCGACTCGGGGGTGGTGTCCCAGGCAGGGGTGGGGCTCGGCGACACGGAGGGCCTGGCCCGCGACCCGGTCCCCTCGGGGCCGGGGGAGTCACCGCCGGTGGCGTCGCACCCGGTCACGGCCAGCAGGAGCACCGCCGACACACCCGCCGAGACCGCGCCGAACACCGCCCTCGAACGATGGCGTCGCTTCCGCATCCCCTGGTCCCCTCGTCGGTCGTACACGTGCCAGTTCCCACCCATGACAACGCACGGGAGTTCCCGGTGAGGGCAGGCCTCGGGTTCGATGCGACAGAAGGTGCAACTGTTCCATCCGCACAGGCGTCCCCTCGGGTGAAACCCGCGTTCATCCTGGCGCTCGCTCCGACGGTACGTCACACTCCTTGCCCCGCCGCACGGTAGCCTCGCCACGTGGCCGCGTCGCCACTGCCGATCCGTCTATTCGCGAACTGTCCTGCTCTGTGGAGGCCCCGGTGACGACACGTGGAGTCCTGTACGTGCACTCCGCGCCGCGTGCGCTGTGCCCGCACGTCGAGTGGGCCGTCGCGGGTGTCCTCGGGACCCGGGTGAACCTCGACTGGATCCGGCAGCCGGCCGCCCCGGGCACCTGGCGCTCCGAGTTCTCCTGGCAGGGCCGGGCCGGTACGGCCTCCCAGCTGGCGTCCGCGCTGCGCGGCTGGCAGCTCCTGCGCTTCGAGGTCACCGCCGAGCCCTGCGCCACCGCCGAGGGCGAGCGCTACAGCTGCACCCCCGACCTCGGCATCTTCCACGCCGTCACCGGCATCCACGGCGACATCCTCATCCCCGAGGACCGCCTCCGCGCGGCCCTCACCCGCTCCCAGCGCGGCGAGAGCGACCTGGAGTCGGACATCGCCAAGCTCCTGGGCAAGCCCTGGGACGACGAGCTGGAGCCCTTCAGATACGCGGGCGAGGGCGCCCCGGTCCGCTGGCTGCACCAGGTGGTGTGACGACTGCTCAGCACGGAGGAAGGGCCCCCACCGCACGGTGGGGGCCCTTCTCGTCCGTCAGCTCGCGACGGCCGGAGGTCAGACCGTCCGGAACGCCAGCACCACGTTGTGCCCACCGAACCCGAACGAGTCGTTGAGCGCGGCGATACGGCCCTCGACCGGCAGCTTGCGGGCCTCACCGCGCACGATGTCCGCGTTGGCCTCGGCCTCCGGGTCCAGGTCGTTCACGTTGATCGTCGGAGGCGCCACCCGGTGGTACAGCGCGAGCACCGTCGCCACCGTCTCCACACCGCCGGCGCCACCGAGCAGATGCCCGGTCATCGACTTCGTCGCGGACACCGCGAAGTGGTCGGTGTCGTCACCGAACACCTTCCGCAGCGCCTTCAGCTCGGCGATGTCACCGGCCGGCGTCGACGTGCCGTGCGCGTTGACGTGCACGATCTCCGCCGGGTCCAGGTCCGTGCGGTCCAGCAGGTTCTGCAGGGCGTGGGCGATGCCCCGCCCCTCCGGCTCCGGCTGCACGATGTCGTGGCCGTCGGCGGAGATGCCCTGGCCCACGGCCTCGGCGTAGACCCGGGCACCCCGCGCCGCCGCGTGCTCGGCCGACTCCAGGACGACGACACCGGCACCCTCGCCGAGGACGAAGCCGTCACGGCCGGTGTCGTACGGACGGGAGGCGCCCTGCGGGTCCTCGTTGTTCTTGGACATCGCCATCATGTTGCCGAACGCGGCGATCGGCAGCGGGTGGATGGCGGCCTCGGTACCACCGGCGATCACGACATCGGCGCGGCCGGTGCGGATCATCTCGATGGCGTAGCCGATGGCCTCGGCGCCCGACGCGCAGGCGGAGACCGGTGTGTGCACACCGGCGCGCGCGCCCACGTACAGACCGACGTTGGCGGACGGGCCGTTGGGCATCAGCATGGGCACGGTGTGCGGGGAGACACGGCGTACGCCCTTCTCCTTCAGCACGTCGTACTGGTCGAGCAGGGTCGTCACACCGCCGATGCCGGAGGCGATGACCGCGCCGACGCGGTCCGCGTCGACGGTGCCCTCGTCGGCCGAGGTCTCCGTGTAACCGGCGTCGGCCCACGCCTCCTTGGCCGCGATCAGCGCGAACTGCGCCGAGCGGTCCAGTCGGCGGGCCTGCGGCCTCGGGATGACCTCGGACGGCTCCACGGCGATCTGCGCGGCGATACGGACCGCCTGGTCGGCGGCCCACTCCTGCTCCAGGGGGCCGACGCCGGACCTGCCGGCGACCAGTCCCTCCCAGGTGGAAGTCGCGTCGCCACCCAGCGGTGTGGTTGCGCCGATACCGGTGACGACCACGGTGCGATTGGTCGAGCTCACGGGAATGTTCTCCAACGGTTACGAGGATTCAGCGGCGCCACCGCCGGGTGGCGGGGCAAACGGACTGCTCCGCGGGGGATCGGGCCGGGCCCGATCCCGCCGGATCAGCCCTGGTGCTTGAGGATGTAGTCGGTCGCGTCGCCGACCGTCTTGAGGTTCTTGACGTCGTCGTCCGGGATCTTCACGTCGAAGCGCTCTTCGGCGGCGACGACGACCTCGACCATGGACAGCGAGTCGACGTCCAGGTCGTCGGTGAAGGACTTGTCCAGCTGGACGTCCTCGACCGGGATGCCGGCGATCTCGTTCACGATGTCGGCGAGACCGGCGACGATCTCTTCCTGGGTGGCGGCCATGTCAGGCGCTCCTTCTTAGTTTTCCAGAGGGTTGGCGGCCCGCCGCGTCAGCGGCAGGTTGTGCGTTTTCCCGCCGCCGGACCAAGATCCGGCGGCGGTGCCTAGGGGAGGGTAACGACCGTCGCGGCGTACACGAGACCCGCCCCGAAGCCGATGACGAGCGCGGTGTCGCCGCTCTTCGCCTCACCGGTCGCCAGGAGCCGCTCCATCGCGAGCGGGATCGAGGCGGCCGAGGTGTTGCCGGTGGTCCGCACGTCACGCGCGACCGTGACGTGCTCCGGCAGCTTGAGTGTCTTCACCATCGAGTCGATGATCCGCTCGTTGGCCTGGTGGGGAATGAAGACGTCCAGATCGTCCGAGCTGATCCCGGCCGCGTCCAGCGCCTGCTGCGCGACCTTCGCCATCTCGAACACGGCCCAGCGGAAGACCGCCTGGCCCTCCTGCGTGATCGCGGGGAACTTGACGTTGCCCTCGCTGTCCAGCGGGAGCCTCTCCAGGTCACCGACCCGGTACTCGTTCCACGGGACCGTCTGCTTGATCGTGTGGGACTTGTCGCCCTCCGAGCCCCACACCGTCGGGCCGATGTGCGGCTCCTGGGAGGGGCCGACGACGACCGCGCCGGCCCCGTCACCGAAGAGGAAGGCCGTGGCGCGGTCCTCCAGGTCGGTCAGGTCCGACAGCCGCTCGACCCCGATGACGAGGACGTACTCCGCCGAACCCTCGACGACCATGCCCTTGGCGAGGGTCAGGCCGTAGCCGAAGCCCGCGCAGCCGGCCGAGATGTCGAAGGCGGCGGCCTTGTCCGTGCCGAGCTTGTCGGCGATCTCGGTGGCGACGGCCGGGGTCTGGCTGAAGTGCGACACGGTGGAGACCACGACCGCGCCGATCTGCTCGGCGGAGATCCCGGCGTCGGCGATCGCCTTGCCGGACGCCTCCACCGACATGGCGGCGACGGTCTCCTCGTCGTTCGCCCAGTGCCGGGTCTCGATACCGGAGCGGGAGCGGATCCACTCGTCGGACGAGTCGATCTTCTCCAGGATGACGTCGTTGGGCACCACCCGGACCGGGCGGTAGCCGCCCACGCCGAGGATGCGTGCGTACGGGGCGCCCTTGCTCGGCCTGATCTTCGACATGGCTCCAGGGCTCCTAGTTCTGGTGCTCGGCGATGAGCGCGCGAGCGGCGTCGAGGTCGTCGGGTGTCTTGAGCGCCACCGTCGCCACGCCCGGCAGGGCGCGCTTGGCGAGGCCGGTGAGCGTGCCGCCGGGGCAGACCTCGACGAGCGCGGTCACGCCCATCTCCTTGAAGGTCTCCATGCACAGGTCCCAGCGGACCGGGTTGGCGACCTGACCGACCAGACGGGAGAGCACCTCGGCGCCGGTGGCGACGGACTGCCCGTCCTTGTTCGAGACATAGGTGAGCTTCGGGTCCCCGGGCGCCAGCTCCTCGGCGGCCTTGGCGAGGGTCTCCACGGCGGGGGCCATGTGGTGCGTGTGGAAGGCGCCGGCCACCTTGAGCGCCACCACACGGCGGACGCCCTCGGGCTTGTCCGCCTCCAGGGCGGCCAGCTGCTCCAGGGTGCCGGCGGCGACGATCTGGCCCGCGCCGTTCACGTTCGCCGGGGTCAGCCCCAGCTTCTCCAGGTGCGGGATCGTCACCTCGGGGTCGCCGCCGAGCAGCGCGGACATCCCGGTCGCGGTGATCGCGGCGGCCTCGGCCATGGCCAGGCCCCGCTTGCGTACGAGGGTCAGCGCGGCCGTTTCGTCCAGGACCTCGGCGAACACGGCGGCGGTGATCTCACCGACACTGTGCCCGGCGACCGCGCCGGGGGTGACGTCCTCGAGGGCGGCGGCGGACAGCAGTCCGGCCGCCACGAGCAGCGGCTGGGCCACGGCGGTGTCGCGGATCGCGTCGGCGTCGGCCTCGGTCCCGTAGTGGACGAGGTCCAGCCCGATGACGTCCGACCACGCGGCGAGGCGGTCGGCGGCACCGGGGAGGTCGAGCCAAGGAGTCAGGAAGCCGGGCGTCTGGGCGCCCTGGCCGGGAGCGACGAGTACGAGCACTCTCACACTCTCTCTTGGGGACGGCTCAGGCCGCCCGTGAGGACAGGGACGAAGAACACGAGGGGGTTTTGTAGCCCTCCGACAAAACCCTAGAGCTGGGGTTCCCCATCCACCAGACGCCCCAGGATCAGTGCGATCCGCAAGGTGAAGGCAGAGCGTACATCGGAGGGCGACCAGCCGGTGACGTCAGTCACACGTCGAAGCCGGTAGCGCACGGTGTTGGGGTGGACGAACAGCATCCGGGCCGCGCCTTCGAGGCTGGACGCCTGTTCGAGATAGACGCTGAGCGTCTCCAGAAGAGCGGACCCGGCCTCCTCCAGCGGTCTGTAGATCTCCTCCACCAGTTGCTCGCGCGCACTGGGATCACCGGCGATCGCGCGTTCCGGAAGCAGATCGTCCGCCAAGACGGGGCGCGGCGCGTCCTGCCACGCCGAGCAGGCCTTGAGTCCGGCCGCCGCCGCCTGCGCGGACCGGGTCGCGGCCAGCAGGTCGGGCACGATCGGCCCGGCCACCACCGGTCCCGCCGCATACGGCCCGATCAGCGACTTCGCGACCTGCAACGGGTCGTTGTCGCCGCCCGCGATCACCACCAGCCGGTCGCCCAGCACCCCGGTCAGCACCTGCAGCTTGGCGTGCCGGGCCGCCCGCCGGATGGCCTCCACGGTCAGCTCGCTGTCGCCGTCCGGGGCGGTGCCGAGGACCACACAGACATGGTCGGGGGAGTTCCAGCCGAGCGCGGCGGCCCGGCTCACGGCACCCTCGTCGGCCTCGCCGCTGAGCACCGCGTTCACGACCAGGGACTCCAGCCGGGCGTCCCAGGCGCCGCGTGCCTCGGCGGCCTGCGCGTACACCTGCGCGGTGGCGAACGCGATCTCCCGCGCGTAGACGAGCAGGGCCTCGCGGAGCACGCTCTCGTCGCCGGGGGCGGCGACCTCGTCGATCGCGGACTCCATGACCTCGATGGTCGTGCGCACCATCTCCACGGTCTGCCGGAGCGTGATCGCCCGGGTCAGTTCGCGCGGCGCGGTCCCGAAGACATCGGTGGAGATGGCCTGCGGGGCGTCCGGATGCCGGAACCACTCCGTGAACGCGGCGATACCGGCCTGGGCGACCAGCCCGATCCACGACCGGTTCTCGGGCGGCATCGCCCGGTACCAGGGCAGCGTCTCGTCCATCCGCGCGATGGCCTGCGCGGCGAGACTTCCGGACGACTTCTCCAGCCGCTTCAACGTCGCGACGTGCGGGTGGGCGGGCGGTGCGGGCTCGGGTTTGCTGGTTTCGGGTTCGGGCACGGGGACAAGCCTGCCTTATCGCTGCGCTCGCCTGCGCCGGAGGGGTGTGGGCCGGGGGCGCGAGTCTGCCCCGGGCTGCGGGTACCCCCGAGGGCTGCCGCCCCTGGGCCCCCGCCTGTCGGCCTGCACGGCCTCGTCCTCAGACGCCGGACGGGCTGAGTGCGCCGGCCGGAGCCGGGTGGTGCGGCCAGGGCTCGTGGGGGTCGGCTCGGGCTACCGTGGGAGCGTGATGGAGCTGCGGCGCGCCGACGCGCGTTACCCCGGCGGTGATCCCGGGGCCGGGATCGTCTCCCTGCACGCCTTCTCCTTCGGGGCGCACTACGACCCCGACAACCTCCGTTTCGGCGCGGTGATCGCGTGCAACGAGGAGCGGCTCGCGCCCGGGGCGGGGTTCGACGAGCATCCGCACAGCCACACCGAGATCGTCACCTGGGTCGTCGAGGGGGAGCTGACCCATCGCGACACCACCGGGCACGAGACGGTCGTCCGGCCCGGTGACGTGCAGCGGCTCAGCTCGGCGGGCGGGGTGCGGCACGTCGAGCGCAACGACGGCTCCGGGCCGCTCACCTTCGTGCAGATGTGGCTGGCCCCGCTGGACCCGGGCGGCGACCCGGCGTACGAGGTCGTCCGTGGCATCGCCGACTCCACCCCGTACGCCGTCCCCGAGGCGGGCGCCATGCTGCACGTCCGGCGGCTGGGCGCGGCGGGGGAGCGGACCGCCGTGCCGGACGCGGCGCGGGCGTACGCGCATGTCGTCCGGGGCGCCGTGCGGCTCGGACCGTACGAACTGGGGCCCGGGGACGCGGTGCGGGCCGAGGACGAGAAGGGGCTGGAGCTGGTCGCCGTCACCGGCCCGGTCGAGGTGCTGATCTGGGAGCTGGAGCCGGGCGGATGACCGTCCGTCAGTTCTCGGTGACCGGTTCCTCCGCGTTGCGCCACACCGTGATGTCCACCGAGACGTAGTCGCTGGGGTCGCCGCTCGCGGCCGAGCCCTTGAAGGTGACCAGGCCCATGTGGCCGGAGTTGGTGCGCACGCACATCTGGGAGCCCTTGGAGACCTGGCCGAGCTGGACGGAGGCCGTGTACCGGGTCTCGTTCCGGCAGGTTTCCAGGGAACCCTTCTGGGAGTTGTTCAGCAGGACGAGCTTCTCGCTGCTGCTGCCCACCTTCTTCTCCCCGAACAGCGAGTCCGAGTAGTAGTAGAAGTCCCCGTCGTCCTCGTACGACACGCCCAGCTCGCTGTCGAGGGGCTTGGGCGGGGAGTCGGCGAAGCGCACGTAGTAGTTGGCGGGGATGTTGACGCCCTTGAAGGTGACCGGCTTGGGGTCCGCCTTCGGCTTGGACTCCGAGCCCTCCGACGCGTCCGAGGAGCCGCCGTCCGAGCCGGCCGACGAACCGCCGACCGAGCCGCTGGAGGAACTGCTCGAACCCGTGAGGCCCTTCACGAACGTCGCGCAGCTGCCGAGCAGCCCCAGCCCGAACACCACCGCCACACCGATCCCGATCCACTTGCCGACGTTGCTGCGCGGCGGGGGGAGGGGGAGCGGACGCGGGTGACCTTGGGGATGACCCTGTGGGTGCGGCTGCTGCCAGCCCGGCTGCGGATACGGCGCGTGGTGCCCGGTCGGGACGGTGTGCGGGCCCGACGGCCCGGGCTGTCCCGGCTGCGGGTGGTACGGCGCCGACGGCGGGCCCACGGGACCCGGCGGGGGCGGGGTGGTCGGCCCGGAGAGCATGGTCGGCGCCGCGTGGATGGTCGGGGAGGCGGGGCTGACGGACGGTGAACTCTGCTGGGTCACCGGCGCGGTGGGCGGCGGGGGCAGTGTCGCGGAGGTCGGGGCCTCGGCGTCCTTCCTCCGTTCGGCCAGCAGATCCGCCGACGCCGAGACCCGGCGGGTGATGTCCGCGCCGATCGCCTCCGGCAGCCAGGAGCCCGACTGCACCAGCGGGGTGGGCGACGCCTCCTGACAGAGGGTCACGACCTCGGCGGGGGAGGGGCGGTCGGCCGGGTCCTTGGCCAGGCAGCGTTCGATGAACCGGAGTTCGTCCGGGAGGCCGCCGAGGTCGGGCTCCTCGTGGACGATCCGGTACAGCACCGCGTGCGAGGGGCCGTCGCCGTACGCGCCGGTGCCGCGGGCCGCGAACGCGGCCACCTGGCCGAGGGCGAAGATGTCCGACGCGGGCGTGACCGGCTTCCCGGCGGCCTGCTCCGGCGACATGAACGCCGGGGTGCCGATGGAGACGCCGGTACCGGTCAGTGCGGTGGCGTCGGCGGCCCGCGCGATGCCGAAGTCGATGACCCGGGGCCCGTCGCCGGCGAGCAGCACATTGGAGGGCTTCAGATCACGGTGGACGATGCCCGCGCCGTGGATCACCGACAGCGCCTCCGCGACCCCGGCGAGCAGCAGCAGGACCGAGCCCAGCGGTAGCGCGCCGTGCTCGGCGACCGCCGCGTGCAGCGACGGGCCGGGCACATAGGCGGTGGCCAGCCAGGGCTGCGCGCCCTCGGTGTCGTGGTCGAGGACGGGCGCGGTGTACAGGCCCTGCACCCGCTGGGCGGCCTGCACCTCCTGCTTGAACCGGCGGCGGAACTCGGGGTCCTCGCTCAGTTCGGGCCGGATCGTCTTCAGCGCGATCGGGTGGCCGCCCGGTGTGTACGACAGATAGACCGTGCCCATGCCGCCGGAGCCGAGCCGTGCCGCGAGCCGGTAGCTCGCCACGGTCGTCGGGTCACCGGCCTCCAACGGCCGGAACTGCCCGCCCGCGCGAACCTCGCCCATGGTGCTCCCCCGAATGCTGTGCGGCTGATGTGCACGGGGGAGGTTAGCGGACGGATCGCCGTCCGGGGCCGTCCGGACCCGTCACCCGCCTCTTCCGTCGAAGAGTTGTCGTTTCCTTCACGAATCAGACACCGTTCCCGACCTCGGCGAGCACAGCGTCCGTGAACGGGGTCCAGGCCTCGACCGCCCACGGTCCGAACGCCCGGTCCGTCAGCGCGACGCACGCCACCCCCGCCACGGGGTCGATCCACAGGAACGTGCCCGACTGCCCGAAGTGCCCGAAGGTCCCCGGCGACGAGGAGTTCCCCGTCCAGTGCGGTGCCTTGGAGTCCCGGATCTCGAAGCCGAGCCCCCAGTCGTTGGGGTTCTGGTGCCCGTAGCCCGGCAGGACGCCCTTGGTGCCCGGGTACTGCACGGTCATCGCCTCCGCGACCGTGCGCGGGTCCAGCAGCCGGGGCGCCTGCACCTCGGCGGCGAACCGCACCAGGTCGTCGACGGTGGAGACGCCGTCCTTGGCCGGGGACCCGTCGAGCGAGGTGGCCGTCATGCCCAGCGGCTCCAGCACCGCCTGCCGCGCGTACTCCGCGAACGGGATGTCCGCCGCCTTGGCCACCTGGTCGCCGAGCACCTCGAACCCGGCGTTGGAGTACAGCCGCCGCACCCCGGGCTCCGCCGTCACCCGGTGCTCGTCGAAGGCCAGCCCCGAGGTGTGCGCCAGCAGATGCCGTACGGTCGACCCCGCCGGACCCGCCGCCTCGTCCAGCTCCACCGCCCCCTCCTCGTACGCCACCAGCACGGCGTACGCGGCGAGCGGCTTGGTGACCGAGGCCAGCGGGAAGCGGTGCCCGGTGGGGCCGTACGACCCGAGGACGGTGCCGTCCGCCCGTACGACGGCCGCGGCGGCGGTGGGAACGGGCCAGTTCTCGATCAGCGCGAGGCTCTGCAAGGACATGCCCACGAGCCTAAGCCGCTCACAGATCCAGCTGCATCAAGGGGTCGGACCTGCGCCGGAAGCCCATCGAGGCGTACAGCGGCTCGGCGTCGGGGGAGGCGGTCAGATGGACGTGGCCGGCGCCCCGCTCACGGAACCAGCCGATGAGTTCGTCCATGCAGGCGCGGGCGTACCCCCGGCGGCGGGCGTCGGGGTCGGTGGCGACGCTGAAGACATGGCCGACCGCGCCGTGCGGGTTCCCGGCCCGTCCGATGCGGTAGTCGACCGTCCCCGCCACCAGCGCGGCGAGCGCGCCCGGCCGGTCCGGGTGGTCGACCACGAAGGCGGCGAAGTCCCCGTCGGGGTCGGCGAGCCGGCGGCGTACGGTGGGCAGCGACTCCTGGTGCCAGCCGGTGGAGCGGTCCGCTCCCCGCATGGAGTCGATCATCACCTGACGCAGCCGGAGCAGTTCCTCGGCGTCCTCGGGGGCGGCACGGCGTACGAGACTCATGCCGTGCACGCTAACCATCCCGATCACGTCAAGTCCTCATGTTTTCTCACCCGATTCGCTTGCTTGGAGCGCACTCCAAGGTTTTAGCGTGGTGGTCATGACGGTGATGGAGACCACGAGTCCGCCGAGTGTCATGAGTGCCACCGATGCCGCGGGTGCCACGGGTACCGCAGGGGGCGACAGTTGCGCCGGACCGCCGCTGAAGCCGCGCCGGCCGGACGGGCAGGACAAGTACACGATCAGCGAGGTCGTCGACCTCACCGGTCTGACGGCGCACACCCTGCGCTGGTACGAGCGGATCGGTCTGATGCCGCACATCGACCGCTCCCACACCGGCCAGCGCCGCTACCGCAACCGCGACCTCGACTGGCTCGACCTCGTCGGCAAGCTCCGGCTCACCGGTATGCCGGTCGCCGACATGGTCCGGTACGCCGAACTGGTGCGCGAGGGCGACCACACCTACACCGCGCGCTTCGACCTGCTCAAGTCGACCCGGGACGACGTCCTGTCCCGCATCGCCGAGCTGCAGGACACCCTGAACGTGCTCGACCGGAAGATCAACTTCTACGCTGACGCGGGGCTGGCCCTGGCGTCGGAGAGGGCTTCATGACCGACGCCACGACCAACGGCAGGATCGCGACCGCACGGCTGGGCGCCGACGGCCCCGAGGTGGGTGTCCAGGGCCTCGGCTGCATGGCCATGACCTTCGCGTACGGCGTGAGCTTCGCGTACGGCCCCTCGGACGCCGAGGAGTCCCGGGCCACCCTCGACCGCGCACTGGAGCTGGGCGTCACGCTCTACGACACGGCGTACGTGTACGGCGCCGGGGAGAACGAGAAGTTCCTCTCCCCCTTCTTCAAGGCGCACCGCGACGAGGTCGTCGTCGCCACCAAGTTCGGCCTGGCGATCGACCCCGGCGACCCCACCAAGCGGATCGTCCGCAACGACGCGGTGCACATCCGCGAGTCCGTCGAGGACAGCCTGCGCCGCCTGGACGTCGACGTGATCGACCTCTACTACATGCACCGCCGCGATGTGGATGTCCCCCTCGAGGAGAGCGTCGGCGTCATGGCCGAGCTGGTCCGCGAGGGCAAGGTCAAACAGCTGGGCCTCAGCGAGGTCACGGCCGCCGAGCTGCGGACGGCCCACGCCGTGCACCCCATCGCGGCCGTGCAGTCCGAGTGGTCCCTCTTCAGCCGCGACATCGAGACGAACGTCGTCCCCACCGCCCGCGAGCTGGGCGTCACCCTCGTCGCCTACTCCCCGCTCGGACGGGGCTTCCTCACCGGCTCCTTCGCCAAGGCCGAGGACCTCACCGCCGACGACTTCCGCCGCCACCAGCCCCGCTACACGGGCGCCAACGCGGCGGCGAACTCCGCCCTCCTGGACCCGATCCGAGAGGTCGCCGAGGCCCACGGCGCCACCCCGGGCCAGATCGCCCTGGCCTGGGTCCACCGGCAGTCGGCGACGTACGGTCTCCCGGTCGTCCCGATCCCGGGCACCCGCAGGCGGGGAAGGGTGGAGGAGAACACGGCGGCGACGAGGATCGTCCTGGGCGAGGAGGACATGACGCTGCTGGAGCCGATAGCCGCGAAGGTGGCGGGCGACCGTTACGCGGACATGCGCTTCACTTCCGCAGGCAGGGAGTAGGACAGCGCGCCCCGTAAGGGGCGCGGGGAGCTGCGCGACCAGCCACAACGCACCCGCACCCGGCAACGAAAGCGACCCCCAACGGCGAGTACCTACAACTCAGCCAGCAACTCCGCCTTCTTCACACTGAACTCCTCGTCCGTCACCAGCCCCGCCTCGTGCAGCTCCCCCAGGTGCCGGATCCGGTCGGCGATGTCGGCCGGATCCCGCCGGGGCCCCGCCTCGACCGCAGCTGGGGCCGAACCCCCCGCGGAGCGGACCGCCGCCAGCACCGCGGCGGCGAACGGCAGCGACTCGTGCACCGGCCCGTACCCCAGCCCGAAAACGACCGCGGCCGGATCATGGTCCGGCTGCGCCGGCCGCTCCCCGGCGCCGTCCCGCCGAAGCAGCCGCAGATACCCCTCGAACACCTCCGGCGACCGCCACTCCACCCCACTGAGCGCGCTCACCGGGAACGTCTGGTCCCCGGCCTTCCACTTCGCCGACGAAGCCCCCGTCCAGAACCACCGGAACGACACGGACCGCCCGTCGAAGGACGCCTTCCCGTCGTACGCCTTGAACTGCAACGGCACGTCCGGGGCGGCCACCAGAAAACGATCGGCGGGCCCGGACCGGGTCAACCGCGCCCGCAGCTCGTCGGCGTAGTACTCCGCGAGCGTCTCCCGCTCGGCCGGCAGCACCAGCCGGTACGGATCGCACCCCTCCTTGAGCTGGTCCGCCGCCGCCTCCATCAGCGGATCGGCGCCGGGTCGCGGCACGGCACGCAGTACGACGGTGCCCCGCTTCCCCGGTGTCAGCGTCACGTCCGCGATCGCCTCCAGCGGGATACGGCGCTCACCGAGCGCGGCGAACAGCTTCGGCGTACGAATCCCCCGTTCGAAGCGGATGAGCACGGAGTCGGACTCGAACTCCCAGGCGGCATGAAATCCGGCCAGTACGTCACCCATGCGGCTCATCGTATGCGGGCGACGCGGGGAAGTCCCGACCGAGGCGAACCGCACTTTTACCCTCCTCTACGCGCGTCAGGCCGCAGCGCTGTCGGACAGACCCGTCAGACACGCGCCGTCCTCCCGCGCACAGCGCACCGATCCGTACGCGCCGATACCGATCTCGGCGAAGTTGCTCAGACTGTCGGTGCCCGGCTCGAAATAGCCGCTGTGCCCCCGGGCGTCGGCCGCGGACAGGATGCGCGCCCCGAACTCCGAGGAGACCGGGTCGGCGCCGTGGCCGAGCCCGCCGACCTCCAGATAGGGCACGTCCTGGACCCAGTCGTCGGCGTCCCGCATGGCCCACACCCGGGCCGCCGTCCGCAGTTGGTTCACCGACTCGGCGCGCATACCGGGGCTGCCCGCCACCGCGATGTCGGTGACCCGGGACGGCAGTGAGGGCGCGGCGACCCCGCACACCACCGAGCCGTAGCTGTGGCACACCAGCGCGACGGTGGAGGCGCCGGGCAGGCTCCGCACCAGCGCGTTCAGCCGGACCGAGCCCTGTTCGGCGCGGAGCGCGGTCGCCGAGTCGAGGCCGATCCCGTCGGGCGCGGTGTAGTCGGCCCAGGCGATCACGGCCGTACGCGTCCCGGGGCTCGCCGCGCGCTCCGCGTCGTAGAGCGATTCGGCCATGCCGACGGGTGCGGAGTAGCGGCGGTTGGTGCGCTGGAAGGTGAGGACGTCGGTGTCGACGCCGGGGACGACGACCGAGACGCGCTCGGCCTTGTCGAGGCTGCCGAAGGCCTCGGCGATCCGGCCGCTGCCGTCGGGGTCGAAGGCGAGGATGTGCCGGCTCTTCGCGGCCAGCGCGGCGAAGCGGTGCATCCGGCGGCCGGCCTCGTGGCGGCCCGTCTCGGAGAGCCGCTGGTCGCGCATGCGTTCCCGTTCCTGCTTGCTCTGCTGCTTCAGCGCGATGCGGTTGGCCCGGTAACGCAGCTTGACGGGGGCGCCGTTCATATTGCCCACGGCGAGCGGATAGCGGTGGACGAGCCGGGTGCGCTGCTGCGCGGTGAGCGAGGCGAAGAAGGCGGCCAGCCGGTGCGGGGACGATTCGGCGTCCGGCAGTTCCCGGCCGTCGAGGTGTCCGCGCTGCCACGCGGAGAGCGACGCCTGCAGCGGCGACTCCTCACGGTGGCTGCGGATCGCGGTCCAGCCGGTGGTCGCCAGCATCACGAAAACCACGGCCAGCGCCAGCAGTGCGCGCCAGACGTTCAGTTGCGGGGAGGAGTCGAAGGAAGTCACTGAAAGGACACACTAAGAGAACGGAAGGGTCTCGCGTTAACCGAGTGAGGCGGATCACGTTTCGATCACGCCCGTTCCGTACGGTGCCGCAGAGAAGGTCGTGATGATGACGATCACCGTCCGTTTTAGCCAGTACGCCACTTCTCGGCCAACGAGGGCCGCAGGGCGTCCAGATGAGCGGCGGTCAGGGCGTGCATGGCCTCCACGCTGAGATCGCCGCCCAGGGCCCACATGCGTTCCGTGACGCGCATCACACCGCCGAAGACGGCCACCGCCACCCGTGGCCGGGGGTCGGTGTCCACGTCCAGCCCCTCGCGCTCGGCGATGATCCGCTCCATCTCCCGCGCCACCTCGTCCGCGCGGCGCAGATGCGCGGCCAGCAGCGCGGGGGTGGACTCGACCATGCCGTAGGCGCGCAGATAGAGCTCGACGGGGACGACCTGCTGAATGGCCTCGCCGATGGCCTCCCAGCCCTCCAGCACGGCGTTGCGCATCGCCTCCAGCGGTGCCTCGTGCGCGGGGCGGGCGCGGACGGCCGCGAGGAAGTGCTCCTGGGGGAGGTCCGTGATCGCGAGGGCGGCCTCCTCCTTGCCCGCGAAGTAGCGGAAGAAGGTGCGCTGCGAGACATCGACCGCCTCGGCGATCTCGTCGACCGTCGTCGCGTCGTACCCCTGGGTCGTGAACAGTTCCAGCGCCGCCCGCAGCAGCGCGTCGTGGGTGCGCTGCTTCTTCCGCTCGCGCAGCCCGGGCCGCTCCTCCGCCGGGGTCGCCGCCGTGGCCGCCGTCTCCATGAACCCTCGCCTCCACCCGCCCCTGCGGCGAGTGACGTGACAGTTACCGACTTGTGAATTGGTTTGTCAACTGTCAGTGGCTGTCATTAGCCTCGCCGTATGACTAGTCAGACCACTGTCGACAAGACGGGACCGGGGGACAAGGCGCCAGTCGTCCCGTCGGACCCGACGACGAACCGGGGCCGGGGCCTGCGCGGCCATCCCTGGTTCACCCTCCTCACCGTGGCCGTCGGCGTCATGATGGTCGCCCTCGACGGCACCATCGTGGCGATCGCCAACCCGGTCATCGCGGACGACCTCAAGGCGAGCTTCGCCGAGGTCCAGTGGATCACCAACGCGTACTTCCTCGCGCTGGCGGTCACTCTCATCACCGCCGGCAAGCTGGGCGACCGCTTCGGCCACCGGCAGACCTTCCTCATAGGCGTGGTCGGCTTCGCCGCCGCCTCCGGGGCCATCGGCCTGTCGAACTCGGTCGCCTTCGTGGTGACCTTCCGTGTCTTCCAGGGGCTGTTCGGCGCGCTGCTGATGCCGGCCGCGCTCGGCCTGCTCCGCGCCACCTTCCCCGCCGAGAAGCTGAACATGGCCATCGGTATCTGGGGCATGGTCATCGGCGCCTCCACCGCGGGCGGCCCGATCCTCGGCGGCTTCCTCGTGGAGAACGTCAGCTGGCAGTCGGTGTTCTGGATCAACGTCCCGGTCGGCGTCCTCGCCGTCGCCCTGGGCGCCTGGATCCTGCTGGACCACCGCGCCGAGAACGCCCCGCGCTCCTTCGACGTCCTGGGCATCGCCCTGCTCTCCGGAGCGATGTTCTGCCTGGTCTGGGCGCTCATCAAGGCCCCGGAGTGGGGCTGGGGCGACGGTCTGACGTGGACCTTCCTGGTCGTCTCCATCGCCCTCTTCGCCGTCTTCGCCCTCTGGGAGACGAAGGTGAAGGAGCCGCTCATCCCGCTGGCCCTCTTCCGCTCCGTCCCCCTGTCGGCGGGTGTCGTCCTGATGGTCCTGATGGCCATCGCCTTCATGGGCGGCCTGTTCTTCGTGACGTTCTACCTCCAGAACGTGCACGGGATGAGCCCCATCGACGCGGGTCTGCACCTGCTGCCGCTCACCGGCATGATGATCGTCGGCTCGCCCCTGGCCGGCGCGATCATCACCAAGGCCGGACCGCGCATCCCGTTGGCCGGCGGCATGGCCCTCACCGCGATCGCGATGTACGGCATGTCGACGCTGGAGACCGACACCGGCAGCGCCGTGATGTCCCTCTGGTTCGCCCTCCTCGGCCTCGGCCTCGCCCCGGTGATGGTCGGCGCCACCGAGGTCATCGTCGGCAACGCGCCCCTGGAGCTGTCCGGTGTCGCCGGTGGTCTCCAGCAGGCCGCGATGCAGATCGGCGGCAGCCTCGGTACGGCCGTGCTGGGCGCCGTGATGGCCTCCAAGGTCGACGGTGACCTGGCGGGCAACTGGGCCGACGCCGGCCTCCCGCCGCTCACCGAGGCCCAGCTCGGCCAGGCCTCCGAGGCCGTCCAGGTCGGCGTCCCCCCGGTCGCCGAGGGCACCCCGGCGGAGATCGCCGCGAAGATCACCACGGTCGCGCACGACACGTTCATGTCCGGCATGGGTCTGGCGTCCCTGGTCGCCGCCGGGGTGGCCACGGTCGCCGTCCTCGTGGCGTTCCTGACCAAGCGTGGCGAGAACGCCGAGGCGGGTGCCGGAGCGGCGCACATCTGACAGCTCCGCCACTGCCTCGCGCGCGGGTTTCCGCCCGCGTTCGCCTATCAGGGTGACAAGTCGGACGATCGCTTCCACCCGGTACGCGCCGCAGGTCACCCTGGGTCAAGTCCTCCGCACGGCATGGTCGTTCGCCGGCGGAGCGACCCGGGGGTCTGCGGCGCGCTGCCGGAGGGGGGCAGCGCGCGCGGACGGCTCCGCCAACCGCCCCTGGTTTCAACCACTTCGCCGGGGTACTCGCCATGTCGTACTCGAACTGACCGCGAGGTTCAGGGAGTTGTTGACAATGGCGGGTTTCGGACACAGTTCGCGCAGGCACCCTCGCTCACGTGGCCGGACGTGGTCACGGAGCCGGCCGGATCGCGCGACCCTCGGGATCATCGGCGTCATCTGCGCGATCGCGGGATTCTTCGTCCTGGGGATCATCCTCGGACCCGTCGCGATCCTCTGCGGCTGGCTCGCCATGAACCGCACCTGGTCCGGCACCCGCTCCGTCCCCGCGATCATCGCGGTCGTCCTGGGCGCCATCGACACGATCCTGGCGATCATCTGGCTGGCGGGTGCGGCGGGGCCGGGGTCAGGTCTCGTCTGAGCGTGCGGCCCGGTGGGGCTTCTCGCGCAGTTCCCCGCGCCCCTTGAAGACCAGGCCCCCGCGGGCCTGAAAAGCAAGGGGCGCAGCCCGTGCTTTTCAGGGGCGCGGGGAACTGCGCGAGAAGCCCCACCGGACCCGCACCCGCCGACGCACCCCCACCCCCACCCCCACCCTCAGCGGCGCTGCTCCGGCACCCCCTCCACGGATACCGCCTTCAACGACGCCACCTCCGCCCGCAACAGCCGAACCTCCTCCGTCAGCTCGACTATCGCGGCGGTCTGCCGCCGCTCCTCCGCGTCGTCCTTCTCGAACCGCGCTATGAACCACGCCGCGATGTTCGCCGTCACCACACCGAGCAGCGCGATCCCCGACAGCATCAGCCCGACCGCCAGCACCCGCCCGAGCCCTGTCGTCGGCGCGTGATCCCCGTACCCCACGGTCGTCATCGTCGTGAACGACCACCACACCGCGTCGTCCAGCGTGTCGATGTTCCCACCGGGCGCGTCCCGTTCCACGGACAGCACCGCGAGCGACCCGAACATCAGCAGCCCGACGACCGCCCCGCCGACGTACGTCGTGAGCCTTATCTGCGAGGCCATCCGCGCCCGCTGCCCCACCAGCAGCAGCGTCGCCACCAGCCGCAGCAGCCGCAGCGGCTGGATCATCGGCAGCACCACCGCGCACAGGTCCAGCCAGCGCGTGCGGACGAACTCCCACCGATGCTCGGCGAGCAGGAGCCGGATGACGTAGTCGAGCGCGAACGCGCCCCACACGCCCCACTCGGCGACCTCGCACCACCACTCCACCTCGTCGCTCGCGTCCGGCCGCACGATCGGCACCGTGTACGCGACGGCGAACACCAGGGCCAGGCCGAACAACGGCTGCTGGGTCCGCCGTTCCCAACGGATCTGCGCCGGGACCGCTTGCTGCTTCATGGGCGCATAGTAGAAAACGTGAAGGGGTGGTGAACCCACCGGTTCACCACCCCTTGACCCCGAATCGGGTGCTATGCATCGCCTCCCGCGGCGCCCGGGTCCGCCGCCGCCACGTCGAGCAGCTGGTAGCGGTCGACGGCCTGCTTCAGCACCGACCGGTCGACCTTGCCCTCACGGGCCAGCTCGGTCAGCACCGCGACCACGATCGACTGCGCGTCGATGTGGAAGAAGCGCCGTGCCGCGCCCCGGGTGTCCGCGAAGCCGAAACCGTCCGCGCCCAGCGACTGGTACGTGCCCGGCACCCAGCGCGAGATCTGGTCCGGCACCGACCGCATCCAGTCGGAGACGGCCACGAACGGTCCCTCGGCGCCGCTCAGCTTCCGCGTCACATACGGGACCTGCTGCTCCTCCTCGGGGTGCAGCAGATTGTGCCGCTCCACCTCGACGGCCTCGCGGCGCAGTTCGTTCCAGGAGGTCGCGGACCAGACGTCCGCCTTCACGTCCCAGTCGGCGGCGAGGATCGCCTGCGCCTCGACCGCCCACGGCACCGCCACACCGGAGGCCATGATCTGCGCGGGGATCGAGCCCGCCTCGCCGGCCCGGTAGCGGTGGATGCCCTTGAGGATGCCGTCGACGTCCACGTCCGCCGGCTCGGCCGGGTGCTGGATCGGCTCGTTGTAGACGGTGAGGTAGTAGAAGACGTCCTCGCTGTCCGGGCCGTACATCCGGCGCAGACCGTCCTTCACGATGTGCGCGATCTCGTACCCGAACGCCGGGTCGTAGGAGACACAGCCCGGGTTGGTGGAGGCCAGCAGCTGGGAGTGGCCGTCCGCGTGCTGGAGACCCTCACCGGTCAGCGTCGTACGGCCGGCGGTCGCGCCCAGGACGAAACCGCGCGCCAGCTGGTCGGACATCTGCCAGAACTGGTCACCGGTGCGCTGGAAACCGAACATCGAGTAGAAGACGTAGACCGGGATGAGCGGCTCGCCGTGCGTCGCGTACGCGGAACCGGCCGCGATCAGCGAGGCCGTGCAGCCCGCCTCCGAGATGCCGTCGTGCAGCATCTGGCCGGTCGGCGACTCCTTGTAGGCGAGCAGCAGATCGCGGTCGACCGCCTCGTACTGCTGGCCGAGCGGGTTGTAGATCTTCGCGCTCGGGAAGAACGAGTCCATGCCGAAGGTGCGGTACTCGTCCGGCGCGATCAGCACGAACCGCTTGCCGATCTCCTTGTCCCGCATGAGGTCCTTCAGCAGCCGGACGAACGCCATGGTGGTGGCGATCGACTGCTGACCGGAGCCCTTCTTCACGGTCGCGTACGTCTTGTCCTCCGGCAGCGCCAGCGGCTTCGCCCGCACGACACGCGTCGGGACGTACCCGCCGAGCCCCTTGCGGCGGTCGTGCATGTACTGGATCTCCTCGGAGTTCCGCCCGGGGTGGTAGTACGGCGGAGCCCCGCTCTCCAGCTCCTTGTCGGAGATGGGCAGATGCAGCCGGTCGCGGAAGCCCTTGAGGTCGGCGACCGTCAGCTTCTTCATCTGGTGCGTGGCGTTGCGGCCCTCGAAGTTCGGGCCCAGCGTCCAGCCCTTGACCGTCTTCGCCAGGATGACCGTCGGCTGGCCCTTGTGCTCGTGGGCCGCCTTGTACGCCGCGTAGATCTTGCGGTGGTCGTGACCGCCGCGGCCCAGGTGCAGGATCTGGTCGTCGGTCATGTTCTCGACCATCGCGCGCAGCCGCTGGTCGTCACCGAAGAAGTGGTCGCGGATGTACGCGCCGGTCTCGGTGGCGTACGTCTGGTACTGGCCGTCCGGCGTGGTGTTCATCCGGTTGACCAGCACCCCGTCGCGGTCCTGGGCGAGCAGCGGGTCCCAGGTGCGGTCCCAGACCAGCTTGATCACGTTCCAGCCGGCGCCCCGGAAGACCGACTCCAGCTCCTGGATGACCTTGCCGTTGCCGCGCACCGGGCCGTCGAGGCGCTGGAGGTTGCAGTTCACGACGAAGGTCAGGTTGTCGAGGTGCTCGCGCGCGGCGATCGTCAGCTGGCCGAGCGACTCCGGCTCGTCCATCTCGCCGTCGCCGAGGAACGCCCAGACATGGGACTTGGAGGTGTCGGCGATGCCGCGCGCCTCCATGTACCGGTTCATCCGCGCCTGGAAGATCGCGCCCAGCGGACCGAGGCCCATGGACACGGTCGGGAACTCCCAGAAGTCCGGCATCAGACGCGGGTGCGGGTAGCTCGACAGGCCGTACGGCGCCTTCGACTTCTCCTGGCGGAAGGCGTCCAGCTGCCGCTCGTCGAGCCGGTCGAGCAGATACGCGCGGGCGTAGATACCGGGGGAGGCGTGGCCCTGGAAGAAGATCTGGTCGCCGCCGTCGCCCTCCTCCTTGCCGCGGAAGAAGTGGTTGAAGCCCACGTCGTAGAGGGAGGCGGAGGACGCGAAGGTCGCGATGTGGCCGCCGACCCCGATACCGGGCCGCTGCGCGCGCGAGACCATCACGGCGGCGTTCCACCGGGTCGCGTTGAGGATCTTCCGCTCGATCTCCTCGTTGCCCGGGAAGAACGGCTCGGCCTTGGTCGGGATGGTGTTGACGTAGTCCGTGCTGCGCATCTCGGGCACGGCCACGCGCTTCTCGCGGGCCCGCTCGATGAGCCGGAGCATCAGATAGCGCGCGCGCTCACGGCCGCGCTCGTCCACCGCGGCGTCGAGCGAGTCGAGCCACTCCTGGGTCTCCTCGGGATCGAAGTCAGGGACCTGACTCGGAAGGCCGCCAATGATGATCGGATTGCGATCGGATCCGGAAGCCACGCTGTTCCTTAGCTGTCAGAGGGCCGCTCTTCAGGGGTTCCTCGGGGTTCTTCGCGGTTGTTTCGAGGGTGTTCTCTAGGGTGCCTGCACCGCCCCCCATCGTGTACCTCGGGGACGCAAACGTCACCTCTACCGAGAGGTAACCAGGGAGGTCATCGGCTCGACAAAGGTAGTAAAGGTATTCGATGCTCGTATCCCCCTATGGTTGCCGAATACGCAAAACGGGCAGAACGGTGTGGCGTGCGTCACGTGAGGCTGTGAATCGGCGCAGAGAGTTGCGGTGACACGGCCCGGATCGTCACCGTTTCGGCGGTCTGGAAGGCTGGGTACTTGCGCGATCCGTCCCGCCCGTGTGGACTACGGCCAATGCTTCGCGCACGCGCGTGGCTCATTCCCCAGGGGGCGACCCCACCCGAACATGATCAGGAGGCAACCCGTGAGCGCGACCGCGGACCACGCGGAGGAGCGGACGAACCCTGCCGCGAGGCTGGGGTTCCAGCCCGAGCAGGTGGTCCAGGAGATCGGCTACGACGACGATGTCGACCAGGAGCTCCGCGAGTCCATCGAGGAAGTCGTAGGCAGTGAGCTCGTCGACGAGGACTACGACGACGTGGCCGATGCCGTCGTGCTGTGGTTCCGAGACGACGACGGCGACCTGACGGATGTACTGGTGGACGCCACCACGTACATCGAGGAAGGTGGCTCGATCCTGCTGCTGACGCCCAAGACCGGGCGTGACGGCTATGTGGAGCCCAGCGACATTTCGGAGGCCGCGACGACTGCGGGGTTGTCCGCGTCGAAGAGTGTCAGCGTGGGCAAGGACTGGAGCGGCAGCCGGCTGGTGACGCCGAAGGCCGCCAAGTCCGGCAAGAGGTGACGTGACGCTGCCGCTTTGGCTCGGCAGGCTCGCCTGATAGCTCGGTGGGTTCTGCGCGTCGGCGACCGCGGGCCGGTCGTGGCTTGTAGCGCAGTTCCCCGCGCCCCTGGAGGGCGGCCCCTTCGGGGCCTGCCTCCAGGGGTTTTCTGCCTCTGCGTAGGCTGGGTCACCCGAACAGCCCACGAAGGGACCCAGGAAGAATCATGGCGATCCAGGTCGGCGACAAGGCACCCGACTTCGAGCTGAAGGACAACCACGGCGCCACCGTGCGGCTCTCGGACTTCCGGGGCGAGAAGAACGTGGTGGTGCTCTTCTACCCGTTCGCGTTCACCGGGGTGTGCACGGGCGAGCTGTGCGAGCTGCGGGACAACCTGCCGAAGTTCGTCAACGACGACGTGCAGCTGCTGGCCGTGTCGAACGACTCGATCCACACGCTGCGGGTCTTCGCCGAGCAGGAGGACCTGGAGTACCCGCTGCTGTCGGACTTCTGGCCGCACGGCGAGGTCTCCCGGGCGTACGGCGTCTTCGACGCGGACAAGGGCTGCGCGGCGCGCGGCACCTTCATCGTCGACAAGGAGGGCCTCGTCCGCTGGTCGGTCGTCAACGCCCTGCCGGACGCCCGCGACCTGAACGAGTACCTCGCGGCCCTCGACACCCTGTGATTCTTCGGCTCCACACCCTGCGGGGATCGGGAACCCGTCACTAGGATCGACACGTTGATCCGATACCAACGCAACGCAGGGGCTTCCCGCCCCTGAAACCAAACGGAGGACCTCGTGGGAGTCAGCCTCAGCAAGGGCGGCAACGTATCGCTGACCAAGGAGGCGCCGGGCCTGACCGCGGTCATCATCGGACTGGGGTGGGACATCCGCACCACGACCGGCACCGACTTCGACCTGGACGCCAGTGCCCTGCTGCTGGAAGCGTCGGGCAAGGTCAGCAGCGACGCCAACTTCATCTTTTTCAACAACCTGAAGAGCCCGGACGGCTCGGTCGAGCACACCGGCGACAACACCACCGGTGAGGGTGAGGGCGACGACGAGCAGATCAAGGTCAACCTCGCGACCGTCCCGGCCGAGATCGAGAAGATCGTCTTCCCGGTCTCGATCTACGACGCCGAGAACCGTCAGCAGTCCTTCGGCCAGGTCCGCAACGCCTTCATCCGTGTGGTGAACCAGGCCGGCGAGGCGGAGATCGCCCGCTACGACCTGTCCGAGGACGCCTCCACCGAGACCGCCATGGTCTTCGGCGAGCTGTACCGGCACGGCGCCGAGTGGAAGTTCCGCGCCATCGGCCAGGGCTACGCCTCGGGTCTGCGCGGTATCGCCCAGGACTTCGGTGTGAACGTCTGAGTCATGGGGGAAGACCCCCCGTGAACCACAGACACCACGTCCGGCGCCGCCGTCGTTCAGCGACCGCGGCGCCGGACGCGCTCGTACGACGAGGGCGGACGGCCCACGCGTACGCGGACAACTGAACAGTTGAGCAACGGAAGCTCGAAAATCGGGGAGGAACACACCATGGGCGTCACGCTCGCCAAGGGGGGCAATGTCTCCCTCTCCAAGGCCGCGCCGAACCTCACTCAAGTGCTGGTCGGGCTCGGCTGGGACGTTCGGACCACCACCGGGGCCCCTTTCGACCTCGACGCCAGCGCGCTGCTGTGCCAGGGCGGACGGGTGCTGGGGGACGAGTGGTTCGTCTTCTACAACAACCTCACGAGTCCCGACGGCTCGGTCGAGCACACCGGCGACAACCTCACCGGTGAGGGCGACGGCGACGACGAGTCGCTGATCATCGACCTCTCCCGGGTGCCGGCCACCGTCGACAAGATCGTGTTTCCGGTCTCCATCCATGACGCGGAGAACCGCGGCCAGGCCTTCGGCCAGGTCAGCAACGCCTTCATCCGTGTCGTCAACCAGGCCGACGGCCAGGAACTCGCCCGCTACGACCTCTCCGAGGACGCCTCCACCGAGACCGCGATGATCTTCGGTGAGGTCTACCGGTACGGCGGCGAGTGGAAGTTCCGCGCGGTGGGGCAGGGGTACGCGTCCGGTCTGCGGGGCATCGCACTCGACTTCGGTGTGAACGTCTCGTAGCGCTATAAGCGCAAAAGCCGGGGCCGTGTGGGGTGCGAGGGGTACCCGACTAGACTTCGGGTTCAAAGTTTCGTAAAGCCGCGCGCGGCGCGGGGGAACCCCGTACACACACGATTGGGTAGCCAGTGGTTCTGAAAACCTTCGGCTGGTCGTTCGCGGTCACCGCGCTCGGCTTGGTAGCAGCGGTTCTCTACGACGGATGGACGGCTCTCGGGCTCGTCGCGATCCTGTGCGTCCTGGAGATCTCGCTGTCGTTCGACAACGCGGTGGTCAACGCCGGGATCGTCAAGAAGATGAATGCCTTCTGGCAGAAGATCTTCCTGACCATCGGCATCCTGATCGCCGTCTTCGGTATGCGGCTGGTCTTCCCCGTCGTCATCGTCGCCATCAGCGCCAAGCTCGGGCCGATCGAGGCCGTCGACCTGGCGCTGACCGACAAGGACCAGTACCAGCAGTACGTGACCGACGCGCACCCGTCGATCGCGGCCTTCGGCGGTATGTTCCTGCTGATGATCTTCCTGGACTTCATCTTCGAGGACCGGGACATCAAGTGGCTGGGCTGGCTGGAGCGTCCGCTGGCCAAGCTCGGCAAGGTCGACATGCTGTCGGCCTGTATCGCGATGATCGTCCTGCTGATCACCTCGATGACCTTCGCGACCAACGCCCACCAGCACGGCGGCACCCATGCCGACAAGGCGCAGACGGTCCTGATCTCCGGACTCGCGGGTCTGATCACCTATCTCATCGTCGGTGGTCTCTCCGGGTACTTCGAGAACAAGCTGGAGGAGGACGAGGAGCGCGAGCACGAGGAGGAGGAAGCGGCGGCGCGCACCGGCAAGCCGCGCTCGGCCGTCGCCCTCGCCGGCAAGGCCGCGTTCTTCATGTTCCTCTACCTGGAGGTCCTGGACGCGTCCTTCTCCTTCGACGGTGTCATCGGCGCCTTCGCCATCACCAACGACATCGTCCTGATGGCGCTGGGCCTCGGTGTCGGCGCGATGTACGTCCGGTCGCTGACCGTGTACCTGGTCCGCCAGGGCACCCTCGACGACTACGTCTACCTGGAGCACGGCGCGCACTACGCGATCGGCGCCCTCGCCGGCATCCTGCTCGTCACCATCCAGTACGAGATCAACGAGTTCATCACCGGTTCCATCGGTGTCATCCTGATCGCCTGGTCCTTCTGGTCCTCCGTCCGCCGCAACAAGGCGCTGGCGGCCGAAGAGGGCGATGCCGACGCCGCCGACAAGGCGGAGGTCTCCTCCGGGGTGTGACCACCCGTGGGGTGAGGGCAGGCTCTGAGCGGGGCGGGGGGCGGGGGGGGGGGGCCGGGGGCGGCCCCCCGGGGGGGGGGGGGGGGGGGGGGGGGGGCGGGGGGGGGGGGGGGGGGGGGGGGGGGGGGCCGCCCCCCCCCCCCCGCCCCCGCCCCCCCCCGCGCCCCCCCCCGCGCCCCCCCCCCCCCCCCCCCCCCCCCCCCCCCCCCCCCCCCCCCCCCCCCCCCCCCCCCCCCCCCCCCCCGGACGCGGCGCGATGGGCGGCTGTCCCGAGCTGCTGGAAGGGATCACCGCGCGGCGCGCGGAATGGGACGAACTCGAAGAACAGCCGGCCAAGCAGGTGGCGGAGCTCCGGGCTGAGCGCGGCGAACTCGCCGTCGCTGAGAAGGTCATTGTGCCGGTGGGCGAGCGGCTTGCCGAACTGCGGGCCTCGGCGGGGTCGGCGCCTGGGCAGGTGGGCGGCCGAGCGGTGATGATGATCCCGGACCGCACGTCCTGCGTGTATGAGAGCAGGCTCCCGCCGGACTGACAGCGCATCCTGGTCGTGGTGCGGGAGACTGTCGGGCTGGTCATGGTTCGGCAGGTCGGCGATGTGCTGGAGGTGGACGTCGAGGTGGACGTCAGCGTGCGGGCCAGGCTGGAGCCGTTGCGTGGGAAGCCGGTCAGGGCGGCCGACCTGGGTCGGCTGCGGAAACCGCCCATCGGCCGGTCACCATGCGTCTGTGAACGTGCACGCTTCTGCGCTGCGGATCCTGCCGCTAAGAGGACGTTCCGTTTGAAGACGGGATAGTTCATGGGTTGTGCCAAGTTATGGGTGTTTCGCCGGTTGCTCGTTTCGCGAGGTTGGAGATCATTGCGAGGCGGATCATGCTCTCGGAGTGGGCGGGTTTGGTCTCGTAGTCCCGGGCGAGGCGGCGGTGCATCATGATCCAACCGAAACTGCGCTCCACCACCCACCTTCGCGGAATCACGGAAAACCCTTTGACCTGGGTGTTCCTGGGGACGACGTCGACATCGATACCGAGGGCGGCGCCGTGCTCGATGGCCTGGGTCTTGTAGCCGGTGTCGACCCATGCCTTGGTGATCGTGGGGTGTTCGGCGGTGATCTGGGTGAGGAGCTGTTTGCCGGCCTCGTTGTCGGAGACGCTGGCTGCGGTCACGATGACCAGGAGTAACAGGCCGAGGGTGTCGACGACGATGCTGCGTTTGCGGCCCACGATTTTCTTGCCGGCGTCGGTGCCCTGGGTGTCGGTTGGGACGCTGGTGGCGGTCTTTACGCTCTGTGCGTCGAGGACGCAGGCGGTGGGTTCGGCGGTGCGTCCTGCCTGTTCACGGACCATTCGGTGCAGGCGGACGCCGAGTTTCTCGATGGTGCCGTCGGCGGTCCAGGCGCTGAAGTAGCTGAACACGCTGGTGTGCGGCGGGAAGTCGTGGGGCAGGTAGCGCCACGGGACTCCGGTCCGGTTGAGGAAGAGGATCGCGTTCATGACCTCTCGCAGGTCAGTGACCTTGCAGCCGAGGTTGAGCGAGGTCTTCTGACGCTCGGCCCGCCAGGCCGTCAAGATCGGCTCGATCAACTCCCAGCGGGCGTCGGAGAGATCACTCAGGTACGGCTTGCGCTGCTGCGAAGTGGCCATGGGGATACTCATGCACGGGGCTCCCGATCGGGCATATCGCTCGATCGGGCGAGGCAAAAGTCAAGTTCAGGTGCGTATTCGAACCGGACAGGAGCTTTCGGTAGCAACTAGGTTGAAACGCAAGATCAGGTGCGTTGCGACCGAAGAGACATACCGCCCGTCCAGCCTGTACACACTGATTCCCGGCACGCGCCAATCGCCATAAACCATCGCATAGATGAAACGAACGTCCTCTAAGACGGATCGCAGTGATCGTCTTGGTTGTACTGCGCCACAACCAGCGCCTGCCGACATGGCCGACGGCAACAACATCTCCGAGCCCACCGTCCGACGCCAGCGCGACGAGGCGATCGGACCGCTCGCCGCACACGCCCCACAGCCCGCGCTTCCGGTGAGCGATCCTGCGGGGTGTACTGACGCGGTAGCCGGTGGCGGCGACGATGACCGGCGCCTGCGACTGCCACTGGGCGAGTGTGTTCAGCAGGCCGAGCGCCAGACGCGACCTCTCCTGGCGCACCACGTCGTCGGGGACTTTTGCCCTGCCGCATCGGTCGGGCTCGTCCGTCCATTCACGTGGCAGATGCAACTGCCGGTCCAAGCGGCATCAGGCGGTGTCGGTGGCGGCATGGACGCTGACCGCGACCTGGCAATTCGCCCGCTTGCCGACCGCTCCGCAGTACTGGCGGGCCACCCCGACCGACGCTTTGCCGTACTTGGGGAACGACACGTCGTCGATCACCCGCACCTCGGACCTGACGCCTTCGGGCAGCCGCTCGGCGATCCGTCGCCGCACCGGCACAGGATTCCACGGCGACTGGTTCACGAACTGCTGCAGGGCCCGAATGTTCACGCGAACACATCCGCCACGAACCAAGGAAGCACTACGGGCGGAGACTGGGGAAGGTCGGTCAGCTTTCCTGTACAATCTGGCCTGATCCCGGCACTGTTGTCGAAGCTGAAGCGCTCACCCTCAGCCGCTACGCGCCGTGGAAGGGCGACACCATCACAGGCGGGGCGTACTGCCGCGCAGGACAACGTTCGTGGAGACCGGCACGATCCGCGAGGCGTCGATGTTCAGCGCGAGTTCCATCGCGCAGACCCCGACTTGCTGCAGAGGTACGGAAACTGTGGTGAGCGCTGGGTCGACGTCCACCGCCGACCCGATGTCGTCGAAGCCGGCGATGGCGATGTCCTGGCCGGGCACCACCCCGGTGTCGCGGAGTGCAGTCATCACACCGATCGCCATGACGTCGTTGACGGCGAAAACCAGCTCCGTTCCGTCCAGGCCCCGCTCGACGAGTTCGCGGGCGGCCTCGCCGCCGCCCCGGCGGCTGAACTCGGCTTCGACCACGAACCCTTCGTCGACGTCGATGCCGAACTCGCGCAGGCCCTCCACGAAGCCAGTGCACCTGTCGCGGGACGTCCTGAGTCCATGGCTCGCGCGCACCATCGCGAATCGTCGGTAGCCGAGACCCACCAGCGCTCGGGCAAGCTGCCGCGCTCCGCCGTAGTTGTCGACACTCACGGTGCGGAACGGCAGATCGTGCCGGCCGATCAGGACCACGCTGCCCCCTGCTTCCCGGTAGGCGCCGAGTTCGTCGAGGAGAGCGTCGCGGGCGTTGGCGTCATCAATGCGGCTGCCGGCCAGGACGATGGCGCGGGGTCGCATGCCGCGCAGGGTCCTGACGATCTGGAGTTCCTGCTCGGGGGAGCGGTCTGCGACCGCCATGGTCACGATCAGACCTGCTGCCTCTGCCACCTGCGTCACTCCTCCCGCGATGGCGGAGAAGTACGGGTCGTCGACGCCGCTGACGACCAGCGCGGTGGTGTTCGTCGAACCTCGGGCGATTGCCTGGGCGGACAGGTGCGGCGTGTAGTCCAGTTCCGCGGCGGCGGCGAACACTCGGGCGGCGTTCTCCTGCCGGACGGTGCGGGTGCTGCCGTTGAGCACGCGTGAGGCCGTGGCCTGGGAGACTCCCGCCACCCGCGCTACGTCGTGCAGAGTCGCCTGACGCTTTCCGGATACGCGCTTCCCGCGCCGTGGTAGAGGCGCTGCCGGCCCATGTTCCATGCCACACATTGTGCCCCGAGCAAGCACAGCGCTTTGCGGGGCGAGGTGAGCATGGGCGGTACCTTCGCGGGTGGACCGCTCACCCGGGGCGACACGCGTCCATCCCGCCTGTGGCAAGCGCGGTCGGCCCCGATACGGCGTCGGGTCCGGAGCACGGGGACGGAGTCCCGGCCCGGGCCCCGGCGACCACGGTCCGGCGGGCCACCTCATCCGCCCGGGGATCCGCCCGGGGACGGCATTCCGCTCGCCGGCCGTCGTTTCCGCCTCGCCGTCGCACGCGACAGAGGCCAGGAGCATGCCGTACACGTCGCTCTGCGAGGAGCCTTGGACCGGGACCGTCAAGACTCCGCAAGCCGGGGCACCTCGAAGTACACCGCCGAGCGCCACTGCGGACCGCTGTCTCCGGCCCGCCACTGCTGCGGGCCGCTGTCTCCGGCACCGTCCGAATCCCGTCCGCGACCTGCCGCAGATATCCTCGGCTGGCGCCGGACACGGCTCGTTTGTGCGGGAGGAACAGCACGATGCCCCATGCAGCCAGGCCCACTGTCACCCTGCGCGACGTCGCGGCCGCCGCCGGGGTATCGGTCACCACCGCGTCACGCGTCCTGGGCGGCAGTTCCCGGACCGTCGCGTCCGAGTACCGGCAGCGAGTCCTCACCGCCGCGGCCGCACTGCGCTACACCGCTGACGCCTCGGCCCGGGCGATGCGGCGCGCGAACGACTCGATCGCCGTCGTCGGGGACGATCTCACGACCCCGTCGATGGGCATGGTCGCCGCGGCGATGGAACGGCAGGCGCGCGAAGCCGGGGCGTTCGTGACCGTCTCGTCGACCCATGGCACCGCCGAGCGCCAGCTGGAAACCGTTCGGCTGCAGCGCGCGCTGCGGCCGCGGGCGCTCATCCTGACCTCTAGCCGACTCGACGCGAACGCCCTGGGTGGGCGCCTGCTGGACGAGCTGGTCGGGCTCGAGAACGAGGGCGGGCGGGTTGTGATCGTCGGCGATACCGACATGCCGTTCGACTCCATCAGCTTCGACAACCACGGCGCTGCGAAGGAACTGGCTGAATATGTTGCCGAGTTGGGCAACCAGCGTGTGGCGATTTTCGCCGGTCTGCGCGATCTGGGGAACGTCTCCGCCCGCACCGCGGGCTTCGTGGCCGGGCTCCGGGACGGCGGTGTCGAGGAGAGGCACATCCGGATCGTGCACTCTGCGGTGAGCCGCCAAGGGGGCTTTGACGCGGCGCGGCGGCTGGTCACCGACGGGCTGGAGCCGCCCCAGGTGGTCCTCGCCGCCAACGACACCATCGCCATCGGCGCGATGTCCGCCTTCAGGGCCGACTGCGTGGCCGTGCCGACGGACATCTCAGTGACCGGTTTCGACGACATCGAGCTCGCGACCGACGTGACCCCGCGGCTGACGACGGTGTCGCTGCCCCTGGCACGAGCAGGTGCCGAGGCGGTCCGCCTCGCACTTGAGCCTCGGGCCGAGGCCGTGCACCTGGTGATGCGGGGGCAGGTCGTGGTGCGCGACAGCACGGTGATCCGGGTCATCTGAGGCAGCCCGTGCCGTTGACTGGGGCCGGGGCGTTTCCTCTTGACGCGGACCCCGTCAGCGGCACCGTGAATCCAACTGCTGAACGCCTCCTGGGCTTTGGCACATGCGGGCACGCAGCGTTCGGAATGCGATTTCCCGCGCTCTGCGTGACCAGACTGCACCAGCTCTGGCTCCTTCGCGGTCACAGGCGTCACCAGCGGAGACGCGCTCGGCGTCCATGCGGCTTCGCCGTCGAGTCCCGCCCGGGGGCGAGGCCGACGTGTACAAGGCTGGGAACACCGGCAGCACCCCCATCGAATGGAGCGCCAACGGCAGCAGCAACCAGGGCAGCCGGTGCTTGGCTGAGTACCTGGTGAAGCCGACGACGGGACGGGTCTGAACCGCGGTCTGCCCTCGCTGTGCACCGGGCGGGTTGAGCCCCGTTGCCGACTGGTCCTGCCGGCCTACCGACCTGTCGACCGTCTTCCGGTGGGCTCCGAGGGTTGCATCGCTGATGTTCCGCGGGCACTCAGCCTCGCTGACGCGGCGATCTGTTCGGAACCTTGACGCACTCGATCACGCTGGGCACACTGCCTGGAATGCGTTTTCCCAGCTCCTCCGAAGGGCAGGCATGAGGTCGCTCGCCCAACGCCGGCGGTCGCGCGGCACCGCTGACAACGCGCAGCGTGAGCGCGACAACCAGGAGGCGTGCGACCTGCGGCGGCCGGGGACACGGGTCTGTCCTTCAGCACGCGGCGGGCCTGTCGCGTGCTGAAGGTAGCGGTATCCGCGACGCCTGCCCACTCGAAAGCGTCCACGGCCGCCCCCTCGCGACCGTCCGTCCCACGATCGCCGGCCGAACCTCCATCCGGGAGGGAACTGTGAGGCAGGAAGTGCGGCTCAGGGGCGAGGTCAGCCCGCCCGGCGCACGTCCGGCCGGAGTCGTGCCCATGCCGTCGCGCACCCGTTGGTGGGTCCACCGCGCGGTCCCGGACTGCCCGCGCCCAGAGCCGTTACACGCCGCCCTGGCTGTGGGCGTCACGACAGGAGCCAGTACTTCACCACCTCAGACGACAAGAAGAGGGCAATGATCGCCAGTCGAAGACTTGTGTCACGAGCAGTTGGCGCCGCGCTGTGCGCGTTGGCAGTCGTGCTCGCGTCGATCGTGCTCATCCCCGCGCAGCGGGCCTTCGCCGCGGGCACCACGTACTACGTGAGCGCGAGCGGCAGCGACAGCAACGCCGGTACGAGCAGCGCGCCTTGGCGCTCGCTGACCAAGGTGAACTCGACGACGTTCCAGCCCGGAGACGTCATTCGCTTCGAGGCCGGTGACAGCTGGACCGGGCAACTGTGGCCCAAGGGGTCCGGCACCGAAGGCGCCCCGATCACCATCGACAGCTACGGAGTCGGCGCCAAGCCGAAGATCGCCGGCCAGGGCACCGTCGGCGACGCGGTGCGGCTGAACAACCAGGAGTACTGGGAGATCCGCAACCTCGACGTGTCGAACGCGGTTCCCACGGGGACGACGGACGGTTCGAAGCTCGGCGACTTCCGCGGCATCGGCGTGCACGGCGACAACGGCCAGACCCTGCACCACTTCGTGATCGACTCGGTCGACGTGCACGACGTCACCGGCGAGGTCAGGTGGATCGGCGGCAGCAGCGCCGACAACAGGCCGGGCATCACGTTCCAACAGGGCTGGGACCGTTCGAAGGACACCGGCGGCATCGCCTTCATCACCGGCGTCAAGGACATCACTGCGCCCGGTGCTCCCACGGTCCTCGACGGCGTCACGGTCGAGAACTCCACCATCAAGAACACCTCGTTCGGCGGGATCGTCGTGAAGCAGTACGCCGGGGACGCGCCCGGGGCCGTCTACACGGGCTGGGGCAAGCGCGACACGGCCACCGACTCCCGCTTCACCCCGCACACCGACGTCACTCTGCGCGGCAACTACATCTCGCAGGCGAACAGCGCCTACGGTTGCAACGGCGTCTACCTGACCGGTGTCCGGGGCGGACTCGTCGAGGGCAACGTGATCGACCGGGTGGGCACCTCCGGCGTCGAGACCAACATGGCCGACAGCGTCACCGTCCAACACAACGAGATCATGGGGACCCACCTCGCGTCGGGCGGCGCCGACCAGAACGGCCTGGACCCCGACATCGGGACCACCAACCAGGTGTTCCAATACAACTACCTCCATGACAACGGTGACGGCATCCTGCTCTGCGCGTGCAACGCCAATGTCAGGTTCGGCAGCGTGGTGCTCCGCTACAACGTCATCACCGGTAGCAAGCGGTGGAACCTGCACATGTCGCAGACGGCGGGTTCGGTGGCGAACATCTACAACAACACCTGGGCGAACACTGACTCGCAGAACATGGTGACCGGCGGTGTCTCCGGGAAGGCGACGCTGACCGACAACCTGTTCGTCTCCTCACAGTCCGCACCCGAGTTCAAGCAACAGTCGTCGATCGTCTACAACAACAACGGGTACTCGTCCAACCTGACGACCGTTCCCCCTTCCGACGCCGCGCGCAAGGTCGGCGATCCGATGTTCGTCAATCCCTCCGCCATCGGGCCCTACGGCGACGAGAACGGCACGCGACTCGGTACGGCGGCGAACTTCGCGCTCCAGCCCGGATCGTCGTTCGTCGACGCCGGTGCCACGCTCACCGGCAACGGCGGCCTGGACTACGCAGGCTCCCCCGTTCCGCTCGGGAGCGGTCCGGAGATCGGTGCCTTCGAACGCGGCGCGCCCGACATCGCTCGCACGGACACGTTCGACAACCTGGCGACCGGCGCGCTGGCCAACGGGACGAACGGGTGGCGAGTCATCTCGGCCGACAACGACGTCTCCGCGGTGGAGACGCCGTCCGCCACCGACAAGAGCGTCCGGCTGACCCGCACCACCGACGGCGGCGGCACCGACGGGACCAGCCTCTCCCGCGTCTTCAGTACCCCGCTGCAGGGCCTGGTGACCATAGACGCACAGGTGATGCGCGACGACACACAAGCCGGCTGGTTCGGGTTGCCCTACCTGTACAACTCCAGTGGCGTCCAGGCCGTCAGCGTCGCGTTCGCGCGCGGCCAGATCCACGCGTATCAGGGAACCACGGACTCGGTGATCGGAACGTACACCAACGGAAAGTGGTACCGGGTCACGCTCACGGTGGACACCGCCAACCAGCGCTTCGACCTCGACATCGACGGCCGGCGCGTGCTGACGGACGTCACGTTCCGCACACCGATGCCGGGGATCGCGAAGATCGCCTGGTACGCGAACGGGGGTGAGCGCGGAGCGGTGGACGTGGACGACGTCCGGATCGCGCGGGGTCCCGCATACGGCCAGTAGAGGAATGAGCGACCAGTTCTGCCGGTCCGGCATCACGTGCATCCGTGCATCACGTCGGCCCGGCAGAACTGATAGCCGCTTCGATCAATGGGTCACCATCTGCCGCATTCTTGCCCGGACCACCGGGCCATAGAATTCTGTCATGACCGCCATATTCGGGTGGGTTCCCGTTCCGCCCGTGCCGGGGAAACCGTCGACCAGATTGTCGAATGTGTATGTCACGCGCTGGGCGTCTTCGCGCGTGTCGAAATTCGTGTCCGCGAAAACGTCGGCGACGGCCACTCCCCATGCGTGACAGGCCCGCAAGGTGATCTCGCGCAGGGCCACCTGTGTGTCCCAGTCCCGCGAACCGAGCTTGTGGGCGGTGACGTAGACGATGTGGGCGGTCGGCCATCTCCGGCTCGCAGTGTGCAGCGTCCGCTCCACCGCCTCGGCGTAGACAGCCAGTTCATAGGCGTGATCTCGGAAGTTCGACTGTGCGTCGTTGGTGCCTCCGCCGAAGAGGACGAAGTCCGGTGCGGCGGCGGGGGCGTCCTCGATCTGCGCCAGTATCTGCCCACCGGAAGCGTGCGGATCGGCGCCGATGGTCGCGCCGTTACGGGCCAGCTTGGTGAGGTTCATGCTTTCCTGCTCCGTGACGAGGTCCGCGAAGCTGCGTGGGTACACGTGTCCGTAGACGATACTGTCCCCGAATGCGTACACACTCTTGCCTGTCAGCCCGTTACCCACATTGCCCTCCTCGCGCATCCATGATTTCAGCTCCGATCTTAATCAGAACATTGATCGGCGGTTTGGAGGGGGGCTGCATTCATTGCGATGACAAGCGATTGCTGCCAAGAATGGAATACGTATGGATATGGCCGGAATCAACACGGGACTGCCGGGGGGCGTGGCCGTATCGCACCTGTCGGTCTACGACTGGCCCGCGACCGACGGCGGGTGCGGCGGCACCCCTCACATGCACTTGGCGTGTTCGGAGGCCTACGTCGTCACCGGCGGACGCGGAGCGGTGCAGACGCTGACGGCGTCGGGGTACGAGGTCACCGAGCTGCGGGCCGGCACGGTCGCCCGCTTCACGCCCGGCACCATCCACCGGCTGGTCAACGAGGACGATCTGCGGATCACCGTTCTGAGGCAGAACAGCGGGCTGCCGGAGGCGGGGGACGCCGTCCTCACGCTGCCCCCGGAGTACCTGACCGACGCCGAGACGTACGCGCGCGTCACCGTCATCCCGGCCGACGCGCCCGAGGAGGAGCAGGCACGCATCGCCCTGGCCCGGCGGGACCTTGCCCTTGAGGGGTACCGGGTACTGCGCGAGGCGGAGGGACCACGGGCCCTCGCCGCGTTCCACCGGGCGGCCGCCGCTCTCGTACGGCCACGCATTGCCGAGTGGCGCGAGCGGTGGCGCCGGGGGCCGAGGCAGCCGCTGCCGCCACCGGTGAGCAACTCGACTGGCTGGAACAGGGGGAGTACTCACATCTCGCGCACGCCGTGGTGCGTTCCGAACAGCCCTCCGCGCGCGGGAGGTTCGGCATGTGCGGCCGCCTGGACGTCTACCAGAACTGAGTTCGGTGGCTGCCCGGGGTGTGGCGTGGGGCGATCACGCCGTGGCACGCCGGGGGCGGAGGCCACCAGGCACGGGAGGCGGTGCCGTTCGGCGCTTGTCGGAACTGGCCTCGGCGGCGGTCGGGGTGCGGCACCGCGCCGCCGCATGCCCGCAACGACCGCACGGCATCGCGATGACCGGGCGCATGCGACGACCGCACGGCATAGCGGCCACCGGGGGCGGACGTCCCGCCCGCTCGGTGAGCACCTGCCCGTGGTCACCGCCCGCCGCCGGAAGGCCCCTGTGCGGGCGGCGCGGCCGTGGATTCCCGCCAGATGATGCGGAACAGACGATCGTCGTGTACGGCAGGAGTGGAATAACGCAAACTCGCGAGCAGTTTGGTCATGGCCTTGCTGCCGAGTCGTTCGAGGTCCACGTCGACGGTGGTCAGGGACGGAGTCATGAACTGCCCCACCCCGGCGTTGTCCCAGCCGGTCACGCTGATGTCGCCCGGCACGTCCCATCCGCGTTCCCGGGCACCCCGCACGACGCCGGCGGCGACCAGGTCGTTCGCCGCGATCACCGCGGTCGGCCGGGCGTCGCTCGGCAGTGAGCGGATCGCCTCGATGCCGGACTCGCCGGACCAGTCGCCGTCGAAGACCCCGACGGACTCCAGCCCGAGGCGTTCGACCGTGCTCAGATAGCTCTGTCGGCGTGCCCTCGCGGAGGCGAACTGCGCGTCGCCCGCCACGTGCAGGAACCGGGAGTGGCCGATCGCCGCCAAGTGCTCGATCATCTGCTTCAGGGGCGTGGCGTCGGCCAGCTCCCCGATGCCGCGCATCTCGTCGTCGAAGTCGGCCGAGATCACCACGGTCGTCCTCTGGTGCAGCTTGCCCTCCACCGCGGGGAGCACGGGAGCGAGCGAGAGGATGCCCTCGTACTGCCCCGAATCGGCGAGTTCCAGCAGGCGTTCGCTTCTGGCCTGCACGCCACCCCCGGCGCTCACGACGTCCACGAAATACTGCGCGGCGTGTGCCGTCGCGCTGGCCCCCGCGAGCATGCGCGAGGGGTTGAAGGCCATGGCGGGCATGAGGACCGCCAGCCGCCCGGTCTTGCGCGTGCGCATGGAGCGCGCCACCAGGTTGGGGCGGTAGTCCAGTTCGCGGATCGCCGACTCCACACGCTCCACGGTCACGGGCTTCAGCCCGCCCTTGAACTGCAGGTACCGCGACACCGTCTGGGGCGATACGCCCGCGAGGCGCGCCACATCGGTGATCGTCGGCCGTCGTTGCGCCGCGCCAGCGCCGTCCATCCGTCTCTCCCGTCCATCCGCGAACGTTACGGAAGCTAGAGAGTACACACCCTTGACGCAAAAAGTGATCGTTCACTATCGCCCGGGCAGTGCAACCCCAGAGTGAACGATCACTTTCGTGGCGTACGGGCCCGGTCCGGGCCCGTCGCTGTGCGCCGATGCCGCCTCAAGGGAGCAGTGCCGTGAGCTCCATCAACGAACTACGCCGACTACGCGGGTCCCAACGGGGCACGCGACAGGAGAACAAGGCGGCGTTCTTCTTTCTTCTGCCCTGGTTCGTCGGGCTGTTCGGGATCACTCTCGGCCCGATGCTGGCCTCGCTCTACCTCAGCTTCACCAAGTACAACCTGCTGCAGCCACCGCAGTTCAGCGGACTGGACAACTGGACGCGCATGCTGAGCGACGACCGTCTGCACAAGTCGCTGCAGGTGACGTTCACCTATGTCCTGGTCTCCGTCCCCCTGCAGCTGGCGCTGGCTCTCGGCCTCGCCCTTCTGCTGGACAAGGGAGTGCGGGGTCTGTCCTTCTACCGCTCCGTCTTCTACCTGCCGTCACTGATCGGCGGCAGCGTCGCGATCGCCGTGCTGTGGCGCACGATCTTCGGCACCAGCGGGCTGGTGAACAAGGGCCTGGGCCTGTTCGGCGTCCATGGCCAGGGCTGGATCTCGGAACCGAAGACCGCGCTGTCGACCATCATCGTCCTGAACGTCTGGACGTTCGGATCACCCATGGTGATCTTCCTCGCCGGGCTGCGGCAGATCCCCGCCTCCTTCTACGAAGCGGCCTCCGTCGACGGCGCGTCACGCCTTCGGCAGTTCCGCAGCATCACCATTCCCCTGCTGACACCGATCATCTTCTTCAACCTGGTGCTGCAGATCATCCACGCCTTCCAGACGTTCACCCAGGCCTTCGTGGTCTCGGGCGGCACCGGAGGCCCCGCCGACTCCACCCTCTTCTACTCGCTCTACCTCTACCAGCGCGGGTTCGGCCAGTTCGACATGGGATACGCCTCCGCGCTCGCGTGGCTCCTGCTCCTCATCGTCGCGGTCTTCACCGCCGTCAACTTCTGGGCCTCCAAGTACTGGGTGTTTTACGATGACTGACCGCGCCGTGGCCGTACCCCGCTCGTTGCCCGCCGCCCGCCGTCGCGCGGCGCTGGGCGGCCGCCGCCGGGTCCGCGCCGTTCTCAAACACGTCCTGCTCTGTGCCTGCGCCCTGGCGATGCTGTACCCCGTGCTGTGGATGGTGGTCAGCTCGCTGCGTCCCAAGGCCGAGATCTTCCGCAACGCGGGACTGGGCCTGAGTCATCTGCGGCTCGAGAACTACAGCAACGGCTGGCACGCCTTCGCCCAGCCGTTCAGCCACTACCTCGTCAACTCGCTGATCGTCGTGATCGGAGCGATCCTCGGCAACCTCTTCGCCTGTTCCCTGGCCGCCTACGCCTTCGCCAGGCTGGAGTTCCGGGCCAAGCGCCTGTGGTTCGCCATCATGCTCGTCACGATCATGCTGCCGGTCCATGTGATCATCGTGCCGCAGTACATCCTGTACTCGCAGCTCGGCTGGGTGAACACCTTCCTGCCGCTGATCGTGCCGAAGTTCCTGGCGACCGACGCCTTCTTCATCTTCCTCATGGTGCAGTTCATCCGCGGCATCCCGCGCGAGATCGACGAGGCCGCACGGATCGACGGCGCGGGGCACCTGCGGATCTTCTTCAACCTCATCCTGCCCCTGATGGTCCCGGCCCTGGCGACCACCGCGATCTTCACCTTCATCTGGACCTGGAACGACTTCTACACCCAGCTCATCTATCTCACCGATCCGGACAAGTACACCACCCCCCTCGCGCTGCGGGCCTTCGTGGACCAGCAGAGCGCGACCGACTGGGGTTCGGTGTTCGCCATGAGCGTCGTCTCGCTCGTGCCCGTCTTCCTCGTCTTCCTTGGCGGGCAGCGCTTCCTGCTGCGCGGCATCGCGACCACCGGCGGCAAGTGACCGCGCAGGTCACCGCAGAACCACGGCGGCGAACGAGACATGGCCGCCCGGTCGCAGCGCAGCACCGACAGACCGCCCCACCCCGGGCCGCCTGACAACCTACGGAGAAGCCCATGAACTCCAGCCCCTCCAGACGCCTCGTCATCGGCGCGGTCGCCTCGCTCTCGCTCGTCCTGACGGCCTGCTCCAGCGGCAGCGCCGGCAACGCCGACAAGCTCAGCGACAAGCCGGTCACCATCAACCTCGACTGGTGGGGAGACGCCAACCGGGCCAAGCTCACCAACTCGGTCATCGCGGCGTTCGAGAAGAAGTACCCCAACATCACCGTCAAGGGGCAGTACAAGGACTGGAACGGCTACTGGGACGCGCTCGCCACCACGACCGCGGCCAAGGACTCGCCCGACGTGGTGCAGATGGACGAGCTCTACCTCGCCTCCTACGCGGACCGCGGCGCGCTGTACGACCTCGGCAAGGCCAAGAAGCTGGTCGACACCTCCCAGTTCGACGCCAAGTCCCTCGCCACCGGCCAGGTCAACGGCACGCAGTACGCGCTTCCCATCGGCGTCGGCGTCGGCGTCATGTCCGTGGTCGTGAACACCGACCTGTTCAAGAAGTACGGCGTGGCCCTGCCCGACGACAAGAGGTGGACCTGGGACGACTACGCCAAGGTCGCCAAGGAGCTGACGGACAAGAGCGGCGGCAAGATCCACGGCGCCTCCGGTGCGCCCGGGTTCTCCGCCGGTGACATCAAGTACTGGGCCCGCCAGGAGGGCGGCAACCTCTTCGACAAGGACGGCAACGTCTCCCTCAAGCCCAAGGCGCTCACCGACATGTGGGCGTTCGGACAGAAGCTGATCTCCTCGGGCGCCAACGTCAGCGCCTCGACCATGGTCGAGGACCTGACCGCCGGTATCACCGCCGGCAGCTTCGCGACCGGCAAGTCGGCCATGACCGGCGCCTACAACACGCAGGTCACCGCCCTGCAGCAGGCGACCGGCGCGCATCTGAAGCTGCTGCAGATGCCGCATGAGGGCACCGTGAAGGCGAACTTCTTCAAGCCTTCCATGTACTGGGCGGTCTCCAGCCAGACCAAGCACCCCGCCGAGGCGGCCGCGTTCGTCAACTTCCTGCTGAACAACGAGAAGGCCGCCGACATCCTCAGGACGGAACGCGGCATCCCCGCGAACAAGCAGATGCTGCAGCACCTGGAGGCGGGTCTGTCGGGAACGGACAAGGAGGCGGCCGACTACATGAAGGCCGTGACGCCGGGCGAGGCGCCGGTCGTCACCCCGAACGGCGGCAGCGGGATCGAGCCGGAGCTGCAGCGCTACAGCCAGCAGGTCTACTTCAACAAGACCTCGCCCGAGGCCGCCGCGAAGGCGTTCATCAAGGAGCTCCAGGGCGAGATCGACGCCGCCAAGTGATGGTTCCCCAGGGGAGCCCGCCGCTGTCGGCGGGCTCCCAGGGCGATACCGCGACGACCGGTCCGGAAACGAAGGAAGAGAAACCACCCATGCCCAGCTCCCGGCCGCCCTACCGCGTGGCCATCATCGGCACCGGAGGGATAGCCCACGCCCACGCCGAAGCCCTCGGCGAACTCTCCGAACGCGCCCGGCTGGTCGCCGTCGCCGACCTCGACCCGAATCGCGCCGCCGAGTTCGCCGACCGCTTCCGCGTACCGCAGGTCTTCAGTGACCCGACGGCGCTGCTGGAGAGCGGCGAGCCGCTCGACCTCGTGCACATCTGCACACCGCCCCGGACCCACGCGCCCCTGGCCGCCCAGGTGATGCGGGCCGGTGCCACCGCCCTGGTAGAGAAGCCGACCGCGCTGAGTCTGCGCGAGATGGACGAACTGGCCGAGGTGCAGGAGCAGACCGGGTCCCGGGTCCTGACCGTCTTCCAGCACCGCTACGGCGCGACCGCCGTACGGCTGCGGCGGCTGGTCGAGTCCGGTGCGCTGGGCCGGCCGCACGTCGCCACCTGCGAGACCCTGTGGTACCGGCCCGACGAGTACTTCGAGGTGCCGTGGCGCGGATGCTGGGACGCCGAGGGCGGCGGTCCCACCATGGGGCACGGCATCCACCAGTTCGACCTGATGGTGTCGGTCCTCGGCCCCTGGTCCGTGATCACCGCGCTCGCCGACCGCCGGGCCAGGCCCACCGACACCGAGGACGTCTCGGTCGCCGCGGTCAGGTTCGCGGACGGAGCCCTCGCCACGGTGGTCAACTCCCTGCTGTCCCCGAGGGAGACGTCCCGGCTGCGCTTCGACTTCGAACACGCCACGGTCGAACTCGAGCACCTCTACGGCTACCGCGAGGAGCACTGGCGCTTCACACCGGCCTCCGGCCACGAGGAACTCGCCGCCCTGTGGAACGACGGTGCCGGGCCTGACCTCATCAGCGGCCACCGGCTGCAGATCGAGGCCGTGTTCGACGCCTGGGAGGCGGGTCGGGAACCGGGGGTCTCCCTGGTCGACGCGCGTCGCACCCTGGAGTTCGCGGCGGCGACCTACGCCTCCGCGTTCCGCGGTGTCCCCGTCACCGCAGGGGAGTTGGCGGGCGACGACCCGTTCACGCTCAGCATGGACGGCGGCGCCGTGCCGTGGGAGCCGGTCAAGGAGACCCTCGTATGAACACTCTGCACATCAGCCACGACGTCGGTACCTCGGCCACGGTCCGCGACGCAGACACCGAAATCTTCCACTACGTGTACCGGCCGGACACCGTCCAACTGGAGTCACCCAAGCCCTACATCCACCCGCTGCGCACCCGCGGCGGCAACACGGTCAGCCTGTTCCGCCCGCACGACCACGTCTGGCACAAGGGCATCGCCTGGCCCCTGCCACACGTGGGCGAGGAGAACTTCTGGGGCGGCCCCACCTACATCCACGGCCGCTTCTACGTCCAGCTGGAGAACAACGGCACCCAGGCGCACCGCCGGATCACCGCTCTCGACCGGGACGGCGGTACGGCGACGTTCGCGCACGAACTGGAGTGGATCACCCAGTCCGGCGCACTGTTCTTCACCGAACGCAGGACGCTGCGAGCGGAACTGCTCTCCCCGCAGGCATGGGCGCTGACGTTCGAGACGGAGATGACGAACGTGTCCGGGGCGGACGTCGCCATGGGATCACCGACCACCAAGGGACGGGAGAACGCCGGATACGGCGGCCTGTTCTGGCGCGGCCCGCGGTCGTTCACCGGCGGCCGGTTCGTCACCGAGGAAGGTCTGGGCGGCGACGAGGTACGCGGACGGCGCATGGGCTGGATGGGCTTCGAGGGCCGCCACGACGAGTCGGACGAGCAGTCGCTCGTGCTCATGGTCGACGACGCGGCCAACCCCTGCCACCCGCCGCAGTGGTTCGCCCGCACGGAGGAGTTCGCCTGCCTCAACCCGGCGCCGTTCTTCAGCGAGGAGATGACCGTGGCGGACGGCTCCACCCTGCGGTTCCGCTACGGAGTGGGGATCGCCGACGCCGGCGCCGAGGCGGCTCCCGCACTCGCGGACGCGGTGCGCTCGGTGCACGCCCGGTCCGGCGAGTCCGTCGCCTGCGGGTGACCCGCGCCGACACCACCCTCCTCGGTGGAGACCGTCCCGGGCGAACGGGGCCCGCCCGGGACGGTCTCCCTCCTGGTCCGCCCTTGCCGGCCGTGCGTCCGCCGGGGCCCTGCGCCAGGGTGCGCAGCGCGCGGCTCTCTCCGGCTCCACCCGAGCGTGCCGGGTGCCCGCGTCTCAAGGTCCTGGCGGGACGAGACCTCATGCGGTCACCGCCCACATCGACGGCGTCCCGGGGCCGCCGCCCGGCACAAACGCACAGGCGACCCTCGACGAGCGGTCAGGCCCGGCTGCTGTCCAGCAGGTCCAGCGCGATGTCGGTGATCATGTCCTCCTGGCCGCCCACCATCCCGCGGCGGCCGACCTCGACGAGGAGGGCACGCGTGTCGATGCCGTACCGCTGGGAGGCGGCCTCGGCGTGGCGCAGGAAGCTGGAGTAGACGCCGGCGTAGCCGAGGGTGAGGGTCTCGCGGTCGACGCGCACGTCCCGGTCCTGGAGCGGGCGCACCAGGTCGTCTGCGGCATCCATGAGGGGGAACAGGTCGCAGCCGTGCTTCCAGCCCATCAGGTCCGCCACCGCGACGAACGCCTCCAGCGGGCAGTTGCCCGCGCCCGCGCCCTGCCCGGCCAGGGAGGCGTCCACGCGGGTCACCCCGTTCTCGACAGCGACGACGGTGTTGGCGACGCCGAGGGCGAGGTTGTGGTGGGCGTGGATGCCGAGCTCGGTGGCAGGGTCGAGGACGTCGCGGTAGGCGCGCAGCCGGTCGCGTACGCCGTCCATGGTGAGCCGGCCGCCGGAGTCGGTGACGTAGACGCAATGGGCGCCGTAGGACTCCATCAGCTTGGCCTGGCGGGCCAGTTCGGATGGTTCGGCCATGTGGGACATCATCAGGAAGCCCGCCACGTCCATGCCCATCTCCCGGGCCGCGGCGATGTGCTGGGCGGAGATGTCGGCCTCGGTGCAGTGGGTGGCCACCCGCACGGAGCGGACCCCCAGCGCGTGGGCCTGCCTGAGGTCGTGCAGGGTGCCGATGCCCGGCAGCAGCAGCGTGGTCGGCACGGCATGCCGTACGGCGCCCACGACGGCCTCGATCCACTCCCAGTCGGTGTGGGCGCCGACGCCGTAGGTGATGCTGGACCCGGCGAGCCCGTCGCCGTGCGAGATCTCGATCGCCGCGACCCCGGCCGCGTCCAGCGCGCCCGCGATGGTGCGGGCCTGGTCGACGGTGTACCGGTGCCGGACGGCGTGCATGCCGTCCCGCAGGGTCACGTCCTGTACATACAGCGTGGGGGTCATGCGGTCACCGCCTTCGAGGCGCCGTGGGCGGCCATGCGTTCGGCGGTGCGCAGCGCGGCCGAGGTCATGATGTCGAGGTTTCCGGCGTAGGCGGGCAGGTAGTGGGCGGCGCCCTCCACCTCCAGGAAGACCGACACCTTCACGGCCTGGCTCTTCGTGCCCGTCGGGAGCAAGCCGCGCAGCGGGTCGTCGGTGACGACCCGGTCGAACTGCACCTTCTGCTTGAGCCGGTAGCCCGGCACGTACGCCCGCACCCGCTCGACCATCGCCTCGACGGAGGCGGTCACCGCCGCGTCGTCGCAGTCGCCGACGAGGCAGTGCACGGTGTCGCGCATGATCAGCGGGGGCTCGGCGGGGTTGAGGACGATCACCGCCTTGCCGCGGGCCGCGCCGCCGACCTTCTCGATCGCGGACGCGGTGGTCTCCGTGAACTCGTCGATGTTCGCCCGGGTGCCGGGCCCGGCGGAGCGGGAGGAGATGGACGCGACGATCTCGCCGTAGTGCACGGGGGTGACGGCGTTGACCGCGGCGACGACCGGGATGGTCGCCTGGCCGCCGCACGTGACCATGTTGACGTTGGGCGCGTCGAGATGGGCGTCGCCGTTGACCGGCGGGACGACGTACGGTCCGAGGGCGGCCGGGGTGAGGTCGACGACGGTGCGGCCGTGCGCGCGCAGGATCTCGTCGTGGTGGCGGTGGGCGCCGGCGGACGTCGCGTCGAAGACGATCCGGACGTCGGCGAACTCGTCCATGGCGACCAGGCCGTCGATGCCCCCGTGGGTGGTGGCGACCTTCAGGCGGCGGGCGCGGGCCAGGCCGTCCGAGTCGGGGTCGATGCCGACCATCGCGGCGATCTCCAGGCTGTCCGACAGCCGGAGGACCTTGATCATCAGGTCGGTGCCGATGTTGCCGGACCCGATCACGGCCACCTTGGTGCGGTCGCCCGGGGCTGTCGTGCTCACTTGTCGTTCTCCTTGTCGTCCGGTGCGAAGCCGACCCGGACGCTGCCCAGACCGGAGATGCGGGCCTCGAAGGAACTGCCGGGCGTCGCCACGGCCATGGGGCCCAGTGCCCCGGTGAGGACGATGTCGCCCTCGCGCAGCGGGTCGCCCATGGCGGCCAGGGTCGAGGCCAGCCAGACGGCCGCGTTGAGCGGGCCGTCGAGGCAGTCTCGGCCGCTGCCCTCGGAGACCGGCTGGCCGTTCTTGAGGAGGGTCATCCGCACGGACCGCAGATCCACCGAGGTCAGCGGAACCGGCGCGGTGCCGAGGACGAACAGGCCCGAGGAGGCGTTGTCGGCGACCGTGTCCACCAGCGTGATGTCCCAGCCGGCGATCCGGCTGTCGACGATCTCCAGGGCGGGCAGCGCGAAGTCGACGGCCCGGATTACGTCGGCGACCGTCGTCTGCGGGTGCGGCAGATCGCGGCCGAGGACCAGCGCGACCTCCGCCTCGATCCTCGGCTGCAGCAGACGTCCCGCCGGGACCGTGGCGCCGTCGGCCACGGCCATGTCGGACAGCAGGGCACCGAAGTCCGGCCGGTCGACCCCGAGTTGGGCCTGTACGGCGGGTGAGGTGAGACCGATCTTGCGGCCGACGACACGGCGCTCGTCGTGCAGCCGCCGCTCGACGTTCATGCGCTGCACGGCGTACGCGGACGTCACGTCGCCCTCGGAGAGCAGGCCTCGCACGGGGGAGCAGGGGACGCCGGACCGCTCGGCGTCGAAGAGCGTGTCCGCTGCCTTGCGGACGACGGCGTCGGTCATCGCCGCCGCTGCGGCGCGTGGGAATCAAGCATGGGGTATCACTCCGGATTCGGTGTGCTGAGGCCGGGAGGCCGGGCCGCCGCCCTGTCAGGTCGGCGGCCCGGACGGCCCGTCAGTTCTCGTGCAGGCTGAGCGCGATGCCGCGCCCGGCGGCCACGTCCACCACGGTGCCGGTGGACATGGAGCCGTAGCGGCGGGACGCCAGGAGGAGGAAGCCGCCGACGTAGTCCTGAGGCCTGGGGGCCCGGCGCAGGGGCCCGTGCTTCTCCATGATGTCGTCCATGGGAAGTGAACTCAGCGGTGTGTCGGCGTACTTGAGGGCGGCGGGTCCCCGCAGGTCGGTCGACATGCCGCCGGGGGCGACGGCGTTCACCCGTACGTCGGGAGCCAGCTCCCAGGCCAGCTGGCGGACCAGCCCGAGCCCGGCGTGTTTGGACGACACGTACAGGCTGCCTCCGCCGCCCGGGTACAGGGCGGCGTTGGACAGGGTGACGACCAGGGAGCCGTTGGTGGCCCGCAGGGCGTCGAGAGCGGCCTTCGCGCCCAGTAGCGGTGCCTTGACGTTGAGGGCGTACACCTCGTCGAAGGCCGCCGAGACCGCTTCGTCGGGCATGTCCGCCAGCCGGGTGGAGAAGTCCCACAGGCCGGCGTTCGCGACGAAGCAGTCGAGTCGGCCGAACGCCTCCAGCGCGGTGGCGACCGCCTCCCGGTTGTCGGCGAGGAGCGTGGCATCGCCCTCGACGACCCGCACCCGGTCCGGCCCGTGGTCGGCCCGCAGGGCCTCGGCCTTGGCCGCGGACCGCTCCAGGACGACGACGTTCGCGCCCTCCTCGACGAGGGTGTCGACCAGGGCGCGGCCGAGACCCGAGCCGCCGCCGGTGACGGCGACGACCTGGTCCTGCACCCAGCCGCTGTGCGTTCCCATCAGAACATCACGCTCATGTTCTTGCTGAGGATCACCGACTGGTCGAGCATGATCCGGCGCCGGCTGATCCGCAGACCGTCCGGGGTGCGCCGGAGCCGGTCGGTGCGGCCGCAGACGAAGGAGTCCTGCTCGTCCTCCAGGCGGTTGCGGTTGATGAGGAGGTACGAGTCGACCGTGATCTCCCCGGTCTCCGGGTCCGCCTCGCCGACGACCACGTTGGTGACCAGATGGCGCACGCGGGCCAGCGGGTCGTCGGCCCACGCCTTGCCGGTGTGGATCTTGGCTATGCGCTCCGCGAGGAAGGACTTGTCGTCGTCGATGACGGCGAGCGCGCCGTCGTCCTCGATGGTCTCCGGGTCCCGGGAGGAGTGGTTGCGCCGGATCGGCATGTAGTACCGCAGGTCGTCGGTGAACAGTTCCAGCCAGGCGTCGAGCTCGTGCCGGGTGAGGAGGTCCGCCTCGTGGTAGAGGAACTGCTCGATCTCGTACTGGAGCAGCAGCCGTTCCACGGTGACACCGGATCCGGTCTCGGGCAACAGGGCGGTCATGCGATCACTGCCTTCGCGGAGTCGGAGTCGGAGCCGGAGTGTGAGTGGGAGTCGCGGTCGGCGGCGGGTGTCCGGGGAGCGGCCGTCTCGGACGGCTGCGGGACGGCCATCAGCTCCGACCAACGCCGGTAGAACTGCCGTTGGTTGATCTCGCTGAGGACGTCGTCGACGGTTCCGGGGAACTCCGGGAACTCCTTGTTCGGGCCCCGGCCGACGCCCATGCCGTAGTGCAGCGGAAGACCGGCCGTGACGAAGCCGTCGCTGCTGTTGGTGCTGTAGTTCCACTGCTCGGCGTCGTCCTGTTCCCAGGTACCGGAGGCGCTGAAGTGCCGCTGGTAGTCGAGGAGCAGGGCGCGGCGCACGGCGGGCGGGGCGCTGTTGGGAAGGAGCACCCAGGAGTGGACCTCCATGGCGTCCGGCCCCTTGGGCTGCCAGACCCGCATCATCCAGCGGTTGAACAGCATGGACATGTTCGGGAAGACGGTGCCGTGGATCAGGACGGAGTCCGTGGTGCGGGCCCGGCCGAGCCGCTGCGCGGCGCGCTCCCAGAAGGCGCCCATCCAGTCCGCGACCTCGTCCGAGAAGCCCTGCGAGTGCCAGTACGGGTAGCCCGCGTAGCCGCCGAGGCCGTGGCCGCCCTCCATGCCGACCTGGAAGCCGAGCTCGGGCGGGCGGATCCCCTTGGAACGCGGCGCCTCGGCGATCAGGGCCGACAGATGGGTGGAGAAGGCGTGGTACATGTCGCCGGCGAACTGCTCGGACGCGAGCTTCCAGTTGCCCTGCATCCGCCACTTGTGCACGCCGGTCGCCACCGAGCAGCCCTGCTCGTCCGGGTCGACGAGGACGTCGAGGTAGTACCGGAAGTCACCGAGGAACTCGGCCAGCGACGGGATCTCGGTGTCCCAGGTGCCGAACACGAGCCCCTTGTACGTCTCCACGCGGGGCACCACGGCCAGGCCCCACGCGGAGCGGTCCAGCCCGTCGCCGTAGGCGGCCTCCTCCATGGGAACGGCCAGCAGCGAGCCGTCGGTGCCGTAGGACCAGCCGTGGTACGGACAGGTGAACGCCTTGGCGTTGCCCGAGTCGTAGCGGCAGACCCGCATCCCGCGGTGACGGCACGAGTTGAGCAGCACCTTGTAGTCACCGCTCCGCTGCCGGGTGACGATGACGGGGTCGGCGCCCATGTAGGTGGAGTAGAAGTCGCCGGCCTTCTTGAACTGGCTCTCGTGGGCCAGGAACAGCCAGCTACGGGCGAAGACGCGGCCCAGTTCCTGCCGGTACAGGACCGGGTCGGAGAAGATGGACCGGTCGATCAGTGTCTCGGCGTCATCGACGAATGCCCTGCCTCTTTGCAGACTCATGCCGTCTCCGTTCGGTGTGCTGGTACCCGGCTCAGCGGGTGTGCGGGCGGGTGGATCGGAAAGGGGGCGTGGGGGTGGATCGGGAACGGGCGTCCTCAGCGTGTGAGGTACTGGGTGACGACCGCGTTGAACTCGTGGGGCTTCTCCCACTGCGGCCAGTGGCCCGCGTCCTCGAAGGCGTAGAAGTCGGCGCCGATCACGTCGGCCCAGTACTCGCCGTAGTCGGGACCGTGGCCCGGGTTGTGCTCACCCCAGAGCACCAGCGTCTCGGGACGCCAGGACTTGAGGTCGTCGTGGGTGTACGACGGCTCGTAGAGGTGGGGGCCGAACGAGCCGCCTCCGTCGAGATTGAAGATGCGGCGCAGCGACCGGTTGACCTCCGGGTCGGAGTAGATCCGCCGGCGGACCGAGACCATGTCGTCGGTCATCCGGTCCGGCCGGGACACCAGCCACTGCAGCCGGTTGCCGATGTTCTCGGTCGTGGGTTCGGTGACGGCCAGCGCGGAGAGCTGCCCCAGGTTCGACGCACCACGGGCGGCGGGCGTGAATCCCTCGCGGTCGGGGCGGTTGAGGTAGAACCCCGCGTTGAGGATCATCCGGTCGAACCGTTCCGGATGGTGCAGGGCCAGGTTGACGCCGAGCTGGGCGCCCATGGACTCGCCCTCGTAGAACACGCTGCGGTGACCGAGCGCGTCGATCAGGTCGATGGCGCCGTCCGCGAGGCCGTCGTACATGTGGGGCAGGTCGAAGTCGTCCTTCGAGGAGAAGCCGTGGAAGCGGGCGTCGACGGCGTAGACGTGGAAGTTCTCGGACAGGGCCCGCAGATTGCGGGCGAAGGTCTCCGCGTGCCCGCCGATGCCGTGGTACATGAGCAGTGGCGGACCGTCGGATCCGGCCTCGATGACCCGGTGACGCCATCGCCTGCCTTCGACGAAACGCACCTGGCACCCGGCCAGTTCCGCCCCGATCGTGCCCCAATTCTCGTACGGCCGTTCGGTGACCGGTTCCTTCAACTGCAAGTGGCGAGCCATGACGGGCCTTTCGGTGTGGGGAGCGGCTGTCAGTACTGCCAGCCCGGCTCGGGGCCGCGGACGTTGTCGGGGGTGCGCTTGTGACCCCACCAGCTCTCGACGGGGTAGCGGTGTTCGACGGCCTCCCAGCTGTCCTCGTCGACCTGGAGGCCGAAGCAGCCGTACTCGAGGTCGAAGCCGGAGGGGGTGCGGACGTAGAAGGACAGCATCTGGTCGTTGGAGTGCCGGCCCAGGGTGTTGACCAGGGTGGCGGCGCCGTCACGGCACTTGTCGTAGGCGCGGCCCACGGCGTCGAGGTCGTCGACCTCGAACATGATGTGCAGCAGACGCGATCCCATACCGGGTACCGAGGCGAGCCCGATGCTGTGGTGGCGGGGGTTGCAGCGCAGGAAGTAGGCGTCGTTGGGGCCCTCGGGGATCCGGTCGCTGACGCGGAAGCCCAGCAGCTCGGTGTAGAAGGTGAGCGCGGCCTTGAGGTCGGGCACGAGGAAGAAGGAGTGACCGAAGCCGAGGCCCTTGGTGCCGTGGGTGACGAACCGGGCTCCGGTGGGCGACACGAACGCGGTCTCGCCGTACAACTGGCCGTAGAAGATCTCCAGGGTGTTACCGGCCGGGTCCTCGACGACGATCAGGTCGGTGACCTGGCGCCGGGCGGCGAGCTCGGCCTGGTCCCGCTTGACGGCGACGCCGTTGTTCTCCAGCTTCTCGGCGAGGTCCGACAGAGCCGCCGCGTTGCGCACCTCCAGGCCGAGGTGCGACAGGCCGTCGGTGTCCGCCTGACGGATCTCCGCGCGGTAGGCACGCTCGTCGGCCCGCAGCCGCAGCGCCCCGTCGGGTCCCTCCACGGCCTGCAGGCCGAGGGCGTCGGTGGCGAACGTGCGCCAGGCGCCGACGTCGGTCGCCTCGATCCCGACGTAGGCCAGAGCGATGACTTCACTCATGAGACAGGCTCCTTGATCATTGTGTCGTCGATCTCCACGTACAGGTCCCCGTCCTCGACGCGGACGGGGAAGGTACGCAGCGGCTCGGTGGCGGGCAGGGTCAGTGCCTTGCCCGTCCGCAGGCAGAACTTGGCGGAGTGCAGCGCGCACTCCACCACGGCGTCCTCCACGTAACCGTCGGACAGGGCGAACTGGCCGTGGGTGCAGGTGTCCGCGGTGGCGAAGTACTCGCCGTCGGCGTTGAACACGGCGACGGGCGGCTGGGAGGGGACGACGACCGCGTCCTCCTCCTCCAGCTCGTCGGCCGCGCAGGCACGGATCCAGGGCATCAGGGGTGCTCCTTCGTGTGATGCGTGGACGCAGTCTCAGACGACACCGGCACCGGAGGCGAGCGATCGTTCCAGTGGTTTGAACGCCTTCGCGGACTTCGCGAGTGCGCGCAGGTTCGTGCCCGGTGAGGAGAGGTCCGCCGCCGTCACGGGCGCCCCGGTTTCGATGAGCGGGCGGACGGTGCGCAGGTCCTTCGGCCGGTCGAGGGCGGCCGCCGCGGTGATACGCCCGTCACCCAGCCAGAAGCCGAGGAAGGAGGCGTCCGTGGCGTCGTCGCGCAGCACGAAGGTGTCACCGGCGGCGAAGCGGCCGTACATCTGCAGGGTGTGGCCGAACTGCTCCGAGTAGAAGTACGGCAGGTCGGTGTGCTCCCGGTCCTCCGCCCCGGCCATCACGGCACCGGCTACGGCCCCCTGCTTCTGCGCGTTGTCCCAGTGCTCGATGCGTCCCGGGGCGGTCAGGTGGGGGTTCGGCTGGCGCGTGACATCACCGGCGGCGAGGATCCACGGGTCGTTGGTGCGGCACCGGAGGTCGACGATCACCCCCTGGTCGCACGCGACACCGGCGCGCTCGGCGAGGGCGGTGTCAGGGCGCACCCCGACACCCACCACGACCACGGCCGCGGGCAGCACCTCGCCGGTGGTCAGCCGGACCCCTTCGACCTCGTCGCCGCCGGTGAACTCCAGGACCGACACACCGGTACGGACGCGGACGCCGCGGCTCGTGTGCAGACCGGTCACGTGTCCGGCCAGGTCCGGTCCGAGTGGGCGCTCCAGCGGCCTCGGGGCCTGTTCCACGACCGTGACGTCCAGGCCCGCCTCACGGGCCACCGCGGCGACCTCCAGTCCGATGAACCCGCCGCCGACCACCACCACGGGACCGCCGCGCCCCAGCCGCCCCGCGAGCTCCCTGGCGTCGTGGGCGTCGCGCAGGGTGAGCACGCCGGGGAGGTGGACGCCGGGCAGCTTCGGCAGGACGGCCGTGGCTCCCGTCGCCAGGAGCACGCGGTCGGCGTGCAGGGCGCGGCCGTCGTCCAGGACGAGGAGACGGCGTGTGGGCTCCAGGGCCAGCACACGCCTGCCCGTCAGGAGCTCGATGTCCCGTTCGGCGTAGACCTCGGCGGGCAGGATGGGCACCAGGAACCGGGTCGCCGGGCCGGTCAGGGCCTTGGACAACGGGGGCCGTTCGTAGGGAAGTTCACCGCCGGCGTCGACCACGGTCACCCTTCCGGGGAATCCGTGGTCGCGCAGGGCGAGTGCGGCGGCGACACCTGCCGCACTGCCCCCGACGATCACGTGATGCTCTGTACTGCCCCGCATGTGTTCCTCCGCTCCGGTGCCGGACAGCAGAGGCTAGGAACAGTCGGGCGGCCTTGGCGCGCGAGTGTTCCGGCCGCTGGAACGCGGCAGTCGGCGGGTTCCAGCGGCCGGAACGCGGAGAACCGGATCAACGGGGATCTTCCGTAGGTTGCGGCGCATGCCGACTCACAGCGACAGCCCCGTCGACACACACAGGGCCATGATCCTCACCCTCGCCTGTGCCTCAGGGCTCGGGGCGTCCCTGCAGACCGTGGTGGTGCCCCTGGTACCGGAGATCGGCAGGCAACTGGGAGTCGGTACCGCCACCGCCGGATGGGCTCTCACGGCCAGCCTGCTGTCGTCGGCCGTGTCGGCCTCGGTACTGGGAAGGGTGTCCGACCTGCGGGGCAGACGGCCGCTGATCCTGCTCTGCCTCGCCTCGGTCGTGCTCGGTTCCCTGCTGTGCATGAGTGTCGCGTCGCTGCCGGTGCTGATCCTCGGACGGGTGCTCCAGGGCGCCAGCGGTGCCCTGTACTCCCTTGCGGTGAGTCTCGTACGGGAGGAACTCCCGGCCGGCCGGGTGGCCGCCGGGACCTCCCGCGTCGCCGGTGCCCTGGGTGTCGGCGCGAGTCTCGGCATCGTCGCGGCGGGCCTGATGAGCGGAACGGGCGGTGACTACCGGCTGGCCTTCGCCGCGCAGTGCCTGCTGGCCACCGTGATCCTCGTCATGGCCGCGCGCTACCTGCCGGGAGCGGTGCGGCCCGACGGCGGCGGCAGGGTGGACTGGTGGGGCGCGGCTCTGCTGAGCGGCTTCCTCGTCCCCTGGCTCATCGCGCTCTCCCAGGGGCGGGCCTGGGGCTGGTCCTCACCCGCGATCCTGGGCGCCGTCGGTGTGGGCGCGGTGCTGTGCTCGCTCTTCGTGGCGGTCGAACTGCGGTCGCCCGAGCCGCTGGTGGACCTGCGGGGGCTCCGCGACAAGGCCGTACTGCTGATCAACTGCCTGGCCATGCTGAGCGGAGCACTCATCATCATCGGACGGCTGCCGGTGTCGCAGTTCGTACAGGAGTCCCCGTCCCTGACCGGCTACGGCTTCGGGGCGTCCGTCCTCTCGGCGTCGCTGGTCTTCATGCTGCCGGGCCTGGCGACCGCGATGGGCGGATCCCTGCTGGACAACCGACTCGTCCGGCGGTCCGGAGGCCGCAGTGCCGTGATCGTGGGGGGCTGCGCCGGACTGGCCGGCTATCTGGGTCTGGTCCTCCTGCATGACGCGCCCTGGCAGGTGATGGTCGGCGGAGCCGCGGTGGCGGGCGCCGTCGGCATCGGTGCCTCGGCTCTGCCGGTGCTGCTCGCCCGGCATGTTCCGGCGGCGGACTTCGGCGCTGCGAACGGCATCAACGCGCTCAGCCGCTGGATCGGCTCGGCGGCGGCGAGCGCGACGGTGGGGGCCCTGCTGTCCCCTCCGGCGGGCCGGAGCTACCCGCCGTCGTCCGCGTACGTCCAGGTGTTCCTGTTCGGCGCGGTGGTGTCCGCGGCCGTGGTGGTGTTCGGCTGTCTCACCGGCCAGAAGGTGACGCGGAGACCGGACACCGTGCGGATCGCGGACCGTGCGGCTCACCTCACGCGCAACTGAGGCCCGCCCGCCGGTCGATCATCGCGAGGACGGCGTCGAGGGCGCGCCGCAGGCTGGTGGCGTAGTCCTGGCTCCCCAGCGAGTGGGCCACGATGGCGCCGGCGGTGATGTCGAGCGTCATACCGGCCAGTTCCCGCGCGACGGCGGGCGCGTCGGCGAGCCCCGCCTCGTGGGCCACCGGTTCGATCACCCCGGCGATACGGTCGACGAGGGCCTCGTGGATCCGTGCCGTCTCCGAGCGCACGTCCAGGTCGTCGTACTCCTGCAGACTCAGCAGGAGCTCCACCCGCAGGAACCGGGGGGAGCGCTCGAAGACCTCGGCCGCCGTCATGTAGTAGCGCTCCAGCCGCTCGCGGGGAGTGCCGACGACATCGGTGCCCGTGGGCAGATCCTCGAAGAAGCGTTCGGTGCCGTGCCTGAGCACCCCCACCGCCAGGTCCGCCTTGTTCTTGAAGTGCCAGTAGAGCGAACCGACGGGCAGACCGGCCGCCTTGCACACCGCGGCGATCGACATGGCGGCGTAACCGCGCCGGGCGAGCAGCTCCTCCGCCGCGTCGAGGAAAACCTGCCTGGACGATGCGCCGACATTCTGTGTCATGCGCGCACTCCGCTGGGAACCGGTCGGCGTGGAGCGGACCGGGGGCCGGGCCGTCACAGGCGGCCCGACGAGCGGGTCAGGGACCTGGAGACCGCGGCGGCCGTCTCCAGGAGCGGGCTGATCAGGATCTCGCCGCCTCCCGAAGCCGCCGGAAACGCCACCGACAGGGCAGCCACGACCTGTCCGCCGAGTCTCAGCGGTGCCGCGAGACAGCTGAGACCCTCGATCGCCTCGCTCCTGTCTCGGCCGAAACCGTCCTTCTCGATCTGGCGCAGCTCCCGCCGCAACACCTGCGGGTCGATCACGGACCGAGAGGTCCGGCCCTGAAGGCTCCCGCCCAGAACGGCGTCACGTTGCTCGCCCCCGGCGTGCGCCAGCAGCACCTTCCCGACCCCGGTGAGATGGGCGGGCAGACTCCCGCCGACCACGGTGGGCAGCGGACGGGCCGAGCGGCTGCGCAGCTTCTCCAGGTAGATCACGTCCGCTCCGTGCAGTACCGCGAGGTGGAGGGTCTGGCCGGTGGCACGGTGCAGAGCCTCCATGTGGGGCAGCGCGACGTCCCGCAGCGCCACCTCGGGCGAGCAGGAACCGAGCTGGAACATGGACAGGCCCATGCGGTAGCTGTCACCCTCCCGCACCACGGCGCCGAGCTGCATCAGCATGCCCAGCACCCGGTGCACCGTCGACTTCGGCAGTCCGCTGCGCCGGGCGACCTCGGCCAGGGGCATGTGGCGGCTGTTCTGGTCGAAGGAGTTCAGCACGGCGAACGCCTTGCTCAGGATGGAGGGGGTCGCCGTCATCCGGGTGTCCGAGGGAAGGGTGGTGACCGGAATCGTCTGGGGCATGTGACCTCCATCGCTAGAGCGACCATTCTAGTGAGGGAAGTTATGTACGAGCGTCCCACTTGTCAACGGTAGTGACGGTTTCAGTGCTCCGCGGGCGGGGAACAGGCGCGCCGCGTGCGGATCGGGGATGCCGGTGACGGGGTGGGTGCGGAGGTGTGCCGGGGGCGCCGGTGGTGCGGACCCGGCCGATCGCGGGCGGCCGCCGAGGTGTCGGTGACACGCCGCGGCGCAGGAGTGGCCGCCCGCGGGGTGGTGGGTGCGCCGGGGGCGGCGGTGGGGGAAAGCGTCCGGACCGCGACGCAGGCAGGCCGTCGTGACGGCGCTGCGGACGGTTGCCGCAGGGGTGAAGGTGATCCGTGGCGTCACCGGCCGCCGCGGTCCGGGGGGTGATCACCCTTCCTGGATCGCGTCGGTCACCTGGCCGAGCATGGCCGCCAGCCGACCGGTGTTCTCGGGGCCCAGCTTCCGGGTGATCTGCTGTTCGATCTCCGCGATCACCGCGTCGGCCCTGCGCAACGCGTCGCGTCCGGCGTCGGTGAGGTGGAGCTCCTGCACATGGCGGTGGCGTGCGTGCGGGCGCCGTTCCAGTTGGCCCCGGTCGTCCAGGCGGGCCACCAGGGAGGCCACCGCCTGCGGGGTGACGTTCAGGCGGCGGGCCAGTTCCGCGCCGGTCAGCCCGGGATCGGCGTGCAAGGAGATGAGCAGCGAATAGTGCGCGGCCGCCATCCCCATCGACCGCAGCCGCTGCTCCTTGAGGGCCTGCACGGCCAGTTCCGCCCGCCGCAGCGCCCAGGTCACCCGGTCCAGAGCGTCGCCGGCGACCGGTCCCTCGTCATTCGTGTCCACCCGCCGAGCATACGACACTGGTCACATATCAAGCGTTTGACATTAGCCAAGCGGCTGATCAGTATGGAGTCATGACTCGCACTCTTGCTCTCATCACCGGCGCCTCGTCCGGAATCGGCGCCGCCTACGCCCGGCTCCTTGCGGCCGACAGCGACTTCGTTCTGGTGGCCCGGCGGGTCGACCGTCTTTCGGAGCTGGCAGCGGAACTCCGCGCGTCCGGCGCCGACGTGGAGGTCCTCCCCGCGGACCTCGGCACCTCCGACGGACTGGCCGCGGTGACCAAGCGCCTGTCCGCCGGTGACGTCCGCCTGCTGATCAGCAACGCGGGGGTCGGAGGCTACGCCCCGCTCGCCGACGTCGACCCGGACGAGATCGACCGACTGCTCACCCTCAACGGCGTCGCGCCCATCCAGCTCGTACGCGCGGCACTGCCCGGCATGCTGGCGGCCGACGAAGGCAAGGTCGTCACGGTCGCCTCACTGCTCGCCTTCAGCGCCGGACAGACCAACCCCCACATTCCGAGCCGCACCCTGTACGCGGCTGCGAAGGCGGCCACCGTCGCCTTCACCCGGACCCTCGCCCACGAGCTCGCCGACACCGGCGTGCACGCCCAGGTGGTCTGCCCGGGCGTGGTGGCGACGGAGTTCAGCGATGGATACGGGAAGAACCTTCCCTTCGCCATGACCGCGGAAGGCGTGGCCCAGGCCAGCCTGGCAGGCCTGCGGTTGGGGGAGACGATCTGTGTCCCGGGTCTGGAGGATCAGGCTGACGCGCTCGACGCCCTCCTCGCGGCGGAATCGGGTCTGCTGGCAGGTGGCAACCGTCCGACGCCCGCCGAGCGGTACGGCCGGGGCTGAGCTCGGGCACCCGTCGCCGCCGGCCTGCGGAGCCGCGCCGGCCACTTCGAGCGGCGGTGAGGGCCGGAGGGGATCCCATCCCCTCCGGCCCTCGTGCCGCTCCGGCAACGCGATCCGCCCCACGCGGTCCCGGAACGCTCGTAGTCGCCGGAGGTGAGCAGGTCACGAGCGGCCTCCAGGATCGCCTGATGGGCGCGGGCGCTGCGGGGCCTGCCGGGCTGTCTCGCTGACATGGCCCGACCGTAGGCCAGCCACTTGGGGATTACAGTACGATCTGTCTCGAAATTTAGGACATGTGATGAACAAGGACGTCGTCGTGGTCATCGGCGTGGGCGGTATGGGGCAGGCGATAGCCCGCCGCATCGGCAGCGGACGGCAGGTGCTGCTCGCCGATTTCAACGAGTCCACCCTGGACGGTGCCGCTGATCTGCTCCGCGGCGAGGGCCACCACGTCGCCACCCAGGTGGTCGACGTCTCCGACGCGGATTCGGTGCACGTCCTGGCCGACGTCGCCGCCGGACTCGGCAGCGTGACGCACGTCGCGCACACCGCCGGGCTGTCCGCGGTGCAGGCATCGACTTGGATGATTCTTCGCGTGGATCTGCTGGGTGCGGCACTGGTGCTCGACGCCTTCCAGCGGGTCGTCGCACCCGGTGCCGCCGCGGTGGTCATCGCCAGCATGGCCGGTTACATGGCCTTCGGAATCCCCGCCGACCACGAGCGGGCGCTGGCCGTGACGCCGGCGAACGATCTGCTGTCCCTGCCGTTCCTGGCGCCGGACGTGGTGGGAGTCCCGGGAGCCGCGTACGTGTTGGCCAAGCGGGCCAACGCCCTGCGTGTCCAGGCTGCGGCAGGCACCTGGGGCGAACGCGGCGCGTGGGTCAACTCGATCAGCCCCGGCATCATCTCGACCCCCATGGGCCGAGAGGAACTGGACGGCCAGAACGGGCAGCAGATGCGGGACATGGTGAACATGTCAGCCCTCAGGCGTTTCGGTACCCCGGACGACATCGCCGCCGCGGCGGCCTTCCTGCTCGGTCCGCAGGCCGCCTTCATCAGCGGCACCGACCTGCTGGTGGACGGCGGGGTCGTCGCGGCGCTCCGTACGTCAGCCTGACCGGGTGCGGCCGGGCCGGAGCGAACCGTTTCTGTGGACCGCGCGGGGTTGAGCGGGACTGAGCGGGACCCAGCCTGCCCAGCCGCACGCCGCGAACAGTCCCGGGTGTTTCCCGCCGCGCCGGGGGCGTGGACGCCGCGGGACCGTCGTCGGCCGGCACAGGCGCTCGCCCCCGTTCGGGAACGCGTGAATCTGCTGACCGAATCGCGATACTCGATGGCCTGTTCACGAGGGAGAATACGGTGAGAACTCGGCCGATCCGGCGGTCGAACTGTCGGAGAGGCCGAGGGAAACCGGCATGGACATCACCGTGCAGCAACTCCGCTACTTCGTCGCAGTGGCGGAAGATCTCCACTTCGCTCGTGCCGCCCAGAAGCTGCACGTGGCGGCACCTTCGCTGAGCCAGCAGATCGCGGCGCTGGAGCGACTCCTGCGCGCGCCGCTGTTCCGCCGGACATCGCGCCAGGTGGTGCTGACCGACGCGGGCGCGCAACTCCTGCCGCTGGCCAAGCGCGCGCTCACGTCCATGGCGGACATCAGCACATGGGCGGAGGAGAGACACGTGGCCGGTGAACGGCTGCGGATCGGGCTGGCCATCAGCAGCCCCCTGTCCTCGGCCATCCTGGCCGCGGCCGCGGCCGCGCTGCCGGACGTCCGCCTGGAAGTGCGCCACCTGGGCTACGCCGGATCCGTCCAGGCGTTGACGGAGGGCCGGATCGACGCGGCCATAGCACCCGGGTTCACGCACGCGGTGACCGCGGCGGGAGTCCGGACGGTGCCGTTGTGGTCGGAGGACCGGGTCCTGGTCGTGGCAGCCACCCACCAGCTCGCCGCTCGGCAGACGATCAGCATCGAGGAGACGAACGAGGAGACGTTCTTCGGGATCGAGGTGGAGCAGACGCTGTGGCACGACTGGTTCGCCGTGCCGCGGTCCGGCGGGCTGATCCCCCGGGTCGACACCACCCTCCACACGGTCGACGAGATCCTGGACGTCTGCGCCGCGGGCATGGGCGTCACCCTCGTACCGTCCAGTTGTACGGGGTACTGGGCCCGCCCCGATCTGGCGTACGTCCCGATCGACGGCCTCCCCGACACGACCGCGTACCTGCTGCTGCCGTCCGGTTCCCGCGTCGGGGTGCTGAACGCCTTCGAAGGCATCGCGCTCCAGGCGGCCCGGCAGCAGACGCGCCGGTTCGGCGCCCGGCCCGCGACGGGAGAGCCCGCCGCGGGCTGACCGAGCGCCGGGGCGCGGCCGGATCCTCAGATCGCGGTCGCACCGCCGTCGACCAGGTACTCGGCGCCGGTGACCCAGCTGCTCTCCGGGGCGGACAGGAAGACGATGCAGCCGCTGACGTCCTCCGGTCGGCCGAACCTCTTGATCAGCACCTTCGCGAAGAACGACTCCCGGACACCGGGCAGGTCGATCGCGGGAAGGCTGTGCGGTGTCGGAATGAGGCCGGGAGAGACGCTGTTGACCCGGATGCCGTGCGCCGCTCCCTCCGCGGCGAGCTGCCGGGTCATCGCGAGCACGCCGCCCTTGGCGGTCACGTGCGGCAGGGCCGGCAGCTCGGGGTAGCCCCGGTGCGCGGTCGCGGAGGCGACGTTGATGACGGAACCTCCGCCCCGCTCCACCAGGTGCGGCCAGGCCGCCTGGGTGACGAGGAAGAGCAGGTCGAGCTCCCCGGAGAGGGTCTGCTTCCACTGGTTCTCGAAGTCGGTCTCCCCGAACGGCGAGAAGGGCGCGGCAGCCGCGGCGACGTTGGCCAGGATGTCGATCCCGCCGTGCTGGGCGACCGCCTGCTCGATCACCGCCCGCGCGTCCTCGGGCCGGGTCAGGTCGACCGGGTGCAGGCTGGAGATCTTGAGGCCCTCCGCTTCGGCGAGACGCAGGGTCTCCTCGGCGGTCTCGGCGTGGAGGTCGCAGCCGAAGACGGCAGCACCCTGCCGGGCCAGCGTGAGCGCGGACGCCCGGCCGATCCCGGATCCTATGCCGGTCACCACGGCGACCTTTCCGGTCAGGTCAGCGAACATGTGCGGAGTCTCCTGTTCGGGTGCGGGTGACACCGTCCGGGGTGAAGACGGTGTCGAAGAAGGCCAGCCGGTCCCGCTCGCTCAGGACGTCTGCGACGGGCTCGGGTCTCATGTGCAGTGCGACCGCTTCGCGGGGCGAGAACCGCGGCCAGGACGGCAGCCCTTCGGCTGCGGGGTCGCCCGTGCGGGCGAACGCGAGGAACGCCGCGCTGGAGAGCCGGGCGACCGTCCTGTCGTCCTCCGTCCACGCGAAGTCCGGCCGGGTCTCGAGGGTGTCGAAGAGATAGAAGAGGTCGGAGCCGTGGAACGCGCCGTAGCCGCGTGGCGGACGGGGCTGGCGAAACCTCTTCCCGGGCGGCAGGGGAAGCGGCTGCTCGAACCGGGCCAGCCAGGTAGGGGAGGACGCGGTGGCCTGGTGCAGACCGGCCCACCGCCACACCTGCCAGGCGAACCCGCCCTCGGTACGCAGCCGGTACGCCGCGTCCCGCGCCTCCTCGTCCGTCGCTGCTGGGTAGAGCTCCAGGAGCCGCGCGGCGACTTCGGGACCGAAGTCCTTCACCAGCCCCTCGGCCAGCCCGGCGGTCGTCCAGCGGTCCGGAGCGGGGAACGGGCTCGCCTCGTCGGCGTCGAACCCCGCGAGGAACGGCACGTCGGCCTGCCTGCCCGCACGGAACGCGTCCTGCGCGGTCTCCGTCAGGAACCGGTCGTCCACGATGATGTTCCAGAAGTTGCGCGGCCCCCACAACTGGTCGGCCGGGTGGTTGCGCATCTCCTCAAGTGTCCGGACGCCCGCTCTGGCCAGCGTCTCCACGCTCTTGCGTTCGGCCTGCTCACGCGACTCGGTCCGGTAGCCGAAGGGCTCGGCGTCGAACCGGCCGCCACTGAGGCCGACCGCACGGTGGAACAGCCCACGTGCCATCGGCGAGGCCATCAACGACTGGACATGGCCCGCGCCGGCTGACTGACCGGCGATCGTGACGCACTCCGGGTCACCGCCGAACCCGGCGATGTTGCGCTGGACCCACTGGAGGGCGGCGACGAGGTCCTGACCGGCGTAGTTGCCGGACGTTCCGGCTTCGTCGTCGAGCGCGGGATGCGCCAGGAAACCCAACGGACCGAGGCGGTAGTTCACGGTCACGACCACCGCGCCCTGCCGGGAGAGGTTGTGACCCCAGGTGCACGGGTGGGAGCCGGAGCCGACCCGGTTGCCGCCGCCGAAGACCCAGAAGACGACCGGGCGGCGCTCCTCCGAACTTTCCGCCGAGGACCAGACGTTGAGGTACAGACAGTCCTCGCTGATTCCGCACTCCGGCGGCTCGGCCCAGGCGTACAGCGCCATCAGCCCGTCCCTCGGGACCATCGGCTGGAGACACGTGGAGCCGAAGCGGTCGCACAGCCGCTCACCGTCCCAGGGGACGACCGGCGCCGGCGAACGCCATCGCCGGTCACCGGTCGGCGGTGCCGCGTACGGGATACCGCGGAACACGGTGCCGGTCCCGTTCTCGTCCGGCACCCCGCGCACCAGACCGCCGTCGACCACCGTAGGGCGATCGGACAACGGCATCAGGCTTCCCCGTTCGCCGTCGGGTCCGGCACGGCGGTCGGCTCGACCGGCAGTTCGTTGGCGTCGTGCGCGGTGGTCCACACCAGCGCCAGATCGACGCTGGCTATGCGCCAGCCGTCCGGCGTGCGCCGGTAGGTGTTCTCGTACCAGCCGCCGGCGTCGCCATGGTGGTTGATGTCCGCGGGGTCGGTGACGTGGATGCCGATGTGGTAGGCGCGGGACCGTGCGTCGTCCCCGTCCACGCGGATGCCGGCCAGTCCCTCGTTGTGCCAGGTGGCGTGGTATCTGCCGAAGTTCTCCTGAGCACCCGAGACGAACTGCTTCCGTCCGTCGGAGATCACGTGCCCGTTGATGGCGAAGGTGGCGTCTTCGGTCATCAGTCCGTGGAACGCCTCCCAGTCACGGGCGTCCAGGCTGCGCGAGTACGCCGCGATCAACTCCGTGACGGCCGCGCGGTCCACGAGCCACTGGAGCTGCTTCGCCGGGTCGGCCGGAACGGGGCTGGGGGAGTTCGCGAGTGTCATGTTCTCTCCTCGGATCAGTAATCGGGCGTTGGTGGGCGGCGGTCGTCAGGCCAGCAGGTAGGAGGCGAACCGGCCCTCCGGGTCATGGACCGTGCGCAGCTGCTCCAGCCGCGTCACGGCGTGCGCGGACAGGAACGAACTCGGGGTCAGGCCGCGGCCGATCATGTTCTCGCAGCTCATCTGGGAGCCGACGGCGACGGGTTCGAGCTTGCGCATCATGTCGACGGCCCACTGGTGCATCTGCTGGTCCTGAGAGGGGTCCTCCCACACGGAGTACGCCTCCACGTAGGTGTCACCCTGGAGCGAGAACGCCATGTCCGGCAGCTCCCGGCACCTGGCCATGTTGATCCAGCTGGCGTGGGACCTCGGGGTCGGCAGCGTGGTCAGCAACTCCTCCATGGCCGGTACCAGTTCGGCCGCGGGGGAGTTGGAGATCATGTTGTCGGTCGCGTAGCGGAAGCCCTTCTCGTAGAGGCCTTCGGGGATCTCGGTCAGATCCTGGACCGACTGAGGCGCGTTGTCGTGCTTCCACAGGACATGGTCGAGCACCGGCGAGCTGTCCATGATCCTCAGCGCGTCGATCGACTCCTCCTCGGTCTGACCGAAGCCGAACGTCGACAGCAGCATCGTCGGCCCGGACGTGCTGCGGGTCGAGTGCTCGGTCACGTACAGGGCCGTCTCCGCGATCTGCGGGAAGTCGTGGCGCCTGTCGTGCAGCCAGGTCAGCAGCTCGGCGCGCACCGAGAGCGGGTAGTTGTGCACGGTCACCGTGATCGCCCGGGCCTGGTGGAGTTTCAGGTGGTAGGCGGTGATGACGCCGAAGAACCCCGGCCCGGAGCCGCGGGCCGCCCACAAGATGTCGGAGTTCTGGTTCTCGTCCGCCCGGACGAGTTCGCCGTCGGCGGTGACGACGTCGACCGCCTCCACGGACATGCAACCCCAGCCCATGTCCTGGAAGTTCCACCCCATGCCACCGCCGAGCAGGAACCCGCCGAGAGCCACGGTCGGGCAGTGGCCGGACGGGAAGAACAGGCCGTGGGGCTCGATGGCCAGGTTGAGGTCGCCGCCGTGCACACCGGGCCCGACGACCGCCCTGCGTCCGGCCACGTCCACGTCGATGGCCGTCAGACGCGACACGTCGACCAGGACGGCTCCCTCCCGGATGCCCGCGGCGGAGAAACTGTGTCCACCTGCCCGGACGGACACCATGAGGTCGCGCTCTTTGGCGAGTTTCACGGCAGCGCACACGTCCTCGGCCGTCTCCGCGAGCACGATGGCGGCCGGCTCCCGAGTCGGCTTGCGGCCGTTCCACACGGCGTCGCTCAGTGCGTTCTGGTATCCGGGATCACTCGGCCACAGCAACTTCTTGCCCAGTTCCATGGTGCATGGCCCTTCTGAGGGTTGACGCTGATGGGTATGGCGGCGGAAGGCGCCCAGCGCACATTCCGCGGACGCGGTCCGAAGGCACCTTCGGCCGCCGTGAGTGCACAGGTCGCGACGAAGACGTCGCGACCTGGCATCGGGTCTTACACAACCGAACCGGGTGCGCCCGGTTCGGGCAGGCCGGCAGACGGTCAGGCGGCCACCGGGGGAGCGACGGGCCCCAGGTTCTTGGCGAACCGGCCCTCCTGCATGATCACGCGCAGCGCGCTCTTGTCCTGCATGATCTTTATGTCGGCCAGCGGGTCACCGTCGACCAGCAACAGGTCGGCCAGGTAGCCCTCACGGATCAGGCCGAGCTCGTCGCCCATGCCCATCAGCCGACCACCGTGCATTGTCGCCGCGCTGAGCACCTCCTTCGGCGTGTAGCCGAGAACATCCACCAGGTGCTGCAGGTCCCGCGCCTCGGTGCCGTGCGGGTTGTGGGGGAAGCCGTAGTCCCCGCCGGGCAGCACCGGAATACCGCGCCGACGGATTTCGGCGTACGTTTCGACCATGGCCTCCAGAGCTTTCTTGGAGCCGCGCACTTCGACCTGTTCGTCGGTGAAACCGCCCTCGTACACGTCGGCGAGCAGAATGCCGATCGCGGGCGCGAGAATGAGCCGGTCTTTGTTCTCGTCGAGCATGTCGATTGCTTCGGCGTCGGCGAAGGTCGCATGGTAAATCGCGTCGAAGCCATTGCGGACCGCCTGCTTGACACCCGCGGGCGTCAACGCGTGGCACGCCATCTTCATGCCGCGCGCCTTGGCGGTGCGCGAGGCGGCCTCGGCGGCGTCGTCGCCGTAGTTCATCAGTTCCCAGTACTGCGGCTGCACGGCGCTGCGCCCGTCGAGGATGAGCTTGACGTTGTCGCAGCCCAGATCCGCCATCTCGTCGACCCAGGTCCCGACAGCCGCGGCGTTGGCGGCTTCCGCGTCGTGGTCGAGCAACTGGCCCGGCTCTCCGCTGGCCGAGCGCTCGAAGGAACAGGCGCGCAGTCGCGGTCCGGGCAGCAGGCCGGCCTCGATCTCCCGCTTCAGCGCCACTTCCACCTCGGCGTTGAGGGAACCTCCGGAGAATGCGCTGGTGTACCCGGACTCCAGCAGCAGACGGGCGTTGTTGGCGGTGGCGAAGGTCTGCTCGGCGACCGGGGGGACGAAGGAGGAGGCGGGCCGTCCCACGCCGAAGGGGAAGGTCAGGTGCGCGTGCGCGTCGATCAGTCCGGGCATCAGGGTCCCGCCACGCCCGTCGATCACCGTCGCGCCGTCACGGGAGACCTCGGATCCGTACGGCCGAACCGCTGCGATTCGTTGCCCGTCGACCCGTACCTCGCCCGGCACGGGGTCGCTGCCCGTGCCATCGAATATGGATACGTTCGTGAACACAATGGAAGACACCGTCGACCTCCGGAAAGACAGCGATGATTTCGCGATGCGGTCTCGATTACACCGTCGCCCGCTGGAGGTGGCTATCGGGAAGAGACCTGTGATCGTGAGGATAAGCCGGACGATTTTGCCAGTCAACGAATTACGCCGGTCCATGGTGAGCTGCTTCCTAACGAACGATAGGGAACGGCTTCTGATCGTCGACAGGCCGGGTGAAACGGCGTGGCAGGCCTCTGGGGCCGGAGTTCGTCCACAGACGCGCGCCTCATGCGCCGCGCACGGACCCTTGCGGCGCGCGGCCCCGGTCCTCACCACCCTTCGAGCACGGGGCAGTTGGGCCAGGAGGCTCGCGTGATCGGCCTCTGCCGGGGTTCATCCAGGCGCGACGGCGGCGGGCCGATCGGCGTCACGGCTGCGCCGGGGTGCGGTGCGGGTCGCGGGCCGGACATGGCCGTGAGAGCCTGGCCGGGCGCCCGCTGCCAATGGCGTCCCGTCGAGTGATGTAGCCGATCAAACTGGCGGAATCTAACAGGTCGCGGCCCGAATAGCCCTCGCCGGAGGCCCTGTCAGGGCTCGCCGAACCGGGGCCAGCGGTGATCGTGTGACGGCCCGCAGCGCCACGTACCGGACGGCTCCGAAGCGGAGGCGACGGACCGTGATGGGCTACACGCGACGGGGGACACGACCGGCCTCCTCCGGCCGTCGACTTGATGACGGCAGCGGAGGAGGTGTTGTCACAGCCGTATCGCCCGGTATTTCACTCTGTGCGCGACGAGGGCTGGTAGTGGACCAGGGCACCCCGCACCTGGCTGCTGGGCGGCGGCCGGGCCGTCGGCCCGTCGGCTCGCTCATCGGTGGCGGTGGCGGGTCGGCCGGCACGGCTTCGGTGGCGGCACTGTCTCACGGCTTCGCGGTGCGGTCGCGGACGGGCAAGGGTCTGAGCGGCCGGGTGGCCCGGGGGCGGAGATCAGAGGTGTTCGGTGAGCCGCTCGGTCGCCCAACTGGCCCAGCCCGCCGAGGGCTTCAAGCCGCGGATACCGTATCGAGGATGAGCCAGCCGCGGACCTGGGCGGGATCGCCGATCCATTCGGCGTTGTCCCGGATGGCTTCCAGGGCGGCGACCCGGTCGTGGTTGATGCGGGTGAACTTCTCCAGGTAGTCGACACCCTCCTCGCGGGTGAGGGCCCACAGGAAGAAGACGCGAAGCAGCGCGGCGCTGCGGAAGGCGAGGTCGAGGCCAGGCTCTGGGAGCCAGTGGCGCAGTTCGGCGCGCCCGGCGTCGACACGCAGCCGCCCCCGTGTGAGCCGCGCCGAGGGAGTGTCTTCGGCGGTGTCGGCTCGCCCCCGGTTGTAGAAACCGTCGGCCGGGGACCAGCCTGCGTGACCTCACTGCCGGGAGGACAGGCCCTCACATCGGCGCCGTCCCGGTCACACCATCCGAGACGGCCGCAGACCCCTGGCCCGCTGTCCGGTCTCACCGGATGAACCCGGACAGCGGCCCGACCATGCCACGGACCCCGTCAGCCGAGGCGGGCCATCTCGTGACGCCAGGCCGTGTCATGGTTGAACCCGCCGCCCAGATCGGGGAGTTCGCGCATGTCCTCGTCGGGTAGATCCCTCAGGGTCCCACCGGCCTTGACGACGTCCAGGGACAGCCGGGCGATCGTGTCGACCGAGACGGCGCGCAGCACGGCCTCCTGCACACTGGTCCCGGTGCTGGTCAGTCCGTGGCCGCGCAGTAAGACGACGTCACGGTCGCCGAGACTGTCGACCATCTCGGCCGCGAGCCGGCGGTCGTGGATCAGGACCCCGCGCGGGTGGACCGGCACACCGCGGGCCGCGAGCCGCATGCCGGGGATGTCGTAGGCGCCGATGACCGGGCGGATCCCCAGGCCCGCGAGGTCGGCCGCGACGACCGCCGGAGGATGCGCGTGGACCACGCATGACACCTCCGGCCGGGTGCGCAGGACCTCGGTGTGCAGCGGGAGTTCGTTCGGCACGGACCAGCCGACCAGTTCCCCCGGCGCGGCTGCCGCCCCGTCGAGGTCGACCAGGCGGATGTCGTCCGGCTCGGTGTACAGCAGGCCGCGTTCGTGTGGCCCGCGGCAGCGGACGAGGAGCGTGCGCTCGTCGACGCGGAGGCTGATGTGGCCGAGGATGCCGTCGGCGAGTCCACGGGCCGCCAGCACGCGGCAGCCGTCGGAGACCAACCGGCGTTGGTCGGTCAGGTCCTGAGGGATCATCAGGTGGCTCCGGAGGTCGGGACGGGAGGCTTCGCGAGGGTGGCCGCCACACGTTGTTCGGCGACGTCCAGACCGCTCCCGGCAGCGACGAGGCGGCGGCACTCCAGCAGTGCGCGGGGACGGTTGACGGTGACGGCGGCGGTGAGCCGTCCCTCCGCGTCACCGAAGAGGGCGGCTCCGCGGGCGTTTCCGTCGAAGCTGCCGAGCACGGTGTGCAGGGCGGCCGAGGAGGGTCGGCCGACGATCTGGATCTTCCAGTCGTACTGGTCGCTCCAGACGTACTCCACCGGCGCGTAGGGCCGCGGATCCTCGGGGTGGACGATGTTGTGGGCGACCAGCGCGGCCTGGTCGACGGCGTTGGTCCAGTGCTCCACGCGCAGGTGTTCGCGGCGGTCGGGGTGGAACCAGCGGGCGACGTCGCCGGCGGCGAAGACGTCCTCGGCGCCGACGGCGCGGCAGTACTCGTCGCACACCACACCGTTCTCCACCCGCAGGCCCGACCCGGCGAGCCAGCCGTCGTTGGGGACGGCTCCGATACCGACCACGACCGTGTGCGCCCGGAGGATCTCGCCGTCGTCGAGCGTGACGGCGAGATCGCCCGCCGCCCCGGTGACCGACCACACGGCCCGGCCGAACCGCGTGCCCACTCCGTGGCGTTCGTGCAGGGAGGCGAACAACTCCCCCAGCTCCGCGCCGAGCACCCGCTCCATCGGCACCGGGGCGGGGTCGACGACCGTGACCCCGCAACCGAGCGAAGCGGCGGTGGACGCGGTCTCGGCCCCGATGAAGCCGGCGCCGATGACGACGACGTCCCCGCCCCGTGCCAGGTCCGCCCGCAGGGCGGTGGCGTCGGCGAGGGAACGGACCAGGTGCAGCCCGGAGTCGACCTGCCAGGGCGAGGGCCGCGCGTGAGCCCCGGTCGCCACGACGCACACGTCGTAGCCGCACTCGCCGCCGTCCTCGAAGCGGACCAGCCGCCCGGCCGGGTCCAGTTCCACCGCCGGGCTGCCGAGCCGCAGTTCGATGCCCTGGTCGTGGGCCTCCTGCTCGCTTAGCAGGCCGACCCGGCCGGTGTCCCAGCCCTCTGTCAGGAACTGCTTGGACAACGGGGGCTTGTCGTACGGAAGTTGGGGCTCGGCTCCCGCCAGGACGATCCTGCCCTCGTGGCCCAGCGCGCGCAGGGAGCGCGCCGCCTGCACCCCGGCCACAGAGGCGCCCACGATCAGGACGGAGCGGCCGTTCATGCGTCCTCGATGGTGAGGGCCGAAGCAGGGCACGTACGGGCCGCTTCCCGCATGCGCGGCAGCTCCTCCTCGCCGAACTCCGTCCTGAGCAGGACGACGACGCCGTCGTCGTCCAGGTCGTAGGTGTCAGGGGCCGCGATGACGCAGTTCGCGTAGCCCTGGCAGGCCGCCAGGTCCGCCTTGAGCAGAGGCACGGCACTATCCTTTCTGGTGTCGGATCCTTGGGTGTGAAACGCCGGACGGGTTCAGGCCTTGACCCCGATGCCGCCGTCCGGGTGGACGGCTCGGCCGGTGATGCCTCGCGACCTGTCGGAGGCGAGGAAGACGTAGCTCCAGGCGTGGTCGGTCGCGGTCAGGGCTGTCCCGAGTGGGACCCGGGCGGCGAGTTCGGCCGCACGGCCCGGCGTGTCGCCCAGGCTGTGGTCGGCCAGTCCGAGGCTGTCGAGCCCGCGCAGGTCGGTGCCGAGGGTGCCGCCGGGAGCGACCGCGTTCACCCGGATGTCCGGGGCGAGCTCGAAGGCGAGGGAGGTGACCATGCCGCGTACGGCGAACTTGGAGGAGACGTACAGGATGCCGCCGCGCCCGGGGTGGTAGGCGGACGTCGACTCGGTGAGGACGATCGCCCCCCTTGACTCCCGCAGGGCGGGAAGCGCCGCCTTGACGGAGTGCAGCTGACTTCGGACGTTGACGGAGAACATCTCGTCGAACGCCTCGTCCAGTACGTCGGCGGGAACGTCACCGAGACCCTTGTAGTAGTCGAAGACACCCACACAGTTGACGAGGATGTCGAGCCCGCCGAAGGCACCCACGGCGGCGGCGACGGCCTCCTCGTTGGCGCGCCGGGTCGTGGCGTCGCCCTCGACCACGGGGGCGCCGGGGACCTCCTCCCGCAGGGCCCGGCACTTGGCCGGGTCCCGTTCGAGCGCGGCCACCTGCGCGCCCTCGGCACGGAACACGTCGACGACGGCCCGTCCGATGCCCGACCCGGCGCCCACCACGAGGGCGCGCTTGCCGTCCAGCCAGCCGCTCATCAGTCCTCCTCCGTGACGAGGGGGCCGAAGGGGCTGCCGATCATCGCCGAGAACGTGGCCGTGTTCTGCCAGGTCAGGGCCTCCAGTTCGAGCGGGCACAGCGCCACCCACTGGCCCGAGCGGGTCGACTCGACGAGCAGGCGCAGGCCGTTGCGGGTCCGTACGAGGCCGACCCGGATCTCGGAGAACTCGTTGCCCAGCGTGAGGGGCTCCCCGACACGGCCGGCCTCCAGCGCGGCCTTCTCCTCGGCGGCCCGGCGCGCGGCCCGGAGGTCCTCGTCCTCGCCCTCCCAGGTCAGGGTCACAGGAACACCGCCAGGTTCTGCATCCGGATCACCGAGTCGTCGACCAGGATGGTGCGGCGCGCCAGCTTCCATCCGTCCTCGGTGCGGCGCAGCAGGTCCTCCCGGCCGGCGGACACCTGGGCCGCCTCCCGGTAGTCGCCGCGGCTGCGGTAGAGCAGCAGGCCGGACTCCACCACCACGTGGTCCGGTGCGTCGGTGGCGAAGGTGCGGACGTTGGTGAGGTGGTGGCGCAGCCGGGACGGCGGGTCCTCCGTCCAGGCGTGCTCGGTCAGGAACCGGGCGACGCGGCGCGAGAGGGAGTACTTGTCCTCGTCGAAGTGGGCCATGCCGGGGGCGGTGTCGAAGCCCGAGCCGAGCGCGGTGGTGACCCGGACCGGCATCACGTAGTGGATGTCGTCGGTGAGCAGCTCCAGCCACTCCTCGTACTGCTGGGCGTCCAGCAGGTACGCCTCGTCGACCAGCCACTGGTGGGCCTCAAGATGACGCTCGTCGTGGAAGGGCAGAGTGGCTCCCGCACGCTGCACCCGTGAAGCCTTGGCGCCGAGCACGGCCTGCTCGGAGTGGGTACCGGAGCCCTTCGCGGAATGGACCCCGCTGCGGTACGTCCTGGTCTGCACGCTCATGCCGGAGCTCCCGTCGTGTCGGTCTGCGGGTGCGGGTTGCGGGGGTCGCCGCTCTGGCCGACCTCCACCGATGCGGCCGTGGCGTCCTCGGTGGCCAGGTAGTCGGCCCACCGGTTGAGCAGTTCGCGCTGGTTGTACTCGGCGTAACCGACGTGCGCGGTGCCGGGGCCCGCGAACTGCTCGGGCGTGAGCGCCGGAGTCACCTCGGTGCCGTCCTCCAGCAGGCCCATCCGGCTGTTGAGCAGCAGACGCCGGGACATCGAACCGGCGGCGGTGTTCGTGAGGGACACCCAGTTCTCCACGTCGTCCTGCTCGAACATGCCCGTCGAGCCGAAGCACATGAGGTACGCCTTGTACGACAGTTCCTTGAACTCCTCGGGCGCCTCGGCGTCCACGGCGAACCAGGACAGGACCTCGGTCTCGTCCCGCCCGACGGGCTGCCACTGGCGGATGGAGATGAACGGCAGCACGTCGTCGCCGTCGGCGACCTTCGGCCAGTTGTGCACCAGGCTGATGTTGGGGAGCAGCGAGGCGGCGGAGATCATGAAGCCGTCGTCGCCGATGACCCGGAGCTGGTCCTCGGACCAGGACTCCTTCATCCGCTCGACCATCTCGTCGGGGTAGCCGACGTACCGCAGGCGCTCCTCCAGCGTGCCCGGGGGCAGCTTGTAGGTCGTGCCGCCGCCGTTGCCCGCCCAGTAGGTGCAGCCGTCCTTGCGTTTCTCGGCCTTCGGCTCGCGGAACAGGCCGATCTCGACGACGCTCGTGTGGGTCTGCGGCGTGTGGTACATGTCGCCGGCGAAGTTCTCCGCGCCGATCTTCCAGTTGGCCTTGACCCGCCACCGCTGCGGACCGCGCAGCTCGATGCCGCTCGGGCTCTGCTTCGTGTAGTAGTCGAGGTAGAAGGCGAAGTCGCCGAGATACTCGCGCAGCGGCGGGGCCTCGGGGTCCAGGCTGACGAAGATCAGTCCGTTGTATGTGTCGAGGTTCGGCGCGGGCAGCAGTGTCTGGCCCTTGCGGCGGAAGCCGGCCTCGCCGCCGTAGGCGTCCTGGTGGAACGGCAGGCCGACGATCCGGCCGTCGTTGCGGTAGGACCAGCCGTGGTACGGGCAGCGGAAGTGGGAGGCGTTACCCATCTCTGCCCTGCACACCTGCATTCCCCGATGCAGACACATGTTGAAGTGGGCGTGGATCTCGCCCTTCTCGTCCCGGGCGACGATGAAGGAGTCCTCCAGCACGCGCCGTACGACGTAGTCGCCGGACGCCGGTATCTCCGACTCGTGCCCCACGAACATCCACGCCCGGCTGAACAGCCTCTTCTTCTCGAGCTCGAAGACATCCTGGTCGTTGTAGATGTGGGCCGGGATCATTCCACGGCGCACCTCGTCGAGGATGTCGGCGTGATCTCCCATCATCCCTCTTTTCTGTATAGGGGAAATCTCCTCTGCAAAGTAGAACATTGATGTCGAGTACAGTCAACGGGAGAAGCGGACGGAGACGGGTCCCACCTGGAGCCGGACCGGCCCATCAAGAAGGGGAGGGGGGCGACTCGCACCCGCTTCCGTCCTACTCTTCTGCTATGAAGAAGTCCGAGGTTCAGTTCTCATCCGGCAGCGGGCCCGCGCCGCAGTACCCCATCGAGTCCGTGGACAACGCGCTGAAGGTGCTGCTCCTGCTCGGCGAGCGGAACGAGCTCAGGCTCACCGAGGTCGCCCAGTACCTGGGAGTCGCGACCTCCACCGCGCACCGCCTGCTCGCGATGCTCATTTACCGCGGCTTCATCCGGCAGGCCGAGCGAGGCAAGGCGTACGTGCCGGGAACGGCGCTCACCCAGGTCGCCTTCTCCATCCTCCAGCGCTTCGACGTCCGGCAGGCCCTGCACCCCTTCCTGGAGCGTCTCAACGCCGATCTTCAGGAGACGGTGCACATCGGGGTGCTGGACGGGACGACGGTCCGTTTCGTGGACGGGCTGGAGAGCCCGCGTGCCGTACGCGTCGCCTCCCGCCTCGGGCAGTCGATGCCCGCGCACTGCACCTCCACCGGCAAGGTTCTCCTCGCTCAGCTCTCGGACGAGGAACTGCGACGGCGCTACCCGGACGAGGAGCTGCGGCAGCTGACCCCCAACTCCGTGGCCACCCGCACGGAGTTGGAGAGGGAGGTCGACATGGTCCGTCGACTGGGCTACGCGACGAGCTCCGAGGAGAGCGAGGAGGGGGTGGGCTCGGTCGCCGTGGCCCTGCCCGCCCAGCGGGCCCCCATGCAGGTCGCCTTCAACGTCTCCGTGCCGGTCGGCCGCCTCAACCACGCCGACCATCGCCGGATCAGCGCGGTGCTGCGTGATGTCGTGGCGGAGGCTGCCGAGGTGCTGCACTGAGTCCCGCACCCCGGCTCCGTCGCGGAGTGCCGCAGGCGCCTCGCGGTGGCTGCGGCCAGGGGCGCCTTGCCCCCGCGCCGCCGCGACGTACAAGCCGGGCGGGAGCGTGAGCGAAACCGGGCGGTGGGCCCATGGTGTACGGGGACGCTCGACCCGTTCGTCGACCATGCGGCCGGCATGGTCGGGACGTCGGTCGGCGGGTCCCCGTCGAGGAGCAGAAGGTCGGCCGGGCCGTCCTCACGGAGCAGCCCGGCCGACCTGTGGGATCAGCAGTCGATGGTGATCGACGCGCCGGCGACCCGGGACACGCACGCACACATCTGGCGCCCCAGGAGGCGCTGGCGTTCGGACAGGAAGACGTCGCGGTGGTCGATGTCGCCGTCGCTGGCGAGGACCCTCACCCGGCACAGGCCGCACTCGCCCCGCCGACAGCCGTACATCATCTCCACCCCGGCGTTCTCGAGGGCGTCGAGCAGGGTCGTGCCGGTCGGCACGTCGACGCTGAGCCCGTGGGATGGGACGTGGGCGCGGAAGGCGGAGGCGGGCCGGGTGCCGCTGGTGCCGAAGGTCTCGAACCGCAGGTTCCCCGCCGGACGGCCGGTCTGCTGCCACTCGGCGCGGATGGCGGTGAGCAGGCTCATGGGGCCGCACACGTAGAGCACGCCGTCGGCGGGAACGGCCGCGACGAGCTGCCGGGACTCGACCCGGGTGCCATGGGCCGACTCGACGATCCGGACCCGGTCGGGATGGTCCCGCTCAAGGTGATCGAGGTACGCCATCCGGTCGCGGGAGTGACCGGCATAGACGATCCGGTAGTCCGAACCGGCGTCGCGGACGGCCCGCGCGAGCCCGATGATCGGCGTGATGCCGATGCCCGCGGCGAGCAGCACGCTGGGGAGCCCGCCGGGGCTGGGGGCGAACGCGCTGGCCGGGCCCGTGCACGTCACTGACCGGCCCGGTTGCAGGGTGTGCAGCCACCGGGACCCGCCCCGCCCGGCGTCGTCGCGCCGCACGGCGATGCGGTAGCGGCCGACGCGGGTTCTGTCGCTGTCGCTGTCGCCCAGATCGACGAGGGAGTACGACCGTGTCTCCGGGCCGCCCTCCAGGGGCACCGCGAGGTCGATGTGGCTGCCCGGCGGGACCGCCCCGACGGTCCGGTCCGGCCGCAGGGTCAGCTCGACGATGCCGAGAACGAGCTCCGTGCGCGTCACGACCGTGGCGCGGTGCTCGCCGTCGGTGTGGCGCTCGCCGTCGGCGTGGTCGAGCCGCCCGGGCGTCTCGGCCGCGCCGGTCATGCGGTCCGCCGGGTCGCGGCCGCGACGGCGGCGAGCCGGGCGGGCGGGGTGGGCGCCCGGCCCTGCTCGCGGGCGACCTGGGCGTCGATGAGGCGTCGCACCCACATCCCGCCGACGTCGATGTTGAGGTTGTAGAAGTCGTAGCCGGGGTTGAGCTCGATGGCGCGCTGCTGGGCGTTGAGCATCTCGGTGTCCTGGGCGAAGACCCGGGCGACACTGCGCTTGAGCAGGGTGGTCAGGCCCTGGTCCTGGAGGTGGTAGTTGCGGGTGAAGGCCCAGAAGTAGTGGCAGGTACCGGCCGCGCCCGGGGTGACGGTGTTGAGGACCTGACCGTTGACCCCGGCGCCGCGGTCGCCTTCGGGCGCCCCGGTACCGGTCGGCGCCACGCCGACGTCGATGGTGACCGTCGCCGGTGCGGTGAACCGGATGATCTGCCACCGGTCGACCGGGCCCTCGTGCCGGGGGTTCTTGCGCCGCAGCTGCATGCCCAGGAACGGCGGAGCCTCGATGCCGCGCATCCACCTCGTGACGGTCACCGTGTCCGCGTCGTGGTCGACGTCCGGTTCGGCGTCGGACAGCTCGTCGTTGCCGAGGCTGTCGGAGTGCAGGAACTGCTCGTGGGTCAGGTCCATGAGGTTGTCCAGGACCAGGCGGTAGTCGCAGTCGAGGTGGATGGTCTCACCGTCACCGGCCCACTCCGGGTCGTCGTTCCAGTGCAGGTCCGGGACGAGGGCGGGGTCGGCCGCCGCCGGGTCGCCGGGCCAGATCCAGACGAAGCGGTGCTGCTCGACGACGGGGTAGGACGTGACCGCCGCGGACGGGTTGAGCGTTTCCTGGGCCGGCATGTGGGTGCAGCGGCCGTTGGGGCCGTAGGCCAGGCCGTGGTAGCCGCAGATGAGATCGTCGCCGTGCAGCCGACCCATCGACAGCGGTACCAGGCGGTGCCAGCAGGCGTCGGCGAGCGCCACGGCGGTGCCCGAGGTGGTGCGGTAGAGCACGACGGGGCGTTCGCAGATCGTGCGCGCCAGCAGGGTGCGGCCCACCTCCGCGTCCCAGGCGGCGGCATACCACGCGTTGAGCGGGAACATCGGGATCCTCCCCTGTCCTAGTGGCCCTGGTCCTGGAGCCAGCGGATCGAATGCACCTCGACGTACTCCGACAGGCCCGCGTCGGCGAGCTCGCGGCCGATGCCGCTCTGCTTGACCCCGCCGAAGGGCATGCGCAGGTCGAGCGAGTCGAAGGAGTGCGTGTTGATGAAGGTGCTGCCCGCCTCGATCCTGCGGGCGAACGCCAGGCCCCGCTCCGGATCGGCGGTCCACACCGACGAACCCAGTCCGTATTCGCTGTCGTTGGCCCAGGCCAGCACCTGGTCCTCGTCGTCGTAGGGGATGAGCGGGACGACGGGGCCGAACTGCTCGACGCGCGAGATCAGCGCGGTGTGCTCGGCTTCCCGCACGACGTGGGGGAGCAGGTAGTAGCCGTTGTCCCAGGACGACGGATCGAGCTTGCGCCCCAGCTCCACCAGTCGCGCCGGGGAGTTGCGCGTGGTGTCGAGGAGGTCGACGACCTTCTTGAACTGGGCCTCGTTGTTCAGCGGCCCGAAGCTCGCCGCCGGGTCCAGACCGTGCCCGACCGCGTACTGGTCCACGCTCTCGCAGAACGCGTCCGCGAAACGCGCGTACCGGTTGCGGGGTACGTAGATCCGCTTGACCGCGAAGCAGATCTGGCCGCTGCGCGTGTAGACGCCCTTGAGCATCCGGCCGACCGCCGTGTCGATGTCGGCGTCGTCGAGCACTACGGCGGGATCGTTGCCACCGAGTTCGAGGGTGACGTTCTTGACGGTGGCGGCGGTGGCCTCGATGACCTTCCGCGCGGTGGCGGTGCCGCCGGTGAAGGCGACCTTGCGGACGAGCGGGTGGCCGCAGAGCGCGGCGCCGACGTCCCCGTCGCCGTGGACGACGTTGAGCACACCCGCGGGCAGCAGTTCGGCGACGCGCTGCAGCAGCAGCGTCAACGCCGCCGGCGCGAACGGCGACGGCTTCAGCACGAAGGTGTTACCGCTCGCGAGCGCCGGGGCCAGCTTCTGCATGGTCAGAGCGACCGGCATGTTCCAGGGGACGATCGCCGCGGCGACGCCGCGCGGCGCCTTCTCGATGCTGATGAAACCGTGCTCGTCCTCGAACCGCACCGGCCTGAGGAAGTCCTCGACGAGGTCGGCCACGTTCCCCAGTACGGCCCCGCCGATCCCGAAGTCGGTCTGTGCCTCCCACAGCATGCCGCCGTGTTCGCGCACCAGCTGCGGGGCGAGCTCCTCACCGGCGGCGGCCACGACGTCGGCGACCGCGCCCAGCACCCGGATCCGCTCGGCGACGGGGGTGTCGCGCCAGCGCGGGAAGGCGGCGTGGGCGGCCCGTACCGCCTTGTCGACGTCGTCGGCGGTGCCGACGGTTACCTGCGCCACGACCTCGTCGAGGCGGCCCGGGTCGTGAACCGCGCGCAGGTTCGCGACATACGTACGACCACCGATCAGATGGCCGATCTCGGGGACGACCGGTACAGCCATGGCGGATGTCCTTTCCTTTGCGGGGTGAGGAGGGGGTGATGGCCTGCGGGTGTCTCGTCAGCCGTAGGTGGGGTCCCCGGCGACGTCGATGTCGAGCAGGAGCGGCGCAGTCCGGTCGGCGAGCGTGGGGAGCAGGTCGGCCAGGGCCTCGCTGAGCTGGTCGTGGGTCGTGATGCGCTGTGTGGGACAGCCGAGGCCGGCCGCGAGCGTCGAGATGCGCACCTCCTCGAACCGAGGCCACGGAGCCTTCCCGCGCCCGGCCTGTTCGGCCAGCCGGTCCATGACGGCGTAGCCACCGTTGGAGAGCACGAGGAGGAGCACGCCGATCTGGTAGTGAGCGGCGCTCCACAGGCCCTGGATGCCGTAGAGCGACGATCCGTCACCCAGCACCGCGACGACCGGCCGCTGGGGCGCGCCCAGTCGCACACCGACGGCTGCGGGCAGCCCGAAACCGAGGCCGCCGCCCGCCGCGCTGAGAAAGCCGAGGCTGGTACGGGCCGGGACGCGCCGATGGAGTTCCGGGCGGCTCGACGGGCTCTCCTCGACCAGCACCGCGTCGGCGGGCAGGTGACGCGCGAGCAGGTCGAAGACGTGGGCGGGGCGCAACGGTTCGTCGCGTCCGGGCGGAGGGACCGGATCCGGAACCCGACGTACGCTCGCGGTGGCGGCGCGGCCGCGGACCTGCCCGGCCAGGTGCCAGCACAGGCGGGCGGGGTCGGCGATCACCGTGAGGTCGGCGATGCTGTTGTGCGCCTCGTCCGGGTACGCCGTGATCTGCGCGACGCGGGTGCCGGCGGGCACGAGCTCGCCGGGCTCCCACGTGTACTGGCGCAGCGCGGGGGCCCCGACGGTGAGCAGCAGGTCGTGCCCGGCGAGCACCTCACGCAGCGCCGTTCGCCCGGACGGCAGGTGCCCGGCGAAGGCCGGATGGTCCTGCGGGAACCCCGCGCGCGCCCCGAAGGCCTCCTGCCACACCGGTGCGCCGAGTTTCTCGGCCAGTTCCACCAGGGCCGCCCACGACGTGGCGTCGTCGTTGCCCGACCCGGCGACGATCACCGGGGAGACGGACTCGTCGAGCCAGCCGGTGAGCTCGTCCGCCTCGTCACCGATCGCGGTGAGGGGGCGCCGCACGACGAGCGGGGCGGCGTCGCGGACCTCGTCGGACGGCGCGTCCCAGTCGTCCATCGGCACCACCAGGATCGCCGGTCCGCGCCCGGTCACCGCCTCGTGATACGCCCGGGCCAGCGCACCGGGCACGTCCTGAGGACGCGCGATCTGATGTGTCCACACCGGATACTCCCCGGCGAGACCGTCGAGCCGCCCCGCCAGGAAGGGGTCGAGAGCGAGGTGGCGGCGGTCCTGCTGGCCGACGACCACCACGAGCGGTACGCGGTTCTGTCGGGCCGTGGCCACCGCGCCGACGGCGTTTCCCAAGCCCGCGGTGGTGTGCAGGTTGACCAGCGCCGGGCGGCCCTGCGCGAGTGCCCATCCGGTGGCCATGCCGACGACGGAGCCTTCGTGCAGGGCCAGGTGGAAGGTCATTTCGTCGGGCAGGCCGCCGAGAAACGGGATCTCCGTCGAGCCCGGGTTGGCGAAGATCGTGGTCAGTCCCAGCCGGCGCAGCACATCCAACGCGGCATCGCGAACGCTCCTCGTCGAGTGTTCATCGCGGAGTGTCATCCAAGGTCCCTTTCTCGCCGATGGTCGGCGAAAGCTGCGACCGGTACCACGGACGAACCTGCGGGCAACGCCGACAGGGATCCGAGGGAGAAGGCCGTGCGAGAGGCGGAAGGCCGGTCCACATCGTCGACGCCGACGCAAACCGACGTCAGCACGATGTCCGGTGGGCGGACATCTTCCTGTCCGGTGGGCCCATGAGCCTGCGACCATGGGCACGAGCGTGAAGGGTGGTGTGGCCGAGGTGTCCAGCAGCGAGGACCGGGGACGCACGGTGACATCGCGGGTCCTGGCCATCCTGGCTGCGTTCACCCCCGCACGTACGCAGCTCACGCTCGCGCAGATCTGCCGCCTCACCGGGCTCCGCCACTCGACGGCGCACCGGCTGGTCGCCGAGCTCACGGCATGGGGCGCGATGGAACGGCTGCCCGGCGGCGCCTACGTGATCGGCCTCAGGCTGTGGGAGCTGGGCACCCTCAACCCGCGCGGTCTGCCGCTGCGTTTCCACGCGATGCCCATCATGGAGGACCTGCACGCCGCCACCCATGAGCATGTGCAACTCGCCGTGCTCGACGGCACCGACGCGCTCATCGTCGAACGCATCTCCACGACGAACGCCGTACCCGTCGCGTCCCCGGTCGGCGGCCGGATGCCCCTGCACGCCACTGCTTCCGGCAAGGTACTGCTCGCCCATGCCGGCGAGGATCTGTTCACCGAGACCGTCCGGGCCGGGCTTTCCCGTTTCACCCCCTCGACCACGACCGACCCCGCGCGGCTGCGGGCGGCCCTGGCCGACTGCAGGCGCACCGGCGTGGCCGTCGTCCGCGAGGAGATGAGCCCCGGCGTGTACTCCGTGGCGACACCGGTCGTCGACGCGAACCATCGCGTGGTGGCCGCGCTGGCCGTGGTCAGCGCCGACCCGGCCACGCACCAGCTGTCCCCGGCGGTGGTCCTCGCCGGACGTGGCATCTCCCGCAGCCTGCGGCTCGGGGGCCAGAGTGCCTCTGCCTGACGCGAGCACCCCTCCCTGACGCGAGGCGAGCCTGCCTGACGCGAGCGCGCCTGCCCCGAGCGCCCTTGCCTGACGCGGAGAGCCACCGTCTACCTGACGCGGAGGGTCACCGTCGGTCCTACGACAGGACCGAGCCCTCCGCCGAGACGCCTCCCGGAGCGGGCCGGCCGTCGACGCCGGCGAGGAAGCGCAGGACGAGGTCGTTCCACCGCGCGGGTCGCTCCACGGGGACGACATGGCCGCAGTCGAACAGCTGCGACCGGGCGCGGGGGGTGCGCGCGGTGATCTCGTCGAGGTATCCGGGTTCGCGGAGCCGGTCGTGCCGGCCGCCGGTGTAAAGCACCGGGACGGTGATGTTCTCGTACGGGATGTCGTCGGGTCGGCCGAACTCGCCCCGGTCGGGTGTCGCCGGGCCCTTGAACCGTGCGGAGGCGGTGGCCTCCCACGCCCCGGGGACCAGGCTGTTCCGCCAGCGGCGGCGGACGAACTCCTCGTCGGCGGCCCATGCCGGGTCGTGGTAGGACACCGCGACCAGTGCCCGCATCGCCTCAAGCGACTGGTCGTAGTCCAGCAGCACCTGGCGGGCGGCGTTCGCCGGGGTGAACCCGCCTCCGGAGGCGGAGACGACCGAGGTGATCGGCCAGGCGGGCCGCCCGGTCGCGGCGACCCTCAGCAGCATGGTGGCGCCCATCGACACTCCGGCGAAATGCGCGCGCTCGACGCACATGATCTCCAGGAACCGGGTCATGTGGGCGAGCATGCGGGCACTGCCCGAAGCGAAATCGCGGATCTTGTCGGTCCCGCCGAAACCGAGCCAGTCCGGCGCCAGCACCCGGTAGTGCTCCGCCAGCGCCGGGATGGTGCGCTCCCAGCTCAGGGCGGCGTCCTCGCCGTAGGCACCGCCGTGCAGCAGCACGAGGGTGGCGTCCCCGTCGCCGGCGTCGAGGTAGTGGGTGCGGACGCCGTCGACGAGGACGTACCGGCTGCGCGATCCTCCCGTCATGCCGGACGGGTCGGTTCGACGACGGCCCACTCGTGCGCGAGGCGTTCGGTGGCGAGCAGCCGGGACTCGAAGCTGTCCGGGTCGAGGATCGCGGGCCGCGGCGCGCCCGGGACGGTGAAGTCCCACGCCACCCGCTCGACGACCGGCATCGCGAAGCTGTTCTCGATGTCCACGAAGGACGCCAGGCTGTCGCGCAACACCTTGTGCAGTCGGTCGTCGCGGCGCAGGGCGGCGAGCGAGTCGAGGTCGTCGAACCAGATCTCCTCGATGCCGGCGTAGGTGCCCACGCCGCCCATCTCGAACAGCGTGCCCGTGAACACCGCGGGATCGAGCGGGAGCTGCGGGTTCTGCACGTACCGGCGGACCAGGTCGCGGTCCGCGGTGGTGGCCTGCAGCAGCAGCGGGGCGTGCTCCTCGCACCAGCGACGAGCGAACTCGGCCCGGTCGACGTCCTCACGGCGGCGTAGGAAGTGCACCACCTTCACGCCGCCGCGGCCGGTGAACGGGACGGCCTGGTCGTGGAGCACCTCACCCGCGGTGAGTTCGATGACGAAGGCGCTGTCACCGAACCTGTGCGGGCCCATCCGCCGGGGGTAGTCCGCCCCCGCGAAGATGTCGTCGACGAGCTCGTCGAGGTTCTCCAGCCAGTGGTCGGAGATGCTGTACCAGTTCTCGTCCGACGCGCCGAGCAGCAGCATGTCGTCGGTCGCACCGACGGCGACCCGGTGCTGGGCGTAGCGCTGGAAAGCACGCATCACCGAGGGCGTCATCGCCATCAGCGACGGGTGCATGACGCCCCACTCGTAGTCGAAACGCTCGCGCTCGCCTCCGACCGGAGGTCTGCTGGCCAACCAGAACTTGATCATTCGAAACTCCGATGTCCGATGTCCTACGTCAGGGGCGAACCGGCAGGGGGCGCTGCGGGGGTGAGGGGACCGGGCGGAGGCGGCGCAGCCTCGCCTGTCCTTCGGCGCTGACCATGTCGGGTGTCCATTCCAGCCCGTGGTCGGCGGTGCAGGTCACCCGGCGCACCCCGGCGACGCGGGCCACGGCCTGCTCGACGGCCTCCGCCATCGGCGCGGCGTTCCAGCAGATCGGCGAGGTCAGGCGCAGCTCCACCTCGACCCGGTCCCCGACCCGCTCCGCCCGCTTGACCAGGCCCATGTCCAGCAGGTTCAGCGGGGCGCCGGTGGCCGCGCTGCACGGGTCCACGACCGTGCGCAGCGCGGCGGCGATGTCCGGGTCGATCTCCGTGGGGCCGGGGCTCGGTTCAGACATGCGCGCCTGCCGAGGCCGTGGTCGAGTACGCAGGCAGCAGACCGCCCGCCTCGGCCTTTCTCTTGCTGAACTCGTCACCCGCGATGCGTGCGAGCCGGGCGGGGACGTCGATGCCGAGCAGCTGTGCGTAGTTCGCGCCGAGGATCGCCTTCTTGTCCTCGTCGGTGATCTGCGGCAGCCCGAACCGCTCCATGACGGCGGAGTCGAACCGGAAGTCACGCCAGAACGCGTCGATCAGCGGCTGCGGATGGAACGCCATCGCACCGGTGCCCCACACGATGCGGGGCAGTACCGCCGTCCCCGCGACCTGCATCAGCCCGCCCATCGCGTACTGGAACGCCGTGGGCTTCGAGCAGGCCATCGAGGTGGTGATCTCCAGGTTGACGAAGGTGTTCGGGAAGCGGGCGAGCTGCCAGGCGGTCTCCTCCAGGAATGCCGAGCCGCCGTGCACGATCTCGAAGGTCAGGTCCGGAAAGGCGATCGCGGCGCGATCGATGTCGTCGACCCGGTAGCCGTCGAGCGGGTAGGGGCCGAGCGGCACGGCCTTGTGCACCGCGATGACCTTGATCCCGCGAGAGCGGGCGTGCTCGAACACCGGGAAGGCGACCTCGGGGTCGTCCATCTTCCAGGTCAGGACCTCGTCGTCGCGCCAGCTGTTGGGGTAGAGCTTGAGGCCGGGCGGGTTGCCCAGCAGCTCGACCTGGCGGTCGATCTCGTCGATCGCCGCTCGGCCGAGGGTGGGGTCGACGCCGGCGTAGACGACGAACCGGTCCGGCCAGCGGGTGATCGCCTCATGGGTCTTCTCCACCGAGCACATGCCGTCCCTGAACGCGCCCACCGGCAGGACATGGTGGACGGCCAGGTCGGTGCTGCTCTCGGCGAAGATCATGGAGGCGGTCTCCGCCATGGTCCAGTTCCGCACGTACTGGTCGTGGGGGAGCCGGTAGCCGGGCTTGCTGCCGGCGTAGCTCGCACCCGCCACGAGTTCGGAGGACGGCAGTCCCCACTTGTTGGCGTAGTTGGCCGGGTCGAGGTTGTAGGCGTGCACGACCGCGTCGATGACGGGAAAGTCGTCGATCACCAGGAGACTCCTCTTCAGCGCCGTCGGTGTCGAGGGGCGGACGCAGGGCCGCGTCCGTGGTACGAGCCATCCTGAGCGGCTCGGCCGTCGCGGTCCACGTCGTAATCCGTGCGGATCGTGAAGCTCGGGCTTTACGCACGACGAACCGCCCGGTGACGTGCAGTCTGTTGACAAGCGACGAGAGGCGTTCGCAGAGTTGCCGAACGCCCGACGAGGAGGAGGCGGACATGCCCGAGCCGAGCAGTTCGGCACTGCGCGCCTTCGTGGCCGTCGCCCGGGAACTCCACTTCGGCCGGGCGGCTCAGGCGCTGTACATGACGACGCCCGCACTGAGCCAGCACATCCTCCGGCTCGAGCGGCTCGTCGGCGTGGAGCTGTTTCACCGGTCGTCCCGAAGGTCGAGCTCACCGAGGCGGGCCGGCAGCTCCTCCCGCTCGCCCAGGACGTTCTCGACGCGCACAGCCGGATCGACTCATGGGCGCGGCGTCGCCGCGACGACACCCTCGTCCGGATCGGCTTCCACCAGGTCGGTCCCGCGCCGCTGCTCGGCGCGATCTTCGCGCGGGCCGCCGAGGGCCCCGCCCGGCTTCGGCTGGAGTTCCGGCACGTCCAGCCGGACGAGGTGGCCGAGGCGCTGCACTCGGGCGAGGTCGACGTCGTGTTCGCCTGGGGACCGCGCCGGATCGACGGCGTGCGCACGCAGCAGCTGTGCGAGGAGGAGCGCGTTCTGCTCGTCCCGGCCGACAGCGAACTCGCCGGCACCCGGGATGGTCTGGCCCGAGATGGCATGGCGCGGGATGGTTTGTCAAAAGACGGGTTGGCCTGGGGCGGTCTGTCCACAGATGGTCTGCCTTCGGACGGTCTCTCTCCGGATCGTCTGTCTCCGGCCGGGCTGTCCCTGGACGCGCTGGCCGACGTGCCCTTCCTGGTGCCGGCCGCGTCGGACCCGGAGTTCGTCCGGTGGGCCCTCGTCGAGCCGCGGCCCGGTGGGAAACCCGCGCCGCGTGGTCCCGTCGTGCGGGACTTCGACGAGGCGCTCGCCTGCGTCGCCGTCGGTCTCGGTGTCCATCTCGTTCCGCGGTCCGTGGCGGAGTCGGTCAACCACGCCGGGATCGTCGCGCTGCCGGTCCGGGACATCCCGCCCAGCAGCTACCTGATGTTCCTGCCCGCCCGGGTCACGAGCAGCGTCGGAACGGCGTTCGTCGAGCTCGTCCTGCGGGTCCGGGCCGCCCAGGCCGCGAGCGGAACACCGGTGGCCGGCGTGCGGCGGCGCGACGAGCGGGCGAGGTGAGTCATGGAGGCACCGTCACCGGCAGAGGGCGAGAACGGGTCCGAGATCGCGCGGCTGTCCCGAGTGGACCTCAACCTGCTCGTGCACCTCCAGGTCCTCCTGGAGGAACGCAGCGTGACACGGGCGGCGGCGCGCATCGGCCTGACCCAGCCCGCGATGAGCCACAGCCTGAACCGCTGCCGTCGGCTCATCGGCGACGATCTCCTGATGAAGGTCGGCACGACACTCGAGCTCACACCGCGCGGCCGTGCCCTGCTGGGACCGCTGCGCCGACTGCTCCACGCGATGTCCAGCGAGGTGCTGGACCGGCCCGGATTCGTGCCGGCGGTCTCGCGGCGACGGTTCCGCATCTCCGCCTCCTCGTCGACCATCGCCGTGGTGCTCGGCCCCCTGCTCCGTCTGCTCGACGAGAACGCTCCCGGGGTGTCCCTGCAGGTCGTCACCAGCCCGCAGCTCATCGAGGATCTCTCCTCCCACCCCGATCTCGACCTCGTACTGCTGCCCGACGGGCTGGCCACCCCGCTGCCCCGTGAACGCCTCCTCAACGACGAGTGGGTCGCGGTCCTGGCACCGGACAACGCGGCCGTGACCGGCGACCTCACCGTCGACCATCTGCGCGAGCTGCCGCATGTCGTGTTCGAGAACGCGGACATGCGCATCCCGCCGTACTCGGTCATGGACGCGCTCGGCATCGACCGCCAGGTGCGGGCCCGCTGTCACGACTTCCTCAGCATCCCGCTGGTCGTCGCCTCCTCCAAGGCTCTGGCCGTGGTCCAGAAGCGCATCGCGCTGCGGTTCCAGGAAGCCGGGCTGGTCCAGGTCTTCCCGCTGCCCATCGTCGTGCCCCCACTCGGCATCGACATGGTGTGGAACCCCCGGCTCGCCCACGACCCGGCATGTGCATGGCTACGGGAGCAGCTGCTCAGGGCAGTGACACACGAGTGACGCAGCACTGATGAATGCGCTGCATGTCTCCCATGAATGACATTCAGTTGACGCATGTATTTAACCTCGGCTTCCCTTTCGGCATGACCAAGGACGTGCGGACACACGTTATCGGCGTCCTCGAAAGCAGGCCGCACAAAGCACTTTTCCTGACCGAACTGAAAGCGCGTCTGCCTGAAGTCGGCAGCGCGGAGGTGGCGCGCGTCGTCGCGGAGCTGGACAACCACCTGCTGCTGGTGACGGAGAGGCACTTTCCCGATGCTCATCTCACCGGCGACCTGCGGATCGTCGCTCTGATCGACCCCGGCGACCAGGACGCCGCACGCCGGTCCGCGGAAGTCGTCTGGTCGCAATGGGTCCGGGAAATCCTGTCCCATCACCGGTGCGGCTGACGTCCACTGACCCGTGCGGCTGACGCCCACGCCCTCAAGCACGCAAAGGAGTCCCATGAGTACCCGCGCGGCAGTCGACATCGGCGGAACATTCACCGATGTCGTGGTCTACGACGACGTGCGAGGCAGCACGGTCATCGGCAAGACCCTCAGCACCCCGCATGACCTGATCGAGGGCATCCTCACCGGTTTCACCGCGTGCGGCGCCGATGCCGCCGACGCCTCGATGATCGTGCACGGCAGCACGGTCGTCATCAACGCGCTGACCGAGCGCAAGGGCGCCCGCGTCGCGCTCGTCACCACCGAGGGTTTCCGGGACGTCTACGAGATCGGCCGGGTCAACCGGCCGGAGGCGTTCGACCTCGGTTTCCGCCAGCACCAGCCTCTGCTCCCGCGGGAGATGGTGTTCGAGGTCCCGGAATGGATGCGCGCCGACGGACGGGTGGAACGCCCGCTGGACGAGGACGCCGCCCGAGAGGTCGCCGACCGCGTCCGGCGCAGCGGCGCCGAGGCGGTCGCGGTGTGCCTGCTGCACGGCTACCGCAACCCTGATCACGAACGCCGCCTCGGGGAGATCCTGGCCGAGCACTGCCCGGACACCTACGTCACGCTGTCCCACCAACTCACCCGCGAATACCGCGAGTTCGAGCGCACCTCGACGACGGTCGCCAACGCCTACGTCGGACCGGTGGTCAGTGACTACCTCACCCGGCTGGAACAGAAGCTGACCGACGCCGGCTCCCGGGGACCCCTGCTCGTCATGCAGTCCAGCGGCGGTCTCTCGGACGTCGCGACCATCCGCGAACAGTGCGTGCACATGATGGAGTCCGGTCCGGCGGGCGGGGTGGTCGGCACCATCGAGGTGTGCCGCACGCTGGGCCTGCGCGACGCCATCGCGTTCGACATGGGCGGTACGACGGCGAAGGCGTCGGTGATCCGGGACCTCACGTTCCCGCAGGCAGCCGAGTACTTCGTCGGCGGCTACGCCAACGGCCTGCCGATCCAGATCCCGTGCCTGGACATCGTCGAGGTCGGCACCGGCGGCGGCAGTACCGCGTGGATCGACGCCGCGGGCGGCCTCCATGTCGGACCCCGCAGCGCCGGCGCCTTGCCCGGCCCGGCGTGCTACGGCCAGGGCGGCACCGAAGCGACGGTGACCGACGCCGCCGTGGCGCTCGGCCTGCTGCCGAAGAACGGAAGCCTGTCAGGGAACCTGCGGCTCGACGGTGCCGCCGCCGAGGCCGCCGTGGCACGGATCGGCGACGAGGTCGGCCTCGACGTGGCCCGCACGGCGTCCGGCGTCCTCGCGATCGCGGCGGCGTCCATGGCGAACGCCGTACGCGCCGTGACCACCGAACGCGGCCTCGACCCGCGGGAGTTCGCGCTCTTCGCCTACGGCGGCAACGGGCCGCTGCACGTCTCGCTGGTCGCCCGCGAACTCGGCATCACCCAGGTCGTCGTACCGCAGATCCCCGCGGTGTTCTCCGCGCTGGGCATGCTGATGGCCGACCTGCGCCACGACGCCGTCCGTACCCAGGTGGACCGGCTCGACGACCTCGACTCCGCCGTCCTGGACAGCCGGTTCCGGGAACTCGAGCAGGAGTGCGCCGCCGCCCTCGACGACTCCGGGGCGGGCGAGTTGATGTTCCTCCGCCAGGCCGACATGCGCTATGTGGGGCAGGAGCACTCCATCACGCTGGAGATCCCGCCGCTGGACGCCGCGGCCACCGTGGACGGGCTCGCCGCGCTCAAGAAGGCGTTCGACCTGGCGCACGAGCAACGGTTCGCGCACGGCGCTCCGGACGAGCCCGCGGAGATCGTGACGCTGCGCGTGTCCCTGATCCGGTCGGTGCCCCGGCCGGAACCCGCGAAGATCGGCATCGGCGGCCACGAGCCCCCCGCCGCAGCCCACGCCGGCACCCGGCCCATGATCCTGCGCCCCGACGCTCCCGCACGGGACTGCCCGGTGTACTCACGCCCGCAACTCCTCGCGGGCAACGTCGTCACCGGCCCGGCGGCCATCGCGGAAGAGACCACGACCACCCTGTTGCGCGAGGGCGACCGCTGCGAGGTCGACTCCTACGGCAACCTGCTTCTCACGATCGGCGGACGGCGATGACCACCACCCCTGTCGAGGTAGACCCGGTGACGCTGGAGATCCTGCGCGCCAACCTGGTCGCCATCACCGACGAGATGAAGACCAACCTGCGCCGCACCGCCTACAACGCGATCATCTACGAGGCCCAGGACTTCACCGTCGGCCTGTTCGACCGCAACGGCGACACCGTCTCCATCGGCCTGGGTCTGCCCATGTTCGTCGGCGGCCTGTCCCAGGCGATCAAGGCCAAGATCGAGCACTACGGATACGACGGCATCGAGCCGGGCGACATCCTGCTCACCAACGACGCCTACATCATGGGCAGTCACCTCAACCACATGATCTTCACCATTCCGATCTTCGCCGACGGTGAGATCGTGGCGTTCGCCTCGTCCATGGCGCACTGGCTGGACATCGGCGGCGTACTGGGCGCCACCACCCAGGACATCTACTCCGAGGGTCTCCAGGTCCCCATCGTCAAGATCTTCAAGCGCGGCGAGCAGGACGACGAGATCACCCGCATCATCAAGACCAACGTCCGCTTCTCCGAGCTTGCCCTCGGCGACCTGCGGGCCCAGGTCGCCGCGATCCGCACCGGCGAGCGGCGGCTGACCGAACTCGTCGACCGCTACGGCGCCGACACCGTCACACGCGGCTTCGAGCTGATCTACGAACGCAGCGACGCCCTCGCCCGCCACGCCGTGGAAGCCATCCCGGACGGCGAGTACTTCGCCGAGACCTCCATGGACGACGACGGAGTGGCCCTGGGCAAGCCCGTTCCGATCAAGGTCAGGGTGCTCGTCGAGGGCGACCGGATGACCATCGACCTGAGCGAGGTCAGCCCCCAGGTCGCCGGCTACTTCAACTCCGGTGCCACCGCCGGCCGGTCCGCCGCGCAGGTCGCCTTCAAGTTCCTCACCTCACCGCACGAGTACCCGGTCAACGAGGGCTCGCTCAGGCCCGTGCAGATCATTCTGCCGCCCGGCCGGGTCGTCAGCGCCACCAAGCCCGCCGCGATGCGCTGGTGGATGACCTACCCGATCACCATCATCGACTGCGTCTTCCGCGCCCTGGCCCAAGCCGTGCCCGGCGGCACCATCGCCGGCCACCACGCCGACCTCGCCGTGATCACCATGTACGGCACCGATCCGGCCGGCGGCCGTCTGTTCCTCTACAACGGTGGTGCCCAGGGCGGTGGTTGGGGCGCCACCGCAGCCAAGGATGGCGAGAGCGCCACCATCTGCATCAACGACGGCGACACCCACAACACGCCGGTCGAGGTCACCGAGGCCAAGTACCCCGCGCTGCTCGTGGAGCGCTACGCGCTGCGCCCCGATTCCGCGGGCCCCGGCAGGCACCGCGGCGGGCTCGGCACGGTGGTCGACGTACGCACTGAGGCACCGGTCCGCCTGAACACGTTCGTCGAGCGCACCCGCAGCGCCCCGTGGGGCATCGACGGCGGCGGTGAGGCACTGCCCAACCGGATCTCCCTGATCACAGCACAAGGACAGCGGGTCGACTTCCCCAACGGCAAGGTCGACTCACGACCGGTCGAGGCGGGTGACCGCGTCGTCGTCGAGACCGGCGGCGGAGGTGGCTACGGCTCCCCGTACGAACGCCCCGCGGCGGACGTACTGCGCGATGTGCGCGCGGGCTACGTCAGTGTCGAGGCGGCCCGCGAGCACTACGGCGTCGCGCTGACCGAACCCCTCGACGGTGAACCGGCCGTCGACGAGGCCGCCACAGCCCGCCTTCGCACCCGGTAGAGGGAGAGGACAGATGACCCCCTTCGGCATGGCCCGCATCGTCCACGACGGACAGCCCGTGCTGGGCGTCGTCCGGGACGACACCGTCCGCCCGCTGAGCGATCTGCTCGGCGAGCGCGGCCCGGTCAACTTCGAGCAGGCGCTGGAGAACTGGGAGCCTTTGGTCGACTCGGTCGCCGCCGCCCTGGCCTCCGTGGCCGTCGGCCCCGCCACCCCGTCGGCCGCCGTCGAGTTCCTTCCCCCCGCCGTCGACCGCCCCACGGTCTGGTGCGCCGGAGCGAACTACACCGATCACGTCATCGAGATGGGCGTGACCGACTTCGACAAGCGCGCCTTCCATTTCCTCTCCCCGGCGACTGTCCTGTCCGGCCACCGAGCGGTGGTCGCCCGGCCGACCGGCGCGACGAAGCTGGACTGGGAGATCGAGCTCGCCGCCGTCATCGGCCGCCCGGCCAGGCGGGTCAGCACCGAGGACGCCCTGTCTCACGTCGCCGGGTACACGATCGCCAACGACGTGTCGGTCCGTGACGAGGATTGGCTACGGCACCCCTTCTTCGGTATCGACTGGACCGCCTCCAAGAACTCCGACGGCTGCACCCCGCTCGGACCCTCGGTTGTCCCGGCCCGCTTCGTCCCCGAACCGGGAGCCCTCGGCCTGACCCTGGCCGTCAACGGCCACATCCGGCAGGACTCCAGCACCTCGTTGATGATCGTCGACCTGGCCGAGCAGATCGCCGCCCTGTCGCAGCTCGTGACGTTGCAGCCGGGCGACCTCGTGCTGACCGGCACCCCGGCCGGAACCGCCGCAGCCCACGAAGGTGCCTATCTCGTCGACGGTGACGTCATGACTGCCACCATCACAGGCCTGGGAACACTGGAGAACACCGTCGTCTGATGGTTCCGCTACCGCATCCGCAGTGTTCGGGATGCGGTAGCCGGACGCTGCTTCGCGTGCGTCCCGGCTGGACGGAGTCCGTCGCGGTCCGCGCTCGCTCGGACCGCGACGGACTCCGTGGGGGTCGCCCGGTATGGGTGCCGGTTGGTGCTACGCCTTGCTGCCCTGGGCCTCGGTCGAGACGTTGGCCCACTCCTCCCAGGTCTTGAGTCGCTCGGCGTAGACGTGAGGGACGAGGCCGAGCGGCGCCGTACCGAAGAAGACGCGCAGCGGCGGGTTGTCGGCGTCGACGATCTTCAGCAGCGCCGGGCCGGAGGCGTCGGGGTTTCCGACCTCGACCTGGCTCCAGCCGGCGGCCACGGCCGCGCGCAGCTCGTCGTAGACCGGGAGCTGCTCGGCGAAGACGGCGGAGGACCCGGCCCAGTCGGTGGCGTAGCCGCCGGGCTCGACGAGGGTGACGTTGATGCCGAAGGCGGAGACCTCCTGGGCGAGCGCCTCGGTCAGGCCCTCCAGGGCCCACTTGGAGGCGTTGTAACCGCCGAGATTCGGGAAGGCGGTGACGCCGCCGACGGTGGAGATCTGCACGATGTGCCCGCTGCCCTGCTCACGCAGTAGCGGGAGGGCGGCCTGGGTGACCCACAGCGCGCCGAAGAAGTTGGTCTCCAGCTGGTCGCGCATCTGCTGTTCGGTCAGTTCCTCGACGGCGCCGAACAGGCCGTACCCGGCGTTGTTGACGAGGACGTCCAGGCGGCCGAAGTGGGCGTGTGCGCGCTGGACGGCCTCGAAGGCGGCCGTCTTGTCCGTGACGTCCAGCGTCAGGGGAAGGATCGCCTCACCGTGGGCGGCCAGGAGGTCCTTCAGCGAGTCGGCGTTGCGAGCCGTGGCCGCGACCTTGTCGCCGCGCTCCAGAGCCGCCTCGACGAACCGGCGGCCGAAGCCACGGGACGCACCGGTGATGAACCAGATCTTGCTCACGAGCACACTTCCATTCGAGATAAGCCTTGGGTCATGAAGTCTTGGGTGGAGACTCTACACCTATCTGATACGAAGTCTCAAGATGAGTTGTCGTCTTGTTTAAAGAGTATGTGTCGAGTTGATCCGCTCTGCTAGCCTGCGGCTATGACCGACTCCGCCACTCCCGCCGACGCCCAGTCCCCCCCGAAGCCTCCCGGCCTGCGTGAACGCATGCGGGCGACGGTCCGTGCGGACGTGGTCGCGGTGGCGCTGCGGCTCTTCGCCGAGCAGGGGTTCGACCGGACGACCGTGGACCAGATCGCCGCCGAGGCGGGGCTGTCGCGCGCCAGCCTGTTCCGGTACTTCGGCACCAAGGAGGACATCGTCCTGGTCGGCCTCGAGGAAACCGGACACGAGATCGCCGGGGAGCTCGCCGCCCGCCCGGACGGCGAGCGCCCCTGGGAGACGCTGCGACGGGCGTTCGATGTCCTCGCGCGGGTGAACGAACAGGCGCCTGAGCAGGCGCTCAGCTATCTGCGCATGCTCCAGCAGACGCCGTCATTGCGCGCCCGGCACTTCGAGAAGCAGCTGAAGTGGCAGGAACTGCTGGTGCCGGAGATCGCCCGGCGAATGGGCCGCACCCCTGACCGGCCCGCTGACCCCGGGCCGCATGCGCTGGTCGCGGCCGCGCTCGCTTGCCTCGACGCGGCCGCGACGGCGTGGGTGGCCTGCGAAGGCGCCGTTCCTCTCGCTGTGATGCTCGACCGGGCGATGGATGCAATCACGGAGTAGCCTCGCACCGCCCGGCCGGCACCGCCGTTCTCACGCAATGGTGCTGAGGACGGCGGGTGCGAGCTTTACGGCTCCCGGCGCGCCAGTCCCCGCCGCAGTCCGTCCAGAACGTCCCCGACCATCTTCCGGCCGATGGCCGTCATCGTGAATCCCGTGGAGCCGTGGAACGTCCCCGGGTAGAGGTGCAGCTCGGTCGGGACTCCGGCCTGCGTCAGCCGCTGCGCGTAGGTCAGGCCCTCGTCGCGCAGGGGATCGAACTCGCAGACGTAGACGAACGCCGGCGGCAGTGCGGAGACGTCCTCGGCACGCGCCGGGGCCGCGTAGGGGGAGACGTCGGGGCCGCCGCGGTGCTCCTCGCCGCCGAGGTAGTGATTCCAGCAGATCTCGGCGATGGGACGGTTCCACACCGGGGTGTCGGTGAAGGCCTGCATCGAGGGCGTCGTCAGCCGGTCGTCCAGCTTGGGGACGCCGAGGTACTGGAAGCAGAGAGCCGGGCCACGGCGGTCGCGGGCCAGCAGGCTGACGGCCGTGGCGAGCCCGGCGCCCGCGCTGTCGCCGCCGACGGCGAGGCGGGCCGGGTCGATGCCCAGTTCCGCTGCATGCGCGGCCGTCCACACCAGTACGGCGTAGGAGTCCTCCAGGCCGGCCGGGAACGGGTGTTCTGGGGCGAGCCGGTAGTCCACCGACACCACTACGGCGCCGACCTGGTCGGCGATCCGCAGCAGGTCGGAATGGCAGAACTCCCGGGTGCCGAGCACGTATCCGCCGCCGTGCATGTACACCAGCCCCGGCAATCCGGCGCCCTCCGCCCGGGCGGCGGTCGGCGTGTAGATCCGGACCGGTATCCGCGGCGCGCCCTCGGGCCCCGGGGCGAGGGTGTCGCGGACGTCGACCGGCTGGGCCGGCTCGTACACGGGCATGTTCGCCGTCATCGCCTTCTCGGCGTCGCGGGCTGCGGCGATGTCGGCGAACGGCAGATCGTTGATCATCGCGGCCCACTGGGCCAGCTCGGGATCGAAAGCATAGGACATGGTGCTCTGCTCCTCAGAAGGGTTTCGTGTGCAAGATCGCGGGGAGGGCGGCCAGTCTTCCGCGCCATACCTGACATCGAGCGTCAGCATTCTCAAGGCGTTTTCGTGAGGTTCGGCCGGCTGCCTTCTGCTCTGTGCAGCTCTGACCCGGATGGGTCAGAGCGCGACCGCTCAGACCTGGGTGGGCCAGAGTGCGGTGGCGTCGTCCGCGGGAGGCTCGGTGATCATGGAATGCCCGTCAGCCGAAGGACCGCCGATGGCCTGGGAATTGCCCGTGGCGTTCGCGTCGTAGACGGGCCAGCCGGGGTCGCCGGTGGCGGCGAAGGAGGCCCACGCGCCGACCAGAGTGTCGCGTGCGGCGAGGTGCTCGGGGGTGGCGGCGCCCACGAGGGGGAGCTTGTCGAAGACGTGCAGCAGGTCGACGCCGTGGAAGGCGCCCATCGCTGGGCCGCAGGGCTCGTCGAGCACGAGGTAGTGGTAGGCGCGGCCGCCCGCGGCGACCTGCGCCTGAGCCAGGCGCGTCGCCGGCATCCGGTAGACGGCGTCGGTGAGGAAGGCGCTGCGCAGGTTCGCCAGGTCGTCGGCCTCGGGAACGCGGTGCCGGTAGGAGGCGAGGAGCTTGTCCGGCTCGGCGATCCCCGCACGTCGCATCTCGGCGTGCAGAGCTGCCTCGTCGGCGGGCCGGAACGAGTCGCCGCCGATCATCTGGAAGACGCGTACCTCGTCGCGCGTTGTGCCGATGAGCAGCGGGATCGCCGTGGCGGCCCCCTGCGTGACGGCCTGATGCGGCGCGATGGGCAGCACGTTGCCGTCGAGCACGGCGCCCCAGGACCGGCCGCCGGGCAGGTTGCGCCGGCCGATGTCGCCGGTGACGACGGTGCTCTGCAGGTCCAGGATCCGCTGCACGGGCACGGTCAGCAGGCCCTCGGCGTTGTCGAGGCCGAGGGCCGTGAGCAGGCCCTCCGCCATGCCGGTGGCGGTGTCCCGGTCGAAGAGCCGGGAGGTGCTGCCGCTCTGGAGGATCGCCTTGTGGAAGAGGCCGGCCGCCGCGGGGACGGCCAGCAGTGCGCCGATGGAGAACGCTCCGGCGGACTGGCCCGCCAGGGTGACGTTGTCCGGGTCGCCACCGAAGGCGGCGATGTTGTCCCGGATCCAGCGCAGGGCCGCGGTCTGGTCCTGCAGGGCGAGGTTGGTGCTGTCGGCCCACTGGCTGCCGAGGTCGGCGAGGTGCAGGAAGCCCAGGGCCCCGAGCCGGTAGTTGACGGTGACGACGACGGCACCGGTCTGGCGGGCGAGGGTGGCGCCGTCACTGTAGGGAGGTGCGGCCGAGCCGGCCTCGAAGCCGCCGCCGTAGATCCACATGATCACCGGGAGCGGGCCTTCCCCGGCCGGTGTCCCGGGCGTCCACACGTTGAGGTACAGGCAGTCCTCGGAGGTCTCCGTGATCTCGGCGGTGGGGAAGGTGGGGAAGGAGGACTTCTGGCTCGCCTCCGGCATCAGGGTCGAGACGCCCTGGGCGGGGGCCGGTGCGAAACGATCGGCCGGGCGGACGCCCTGCCACGACCGGGGCGACTGCGGCGGACGAAACCTCAGCTCACCCACCGGAGGTGCGGCGAAGGGGATGCCGGCGAAGAGCCGGCCGTCGTCGGGGAGGGTGAGCCCGCGGACGGTTCCGCCAGTGGTCTCCACCAGTGCGGCGTCTGTCATTGTCTGTGCCTGTTTCTCTGTGTTGCGATGTTTGCGTTGCATGGACAGCATCCCAGGCGTTCTTGACATCCTGTGTCAGGATTTAGGCTGAGTCGTGTGAAAGCCGACCGACTGCTGTCGATACTGCTGCTCCTGCAGACCCGTGAGCGTGTGTCCCACGTCGAGCTCGCCGACCTACTGGAGGTCTCCGTCCGCACCGTCTACCGCGACGTCGAGGCCCTGTCCGCGGCCGGCGTCCCGGTGTGGACGGAGCGCGGACGCAGCGGCGGCGTGCGGCTCCTGCCCAATTACCGCACCGACGTCACCGGCCTCACCCATGACGAGGCACGCGCCCTGTTCGTACTCGCCGCAGAGGGCACCCATGACGCCCTGGGGCTGGGCGACGCGATCCGCTCCGCCCTGCGCAAGGTGATGGCCGCGCTGCCCGCACCCCATCGCGACGACGCCGAGCGCACCAGCCAGCGCATCCTCGTCGACCCGGCCCGCTGGATGCACGGCACCGAGACGGCCCTTGACACGGACCTCGCCCAGCTGCAGCACGCCGTCTTCGCGGACCGGCGACTGACGTTGATCTACCGGAGCGGCAACGCCCGCACCCCGCGCAGCCACACCGTCGACCCGTACGGGCTGGTGAGCAAGGCCGGCATCTGGTATCTGGTCGCCGACCGGGAAGAGGAACCCCGGCTGTTCCGCGCCGACCGCATCCACGCTGCCGAGGTCACCGACGAGCCCGTCCGCCGCCGTCCCGGCCAGGACCTGGCCACCGTCTGGGCGCTGCTGCGCGAACGCTTCGAAAGCCTGCCGGACGGCATCCGGGTCCGCTGCCGGGTGCGCCGCGCCCAGCTGGAGATATTCCGGCGGCTCTTCTCCTCCCACCTGACAGCCCCGCCCCAACCGGTGGACGACGACTGGGCCCACGCCGAGCTCGCCTTCCGTGAACTGCCCGACATGCGCGGTCTGTTGTCCCTCGGTGCCAGCGTCGAGGTCTACGACCCGCCCGAGGCCCGCGCCGAACTCACCGCAGTCGCCGCCGAACTGGCCGACTTGTACGGTGCACGAGCATGACAGGGGCGGGCTGAGCAGGCATAGCCGATGTCCGGGGGCGGTCGCCGTTCGGCTGCCGCAGCGCAATCCGGGCGAGTGCATGTCCCTCTCCGGCGTGACACGTCACGTGTGCGTGAGACGCGGTGGGGGAGTGCGGCGGCCTGGCGAGCGAGAGCGGGATGGGCGACGGAACGTCAGCGCACAAGCGGCCGTGTCATCCGCAGGCATGGGCCAGGTAGCGATGGGACACGGTCCAGAAGAGGGGAATCTGATCACCCGCCCGAGGCCTTGCCGCGGGAAAGCGCAAGGCTCTTGTGAGTGGCTGACGGCGCACCGGCATGCAGGCTCAGGCCGACTCGCCCTTCTTCACGGCGACTGAGTAGCGATCCTGGATGCCCTTCTCACCTGGTACTTCCGCGCCCAGGATCTGGGCGGCGAGCATCGAAGCCACCTGGTGGGTTTCCCAGTGGATCGAGGTGAGAGGGGGATCGCTGGTCGCGCCGAGTGTGGTCGCGTCGTAGCCGATGACCGCGATGTCCTCGGGGCAGCGCAGTCCGTTCTCCCGGATTCCGCGGAGCACCGCGAAGGCGACGTCGTCATTGTGCGCGCAGACGGCGGTGACGCCTGAGGAGTGCCACCGACGGATGATGTCGCGGGCGTCGGAGCCGTCGAGCAGGAACTCGGCAGAGACCATCTCCGGCAGCCCGAGCTCTTCCGCGGCGCCTTCGGCGGAGCTGAGTCGCCATGCCCACTGCACCGTGAGTGACGGCACCGCCGGGGCGGCGAAAGCGAGCCGCCGATGGCCTCGCTCGGCCAGATACGTCACCTGGAGCCGGGCTCCGGGTTCCGAGGACGACCCGGGTTGTGCGCCGGAAGGCACCCTTCCATGAGGGCTGAGCAAGGGGAAGACAGCCATCGGGCGGAGAGCCTTCTTCATCGCCTCCAGGGACTCGTCCCCTGCCTGTTCGAAATGCACGGCCAGGACGAAGTCGCGGCGCGCGAACTCGAGCGTGAGCTCTCCGAGCAGCCCGAGGATCGGCTCACCCAACTGCACGGGAGGTACCACGCACACGACGGTGGAGCTGACCCCCGATGCCAGGCTGCGGGCGTTGTGGTTGGTCCGGTAGTCGAGAGCCTTCGCCGCGTCGAGCACGGCACGTCGCGTCTGCTCCGAAATCGACTGTTTCTCCACGTTGTTGAGCACATAACTCACCGTCGCCTGCGACACTCCGGCGCGTCGGGCGATGTCGGTCATGGTGGCGGGGCGTTGTGAGCCGGGCATACCTCAACCTTATCTGTTCGGCCACCGTCAAGACCTCAGCGCCAAGATCTCCGGCAGCCTCGATCGCCTGCCGGGCACCGCCTGCCTGTCGGCGCGTTCCGGGTGGCCCGGGTGAGGGGCCGACCGGCGCGACGAGTCGGCCCCCCACCATCCGCAGGCTGGGTGGACACGCTCTTCGAGCCCGCGCTCCCCGCACACGGACCCTGACCCACGATCATGTTCGCACCGGGCCCACGCCGACCGAACAGGACTCCGTCACTTCCTGTCGTGAGCGATATCACTCAGGAGTGCGTGTGTTCGGGCCTCCGCGCGTTGGTACACACCGGCTCCCGGCGCGACGTGGACCCGGTCGGCCTCCACGGCCACGAGGGAGGCCTCGGCGACGTCTCGGGAGGAGATGATGCCGCCCTCGGCTGCGGCATACTTCTTCATGGCCTCGGGGTCCACACGGCGGGGCGGTGCGAGCATGCCGAGCGTGGCCGAGTTCTGTCCCAGTGGCGTGTCCACCAGGCCTGGACACAGGACGGTCGCACCCACTCCGGAGGCGGCGGCGCGCAACTCGATGTCCAGCGTCTCGGTCAGTCCCATGATCGCGTGCATGGTGGCCGTGTACGGAGTGCGGTCCGGCAGGGGTGCCAGGCCGCCCGAAGAGGCTGTGTTCAGAATGTGCCCGTGGCCCCTTCGGACCAGGTGCGGGGCGAACGATCGCACCCCGTGCACCACGCCCAGGACCTTGATGTCGATCATCCGCTGCCAGGTCTCCAGGGTCTGCTCCCACATGGGGGCCGCCGCACAGACGACGCCGGCGTTGTTGCAGACCAGGTCGACCTGCCCGAACTCGGTGAGGGTCCGGTCGGCCAGCTCGTCGACGGAAGCGGGGTCGGTGACGTCCGTGACGACGGGGAGCACGCGCCCGCCCCGGCCGGTGAGTCGTGCGGCCGCTTCGGCGACTGCTTCCGCACGGATGTCGCTGAGCGCGACGGCGACACCGCGGTCGACCAGTGCTTCGGCCAGACCGAAGCCGATTCCGCTGGCGCCGCCGGTGACCACGGCGACCTGCCCTTGTTCGATCTTCACAGGTGCTCTCTTTCTTTGGTCTGTCTCGGTGGTGGGCCGGCCCCCGTCGGCGACCGGCGACACCGACGAGCTGCCGCGGTGCGTCGCGTGACAGCACCGGTGCGGGACTGCGCGGTTCGGTCCCACCAGCAGTCGTCGGTGCCCGCGGGCCGAGGTCGAGGCGCAGCTCGCACGTCCCTGCCCCGGCGCCGTTGCGGGGAGGGGGAGGGACGTGGGCAGGCCGTCGACCTCATGCCAGGACACAGCAAGTGTGCCAAGGCCCGCTACGCCGGCTGAGGCTGCCCCTCGTGGAGCGTCACACCTGCCTCGCTCAGGTAGCTGCGCCGTCCCTTGAGGTCGGCGGAGGGCCCCACCAGAGAGATGCTCGTCTGTGAGACCAGATCGGCGGAACTCGGGCCCGCCGCCAGCTCGACGGTGCCGGGCTGGAGCGTGAAGCGGCCATCGAGCCCGGTGTAGCCCAGCAGACTGGTCTCCACGTCGAAGGTGACCGTCGCCCTGCCGCCGGCGGGGAGGGCGGCCCGGCCGAAGCCGATCAGCTGCAGCGCCGGCCGGGTGATCCCCGAGGTGTTCACCGACGCGTACAGCTGCACCGTCTCGACACCGTCGCGTTCACCGGTGTTCGACACCTCGACACTGGCCCTGATCCGCCCGCCGTCCGTGGGCAGTTCGGACGACGCGACGCTCAACTCGCCGTACTCGAAAGTGGTGTAGCCGAGCCCGTGTCCGAACGGGTACAGGGGCGTGTGCTCCAGATCGATATAGCCGCGGAACATGTCTCCCGCACCGCGGCGATAACCGCTGCCGTTCCGCTGGGAGTAGTAGATCGGGACCTGTCCCGTGGCGCGCGGCATCGTGTACGGGAGGCGTCCGCTCGGGTTCACGTCCCCGAAGAGCACACCCGCGACGGAGCGGGCACCGGCCGGGCCGGGGTAGTAGGCCACCAGCAGTGCCGACAGGAGATCGTCGATCTCCGTCAGGGCATAGGGCCGCCCCTGGTACATCACCGCCACGAGCGGAGTGCCGGTGGCCGACACGGCCTTGACGAGCTCGACCTGCGAGGCCGACAGCTCGATGGCGGCGCTGTCCGTGCCTTCACCCTCCGTGATCCTCGTGCCGAACCAGCCGGCCCGGCCTCCGATCGCGAGGATGACCACATCCGCGTCAGCGGCGGCGGCGACGGCCGCTTCGAGGTCGCGTGGTTCGTCGGCGTTGATTCCCACACCGGTCAGCGACGCGACGTTCGCCTCACCGACCAGTTCGCCGACTGCCTCGGCCAGGCCCAGCGCGCCGTACTCCTCCTTGGCCAGGGCATCCGTGTCGACGGCCGCCAACTGCGCGTAGCGAGCCGCCCTCGCGGCGGCCATCTCCGGAGTCAGCTCCATCATGGCGCCGACGCCCGCCATCCGGGACTCCCCGGTGGCCATGCCCTTCATCATGTCGATCGACGCGGGATGCGTGTACGCCGCGAAGTTGACGATGGACGAGTTCGCGTGGGGTCCGATGACCGCGACACGGGTGGCCTTGGACAGGGGCAGCACCCCGTCGTTCTTGAGGAGCGTGATCGACTGGTCGGTCAGTGACTGCGCGAGGTCCCGCCCGGACGCCGCGAGGGCGCCGAGCTCGACCGGGTCTTCCTTGACGTAGGGGTTCTCGAACAGCCCCAGCTTGAACTTGTCGACCAGCACACGCATCACCGCGTCGTCGAGAACCGACTCGTCGAGTCGGCCGGACGACACCGCGTCGGCGAGGTTCTGCCCGTAGCCGACGATCGTCGGGAGTTCGACGTCGAGGCCCGCCTCAAGGGCGAGGATCCCGGCCTCGGCGACCGTGTCGGCTACGAACTGCCGGGTGGCGAGCCACTCGACCGTGCCGTAGTCGGACACGACGGAGCCGTCGAAGCCCATGCGACCGCGCAGGAGATCCGTGAGGAGTTCCCGGCTCGCACCGGCGGGAACACCGTCGATCTCGGAGTAGGAGTTCATCACGCTGCCCAGGCCGGCGAGTTTGATCGCGGCCTCGAACGGTGTGGCGTACACGTCGTAGAGCTCACGGGATCCGAGCTGTGTCGTCGCCATGTTCTGGCCGGCTTCGGTCATCGAGTAGCCGAGGAAGTGCTTGGCGGTCGCGAGTACCCCGTCGGTCAGGTCCTCGCCCTGTATTCCGCGGACGAACGCCACACTCATCGCACTGGCGAGGTAGACGTCCTCGCCGTAGGTCTCGTGCACGCGGCCCCAGCGGGCGTCGCGCGCGATGTCCATCACCGGCGACAGTGCCTGACGTGCGCCCACGGATCGCATCTGCCGGCGGATCACGTCGGTCATCGCCTGCACCGCGTCGGGGTTCCATGTGGCGGCCAGGCCGATCGCCGTCGGGAAGGAGGTGTAGCCCGGCGCCAGGAAGCCGTTCAACGCCTCCGCGTGTGAGATCGCCGGGATGCCGAGGCGGGTCTGTTCGACCAGGAAGCGCTGAATCCCGTTGGTCCTCGCGGCCAGCTCGTGCGGCTGGGGGAGGCTGCCGGCGTTGGAGAGGTGCCCGATGCCGTGTCCGAGGTGCTGCTGCAGGGCGGCGGGGTCCAGCCCGGAAGCCCCGAAGAGGATGTTGGGCATCAACGCGGACAGTTGCTGTGCCTTCTCCTCCAGGCTCATCCGAGCCAGTAGTTCGACCGCACGCTCGCGGGGGGTGGCAGCGTTGCTCATCATGGTCCTTGGTAGGTCGGAGGGATCCCGGGGCGAGCGTCAGCCCACGCCGCACGGCGTGGGCTGACGCTGATCACCGGGCCTTTTTGATCGGGGCGAGCACGAGTGCCGAGAGCACGAGGGCGCCGGCGAGGCAGTAGAGGAGGCCGCCGTAGCCGAGGCCGGTGGCGATCGCCCCACCGGCGATGGCGGGTCCGACGATCTGCCCGCCGGTGTTGGCCACGTTGAGGACGCCGAGGTCCTTGGCGCTCGACGCGCTGGACGGCAGCACCTCGTAGTTGAGTGCCTGGTCCACGGAGTTGAACACGGCCAGGCCGATGCCGCCGATGACGGTGTAGGTGAACAGCGCCGGTACGGACTGGAACACGGCGAGGATCACCATTCCGCCGGCGACGACGATCGCCGCGCCCATGACCAGCACCTTCCGACGTCCCAGACGGTCGGAAACGGGTCCCGAGATCGACCCGAAGAGCAGGCCGAGCACGAGGTTGATCAGCGCGGTGATGCTGATGATGCCGCCGGCGTCGGCCTTCGCCAGGCCGATGAAGTCGGTCAGGATGTAGAGCTGGAAGCCCGAGACCGAGTACGCGGCGATGACGAACAGGAACTTGCCGGCACCGGCCAGGTAGAAGTCGCGCGCTCCCTTGGTCGGGAAGCTGAAGCTCGCGAACAGTGTCTTGGTGGTGAGGGGGGATGGCGGAAGGTCGGTGCTCGGGCGGTCCGGTGCTAGCACCGCCATCACCGGACCGGCCAGGAGCACGACCACGGCGAACACGAAGAAGCCAGCCGAGGGGTGGGCCACGAAAGCTCCGGCGGCCGCGGTGCCGACGCCGGCGCCCGCCATCAGCGAGACGCCGTACACGGCCGAGTACGAGCCCTGATGAGCGGTCGGCACCCGGTCGGGCACCACGGCGATGAGTCCGGCGATGATCGCGTTGACGAAGAGCTGGAAGACGAGCCATCCGATGATCAGCGTGGCGACGTTCGGCGCGAACCCGCAGATCAGCAGCCCCACAGCGCATCCGATGGAACCGAGCAGCATCCAGGGGGTCCGGCGTCCGAGACGGCCGCGGGTCCGGTCCGAAAGGGCACCGAAGACGAGGTTCATCACCAGGGCCACGACCGCGGCGACGGCCGCGATCGTGGAGAGAAGCGTCACCTTGTTCGCGGGGGCGAGCACTTCGAGGCGGGCGGGCAGCAGCACGCTGCCTCCGGCGATGAGCGGGCCGATCCAGCACGCGACCGCGAGAGCGATCGCGACAGCAAGCCTCCTGGGGGGCCGGGGGGACGCGGGCTGAGCACCGGCTTCAGGTGCGTCAAGGGACAGGGTGGGCTCGGTCATAGGACTCTCCATCGAGCGGTGGTGCGCATAAGTTATGCGCATAAGTAGCGCGGGGCAATACCTATGTCCTGTGGATCGTTCCGCAAGGGGAGTCTGCGCCGCCCCTGGTGCTCGACCGGTGCCGGTCACCTGCTGTTCGTGCCCCCGTGGCGCCGGCTTCACCCGACGGGTGCGGGGCAGGAGGTGTCCGGCGGCGGTCTCCCGCCGCCCGCCCGCATCTGACGCCGAGGGTGAACCCGGCGGGTCTCAGTGCTGGAGGATGGTCACCTCGGCCCGGTGGAAGCGGGAGCCGTCACCCCTGACGTGGAACGGCACGTCGTCGGGGCTGGGGCCGGAACTCGATGCCTCGGCTTCTTGCGAGTACTGCTGGTACGGGTTGCCGGGGCCCAGGGAGACGGTGATCGCCAGGCGCCCCTGGCTGTCGGCGGAGACCGTGCGCACCGAAGCGGCCTCGCGGTCGTGGACGGTGAGGCTATGCCGGCTGCCCGGACGGGCCAGGGGAGGTGTCCGTACCGTGGCCGCGCCGTTCCCGAACACCGTGAAATGCCCCGTGCGCGCCACCTTCAGCGCGCTGAACTCGGTCACGTCACGACGCATCCGCACGCTCCAGCCGTAGGTGCTGTACTGCGGCCTGATCGACGAGAAGGTGAATGATCGGGGGATCTCAGGGTGTTGCGCGTGGCGGGCGAAGCATGCCTTCAGGTGCGGTATCCAGGCGCGGAGGCTCGCCTGCCAGTAGGGCCAGGTGTGGCTGCCGGCGCCGTAGTCGTGCCACCGGTGCCGGGTGCCGAGAGTCAGCAGACGCTCGTGCAGGGAGACGTTCTCCTGCCAGATTCTCTGTTCCGTGCGGTCCACGGCTTCGCCGTCCTGGCGGGGGTGCCCGTTGCCCGTGTACAGAGACACGTCCAGTCCGGCCAGATTGGCCCCCAGGTCCCAGGGGTTGTCCCCTCGCCAGCGGACTTCCTGCGTCGCCCACGGGCCCCAGAGGCAGGGGTGGAGTTGCTCGATGATGGTGCGCATCTCCAGATTCTGGTGATCGACGTCTCCGGAGAACGAGCCGACCGCACCGAAGAGATCGGGATGCCGGGCGGCGTACGAGAGGGCTCCGAACCCGCCCATCGACAGTCCGGCGACGGCCCGTGCCCCGCGCACCGGGATCGTGCGGTAGTGCTCGTCCACCCACGGGATGAGCAGGCCGATGTGGAAGGTCTCCCACATCGGCCGACCGTGATCGCCGTCGTTCCACCAGTCGGCGTACCAGTCCGTGCAGCCGGCGTCCGGCATCACCACGATGGCGGGCAGATCGGCGGTGATCTCCTCCGCGGCTCCGTCCCGCGTCCAGCTCGAAGCGCTCTGTCCGCCACCGTGGTAGAGGTGCAGCACGGGGTAACTGCGCCCCTCCTCCACGCCGTAGCCCCGAGGAAGCAGGACACGCACCTCGGCCGTGCCGGTGAGGGCGGAGGAGGACAAGGTCAATTCGGTGAGCCGAGGCGAGAGTTGACTGTGTTTCACCAGGGCGATACCGGCGGTGCGGTGACTCTCGGGTGCCGGGGCGAGAAGGTGAGCGGATTCGAGGGCCATAACCGCCCCAGGGTGTGGGTCGTGACGATCAGTGCCGGCCTGGCGTGTATGGCGGTCCGTTTCTGTGTGGGCATGTCGCGCTGCTCTGTGCGCCCAAGGCTCGTGGCGCCGGCGGGCAGGGCGGGTGTGGTGGTGGTCAAAGGGGCGTTCGTGTGAGGCCCTCAGGCCTGAATCTGGAGGGGTGGCGCAGGTCGCAGACGCTCCCCTCCTCTGTACGAGGATGGACTGCGGGCTGTCGGCGGCCCGGCCGGCGGTCGGGATGAGCGCCGACGTGACGGCGCAGGCGGTCGACGGCGAGGTGAATCCACCTGGCTGCCCGTCTCGCTCTTGCCGGTGGCCGCTCTGGCCTGGTTCTCTCCTCAGTGGTGGCCTTCATCGCGGAGCGAGAAGTCCCTGCGGATCTGCCTCATGACGGCGTCATGACAGACGCATGCAACCGTGAGCCAGGCGGACCAGTGGCACGTCCCCCTCGATCATCGTCGGCAGGAACTACGGGACGAACTCCCGGGCCTCATCGAGCAGTTGTGGTCGCGCCATACGCGACGAACCACGACAGGTCTTGTGCCGACGAATCCGGAGCGTGTGTCATCGACGGTCGGGCGATACTTCTACCGCCCTGGGTGCGAGGGTTGGGTGGGTACTTCTACCGCCCGGAGCGCGGGATCCGTACGACCGCCTTCCCCGCGGTCAGATCCACTGTCGTCCTATTCGGCGGGGCGCCGTCATCCTGGTTGTCCGGCATGACCAGTGACGACTGCCGCTCCTTCAACTCGTGCTGCTTGCCTGGGGAGAGGTTGGCATGCAGTTGCTCGAACCCGGTCGCTGATATCTGCCCCTGACGCGCGCTGTTTCGGCACGGCAGCACACCGGCCCGTCCCGCACGCAGCAGTAGCTGGTCGACGAAGGCCAGCAGGGTCAGCGCGACGACCAGTCCGGGCAGGGTCATGAACAACACGAACGGCATGTCCTGAGTATCGTGCCGAGCCGGCGGAAAGGCACCCTGCAACGGCCCCCAGTTCAGGGGTCGTTGTCACCGGACGCCAGCAGCGGAGCGAAGTGCCCGGGATGGGCGCGATGGTCCTGTCGGTCGGTGGCCGATCCCCCGAGCGCCGCGGTGTGCGCATGCCTCCGGCGGGTACGACGTGCCCTCCTTCCGCCTGTGGGTCCTACGCCGTCAGGGAACACAGCGTCATGGCTGCGCCCTGGAGCCGATGTCTCTGTCATGGAGCTCTTCCTGGTTAAATGTCGAATTCGGATTCGTATTTAGCGTTCGGGCTGGCTGACGAGCCGTCTCGGCCGTGCGGCGATTCTCGGGCCTCGTCGTCCACCACCCCCGCGATGAAAGCCTCCAGGCCTGTCGAGATGTCCACCGCGCCCGGGGCGTACAGCCACTGGATCTGGAGTCCGTCCATGACGGCGACGAACAGGTTGGCGAGGATCTCGGGCTTGGTGTCCACCTTCAGGCATCCGCGACCGCGCAACTCCGCGAAGATCCGGGTCAGATGCAGGCGCAGACTGTCATAGCGGGCCCGGTACAGCTCGTGCGCGGGATGGTCGTCGGCGGTGGCTTCGCCCGCGATCATGCTGTGCAGCTGGATCAGCCCGGGGCGGGCTTCGTTGGCGTGTGTGACCTGCAGTTGAGCCTGCAGTGCATCGAGGTCGTCCGCTTCCCGTACGATCCTGGAGGTCTCCCGCTCGTGTGCGGCGAGTACCTCGATGAGCAGTTCCGCCTTGCTGTCGAAATGGTGCAGCAGTCCGGTCTGGCTGATGCCGGCCAGCTTCGCGATCTCCCTCATGGTGGCCCCGTGGAAACCTCCGGCGCCGAACGCCTCGACGCAGGCGTCGAGAATCTTCTGCCGCACTTCGGCTGTCTTCGCGTAGGCTCCCCGAGGGCCGCGGGCCCCGCCGCTCGCTGTCTTCGCCTGCTTCGTCACGGGTCGAGCATAGGGCGGAATCCCCGACCCATCAATTTAGATGCGAGCTTCTATTTTTGATGAGTCGAGGCTACGGTGGCGACATTCACCCGGTACCTGAGCCGAAGCCCTCGTGTGCCCCTGCCGCCCTGGCGCGGGCGCGTACCCGTCCTGCGGAGACCCTGTGACCACGATCCACCCCCACCTTTCTCAGGGGAGCCGCCGCCGTGCGCCAACGGGCGGAGGGGGCAGCACCAGCAGCCCCCGGGGAGACGGCGAGGCACGACTTCCCCTCCGGCCCGGCGTGGTCGTCTTCCACGACCACCACTTCGGCGAGGGCACACGGCCACCGACCGGAATCTCCCTCGGCGCCTGCCGACGCGGAGACGGACGGGCCGGCGCCGAAACCGGGCCGGAAGCTGTCTCGCCTGCCGGTCAGGTCGGCTGCCACCGGTGTCAGCGGCCAGTTAGATTTCCCCACGCGCGGCCACTTCGTCTCCCCACCACGGCCACTTCAATTCCCCACTGGCGGCCACTTGGTGTACGCAGCGTGACGTCATCCCCGGCGGTGTTCGCCCCACCACGGCAGGATCGGAGGCAGGTCGCTGAGGCCGCGGACCGGCCGCTTCGGCATCGGCGACTCCCCATCATCCCCGTCCCACCGGCGCGCGTACTGGTCCGGGAGGTTGCCCCAGCCCCAGTAGGGAACCGGGCGGTCGGGCACCTCGCCGAGTTCATGCGGGCGACCACCTCCCTGTCCAGACTGCGGCTGTCCGGGACGTCGCGTGCACTCTCGATACGTGCGCCGGATAGCCGAACGCCCGGCTGCGGGACGGCCGTTGGCCATCTCGCTCAGCGTGCGTCGGTTCTTCTGCGACCGGCCCGAGTGCCGCCGGCGGACGTTCGTCGAGCAGGTCTCGGAGCTGAGCGAGCGGTACCGGCGTCACAGCGTCGGGCTGCGGCGATGGATGCAGGCCATCGCAACGTTCCTGGGCGGACGCCCAGGTGAACGCCTGTGCCAGGCCCTGCAGTTACCCACCGGCCGCACCTACCTGCTGGGGTTGCTCACTGCCCCGGCAGTGCCCGAGCGGTCGCCTCGGGTGCTGGGTGTTGACGAGTTCGCCTTCCGCAAGGGCTGGCGTTACGGCACCGTCCTGGTCGACATCGAGGCGGCCCAGGTCGTGGACGTCCTGCCGGACCGGGACGCGGTGACCTTCGCTGCCTGGCTGCGTGAACACCCCGGCGCGGAGATCATCTGCAGGGACCGGGCCAGCGCCTACTCCAAGGCCGTCCGCGACGCCGCCCCCGGCGCTCAGGAGGTCGCCGACCGATGGCACCTGCTGCACAACCTCTCCTCCGCGGTCGAGAAGACATGCCACCAGCACCGCCCCTGCCTGCGCAAACAGGCCGAAGCCGACCAAGACGCAAAGCCCAGGCGGATCATCAATCCGCTTCCTCCGCCGACTCTGCCGCCCACAAAGATGGCCGTCCGTACCGTCGACCGGTACTCGGACATCCACCGCCTGCTGGCACAGGGGCACACCATCTCCGAGATCGCCCGGCGACTGCACCTGGACCGCAAGACCGTCCGCCACTTCCGCGACACCGGCCTCGACGAGCTGCTGGCCTCCGCCCGGTGCGGCCGCCCCAAGGGAGTGCTGGAGCCGTTCACCGCCTACCTCACCGAACGGTTCACCGACGGCGTGACCAGCCCGACCGACCTCTTCCGCGAGATCCGCCAACGCGGCTACCAGGGCAGCGATCTACCCGTGCGCCGTTACGTGGCCGGACTCAAGACCGGGACCGTCGAACCCGCCCGCGGAGCCATCCCGAGCCCACGCAAGATCACCACTTGGATCATGGTTCCCCGCAGTGCCCTGAAGCACCAAGAGGAGGACGAACTCCTCAAAGTCCGGCTGGCGTGCCCGGACATCGCCCGGGCCTGCGACCTCGCCTGGACCTTCCACGACCTGGTCCAACACCGGCGCGGTCACCGGCTCTTGGAGTGGGTCCGCCAAGCCGAGCACGACGCACCCGCCCCGGTCTTGTCCTTCGCGCAGAGTCTGTGCCTCGACCTCGACGCGGTCACCGCCGGCCTCACACTGCCGTGGAGTTCGGGCATCGTCGAAGGCCACGTCAACCGCATCAAGACCATCAAGCGGACCATGTACGGCCGAGCCTCGTTCCGCCTCCTCCGCACCCGAATCCTGCTCCGATCATGATCTGCGGATTCACGGAATCGCGGCCTGAACCAATTTCTACTGGCCGCCGTCACACCGGGCGCTCGCTCCTGCGAGGGGGTTCGGCTCGTTACGGGATCTGCTTGCTCCTACGACGGGGTTCGGCTCGTCACCGGATCCTCGGCCGACCGTGCCGTCCGCTCCGCGGAGACAGCCACAGGTGGAGCTGCCCCCTGGCGACGGCTGCCGAACGGCCGCCGTCTTCACCGCCATGGGCGGAGCAACGCGGTGCGAACGTGGCGAGGCACACCCCCGGAGCGTCGGCATGACCGAGGCGCCGGTGGTGCAGCGGCACCCCAACAGTCATTGTGAGCCGGTCCGATGAAGCATCCTCTGGAGGAACCCAGGTCCGTGGACGAGCCGGTCACCTCGCGCGGCCCTGTGCTGAAAGCCCTCAGCGGCCTTCTGCTCGCCCTGTTCGTCTCGACACTCAGCAGCACGGTCGTCTCGACCGCCCTGCCGAAGATCATCCGAGCCGTGCACGGATCGCAGGACCAGTACGCGTGGATCGTCACCGCCACGCTCCTCACGACCACGGCCACCACTCCGATCTGGGGCAAGCTGGCAGACCTCTTCAGCAAGAAGACCCTCGTGCAGGTGTCCGTGGCCGTCTTCATGCTGGGGTCCGTGGCCTCCGGGATCAGCCAGAGCGCCGGTCAGCTCATCGCCGCGCGAGCCATTCAGGGCGTAGGGGTGGGTGGCGTGCAGGCCCTCGTCCAGATCACGATCGCAGCCATGATCCCGCCCCGTGAGCGCGGCCGGTACAGCGGTTACCTGGGCAGTGTGACGGCCGCGTCGACCATCGGCGGCCCACTCCTCGGCGGGGTCATCGTCGACACCGGCTGGCTCGGATGGCGGTGGTGCTTCTTCATCAGTCTGCCCCTCGCCGTCCTCGCGCTCCTGCTGCTCCGGCAGGCGCTGAGTCTTCCTTCCGCACACCGGGAGAACGTCAAGATCGACTACTGGGGTGCCACGCTGATCGCCGCAGGCGTCAGTGCGCTGCTGATCTGGGTGTCGTTCCTCGACAACTCCTTCGCCTGGGCCTCGTGGCAGACCGCCGCCATGGTGACGGCCGCTCTGGCGCTGCTCGCCTCGGCCGCGTGGGTGGAGACCCGCGCCGCCGAGCCCGTCATCCCCCTCGGCATCGTCAGACAGCGCACGACCGCTCTCGCCATCCTCGGCAGCCTCGCCGTAGGGACGGCCATGTTCGGCAGTGGCGTGTTCCTTAGCCAGTACTTCCAGCTCAGCCGGGAACAGACCCCCACCGCGGCGGGCCTGCTGACGATTCCCATGATGGCCGGCACCCTGATCGCCTCCACGATCGCGGGTCGTCTCATCAGCCGTACCGGAAAGATCAAACCGTTCCTCGTCACCGGCGCCCTGCTCCTCACGGCCGGGTCCGCAGGGCTCGGCACCATCGACTCCACCACGTCCATGGCTTTCCTCGGCACCGCGATGATGTGCGTCGGCATGGGCGTCGGCATGACCTTGCAGAACTTCGTGCTCACCGTGCAGAACACCGTGGCCCTGAAAGACGTGGGAGCGGCCAGTTCGACGGTGTCCTTCTTCCGCTCCATGGGCGGCACGATCGGTGTCTCGGTGCTCGGCGCGATACTGGCCCGGCAGGTCCAGGACCGGATCACCCACGGTCTCGCCGCCGCCGGTCTGCCTTCCACGGGCGCCGCCGTCTCCGGAGCCACCGAGCCGTCGCACGCCGTGCGGGCGGTCGTCCGCGCGGCCTACGGCGACGCGACGGCGCAGGTCTTCCTCCTTTCGGCGGCCGCAGCCGTCCTCGCTGTCGTCGCCGCCCTTCTGATGAAACCGGTCAGCCTTCGCAGCAGCCTCGATCTGCCCGCGCCGACCTCGCCCACGGTTCCCGCCGGGCAGCGGAACGACGGTGCGGTCGAGTCCCGCTCATGAGCGGGGAACAGAAATCGACTGAGAGCGTGGTATATCGGCCTCCATTCGGCTGACCTGAAAAGAGGCGGCGGCGCGGGGCGGCATCCGGAAGGGATGCCGCCCCGCTTCACGTGTCCGTGCAGGGGAACAGTTGTCCACGCTGGGCGACCATGAAGGCCCGGAAGGTCTCGGCCGGGGCGCTGAGGCGGTTCGTCGTGCTCCGGACGAGGCAGACATCGCGGGTGGCGACGGGTTCGGTGACGGGCACGGCCACCGTGCCGGCCGAGGGCTGGGCGGCGGGCGGTAGCAGCGCGATACCTGCGCCGGAGGCGACCAGAGCGCGTACGGTGCGGATGTCGTCGCCCTGGAACGCGATGTTCGGACGGAAACCGGCGGCCCGGCATACGCCGTCCAGGATCTGCCGCAGACCGTAGCCGCTGGTCAGGGCGACGAAGGTCTCCGCGGCCAGGTCCTGGAAACGGGCGGTGCCGACAGCGGCGAGCCGGTGGTTCGCGGGCACCTCCAGATGAAGCCGTTGGGTCTCCAGCAGCTCGCCGGCGATGTCCGGCTCCTTCGGTTCCGGGGCGAGCAGGGCGAGGTCGATCTCCCCGTCCCGCAGCGCGCCGAGCAGGTCCGCGTTGCTGCCCTCCTTCAGGACCGTGAACTCGATGTCCGGCTCCCGCGCGGCGAAGGCACTGATCATGGTGGGCACGACCTCGTCGCCCATGGACCTCAGGAAGCCCAGGCGGACATGGCCGTGCTGGGGATCCACGGATCCGCCTGCCTCTTCCACGGCTTGGTCGATGTGCCGTACCAGCGGTTCCAGCAGAGTGGCGAGCGTTCGCCCGGCGGGCGTCAGCTTCAGGCGACGGGACTGGTGGCTGAACAGCGCCAGGCCGAGGTCGGCTTCCAGCCGGGTGATCGCACGGCTTAGTGCCGACTGCCCGAGCCAGAGCTGTTCTGCGGCTCGGCTGACATTCTCATGGCGGGCGACGGCGAGGAACTGGACGAGTCGCGGAGCGAACGTCTCCGCAGGGGTGGTCGAGGAGGTTTCCCGGCCTTCTGACATGTGCCGCCTCGGGTGATGCGCCGCGAAGTACAGCAGGCGCAGCCGTTATGTACTTACAGTATAAGCAGTGCGTACGAGTGCATTCGCCTACCCCACCGGTATCTCCAAGAATTCGAGTCAGGGGGTCCACACCAGCGGCGCGGTGACGCCGCATGCGACGAAAGAGGATCCATGTCCGCTAGAGAGGCCGTGCCGGCCCTATGGGACCGGCGCCGCAGGGCCAAGGCAGAGCGGCTCGACGCGCTCGCGCCGTACCGGGAGGGGAAGATACTCGACCCCGGCCGGCTGCGCCAGGCGCTGGAGAATCTGCTGAGGCCGGGCGACAGGGTCGCACTGGAGGGCGACAACCAGAAGCAGGCGGACTTCCTCTCCCGCACACTGGCCGCATGCGATCCGCAACGGGTGCACGACCTGCACATGCTGATCTCGTCGGTGTCCCGGCCGGAACACCTGGACCTGTTCGAGTCGGGCATCGCCCGCCGCCTGGACCTGGCGTACGCGGGCCCGCAGAGTCTGCGGCTGGCGCAGTTGGTGGAGGACGGGACGGTCACGATCGGGTCGATCCACACGTACGTCGAGCTGTACGCGCGGATGTTCACCGACCTGACCCCGCATGTCGCGCTGCTGTGCGCGGCCAAGGCCGACCGTGACGGCAACCTCTACACGGGGCCGAACACCGAGGACACGCCCACCATCGCCGAGGCGACGGCGTTCCGCGACGGCGTGGTCCTGGTCCAGGCCGACGAGATCGTCGACAGCGTCACCGACCTGCCCCGGGTGGACGTGCCCGGCGACTGGGTGGACCTCGTGGTGGGCGCCGACCGGCCGTTCGCCCTGGAGCCCCTGTTCACCCGCGACCCGCGCCACATCGGCGACGTACAGATCCTCATGGCCATGATCGCGCTGCGAGGCGTGTACGAACGGCACGAGGTGGTCTCGCTGAACCACGGCATCGGCTTCGACACCGCGGCGATCGAGCTGATCCTGCCGACCTACGGGGAGCGACTGGGGCTGAAGGGACGCATCGCCCGGCACTGGACACTCAACCCCCACCCGACTCTCATCCCGGCGATCGAGTCGGGCTGGGTGGAGTCGGTGCATTGCTTCGGCGGCGAGCCGGGCATGGAGCGGTACACGGCCGCGCGCCCCGACGTCTTCTTCACCGGCCGCGACGGCTCACTGCGCTCGAACCGGGTGCTGTGCCAGCTGGCCGGCCAGTACGCGATCGACATGTTCATCGGCTCGTCGCTCCAGATCGACGGCGACGCCAACTCCTCCACCGTCACCGATGGGCGGCTGTCCGGCTTCGGCGGGGCGCCGAACATGGGGCACGACCCGGGGGGCCGCCGTCATGCCTCGCCCGCGTGGCTGAGTCTGCTGCACGGCGAGGCGCCCATGCTGCGCGGCCGCAAACTCGTCGTACAGATGGCACAGAGCTTCCGCGCCGGCGGCCTCCCCACGTTCGTCGAGACACTGGACGCCGTCGAGGTCGGCGCATCGGCCGGTATGCCCGTCCCACCCGTGATGATCTACGGCGACGACGTCACACACGTGGTGACCGAGGAAGGCGTGGCCTACCTGTACAAGGCGCACAGCCTCGCCGACCGGCGTGCGGCCCTGGCGGCGATCGCGGGCATCACCCCCGTGGGCCGCCAAGCCGACACCGCGCGGACCGAGTCCCTGCGCCGGGACGGGCTGGTCGCCCTGCCGGAGGACCTGGGGGTCGAGGTCCGGCTGGCGAACCGGTCACTGCTGGCCGCGCGCAGCATCGAGGACCTGGTGGCGTGGTCGGGCGGACTGTACGACCCTCCCGCCCGGTTCCGGGAGTGGTGAGCACCGTGCCGCAACGTCACACCGGGGCTCGCACACCCACCCCGGACGCCGTCGCCGACCTGGCCGTGGCCGCGCTGCGCGCGGAAGCCGACCTCGCCCCCAAACCGGGCCTGGTCGACCCGCGCGACAACGGCGCCCACACCGACATGGACCACGCCCTGCTGGTGAGATCGGCGGACGCCCTGCGCGGCGCGTTCGCCCACTGCGCCCGACTGGCCGTCGAACTGCCCCTCGGGCCGGAACTCCGCGCGCGGATCGGAGCCGCCGGCCGGGCCGGGGAGCGCCAGATGCTCCAGGTCACCGGCGGCGTCAACACACACCGGGGCGCACTGTGGGCCGTAGGGCTCCTTGCCGCGGGCGCCGCCCGGCGGCACGGCATCGGCGACGCCGTACGTTTCGCCGCGGGCCTGGCCCGGCTGCCGGACTCGGCGGTGCCACCCGCTCAGGGGACCTCCCACGGCGCCGGGGCGGGCCGTCGCTACGGTGCGCCGGGCGCGCGCGGTGAGGCGGCGGCGGGCTTTCCCCACGTGACGGGCCATGCGCTGCCCATGCTGCGGCGGGCGCGGGCTCGCGGCGCGGACGAGACCAGCGCGCGGCTGGACGCCCTGCTGTCCGTGATGGCCCATCTGCCGGACACCTGCGTGCTGCACCGAGGTGGGCCCGCCGGACTCGCGATCATCCAGCGAGGTGCGGCAGACGTCCTGGCCGTCGGAGGCACCGCCGATCCCGCCGGCCGACGGCGGCTGTCCGAACTCGACGCTCTGGCACTGTCCCGGCGCCTGTCCCCGGGCGGCAGCGCCGACCTGCTCGCCGCCGCGCTCTTCCTCGACTCCCTCCCGGCGGCCCCGAAGACCCCTCCGGCAGTGAAAGGACACACGCGTTCCCATGCAGACACTCGTCTACCGTTTCCCCGCTGACCGGGTGCCGGTACGGCCGGTCCACACCGGCGTCGTCGCCTCCGGTGACCTCGAGATCCTTCTCGTGCCCCCGACCACGTCCGTCGCGTACGCCGAGGTTCGGGTACGCACCAGCGTCGACGGCTTCGACACCGTGTGGGGCCAGGTGCTCGAGCGTTTCTTCGCCCGCGTCCCACTGGCCGGCCACTGGGATCTGAACGACTCCGGCGCCACCCCCGGAGTGGTCGCGCTGAGGCTCGGCCAGGCCGCGGAGGCCGCTACCGACACCTCTGAGGAGCAGCCGTGAGCACAGGCACCGACTGGCGGCAGGTTCTCACCCGCCGCAGCTTCATCGAGTACGACGCCCGCGCCCGGGCCCACGCCCTGGTGGACGGCGGGTCGGGCCGGGAGGTGTGCGATCCCTTCGACCACCTGGAGTCGCCCTGGCTGGAGCCCCAGGGCATGGTCCCGCAGGCGGACGACGGCGTGGTCGTCCTGCGCGGCACCATCGACGGAGCCCGGGTCGTCGTCGTCTCGATCGAGCAGGGGTTCCTCGGAGGCGGCATCGGCGAGGTCTCCGGCGCGAAGATCAGCCAGGCACTGCTGCTGGCCGCCGCCGACTGCCGTGCCGGTGTACCGACGGCGGCCGTGCTGCTCCTGGAGACCGGAGGGGTCCGCCTGCACGAGGCCAACCTCGGCCTCAACGCGGTCGCCGAGATCTGCTCCGCCGTGCTGGAGCTGCGTGAACTCGCCCCGGTGATCGGCGTCGTGGCCGGTCAGGTCGGCTGCTTCGGCGGCCTCGGCATCGTCGCCGGGCTCTGCACCCGTCTGATCATGACCCCGCAGGGCAGGCTGGGGCTCAACGGCCCCGCGGTCATCGAGCAGGAAGCCGGACCGGCCGAGTTCGACGCGTCCGACCGCCCCCTGATCTGGGCCGTCCACGGTGGTGCGCAACGCCACGCGATCGGTCAGGCCGACACACTTGTGCCCGACGACGCCGACGCGTTGCGCCGCGCCGTCACGGCGGCTGTGGCCGCCGGTGTCACCGACCCCGGTCAGCACCGCAGCGAGCGGCTCGACGTCCTGGCCGCGTGCGTGGATGCGCTGGATCCCGCGCATCCGCCGACACCGTTCGAACTCCGAGCCCTCTTCGAGAGGGCTGGCACCCATGACCACCCCGGTCCGCGGCAGCGCCGCGTGGACGTGGGCGGTCCAAGCCGCGGCCTGGCCTGGCTCGCCGCCCTGGGCGGCGAGCCGACCCCGGTCATCCCCTCGGTCGTACGCGCGGACACCCCCGACGCCGTGTACCTGGCGGTCGTCCCCGATCCGTCCGCCCCGTTCCACCGCGCCCGCGGCGGCGAGGTCGGACTGGCCGAATGCGTTGCCCTCGCCCGGACCGTGCGGGACATCGTCTCCGAGGACGCGCGGACCGGGCACCGACGGGCCGTCGTCGCGGTGGTGGACCTGCCGAGCCAGGCATACGGCCGGATCGAGGAGATGGCGGGACTGCACCAGGCGATCGCCGCGGCGGTCGACGCCTGCGCGAGCGCGCGCCGGGACGGTCACCCCGTGGTCACTCTCGTCGTCGGCCGTGCGCTGTCCGGCGGCTTCCTCGCCCACGGCCTGCAGGCACAGCGGATCCTCGCCCTGGACGACCCCGGTGTGGAGATCCACGCCATGCACCAGGCCGCCGCGGCGCGTGTCACCCTGCGCTCCGTCGAGGAACTCGCCGAACTCGCCCAGAAGATCCTGCCGCTGAGCTACCGGGTGCGGGACTGGGCGCGCCTGGGCTTCTGCGACGGACTCCTGCCGGTGCGGAACGCTGACAACCCGACGCCCGAGGACGTGGCGAGCGTTCGCCACGCGGTGGCACGGGCGATCGAGGACGCCCGTACCGGAGCGGGCGATCTCTCGGGCCGACTGGACTCCGCGGCGGCGGTCACCGCCCGTGCCGCGTCGCGCCGGGTCCGGGACAGGATGGCCGCACAGTGGCGAGCATGACCGCGGTACGCCCGCACGACCTGCTGCGCCTGTCCCGGCGGCGGAGCGTCCTGCCCGTCGGCACCCCGGTCTGGGTGGCCTCAGCCTTGGCCACCACCCCCTGGGTCGTCGTCCGCCGGGCCCCGGCGACAGCGGCCGACCGGATCGCCGTCGGCGTCTGCGGACCGGTACGGGCACTGCGTTGCGCCCTGGAGATCCCCGCCGAATGGGTGGCCGAGGCGCTCCGCCCCGAGGAACTCGCCACGCGTCTCGGCAGAGCGAACCGGGACCTTCCGGCGCTTCACACGCTGCACGCCGCCGCCTCGTTGATCCAGGGGTGCGTCGACCTGCCGTGGGGGCCGACCGGCAGTGTGGGGTTCGAACTGGCCACCGGGATGCCCGCGGTGACGGCCACGAGCGATCTGGACCTGCTGATCCGCAGTGCGCGACTGCCGATCCGCGGCGTGGCGGAACGCCTCCACGCCGCACTCGGGGAACTGCCCGCGCGCGTCGACTGCCTGATCGAAACCGATCAAGGCGCCGTGGCACTGGGGGATCTCGCCGCGTCGACGACCGAGGTCCTGCTGCGTACCGCCGACGGTCCGCGCCTGGTCACCGTCGCCCGGGAGACGGCGGGATGAGCCTCGCCTTCCTCTACCCCGGACAAGGGTCCCAACGCCCGGGCATGCTGCACGCGTTGCCGACCTCTCCCGAGGTCGCCGAGACGCTCGGCGAGGCGGCGACTGCGCTCCACCGGATCGGCGCCCGGGACCCGGACACGCTGGACACTCCCGAGGCGTTGCGCGTCACGACGTACACCCAACTGGCCCTGCTCATCGCCGGAGTGGCGGCGGCCCGCGTCCTCACCGAGGAGCACGGTCTGCGCCCGGACCTCGTGGCCGGTCACTCCGTCGGCGCGTTCGCCGCCGCCGTCACAGCGGGCGTCCTGACCTTCGAGGAGGCGATCGGGGCCGTGCACCTGCGGGGCGAACTCATGCGGCGGGTCTGCGCCGACGGCCAGTGGGGCATGGCCGCCGTACTCGGACTGGGCGCGCGCGACGCACGGACCCTCACCGAACGGGTGAGCACCGCGGACGACCCTCTGTGGGTGGCCAACGTCAACGCCGCGGACCAGATCGTCCTGTCCGGTACGGCGACGGCCCTGGGGCGGGCGGAGTCGGCCGCGCCCGGCCTGGGCGCGCGTCGCTGGAAGCGCCTGGAGGTGACCGTCGCGTCGCACTGCCCCTTGCAGGAACCCGTCGCCGAACGCCTGGCCGGACATCTCACCGGCGTGCCCCGCCGCCCGCAGCGGGTGCCCTACCTGACCAACGTGCGAGGCCGGCGCGTCCGCGAAGACGCCGCTGCCGTGCTCGACGACCTCGCACGCTCCGTCGCCCGTCCGGTGCGGTGGTACGACGCGACGCGGGTGCTCGCCGAACTCGGCGTGACCCGTGCCGTCCAGATGCCACCGGGGCGGGTACTGGCCCGCCTGATGCAGGCCGCGGCCCCCGGGACCCGGCCGATCGCCCTGGACGACGCGGGCATCGAGCAGGTCCTGCGGACCTGTTCACGATGACCCCGGACCGGCCGTCCCCCCGGCGGCCGGACGAGAAGCCATACACCGACGATCCCGCGACTGCCGACGGATCGATCAACCACCAAAGGAGAAAGACCACATGACCACGGAGTCCGTCCGCCGCATCGCCGCGCTGGGAAGCTCGTTCGCCTCGGGACCCGGTATCGAGCCGCTCGCCGAGCGCAGAGCGCACCGTTCGACGCGGAACTACCCCGGGCTGCTCGCCGCCCGGCTCGGTGCCGAACTCACCGACCTGACCGTGAGCGGAGCCACCACGGAGACGATCATCTCCACGCCGCAACGCGTCATGTTCCACACCTTCGCGCCCCAGTTGGAGGGCCTGCCCGCGGACGCCGACCTCGTGACGATCACCGCGGGCGGCAACGACCTCGACTACATCGGCAGCATGGTGCGGCTGGGCCTGGCGGCCCGGCTCTCGTCCCGCGCCCTCACCCGGCCGCTGGGCGCGGCTTTCGGCAAGCGGGGTGTGCCGCGGCCGTCGGAGGACGACATCGACCGGGCGGCGGCCGGTCTCGCCCGGATCGTGGAGGAGACGCGGCGCCGGGCGAAGGACGCGCGGGTGCTCCTGGTGGACTACCTGACGGTGCTCGGACCCGACACCCGCGACAGCCGTGCGACCCCCTTCGACGCGACGACACTGAAGGAGTTCCGTCGGCTGGGCGACGATGTCGCCGCCGTCTTCCAGCGTGCCGCGAGCCGCTCCGGGGCAGAACTCGTCGCCATGGGGGAGCGCAGTGGTGACCACGCCCTCGGCTCGGCCGAACCCTGGGTGAACGGACTGCCCGCACGCCTGCGTGGCTCCACCATCATGAGTGCCTTCCATCCCAACAGCGCCGGCATGCAGGCCGTGTCGGACGCGATCGCAGAGCACCTGTAAGGGCCGGTGGAGCAGACGGCGGGCCGCCCGGTGGTTCGCCGCCCCCGGTGACGGGAGCGGCTTCCTCCGGACACCGGCCCCGCCCGTGCTGTCGAAGACGATCGCACTGGTCGGAGCCGGTCCGAACCGGGCCGTGGCGGCGTAGTAGCTCGCCGCCAGCAGCCCGGCCGGTTCAGAAGGCGTGCGCGATCAGCTCCGCGAACAGCGCGTGCTCGTCGACGTCGAGGCCCCGGGAGCGGAACCAGTCGCAGATGTTGGCACAGTCCCGCTGGAGGAACGTCATCGCGTTGTGGTTGCCGACCAGGTCGACGATCTGGGGCAGGTCGATGACGACCACCCGCTCGCCGGCCGCCAGGATGTTGTACGCCGAGAGGTCGCCGTGCACGACGCCGTTCTGCACCATCGTCGCGAGCGCATCGGTGAGTTGCCCGAAGTACGACTCCAGCAGCTCGGGTGAGGGCCGGGTCTGCGCGAGCCGGGGCGCGGTCGCGACGGTGCCGTCCTCGTCCACGACGGTGATCCACTCCATCAGGATCTCGGTGCCGTCGATCTGGACCGGGTAGGGAACCGGGAGTCCGAGGCTCCAGAGCCGCACCAGCGCGCCCCACTCGGACACCGCCCACTCGTCGGCCGCGAGCTGGCGGCCGAAGGTGCTCTTCCGCTTGAGGGCCCGCTCGTCACGGGAGCGCTTCATCGAGCGGCCCTCGGTGTAGGACGCGGAGCGGTGGAATGTCTGGCGCTCGGGAGAGCGGTACCGCTTGGCCGCCATGACCACGCCCGCGGCGGGGTCGTGCGGGTCGGCGCGCTCGACGAGGTGGACGTCGGCCTCCTTGCCGGTCTTGAGGATGCCGAGCTCGGTGTCGACCGCGCCCTGCGAGGTCACCACCCAGGCCGGACGCGGCTCAGGGCCTTGGCAGAGGCGTTCGACGTCGTGCCAGGTCGACCAGCGCCGACCGTCCTCGAGGTCGTCGTAGGTACGGAACTCGAAGACGAACCGGTCGTCGATGTCGCCCGGCGGCGGGACGTGGCGGTAGGCGTCGGTGCTGAATCCGTCAGGAAAGGCCGGGTGCTGAGGGTGCTGCGAGAGATGGTCGTGAGACATCGCTGGAGGTGCTCCATGAGGCGAGAGAAAGGCGGCCTGCGGGCAGGCCGAGGACTGTCGTGGTCACGGTCGTGCCTCCTCTCGTGGAGCACCGGGCAGTTCCCGGTGTCGCGCTCATCGTAGGGTCGGACCCGGGAAGCCGAAACTAACTAAAGGTGGCGCGCGGTGAGTTGCCACAGCGGTGCCGTAGGTCTCGGGCGTAATCCACCGCACTGGGCTCGCCCCTGCCCTGCTTGGGCCGATGCAGGCGTCCGGCCCGGGCGGTGCACCCCATTTTGACCGGAGGCCCGACCGTGACGTTTTCACTCGTTTCGTGATGATGAGCGGTTCGGGCTCGCGGTCAGCTCGTCGAGTTCCGCGGTCGCCGCACGCGTCGCCCACCTGCGGCCCGGCATCGGTGCCGAGTCTCGCAGAACATGACCGACCCCTCCCTCAGCACGAAGCTGATCGACCGGCTGGCCAGGCACGGCGACGCACAGCGTGCGTTGGCCGACGTCACCGGCACGCCCGGCGTCAAGGGGAGCATGGACTTCCTGCAGTTGACGGTCCTTGGCCGAACCGGTCCCGGCTACGCCTTCAGCGGTTCGTAGACGCCCGGCACGCACGCCTCGGCCACCGCGGACGGCGCGGTGGCGGCCGGCAACATGCTGGCCGGGAAGCGCATTCCCCATGTCCTCCTGGACACCTACTTCGCGACCAATAGGGGACTGGAGGAGTGTTTGGCCGCCGCCATGCGTGCCGCGGGGCGGCCGGTGGCGAGAAGGCACCAGTGCAATCCACCGGCCTGGCGGTCCTCGCGGACGTGGGCTGGCGGGTGGCTGACCTTCGCGTGGGCTGGGACGACGATCCGATCGAACGTCTGGCCGACCTCGTCACCGTATGGTTGCCGCGCGGAACGACAATGTGTGGCGCGGTCTCGATCCGGCGTCCGCATCCTCCTACGGTGTTCCGGGCGATCAGCGATGACGGCACCGAAAGAGGTTGCCCGGTGCCAGGTCGACCGGCATGCCGAGGCACTGATCTCCCTCTCGGAACGGCTGCACGCCGACCCGGACACCGCCTGGGAGGAACACGGGGCCGCCGCCGCGGTGCCGGAGTCGCTCGCATTCACCCTCAGCACGCTGGCCATACTGCTGCTCGTCCGTGCCACCGGCGTGACGGCGGCTCGCCGACAGGCCCCGTGTGAGACAAGACATCGTTGAGTCGTCGTGGCATCGAGCAACGGGCCCCGCGGGGTAGACGCAGGGGTCCCTGCCGGGGGCGAACCCTCGATCGCCTCCCGGCAGGGACCGGTGTCGAGCCGTCGGACCGATGAGCGCAACGGTGCTGATCCGGCCGACGAGCGGAGCCGGGCGCAGACCTGACGGACGGACGACGAGACGGGACCCCGGATCGGGCGGAGTTCCGGCGTCCCCGGTGGGGCCGGAAGCTGTACGGCCTGCACGGAGCTGACCCGAGTACGTCCCCAGCTGCCGCCTACTCGAAGAACGCCAGGAACCGCGCTTCGACACTGTGCCGCGGCACGAGGCCCGGGGTGCCCGCGGGGCGGTCGAAGGCGGTGTGCGCGACGCCGCTGCCCGAACGCTTGTCGGAGTCATATCCCTGGAACAGCAGGACCTCGTCCGGTTTCATCGAGTCGAAGTGCAGCCAACGGTGAGCGGGGTTGCTCTTCACCAGCCTGAGCTCGAAGAAGCACGACGGAAACTCCTCCGGGCCGAACCGGGCGTCGAACACCATGGTGTCGTCGTCGTAGTCCATGGTGGCCGGATCGATCAGTGCCAGTGAGCTCTCCTGCCGGGATTCGGACAGCGCACGCCAGGCCTGGACGATGACGACCCGTCGGAAGGGGGCGATCGGACCGTCGTCCTCCTCCGACAGCTTGAGCCATGACTCGACGCTGAGCGGGGTGTAGTCGAGGTGGGTGTAGCGGACGGGGCCGATCCCGCCCTCGGCCGTCCACTCGTTCTTGCGGACGAACGTGGTACTGCGCTGAGGCCGGACCTCCCGTGCGCCCGTGATCCGCTGGATCAACGAGCTCATCTCGTCCAGGTACACCGTCTCGAACAGCTGCTTGTCGTCGGCCGAGGTCACGGCGCTGTGATGGTCGACGAGCGTGTACCCGTCCCGCATGAGATCCAGGTCGCTCAGGGCGGGCCGGGCGTCGGCGATCCGCACCGGCGTCGCGTCGAGGCGGAGGTTGGTGCGTTCGGGCTCGACCACGTCGAACCTTCCCCGGCCGCCGGTGTCGACGGCGTAGTTGACCTCCGCGGCCGTGGTCGGCAGGCCGGGGTCGGCCGTGTTCGTGCGCATGCTCATGGTCCCTGTCCCCAATCCTCGTTGATGTGGTGGTGGCCGTTCGACGATGAGTGCTGTGGTTGCGGATGCGCGTCAGAAGACGATGGTGGTGTTGCCGTGCCGGGCGACCCGGTCCTCCAGGTGCCAGCGCACGGCTCTGGACAGCACGGCGCGTTCGACGTCGGCGCCGAGGCGCACCAGGTCGGTGGCGGTGTGCCCGTGGTCGACGCGGACGACGTCCTGTTCGATGATCGGGCCCTCGTCCAGGTCGGCGGTGACGTAGTGGGCGGTGGCTCCGATGAGCTTGACGCCACGTTCCTTGGCCCGCTGGTAGGGGCCGGCGCCGATGAACGCGGGCAGGAACGAGTGGTGGATGTTGATCAGCGGGCAGTCCACGCGGTCGAGGAAATCCGGCGTGATGATCTGCATGTAGCGGGCCAGTACCACCAGATCGACGTTTCCGCGCAACAGCTCCAAGATCCGTGCCTCGGCCTCGGGCCGGTTGTCCCGGGTCGCGGCAATGTGGAAGTACGGAATCCCGAACGGGCGGACCTCATCGGCCAGGTCGGGGTGGTTGGAGATCACGAGAGCGACGTTCATGTCCAGCTCGCCGCGCCGATGCCGCCAGAGGAGGTCCAGCACGCAGTGGTCGGTCTTGGACACCATGATCGCCACACGTTTGGGCTTCGTCTTCTCGGTCAGCCGGAACTCCATGCCGAACCTCTCGGCCACGTCCGTGGCGAAGGTCCGCTCCAACTCGTCGCGGGCGGCGCTCAGACCGGGCAGGTGGAACTCGGTGCGCTGGAAGAACGCCCCGTCCTCCGCGGCGGTGGAGAACTGGTCCAGCGACACGATGTTCGCCCCGGCCGCCGTGAGGAACGTACTCACCGCCGAGACCACTCCGGCCCGGTCCTGGCACTGGATCAGCAGCCGGCCGTGATCCGCACCGGTCCGGGCGGCGGGGGTGGCGCGCTGCAGGGGCAGCGCGGTCGGGGTTGCGGTCATGAGGTTCTCCGGGTGAGGTGGGCCGGACCGGTCACGACGAGGAGAGGTCGGCTCGGCGGTTGTCCTGCTTGTACGGCGCCGGCGCGACGGTCGCGCGGATGCGCTTCTGCGGGCTGCCCGGGTTCCCCCAGAGCACCTCGACCGGGGTACCGGGTTCGCTGTGGGCGACGTCGATGACACAGAGCGACAGCATCTCGCGGAAGTAGTAGCTGTACCCGCGCGACGTCGCGGCCCCGACGAGGCTGTCGCCGACGAGCACCTGGTCGTTCCACGCGAACCCGCGCTGGTCGCGGGGGATCTCCATGTAGTCGTAGGGCGTCCCCGACCGGAACAGCGACCCGTAGACGTCGGCGACGTCGTCGGCGTTCCACACCAGCGTGCGCATCACCCGTCGCGGGGCGGCCTTCTCCACCTCGAGGGCGGCGCGCCCCACGAAGTCGTGGTCGAACCTGATCCGGTTCCCCCAGCCGAGCTCGACGGGGGAGCGGTACCAGTCGCTGACGTCGTCGGACTCGAAGCTGCCGGCGATGTTGAAGGTCGCCGACGCCGCCGGCATCGCCGCCAGGAACTCCTCGCGGTACTCCGCCATGTCGTCGCCGTACATGGCCGGCAGATAGTCGGTGATGATCGTCGGGAAGCAGGCCTCCAGGTGGTTGATGAACACCGTCCGGCCGCCGAGCCGCCGGATCCCGAACTCCTCGCCCGCCTCCAGGATCGCTGCCACGACGTCCTCGGTGTTCTCACTCGGGCCCTGCAACTCGAAGCCGATCTCTCCGGCCATGCCCTGGCGCAGGGCACGCACCTCGTGTCCGCCCACGCGGATCGTGCGTGAGTGCATGAACTTCACGTCGCGCAGCGACTCCCCGGCGGCCTTCTCGACGACGTGCACGGCGGTCGGCCCGGAGACCTGCAGGACGTGCAGGTCGAGGACCTCCGAGGACACGTTGTACCTGCCCCTGCGCAGGTGGTGGTCCATCAGGAAGGTACCGCGGCCGAAGAGGACGAACTCCTCCTCGCCGACCCGGCTGAGGATCCCCTCGTGGATCACCTTCCCGTTCTGGTTGCAGTGGACGACGTGCTTGGACTGGTCCAGGTCGAACTTCGCGAAGCTGTTCACCGAGTAGTCGGAGAACAGCTTGAGCACCTCGGGACCGCGGTAACGCCGCTCCCACAGGAACGACCAGTCGCCGATGTAGCACGTCTCCTTCCACGACATGCTCTCGTCCTGCCAGTCGGTGTACTCCGGCAGACCCCATCTCGACGTGAAGTGTCCTTGCGGGGTTGTACGCATACTGCTGACGTCCACGGAGGGTCGCCCTTCTCGTCGGTGGAGGTGCAGGGCTCAGGTCGGGCGACGAGGGCGTCACCGGTTTGCAGCGACGGTAGGACCGCTTGACAAGCGGAGCGAAGCGTCGGCTGCCACTGAGCGGCAGCAGTCCGGGTCGCCGCCTGCCGAGTGATCCGGTGGTTCTCCGCGCTCTGCTGCTCAGTGGCACTGATGCCTGGACGTCCACCTCGTGAGGCTCCAAGACTGCGCTTCCGCTGAAACCGCCCAACCCGGGCAGGCAGGGCGGACGACGGGCCCCCGAACGCCGTCGTGGCCGCCGTTCCCCTCCGACGAAGGACGACCATGAATCCTGCCCACGGTGCCGCCCACCCCGATCCATCCGGACGGTCACGGCCGGCGACCGCCATCCTCCTTGCGGGTTCCACGCCCCGCAGTGCCGTGCTCACGGCGACGGCGCCGGTGTCGTACCCGGCCCGGGGCGGGTGCCGCTCAGTGCAGGCGGTGACGGTATGAAGGTCGCAGAAGCTGTCGGCCGTGAGCTCGCCGGACTCGGCGTCAGCCATGTGTTCGGCGTCGTGGGCTCGGGCAACTTCCACGTCACGGAGTCGCTGATCCGGCACGGCGCCCGGTTCGTGGCCGCCCGCCATGAGGGCGGAGCGGCCACGATGGCCGACATCCACGCTCGGCTGACCGGCCGGGTCGCCGCCCTGTCCCTGCACCAGGGGCCGGGCCTGACCAACGCGCTGACCGGCATCACCGAGGCGGCCAAGAGCCGGACCCCACTGCTGGTCCTGGCCGGGGACACGCCGGCCTGGCAGCGCACCTCCAACTTCTGGATCGACCAGGAGGCCGTCATCCGTGCCCTCGGGGCGGAGGTCGTCACCCTCACGTCGCCGGTCACGGCGGTGTCGGAAGTGGCTCGCGCGTACTGGCAGGCCGCGCACGAACGACGGACGATCGTCGTCAACCTGCCCCTGGACGTTCAGGAGCGCGAGGTGCCCGACGGCGTCCCGGTGTCGCCGCTGCCGGAACTGGAGGCACCGGCGGCGAGCGCAGCGGCCGTCGACCGTCTCAGCCAGGCTCTGATGAACGCCCGTCGGCCGGTCTTCGTCGCCGGTCGGGGCGCGCGCCACGCCTCCGGCCCGCTCAGACGCCTCGCCGAGCAGTCCGGCGCGCTGCTGGCGACGAGCGCTGTCGCCCGCGGCCTGTTCGCCGGTGACCCGTGGTCGGTCGACGTCATGGGTGGCTTCGCCTCACCCGCCGCGGCGGCCCTCATCGCCGACGCCGACCTCATTGTGGCCTGGGGAGCGAGCCTCAACCGGTGGACCACCCGCGACGGGACGCTCGTCGGTTCCGCGGCGACGATCGTCCACGTGGATGACGATCCGGGCGCCATCGGACGTCATCGGCCGGTGCATCTCGGGATCGTCGCAGACGTCGCGGCCGTGGCTCTCCAGGTCGGCGATGCCCTCGACCGAGCCGACCACGCCGTGACGGGGTACCGGACGACGGAGGTGCACGAGACCATCGCGACGCGCGTCGGCTGGCGGAACGTGCCCTACGAGGACCAGGGCGACGCGGACTGCGTCGATCCCCGCACGCTGTCGTTCGCCCTCGACGACATCCTGCCCCGGGAGCGCGTCGTCGTGCCCGACAGCGGAAACTTCTGCGGCTACCCCTCCATGTTCCTGTCGGTCCCCGACAACGACGGCTTCTGCATGTCCTTCGCCTTCATGTCCGTCGGTCTGGGGCTGTCCGGCAGTATCGGAGCCGCTCTGGCCCGACCGGATCGCCTGGCCGTGGCCGGAGTGGGCGACGGAGGGTTCCTCATGGGGCTGAGCGAGTTGGAGACAGCCGTCCGGCTGCGCCTGCCTCTCGTGGTGCTCGTCTACAACGACAGCGCTTATGGCGCGGAAGTCCACCACTTCGCGGACGGCGGGTTCGACCTCAGTGCCGTCGTGTTCCCCCAGACGGACCTGGCCGCCATCGCACGCGGTGTGGGATGCGAGGCGATCACGGTACGCGGCGTCGACGACCTCGGCGGTGTGAAGGCCTGGCTGGACGGGCCGCGGGCCGCCCCGTTGGTGATCGACGCGAAGATCGCGTCCTTCCCCTGCTGGTTCCTCGCCGACGCCATTCACCACGAGTAGGCCGGGGGAGGTGGGTCTCGGCCCCCGCCGGCCACTCAGTGGTAGGCCTCTAGCCACCCACGCACTAGGGTGAGGTCGAAACGGCGGAGGCCGGGGGGCGAACGGATCCGGCATCGTTCCATTGGGGCGCGCAGGGGCGGCACGCCCAGGGAGGTGGACGTTGTCCGGTAACACCAGTGAGCCGGGACGCAGTGTGTCCAGCCGCCTGCTCGCCGTACTGGGGGCCTTCGACATCAGTCGGCCGACACTCAGCCTCACTGAAGTCGCCGCGCTCACCGGCCTGCCGCTGTCCACGAGCAGGCGACTGCTGAAGGAACTCGCCGACTGGGGCGCTCTCGAGCGGCTCCCCGACCAGCGCTACCGGGTCGGCCTGCGACTGTGGCGGCTGGGATCCCTGGCACCCCAGCAGCGGAACCTGCGCGACGCGGCGCTGCCCTTCATGCAGGACCTGTGCGAAGCCACGCAGGAGAACGTCCAGTTGGTCGTCCTGGACGGGCTCGAAGCCCTGTGCATCGAGAGGATCTCGGCGGCGGGCGCGGTATCGACCAAGACCGTGGTGGGAGGGCGTCTTCCGCTGCACGCGACCGGTGTGGGCAAGGTCCTGCTCGCGTTGTCGCCCCCCGAGGTCCTCCAGGCCACGCTGCACAACGGGCTTCCACGGATCACCCGGTTCACGGTGACCGAGCCCGGGCGTCTGGCGCGCTCGCTCCAGGACGTGCGCCGCGCGCGTCTGGCCTTCTCGCAGGAGGAGATGACCCTCGGGGCCGTCTCCGTCGCCGCCCCCGTCCTGGGGCGCGACGACCGCGTCCTCGCGGCTCTGGGCATCGTCACCCGTTCTCGGGCGCGTCTGGAACGGCTGGCGCCCGCGGTGCGGGCCGCGGCTCTGGGCGTCTCCCGGGTGTGTGCCGCCCGCGAACTGTGACGGCCTGCCGGGCCCCGCGACGCACGCCGGCCCCTGCCACTGAGTGGCGGCCAGTCCTGGTTCGAACGACGACGGTTCAGCAGCATGGCGGTCGTGACCGTTACGCGAGGGATCGGACAAGAGCAGGCGATGTCGGACAAGGAATTCGATCTGGATCGTCTCCGGATCAGACAGCTGATCGAGGACTGGGCCGTCTGGCGTGATGCCGGGGACTGGCAACGCTTCGCCACCGTCTGGCACCCGCGCAAGGGGTGGATGAGCGCGACGTGGTTCCAGGGCACGGCGACCGAGTTCATCAAGGTCAGCCGGGAGGGCTTCGAGCACGGCGTGAGCATCCTGCACTTCCTGGGAGGCCACACCGCCGACATCGCCGGTGGCCGTGCCGTCGCGCAGACCAAGATGACCATCAGCCAGCGTGCCTCCGTCGACGGTGTCCTCGTCGACGTCGTGTGTACCGGTCGCTTCTACGACTTCCTCTCCCGCGACGACGGGAGGTGGACCATCGTGCGGCGGCAGCCGATCTACGAGAAGGACCGGCTCGACCCCGTGGACACCGTCGCCGAACTCAGCCTGGACCCCGAGCTGCTGGCCCGGTTCCCCGTCGGCTACCAGCACCTGGGATATCTGCAGACCAAGGCCGGCTTCACCGTCAAGGAGGGCCTGCCCGGGCTCACCGGTCCCGCGGTCGAGCAGTTGTACGCCGAGGGCGCGGGATGGCTGGCCGGGGCGGACAGCCCCGGGACCCCGGCATGACCGAGGGAGGGGACGACGGCGTGACGCGCTGGGGGCACTTCAGCGAGGAGAAGTCGGCCGAGACGGTCGCCGCCAGCTTCGCGAACACCCCCGACCCCCGGCTGCGGCAGGTGCTGACCTCGCTGGTGCACCACCTGCACGCGTTCGTCAAGGACGTGGAGCTGACCGAGCGGGAATGGGAGACCGCGATCGACTTCCTCACCCGTGCCGGGCACATGTGCACCGACGTCCGGCAGGAGTTCATCCTGCTCTCCGATGTCCTGGGCGTGTCCATGCTGGTGGAGACGATAAACAACCGCACCGGCGGCACCGCCACCGAATCCACGGTGCTGGGCCCGTTCCACATGGTGGAGTCCCCGCCGCGGGAACTGGGCGACGACATCGCACTCGACGGCCTGGGCACCCCGTGCCTGGTGTCGGGGCAGGTGACCGGCCCCGCGGGTGAGCCGCTGGCCGGGGCGGTGGTGGACGTGTGGCAGACCAACGAGGACGGCTTCTACGACGTCCAGCAGCCCGACATCCAGCCGCCCGGCAACCTGCGCGGACTGTTCACCACCGACCAGCAGGGCCGTTTCCGGTTCCGCTCGGTCGTGCCGCGCTACTACCCCATCCCCGACGACGGCCCGGTCGGCCAGCTGCTCGCCGCGACCGGCAGACACCCGAACCGCCCCGCGCACCTGCACTTTATCGTCGACGCACCCGGCTACCGGCGCGTGACCACGCACATGTTCGTCGCCGACAGCCCCTACCTGGACTCCGACGCGGTCTTCGGCGTCAAGGAGAGCCTCGTCCGCGATGTCGCGGAGGTCGACGACCCGGCCCGCGCGACCGAGGCCGGGCTGGCCAACCCGTTCCGCGCGCTGACCTTCGACATCAGCCTCCTGCGCACGGACCAGGCCCCGTCCGGCGCCGACCCGGCCGAGCCCGCGCCGACGGCCGCCCCCGGTGTCCCGTCGTGACCCGCGCGTTCACCTACACGGCGCAGCCGATGCGGGTGCTGTTCGGCGCCGGAACCCTGGCCCAACTCCCCGACGAGGTGGCCGGGCTGCGCCTGAACCGGGTGCTCGTCCTGTGTACGCCGGGCCAGGAGAGGACCGGTCGGCGCGTCGCCTGCATGTTGGGGCAACGGGCGGTCGGGGTGCTGGCCGAGGCTCGCATGCATGTTCCGGCCGATGTCGCCGCCCGCGCTGGTGAGCGGGTCACGGAACTGGGCGCGGATGGGTGCGTGGCCGTCGGCGGCGGCTCCGCGATCGGCCTGGGCAAGGCGATCGCCTTCCAGCACGGCCTGCCCGTGATCGCCGTGCCCACCACCTACGCCGGCTCCGAGATGACCCCGGTGTGGGGCCTGACCGAGGCCGGGGTGAAGCGCACCGGCCGCGACCCGCGGGTCCTGCCGCGCAGCGTCCTCTACGACCCCGAACTCACCGTGGGACTGCCGGCGCCGGTGTCGCTCACCAGCGGCATGAACGCCATCGCCCACGCCGTGGAAGGCCTCTACGCCCCCGACGCCACACCCGTCGTCTCGCTGATGGCGGAGGAGGGTGTCCGGGCGCTGACCGCCGCGCTGCCCGCCGTGGTCGCCGACGGCAGCGATCTCGACGCCCGGTCCGATGCCCAGTACGGTGCCTGGCTGTGCGGTGCCGTGCTGGGTGCCACGACGATGTCGCTCCACCACAAGCTGTGCCACTCCCTCGGCGGCGCTCTCGACCTACCGCACGCACCCTCCCACACCGTCGTCCTGCCGCACGCCCTGGCGTACAACGCTCCAGCCGCACCGCAGGCCCTCGCCGTCCTCTCGCGTGCCCTTGGCGGTGCACCGGATCCCGCCCGGGAGTTGTGGGAACTCGCCGTCCGACTCGGCGCACCGAGGTCCCTCGGTGAACTCGGCATGCGCGAGATGGACATCCCGCGGATCGCCGAGCTCGTTCTCGCCCGTCAGTACGCCAACCCCCGGCCCCTCACCCGCGTCGGCGTCGAAGGACTCCTCATGGCCGCCTGGGCAGGAGCGCCGCCGACGAGCGACGCCTGAGATGCAGTGGGCGGTGCACATTCACAACTACGACGAGTACGTCACCACCTCGAGGTCGGGGAGTGTAAATCTAACGACCTATTCATATTCGGTGGTGACGGAGCGTGCTGTTACCCGAGGATACGACACCGTCGCCGAGGAGGGACGGCACCGACGTCGACGTACCCCGCGTCCTGCCCGCGCGCGCCACCGGGACCGGTGACGGACAGTGCCGCGGGCCCTGACCGGGACGCCCCCGCGACCGCGGACATCGGACCCGGACCCGCCACTGAGGCGCGAGCACCGCGGTGGACCGGGACGGCCCGGCGGCCCTCGCGTTCGCCGGACCAATCCCGAAGGTGGACCGGGGCAACCCGACCGCGGAGGAACTGGCTGCCGTGGTCACGTGCTTTTCGCCCGTGCGGCGGCGGCTCCGACGACGACACCGCAGAGCCACCTGATTGACCCTCGCCCCAGCGCTGTGGTGCGTTCTGCTCCGGGGCCGTGGAGCCCCGGGCCGCCCACCGCTACCAGGCGAAGGCCTCCGGAGACGCGCCCGGCCCCGGGAAGATCTCGTCCAGCCCGGCCAGCACTTCCTCGCTCAGCTCCAACTCGACGGCCCGCAGGGCGGATTCGAGCTGCTCCGCCGTGCGCGGGCCGACGATCGGGCCGGTCACGCCGGGACGGGTGAGCAACCAGGCCAGGGCAGCCTCGCCGGGCTCCAGACCGTGCTTCTCCAGCAGGTCCTCGTACGCCTGGATCTTCGCGTGCACCTCGGGGCCGGACATGGCGCCCGCGGCCCGCCCCTCGCTGCGCCGGCCGCCCTCGACCTGCTTCTTCAGCACACCGCCGAGCGCACCGCCGTGCAGCGGCGACCACGGGATGACGCCGAGACCGTACTCCTGCGCGGCCGGGATGACCTCCATCTCGGCACGGCGCTCGTAGAGGTTGTAGAGACACTGCTCGCTCACCAGGCCGATGGTGCCGCCGCGGCGGGCGGCGGTCTCGTTGGCCTGGGCGATCTTGTAGCCGGGGAAGTTGGAGGACCCCACGTAGAGGATCTTCCCCTGCTGGATCAGGACGTCGACGGCCTGCCATATCTCGTCGAACGGGGTGTCCCGGTCGACGTGGTGGAACTGGTAGACATCGATGTGGTCGGTCCGCAGCCGCTTCAGCGACGCGTCCACGGCACGCCGGATGTTCACCGCCGACAGCTTGTCGTGATTGGGCCACGCCGCGTCGTCCGCGCTCATGCTGCCGTACACCTTGGTGCCGAGTACGACCTTGTCCCGCCGCTCGCCGCCCTTGGCGAACCAGTCGCCGATGATGCTCTCGGTCCGGCCCTTGTTCTCACCCCAGCCGTACACGTTCGCCGTGTCGAAGAAGTTGATACCGGCGTCCAGTGCCGCGTCCATGATCGCGTGGCTGTCGGCCTCGTCGGTCTGCGGACCGAAGTTCATGGTGCCGAGGACGAGTCGGCTGACCTTGAGTCCTGTGCGTCCGAGCTGCGTGTACTTCATGGACCCACGCTAGTCCGGTGGAGTGCGCTCTAGGCAAGCGCGTAACTCCGCGTCCCGCCCCTCCGTGACACACCCTGCCCAGCAACAAGTCACAGCGTCTGGTCACCTGCGATCGGCCGCGGCGTTCTCACCGTTGTCACCCTCTGAGTGCTACCACCCTGCTACCCTCCCGGAGGTGACTTCCACGAAGAAGCAGACACAGGTCCGGCTGGACGAGGGCGTGCTCGCGGCGGGCAAGGAGGCCGCGGCCTCCCGCCAATTGGATTTCAACAAATACATAGAGCGGCTCATCATCGAGGACACCACCGGCGCCCGCGCCGCCGGCATGGCCGCCGCCCAGAGGTTCATCCACGAGCACGGCGCCTTCCTCGGCGACCTGGAGCGGCGGCTCGACGCCCGCTGCACGGAGCCGCAGTCGGGTGCCGCGTGATCCTGCATGTGGACGAGTCCTGGATCCTCGAAGTGGCGGAACGAGCGGGCCACCGCGACCCAACCGCCGACGACTACGGCGTACCCATCGCTGCGATCGCCCGGCACCGCGGCGAACTTCTCGACACACCCGTCTACGACGGCCCCTACACCCGCGCGGCAGCCCTGGTCCACACCCTTGGCCGCTGCCGCTGGCTGGAGCGTTCCCACCTCACCGTGGCCTGCGCCGTCGCCGTCATGTATCTGGAAGCGAGCAACATCCCCGTGGACCCCACCCGTGAACAGCTCACCGCCCTCGCCCACGAGTTGAACAACCCGCACGGCACCGCCACCCAGGTTGCCTCCCTGCTGCGCACCTGGAAGCCGTGACCCGCGTGGACACAGGGAAAGTGGGCACCGAGGAGACCCGGCTGGTCCTGCTGCGCGGCAATTCCGCCTCGGGGAAGTCGTCCGTCGCGGACGGCCTGCGGGACAGGTTCGGCCGTGGCGTGGCCCTCGTCGGACAGGACAACCTCCGCCGTACCGTGCTCCGCGAACGCGACCGACCGGGAGCCGCGAACATCGGCCTCATCGAGATGACGGCCCGCTACGCCCTCGACGCCGGCTTCCACGTCGTCGTCGAAGGCATCCTCTACGCAGACCGCTACGGCGACATACTCGCCCGGCTGCGCACCGATCACCGGGGACCGACGCACGCCTACTACCTGGATGTGCCGCTCGATGAAACCCTCGCACGGCACACCACCAAACCGATCGCCGACGTCGTCGACGCGGCTCGGCTGCGCGACTGGTATCGGCCGTGCGATCTGCTGCCCGGTGGCATCGAGACCGTCATCGGCGCCGACAGTGCCCTGACCGAGACCGTCGACCGCATCATGTGCGACACAGGCCTGGCCCATCTGCCCGCGGTGGACCGCTGAGCGGTCCGGCCGGGCGGCTCCGTCCCGCCGGGAGCAGGCCGGTCTCCCAGCCGCGTCCAGCGCCATGTCCAGGGCGAGATCATGCCGGGTCACCGGTCGGCGGCCCGGCTGGGGGAGCCAGGACGCCGGTACCCGCGTCCGTGACAGGGGCAGGCGTGGATGGGAAGTTCCCGGAGCGTTCGGCGGGCGTGGGCACGGCGCCGAGCGGGCCCGAGTCGACGACGTCCGTGATACGGCGTGCCCTGGGGAGGCGCCGGTTCCTGCCGAGGCTAATGAGACGCTTCGGGGGACGTGGTCGCGTCCATGGGGAGTTGATGGTCGGCCCAGACATAGCTCTCGGGCAGCAGGTCGGTGATGGCGACCGTGCGGACGCGGTCGCCGTCACCGACGATGACCTCGAGGGCGGGAAAGTAGTCGAGCAGGACCTGACGGCACCGGCCGCACGGGGCGACGACGCCCCGGTCGCGGTCGCCCACGGCGACGACGGTGTCCAGCTCGGGGGCGCCCTGGGCGGCGGCCGTCCCGATGAGGACCAGCTCGGCGCAGGGGCCCCCGGTGAAGTGGTAGGCGTTCACCGCGGTGATGATCCGCCCGTCCCGGGCGCGACCCGCCGCCGCCATCGTGTGGTTGTCGCCGTGGCAGCGTGTACGGGCGACCCGGGCCGCGGCCTCGATCAGCTCGTGGTCGACGTGGTGCGTCCGCGTGGTCATCCCGTCTCCGCCTTCCCCAGGTGTCGGCTTGCCGTGGCCCAGGTGTACCGCCCTGTGACGTCGGCGCGCAAAAGACGGGGATCAGCGCTCGCAGCTGTCCTTGAGGTCGTCGGCGTCCCCCGTGCACCTGTCGGAGCCGCCGTCCCCGTAGGAGCGGTCGTTGCCGATGGAGAAGTCGGCGGCGTTGATGCGGTCGTTCCCGTTCCTGCCGAACATGACGTCGTCGCCGGGTCCGCCGGTGATGTCGTCGACCCCCGCGCTGCCGAAGATGGAGTCGTGACCGGCCTGGCCGTCCAGGAAGGTCGCGGAGTTGGCGGTGTAGTCCAGCGTGATGATGTCGTTGCCCGTGCCGCCGCTGATGTCGGCGGGCATGTTGCCCGTCACGAGGAGTATGTCCCCGAGGTCGCCCATGTTCACGGTCAGGGTCCGGCTGTCGAACGGGCAGTACACGGTGTCACCGTCGACCCGGGTGCAGCCGCTTCCCGCGGTGACCGTGTCGCCGCCGTCGCTGATGTAGACCCTGTTGCCGGACAGGGAGACGGAAAGGTCGTTCGCCTTCCCGGCCGCGGCGTCGACATGGATGCGAACCGTGTCCACCCGCACACCGGTCGCGGCGTGTGCCTGCCCGGCGGACAGCACCGTCGCCGCACCCAGCACCACGCTCGTCACCCCGGCCTGTACCGCTCTGCGCATCGAGGTCTTCAATGTTCCTCCTGTTTCACCCCGTTGACCACCGGCTGGTCCCGCCGGGCTCCAGGATGGAGTGCGGAGCGGCGGCGGCACATGGGGGTAGATCCCCCAAGTACCGCCGATGACAAGGGTGTTGGACTGCCAGGTCGGGCCGGTCAGGGGGTGAAGACCTCGTCCAGGCGGTCGATGGCACCGTCACCGCCGAGGTGATAGGTGAAGACCAGACCGGAGTTCGGATGGGCCTCCAGCCAGTCGAGGAACTCCTGGACGCCGATGGGCTGGTTCTCCGTGCTCTCCACGATGGGTGTGGTGACGGTGATGTCCGCGGCCTGGTCCAGCGGGATGAAGGTCTCCTTGCCGACCGTCTCGAACGGCGCACCGTCCGAGTCGGGGGTGCCGCATCCCCAGTTGCCGTGCTTGACGATCAGACTCAGGAAGCCGCCTTCCGGTGTGTAGCGGTAGACCGCGATCTCGTCGGGGGAGATCGGCATCTTGTGGTCGCAGTCGTCTCCGCCGCCGTCCCCGCCGCCGTCTCCGCCGTCGGCGCCGGCCGAGGTGGTCCCCGCGGTGCCCGAGGCCCCTGAGCCGGCCGGTGACTTGGAGGCGGCCGGATCGTCCCCGGGGTTTCCGGCGCCGCCGCCCGCGTCCGTCGAGCCCTTCGCGCCGGACGTGTCACCGGACTTGCCGCCGGTCGCGCCGCCGCCGGTGTCCGCCTGGTCGTCGGTGTCGCTCGCCGCCGTGGCCGTGGCGGTCGGCTTCGAGTCACCGGCGGCCCCACTCGTACCGCTCGTACCGCCGCCCCCGGAGCAGCCCACCAGGCCCAGCGCCCCGACGGCGCACAGGCCCAGCACGGCAGCCCTGGCGGCGCCGGGTCTGCGGCGGCTCGTTCTCGGCGTCAGGTTCATGGTCCGTCCCCCACCCTTTGGTTCTCGATATCTCCGTGAGCCCCGTCGGCTCGGGAGGAAGGGACGAGTTTCAGCCGTAGGCAGTTGCACGTCCTGGCTGGATTCTGCCTACCAGGGCGCTTCCGTTCAACGGGGCCGGACCGGACCGGGGCCGGACCGCGGCTGCGCGGTCCGGCCCCTCCGCGCGAGGTCACGCCTCGCAGGCGCTCTTCGTGTCGTTCGTGTCGGCCGTGCAGGTGTCGGTGTTGGTGCCGCCGTTGAGGGAGTCGTTGCCGAACACACCGTCCACGGCGTCCAGGGTGTCGTTGCCCGCCCCGCCGCTGTGGGTGTCGCTGCCGGCGCCGCCGACCAGGGTGTCGTTGCCGTTCCCGCCCACCAGGAGGTCGTTGCCCCCGAAGCCGGACAGGATGTCGCCCGCCGCGCTGCCGGTGAGCGTGTCGCCGAACTGGCTGCCGTAGACGAACTCGACATCGGTCAGGACGTTGTCGCCCTCGCCGCCGGCACCGTCGTCGGCGGCGTTGTCGATGTCGACGACCACGCCGGAGGTGCTCTCGAGGTAGTTGACGAGGTCGGTGGTGCCGCCCCCGCCGCTGAGCCGGTCCGCGCCGGGACCGCCGACGAGCATGTCGAAGGTGACCCCGCCGTTCAGTGTGTCATTGCCCGTACCGCCGTTGAGGATGTTGCTGCCCGGGCTGGGACCGCCGTTGATGACGTCGTTGCCGGACTCGCCCTTCAGCTCACCGCGCACATTGCCGGTCTTGGTGATGATGTCGTTGCCGTCACCGGCGTTGACCACGACCGTGTCGCTGCCCAGGTTCACCGGACAGGCCACCGAACCGTTGACCTGGAGCGTGCAACCGACCCCCGCGGACAGGGTGTCGGCGGTGTCCTGGATGAAGACGGTGCTTCCGGACAGACTGACGGTGATGTTGTTCGCACGGCCCGCCGCCGCGTTCACGACCACATTGGTACCGCTCTTGGACACACCGGTGGCCGCGCTCGCGGTCCCTCCGGTCAGAGTCACCGCGGAACCCGCCATCGCGGCGACCACCATGACCCGGAGTAACGCGTTTCTGCCCATGGGCTCCCTCTCGCTCACCTGATTCGAACCGGCCCGCGCACCGCCGGTGCGCCGAGCCCGTATCAAGGTGCCAGCCACACCCGGGCCGTACATGGGGGAACGGCCCCCATGTACCGCGCTCGATGGCGTGGGCCCGGTGAAAACCCTGTGGAAAAGCTGTCGGTGGTGACGTTTATGCTGCACGGACGATCACGCGGGACCACGGGGAGGACGAGGCATGCTCGGCAAGCTGTTCGGCAGGGGCACGGAGAGACCGGCGTCGGATCCGTACGCCCTTCCCGTGCCCCGCAGACAGAAGAGCGGCATGTACCCGCTGCGCGCCCTCGGGGACGCGCGGGTGCTCGGCCTGGTGGAGGCCGCCGACGCCGGGAACTGGGAGGCCGTCAAGACGGCGCTGGCCCCCTTCGACCTCGGCCGCGACCACCGGGTCCTCGGTGAGCTGGACGACCTGGACGGCGTGCAGGACTGGATCGGCGCGGCCGTCGAGGAGGACAAGGAGCACCGGGCGACCGCCCTGCTGATATCCGGGACGCGCCATGTCAGCTGGGGCTGGGAGGCCCGAACCGCCGCCCGCGCCGTGAACGTCTCGCAGGAGCAGTGGCGGGTCTTCCACGAGCGGCTGCGCATCGCCGAGGAACAGCTGCTGGAGGCCGCCGAGCTGCGGCCGGACTGGGTCACCCCGTGGCGCCGCCTCCTCACCTCCGGCCGCGGCATGTCGCTCGGCCTCGCGGTCAACGAGGCCCGCCGCGACGCCGCCCTGCGCCGCGACCCGCTGGACCTGGAGACCCACCTGGAGTGGGTGTCGCAGCTGCAGCCCCGCTGGGGCGGCGAGCCGGGGCAGGCCCTGGCCTTCGCCCAGGAGGCGTTCTCCCGGGCCCCGGAGGGCCACCGCCTCGGCTGTGTGATCGCCATGGCGTACATCGAGGAATGGGTCGAGTCGGAGCGCGGGGACTACCTCGAAACCGCCGAGATCCAGGCCCAGCTGAGGGAGGCGGCGGACCACAGCATCCTGCACCCCGCCCATGTACGGCACCCGGGGTGGCAGGAGGACTTCAACATCTTCGCCATGGCCCTGGCACTGGCCGGCGAGCGCCACACGGTCCGGCGCGTGTTCCAGGCACTGGACGGCGCCTACACCACCTGGCCCTGGACCTACTTCGCGAACCCCGAGAAGGAGTTCGCGCGCCACCACCGCCGCGCCTGAGCCCGCCCCGGCCCCGGCCGGGCCGCCACGCCCGGACCTGAGCGGCGCGCCCCGGCACACACCGCCTCCGCCCGGCCACCACCGGCGTACGCGAGCACCCGCCGACCCCGGCGCCGCTCCGGCGCCGACGCAGGCAGCCGCGTAAAGGCCCCGGCCCCCGGCCCCCCGCATCCGTCGCCCTTCCCTCTTCCCACCCCGGACTGCCCCATGACTCTGCCCGACACCGCCGTCGACCCGGTCGCCGCCGACCGCACCTTCCAGGTGGACCTGCGCGGCCTCGTGGACCTCCTCTCCCACCACCTGTACTCAAGCCCCCGGGTCTACCTGCGCGAACTGATGCAGAACGCGGTGGACGCGCTGACCGCCCGGCACGCCCTCGAACCGGCCGCCGACGCCGGCGCCTTCGGTATCCGTCTGTACGCCGACGGCTCCGTGGTCCGCGTCGAGGACGACGGTGTCGGTCTCACCGAGGCGGACGTGCACACCTTCCTCGCCACGATCGGCCGCAGCAGCAAGCGCGCCGAGCGAATAGCCGAGCAACGGGCCGATTTCATCGGCCAGTTCGGCATCGGCCTGCTCTCCTGCTTCCTGGTCGCGGACGAGATCCACGTCCTCAGCCGCTCCGCCCGCACCCCCGACGCGCCCGCCGTGGAGTGGCGGGGGCGCGGCGACGGCAGCTACACCGTCCGCACCCTGCCCGCCTCCGCCCGCCCCCGGCCCGGCACCACCGTCACCCTGACACCGCGCGCCGACGCGGGGGAGTGGACCCGCCCGGCCCAGGTGCACGCCCTGGCCCGGCACTTCGGCTCCCTGCTCCGCCACCCGGTGACCTTCGACGACGGCACGGCCGGTCCGGGCGGCCGGGGCGCGCCCGTCAACCCCGAGCCCGCCCCCTGGTCCCGTGCCCACCCCACCCCGGGAGCACGGTCCCGCGCGCTCGCCGCGTACGGCGCGGACGTCTTCGGGTTCACCCCGCTGGACACCATCGAACTGGACCTCCCGGCGGTCGGCCTGAAAGGCATCGCCTGTGTGCTGCCCGAGACGGTGCCCGCCGGACGCCGCCACGGCCACCGCGTGCACGTCAAGGGCATGCTGCTGTCCGAGCAGGCCGAGGAGATCCTGCCGGAGTGGGCGTTCTTCGTCCGCTGCGTCGTCGACGCCGAGAGCCTGCGTCCCACGGCGTCCCGCGAGTCCCTGTACGAGGACGACACCCTCGCCGCCGTCCGCGACGCCCTCGCCGAGCGGCTGCGCGACTGGATCGCCCGCGCCGCCGCCAGCGACCCGGACCTGCTCGGCCGCTTCCTCCAGGCCCACCACCTGGCCGTGAAGTCGCTCGCGGTGCACGACGACGAGATCCTGCGGATGCTGCTGCCCTGGCTGCCGTTCGAGACCACCGACGGGCACACCACCCTCGACGAGTTCGCCCGCACCCACCGCACCGTGCTCGTGACCTCCAGCGTGGAGGAGTTCCGGCAGGTCGCGGCGATCGCCTCGGCCGCCGGACTCGGCGTCGTCAACGGCGGCTACACCTACGACCGCGACCTCGTCCACCGGCTGCCCGAGATCCGGCCCGAGGTCAGCGTCGCCGACCTCGACCCGGCGACCCTCACCGCCCATCTCGACCCTGTCGACCGGGAGACGGAGCTGGCCGCCGCGGCGTACCTGGCCCAGGCCCGCGACGCCCTCGCCGTCTTCGACTGCGACGTGGCCCTGCGCACCTTCCAGCCCGCCTCCGCCCCCGCCCTCCTCGTCGACAGCCGCGAGGCCCGGCACGAGCGCACCCGCTCCCAGCTCGCCCGCGAGCAGGAGGGCGGCCTGTGGGGCGACATCCTCGGCGCCCTGCGCCAGGAGGCACCCCGCGCCCAGCTGATCCTCAACCAGCTCAACCCGCTGGTCCGCACCGCCGTCACCATCGGCGAACCCGAACTGGCCCGCACCAGCGCCGAAGCCCTCTACGGGCAGGCCGCGATGCTGTCCCGGCGCCCGCTGAGGCCCGCCGAGTCCAGCCTCATCAACCGCTCCTTCCTCGACCTGCTCGCCCACGCCCTCCGCAAGGACAGCTGACGATGCCGACCGCACCCGCACCCCACCCCCAGAACACGGACGAGCTGTTCCAGGCGCTCCAGGAGAACGGCCGGCGCCCCTACGGCCGCCCCCGTACCGTCACCGCCGAGGAACTCGTCGACGCCGCCGAGCAGTTCGAGGACCCCCTCGCCCTGGTCCGTGCCCTCCTCGAACTCCAGGAGGCGTACACGTACGGCTCCGAGCCCCGCAAGTCGCCCGTCGTCTTCGCCCGGCTGCTGAACCTCTTCGACGAGCAGCCCGATGTCTTCGACGAGCGTCTGCGGCACTTGCTGTTCTGGCGGTTCAAGTGGGTGGCCAACGCCCTGCTCCAGCTGCCCGAGGTGCCGCTCGTCAGCCTCCGCCAGTGGCTGACCGAGATGCGCGACCGGTACGAGAAGGCCGGCCTCGGCCTCCAGCCCTACTACGGCCAGGCGTACCAACTGGCCGCCCACGTGGGCGAGGACACCACCCTCGCCTACGAACTGTGGGCCGGCCGCACCCGCGTGCGGCTCAGCGACTGCGAGGCCTGCGAGACCTGCGAGCGCGCCCTGCACCACCTCGCGGCGGGCGACGACGAACGGGCGCTGCGCGTCTGGGAACCCGTCCTGGCCGGGAAGGAGTCCTGCCAGGAGGAGCCGGCCCGCTCCGTCTCGCACGCGTTGCTGTCCCTGCTGCGCACCGGCCGCACCGACCAGGCCCGCGAACTGCACCTCGCCGGCTACCGGGGCTGCCGCCGCAATGTCTCCATGGCCCAGGAGGTCGGCCGCCACCTGGAGTTCTGCGCGCTCACCGGCAACGAGGCCCGCGGCCTGGAACTCCTCGCCGAGAACCGGAGCCTGTTCGACGAGGTCGACTCGCCGCTGGCCCTGCTCGGCTTCCTCACCGGCGTGGAGGTCCTCCTCGGACGCGTCGAACTCCTCGGCCAGGGCGGTCTGCCCGTCGCCGGGTACGCGGGCCGCACCTGGACGGTGTCCGGCCTGCGCGCCGAGGTGAAGGGCCGCGCCGACGACCTCGCCGCCCGCTTCGACGCTCGCAACGGCACCACCACCCACAGCGACCGCCGCCGGACCCGCCTCGACCGCGCCCCGCTCCTGGACGCGCTGGAACTGACCCTGCGCACCCGCGGCCTCGACGAGCTGGCCACGGCCGCCCCCGTCCCCGCACCCACCGCCCGTACGACCGAGGCCGTCCCCGAGGCGCTGCCCGAACTCATCGCCCGCGCACGGGCGTTGGAGGAGGTGGGGCACCCGGACGCGCAGGCCTGCTGGGCCCGGCTGCGCACCCTCGTCGCCGACCGCGACTACAGCCACCCGGACGACCCCGCCGTGGGACCGCTCGTACAACTGCGCGCGGACCTGCTGGAGGACGAGGCGAGCCGGGCGGCGCAGAAGGACGAGTTCGCCGACGCCGCCGAGCTCTACGAGGACGCCGCGGCCCTGTACGACGACGCCGGCCTGCCGCGACACGCGGCGCTCGCCCGCGCCTGCGGCCTGCTCACCACCGCCCAGGCCGTCACCGAGCCCGAGCCCGAGGCGGGGGCGGGGGCGGAGGCGGACGGCGCCGACGGAACCGGGGCCAGGGCCGCAGCGCTGAACGCCGCCCACGCCTCCATGGTCGCCCTGCACGAGGAGACGACCGGCTTCACCCCGGCCCAGGAGGCCCGCCTGCTGCGCCTGCGGGGCAACACCCTCGGCCTGCGCCTGCAGACGACGGGCAGCGAGGAGCATGTCGCGCTGGTCCTCGCCGAGGCGGACACGCTGCACACCTTCGCCACCCGGCACGATCTCACCGGACAGATCTCCGGCGCCCTGCTGCTGCGGACCACCACCCACGCCATCTCCGGCGACCTGCCCGCCGCCGTCACCGAGATCGACGCCCTCCTCGACCGGCTGAGGGCACACGGCCCCGCCTGGCACCTGCCCCGCACACTGGGGCTGCGCGCGCGGCTCCACTTCGGCCTCCGGGACGCGCGGACCGCCCACGCCGACCTGACCGAAGCCCTGCGTCTGGCCGCCGACTGGCCGGCCGAGGCGGTCGACACCGACCGTCTGCACGGCGATCTGGCCCAGGCCTGTCTGCACCTGGGCCGCCCCGACGAGGCCCTGCGGCACCTGACGCGCTCGGCGGAGCTGGAGCTGCGCCACGGCAGCCGGACGGACGCGTTCTGCACCTACAGCAACGCCGCCCAGCTCAGCCTCGACCTGGGCCGGGTCGAGGACTGCATCGCCCTGCTCGACTCCCTGCTGGCCGAACCGGACGTCGTGGCGGGGGAGTTGGACGACCGGCTCGTCGCCCAGCTGCGGCTGACCCGCGCCCGCGCACTGCGGGAGGGCGAGGACATCAAGGCCGCCACGACGGAGTTCGTCGCCCTCGCCGCCGAGTCGGCCGGCTGGGACGACGACCCCGGAAGCCACGCCATGATCGCCGGGGAGACGGCCGTACTCCTCGCCGAGTCCGGCGAGTTCGACCGGGCCCGGAAGGTCGCGGAGCAGGCACTCGCCGCCCATGCCCTGGCCCCGCGCTACGAACACCTCAGCAACTGCCTGCGCGAGATCGCCCGGCTCCAGGCCCAGAAGCAGGGCCCCGACGGCCTGGCCGACGCCCTCGCCCTCCTCGCCGACGCGGGCCGGATCGCCGACGAGGCCCGCGCCGCCTCGTACGAGCCCCAGGGCCGATCCCTGGACAGCGCCCTGGCCTATGAACACGGACGGGTCAATGCCTACGCCGGCGAGTACGAGACCGCGCTGGCCGCCCTGGAGAAGGCCCTCGCCCTGCTCGGTGAGCCCGGACGCGACGACGACCACGCCGGGGAGTGGGCCGAGTGCGTCCGCCTCGCGGGCGCTGTCGAGGGCATCTACCTGGAACGCCCCGCCCCCGCCCTCACCCGCCTCGACAGGGCCGTCACCTGTCTGACGGCCCAGGGCCACACCAGCGAGGAGACCGAGCCGCTGGTCTCGCTGGCGGCACAGTTGCGCGACGAGTAGTGCCATCAGGGGGGCACCTGGCCGGGACAGGTGCCCCCTCGGCCCGCTCGGACGGGACGGTCAGACGGTCGACCCGGTGCCTGTTGCCGTCGGCGTCCCCGCCGCACGGGCCGGCCGGGTGCGGGTCAGCGCGAGTGCCGGCAGCGCGGCGAGGAGGAAGAGCAGGCCTGCCAGCGCGATGTAGAGGTGCACGCCGGCCGATGTGCTCACCGGGGCTCCGTCGGCAAGGGGCCCGGGAAGCTGGGTCGCCTTGAGGATCTCGCCGCCGGCGATGGTGAGGACGACCGAGCCGAGGGCGAGGACGACCGAGACCAGACCGGCGGTCGTGCCCTGTCGTTCGGGTGTTTCGAGGCTGGTGGCGAGGTTGTAGCCGGAGGCGCCGATCGCGCCGGCGGCCACACCGAGGAGGGTGCCGCAGGCGATCGCCAGCGGCAGTACGGACACGCCCGCCAGCATCGCGAAGGTCGCCACCGCGCCGACGGCGATCCCACCGAGGAGAGGGGGCGCCGGACCGAATCGCCCGGCGAGCCATCCGGCGCAGGTGCCGCCGAGGACGATGCCGAGATTGGGCGCGGCGAGGAGCACCGCGACCGCTTCCCCGTCGCCCAGCCCGTACCCGAGGCCCAGGTCCGGGGACACCTGCGCGATGACGCCGGTCAGTTGCAGCATGCTGCGGAAGGAGCCCGCCGCCAGCACCAGCGCCAGCAGCGTCAGCAGGACCGGGCGGCTGAGGGCGCGGAGGTCCACGACGGGTTCGTCGACCCGCAGCGCGAGGAACGCCCATCCGGCCAGCGCGGCGGCACCGGCCCCCACCAGCGCGAGCATGCCCCAGGACAGCCATCCGAGGTCGCTCCCCAGGCTGGCGTAGGCGAGCACCGCCCCGAGACCGCCGCCGAGCAGGAGCGCCCCGCTCACGTCGATCCGGCCGGTGCCGCGGACCGGTGGTTCCGGGATGAAGGCACGCACACAGGCCGCGGCGACCGCGGCGAGCAGCGCGGCCACCCCGAAGACACTCCGGGGGCCGAACGCGTCGATGACCGGCCGCATCAGGAACGGCTCGACGATGCCGACGACCGACGAGCCGGACGTCACCAGCCCGACCAGGGCCATCGCCACCCGTGGGGTGCAGATCCGTCGTGCGAGGGCGACCGTGAGGAAGACCGCGGCGAAGGCGGCGCCCTGGAGGAAGCGCCCCGCCAGGAAGATCCAGACGTGGGGGGCGACGAGGCACACCAGCGCTCCCGCGCAGGCCAGGAGCAGGGTGACGATGAGTGTCCGGCGTCCGCCGACGACGTCGGAACTCTTCGCGAGCAGCGGCGACCAGAGGGCCCCGGCCAGCATCGCGCTCGCGTTCAGCCACGCGGCCTGGTCGGTGTCGAAACGCTCCAGCAGCTGGGGCAGGACCATCATGGGCGAGCCGATGGCCAGATCGGCCAGGACGTTCGCGAGGGTGAGAACGGCCGCCCAGAGGACGAGCCGCCCGCTCCAGTGGTGCTCCGGGGGGCCGACGGCGGGCTTCTCCCGTGTCTCCGTCACCGCGCGCCGGCCTCGGTCGCCCGCAGCGCCTCGTCGCGGGCGGCGATGGCGGCCCAGGTGGCAGGCAACATGCGGTCACGCCCGCTGTGCACACGGCTCTGGGCGAAGGTGACGTACGGGCGCTGCCGGGCCTCGTACCGGGCGAACGCGGTGGCGTGGTCGGCGCCGTGCCGCTGGAGTTCCTCGGCGAGGAACCGGGCGCCGGTGAGGGCGAGGGAGGTGCCCCGGCCGGAGAGGAAGGCGGGGCTGTACCCGGCGTCCCCGACGAGGGCGACGCGCCCGCGATGCCAGGAGGGCAGCCGGATCTGGCTCGCGGGGGTGAGGTAGAAGCCGGGATCGGCGCGGGCCACGTCGAGCAATTCCGGTATCCGCCACGAACGGTGGCCGGCGAAGGCGTCGGTGAGGATCCGCTTCTGGGCGTCGAGGTCGTGGTGGTCGTGGTCGATCCGTTCCGAGCGGAACTGGAAGACGGCGACGGCCCTGCCCCCGTACCGGAAGAGGCCGGCCATGCGGCCGGGGACGTTGTACACCGAGTTGACGCCCTCACCCTGGGCCTCGCCGGGGTGGTCGGCGAGGGCGAAGTAGACACCGAGGTGCCGCAGATGATCCTCCTCGGGGCCGAACACCAGCCCGCGGACGGCGGAGTGCTGGCCGTCGGCGCCCAGTACCAGGTCGTACCGCCCGGTGCGGCCCGATGCGAAGTGCACGTCCACGCCGTCGCCGGTGTGGTCGGTGAGTGCCTCGACCGAGTCGCCGAAGCGGATCGCCGCGCTGTCCGGAAGCGCCGCGGCGAGGATGCGCACGAGGTCCCCGCGGAGGAGTTCGATGTCGTCGTCGGAGTCGTTGATCTGCGCGAGCGGCAGCCGGGCCACCGGCCGGCCCGCGCTGTCGACGAAGTGGGTGAGCTCGGACATCCGGACCCGATGCTCCTGTAACTCCCCGAGCAGGCCCATCCTGCCGACGGCCTCGATCGCGTCGCCGCGGATGTCGACGGGTGTTCCGGCGAGCCGCAGTCGGCGGGCGTACTCGACCACGGTGACGTGGTGGCCGCGCCTGCCCAGCTCGACCGCGCAGGCGAGCCCGGCGATTCCGGCCCCTGAGACAAGGATGTCCATGTGTGCCTCCCCGCTAAAGAAACAATCTGTCGCTTTTAGCGAGCGTACGCATGAACCGCCCGTACCGCAACGCCCCATCGGCTTGCACCGCGCCGCCGCCCCTGGCGACAATCGGCACCCGAGCAGAGAACAGAAGGTGAGCGCGGCGATGGCCGACGGGACCGCTGACCGGCCGGCCGCGCGGCGCCCGGGTGGCCGTACCGCGCGCGTGAGGGCGCAGATCCTCGCCGCGACCGTCGAACTCGTGGCGCGCGACGGCATCGCGGGCTTCCGCTACGAGGAGGTCGCCGAGTTCGCCGGCGTGCACCGGACCAGCGTCTACCGCAACTGGCCCGATCGTGAGGAACTGGTCGTCGAAGCCCTGGTGCGGTACGCCGAGGATCTCGCCTCGGTCGCCGACACGGGCGACATCCACCGCGATCTGGTGGACTTCCTGCTGGCCCTCGCCGGCGGCCTGGGGACGCCGTTCGGCCAGACTCTCGAACAGGCGCTACAGCCCGCCCGTCACAGCCCCACCGTCGAGGCACTGACCAAGATCCTCGATCAGCGCGTGGCCGCGATGCGGCGTCGCGTGGACACCGCGGTCGACCGGGGTGAACTCCCCCCGGTCGACAGCTCCTTCCTCGGTGAGATGATCTCCGGCCCGGTGCACCTCATCGTCAACCGCGGCGTCCGCCCGTTCACCCGCGCGGACGCGGAACGCATCGTCGCCGTGGTCCTCGCGGGCCTCCGGGCCACGGCACCGGACGCCTGACCGGCCAAGGGGGCCTGTCAGCCCACCCGGATCACCGTGTACGTCTCGCCGTCGCCCGGCGGACGCGTCCAGGAGCGGGTGGTGAACGTGTGCAGCCGCCCGTGCACGAGCGCGTGGCGCGGCACTCGGACACCGAACTCCGCGGTCACCGCCTCCAGCAGCGACCGTTCCGTCGTGTCCGACAGGGCCCCGAAGAACCGGGCCGGATCCAGTGCCCCCGGTATCTCCCCGCTCGACCGGACCTCTCCGTCCGCGTAGGTGAACGCGTACTCCTCGACGCCGTCCCGCGCCACCGACAGATGGAACACGGGCCCTCTCTGCTCCGCCCGCAAGCCGCTCCACACCACCACCGCACGGGTGCCCGCGCTGGCGTCCACGGCCGGGGAGACGAACCGCTCCGGGCTGAAGGAGGCGGGTTCGCCGTCGAACGCGAAGCTCCAGCCGGCGCCGGCCCTGCCGACCGCCATGAGAGCCCTGTCGTCGTAGGACGAGAACTCCCTCTTGCCCTCCAACGACTTGCGGCGCGCCTCCCACAGGGTCAGAGGGTCGCTCAGCCCGCCGCCCTCCGCGAGACGGCCGGGCAGCTCCTCCGGAGCCACCCCCTCCACCAGCACGAACCGGTAGGACGTGCGTTGGTCGCCCGGGTCCGGCTCCGCGAGCCACGCCAGGTCGTCCCGGTCGTGTCCGGCGGTCGGCGGAGGTGCCTGGCCCGCCTGCCCGCCTCGGGGAGTGGCCAGCAGCTCGCGGCCCCGCTCCGCCGTCAGCAGCGGCCCCAGTACGGGGTCGGCCACCCATCCCAGCGGCGCCAACAGGTCCGGCCCCAGCGGCTCCCACAGGGGCAGGGCGTCGATCAGCGTCCGCCAGGCCCCGTCGGAGTCTCCCCAGCGCGCCGACTCCCGCGCCCGCTCGACCGCCTCCCCGAACGGTCCGGCCGCGGTGTACCGGTACGCACCGCTCCGCACCTCGTCCAGCGTCGCGTACGCCCGTGCCACCAGGCCTTCGTCGGCGCCCCGCAGGTGGTACGTCAGCGTGGAGTCGTCCCGGTACGAGTGCGCCGCGTGCTCGGCGACCAGCGGGGGCAGCAGCTCGGGAGCGTACGCCGGGTCCTTCGCCAGCCCGTCGAAGTGCACCGCCGAGGTCTGTCCGAGCAGACGGCGTAGCTGATCGCCCAGCCCGGCGGCCCTCGGCCTGCCGTACTTCTTGGCCTCGTCCAGCGCCTGCGCGGCCCGCTCCCAGTCGCCGCGGAGCGCCGCCAGCCGGCCCGCCTCCAGCCGGGCGTCCAGCTCGCGGGTGGTGTCGTTGACGAACTCCGGTTCCCCGTCGCCCCGGTGCCCGCCCAGGCTGTGGAACTCCCGGTGCATGTCCTGCATGAACGCACGGAAGCTCGCGTGCCGTTCGGGTGGTTCGGCCCGCCAGCTCGCCCAGGTGTACACGGCCCACTCGCCGTCCTCGTCCACGTCCTCGGGGTCCATGAGGACATGGGTGATGTCGGACTCCACGTCGAGCTGCAGCCCGCGCCGCCAGATGTCCACCTCGACCCGCTCCTCGGGCCCGGCGTCCTCGTCGAGGAACTCCTCGTACATGTCCGCGAGACCCGACGCGTTGTCGTGCCAGCGCGCGTCCTGGGTCCCCGCCAGCAGCCACACGAACCCGCCCGCGTGCCGCCAGCCGTCGGTGACCTTCAGGAACTCCCGGTACGACGGGGGCATCCGGCGGCCGAGACGCTCCTCCATGGCCACGATCCGCTCCTCCGGCGCGGGCGGGAAACCGAGCCAGCGCGCCTGCCGCGCGGCCTCGTCGTCCGCGCTCCGCGTCCCGTCGTCGGGCAGCGCGTCCGCCCACTCCCCGCTCCACCTGAACAGGAAGGACTGCCAGTCGAATGCCGTGGTCCCCGTCATGCACCCGATCCTGCCAGCCGCCACTGACAACGCCCGCCGCCTGTGGACGAGCGCCCCGCCGCAGGGGCGGAGTTCGGCCGGCGATGAGTTCTTCCGTGGCCGCCGGTCTATATGTGTGACACGCGAATCTGTGACGCGAATCTGTGCCACACGAATCTGTGGCACGCGAAAACCGCATGCGAGGAGAGCCCGATGACCGCTGCCTACACCTTCGACGTCTTCTCCAGCCTCGACGGCTTCGGGGCCGCCGGCGGCGACTGGACCGGCTACTGGGGCAAGCAGGGCCCCGAACTGCTCGACCACCGCCTCGCCCAGTACCGCGAGGAGCAGCGGATGGTCTTCGGCGCCACCACGCATCGGGCGTTCGCGCGGATGCTGGCCGAGAGCACCGAGCGGTCCGACGTGCACGACCCCTGGGTCACCCGGATGGTGAACCTGCCGGCGACGGTGGTGTCGACCACGCTGCGGGAGCCCCTCGACTGGCCCGACGCGCGCGTGGTGAGCGGGGACGCCGTCGATGTCGTCGCCCGGCTCAAGGAGGAGTCCGAGGTGCCGTTGCGCTCGCACGGCAGCCTGTCGATGAACCGGGCGCTGATGGCCGCCGGTCTCGTCGACCGTGTCCAGGTGACGCTGTTCCCCGTGATCACCGGGCGGACCGGACTGGACCCGGTCTTCCGGGGAGCGGACGACTTCGACCTGGAGCTGATCGAGCAGCGGACGCTCGACGGCCACATCCAGGAGCTCGTCTACCGGCCCACACGGCACAACTGACCCGCCGTCGGCCACCGCCGCCCGCACGGTGGTCGCGCCGACCGGACACGATGTGTCCGGTTCTGGCCGTTCGGCGGTAAATGCCTGGACTGCGGACCCCCATGAACGGGACACTTCCGACTTCCGAACCTCCGGGAGTGTGATGGGGACCTCAGAACCACGAGGACCGAGGCCGGGCAGGGGCGCGGTCGTGCTGGCGCTGCGCCACTACGGCCGGGAACTGCTGCGACTGCGCCGACTGGCCCTGCCCGCGCTGGTGCTGCCCGCCGTGGGCAACATCGGTATCCGCTACGTCGCCCCTCTGCTGATCGCCAAACTCGCGGGACAGGCAGCCGACGGCGGCGGTCTCACCCTCGACTCGGCGCTGCCGTACGTGCTGGCCTTCGGTGTGACGCTGCTGCTCGCCGAGGTCGTGTGGCGGGTCGGGCAGCACTGTCTGAACCGGGTCGACGCCCTCGGCATGGAACACCTGTATGTCAGCGGTATGGACGAACTCCTCGCCAAGGACGCGGCGTTCTTCCACGACAACTTCGCGGGCTCCCTGACCAAACGGGTGCTCAGCTTCGGCAAGCGCTTCGAGGACTTCGTCGACACCGTGACGTTCCGGATCGTGGGCAGTGTCGTCCCCCTGCTGTTCGGGGCCGTCGTGCTGTGGACCTATCAGCCGATGCTCGTCGTCGGCCTTCTGGTGATGATCCTGGTGACCGTGGTCGCCGCGACCCCCCTCATCCGTCGCCGGCAGCGGCTCGTCAGCGAACGTGAGGCGGCGGTCGCCCGGGTCTCCGGCCATGTCGCCGACAGCCTCGTCAACATGGAGACCATCCGGGCGTTCGCGGCCGAGGAACGGGAGGCCGACGAACACCGCGACCGGGTCGCGGACTCCCGGCGCCTGACGCTGCAGTCGTGGGACTACGGCAATCTCCGCGTCGACACCCTCATCGCCCCCATGTCCGTCCTGACCAATGTGCTGGGGCTGCTGGTCGCCATCGCCTTCGGCGGCTCGGGCCAGGGAGTGGAGGAGATCGTCGTCGCCTTCACCTACTACTCCAACGCGACCCAGATCATGTTCGAGTTCAACCAGATCTACCGGCGTCTGGAGAACTCGATGACCGAGGCCGCGCAGTTCACCGAACTGCTGCTGGACCCGCCCACCGTGCTCGACCCGGCGGAACCCGAACCGCTCGCACCACGGGACACCGGGGTCCGCTTCGACGTGGTGACCTTCTCCCACGCGGGCGCGAAGCCCATCTTCCGGGGGCTCGACCTGGACGTGCCCGCGGGCGCGCGTATCGGTCTGGTCGGCAGGTCGGGCGGCGGCAAGACCACGCTCACCCGGCTTCTGCTGCGGATGTCGGACATCGAGGACGGACGCATCCTGATCGGCGGACAGGACATCAGCCGGCTGCGCCAGAGCGACCTGCGCTCCCTGATCGCCTACGTGCCGCAGGAACCCGCCATGTTCCACCGCAGCCTGCGCGACAACATCGCCTTCGCCAGGCCCGGCGCCACCGACCGGGAGATCCGTGCCGCGGCGGAGGCCGCGCACGTCACGGAGTTCGCCGACCAACTCCCCGACGGCTTCGGCACCCTGGTGGGGGAGCGGGGAGTGAAACTCTCGGGCGGCCAGCGCCAGCGGGTCGCCCTCGCCAGGGCCATTCTGCGCGACGCCCCGATCCTGCTCCTCGACGAGGCGACCAGCGCGCTCGACTCGGAGAGCGAGATCCTCGTCCAGGACGCCCTGTGGCGGCTGATGGACGGACGTACGGCCCTGGTCGTCGCCCACCGTCTGAGCACCGTCGCCGGGATGGACCGCCTCGTCGTCCTCGACCGCGGAAGCGTCGTCGAGCAGGGCTCCCACGAGGAGTTGCTCGACGCGAACGGCGCCTACGCCAAGCTGTGGCAGCACCAGTCGGGCGGCTTCCTCGGCGAGAGCGCCGGGCCGGCCTTCGGCTCCCCGCCCCCGGAGGCCGGACTCGACGCCGTGCCCGGACCGGCCGACCCGGCACCGAGCCGCACCGGGAGATGAGCGTCGGGGCCCCTGCTATGGTGCGCCGATGTCAAAGATCAGGCAGATCCAAGTGACCTTCGACTGCGCGGAACCCGAGCGTGTGGCCCGCTTCTGGTGCGAGGTGCTGGGGTACGTCGTACCGCCGCCGCCGGAGGGGTTCGCCACCTGGGGCGACTACGACCGCACGCTGCCGCTCGAGCGCCGGGGCGCGGGGTTCGTCTGCGGTGACCCCACCGGGGTGGGGCCCCGGCTGTACTTCCAGCGCGTTCCCGAAGGGAAGGTCGTCAAGAACCGGGTGCATCTCGATGTGCGGGTCGGCACCGGGCTGAGGGGTGAAGAACGTCTCGCCGCGCTCCAGGCCGAGTGCGATCGGCTGATCGCGCTCGGAGCGACACGTGAGAACGTGCTGCTGGCCGACGAGTACAACGAGTCGTGCATCGTGATGCTGGACATCGAGGGCAACGAGTTCTGTCTCGACTGAGAGCGTGAGCACTCTGCTCACTCGTCGGCCGGCGGTTCCCCGGGCGTCCGGTCGTGCGGTGGCCCGGTTCTCCGGAGGCCTCAGCCGGCCAGACGTTCCGTCACCAGGAAGGCACCGATGGCGATCATCAGGGCACCGCTGGCACGGGTGACGGCCCGGGCCGCCGAGGGCCGGGTGCTCCGGAGGCCGACCGCTGCCCGAGGGCCCCTGAACCTCGGTACCGGTGCCCCACGATCAGCCGTCGCGACGGTCCGCCGTCACAGGATGCTGTCGATGAAGGCACGGGTCGCCTCGTGGACGGGGGCGTCGATGACCTGGGACGGCGGGCCCTTCTCGACGAGCCGGCCCTCGGACATGAAGACCACCTCGTCGGCGACGCCCCGGGCGAAGCCGATCTCATGGGTGACCACCATCATCGTCATCCCGCTGGTGGCCAGCCGTTTCATGACGTTGAGCACCTCACCCACCAGTTCGGGGTCCAGGGCGGAGGTCGGCTCGTCGAAGAGCATGACGCTGGGCTTCATGACCAGGGCACGCGCGATCGCCACCCGCTGCTGCTGGCCGCCGGACAGCGTGCCCGGGTAGACGTCCGCCTTGTGGTCCATGCCGACCTCCTCCAGCGCCCGCATCGCGTCCGCGACGGCCTCGGCCCTGTTCACGCCCTTGACGCGACGAGGTGCCTCGATGAGGTTCTCCAGCACGGTCATGTGCGGAAAGAGGTTGTAGGCCTGGAAGACCATGCCCGTCCTGGTGCGCTGCTTCGCGATCGCCGACGGCGGCAGCTCGTGCAGCTTGTCGCCCTTGACGCGGTGACCGACCACCTCGCCGTCCACGACGACCGTGCCTCTGGACGGCCGTTCGAGGTGGTTGACGCACCGGAGCATGGTGCTCTTGCCCGAGCCGGACCGCCCGAGGATGACGACCACCTGGCCGCGGTGCACCTCCAGGTCGACGCCCTTGAGCACCTCGACCGGTCCGAAGCTCTTGTGGAGGTCGATGATCCGGACGAGGGGACCGGTCATCGAGGGGTCGCTGCCGCCGGGCGCGGATACGGGTGCGCTCATGGGATCTTCACCTGTCCGTTCGTTGGGCCGGAGTCGGGTCGTCGCGCCGGTGCCGGGGAATCGGTCGACCGGGACCGCCGTGACACCCGGGAGCCGAGCGAGCGGAGCCTCGCGAGCCCGCCGGGCCGGTGCGCGCCGACATGGACACCGCGGCCGTAGTGACGCTCGATGTGTCCCTGGGCGTAGGACAGCACGGTGGTGCACACCAGGTACCAGAGCGAGATCACGACGAGCAGCGGGATCGTGCGGAAGTTCTGCGAGTAGATCAGCTGAGCCGAGTACAGCAGGTCCGCGAGGGCGATGATGCTGACCAGCGAGGAGTGCTTGAGCATGCCGATGACCTGATTGCCGGTGGGCGGGACGATCACCCGCAGGGCCTGCGGCAGGACCACCCGGTAGAACGTCAGCCACCGGTTCATCCCGAGCGCCACGGCCGCCTCGCTCTGGTGCCGGGGCACCGAGAGCAGACCGCCGCGCACGATCTCGGCCATGTAGGCCGACTCGTTGAGGGTCAGACCGATGATGGCGACGGCCCACAGGTTCAGCACGCTGTTGGTGGACGCGCCGATGATCTCGGGCCCGCCGAACGGCACGCCCAGGGACAGGCGGGGGTAGAGGGCCGAGAGGTTGAACCAGAAGATCAGCTGGACGAGGAGCGGTGTGCCGCGGAAGAACCACAGATACGCGCCCGACAGCGACGACAGCACCCGGTTCTCCGACATCCGGCAGGCGGCCAGCACGATGCCGAGGACGATGCCGAGCGTCATGGACACCGCGGTGAGGATCAGGGTGGTGCGCAGCCCGGCCATGATCTCGGGGTGGAACAGGTACTCCCTGACGACCGGCCACTCGAAGTTGTCGTTGGTCAGGGCGGATTGGCCCAGACTCGCGGCGGCGACGAGCACGACCAGGGCGGAGAGGGCCCGGCCGGGGTGGCGCATGCGGACGAGGTCCGTGGGCGGGGTGGCCGACGCGTCCACCCGGGTCGAGTCGGGGGCGGTGGCCGCCTTCATCCGTTGCTCCCCGTGGAGCCGTCGGCGGCGGACGAAAGAATCTCGGCCTTCTTGATCAGCCCCTGCCCGGCGTTGAACTCGTCGAGGACCTCCTGCAGTTCACCGTTGCCGATCAGGTGGTCGGTGGCCGCCCGCACCGCCTCGGCGAACTGTTCGGTGTCGTCGTGGCGGCCCAGCACCAGACCGGTCTTGTACTTGGGGGCCCACGGCAGCTCGACCAGCTTGAACTGGTTCTTGGTCTGGCTCATCACATAGGCGACCTGGCTCGCGCTGCTCACCGCCGCGTCGACCCGGCCGCCCTGCAGAGCGAGGTTCACATTGGCCTGCGAGTCGAAGGTCTTGACGGTGATCACGGCCTTGCCCGCGCTCTCGCACTTCTTGGCGAGCTTCCCGGCCAGGGCCGCCTCGGCGGAGCCGAGGGACGCCGCCAGCGTGTGACCGCAGAGGTCCGTCTCGCTGTCCGCGCTGGTGATCCTGCTTCCGGTCGGCACCATGAGGGCGTCGCTCGACGAGTGGTTGGTCACGAACGTGACGGTCGCCGTGCGCTCGGGTGTCGCATAGATCTCCCCGGTCGCGGCGTCGTAGCGGCCTGCCTGGAGGCCCGCGATGATGCCGTTGAACGGCGCGATCTTGATCTTGACCTTGAGCCCCAGCACGGCGGCGATCCGGCGCGCGTTCTCGACGTCCCAGCCGGTGGGCGTCGCGCCGTCGGCCGGCTCGATCACCGCGGGCAGATAGGTGGCGGCGGCGATCGTCAACGTCCCTTTCTCCGCTATCGACTTGGGGACCAGGGCGGCGATCGAGTCGACCTTCTCCGATGCCGCGTCCGCCGCGGTGGTGGTGGACGAGGCGGTGGTCGCCGACGACCCGCAGGCCGCCGTCGCGCCGATCAGGACGACGGATCCGACGATCGCCCCGAGACGGACCGGACGTGCGTCGCGCATACGCTCCATGACTCTCCCTGTGGCTGAAATGCCTGGCTGCATGCCTGAGCGGAGGAATCCCGACATAGGCCCTGTTTCCGGAAGACTCAGGGGTCGGTGATGGCAGGTAACTTCGCACCTTCGCGATGGTCTGACAAGATGTGATCACAGATCTTTTTTGTTCGGCTGTCTGTGCCACGCCCTCTGACCTGGGAAAACGGAACGGTCACAATTTCGACGCGTCCGACGGGGAAGCCGATCCCGGTGAAGCGGCGAGCGGTGACCGCCGTGGCTAGCGCGCGACCAGCTGTGCCTTGATCCGGTCGGTGGCGTTGGCCAGCGACTCGTTGGTGATGGCCGCCGCGGCCGCGGCGTCGTGGGCGTACGCGGCCTTGACCAGATCCTCCTGGAACCGCCACAGCGAGTCGTCGCCGGGGACGTCGAGAGTCGCCCGGGCGCCGACGATCTTGTAGGCGCGGCAGTGCTCCCAGAGGGTCCGGATGGTGTTCAGCAGCACGGGGTTGCCGGCCGCCTCGTAGAGGACGGTGAGCAGGGCCTCGTCGTGGTCGAGGTACGGGACGACGGCGCCTTCGGCGATCGCGGTGCGCATCTGCTCGAACTCCGCGCCCATGCGCGCGGCGTCCGCCTCGCTGATCCGTGCGGCGCCGCGCTGGGCGGCCTCGATCTCCAGGACCCGGCGGGTGTCGTAGATGTGGAGCAGCTCGGCGAGGTTCTGGCCCTTGACCACCGAGCCCTTGTGCGGGACCCGCTCGGCGAAGCCGGCCTCCTCCAGGCGCCGGATGGCCTCCCGCACCGGCATCACGCTGGTGCCGACCTCGGCGGCCAGATCGCGGATGCGCAGCCGGTAGCCGGCCGGGTACTCGCCGCTCGTGATCGCCTCGTGCAGCACCGCGTAGACCTGGTCGGTCAGAGAGGCCGACGGCTCGAGACGTTTGGACATACGCACGACTGAATCATAAACAGCCTGGTCGGGGGGAGAGATTGGGCCATGCTCACCCCGGTCCGCCACGCTGACTTCACTCCGACCCATTGTGTGATCTGTGATCACATCTTATGGTGACGGGCAATCCCATCCGGACCGGATCACCCCCGCAGGCGGGTCCGGGCATCGCTCCCGGAGGCTGTGATGAGCGAGACCGCAGGAAACAGGCTCGACGACGCACCCCTGACGCGCTTCCACAGGAAGCTGGCGCTGTACTCCTCGGGAGGACCGTTCCTCGACGGCTACGTCCTGAGTGTCATCGGCGTCGCCATGGTCCAGATCACCCCGCGGCTCGACCTGTCCGACTCCGCCCAGGGCCTCATCGGCGCGTCCGCCCTCATCGGCATCTTCCTCGGCGCGTTCGCGGGCGGCTGGCTGACCGACCGGTTCGGCCGCCAACTCCTCTACACGATCGACCTGATCGCCATCATCGTCTGCTCCGTCGCCCAGTTCTGGGCCACCGACCCGGTCTGGCTGTTCGTCCTGCGGCTCCTCATCGGCGTGGCCGTCGGCGCGGACTACCCCATCGCCACCTCCCTGCTCGCCGAGTTCACCCCGCGCCGCCACCGCGGTCCGCTCCTCGGCGGACTGGTCGTCATGTGGTTCGTCGGCGCCGCCACGGCGTACATCACCGGCGAGATCATGCTGTCCTCGCTCGGCGACGACGCCTGGCGGTGGATGCTCGCCAGTGCCGCGCTGCCCGCCACGATCATCGTCCTCCTGCGCCACGGCACCCCGGAGTCCCCGCGCTGGCTGGCCAACAAGGGCCGCACCGCAGAGGCCGAGGCCGTCCTCCAACAGGTCTACGGCCCCGACGTGACCATCGCCGACCTGCCGGGCGAGGCGGAAGAGCGCGAGAACGTCGACCTCAAGGCGATCCTGCGCTCCGGCTACGGCGGACGGATGCTCTACATCTCCGTCTTCTGGACCTGTTCGATCATCCCGCTCTTCGCCATCTACGCCTTCGGCCCCAAGATCCTGGACGCGCTCGGCCTGGAGGGCGGTCTCGCCAACATCGGCGAGGCGATGATCACCGTGATGTTCCTCATCGGCTGCGTGGTCGCCCTGTTCTGTGTGAACAGAGTGGGCCGCCGCCCCCTGGTGATCCACAGCTTCCTCTGGTCGGGGCTTGCCCTGCTCCTGCTCGGCATCTTCCCCGACGCGCCCTCGGCCGTGATCATGACGCTGTTCGCGCTGTACGCGGTGATCATCGGCGGCACCCAGATCCTGCAATGGGTCTACCCGAACGAACTGTTCCCCACCGAGGTACGCGGCTCCGCGGTGGGCCTCGCCTCCTCCGCCAGCCGGATCGGCGCCGCCGTCGGGACCTATCTCGTCCCCATGGCCCTGACCGGCTGGGGCGTCGGCGGCACCATGCTCGCGGCCGCCGCCATCAGCCTCGTCGGCGCCGTCGTCTCCGTCCGGTGGGCGCCCGAGACACGCGGTCTGGCGCTGCACGAGGCCGCCGCACTGACACCCAGGACCGCGCCCGCCGGCCGTTCCGCGGGCGCCTGACCCACCACGGCCCCGGCCATCGAACCGGCCGGCCCGCCCCGAACCCTCGCGCGGTGAACCGCGAGACCCCACCCCGACCCGCGACCGCGCAGGAGGACTTGATGAAAGACGTAGTGATCGTCGGAGGCGGCATAGCGGGCCTCGCCGCCGGCTGGCGCCTGCGGCACTGGGACACCCTCCTCCTCGAATCCGAGGGGCGGATCGGCGGACGCGTCCGCTCCGAGCGCCGCGGACCGTACTGGCTCAACTGGGGCGGCCACGTCTACGCCGGCGGGAACTCCGCGACGTCCTGGCTCCTGGACAACGCCGGGGTCGACGCGATCCCGGTGCCCGGCTCCCTCGCCGGACTCTCCATGAACGGCAAGCTGCTGCTCAAGGGCCGGGTGGAGACCTACCCGTTCCGCATCCCCATGCCCATGTCGGCCCGTGTCGGCATGGTCAGGGCGGGCGCCAAGGTCGCGCTCCAGGTGGCCCGCTACGCCCGTATCGTCCAGCGACGGCACGGCGAGACCGAGGCCCAGCGCCAGCAGCGGATCTACGGCTTCATGAACGACCGTTCCTTCAAGGACTTCATCGGTGACCTGCCCGAGGACGCCGAGGCCCTGTTCAAACCGACGGTGACCCGCTCGGCCGCCGACATCGACCAGCTGTCGGCGGGTGCGGGCGTCGGCTACTTCAGTCTGGTGTGGAACATCGGCGCCGGCCTCTCGCAGAGCATCCTCGGCGGCCCGTCCACCCTCACCGAGAGCATCGCCGCCGCCCTGGCGGACCGGGTGCGGCTCCACGCCACGGTCGACGAGATCGTGCAGAAGACCGGCTCCGTCGTGGTCCGTTACCGGCAGGACGGCGTCGCGCGGGAGGTCGAGGCGCGCTGCGTGGTCCTGGCCACGCCCGCGACCGTCAGCCACCGCGTCGCCGTCGACCTCGACCGCGACGTCCGCGAGGCCCTGTCGAAGATCGAGTACGGCCCCTACGTCAGCGCGGCGTTCCTCAGCGACGAGACCGGACGCCAGGTCTGGGACGGCGCCTACGGCATCGCGACGCCCAAGCGCTCCTTCAACGTCGCGCTGAACATGTCGAACGTGGTGCACGGCTACGAGGCGGAGCGCCGGCCCGGCAGCAGCATCATGACGTTCTCGCCGGGCAGCCTCGCCCGCGAACTGCTGGACCACGACGACGCCGAGATCCGCCGGATCTACCTCGACGACCTGGACCAGGTCCTCCCCGGCTTCGCCTCCCATGTCGTCGAGGCCGAGGTCCAGCGCTGGCCCACCGGCGCCCCGTACTGCTTCCCCGGCCGCGGCGGGCTGCAGCAGACACTGACCCGGCGCACCGGCCGGGTCCTCCTGGCCGGCGACTACCTCGGCACCCTCTACACCGAGACCGCGATCCAGTCCGGCCTGTCCGCCGCGCAGGAGGCCCGCAGCCTGCTGGCCACCGACCGGCAGTCCACCCCGCGCGGCCTGGCACCGGTCGGCGCCGCGTCCTAGACGGCCGGCTTTCCCGTACGTCCGACCCCGCCGCCCCGCCGCCCCGCCGCCCCGCCGCCCCGCCGCCCCGCCGACCCCGCCGCCCCGCCGCCCCGCCGCCCCTGCGTCCAGCCCCGGCGGACGCCCGCCCGCTGCTTCACCTGAGGAGACCCCAGACATGTCGTCACAGCTCAGCGGTGTCCTGACCGCACTCGCCTCACCGTTCGCGCCGGACGGACAACTCGACGAGAAGACACTGCGCCGCCTGGTCGACCGCAGCATCGACGGCGGGGTCGACGGCGTCGTCGCCTGCGGATCCACGGGGGAGTTCGCGGCGATGAGCGCGTCGGAACGGCGCCGGGTGGTCGAGACCGTCGTCGACCAGGCCGCCGGACGGGTGCCGGTCATCGCGCAGACCGGCGCGGTCAGCACCGGGGAGGCGATCGAACTCTCCCGCCACGCGCAGGACGCCGGGGCCTCGGTCCTGATGGTGGTCACCCCGTACTACGAGCCGCTGACCCTCGACGAGACCCTGCACTACCTGCGCACCGTCGCCGACGCCGTCGACCTGCCGATCATGCTCTACAACCTGCCCGGGGCCACCGGCGTCAACCTCTCCCCGGAGACCGTCGGACGACTCGCCCGCGAGGTCGACAACATCCGGTACATCAAGGACACCAGCGCCGACATGGCCCAGGCCGGACAGCTGATCCACCGCTACGGGGACGTCATCTCCACCTTCGTCGGCTGGGACAGCCTGCTGCTGCAGGCGATCTCCGAGGGAGCCGCCGGTGTCATGGCCGGCACGGCCAACGTGATGCCGGCCCAACTCGTCTCGATCCACCGCGCGTTGCGCGCCGGAGACCTCGCCCGCGCGCGGGCCGAATGGGCACGGATCTATCCGCTGATGGACGCGATCATGTCCGCCCCGTTCATCCCGGCGGTCAAGGCGGCCCTGAACGCGGCCGGCATCCCCGTAGGCGAACCCCGCGAACCGCTGCTCGGACTGGACCCCGACACCACCGCCAGGATCACCGCCCTGGTCGAGCGACTGCCCCAGCCGACCGCGGCGAACTGACGACACCACGCGCAAGGAGCCGACCATGAGCACCGCAGCCGACCCGACGACACCCACGGTACGACGCGCGGCGGACGCACCCCCGCTGATCACCGAGGCCGACCTGCCTCCGGCCCGGCACTTCATCGACGGGACGTTCGTCGAGCCGTCGACCGACCGTGTCATCGACGTGATCGACCCCAGCACGGAGAACGTCGTCGCCCGCATCCCGGAAGGCACCGCCGAGGACGCCGACCGGGCCGTCGCCGCCGCCCTCGCCGCCAAGGAGGCCTGGGCACGGCGGGTCCCGAAGGACCGCTCGGAGGTGCTGCACGCCCTCGCCGACCGGGTGGCCGAGCACACCGACCTCCTCGTCCGGCTGGAGTCGGCCAACACCGGGAAGCCGCTCGCGGTGTCCCGGGACGACGTCGCCATGACCGTCGACACCTTCCGCTTCATGGCCGGCGCGGTGCGCGCGACCACCTCCCTGGCCGCCGGTGACTACGCCGAGGACCACCTCTCGGTCATCCTGCGCGAACCCCTCGGCGTGATCGGCGTGATCACCCCGTGGAACTACCCCCTGCTGATGGCGGCCTGGAAGATCGCGCCGATCCTCGCCGCGGGCAACACCGTGGTCCTCAAGCCGTCCGAGCAGACCCCGCTGACCACCCTCAAGTTCGCCGAACTCGTCGCCGACCTCCTGCCGCCCGGCGTACTGAACGTGGTCACCGGACACGGCACGCCCGTCGGCGCCCGGCTCGCCGAGCACCCCGAGGTGAACATGGTCGCCCTGACCGGCTCGGTGCCCAGTGGCCGCGCCGTCGCCCGTGCCGCCGCCGCCACCCTCAAGCGTGTGCACCTCGAACTGGGCGGCAAGGCCCCGGTCGTGATCTTCCCGGACGCCGACATCGAGGCCGCCGCGTCGTCGCTGCGCACCGCCGGTTTCTGGAACTCGGGCCAGGAGTGCGGGGCCGCCTGCCGCGTCCTCGTCCACGCGTCGGTCGCCGAGCGGTTCGTGGAGCGACTCGTCGCCGAGGTCCGCTCCCTGGTCGTCGGTGAGCCGGCGTCCGGGGAGGACGTCGAGGTCGGCCCGATGGTCTCCCGGGCCCACTTCGACCGTGTCACCGGCTGTCTGGAGCGGGCGCGGAGCGAAGGCGCCCGTGTGGCGACCGGCGGAGGAGCCCTCCACGGGCCCGGGTACTTCGTGGCCCCGACCGTCCTGGCCGACGTCCCCGCCGGCGCCGAGATCACGCGCGAGGAGGTCTTCGGCCCGGTGATCTCGGTCGAGACCTTCACGGACGAGGACGAAGCGGTACGGCGGGCCAACGAGGTCCCCCTCGGCCTGTCGGCGTCGGTGTGGACCGAGAACGCCCGTCGCAGCCACGACATCGCCGCGCGCCTCGACTTCGGCACCGTCTGGGTCAACTCGCACCTCGTCCTGGCCGGCGAGGTCCCCTGGGGCGGCTTCAAGGGCTCCGGCTACGGCCGGGACCTGTCCGTCTACGCGCTGGACGACTACTCGCGCACCAAGCACGTCATGCACAACCACGGGCGCTGATCCGGCCGGGCCGGATCAGCGCCCGCGGGGTCGGGTCAGAAGGTGTAGACGCCTCCGTTCAGGAGGGCGGGGGTCGTCCCGGCGACGGGGGAGAGGACGGTGAGCGTCCTGGCGGTGCCGGAGACGTGCCCGGCGCCGTCGCCGGGCCACCAGCGGGCGGCGCCGGAGGAGTCGACGGCCGCGAAGTCGGTGTGGCCGTCGGAGTCCACGTCGCCCGTGAAGAAGCGGCTGTACGCGGCGAAGGAGGTGCCGGACGCCAGCTGCTGGGCGGCGCCCAGACCGCCGTTGCCGTTGCCCTTCCACCACCACAGGGTGCCGCCCGAGTCGACGGCGGCGACATCGGTCCTGCCGTCGTCGTCGAAGTCGCCGGTGGGGACGCCGGAGTAGCCGGCGAAGGCCGTGCCGGACACCAGGTTCTGCCGGGCACCGAAGGTACGGTCGCCGTTTCCGGGCCACCACCACAGGCTGCCGTCGAAGCCGAGGCCGACGATGTCCGTGAGGCCGTCGGCGTTGAAGTCGCCGCCGGAGACCGCCTTGACGCTGCTGAACGAGGTGCCGGACATCAGGACGGCGGGTGCGGACAGGGTGCCGTCGCCCTGGCCCAGCCAGAAGTTCAGCCGGCCCTGGTCGTCGATGGCGATGAGGTCGCCGAGGCCGTCGTTGTTGAAGTCGCCGCGGGCCGGGTGGAAGGACGAGCCGAAGGTGCCGCCGATCAGCGTGCGGTTCTCCAGATGCCGTTCGCCGGTGGTCGCGTCACCGAAGCCCGCGAAGTACCAGAGGTTGCCGTCACTCGCACGGTTGAGGACATCCAACTGGCCGTCGCCGTCGGTGTCGTCCCAGGAACGGGTGTCGGCCTCGCCGGTCTCGAAGGGAAGGTGGAGCAGTCGGCCGGTACCGGAGTACGTGTCCGAGGCTGCCGCGGCGGAGATCTCCTGGGCGCTCAGGGCCCGGTCGTAGAGCACCACGCTGTCCAGCGAACCCGAGAAGGGCTGTGCGCCGTCCAGCCGGTTGCCGACCTGGAGCGGCTGGGGGCGGGCCGGGGAGACGGCGCCGCTCGGCGCGGTGTCGGTGTCGACCTCGGTGCCGTCGATCCACAGGCTCAGCTCCTGGCCGCTGCGGACGAGGGCCACGTGGTGCCAGGCGTTGTCGTTGTAGCTCGACGTGGAGGTCAGATTCCTGCTGCCGGACGCCGTGGTGGCGTTGGCCACGATCCGGTTGTTCTCGGGTTCCGCCCGGATCCACAGCTGCGGCAGCCCCGCGCCGACGCCGAAGCCCCAGAGGATGCTCCGCAGCCCGGTGGTGGAGTTGTACTTGAAGTCGGCGGCGGCCGTGAAGTCCCCGCTGAGACTGGCGTACGCCGGGCTCGGCGCGACGTCGACGAAACCGGCGGAGGTGTCCGGGCTCAGCGTCAGCGCGCGGCCGAACCTGCCGTCGGTCAGCCGTGCCCTGCCGCGCAGGACGGCCGCGTTGCCCCCGGCGGTGTCCGGCGTACGGGCGCCGGTCACCGGGCCGGGGAGCGCGGTCTGGCCGGCGGAGACGTTGGTGAAGCGGACCGAGGTGTGGTCGTACACGTTGTCGGGGTCCGTCTTCGGGGCGGGCCCTGCCTCGTAGATCACTCCGAGACCGCCGGACGTGGTGCGGGTGATGTCGGAGTAGCCTGCGCCCCCTCTGGTGATGGCCAGGCCCTGGGCGGGTGTCTGCCAGGTGACGCCGTCGTCGAAGGAGGAGCGGAGCCTGAGGGTGCCCTGCCGTGCCGGATGCGCGGTGTCGCGGGAGACGGGCTCGGTGATCACCAGCTGGTTGAAGCTGTCACCGCGCGGGACGCTGTTGAGAGACAGCACCGGGGCGAAGACCCGCGCGCCGGGGAGGTTGGCCGCGGTCGCCGGTTCCCAACTCGCGCCGCCGTCCGTGCTGATGGCCTTGTTGCGGTTGACGCCCGAGGAGGCATCGCTGTCGGCGTTGGTGACGTTCTGGTTGTTGCGGGAGGTCATGTAGAGGTGCCCGTTGGACAGTTGCGCGATGCTGGGCTCGCCGACGTATCTATCGGTGTTGGGGGTGATCTTGCCCCGCTGCCAGCTCTGTCCGTGGTTGTCGCTGTAGATGGCGGAGGCGTGGTGGATGCCGGCGTCCACCCAATCCCCGCCGGCGTCCACACGGCCGTTCTGGTACGCGGGCGCCAGCAGCCGGCCGTCGGCGACGGCCGGGGTCGGACGCAGTTGGATGCCGTGCCCCGGGCCGGGCAGGAAGAAGCGGACGCCCTGCTGCTCGCCGTCGGGCTGGTTGCTCTGCGCCGGGTTCACCTGGCTGGTGATGTCCGTCCGGCCGCCCCAGGTTCTGCCGTCGTCGTGGCTGTACATGGCGAACGTCTGGATACGGTTCGGCTTGCCGTCCGGGCCGTTGATCGTCCCGTTGGTGAGGAGCCGCACGCTGTAGAGCAGCACCACCTGGCCCTCGACGGCACCCGTGGCCGGATTCTTGTAGGTGGCGTCGACGATCGGTGTGGGCTGGGCGTTGATGGCAGGCACGCCCAGGTTCGCGGGGTCGCTGGACAGACTGCGGGCGATGATCTGCGGGGAGGTCCAGGTGGCGCCGCCGTCCGTCGACGTCCGGCTCACGATGTCCATCTCCAGTTTGTCATCGCATGTCGCGCTCATCCGTGCCTCGGCGAAGGCGATCAGCGTCCCGTTGCCGGTGCTGACCAGCGAGGGGACGCGGAAGCAGGTGTAGGTCCGGCCGCCGATGGTGGTGTTCGAGGTGAACAGGGTGGACTGGCTGGGCAGTTGGGGTGGCTGGGCCGTGATGACGGGCGCTGCGGTCGCGGGTGCCGGTGACACCAGTGCGACGCCGGCTACCAGCGGCAGCAGCAGAGCCCTGACGACGGCGGAGAGATTCATGGGAGGACGCTATGACGTTCTCACATGACGCTTCAACGAAATAGCGTCCGGCCGTGAGGCGAACGGAGGCTCTCCGCCGCGCGGGCCACGAGCTCCGGTGGTGGCGGACGGTCCGTGGGGCCTGCCGTCGCGGCACGGACCGGGTGTTCATCGGACGTGGACGCGGCCTCGGGTGGTCGTTTCCCGTTTTGCCGGTCGGCTGCCGGTTGTTGCCGGTCGCGAGGTGGTGCGACGGTTCGACGGGGGCCGATCGCGCAGGTCGGAGGGGTCGGTCAGGTGGTGGGGCGGATACAGCGGGAGTTCCGCGTTTCCGCGGGGCCGCTTCCTGGGCTCTGCGGTGTCGGACGGCGCGGCGGGCCGAGAACCGCGGCGGGCCGGTGCACGGCGCCGTCCGGACCGGTGCTTCACCTCGATCGTCACCTTCCAGGACAGGGAATCGCCATGTCTTCACCACGTGCACACCGCTCACCGAGCATGCCGGGTCGCGTCCGGCGGACCACCCGGAGTCTGGCGGTGGCCGCCATGAGCGCCGCCGCTCTCGGTGCGGCGGTCCCGGCCGCGAACGCGTCCTCGTCGGCGGGCGACGCCGGATCGGCCCCGGCCGACGCCACGAGTCGCCCGTCGGTGAGCCGTAGCTTCACGCTGCCCCGGGGCGGCACACGGTCCGACCTCTCCCTGGGCTCCGCCGGTGTGCGGGTCGCCAAGTCGGCGGAGGACGTGATCACTTGCACCCTCACCCTCTACGGCCCCTACAAGGCCCCGGGCGAGGACGGGATCAGGCTCATGGGTACGTCGGCCAACGTCCGGTGCACCCATGAGGTGCAGTCCCTCCAGATCCAGCTCGTGCTCGCCCGCAACGGGACGACCGTCGCCGCGCAGGCGAACCAGAACCACGGTTCCGCCTACATCGAGGCCAACGCGGCGACCGTGTGCCTCCCGGGGTCGTGGACGTCCCAGGCGCAGAGCGCCATCGTCTTCCCGCCCGGGCAGCAGCCCCGGACGAGCAACCTCGGTGCGGCCGGGCCCGTCGTGGCGATCACCTCCTGTTCGCTGACGCGGTCCGGACAGAACGGCTGACCGGAGTCGAACCCCGGGCCGCCCAGCCCGAGTTCCGCCTGGGCGGCCCCTCGACCGGCCGCGGTACGGACGGAGGCGGCACGTGTGTTCATTTGATGCTGCCGACCTCTAGACATCGGATCAATTCTCCGGCCACGATGATCGCTCCCGCACAGGAGGATGAGAATACCTGTCGCTTCCGGTGTGGGAGCTGACGAAAGAGCCGATGAATGGGCCGGGAGACCTTACTGTGATCAATGCACCCGAACCGCAGCGACGGAGCATCCTCAAGGCCGGCGGTGCCCTCGCCTTCGCACCTTTGATCACTCAACTGACCGGTGGTACTCCCATGGGACAGGCGGTCGCCGCGGAAACCGGCACCCCCACGGCCCTCCAGTGGCCGACTCTCTCGCGCAAGGCGCTGAAGTACCGTGTCCCGGCCGCGGACTGGCAGTCGCAGGCCCTGCCGATCGGCAACGGTCGCCTCGGCGCGATGCTCTTCGCCGACCCCCACCAGGAGCGCGTCCAGTTCAACGAACAGAGCCTGTGGGGCGGACTCGACAACTACGACAACGCCCTCGCCGGCCGGCCGGACAGCGACTTCGACACCGGTATGACCGGCTTCGGCTCCTACCGCACCTTCGGCGACCTCGTCGTCACCTTCGCCACCCCGTCGAGCCCGAAGGTCACGGCCCCGGGCGGACCGTACAACAGCTCCTCGGGGGAGGGTGTCGACAAGACGTACGACGGCACGTCGAGCACCAAGTGGTGCATCGACGGGCCCGGCGAGAAGGTGCGCTGGCAGGTCGAACTGCCCGACCCCGTCGAGGTGGCGTCGTACCGTCTGACGAGCGCCAACGACGTACCGCAGCGCGACCCGCGGGAGTGGACCTTCTCGGGTTCCGCCGACGGCACCACCTGGACGGCGCTGGACAGCCGCACGCTGGACGCGCCCTTCGAGAGCCGCTTCCAGACCAAGGAGTTCACCAGCGCCGACAGCGGCGCCTACCGCTTCTACCGGTTCGACTTCGTCCCCAAGGCGGGCGTCAGCCACTTCCAGGTGAGCGAGATCGGCCTGGCCGGCGTCGATCTCGGCGGGGGCGGTTCGGTCTATCTGTCGTCGCCGAGCGGGCACTCGGAGGGCTCCGGCGCCGGGAGCGGATCCCGGGCCAAGGACATCTCGCGCTCGGTGGACGGTGATCCGGCCACGGTCTGGCGGGTCGGCGCGAGCACGACCCCGGTCGTCTGGCAGGCCGATCTGCCCCGCGCCCGAGCCGTCACCTCGTACGCGCTGACCTCGGCGCCGGACCGCCCCCGCGAGGACCCCCGGGCCTGGCGGCTGGAGGCGTCGCAGGACGGGCGTACCTGGACGACCCTCGACACCCAGAACCCCGAGAAGCCCTTCACCGCCCGCGGCGAGACACGTACCTTCCGGTTCACCAACAGCACGGCCTACCGCGTCTACCGGCTCACCCTCACCCCCGGCGCGTCCTCGACCGGCCTCGGGATCGCGGGGATCGCGCTGACGGGCGAAGGGTTCGACACCCGCACCCAGCGGACGGTCGTCGACTACCAGCGCAGCCTCGACTTCGTGGACGGCGTCCACACGACCCGCTTCGGCGCACCGGGGCGACGCGTCGTGCGCGAGGCCTTCGCCGGCCGGACCGCCGACGTCATGGTCTTCCGCTACACCTCCGACACCAGGCACGGGCTCTCCGGAACGATCTCACTGACGTCCGGTCAGGACGAGGCCCCCACGACCGTCCACGCCGACGCCCGCCGGATCGCCTTCAAGGGCGTCATGGGCAACGGCCTCCGGCACGCCTGCACCGTCCAGGTCGTCGACGCCGACGGCGACTTCGGCATCGACGAGGACGGCGACGCCGGCGACCGTGCCGCCGGCGGACCGACGCTCCGGTTCCGGGACTGCACGACCCTGACCCTGCTCCTCGACGCCCGCACCGACTACAAGCTCGACGCGGCCGCCGGCTGGCGCGGCGCCGACCCCGAACCGGTCGTCGCCAGAACCCTCGCCAAGGCGGCCCGCCGCCCCTACGCCGAACTGCGCGCCCAGCACACCGCCGAGACCCGGGCCCTGATGAACCGGGTCTCCGTCAGTTGGGGCACCTCGGACCCCGCCGTCGTGGCCCTGCCGACCGACGCCCGGCTGGCGCGCTACGCGGCCGGCGGCGAGGACCCCACCCTCGAACAGACGATGTTCGACTACGGCCGCTACCTGCTGATCGGTTCCTCCCGCCCGAAGGGCCTGCCCGCCAACCTCCAGGGCCTGTGGAACGACAGCAACCAGCCCGCCTGGGCCTCCGACTACCACACCAACATCAATGTCCAGATGAACTACTGGGGCGCCGAGACGACGAACCTGCCGGAGTGTCACGAGGCGCTCGTCGGCTTCATCGAACAGGTCGCGGTGCCCAGCCGCGTGGCGACCCGCAACGCGTTCGGCGCCGACACCCGCGGCTGGACCGCCCGCACCAGCCAGAGCGTCTTCGGCGGCAACGCCTGGGAGTGGAACACCGTCGCGAGCGCCTGGTACGCCCAACACCTGTACGAACACTGGGCGTTCACCCAGGACCTGGAGTACCTCCGCACCCTCGCCCACCCGATGATCAAGGAGATCTGCCAGTTCTGGGAGGACCATCTCAAGGAGCGTGCGGACGGACTCCTCGTCGCCCCGAACGGCTGGTCACCCGAGCACGGGCCCCGCGAGGACGGCGTCATGTACGACCAGCAGATCATCTGGGACCTGTTCCAGAACTACCTCGACTGCGAGGCGGTGCTCGACGCGGACCCCGCCTACCGGGCCAAGGTGGCGGACATGCAGGCCCGCCTCGCACCGAACAAGATCGGCAGATGGGGCCAGCTGCAGGAGTGGCAGGAGGACATCGACAGCCCCACCGACATCCACCGCCACACCTCCCACCTCTTCGCGGTCTACCCCGGTCGCCAGATCACCCCGGCCACGGCCGAGTTCGCGGCCGCCGCCCTCGTCTCCCTCAAGGCGCGGTGCGGCGAGAAGGAAGGCGTCCCGTTCACCGCCGCGACGGTCTCCGGCGACAGCCGACGCTCCTGGACCTGGCCCTGGCGGGCGGCCCTCTTCGCCCGTCTCGGCGACGGCCGCCGCGCCCAGATCATGCTGCGCGGCCTGCTGACCTACAACACCCTGCCCAACCTCTTCTGCGACCACCCGCCCTTCCAGATGGACGGCAACTTCGGTATCTCGGGCGCGGTGGCGGAGATGCTCCTGCAGAGCCACGACGGCGTGATCCACCTGCTGCCCGCCCTCCCGGACGCGTGGAAACCCCGGGGCTCCTTCACCGGCCTGCGCGCCCGCGGCGGCTACGAGGTCAGCTGTGAGTGGCGCGACGGCAAGGTCACGTCGTACGACATCGTGGCCGACCGGGCCCGCCACCGGAAGCCCGTCACCGTACGGGTCGACGGCACCGACAAGAAGGTGAGGCCGGCCAGGCCCTGACGCGCACCGCGCTCACGGTTCACGGCGTACGGAATCCGCGGAAGGTCACCTGGCTGCGGCTCTCGAAGCCGAGCCGTTCGTACAGGGCGGTCGCGGCGGTGTTCGTCTCGGCGACGTGCAGGAAGGGACGTTCGTTCCGGGCCAGGACGCGTGCGGTGACCGCCCCCACCAGGCGGACGGCGTGGCCCTGGCCGCGCGCCTCGGGGGCGGTGCAGACGGCGCTTATCTCGCTCCATCCGGGAGGCCGGAGACGCTCGCCCGCCATGGCCACGAGACGGCCGTCGACGCGGACGCCCAGATAGGTGCCGAGTTCGTGGGTGCGCGGCCAGAACGGTCCCGGCCGGGTCCGTGCGACGAGGTCGAGCATCTCGGGCACATCGGCCGGGCCCAGTTCGACCACGCCGTCGACGCCCGTCGGACCGGGCCGGCCGCCGGGCCAGATCATCTGCCGGCCTTCGAGGACGAACACCGGCTCCCAGTCCGGCGGCGGGAGCGCCGGGCAGCTGAACATGTCGGCGAAGGCGTCCCGGCCGAGCAGTCCGGCGAGATCGTCCCAGTCCGCCGCCTCGGCGGTGGGCGACACCGCCGAGAAGGTCGCCACGTCCGCCACGTACGTGGCGGCCCGGCCCAGCCGTCGGCCGAGACCCGCGTGATGCCCGCGCAGTGACTCACCCACCGGATCGTCGAGTACGGCGGTGTCCACGCTCGTCATGCTGTCGTGCCCTTCCCGGACTGCTCCTGCTGCTCCCGCTGTTCCGGCCGTTCGGCGCAACACGAAACGGCCGGGGCGCCGCCCAACGGTACCGTCACCGTCGCCCGGCCGGTCCGGCAGAGGTCCTTGAGGAGGAGTGCGACCAGTACCGCAGGAGGAGGCGCCGGCGCCGTATCCGCTTCCCCGGTGCCGGGGGCGGCCGGAATTCCGCGCCTAGCTTGAGGGACGGGTCACGCAGACCCACTCAGTTCTCGTCATCCGTCCCGTTGTTTTCCCAGGTGGGAGTACCTCTGTGGCCACCTTCCTCTACAGGATCGGCCGGTTCGCCTTCCGGCGGCGCCGTCTCGTGGTGCTGTTGTGGATCGCCGTTCTCGCGGTCGTCGGCATTGGCTCCGCGAGTGTGTCCGGCACGTCGTCGGACCAGTTCACGATTCCCGGCACCCAGTCGCAGAAGGCGCTGGACCTGCTCGACAAGGAGTTCCCCCAGGCCTCCGCGTCGGGTGCCACCGCCCGAGTCGTCTTCGAGGCCCCCCGCGGGCAGCAGCTGACGTCCGGCGCCCACCGGACCGAGGTCGAGGCGCTGATCGCCGACCTCCAGAAGGCTCCCCAGGTGGCGAGCGTCAGCGACCCGTACGCCAGCCGCCTCATCAGCCGGGACGGCACCGTCACCTACGCGCAGGTGACCTACCGGGTCGCCCAGGCCGACATCACCCCCGAGGCACGGGACGCCCTGCACGCCGTCGCCGAGAAGGGCGACAAGGCGGGCCTCGCGGTGAGCCTGGGCGGTAACGCCGTCAACGAGAAGGAAGGCGCGAACGCCGCCGAACTGATCGGTCTCGCGGTGGCCGCCGTGGCACTGGTGATCACCTTCGGCTCGCTGCTCGCCGCGGGTCTGCCGCTGCTGACCGCCCTCCTGGGCGTCGTCATGGCGATCCTGTCGATCACCATCGCCACTGCGCTCTGGGACATGAGCTCCTCGGCGTCGACGCTCGCGCTGATGCTGGGCCTCGCGGTCGCCATCGACTACGCCCTGTTCATCGTCTCCCGCTACCGCGGTGAGATCAGGGAGGGCCACGACCCGGAGGAAGCCTGCGGCCGGGCCCTGGGGACGGCCGGATCGGCGGTCGTGTTCGCCGGCCTGACCGTGGTGATCGCTCTCGCGGGACTCACCGTCGTGGGCATCCGGATGCTGTCCGACCTGGGTCTGGCGGCGGCGTTCGCGGTCGTCGTGGCCGTCGTCGTCGCCCTGACCCTGCTGCCCGCCGTCCTCGGCTTCGCCGGCCCACGCATCATGAAGGGCAACCTCAAGACCAAACGCATGCGCGCGCTGGAGCGGGGCGAGGGCGAGCCGATGGGCGTGCGCTGGGCACGGTTCGTCATCGCCCGCCCGTGGAAGGCGCTCATCCTCTCGACGGCCGTCCTGGGCCTGCTGGCCGCTCCCGCGCTCGGGATGCGGCTGGGCATGCCCGACGACAGCACCGCCCCGGCGGGCAGCACCCAGCGGACCGCCTACGACACCCTGAGCAAGGGCTTCGGCCCCGGCTACAACGGCCCGCTCACCGTCGTCGTCGACGCCCGGGACAGCGGGGACCCGAAGGCCGCCGCCGCGGAGACGGTGACAGCGCTGGGCAAGCTGCCCGACGTCGCCTCCGTGAGCCCGGCGGTGTTCAACACCTCGGGTGACGTGGCACTGATCCGGGCCGTCCCGAAGAGCTCCCCCAACAGCCAGAAGACGGTGGACCTGGTCGGGGAGATCCGTGACACCACCGCCCCCGCCCTGCTGAAGGCCACCGACGCGGAGGTCGTCGTCACCGGTACGACGGCCCTGAACATCGACGTCTCCGACAAGCTCGGCGATGCCCTCGTGCCCTACCTCCTGGTGGTCGTCGGCCTGGCCGTGATCCTGCTGCTGCTCGTGTTCCGCTCGATCCTGGTCCCCCTCAAGGCGACACTCGGCTTCCTGCTCAGCGTGGTGGCGACGCTCGGCGTCCTGGTCGCGGTCTTCCAGTGGGGCTGGCTCAAGGACGTCTTCGGCGTCGACACGACCGCGCCCATCGTGAGCGTGATGCCGATCTTCATGATCGGCGTGGTCTTCGGACTCGCCATGGACTACCAGGTCTTCCTCGTCACCCGGATGCGCGAGGAGTACGTCCACGGCGCCGAGCCCACCGAGGCGGTGATCGCGGGCTTCCGGCACGGAGCCCGGGTGGTGACGGCCGCGGCGATCATCATGATCTCGGTCTTCGCCGGGTTCCTGCTCGCCGACGCCTCACTGATCAAGTCGATCGGCCTGGGACTCGCCTCGGCGGTCCTCTTCGACGCCTTCGTGGTCCGTATGACGATCGTGCCCGCGGTCATGACCCTGCTGGGACGCCGGGCCTGGGCCCTGCCCCGCTGGCTGGACCGGATCCTGCCCGACGTGGACGTCGAGGGGGAGAAGCTGCGCCACGCCCTGGCCGGGCAGGCCCGCACCCCGGAGCCCGACGAGGACTCCGGTCAGGGAAGTCGGCGGGACAGGCCGCTCGAACCCGTCCGCGGAGCCCAGGACTGAAGGCCCGGCCGCCTACAGTGGGCCGGCGCACGTGATCCCACGGAGTCGCAGCGGCCCCTTCGGTCGCCGTCCGTCGGCCCCCACCCCCGGGGCCGACGGACGGTCCGCCCGTACCTCGGAGACACACGCCGTGACGTCAGCATTCAAGGACCCCTCGGTCGACCCCTGCAGCATGCTGGGCGGCTCGGAGCACCGGACCGTCATCCGGCTCCTGACCTTTCTCGTCTCGGTGGGACAGGCGGACCGGGCGCATCCCCACGTCAAGCGATGGGGCATGCCGCTGGTGTGCGTCGCCCTCGGCCTCCAGCCCCTGCTGGAGTACCCCCGCTCCGGACCCCCGCTCCCGGTCGCGCTGCTCCTGCTCGCCGGAATCGGCGTGCCGCTGCTGTGGCGGCAGAGCCATCCTGTGCTGGTGTTCGCCGTCGTCACGGGCTTCTCCGCGGCGGAGGCCGCCTGCGGGGTGCTGAACAACGCGCACTTCCTCGCCCAGATGGTCGTGCTCTACAACCTGGCCCGCTTCGCCACCCCCGCCGCCCTGGTCGGAGCCGTCTCGGTCGCCGTGACCCAGACCCTGGTCACCGTCCTCGCCTTCACGTCCGACGTGCAACTGGAACGCATCACCTCGGCCCTGGCGCTGGCGGTCATGCTGACCCTCGGCATGATCGCGATGGCCGGACTGGGACTGGGCGGCCGGGTGGCGCGCCTGTACATCACCACCCTCCAGGACCGGACGGTGCGGCTGGAGGTGGAGCGGGACCAGCGGGCCCGGCTCGCGGAGGCGGCGGAGCGGGCCCGTATCTCCCGGGAGATGCACGACATCCTCGGCCACACCCTCGCCGTCATCGTCGGCCTCGCCGACGGCGCGGCCGGACTGGCCGAGGCCAAGCCCGAGCGGGGTGCCGAGACACTGCGGATCATCGCCGACAGCGGGCGCGGCGCCCTCGGCGATCTGCGGCGGCTCCTCGGCACCCTCCACGAGGACGGCGACGCGGCCCGCGACAGCGCCTCCCGGGACACCCCGCTGGCACCCCAGCCCGGCCTGACCGACCTCGACGCCCTCCTGGAACGGGTCCGGGCCGCCGGCCCCACCGTGAACCTGAACACCGAGGGGAACCTCACCGGCCTCCCCGCGGGACTCCAGCTCACCGTCTACCGCATCGTCCAGGAAGCCCTCACCAACACCCTCAAGCACGGATCGCTCACCACGACGGTCGACGTGACCCTCGCGGCGACCTCCCGCGCGGTACAGGTCGCCGTCGAGGACGGCGGCCCGCCCCGTACACCCCGCAAACGCCCCCGGTCCGACGGGGGACAGGGGCTCCTCGGCATGCGCGAGCGTGCCCTGCTCTACCAGGGGACCGTGACCGCCGGCCCGAACTCCCGGGGCGGCTGGAGCGTCCGAGCGGAACTGCACTTCGTCCCACCCACCCCTACGCCCACGGAGAAGCACCCGGCATGACCACTGTCCTCATCGTCGACGACCAGGCCCTGCAACGCCTCGGCTTCAGCATGCTCATGGAACAGCACCCCGACCTCACGGTCGTCGGCGAGGCCACGCACGGCACCGAGGCCGTACGGATGACGGCCGAACTCCACCCCGACGTCGTGCTGATGGACGTCCGTATGCCCGGCATGGACGGCATCGAGGCGACCCGGCGCATCGTCACCTCCGGCGGTCGCTCCCGCGTGCTGGTCATGACCACCTTCGACCTGGACGAGTACGCGTACGACGCCCTGCGCGCCGGAGCCAGCGGCTTCCTCCTCAAGGACGCCCTGCCCGCGGAACTCCTCGCCGGAATCCGCGCGGTCGCGGCCGGGGACGCCGTCATCTCACCGGGCCTGACCCGCAAGCTCATCGACGCCTTCACCACGCGCCTGCCCGGCCACAGCCCCGAGCAGACGCGGCAGCTGGAAGCCCTCACCGAACGTGAGATCGAGGTCCTCACGGCGGTCGCCACCGGCTGCAGCAACGCCGAGGTCGCCGAACGCCTGCATCTGGCCGAGACCACCGTCAAGTCCCACGTCAGCCGCATCCTCGCCAAGATCGGCGCCCGGGACCGGGTCCAGGCGGTCATCTTCGCCTACGACGTCGGGCTCGTACGGCCGGCCTGAGCGGCCGGTGCGAGGGGCCGGCACGAGCGTCGGCGGGAACAGCCGGGTGGGACGCCGTACGGGCGTACGGAGGGAGAAGGCCGGAGTGAGCATACGCAGCGGGGAACGTGGGGGCGCCCGTCCGGGGTCCGCGGGGGCCGTACGTGCCTCGGGAGTTCCGGGAGCGGGGGAGCGACGGCGGCGAGGGGCCGTGCATCGGACGCGGCCGGTGATCAGGGCCGGGGGCGCGCCCCCGGGCGGGCCGGGGCGGTCCGGCCGGGACCGGGCGGACCGGCGGCACGACCCGCTCGCCGGGATCGCCCGGCGGGTGGCCGTGGGGAGCGCGCTGATACTCCTCGTCAGCGGGGTCGTCTCCGTCGTGGTGTGGTTCTGCGTCGCGTTCGAGACGATCGTGACACCGGTCCTGCTCGCGCTGCTGGGCGCCGCCCTGCTCGGCCCGCTCTACCGCCGGCTGGTCGCGATGAGGATCAACAAGTCGCTCGCCGCCGGGCTGACCTGTGCCGCCGTCGTCGTGGTCATGGGCGGGGCGGCGTACATCGTGGTGACCGCCCTGATCGACACGGGCGATCAGATCGTCTCCTCGCTGCGCGACGCGGCCGCGTCGCTCGGGGAGCGGTTCGAGGTGGCGGGGACCTCCCTGGACGATCTCGCCGCGAACGCGCAGGACCTGCTGGCGAGGTTCGGCGGGACCGCCGTCTCCGGTCTGCTCAGCGGCGTGAGCGTGGTCGCCGAGACGACCGCGACCGGCACGCTCGCCATCCTGCTGATGTTCTTCTTCCTGCGTGACTCCGACCGGGCCGTCGCCGCACTGCACTCGCTCGCTCCTCGCGGCTCCGGCGGCACGCTCGAAGTGATCGCCCGGCGCGCCTTCCGCGCGATCGAGGGCTTCATGCGCGGCACGACGATCGTCGCCTTCATCGACGCCGTCTGCATCACCGTCGGCCTGCTCGTCCTGGACGTCCCCGGCGCGGTCGGACTCGGCGCGCTGGTGTTCATCGGCGCGTACATCCCCTACCTCGGCGCGCTTCTGTCCGGGGCGGTCGCGGTCCTGGTCGCCTTCGCCGACGGGGGCCTCGGGACCGCGCTGTGGGTCCTCGGCATCGTCTTCGCGGTGCAACTCGTCGAGGGCAATGTGCTGCAGCCGATGATCCAGAGCCGCACGCTGCAGATGCACCCCGCGGTGATCCTGCTGGCCCTCACCGCCGGTGCGTCGGTCGCCGGAATCCTCGGCATGCTCCTGTCCGTGCCCATGACCGCGGCGGCGTTCGGGGTGCTGTCGGAGCTGCGGGGCCGCTACGAGGACGGAGACCCCCCGGCCGCCTCCCCGGCGGCAGCCGCTGCGCCGTCCCCTCCGCCGTCCCCTCGCCCGTCCCGTCCGGCGTCCCCTCGGCCGTCGCGCCTGGCGTCGCGCCTGTCACGCGGGCTCAAGGGCACGGCGTCCGGAGCCTGACCCGTCGACACCGGTGGTGGCTGGTCGGGAGCGGTCGGCGGGCCCCACTCGCCGACCGCCTTCGCCGGGGGCCGTGCTCAGCCGGGGTGCACGGCGCGGCGCATGTGCCGGGCCATCGACCGGTAGATGTTCCGGGCCGTCTCGGCGTCCTTCTGGTCGTAGCCGTGGTCGGCCCCCGGCACGTCGAGATGCTCGCGCAGGGCTCCGACCGCGCGCAGGCGCTCGGCGTAGCGTGTGCCCTCCGCGCGGAGCAGATCGTGCTCCGGTGTGATGACGAGGGCGGGTGCGATGCCGGTCAGATCGGCGGTGTCGGAGGGGTGGGCGGGGGAGACCAGGGGATGGCCGCGCTTCTCCGGGTCCGGGACGTAGGAGGTGTCGAAGACGTCCGCCATCCACGGGCGCAGCATCGGCTTGGCGATGACCGAGCGCTTGTCCCTGGCATCGGTGACGAGATCCAGAGGGGGATAGTGCAGGATCTGCAGCGCGAGGGAGGGGCCTCCCTTCTCCAGTGCCTGACGGGCCACCGCCGCGGCGAGGGCACCTCCGGCGCTCTGGCCCCCCACGGTGAGGAGGCCGCCGTCCCAGCCGTGTTCGGCGCCGTGCCCCGCGACCCACTCGACAACCTCGTACGCCTGGTGCGGCGGCGCGGGAAACGGGTGCTGCGGCGCGACGACGTAGTCCACGTTCACCACCACCGCCCCCGCCTCGGCCGCGAGGAAGCGGCACAGCGGATCGTCCAGTTCGACGGGCGGCAGGACGAAGCCGCCACCGTGGAAGTTCACATGGACCGGCGGCAAGGGCGCGTCGGCGGCACCCTCGGGTACGTACACCACGGCGCGGGCCGGGGCGACGGAGGTCGGGACGGTCAGCTCGTAGGTGTTCCGGGGGTACTCCGGATAGCGCTTGTGCAGGGAGGACGCGACGTGCCGGTCCGCCAGCAGGGCGTTGAGGCGCTGCATCGCCTTGGCGACGGGAGTGGCGAACGCCGGGCGGGCCAGGAGAGACATGACAGCTCCGTTCGATCAGTTCAATGCATTCGATCGGTTCGATGAGTTCGGGTGAGTCGGTCGAGGTTAGTCATCGCCCGACGGCGGAGCAGGGCACCGGAGAAGCGAAAACGTCCAGGTCCACTGCTACTGGAGGAGGAGGCGCCGGCCTACTTCCGGACGAACGGCACGCCGGGATGGACAGGGTGTCCGCGGGCGGCGCCCGCGCTCGACGGGGCGTCCATTGCCCGCTGCCGTCCGGCCCCGCCATGCTTCCCGGATGCTGCCTCGCCCGCGGACCCTCCCGCCCGTCCCCTCCCGCCGCACCCTGCTGCGTGTCCTCGGCGGGGGCGCCGCGCTCGGCGCCCTCGCCGGGTGCGGGGTTCCCGCGGCCTACGTGGCACCCGGCGACCGGGCCGCGACGGATCTCTCGGCGCGCGAGAAGAGGCTGGCGTTCGCCAACTGGCCGCTGTACGTCGACACCGACGACTCCGACGCCTCGCGGCGCCCCACGCTGGAGGCCTTCGAGGAGGGCACCGGGATCGCCGTCGACTACGTCGAGGAGATCAACGACAACGACGAGTTCTTCGGCAAGGTCAGCCCGGCGCTGATGAACCATCAGCAGACCGGCCGGGACCTGATCGTCCTCAGCGACTGGATGTGTGCCCGCTTCGTCCGGCTGGGCTGGGTCCAGGCCATGGACGCGGCGAACCTGCCGAACGTCACCCGTCATCTGGACCCGCAGCTGCGCTCGCCCGCCTTCGATCCCGGCCGCGCGCACACCGTGCCCTGGCAGTCGGGGATCACCGGCATCGCCTACAACCGGCGCGAGGTGGGCCGGGAGATTCGGAGTGTCGCCGATCTGTGGGCGGACGGCCTCAAGGGGCGCGTCACGCTTCTCTCCGGGCTGGACGAGGCGTTCGCGCTGCTGATGCAGGGCAACGGCGTCGATGTCACGCGCTGGACCGCCGACGACTTCCACACCGTCTGCGACCAGGTCGAGGCGCGGGTCCGGACCGGTCACATCCGCCGTTTCACCGGCAACGACTACATCAAGGACCTCGCCGGCGGCGACGTTCTCGCCTGCCAGGCGTACTCGGGCGATGTCATCCAGCTCCAGGCCGACGACCCGGACATCCGCTTCGTCGTCCCCGAGGAGGGCGCCGAACTCTGGTCGGAGTCCCTGATGATCCCCAACCTGGCCCGTCACAAGACGAACGCCGAGCGCCTGGTCGACCACTACTACGACCCGGAGGTCGCCGCCGAACTCGCCGCCTGGGTCAACTACGTCTGCCCGGTCCCCGCCGCCCGCGACGTCCTCGCCTCCGCCAAGGACGAGGAGACCGCCGCCCTCGCCGAGGATCCGCTGATCTTCCCCGACGACGCCATGCGCGCCCGGCTCGCCGTCGCCCGGGACATCACCTCGGCGGAACGGCGGGAGCTCGCCCGGCGGTGGAACGGAATCGTCGGGCTGTAGCTCGCGCCGTCGAGCGGACGGCGTACGGCGCCGCGCCTCACGAGCCGGTTCGGTTCGGATCGGACCGGACCGGACCGGCTCGGGCCCGGCGGGTGGCGTCAGGTGTCCCCGTGGGCCGGGATCCGCAGACTCACCTCGAAGCCGCCCTCGGGGGTGGGGCCGGATCCGAGGACGCCGCTGAGCAGTTCGGCGCGTTCTCTCAGGCCGATGAGGCCCTGGTGGGAGCCGGGCAGGGGCAGCGAAGGGCGGGTGGGCGGAGTATTGGTGACGGTGACGCCGAAGGAGTCGCCGTCGCCGTCGCCGTCGCCGTCGTCGGCGTCGGTGCGCCACAGCCGGATGGTGGCGGTGGCGCCGGGCGCGTGCTTGCGGACGTTGGTGAGGGCTTCCTGGACGGTGCGGTAGACGGCGCGCTGTGCGGTCGTGCTGATGTCGGGCGGCAGATCACCGGTCAGCCGGGCCTCGATGCCGCTGTTCGTCACGAGCCGGTGGAGGTCGGCGAGGGTGGGCTGAGGGGTCAGCTCGGTGGTGCGGCTGCCGGAGGCCCGCAACAGGGTGACCATATGACGCAACTCGTCGAGGGTGTCGACGCTCAGTGACCGGATGGTGCGGGCGCCCTCCCTGAACCTCGGTTCGGTCGCCGCCACCTGGAGGGCGCCCGCCTGTACGGCGATGAGGCTGACCTGATGGGAGACGACATCGTGCATCTCGCGGGCGAGCTGGGCGCGTTCCCGGGCGAGGACGGCCTGGGAGTGCAGCAGCCGCTCGTGTTCCCGGGCCTCCTCGATCTCGGCGAGCCGCCGGGCCAGGTCCCGGCGGGCCTGGACGAGCTGGCCCAGCAGGACCGGGGCGGCGGCGGTGGCGAGCGTGTAGAAGAAGTAGACGACCGTCCAGGTGCGGTCGTGCGAGGAGAACTCGTCGAGCGGCCAGGGGGACGCGGAGGCGGTGGCGAAGAGCACCGCGCACACCACGAGCAGACGGCGGTCGCGGGAGCGTTCCGCCAGGGTGAACAGGGCGGCGAACGGGGCGAAGACGATGTCCAGCATCAGGCTCGCGGGCAGGGTCAGCAGGAACACCGGCAGGGGGAAGCGGCGTCGAACCGTGAGGGCGACACAGGCCAGGGCCGCCATCGCGCGGGCGAGGCCGCTCGCGCCGCCGAGACACAGCACGATGTCGATGACGGCCACCGCGACGACCACGAGGTCGACGACCGGGTCCGGGATTCGCGCCCACCACGCTCTGGGCACGGTCACCGCCGGGGCCCCGGGCGCCGTGCCGCGTCGTCGAGCAGACCGGCCCGCTGGGCGAGCAGCGCGGCCTGCACCCGGCTGCCGACCCGCAGTTTGGTGAGGATCGCGCTGACATGGTCCTTGACGGTGCCCGCGCTGAGGTGGATACGGGTGCCGATGTCGGCGTTGGACAGGCCCTCCGCGATCAGTACCAGGACCTCGCGCTCGCGTTCGGTGAGCAGCCGGACGCGCCCCGCCTCGGCGTCGTCGGCCGCGGTGGCCCCGGGGTGGCTCTGCCACACGGCCCGGGACGCCTTCGGCGACATCACGACGCCGCCCGCGGCCAAGGTGCGCACCAGCTGGGCGAGTTGGTCGGGCTCGGTGTCCTTGAGGAGGAAACCCGCCGCACCGGAGCGCAGCGCGGTGAGGATGTACTCGTCGGCGTCGAACGTGGTCAGCATCGCCACCACCGGTGGCCGCGGCAGGACCCGCAGCTGCCGCAGCACCGTCAGCCCGTCGACGTCCGGCATCCGGATGTCCAGCAGCACGACGTCGGGACCTTCCCGCCGTACGGTGTCGACGGCCTCGGCGCCGGTCGTGGTCGCGACCACCTCGATGTCGTCGGCCGCGCTCAGGATGAGTTCGAAGCCGGAGCGCACCAGCGCCTCGTCATCCACCACCATGACCCGGATCACGGGCTCTCCTGCCTCGCCGTAGGGTGCGTACGGTTTCGGCCGCACGTCGATGTCGTGTGTCACTGCTCCGACCGTAGTCCCGGCCGTGCCTGCCAGGACGGCTCGGCGGGGCACTCCAGCCACCCGGGGGGTGAGTTCCCGCCGCACGGGGGAGTCACCGTCGCCCCCGAGGCGGTGGTCCCGCCGCGGTGACCGGTGGTGGCGTCGGCGATCCGTAGTACCCCGGCCGGTTCGACGGCCGCCGCGCCGCCGGATGTGATCGTCGTGATCGCCGGCGAGTTCGTCAAGCGGGGCGCGGCCGTGCGGCCTGTGCGTGGCCCAGGTCGTGTTCACTCCGGGGGAGGATCAGCCGCGAACGCGGTCCGCGACACCCAGCGTCAGTTCCTGCGCCTGCTCCTCCAGGTTCCATTTCCCCTCGCGGTGTGCGTGGTTGCTGATCCAGAAGACGAGGACCCCGTCGTCCAGGTACCGGCCCAGTAGCCCGAGGGACCAGTCGTTGCCGCCGTCGTGCCAGGCGAGCGGGCCGTCCGGCGTGTCGCGGACGCTCCAGCCGTAGCCGTACGCGTTCCCCGATTCCGGCTCCTGCACGTGGGGCCGGAAGAGCTTCTCCCTGGCCCGGGCCGGCAGGATCCTGTCGCCCAGGAGCGCGCGGTGCCAGCGGAACATGTCCTGTGCGGTGGAGAGCATGCCGCCGTTGCCGCGCAGGTTCCAGTACGGTCCGTCGGCGGCCCAGGGGTGGTCGAAGGGCCTGCCCCGGGCGCGCCCCTCGCCGTCGTACTCCACCGCGACCAGGTGCCGTGGCAGGCGGGGCAGTACGTAGCCGGTCCGATCCATCCCGGCCGGCGCGAACAGGTGCCGGGCCAGGAACCGTTCGTACGGCTGCCCGGACGCCTCCTCGACGATCACGGCGAGCAGGCTGTAGCCGGTGTTGGAGTAGTGGAACTCCTCGCCCGGGGCGGAGAGCGGCTTCGAGGACAGGGCCCCGCGCACCAACTCCTCCCGTGACACCGGGTCGTAGTCGTCGCCGAGCCCCTCGGGCAGGCCCGACGTGTGGGTGAGCAGGTGCTCGATGGTGATGCCGCGCTTGTCCTCGGGTACGGGCCGCCGCCCATGTCCGAGGAACCGGCCGATCGGATCGCTCACCCGCAGCCGGCCCATCACCTCGAGCTTCACGATCGCGGCCGCGGTGAACTGCTTGGTGATCGACATGACGTCGTACACGGTCAAGCAGCTCGCGGGGGTGCCGGCGGAGCGGTCCGCCACTCCGAAGCCGCCGCAGTACACGAGCCGGTCACCGCGGGCGGCGACGACGCTGACGCCGGGACCGGCGGGCAGCGTGCGGCGCAGGAAGCCGGCCACCGACGCTCCGTCGTGGTGCCGGGGCTTCGGGACGCGGGCCGACGGCGTCCCGGCGTCGGCCCCTTCGGCGCACCCGGCGACCAGCAGTGCCAGGGCGAGGGCGGCGCCGAGGGCCGTACGGCGGCGGGAGCGGCGGCGGTGCCGCTGATGGCGGTGGTGGGACGGCGTCGTACGCATGGGACCTCTCCAACATCGGGAATGCGCACCGAGGTTGACCGTCGCTGACGCCGTTCCTCAAGCCACTAGGGTGTTCGAGCTTGTGCGAGCCCGTGTACGTCCAGGTCAACAGGGGGACCGAGATGACCACACCACCGCCCACACCACCGGACACCGACGCGGTCGCCTTCGTGGCGGCACTCCGCCACCTCAAGACCTGGTCCGGCCACAGCTACCGCCGACTGGAACGCCGCGCGACCGCGGCGGGCCACACCCTGCCCTACTCCACGGCGGCGACCATGCTCGGCCGGGACCGGCTGCCCCGCGCGGAGTCCGTCGCCGCGTTCGTGGCGGCCTGCGGGGTGCCCGAGGACGAGGCGGACGCCTGGCTGGACGCCCGCCTGACCATCGCGTGCGGCGGCCTCGCCGGGACGGTCGGTGACTCCGCCGGGACGGCCGGACCCTCTGCCGAGGCGACCGGAGGGTCCCCCGAGGCGACCGATGCGCTCGCCGAGGCGCCTCGTCCGTTGCCGCGGAACAGGCCCTTCCGGCACTCCCGTCGCACCCTGGCGGCGGTCGCGGCCCTGATCGCGGCACTCCTCGGCGGCGTGGCGGCGGCCGGCGCCCTCACCGACGACGTGGAGATCGAGCGGCCACGGACCTCACTCCACCTGCCGCGCTCCTGAGACCTGCCGCGCTCCTGGGGCATCGAGCCCCGGCGGCTTCGGCACCGGTCGCCGTCGACGCTTGACCGGCCCCGACGGCCGGATTACCGTAGCGAACATTCCAATTGGAGTGAGCGCTACATCAGCATGCCGACGCAGGACAGTGAGGTGGCCCGGTGAGCCGGATCAGTGCCAGGGGCAGCGCGGGGCCGGGCCTGGGGGAGGGGGCCCGGTCCGGCACGTACGACGTGGCCGTGATCGGCTACGGGCCGACGGGGGTGACCGCGGCGAACCTGCTGGGCGCGCTGGGTCTCAGGGTCGTCGTACTGGAGCGTGACGCCGAGATCTTCTCCCGGGCCCGGGCCATCTCCACCGACGAGGAGGTGATGCGCGTCTGGCAGCGCGTCGGTCTCGCCGACCGGCTGAAGCAGGACATGCTGGCCGAGCGCCGCCTCGACTTCGTCGACGCCAAGGGCCGGGCCTTCCTCAGCGCGCACCCCACCCCGCGCGGCCACGGCCATCCGCCGCAGCTCTTCCTCCACCAGCCGGCCCTGGAGCAGGTCCTGCGCGACGGCGTCGACCGCTATCCCCACGTGGAGGTCCTTCTTCGCCACGAGTGCCTCAGGCTGCGCCAGGAGGCCGACGCCGTGGAGCTGACCGTGCTGGGCACCGCCGACGACTCCGTCCACCGGCTGCGCGCCCAGTACGTGATCGCCGCCGACGGCGGCTCCAGCCTCACCCGGGGGCAGCTGAACATCGGCTACGAGGGGACGACGTACGAGGACCGCTGGGTCGTCGTCGACACCAGGATGATCGAGCCGTGGCCGGACCACGACCGGCTGCGCTTCCGCTGCGACCCGCGGCGCCCCGCGGTCGACTGTCCGACCCCGCTCGACCACCACCGGTGGGAGTTCCCGATCCTGCCCGGCGACGACGAGAAGCAGCTGACCACCCCCGAGGCGATCCACGCGATGGTGGCCGAGTACGGCATCGGCCGGGACCGGATCGAGATCCTGCGGGCCACGGTGTACAGCCACCATGTGCGCTTCGCGGCCCGCTTCCGCGCGGGCAGGGTCTTCCTCGCCGGTGACGCCGCCCACGCCATGCCGCCGTGGATCGGCCAGGGCATGGCCGCCGGTGTGCGCGACGCGGCCAACCTGTGCTGGAAGCTCGCGGCCGTGCTGCGGGGCGAGCTGCCCGAGTCGGTGCTGGACTCCTACGAGACGGAGCGCAAACCGCACGTCAAGGAGGTCACCCGGCGGGCCGTGTTCGTCGGGCGGATCATCACCGAACGGCGCAGGGTGATCACCCGGCCCCGCGACGCCCTGGTCCCGGTGCTGTCCCGTGTACCGGGCTTCACCGACTGGCTGCAGGACTCCCACTGGATACCGGTCGCCCGCTACGCCGACGGCTTCCGGGCCCGCCCGCGCCACCGGGCCACCGGCTCACAGATCCCCCAGCCCCGGGTCACCGGCCCCGACGGCGCGCACGTGCGCCTCGACGACGTGCTCGCCGGCCGCTGGCTGCTGCTGCACGCCGCCTCGGCCACGCCCCAGCCCGCCTGGGACCGCCTCGGCGTGCCCTCGCTCACCGTCACCCCCGCCGGATCCCGCCCCGCCGAGGGCACGGTCGTCGACACCGACGGCGTACTGCGGGCGTGGCTGACCGGGCACCGCGCGGCCACCCTCGTCCTGCGCCCCGACGCGTACGTCTACGCCGCGGCGCCCAAGGGCGGCCGACTCCCGCCGCCCCCCGCCGGATTCACCCCGGCCACCGAGCCCGCCGTCGTCCCCGCCCAGTGAGGAGAGCCATGACCACGTACACCGAACCACCGCCGATGCGGGAGCGTCTCGCCGACGTCGGCGGCCGGCAGATCTTCGTCGCGGAGACGGGCGACCCCGACGCGGCGCCCGTCCTGCTGCTGCACGGCGGCGGCCCGGGCGCGTCCGGCGTCGCCAACTACGCCCGCAACATCGGGGAGTTGGCGAAGGAGTACCGGGTCATCGTCCCCGACCTGCCCGGCTACGGCCGGAGCACGAAGGGAGTCGACGCCTCCGACCCGTTCGGCCACCTCGCGGACGGCATCCGCGGCCTGCTCGACGAACTCGGCCTGGGCAGGGCCCATCTCGTCGGCAACTCCTACGGCGGTGCCTGCGCCCTGCGGCTCGCCCTGGACACCCCCGACCGCGTCGACCGCATGGTCCTGATGGGCCCGGGCGGTATCGGCACCACCCGCGCGCTGCCCACCCCCGGCCTCAACAGCCTGCTCGCCTACTACTCCGGCGACGGCCCCTCCCGGCTGAAACTGGAGAGGTTCGTCCGCACCTACCTGGTCTTCAACGCCGCCGGCGTACCGGACTCGGTGATCGACGCGCGGTACCGGGACAGCGTCGACCCCGAGGTCGTCGCGAGCCCGCCGCTGCGCCGCCCCTCCGGCCCCGGCGCGCCGAAGACCCTGTGGAAGATGGACTTCACCCGTGACAGACGCCTGTCCCGGCTGCCCGTGCCCACGCTGGTGCTGTGGGGCGCCGCCGACAAGGTCAACCGGCCCTCCGGCGGCCGGATGCTGGCCGAGCGCATGCCCGACTGCGACCTCTACACGGTCGCCAACACCGGACACTGGGTGCAGTTCGAGCGCGCCGAGCTGTTCAACGCGCTGTGCGCCGGCTTCCTGGCGGGCCGGCGATGAGGGCCCCGGACACCCCTTCCGTCTTCGGGTCGGTGCACCTCGGCTACCTCGTCATCGAGACCGACCGCTTCACCGACTGGCGGCGCTTCGGCGCCGAGGCCATCGGCATGCACCACGACGCCCTGGACCGGAACCACATGCGGTTCCGTCTGGACGACCACACGTGCCGCTTCCTGTTCCGGCGGGGACCCGCCGAGGACGTCGTCGTCACCGGCTGGCACCTGGACGACCACAGCACGTTCGAGCGGATCGAGGCCAGGGTGCGCGCCCACGGCGTCCCCGTCGTCCGGGGCACCGACGACGAGGCGGCCCTGCGCGGCGTCGAACGGCTGCTGCGCTTCCCCGGCCCCAAGGGCATCACCCAGGAGATCTACACCACTCCGGTGCGGACGGCCGCGCCCCTGTCCATGCTCAACTCGGCGTTCGTCACCGGCGCCTCGGGCATGGGCCATGTGGCGATCACCTCGACCAGACCGGAACGGCTGCGCGGCTACTTCGCCACGGTCTTCGACGCCCGGCTGACGGACTACATCGACGAGACCATCAGCGGCGTCAAGCTCAGGATCCGCTTCCTGCGGGTGAACGAGCGCCACCACTCCATCGCCGTCGCCGCGGTCCGGGGCCTGCCGATCGACCCGGTCCGCACCCGCGTCCAGCACCTCAACACCGAGGTCGCGAACCTCGACGACCTCGCCCGCGGCTACGAACGCGTCCACGCGCTCGGCTTCGACATGGCCCTGTCCGTCGGACAGCACACCAACGACAAAGAGCTGTCGTACTACGCCCGTACGCCCTCGGGCTTCGAATGGGAGGTGGGCTGGAACCCGATCGTCATCGACGAGACCACCTGGGAACCCACCACCCACCAGGGCATCAGCGTCTGGGGTCACCTGCCGGTCGGCCGGACGATCATCGACAAGCTCGACCAGTTCCGGCTGGGCGCGCGCTCACTGGCCCGGCCGGAGGTCACGGTCCGCGCGCTGAGCGGCGCCGGAATCCCCGACGACTGACGGGCTCCCGCCGGTCGGGGCCCTCCACGCGCGGCCGCACGCTACGCTGTATACAGCGTAGCGTGCGGCCGACGAGGAGATTCATGGCCCGGGTGACTGGCAAGAGCGAGGCGGTCTACGAGCGGCTGAAGGGCGACATCGAGTCGCTGCGGCTGCGACCGGGCGCCAAGCTGGGCGAGGTGCAGCTGGGCGAGGAGCTGGGAGCCTCGCGGACGCCTGTGCGGGAGGCGATCCGCCGGCTCGCGGCGGAGGGGCTGGTCGACTTCGTCCCCGGTGAGGTGGCCCGCGTCGCCGCGATCTCGCTGGGCGGGGTCCGCGCGCTCTTCGAGTTCCGGATGCTGCTGGAGCCCCGGGCCGCCGCGTCGGTCGCGACGGCGGGGGCCGCCGACGAGCGGTCGCTGGTGCCGTTCCGTGAACTGCTGGCCCGTCTGGAGGAGTTCGACGAATCCTTCCGGGCGCTGGACGCGACCGCGCAGTCCGGGTCGTACCAGGAGTTCTACGAGGTCACCGAGGGCTTCGACCAGGCGGTCATCGCCACGTGCCCCAACCCCTACCTCGCCCGCACCATCCGTGATCTGCGCAGCCAGACCGTACGGCTGCGGCACATCTCCCACAGCGGGCCGCGCCGGATGCTGACCTCGCTGGAGGAGCACCGCGCGATGCTGAAGGCGATCACCAAGGGCGACGCCCACGCGGCGGAGGCGGCCTCCCGCCACCATCTCGCGCAGACCCAGCACGCTCTCATCGACGGTCTGACCAGCCAGGATCTGTACCTCGGCGGAGGCATGCAGGTGGACATCACCGGCTGAGCCCCCGCTCTCCGACTGTGGCTTCGCGGTATCGCTTGATGTATACAGAGATGGATACGAAGCTGGATACAGAGAAGTGAGGAGGTCCCATGCCGCACACCGTCGGTGCCGCCGATCTGCTGGACTTCGCCGCCGCCTCGACGCAGGCGCACGGCGTCCCGCCCGTGGACGCCCGGCTGCTCGCGGACACCCTGGTGACCGCCGAACTGTGGGGGCATCCCTCGCACGGCATGCTGCGGCTGCCCTGGTACCTGGACCGGCTGCGGAGCGGGGCGACCGCCGCCGTCGCCGCGCCGGACATCGTGACCGACAACGGCGCCGTGCTGGTGGTCGACGGCCGTGACGGTCTCGGCCAGGTGCTCACCGCGCGCGCGGTGACCTGGGGCGTGGAGCGGGCGCGGGCGCACGGGATCAGTGCGGTGGCCGTGCGGAACTCCGGGCACTTCGGAACCGCCGCGTACTTCACGCGCCGCGCCGCCGAGCAGGGCTGCGTCGCCCTGCTGGCCACCAACGCGAGCCCGGCGATGGCCCCTTGGGGCGGCCGGGAGAAGCGGGTGGGCACCAACCCCTGGTCGATCGCCGCCCCCGGCGGCCGGTACGGCACCGTCGTCATGGACATCGCCAACACGGCGGTCGCGCGGGGCAAGATCTACCACGCGAAGGAGCGGGGCGAGCCGATCCCCGAGGGCTGGGCGGCGGACCCGGACGGCGTACCGACCACCGACCCCCGCCGGGCCGTGGAGGGCCTGATCCTGCCCATGGCCGGTCACAAGGGCTACGCCATCTCCTTCATGTTCGACGTCCTCGCCGGCGTCCTCACCGGCAGTGCCTTCGGCACGGGCGTGACCGGCCCGTACGCCCCCGAGGGCCGCAGCGGCGTCGGCCATCTCCTGCTGTGCGTGGACATCGCGGCGCTGGCCGAACCGGCCGAGTTCGGGCGGCGGATGGAGGCCCTGATCGAGGAGACGAAGAACACGCCCGTCGCCCCCGGCACGGCGGAGATCCTCGTGCCAGGTGAGCCGGAGATCCGTACCGCCGAGCGGCTGCGCGCCGAGGGGATCACGCTCGCCGACGGCACCTGGACCGCCCTCGCCCGGATCGCCGAGGCCACCGCCGTCCCCCTGCCCACCCCCGTAGCCCCGCCCGCCCCCGTGCACCCCACCCACCAGGAGCCGCCCGCATGATCGCGCTGACCGTGTCCCTCCAGGTCGTCCCGGGCCACCGTGACGCCTTCCTCGCCGCCATCGAGGCGAACGCCGCACGCTCGTTCACGGACGAGCCCGGCTGCCGCTCCTTCGACGTCGTCTGCGACCTGGCCGACGACCACCACTTCGTCTTCCACGAGATCTACGACGACGAGGCCGCCGTCGACGCGCATCGCGCGGCTCCGCACTTCAAGGACTGGCGGGAGGCGGCGGCGCGGTACGTCGTCCCCGGCAGCCAGGTCAACACGCTCTCCCGCCGCCTGTTCCACCACTCCTGACCCGCCGAACGGAGCCGCTCTCATGTGCACCCAGCCCGCGGAGCCCCACCTGCTCATCCACCCCGACAACGTCGAACGCTTCGACCGCGGCGGGGGAGTGGCCACCCTCCCCTATGTGGGGAAATGGAACTCCGAGCAGGCGCTCATCACCACCGGCCAGACCGTGTTCCAGCCCGGCACGGGTCTGCCCCTGCACAGCCACAACGTCGAGGAGTCCGTCCTGATCCTGGAGGGCGCGGCGACCGCCGAGATCGACGGCGAGTTCTTCGACCTGGAGCCCGGCCAGGCCACCTGGGTCCCGGCGGGCGTCCCGCACCGGTTCTTCAACCGGGGCGAGGGCGTCCTGCGGATCTACTGGGTCTACGGCGGCCGGGACGTCACCCGCACCATCACCGCCACCGGCGAGACCTTCGCGCACCTCTCCGAACACGACAAGGGAGGCGCGGCCACCTCATGAGCACCGGCATCGACACCCCCACCACGACCGTCGTCCGTACCCTCGACCCCACCACCGGCCGACCCGTCGCGACCTACGACGCCTGGGACGCCGGACGCGTCGAGGCCGCCGTCGAGCGCGCCCATGACGCCGCCCGCGCCTGGGCCCGGGTACCGCTCGCCGAACGGGCCGCCCGCATCGCCCGGCTGGCCGGTGTCCTGCGTGAGCACGAGGACCGCCTCGCGCGGCTGGTCACCACCGAGATGGGCAAACCGATCGGGGAGGCGGCGGGCGAGGTGGAGAAGTCGGCGGTCACCGCCGAGCACTACGCCACGCACGGCCCCGGCATCCTGGCCGACGAACAGGTCGACGTGGGCGAAGGCGCACGGGCCTGGGTGGCGTACGAGCCCCTCGGGCTGGTCCTGGCCGTCATGCCGTGGAACTTCCCCGTCTGGCAGGTCATGCGCTGCGCGATCCCGTCCCTCCTGGCGGGCAACGGTGTGCTGCTCAAGCACGCCTCCAACGTCACCGGCGGCGCGCTCGCCCTCCAGGACCTCTTCGTCGAGGCGGGCTTCCCCGAACACCTCGTCACCGCGCTGGTGATCGCCGACACGGACGTGCCCGAGGTGATCGCCCGGCTCGTCGAGGACGACCGGATCGCCGCCGTCACCCTCACCGGCAGCAACCGGGCGGGCGCGGCCGTCGGCGCGGCGGCCGGGCGCGCGGCGAAGAAGTCCGTGCTGGAGCTGGGAGGTTCGGACGCCTTCGTCGTCCTCGACGACGCCGACGTGGAGCGGGCCGCCGAGGCGGCGGTGAGGGCCCGCTTCACCAACTCCGGTCAGAGCTGTGTGTGCGCCAAGCGGTTCATCGTGGCCGAGGCGGTCGCGGACGCCTTCACCGAGGCGTTCGTCCGCCGTGTCGAGGCGCTGCGGGTCGGCGATCCCCTCGACCTCGCCACCCAGGTCGGCCCGCTCGCCCGCGACGACCTGCGCACCGCCGTCGCCCGCCAGGTACGGGAGTCGGTCGCGGCCGGTGCGCGCCTGCTCACCGGCGGCGCGCCGCTTCCCGGCGACGGCAGCTTCTTCCGACCGACCGTCCTCGCCGGCACCGGCCCCGGCATGCCCGCCTTCGACGAGGAGACCTTCGGCCCGCTGGCCGCCCTCACCGTCGCCCGCGACGACGACGATGCCGTACGGCTCGCCGACGCCACCGTCTACGGACTGGGCCTGAGCGTGTGGACGTCCGACCCCGCACGGGGCGTCGCCCTGGCCCGGCGCGTCACCACCGGCGCCGCCTTCGTCAACGCCGTCGTCGCCTCCGACCCCCGGCTGCCCTTCGGCGGCACCAAACGCAGCGGCCACGGCCGCGAACTGGCCGCCGCGGGCATCCGAGAGTTCACCAACACCCGCACGTACTGGGTCAGCCCCTGACGCACGGGCCCCCGCTCCGCCCCCTGGACCCGCCCGTCACTCCCCGACGGACGGGCCCGGGCGCCCCACGCTCTCGCGCTCGGCCGCGATCCGGCTCCGCCAGACGTGCACCGTGTTGGGCACCTCGGGGTGATCGAGGAGCCAGAGGACATGGCCGGCATGGAGTCGTGCCCAGGAGGCGTCGGACCGGGAGGCGGCTCCCAGCGTGGCGCGCAGAGCCTCACCGTCGACGGCCCGCGCGACCCGCACGTACTCGCGGTCCTTGCAGCGGTAGGGCCTGCGCACGACGATCCCGACCAGCTCGACGAGCCGCGTCCTGACCGGCTCGCCGTGACCGGGGACCGCCAGGTCCCGGACGAGGCCCTGCTTCGTGCCCCAGTGCTTGGCATGGCGAGTCCACTCCTGCGGACACCTCGCCTCCCATTCCAGGAAGAGGAGCGCGTAGGGCAGGCCCGGCCAGGTCCTGATGTCCCCGAGCGGGCGGTTCCACAACGCGTTGGGCAGTGCGTACCTGCCGGCTTCGACGTACCTCTCATGCGCCCGGAGGAAGGACGGATCCCGCCACCGCTCCCGTCCGCCGAGCGGCCCGGTCAGGCGCCATACCTCGTTGAACCGGCCAAGAGCATCCCGCACGTCCCTCTGGACGGCGGCAAGACGGTCCAGCGCCACGGCGCGTTCGGCGGGGTCGTCGGCCATCAGCCCGGACGCCCAGCCGAGCCGCGCGTCCCACGCGTGCGCGTCATCGGCGCTCGCACCCGCGCCCGTATGCGCGTCCGTACCCGCGTCCGCCGACTTCGTCATGCGGGAGATCATCTCCCGGCCGCGGGACCGGCCGCCCGCCGGTCCCGCGTACGGTCCGTCGGCGAACCGGGGCAGCAGCGAGACCATCCTGCTGGCGTCCCGGGCGATCAACACGTCCACGTGGCACACGAGTTGGGGACGGCCCCGGTGCGCGGTCCCCGATCCCGACCTGCCCAGGCCGACGCGATCGCGCCAGACCCACTCCCCCGTGCGCAGATCGAGGCCCGACAGATCCCCGGACGGGCGAGGAAGCAGACGACCCGCCGCTTCTCCGAGACCACCGGAGCGGCGATGCCGTTGGCCATGCTGTCGGCGGAGTCCTGATCGGGCATCTCGAAGCCCACCTGGCTGGTCCACAGGGTTCTTCCCGTGTCAGGGAGACGGCGGCGGCCTCGCCCTGCCAGGTCTTCATCAGCGCGATCCGCAGCAGATCCTCCGCGGCATGCCGGTCCCCGCGCCGCCCGGCGCGGACCAGGGCTCATGATGCCTGCACGGTGCACGTAGGCTCTGGGCGCGCGGTCGGCCGTGGTCGCGCCGGGCCGGCGCCCGAGACGAACGGACGGAAGGGAAAGCCCCGTTGTGACGGATGCGCACGAGGAAGAAGTCCTGGCTCGGATCGCCGAGGGGCTCGTCTACACGGAGTCGGAGGCGGCCTTCCAGGCCTCTCGCCGCCGTACGGAGCAGATCTTCGCGTACAACCACACACCTCCGGGCGAAGCGGAGAAACGCCGGGCGCTGCTCGTCGCGATCCTCGGCTCGGTCGGTGCGCGCACCGTGCTGCTGCCGCCGTTCCACGCCGGGTTCGGCAGCAACGTCCACATCGGGGACGACTTCTTCGGGAACGTGAACCTCACGTTCGTCGACGACGTGGACATCCGTATCGGCGACGGCGTCATGATCGCTCCCAGCGTGACACTGACCACGACAGGACATCCCGTGCACCCGTCACGGCGCACCGACTTCGCGCGATTCTCCGAGCCGATCGTGATCGAGGACAAGGTGTGGATCGGCAGCAACGCGGTGGTCCTGCCCGGTGTTCGGATCGGCTACGGGTCGGTCATCGGCGCCGGCAGCGTCGTCAGCCGTGACATACCCCCGATGACCGTCGCCCTCGGAACACCCTGCCGCGTGGTCCGCTCCATCACCGACGAGGACCTCACCACACGTACCGCCGGACATTAGCGGGCCTCGGCCCGCTGGTCCCGGGTGCGAGGCCCGGCCATAATCGACGGGGCGGCGGGGCAAGGCTGTGAGAGGTCGCCGCCGCGGCCGGCGGTTCGCGGAGACAGGGAGTTGACCCCTATGCCCCACCAGGACGCGGCCTCGCCGGACGGCGGGGGCGAACGGCTGGTCGCCGGCCGGTACCGGCTCCTGTCCGTGCTCGGCGCGGGCGGCATGGGCACGGTGTGGCGCGCCTTCGACGAGGTGCTGCGCCGGGAGGCGGCGGTCAAGGAGGTCCGGGCCGCCGCGGACCTGCCCGCGGATCGCGGCGCGCGGCTCTCCGCCCGTCTGGAGCGGGAGGCGTGGGCGGCGGCACGGGTCAACGCCCGTGGGGTGGTGTCCGTCTACGACGTCGTCACCTTCGACGGCCGGCCCTGGATCGTCATGGAACTGGTCCGCGGCAGGTCGCTGGCCGATGTGATCGGCTCCGGGGGCGCCCTGCCGCCGAAGGAGGCCGCGCGGATCGGCGTCGAGGTCCTGGCGGCGCTGCGCGCGGCACACGGCGCGGGAGTGCTGCACCGCGACGTGAAGCCGGCCAATGTCCTGCTCGCCGACGAGGGCCGGGTCGTCCTGACCGACTTCGGGATAGCCACGGTGGAGGGCGACACTCCGCTGACGATGACCGGCGAGGTCGTCGGCTCACCCGAGTACGTGGCGCCGGAGCGGGCGTTGGGCCGGACCCCGGGGGCCGCGTCCGACCTGTGGTCGCTGGGCGCGCTGCTCTACATGGCCGTGCAGGGCCGTTCGCCGTTCCGCCGGACGACGGCTCTGGACACGCTGCGCGCCATCGTCGACGACGAACTCCCGCCACCGCACCGGGCCGGGCCGCTCACGCCGGTCATCGAGGGGCTGCTGCGCAAGGACCCCGGGCAGCGGATGACGGCGGAGGAGGCCGGGCGTGAACTGAGCCTGATCGCGGGGGAGTCGCCGGTTCCGGCGCGGGCGGACACCGCCACCGGGACCACGGCCGCGACGACCGATCCAGGGACCGCGGCCGTGACCGTGACCGTGACCTCGGCCCCGGACGCCGTCACGGTCACGGACACCCCCGGGGCCACCGACGCCGTCACGGACATGGTGACCGTCGGCGTCATCGCGGCGCCGGAGACCGGGCCGGCTCCCGTGGCCGTACCCGCGCCCCTCGGGGTGTTCGGCCCGCCCCCCGACGCGGCGGCGTTCGGACCGTCGGGCACGGCGCCCGACCCCCGCCCCGACCCCGGCGCCGGGCCCGCCCCCACCCCCGGGCGGCGCCACCCCCGCCGTACCGCGTACCTGATGGGAGCGGCGGCGGCCGTGCTGGTCCTGCTCGGCGGCGGGTTGACGTACGCCCTAGTGGGCCGCGACGGCGAGGAGGGGACGGGGACCGGCGGGAGCGCGTCGCGACCCGTGTCCGTGACGGTGACGGGCGGCGCGACCACCTACGACGGGAGCTGCCCGCCGACGGAGGACCGGGCGCCGTGGTTCACCGCGACGTTCACGACGTCCCAACGGCCCGTCCAGTTCTCCTACCGGTGGGTCTCGGAGAACGGGGCGGTGACGGACCGCGCGTGGCGGACTCTGGCGTTCCGGGAGGGCGACGCCACCACCAAGAAGGAGACGGTGCGGCTGACGACGTACGCGCGGGAGGGGACGCTGCGCGGCGGGATGGCCGTGGAGATCCGTTCGCCGTTCGACGCCAAGTCCAACTCCGTTGCTTTTTCGCTGACTTGCCGATCGAACAGTGAGTGATACGGCGCCACACCGTACATAATCGACCTAATCGAACTGACGTGGCCTCCCCTAAGGAGTTTCCGTGCTGTCGGTCATAGTGGGACGCGGCGGACCCTTCGCCGGTCAGAGCGTGGTCCTCGGCGACACTCCGCTCACGTTCGGCCGCAAGAGCGACAACGACGTCATCATCGTCAGCGTCAGCGCCTCCCGGTTCCACGCCGAGATCGTCACGGAGAACGGCGTGTACGTCTTGCGCGACCGCGACAGCAGGAACGGAACGTACGTCAACGACCTGCGCGTCACCCGGCACGAGCTGACGCCCGGCGACGTCATCCGCATCGGCGACGAGACCTTCCTGTTCGAGACGCAGGAGGCGGTGGAGACGGTCATGGACCTCTCCCAGCTCGCCCTGCCCCGTGCCGACGCCGTCGCCAACCCGGGCGTGCTGCGGGTCACGGTCACCGGCGGCGGTCCGGTCGGCCTCGCCTTCGCGCTGCTGCTGGAGGAGGCACTCCCGGGGCGGGTCTCGGTCACCGTCCACGACGGCCGGTGGGTCCGCAGCGGCACCTCCGTGGTCTGGAAGGACGAGACCCAGGGCAACGTCCGCCGCCAGCAGGTCGTCACCGTCCAGAGCCGGCAGTATCTGGCCCTGACGGAGGAGATCCGGGCGACGCTGTTCGGGGACGGCGGCCAGTTCTCCGAGATGTGGCCGCTGGGCCCCGACTCCGTCGACGGACGCCCGCCCCGCAACATCCGGATCGCCTACATCGAGGACCGGCTGCTGGAGCTGGCGGGCAGCAAGCCCGCGATCCGGCTGGTGCCCAAGAAGTTCGACCCGGTGGAACAGGGGCACCTCGTCGCCCGCGACCATGTGCTGGTGATCTGCGAGGGCGGCCGGTCCCGCACCCGCGAGCATTTCGCCGACCGCTTCGGCGCGGCCGACGCCACCATCTACTCCCTCGACGGGGAGCACCTCCAGGACGTCATCCTGGGCCTGCGGGTCAAGTCCCGGCTCACGGACCCGATGAGCGTGCTCCTGACGGTGGCGCAGAACCGGTTCCTGCTCAACTCGCTGCGCGGCGAGGGCTTCCTGAACATGCGCCTGACCCGTGAGGAGGCGCGTGCCGTCATCGGGATCGACCCGGTGCGGCAGGTCTTCGAGGAGTGCATCGCCGCCCGGCCGTGTGTGATGAGCCGGCACGAGGACAACGAGTTCGTCTGCCCGACGCACGGGACGCTGTTCCTGCCGGCGCTGCTGCGGAGTTCGCCGCTGTGGAAGCGGATCCAGGAAGGACTGCGGCTGTTCGGCGTCGACGAGGACGACCTCAGCGCGATCACGTCGTTCCGGCTCGACATGGTGCAGCGCCCGCGGTTCACCGCCCAGCTCACCCGCCCCGCCGCCGACCGCCCCGGGACGTACGGCTTCCTGCTGGGCGACGCGGCCAACGCCATCCACTTCTGGCCCGGCCGCGGTCTGAACAGCGGCCTCGCCTCGGCCGTCTCCCTGGCCCGCTCCCTCAGCCGCGTCTGGCGCGGACGCCCGCTGCGGGACGCGGACTTCATCCGGCACGAGGCCGCGATGTCGATGCTGCAGTACCGCCACAAGAGCCGCGCGTGGAACGCGATGGTCACGACCGACGAGCGAGGCGTCACCCGGGCGATCAAGGACATCATCGACCGCAGCATGGAGACCCCGGGAGGCCCGGCGGCCGGAGCCGCCGGATCGGCAGTCCGGTCCGCCGGGTCCGCCGGGTCCGCCCGGTCCGCCGGGGGCGCTGGAGTCGCTGTGGGCTCAGCGTCCTCGGGGGCCACGGAGTCCGACCTGGAGATCCTGCTGGACCGTATGCGGTCCATCCGCGAGCGCCTCGCGGAACGCCTGCCGGGCCTGCCCGACGACGAGGAACTCCGTTCCCATCTGGCCGCGTTGGCCCCCGCGACCCTGCGGACGCTCCAGGAGAGCGGCGCGTGGGACACCCTGATCGTCGGCGGCGAGGAAGCGGACATCGACATCTTCTACCAGCAGGACGCCCCGGTCTTCGTCCCCGCCACCCCCCGCGCGACCGACCAGCTCCCCGACCCCCGCACCTCGGCCATCCTGGGCCCGGCCTGACATGACGGTCTGACCCGTGGGCCTGTCACGACGGCCCGACACGCCCTGCCACGGCGGCCCGCCGCGCCGCGCGTCAGCCGCCGAAGGCGGGTGCGTTGTCGCGCGCCCAGTCCGCGAAGGTGCGCGCGGGCCGGCCGAGGAGCTCCGCCACGGTGCCGGTGGTGGGCCCGGGGCGGCGGGCGTAGTCGGCCAGGGAGCCGAGCAGCCGGTCGGGGACCTCCTCGGGCAGCCCCTGCGCGAGCATGCCCTGCCGTACACGCTCCGGCGGGAGTTCCTGGAAGGACAGGGCCCTCCCGAGGGCGGCGCCGATGAGGTGGGCCTTCTCGATCTGGTCCAGCGACTGCGGCCCGGTCAGCGTGTGGACCGCCCCCGGGGGAAGGCCGCCGGTGAGGGCGCGTACGGCGACCGCCGCGACGTCGGCCTCGTGGACGGGGGAGGTGGCCGCCCGGCCGTAGGCGCCCCGCACCACGTCACCGGACCTGATCTGCGGGGCCCAGGCCAGCGCGTTGGCCGCGAAGTCGGCCAGCCGCAGCACCGTCCAGTCCAGCCCCGAGCCTCGGACGAGCTCCTCGGCGTGCCGGAACCGCGCGGCGAAACGGGCTTCCCCCGCCGGATACTCCACGGTGGTGGCCGACAGCAGCACCACCCGCCGTACCCCCTGCTCGACGGCGAGCCGCAGGAGTTCCCCGAGTCCCGGACCCGTGGCACGGGGACTGATCTGCAGGGCCTCCACCCCCTTCAGCGCCCCCTCGATCCACTGGGGGCGGAACAGGTCGCCGCTGACGGCCGCGACACCGTCCGGGAGGGCGGCCGAGCCGGGACCGCGGGTGACGGCGGAGACGTCCGCGCCCTCCCGCAGCAGCAGGCCCATCACCTGACGTCCGACGACGCCGTTGGCTCCGGTGATCAGGATCATCACAGTGCTCCTTGGTTCGATGCCGGGCTCACGGGCGGTGCGCCCGTGAGCGGGGTGGAGTCGAGGTATCTGACCTCGTAGACCCGTTCGCTGAACTTCCAGCCGTCGGACGTGCGCCGGTAACGGTCGTGGTAGATGGCGTGGTTCAGATGTGAGCCGCCGTCGCGCATCCGCCCGAACTCCTGGACGTACCCGCGGCCGGCCGCCGTGTCGCCGTCCAGCCGGACGATGCCGGCATGGACGTTCTGCACGAAGAACTCCCAGAGCCCCTGCCCCCACTCGATCCCCGCGCGGATCTCCTCGCGGCCCACGAACTCCCTGCCGATGTGCGGCCAGCGCATGACACCGTCGGGTGTGAACAGCGAGGCCACCCGGTCGAAGTCGCGCATCGTCACCGCGTCGGTGACCTCGGCCCGCAACTCCTGGATCTCGAAGCGATCGACGACGGCCGGCGCAGCGCTCATGGGGTTTCCCTGCCTTGTCGTAGCGGGTGATGTGTTCAGCATCGACGCAGGTCAGACGCGGAACAAGGTAGAGTCCGTGGGGCTGTTCATAACGCGGGGGTTATGCATGGAGCTGCGGGACATCGAGATCTTCCTGACCCTGGCCGAGGAGCTGCACTTCGGCCGCACCGCCGATCGGCTCCATGTGTCCCAGGCCCGCGTCAGCCAGGCCATCCGCAGACAGGAACGCAGCCTCGGCGTCACCCTGTTCGACCGCACCAGCCGGCGCGTGGCCCTGACCCCGGTCGGCCGCCGCCTGCGCGAGGACCTCCAGCAGGCCGTCGACCTCCTCCACGCGGGACTCGCCCGCGCCCAGGCGGCCGGTCCGGGTGCGGGCCGGACCCTCCGGCTGGGCGTCTTCGGCCACGCCGGACACGAACTGCGGCCCCTCGTCGACGCGTTCCGCGCCCGCCACCCCGGCAGCGACATCGAGTTCGGCGAGATCAACGGCAACGACGCGTTCACCGCCCTGCGCGCCGGAGAGCACGACGCACATGTGCTGTGGCTGCCCGTCGCCGAACCGGACCTCACCGTCGGACCCACCGTCCTCACCGGAGGGCGTGTGCTGGCCGTGTCCGCGGACCATCCGCTCGTCCGACGCGGCGCCGCCTCCGTGGAGGACCTGGCCGACAACCACGTCGTCGACCTCGGCCCCGACGCCCCCGAGTACTGGGTGGCCGCCATGGTCCCCGTCCGCACCCCGCTCGGCCGCCGCATCCCCCGGGGGCCCGCCGCGCGGACGTTCCACGAGATCCTGTCCCTGGTCGCCGCGGGACGCTGTGTCCACCCGCTCGGCGAAGTGGCCGCCCGCTACAACAAGCCCCCCGGCATCGTGTTCCTGCCCCTCCACGACGCCCCCACCCTCGAATGGGCACTCACCTGGCGCACCACCGCCGACAGCCCCACCCTCCGCGCCCTCGCCCGGACCGCCGCCGATCTCGGCCCCGTCGCACTGTGACGCCGGCGACGGACGGCGCCCCGGCGACGGGCTCACGCGGGCCCGGCGGGTCATCCGGTGAAGGACTCGGGGCCCAAGCGGCCCCACACCAGGAAGAGAGCCAGGACGAGGTAGACCAGATCGCCGGTGACGGTCGCTCTCTCGCCACGGCGAAGACGCATGGTCAGCGCGCCGGTGAACAACAACACCAGTCCGCCGGCGGCCAGCGGCACGAGAACCGGCGCGACACCGAGCACGGCGGGCAGGATCAGGCCCGCCGCGGCCAGGAGTTCGACCGCGCCGACGGCCCTGAGCGCACGGGGATCGAAGTCCTCGACCCATCGGGTGGCGCTGCCGCCCGAGGCGGCCAGTTTCTCCTTGGGCACGAACATCTTGGAGCTGCCGATCAGACAGACGGCGGCCAACAGTCCGGCGACGATCCAGAGGGCGAGGTCCATCATCGGCTCCTTGGTCGGGGATTGCCTGCTCCCCTGGGACGAGACGGCCGCTCCGCCTGTGACACCTGCGAACATCCGAGTGCGTGCGGACGCGGATCTCCCGCGCCCGTGTCACAGGGCGCCTGCCCGTCTCGTCCCAGGGGGAGTGGACACCGGTGAGGTCCGAGCAAGGAGGACGCGACGTGAACAAGGTGGAGGAGTTCGAGGAGCTACGGCCCCTGCTGTTCTCGATCGCCTACCGGATGCTGGGCAGCGTGAGCGAGGCCGAGGACGCGGTGCAGGAGACATGGCTGCGTTTCGACGGCTCGACGACCGTTCCCAGGTCGGTCAAGGCGTTTCTGTCCGCCACGGTGACGCGGATCGCGATCGACGTGCTGCGTTCCGCGCGGGTGCGGCGGGAGGAGTACGTGGGCCCGTGGTTCCCCGAGCCACTGCTGAGCGATCCGTACCAGGATCCGGCGCGCTCGGCGGAGCTGGCCGACTCGGTGTCCATGGCGGCGCTGCTGCTTCTGGAGCGGCTCAGCCCGCTGGAGCGGTCGGTGTTCGTGCTGCGGGAGGTGTTCGGCTTCGGGTTCGACGACATCGCCTCGGCGGTGGGACGTTCGGAGGCGGCCTGCCGGCAGTTGCTGGTGCGGGCACGGCGGCACATGAAGGCGGGCCGGCCACGGTTCGAGGCGGACCGACAGGAGCGGCAGGAACTGGCGGCGCGGTTCTTCGACGCCCTGCGCGAAGGCGACGTCTCCGGGCTGCGGGATCTGCTCGCCGCCGACGTTCAGTTGGTCGGGGACGGCGGTGGCAAGGCCCCGCAGCTGGCCCGGGCCGTCAGCGGCGCCGACAATGTGGCCCGGCTGCTGGCCGCCGTCTTCCCGCGGATGGCCCGGATCGACGTGACGTTCGAACAGCATGAGGTCAACGGCCAGCCCGGCGCCCTCTTCCGCGACCGGGACGGCAAGATCCTCCATACCCTGGCCCTCGACATGCTCGACGGGCGGATCCAGGCCATCCGGTCGGTGATCAACCCCGACAAGCTCGGGCACCTGGGGCCGGTCGCCGACGCCTGGGCCATCGACGGCGAGGTGAAACGGACCCGCCCACGGACGACCTGACTCCGCGCGGGACAGCCGTAGGGTTGGACGGCATGACCGACCTCAGACCCCTCGCCTGGCCGTCCGCCCCGATCAGGACCGAGCGGCTCGTACTCCGCCCGTCCGAGGCCCGGGACCGTGCGACGGTCGTCGACCTGAACGCCTCGCCGGAGGTGGGTACTTACCTCGGCGGCCCCCGACCGCGCGCCGAACTGGAACGCACGGTGCCCGAGGTCCCCGGGCAGCGCCCCGGCTTCTTCGTCGTCGAACTCGACGGCGCCGCCATCGGCACGATCCAGCTCGACCCGCACGATCCCGAGCGCGAGGGGAACCGCCGTCGGGAGGCCGGGAACACCGAACTCGGCTATCTGTTCCTGCCACGGACCTGGGGACACGGATACGCCGGCGAGGCCTGTGCCGCGGCCCTCGCCTGGTTCGCCGACGCGCTGCCCGGTGAGCCGGTCGTGCTCTACACCCAGACCGCCAACGCCCGTTCGATGCGCCTGGCGGCGAGGCTCGGGTTCACCGAACTGGAACGGTTCGAGGCGTACGACGCCGAGCAGTGGCTCGGCGTCTGGTCCCCACCGACGGCGACGTCCTCACCCTGACCGACAGCACCTCGCGCGGCCCTCGGACCAGGTGGATGCCGGAGACCGTCCTACCGGCCGCTCTCCGGCATCCGCACGACCGCACGCCCTCGCTCCAGGTCCACCCTGGTCCGGTTCGGCGGCGTCCCGTCCTCCTCGTCGTCCCGCATGACCAACGACGACTGCCGCTCCTTGAGTTCGGCCTGCTTCCCCGGTGAGAGGCTCGCATGCAGCTGCTCGAATCCGGTGGCCGATATCTGCCCCTGCCGAACACTGTTCCGCCAGGGCAGCAGCCCCGCCCGGCCGACCCGCAGAAGCACCTGATCCGCGAAGGCCACGACGGTCAGCAGGACGACCAGCCCGGGCAGGGTCATGAAGACGACGAATTCCATACCGTCCATTCATATCCGAGATTCCTCCGGACCGGGCGTACGGGGCAGGCGGACGGCGAAGGCCGTCCCGCCGCCGGGGGTGCTGTCGGCCGTGACGGTTCCGCCGTGGGCCTCGACGAGCCGGCGGACGATGGACAGGCCGAGACCGCTGCCGCCGGTGCGTCTGCTGCGGCATTTCTCGGCGTGCCAGGACCGATCGAAGCCATGGGGCAGATCCTCGCGGGCGATGCCGTCCCCGCTGTTGCGCACCGCCAGAACGGCCTCGCCCGCCGTCTGCCGCCTGCTGTCCGCTGTCCCCTGTCCGCCGAGCGTGACCGTGCCCCGCGCGGGGGTGTGCCGCAGCGCGTTGGAGACGAGGTTGCCCAGGACCTGCCGCATACGCACCGGGTCGGCGTCCATCCGGAGTCCGGGGTCGGCCTCGGCCCGCAGCCGTATGTCCGCGGCGTCGGCGCCACCTTGGGCGCGGCGGCGGCCTGGCGGATCAAGTCGTCCGCGGCCAGCGGCTCCCGGTGTCGACCACGGGGGACCCACCCACGGCTGCGTCAGCCTGTCCCGGCAGCACATGGAGGAACTGCTGCTCACGCCCGACCCGGCACGACACCCGGTGATCGTGGTGGGCGGCGTCACGTCCCTCGCACGGTGACGGCCGGACGAAGCGGCCGGACGAGGCGACCGGACGAGGTGGGCGGCCACGGCGTCGAGGACCCGGTCCGGGCCGGGTGCGGAGGATGCGTCGGCGTCCATGTCCGTGCCGATGAAGCCGCCCGTGGCCGGTCGTCCCCTTCGATGGAATGTTCCTGCGCCAGGGACGTGTTGTCACGTCAGGTGATGAGCGCTCCGGTCTCGGCATCGGCATCGGCCTTGGCCCGGGCCATGGAGAGAGGTCGTCGGACATGACCCAACAACCGCACGAGTTGCTCTTCGGCAGCTTCATCACGCCGAGCGCCGACAACGTCGAGCAGGTGGTGTCACTCACCCGGCTGTCCGAGCGGGCCGGGCTCGACCTCGCCACCTTTCAGGACCACCCCTACCAGCCGCGCCTGCTGGACTCCTGGACGCTGATCTCCTACCTGGCCGCGGCGACCAGCCGGATCAGGCTGGCGCCCAATGTGATGAACCTGCCGATGCGTCAGCCCGTCGTGATCGCCCGGAGTGCCGCAAGCCTGGACCTGCTGAGCGGCGGACGCGTCGAACTGGCGCTGGGCGCGGGCGGGTTCTGGGAGGCGATCGAGGCGATCGGCGGTGGGCGGCTGAGCCCTGGTGAGTCCATCGACGCCCTTGAGGAGGCCATCACCGTCATCCGTGAGATCTGGGACACCGGAACCCGTGGCGGGGTCCGGATGGACGGCGCCCACTACCAGGTCTCGGGTGCCAAGCGCGGACCCGCGCCCGCCCATGACATCGGCATCTGGGTCGGTGCCTACCGGCCGCGCATTCTCAGGCTCGTCGGCCGCGTGGCCGACGGGTGGGTGCCCAGCCTGAGCTACCTCGACGGCGGGCTCGCGGGGCTCGCCGAAGCCGGACGGCACATCGACGAGGGTGCCCGTGCGGCGGGGCGCGACCCCGCCTCCATCCGCCGACTGCTGAACATCGGCGGCCACTTCACCCCTGACGGTTCTCCGGTCCTGAGGGGTCCGCTCACCCAGTGGGCCGAGCAACTCGCCGAGATCACCCTGGAGCACGGCGTGACCGGCTACGTCCTGGCCGGCGACGACCCCACCGGCATCCAGCGGTTCGGCGAGGACGTGGCCCCCGCCGTACGCGAACTGGTCGAGAAGGCCCGCAGGTGACCGGTGCGGTCGACCGATTCTGATGGTTGACGCATCAACCACAATGCGCTTTTGTTGATGCATCAACGATTGTCTCTTCTGGACAGAGGTAGCCGGCATGAGTGACAAGAAGATCATCGCGGTCACCGGAGCCACGGGCGCACAGGGCGGCGGCGTCGCGCGCGCGATCCTGGCCGATCCGGACTCGGGCTTCACCGTGCGCGCGCTGACCCGGAACCCGGACTCGCCCGCCGCCAAGGAGCTGGCCGGGCTCGGTGCGGAGGTCGTACGGGCCGACTTCTACGACGAGCCGTCCGTGCACCAGGCGTTCGAGGGTGCGTACGGAGCCTTCCTGGTCACCAACTTCTGGGCGCACGGCTCGGCCGCCAAGGAGACCGAGGAGGTCGAGGTCCTGGTCCGCGCGGCCAAGGCCGCCGGACTCCGGCACGTGGTGTGGTCGACGCTGGAGGACACCCGCGAGCTGCTGCCGCTGGACGACGAACGGATGCCCGTTCTCCAGGACAAGTACAACGTGCCGCACTTCGACGCCAAGGGCGAGGCCAACGAGCTGTTCCGCCGGGCCGGGGTGCCGACCACCTACCTGAACACCACGTTCTTCTTCCAGGGCTTCCTGTCGATGATGGCCCCCAAGCGGGCCGAGGACGGCGTACTGACGCTGACCCTGCCCTTCGAGGACGGCAAGCTGCTGGCCGGCGTGGACGTGAACGACATCGGCCGCACCACCCTCGCCATCCTCAGGAACGGCGAGCGCTTCATCGGCCACACCGTCGGCCTGGCGGGCGACCACCTGACCGGCGCCCAGTACGCGGAGAAGCTGGGGGCCGCGATCGGCGAGCCGGTGCGCTTCCAGTCGGTGCCCTACGACGTCTTCCGCTCCTTCGGCGTGCCGGCGGGCGACGAGATCGCCAACATGTTCCAGTACTACGGCGACTTCGACCAGGAGTTCACCGGCGCCCGTGACCTGGACGGGCTCCGGGAGATCCACCCGGGGCTCAAGAGCTTCGACACCTGGCTGGCCGAGAACGCCTCCGGCATCCAGGTGGACTGACCGGACGGCCCGTCGCCCCACCCGTCACCCCACCCGTCGCCCCGGCAGGCCCCGGCCCGCCGGGGCGACGGCGCTGCGCGGGACCGCACAGCCGCCGCGGTCATTCGATGAAATGTCAACTATGTATACACTTTCTCCATGGGAGACACAGTGCGATGGCTGACACCGGAGGAGCAGCGCGCGTGGCGCGGCTTCGTCCGGTTGCACGAGCGGCTCGGCGGGCGCCTGGGGCGCCAGTTGCAGTCGGAGTCCCAGGTGTCCCCCGCGGACTTCGGCGTGCTCGTCCATCTGACCGACTCGCCGGACGGGCGTCAGCGGTACCAGGATCTGGCGCGGGCCCTGGAGTGGGAGAAGAGCCGGATGTCCCACCACATCGCCCGGATGGCCGGGCGGGGCATGGTGGTGCGGGAGGAGTGCACCGAGGACGGACGCGGGGCCTATGTGGTGATCACGGACGCCGGCCGAGCGGCCGTCGAGGCGGCCGCCCCGCGTCACGTCGAGGCGGTGCGCGCGCTGTTCATGGACCATGTCACGCCGGCCGAGCTACGGGTCCTGACCGAGATCTCCGACCGCGTGATCGCCAAGCTGGACGAAGAGCCGGTCTGACCCGGGGCGGGGTCGGGCCGCCGCCGTCCGGGGTCCGGCCTACCGGGAAGGGGGTCCCGGTCACCCTCGCGCGCGGACACCCCAACTGAGGCCCGTCCGGCGGTGGTTGCGACGTGATCTACACCTCACGAGCAACCCTCCCGGCGTCTACGGCATCTTGATCGATGACGGACGCCGCCCCGGCTCCTGGGGGCGGCGTCGATTTTCACGCTCTATACACGTCATGTATACGCAGAGTGTATAGAGCGCCTCCATCGAAAGGGTTCCATGTACGGCAAGGCGTTCGCGCCCGAATACCAAGGCGCTCTGACCACCCTGTCCGTGAATTCCTCGCTGACCGAGGTGCTGGCGGCCGGCACCCGGCAGTTGAGAGAGGCGGAGCGCGCCGGGGAACACGGCGAGGCGGCCCGCTCCGGGCTCGCCGTGGCCGAGGCGCACCGTCGGCTGGGGCAGATCGGGGAGGCCGACCGGGCGTGGAAGGCGAGCTACCGTGCGGCCAGAGCGGCGGGTGACGAGGGAGCGATGGCCTGGGCCCTGTGGAGCGGCGGCACGCTGGCCCGGCAGCGCGGCTCGTTCGCCCTGGCCCGGCGGCTGCTCGGACTGGCGGCCGACCTCGGTGAACGGGGCGGCGATGTCGTCGTGCGCGGCTACTCCCTCGCGGGACTGGCCGAGACGGGCAGGATCCAGGGCGACTACGAGGCCGTCGCCCAACTCCACGAACAGCTGCTGGCCGAGGCCCGGCGACGCGGGGAGGCCCGGCACACGGTGTGGGCGCTGGAGGGCATCGCGCAGATCCACCGCCAGCGCGGGTCGTACGACAGCGCCTACGCGATGTTCGAGGAGGCGGCCGGGATAGCCGCGGGCGCCGACGACCGGCGCGGCCACGCCTGGGCGTTGCGCGGGCTCGCCGACATCGTCTCGGCGCGGGACGGGGACGTCGAGCGGGCGCTCGCCCTGCTGTCGGAGGCGGAGGTCGTGTGCCGCGCGATGCGGCTCTCCAGCGCGCTGGCCTACAACCACAAGATGCGGGGCAACGTGCTCTACCGGGCGGGGCGCCATGCCGAGGCGCGGGACACGTACGAGCTGGCCCTCGCGGAGTTCCGCGAGATGAGCGAGCCGCGCGGGGAAGCGCTGGCCAGGCTGGGGCTGGCCAAGTCCCTGGCCCGGCTGGGCCGCAGCCGCGCCGAGACGGCCGCCGAACTGGACGATCTGGCACGCGAGTTGGACCGGATCGGACTGCGGCATGCGCGGCAGATGGTGGCTCGGGCACGGGACGAGCTCGGTCTGCTGGACGACGACGCATCCGGCCCGCGGGCCCAGGACCGGCTCATCGCACACGACCGGACGGATCCCGGCGACCCGGCCCGGCCCGGCGAGCGGACCCGGCCCGGCGACCCGGCGGACGGCGACGCGCGGACGGACCGCGGCGTCCGGGCGGAGGCCGTACGGTGACCCCGCTCCCCTCGGCGCTGCGGTCGCCGACCGACGTCCCCCTCGTACTGGAACGCTGCCGCGAGCTGGTGCGGCCGGCGCTGGTGGACGCGGTCGGGCGGATGCATCCCTGGGTGGCCGAGATGGCCGCGTACTCCTTCGGCTGGTGCGAGGTGGGCGGCGCCCCCGCCCCCGCCGCCGCGTCCGGGGGCAAGGGGGTGCGGCAGGCACTGGCCGTGCTCGGGGCCGAGGCGGTGGGGGCCGCCGGACGGACCGGGGTGCCCGCGGCGGTCGCGGTGGAGCTGGTGCACGCCTTCTCGCTGCTGCACGACGACATCATGGACGGTGACTCCGCCCGGCGCAGTCGCCCCGCCGTCTGGAAGGCATACGGCACGGGCCCCGCGGTCCTCGCGGGCGACGCTCTGTTCGCGCTCGCCGTCGAGACGCTCGCGGCCACCGACGCGGGGGCCTCCGCGGTACGCGTGCTGTCGGTGGCGTTGGGCGACCTGGTGCACGGACAGGCGGAGGACCTGCTGTTCGCGGCACGGCCCTGGACCGGTCCCGAGCGGGTGCGGCCCGCCGAGTACCGGGCGATGGCCGAGGGCAAGACAGGGGCGCTGCTCGGTGGCGCGGCCGCGCTCGGCGCGCTGCTGGGCGGCGGTCCGCCGCCCGTGGTCTCGGCGCTCGATCTGGTCGGCCGCCGTCTCGGCCTGGCGTTCCAGATCGTCGACGACGTACTGGGTATCTGGGGCGACCCCGACGTCACCGGCAAACCCGTGCACGGTGACCTCCGCGAGGGCAAGAAGACCTACCCCGTCCTGGCCGCGCTCGACTCCCCGTCCTCTGCGTCGCGACGGCTGGCCGTGCTGCTGAAGTCGGGGGCGGCGGACCCCCGGGAGACCGCCGAGCTGATCGAGGCGGCGGGCGGCCGGCAGGCGGCGCTCGACGAGGCACGGACACACATCGCCGCCGCCGAGACCGCACTGGCCGACATCTCGCCGGAGGGCGGAGCCGGGGACGAGCTGCGGGCGTTGTCGGCGTATCTGGTACGACGCGACCTCTGAGCCGGCCCGCGCCTCGCGGCACCGGTGGCGCACCTCACCGCGCCACCGGTACCGCTCACCTCATCTCATCGCACCTCAGCGCACTTCCCTCGCGTACGGCGCCACCGTGATCCGGTCGATCAGCGGTGCGTAGCGGGAGCGGAGCAGCACGCCGGGGAAGGTGTCCGAGGCGTAGGTGGTGCCGTCGAAGTTCGGGAGTTCCTCGGAGCGGAAGGTGATCGTGTTCCGGCCCTTCCTCAGCTGGACGGGGACGGTCAGTTCCCAGAAGTTGTTCTGGTGGAAGGTGTGCGGGAAGGTGACCCGCCGGGCTTCGCCGCCGTTGACGGTGAGGTCGGCGTGGCGGGCGAGCGGGTCCGGGTTGTAGTGCGTGGCCGGTGACTGCTCGGGGTTGGAGTAGCGGATGCGCAGCGCGTGCGTACCCGCCCTGTCCGCGGTGACGGTGAACGTGGCGGTGTTGCCGTTGCCCGGGTCGCCGCCGATTCCGGTGATCGCCGTTCCGCCCGTGGCCAGGGAGAGCGGGCTCAGGGCGGCCGAGCCGGCGAGTGCGGCGTCCTTCCCCTCGTACGTACGCGTGGGGAGCGCGCCCTCGGTCGGCGCGACCGTGAGCCGGTCCACCAGCGTGGTGGACGAACTCCCGGTCACCGTCACCTTGTTGACGCCACCGGAGAGGGAGACCGCGACGCTGTTCCCGCCCTTGTCCAGCCGCAGGACGTCCTGGCCGTTGACGGAGACACGGGCACCCGAACCCTTGAGGGTGTCGATCGTGAGGGTGGCTTCGCGGTCGGCGGGGGAGTAGACCCAGAACGTGGCGGTCCCCTTCTTCGGGAGCCTCGCCGCGCCCGATCCGGTGGCCGCCCGCTTCGGCGGGTCGTAGACGGGCCGTGCCCCGCCGCCGAGCCAGGCCAGTTCACCCTCGTACACCCGGCTGCGGGCGGAGGCGTCCGGCAGGGACAGGGTCAGCCGGTCCACGATGGCGTCGCCCTTGGTGACACCCTTGCCGTCGGCGCTCCGCGCGGCGAGCGTGAGGGTGTGCCTGCCCTTGGTGAGCTTCACCTTCGTGTCGGTGTGGTCCCACACCACCCACTTGTAGCCGAGCGGCAGATACAGCTCCCGCTCGCCGTCCGCCTTGCCGTCCACCCGGAGGAACACATTGGTGGGGCCCTGGTCCTTCACCTTGTCGAAGGTGTTGAGGGAGTTGGCGAAGACGCTCAGGTCGTAGGTGCCGTCCTCGGGCACGTCCACGGTGAAGTCGAGCGTCAGGTCGGAACCGGTGCGCAGACCGCCGACGTCGTACCCGCCGGAGGTGTAGAACTTCGACACGTCGCGAGGGGAGCCCTCCGGGCCGTTCTTCGAGTAGCCGGACCCGGTGTGCGCGGCGTCCTCGGCCTCGTACGAACCCTGCCAGCGCACCGGCGGGGACTGGGCCCCGGCCGCCTTCCCGGCGGGGCTGAGGACGATCTCGTACGCCGATGACTCCTTCAGCGCGGGCAGGGTGCCGTCGCCGAAGTCGAGGGAGACCGTGCCGTCGGCTCCGACCCTCAGGTTCGTCTCCGTGAGCAGTTTCGGCCCGGAGCTGTCGCCGAGCTGGCCGCTCCACTCGATCTCGCGGACCCAGGCGTGGACGTTCTTGCCGAACACCTTCCTCGGGACGCCGGTGAAGGTGATGTGCCCCTTGCCGGTGGAGCCGCCGAGGATCAGCCGGGCCTGCTTCTTCTTCTCGTCGAGTGTGCCGACGCCCTGCAGGGTGTAGTTCTCGCCGGGGAACGGCGGGGTCACCGCGACCGTGTGGCCGCTCATCGAGGCGTAGGAGTTGAGCAGCCACCACTGGCCGTTGCCGCGGTTGGACTGCACGGCGGAGTCGGAGAGATTGCCGTCGATGTTCCAGTACGCGATGTCCGCGTCCACCTTGGACTCCTCGATCGCGGAGACCCACTGGATCATCTGGCCGGGTACCGAGGTGTGGTAGTTGAACGCGTACTCGTTGATGTTGACGGGCAGTTCGGTGCCCTCACGGTCGGTGCCCTCGAACAGGTCCTTCTCCCAGCCCCGGTACTTGGCGACACTGTCGCGCACCGCCTCCGGATGGCTCAGCTCGTGCCAGGTGATCACCTCGGGGAGCGTGCCGGCGGCCAGGGCGTGGGACAGGAAACCCTTCACCTGGTCGTACAGGACACTGGTGTTGGGGCCCGCGATACGGGCGTCCGGCATCTTCTTCTTGATCAGCCCGTACGCGGAGTCCCAGGCGGCGAAGAACGCGTCGGGGTCGTCGAGCCAGCTGACCTTGTCGTAACTCCACTGACCGGTGCCGAACATGTTGCCCTCGGGCTCGTTGAACGGCACGAAGACGATGTTGTCCCGGTACCGCTCCGGCAGCTTCAGGACCTGGTCGACCTGCTTCGCGATCTTCTCCTCGTAGAGCCTGACCTTCTCCGCCGGGGTGTCGCCCGGCCACTCGTAGGGGAAGCCCCGGTGGATGTCGGTCATGTAGATGTACACATCGCCGTCGGTGGAGTCGGCCAGCGGCTTCACCACCTCCAGCGCGTCGGCGCCCGGATGCTGCGGGCCGTCCTGCGCCTTGGTGGAGACGGTGCGCAGCCCCATGCCCTCGATGAGGTTGTTGGTGGGGACGTCCGGTCCGTACACGCCGTAGAGGGTGCCGGAGGCCCCGCCGTGGAACGCGCCCGTGTCCGAGGCGAGGTCGACGGTGAGCTGTCCCTCGCGGACCACGGTGACGGTCGCCTTCACGTCCTTCCCGGCCGCGCGTCCTGCCACCGTGAACGTTCCGGGCGCGGCGTACTTCTCGGCCGGTACGGCGTCCCAGGCGACCGGCGTGCCGCGGTCGTAGCCGTCGGAGAAGGAGGAGCGGACGGCGCCGGGGAGGGCGGGGGCGGTCCCGGTCGTCGTACGGACCTCGAACGACGTCCTGGACGGTTCACGGACGGTCGGCACATCACCGACGGTACCGGCCACCTGCGCGGGGCTGAGCGCCGTGTGCCAGACGGTGAAGTCGTCGATCGCGCCCTTGAGCAGCGGGTCCGGCCAGAACGACTTGCCGATGTAGCCGGCGGCCGTGGCCGAGCCGTCCAGCAGTTCCCTGGCCTTGACGGTCGTCGCGGCGGAGGAGACCGCCACACCGTCGAGATAGGTGGTGACGCGTCCGGCGGCGGTGTCGAGGGTGACCGTGACCGTCCGCCAGGCGTCGGCGGGCAGTGCCGCGTACCCGGAGACCTGGGCCTCCGCGCCCCCTCCGCCGGTGGTCACGGCGGTGCGCAGCAGCCCGCCGTTGTGGGACGGGGTGGTGAAGAGGTACCTGGTGGTGTCGGTGCCCAGGTCGAAGATCCGCTGCCAGGACGAGGTGTCGTTGCCCCACTTCACTCGGGCGGACACCGTCAGATCGGTCGCCTCACCGACGACCGCGCGGGGCAGCCGGACGTAGGCGCCGTCGGACGTGGGTGCCCCGCCGGGCAGGGCGAGCGCCCTGCCGCCCCCCGTGCCCTCGACGGACCGCGCGGTGGAGGGGTTCACCAGGCTCGCCGTCAGACCGTTGCCGGAGCTGTCCGTGATCTTCCCGGAGGTGAGGTCGTCCTCGTCGAAGGTGTAGTGGGCCGTGGGCTCGGGTGCGTCGGCCGCCCGGGCGGGGACGGTCGGTGCGACCAGTACGCCCGCGCCGAGGGCCAGAGCCAGGACGGCCGGGGCCCGGCGCCGGGCTGATCTGTCGGCGGATGACATGGATGCGTCCTCGATCCTGAGAGTGGTGTGTGGGTGCCGGCCTGCGGTGGCGGGGCCGGTCGGCCTGCCTCGGCCCCCGGCTGCTCGTTCACGGGCCGTTGCCCGTGAGGCGGGTGCGGGTGGCACGCTGCGGCGTCGGTCCGATCGCATGTGTTCTGCGGTCGTCGGCGGTCGTCTGTGGTCTTCGGCGGGACCATTCGTCGAACCGGTTCGCTGGAAGCTAGCACCGGCCATTTCCCACAGCAATACATCCGACGCGAGTGAATCGACGAAGACCCCGGATCGGGCCAGAACCGCCTTGCCGCAGAAGGGATTCTCGCTCCAGGTGTTGACAGCGGCCCGGCGCGGTTCCTACGTTCAGCTCATGCGAACCGGTTCGACGACCGAGGGTCGATACACTCCGGGTCTCCCGTCCTGTACGGGTCGGACGCTCTGTCCCATCGGGGCGGCGAACCGGTTCGAGCTTCGAGTGAGCGAGTGAGGAGTCCTCCGTGAACATCGGTGAGATCGCCCGGCGGGCCGGAGTCTCGCGGAGCACCGTGTCCTATGCGCTGAGCGGCAAACGCCCCGTCTCGGACGACACCCGCCGCAAGATCCAGCGGGTCATCGACGAACTGGGCTACCGGCCCAACGCCAGCGCCCGAGCCCTGGCCAACGGACGGACCAGCACCATCGGCCTCGTCTTCCCGCCCGCCGGGAACCACTACACGGGCATGCAGCTGGACTTCATCGGCAGCGTGGTGGAGGCCGCCGCCGCCCACGACTACGACGTGCTGCTGTCGCCCAGTGGCGTGGACAGCGACCGTTCCTTCCAGCGGCTGCTGGGGGAGCGGCGCGTCGACGGCGCGATCCTGATGGAGATCAGACTGGCGGACGACCGGGTGGACCACCTGGCCGAGCTGGGCTTCCCATCCGTCGCCATCGGCCGTACGGCGCACCCGGAGGGAACCTGGTGGGTGGGCCTGGACCACACCGCGCTGGCGGCGGCCTGTGTCCACCACCTCGCGGACCTCGGCCACCGCCGGGTCGCCTTCGTCAACCGGCCCGAGCAACTCCTGCGGGCCGGCTACGAGTCGGCGCACCGGGGACTCGACGGCTTCACCAAGGCCGCGGCCGAGCGGGGGCTGACCGTGCGGACGTACTGCTGCGGGGACGACGCCGCCTCGGGGCAGGCGTGCCTGGAGCGGATCCTCCACGACGACCCGGCCACCACGGCGTTGGTCACCCTGAACGAGGCGGCCCTCGGCGGCCTCTACCGCGGCCTCGCCCACGCGGGCCGCCATGTGCCGCGCGACTTCTCCGTCACCGGCGTGGTGGCCGGCCGATGGGCGGAGACGGTGACCCCGCAGCTCACCGCGGCCGACGTCCCGGCGGAGGAGATGGGCCGCCACGCCGTCGACCTCCTCATCGAACGGCTCGACCATCCCACCGCGGCACCCCGCCACCACCTCCTCGCACCGCCGATCTCGCTGCGGGCCAGCACCGGACCCGTCGGCGGCGCACCCTTCGCCCAGACCTAGCCCCAGCCCCAGCCCCAGACCTAGCCCCGGACCCCGGCTTCTCTCCGCACCCCTCTCCACACCGGGCACCCGAACCCCTCGCCCTCACCTTCACGGGGCCGTTCGGCACGCCCCCATGCCCCCATGCCCCCATGCCTCCTTCGCCCTCCCCGCACGGCACACCCGTGTCCGAAATCAAGGAACCCGCCATGCGCAGAACCACCGGACGCCGCCTCACCGCCGCCGCCCTGACGACCGCCGTCGCCGTCGCGGGCACCGCCTGCTCCGCCGGCACGGGCGGCACCGACACCAAGGGCGCCGACAGCGGCACCTACACCGTCTGGGACCCCTACCCGCAGTTCGCCAAGGGCTCGGCCTGGGCGAAGCTGCTGGACAAGTGCGGCACCGACGCGGGCGTGAAGATCAAGCGGACCGGCTTCGACACCAGCGACCTGCCCAACAAGACCCTGCTGGCGGCCCAGCAGGGCAACTCCCCGGACGTCCTCGTCGTCGACAACCCGGTCGTCTCCACCCTGGCCGAGGCCGGCGTCCTCACCACCACCGACGACAACAAGCTCGACACCTCCGCGGTGGACCCCAACCTGCTCGCGGCCGGCCAGTCCGGCGGCAAGACCTACGGCACACCGATCGGCGCCAACACCCTCGCGCTCTACTACAACAAGGAGGTGCTGAAGGACGCCGGCGTGGACATCGCCTCGGTCAAGGACTGGAAGTCGCTGACAGCGGCGCTGGCGAAGGTCAAGAAGGCGGGCAAGAAGGGGATCACCTTCTCCGCGATCGGCACGGAGGAGGGCAGCTTCCAGTTCCTGCCCTGGTTCTGGGGCTCGGGCGCACAGCTGACCGCACTCGACTCCGCCGAGAGCGTCTCCGCGCTGACGCTGTGGAAGGACTGGCTCGACCAGGGCTACGCCCCCAACTCGGTCCTCAACAACACCCAGACCACCAGCTGGCAGGAGTTCGCCACCGGCGACTACGCGTTCAGCGAGAACGGCACCTGGCAGCTCGCGAACGCGGGGAAGGCCGGCTTCGACTACGGCGTGATACCCGTCCCGGCCGCCGCGGGCGGCAACGCGGCGGCCCCGACCGGCGGCGAGTTCGTGACCGTCCCCGTCCAGGACGACACCGGCCGCTACGCCACCTCACAGAAACTGGTGACCTGTCTGACCAGCACCGACAACCTGTACGACACCGACACCACCCTGTCCTACGTCGCCCCCACCGGCGAGGTGCGGGACAAGCAGGTGGCGGCGAACGCCGAACTGAAGCCGTGGGTCGACGCCGTCAAGGCGGCCAAGGGCCGGACCAGTGACGACCTGGGCACCAAGTACCCGAAGATCTCCGAGCAGTTGTGGAAGGCCGTCCAGTCCGCGCTCAGCGGCGCCGAGTCGCCGAAGGACGCGCTGGCCAAGGCCCAGTCCGCCGTCAAGTAGCCGATGATCCCGGGTCCTCGGATGAAACACGCGACACGACGGCGGGACCACCGGTCCCCGCAGTGGACCGCCTGGGCCTTCCTCGCCCCGGTCACCCTCTACCTCGCCCTCTTCTACGCCTACCCCCTGTACCGCAACCTCGACCTGAGCCTGCGCGACTACACCGTCCGCTCCTTCGTCCGGGGCGACGCGCCGTTCACCGGCCTGGCGAACTACCAGAAGGTCTTCGACGACCCGACCTTCGCGCCCGCCCTGCTGCACACCGTCGTCTTCACCACCGTGTGCCTGGCCCTCCAGTACGCCATCGGCCTGGCGCTCGCGGTCTTCTTCCACCAGCACTTCCGGCTCGCCACCACCCTGCGGGCCCTGTTCCTGGTGCCCTGGCTGCTGCCGCTCATCGTGTCCGCCTCCACCTGGTCATGGATGCTCAACAGCGACTCCGGCATCGTCAACACCGCCCTGCACGCCGTCGGTATCGGCCCGGTGCACTGGCTGACCTCACCGTCCTGGTCGCTGACCTCCGTGATCATCGCGAACGTCTGGATCGGGGTCCCGTTCAACCTGGTGGTGCTCCACAGCGGACTGCAGTCGATCCCGGCCGGCCTGTACGAGGCCGCCGCCCTCGACGGGGCGAACGCCTGGCAGCGTTTTTGGCACCTCACCTTCCCGCTGCTGCGCCCGGTCTCCGCCGTCACCCTGCTGCTGGGCCTCGTCTACACCCTCAAGGTCTTCGACATCATCTGGATCATGACCAAGGGCGGCCCGGCGGACTCCTCCACCACCTTCGCCACCTGGTCCTACCAACTCGGCTTCGGCAACCTCCTGCCCGCCTTCGGCCCCGGCGCGGCCGTCGGCAACCTGCTCGTGGTCGCCGCCCTGGTGTTCGGTCTGATCCACGTCCGGGTCCAGCGAAAGCAGACACTGTCATGAACCGAACCTGGTGGAAGACGGCCGTCGGTCTGCTGCTGACCGGGGTCATGCTGTTCCCGGTCTACTGGATGGTCAACGTCTCCTTCACCCGCGAACAGGACATGCGCAAGAGCCCGCCCGACCTGTTCCCGACGCACGGCACCCTGGCCGGGTACCGCACCGTCCTCGACGAGCAACTGCCCTACCTCGCCACCAGCCTCGTCATCGCCCTCGGCACCGTCGTACTGACCGTGGCCCTGGCCGCGCCCGCCGGCTACGCCCTGGCCAAGCTGCGCCCACGCGGCGGCGGTCTGCTGAGCTTCGTCCTGCTGGCCGCCCAGATGATCCCCGGCATCATCATGGCGATGGGCTTCTACGCCATCTACCTCCAGCTCGGCCTGCTCCACTCCGTCCCCGGCCTGATCGTCGCCGACTCCACCCTGGCCGTCCCCTTCGCGGTGCTGATCTTCACCGCGTTCATGTCCGGCATCCCCGGCGAACTGCTCCAGGCGGCGCAGCTGGACGGCGCGAGAGCCCTGCGGACCTTCTGGTCGATCGTCCTGCCGATGAGCCGCAACGCCGTCGTCACGGTCTCGCTGTTCGCGTTCCTGTGGTCCTGGTCGGACTTCGTCTTCGCCAACACCCTGGTCAACGGCGGCGCCCACGAGCCGATCACGCTCGGCGTCTACCACTACATCGGCAACAACAACCAGGAGTGGAACGCCATCATGGCCACCGCCGTGGTCGCGTCACTGCCCGCCGCGGTCATCCTCGTCCTCGCCCAGCGCTATGTGGCGGCCGGTGTCACCACCGGCGCCGTCAAGGACTGAGCCCCCCACCCGCCACGCCCGCAGACGGGCACCCCCTGCTCCAGAAACGAGTCACGCCACATGACCGCCGCCCGATCCGGCCCGGCCTTCTCCGTCCACGACATCCCGTTCAGCGCGTACGGATCCTGGTTCGACATCTCGCCCGTGGTGGCGGAGAAGACGTACGCCGACGACCTCCACCTCGTCTCGCACCAGAACGGCATGCACGGTGTCCTGCGCCTGGTCCCCGTGGACCCGGCCACGGGCGAACGGGCCGAGACCCGTGTCGAGGCGACACCGGGCCTGCTCACCTGGACCGGCGGCGGGGGCCGCGCCGAACTCGCCTACGAGGCGCCCGACACCGTACGGCTGCGGGGCAGCGGCCTGGACTTCCACGTCCACGCCGCCGCGCGGACCCTGACGCCGTTCAGCGGCACGTACTTCTTCCACGACCCGACCGCCGACGCCCATGTGTTCACCTCCTACGAGACCGGCCGCCGCTACCGCGTCACCCTGCTGTCCGGAAGCCTCGCCGACACCACCGGAGCCCAGGCCCTGGGCAGGAGCGACCGCGGCGTCACCGTGACCGGGCCGGCGGACGGCCACTGGGAGATCGCGATCGAGGAACTCGACACCGCCCGCCCGCCCTACGCGCCCCCGGCGCCCTTCGACACCGTCGTGGCCGCCGCGCGGGGAGCCTTCGCGGACTTCGCCGACGCCGTGGCCCCCTGGCGTTCGGCGGCCACCCCGGCGGCCGAACTCGCCGCGTACGTCGTCTGGTCGGCGACCGTGGCGGCGAAGGGCCTGCTCACCCGGCCGGGCGTGCTGATGTCCAAGCACTGGATGGACAAGGTCTGGAGCTGGGACCACTGCTTCAACGCCCTTGCCCTTGCCGAGGGTTCGCCGGAACTGGCCTGGCACCAGTACCACCTGCCCTTCGACCACCAGGACGAGAGCGGCGCCCTGCCGGACTCGGTCACCCACTCCGAGGTCCTGCACAACTTCGTCAAGCCACCCGTCCACGGCTGGGCCCTCGGCCGGCTGCGCCGCACCATGACGACCCCTGTGGACCGGGCCGCGCTGACGGAGACGTACGAGCGTCTGGAGCGCTGGACCGGCTTCTGGCTCACCGCCCGGCGGGCCCCCGGCGCCGACCTGCCGCACTACCAGCACGGCAACGACAGCGGCTGGGACAACGCCACCACCTTCGACCCCGAGCGGGTCGTCGTCACCGCCGACCTCGCCGCCCTCCTCGTCCTCCAGCTCCACGAACTCGCCGTACTGGCGCAGGAGTTGGACCGGAGCGACGAGGCGCGGCGGTGGACGCGGACAGCCGGGGAGATCCAGGCGGCGCTGCTCGACCAGCTCTGGACCGGGGACAGGTTCGTCGCCCGCTCGGCCGCGACCGGGGAGACCTGGGGCAGTGCCAGCCTCCTGGACCTGATGCCCATCGTGCTGGGCGAGCACCTGCCCGCCGAGGTCGGCAGCGCGCTCGCCGACCGCATCGAGGCCCACCTCACCCCGCACGGTCTCGCCACCGAACTGCCCACCTCCCCGCACTACCTCGCCGACGGCTACTGGCGCGGCCCGATCTGGGCCCCCGCCACCGTCCTCGTCGAGGACGGCCTGCGCCGGGCCGGCCACCGGCGGCTCGCGGACGACATCAGCGCCCGTTTCCGCGCCCTGTGCGAGACCCATGGCTTCGCCGAGAACTTCGACGCCCTCACCGGCACCGGACTGCGCGACCGTGCCTACACCTGGACCGCGAGCAGCTACCTCCTCCTCGCCCGGGACCACCACCGGCGGGAGGAACTCGCGGGGCCGGGACCCCGGTAGGGGCCCCGGCCCCGCGAGGACGGGCTCACACGCGGTCTGCGGCGATCAGGACGTACTGGAAGGAGCCGTCACGGTAGGACTCGATGAACGCCTCCTCGATCCCGGTGACCAGCGAGGACGTCGCCCGCAGCTCCCAGTAGGGCAGCGTCTCGGGGGTGAGGTCGACGATGGTGTGCGGCACGAGCCGGTTGTCGGCCATGGCCCGCAGATACTCGCGGCGGGAGTGGATGTTGCACTCGAAGTGGGCGTTGATCTGGGAGACCCACTTCGAGGGCTGGCCGTAACGGGGGTTCCAGCAGCCGGTGATCGTCACATAGCGGCCGCCCGGCTTCAGGAAACGGGAGTGCTCGGCGAACAGGTCGTGAAGGTCGACGTACATGGTCGACTCGTTGTTCCACGAGGCCGAGACGCTGCCCTTGTCGAACGGCGTGTCGAGCATGTTGCACACCCGGGAGCGGACGTGGTCCTCGACCCGCAGTTCGCGCGCCCGCTTGTTGCCGAAGTCGGCCTGGGTCGCGGACAGGGTGACGCCCTCGACCTTGGAGCCGAAGCGGCGATGGGCCATGATCATGGAGCCGCCGCGCCCACAGCCGGCGTCGACGAGGGTGTCGTCCGGACCGACGGTGCCGAGGTGGTCCATGAGGAACTCCGCCTGGGCCGACTCCAGTCGGTGCAGCTCCGCGATGAGCTTCTTCTCGTACGCGCTGTCCGCCGGGTCGCCGAGCGCGGCGTGGTCCACGTCGCCGATGCCGTAGTGGTGGTGGTACAGCCCGTCCACGTCACCCAGGCGGAGATTCACGGGCCGTGCCTCGTTGTTCCAGTAACGGGCGATGTCCCCCTGGTACGGCGAGGCCGGGGCCGGGATCTTGACGGTGGCGGGGGCTTCCGTGGCGGTCGTCGCGGTGGCGGTGGTTTCAGTGGTCACAGAGATATCCGTTCTTTACCAGAAATCGGGCAGGCTGTAGCGGAAGGTATTGGTGCGGTGCCAGTCGTGGTTGCCGTCGACCCAGGCGGCCACGCCCCTGAGGAAGCGCAGCACGGTGGGCACGGGACAGGCCGCCGCGAGTTCGGCCGAGGCGGCCTCGAAGGCGTGCTGGAGTTCGTTGTGGACCTCGACGGCCTTCAGATACGCGTCGCGTTCGGAGAGGTCCTCGCGCTTCGCGATCACCACCGGCAGGTTCAGATGGAGGCCGGGGCTGTCGAGTTCCTTGGTGTACGAGTAGAGGTCGTTGACGATGGTGGTCGCGTTGCCCGCGAGGGCGATGACCCGTTGCATGTCCGGCCGGGCGTGCAGGTCCGCGGGGAGTTCGTAGCCGCCGACGGCGTCGGTGATCGTGGGGCAGGGGCGGAAGTTGTTGAACTGACGCATGGCCAGGTACTCCCACACCTCCGGCACATGACCGGTCTGCGCCCAGGCGGCCTCCGCGAGGTAGCCCATGTGCAGCCGGGCCATGTCGTGCCGGAAACGGTCGGCCTGGGAGGGCGTGGTCGCGCGGACGAAGTGGTCCATCGCGCTGCGGTACGCCCGGCGCGGGGCGTCCGACGCGAGGGACTCCTGCCAGGCCGGCGCGTACTGCGCCGTGCTGTGGACGTGGTCGAGAGCGGTGTGCGCGAGGAGGAGCCGCCCGCCGAGACCGACGGGGGAGCCGCCGTGGTCCTCGCAGTAGCAGTCGTCCACCGCGTTCTCCGCGACCATCAGCCGGGTGGCGAGCATCAGATGGTCGACCGTGGGCGCGTCGGGGTGGCAGCCGACCATGTAACGGCCGACGGAGAAGCCGTCGAACTGCCCCTCCCACTCCTCGGGATAGAGCTGGACCTCGTCCTCGGCCCAGCGCTTGATCCGGCGGCTCACCTCCTCGACACGTACCGGATCGGGCTCCGGGACGGGGTGGTGGTAGAGACCGGGGACGGCCGGGCCCGCGGCGGGCGGCGCGGGCGCCGGGGACACCTGTGCCGGGAGCTGGGCCCGGTACCGGTCGGCCAGGGCGAGTGCGGCCGTGCCCAGTCCGGTGGCTCCGCGCAGGATGTCCTGCAGTGTGGAGCCGGCCGCGGGCGTGTCCACCGTGTCCCGTACGGCGGTGGCGGTGACGGGAGCGGTGGAGGCCGTGGGCGGCGGTGGAGTCGGCGGGCCGGGGACCGTGACCGGCGGGTGCAGCGCTGCCAGAAAGCCGGGGGCGATCGGCGTGGCCGGAGGGTCCGGGACCACCGGCGCGGGGGCGTCCGGCAGGGCTGGGTGCGGCGTCGGCCGCTGCTCAGGCGGTGATGATCCGAGGGGCCCGGAGTCGGGCATCGGCAGCTCCTTGCTGCGGTGGGGCGGGTGTTCCGTCGTGGGCGCGGTGGGGCGAGTGCTGAGCCGTGCCCGGTGGGCCGGGGGCGCGCGGAGTGGGCCGTCAGCGCGGGGCGGGCCGTCAGTGCGAGGTGGGGGCGATCTGCACGTTCTCCATCACACCGAGGGCGTCGGGCAGGAGGACCGCGGCGGAGTAGTAGGTGCTGACGAGGTAGGAGACGATCGCCCGCTCGTCGATGCCCATGAAGCGCACGGACAGGCCCTCTTCGTACTCGTCCAGCAGTCCGGTCTGCCGCAGGCCGATGACGCCCTGGTTCTTCTCGCCGGTGCGCATCGCGATGATGGAGCTGGTCTGCTCCCTGCTGATCGGGATCTTGTTGCACGGCAGGATGGGGACCCCGCGCCAGGCGGGGACGGACTGCCCGCCGAGGTCGACATGGTCGGGGTAGAGGCCGTGGGCGTTGAAGCCGCGCCCGATGGCGGCGATGGTCCTCGGGTGGGCGAGGAACATCTTGGTGCCGCGTCGGCGGCAGAGCAGATCGTCCATGTCGTCCGGGGTCGGCGGGCCGGAGCGGGGCTGGACGCGCTGCTTGAAGTCGGCGTTGTGCAGCAGCCCGAACTCACGGTTGTTGATCAGCTCGTGCTCCTGACGCTCACGCAGGGCCTCGATGGTGAGCCGGAGTTGCTCCTCGCTCTGGTTCATCGGACCGTTGTAGAGGTCGGTGACCCGGGTGTGGATGCGCAGCACGGTCTGGGCGACGGAGAGTTCGTACTCGCGCGGCCGCAGTTCGTAGTCCACGAAGGTGCCCGGCAGGTCGGGCTCGCCGACGTGGCCCGCCGACAGCGCGATCTCGGCCTCGCCGTGTTTGTTCTGCCGCTGCCGGGCGCGGGAGCCGAACTCGTCGATGTGGGCCCGAAGACGGGGCGCGGAGGCCTGGACGGCGGCGAAGTCGGCGCGGGAGAGGGTCAGGAGAGTACCGGCGGTCTCGGCGGTGACCGTACGGTCGTGGCGGGCGTCGGGGTCCAGCAGGGCGTTCTCGCCGAAGTGTTCGCCGTCCGAGAGCACCGCGACGGCGATCTGCCCGCCGTACTTGCCCTCGGAGGTCTGGCTGACCCGGCCGTGGGCGATCAGATGGATGCCGTCCGCGGGGCCGCCGCGCTCGGCGAGGACCTCGCCCGCCGCGAAGTCGCGCTGTGTGCACCGGTCGGCGAGGGCGGTGAGGACGTCCGGGTCCTCGAATCCGCGCAACAGGGCCAGTTCGCCCAGCTCCCGGGGGATGACCCGGACCGTCGCGCCCTCCTGGACGAACTCGACGCGCCCGTCGCCGAGGGTGTGCCGCAAGCGCCGGTTGACCCGGTAGGCGCCACCGCCGGCCTCGACCCAGGGCAGCATCCGCAGCAGCCAGCGGGAGGTGATCTCCTGCATCTGCGGGGCGGACTTGGTGGTCGTGGCGAGGTTACGGGCGGCGGAGGTGCTCAGGGACTGCTGCGGTGCGTCGGATGTGGTCCGGGCTTCCGGGACGCTGTCGACGGACATCGAGAGGTTTCTCCTTGCACGGCGGGTCGTACGGCGCGCACGGGTGCGCCGAAAGGGAGACAGGGAGGAGTGGGCAACGGGCGAGAAGGATCACGGGAATCCGTCCACCTGCAGAAACCTAGCCGCCGAACCGGCCGCATCCGCCAGGGAGACAAGATGCTTACCTCGAAGCGGTGATAATCGGTGCAATGCGGTTTATCGGTCCGTCAGGTGTCATCGCCGCCCCGCGGACCGGCTTCCCGGACCGTGCATGTCAGTGCCGGGGGCCATACTCGTGCCGCGGCGCCACCCGGGCACCGCGACACGAGGGGAGCGACATGGCTGAGGTGCTGGTCTTCCACCATGGACATGGTCTGACCACCGGAGTGCGCGAGTTCGCCGAGCAGGTGCGCCGGGCCGGACACACCGTCCACACCCCGGACCTCTACGAGGGGCAGGTGTTCGACACCCTGGAGGAGGGCATCGGCTACGCCCGGAGCCTCGGCTTCGACACGATCTCGGCGCGCGGCACCGCCGCCGTCGAGGGGCTTCCCGCGGGGCTCGTCCACGTCGGGTTCTCGCTCGGCGTCATGCAGGCACAGCGGCTGGCCCAGACCCGCCCCGGCGCGAAGGGCGCGGTGCTGCTGGAGGCCTGCGTCCCGGTCTCGGAGTTCGGCGACGTCTGGCCGCGGGGCGTCCCGGTCCAGATCCACGGCATGGACGCGGACCCCTTCTTCGCGGGGGAGGGCGACGTGGACGCCGCTCGCGCGCTCGTCGGGGCGGCGGCGGACGCCGAACTGTTCCTCTACCCGGGCGACAGGCACCTGTTCACGGACAGCGGCCTGCCGTCCTACGACGAACAGGCCGCGAAGCAGGTCGTGCATCGGGTGCTCGGCTTCCTCGACCGCGTCGAGTAGGCCGGCGCGCCGCACCCGGTGCGCCGCCCCGGGCGGAAGCAGGGGCCGAGTCGGTCAGCCCAGGTCCATGACGAGGTCGGCGACCCGCCCGGGCATGGAGAGGAACGGCGAGTGCGAGGCGTCCAGCGCCAGCACGGAGGTCGGGTTGTCCGGGAAGGCGGCGTCCGCGTCGCCTATGAACTTCCGCTGCAGGTCCGGGCGTACGGCCATGTCCTGGGCGCAGGTGACGTAGGTGCGGGGGACCGAGCCCCAGCCGTCGGGGGTCAGGGTCGTGGCCTGGAGCGCGATGCCGGCCGGGGCGTCCGGGCTCAGCAGCGCGAGGGCGGCGTCGGCGACGGCCGGTGCGACGTCGCCGAAGAAGGCGTCCCGCAACTGCCCTCGGTACTCCGGGTCGTCGGAGGCGAGGTCGAACCGCAGGGCCCCTATCGCGGCGGGGTCGGCCCGTACGGAGGGGGCGACGAGTTCGCCCGCGTTCTCGGGCATCTGCACATAGGTGATGGCCGGAACGCCCGAGGCGGGCATGAAGGCGGTGAGGTACACCGCGTGCGCCACCAGCTCCGGTGCCCGCTGGGCCGCCCGCGTCAGTACGGCTCCGCCCATGCTGTGCGCCACCACCGTCACGGGGCCGCCCCGGCCGACCTCCTCGATCTGTGAGACCAGCAGGTCCCCGGCCTGGTCCAGGTCCACCCCCGCGACCGGTGAGACCTCGGTGGCCACCGCCCCGGGGTCGTAGGGACGTCTGGTGAGGCACCGCGGGCGTTCGGCGCGCAGTCCGTGGCCCGCCATGTCGACCGCGACCGCCGGACGGCCCAGGGCCGCGACGCGGGCGATGACGTCCGTCCAGCACCAGGATCCGTGCCAGTAGCCGTGCAGGAAGAGCAGGGGGGTCGATCCTGTGGACATGGGTGACTCCTCTGTTCGGCTCGACGACCTCGCGAGCGTCGCCGGGGGTGAAGAGGATTGGACGCCATACGCGCCGGTGGGCTCCAGCGTACTTCCGTCCGGCGGAAGGGTTCTCTGCCCGGCTTCCGCGCATGGGGCGTCAGGTGGCCATTGAGATGGACGAACATCCAATGTGGAGGGCTGCTCGCGGGTGTGAACGGTCGTGACAGTCTGTCGATCACGACGATCCGGGGAACCGGGGCGCGGCGCGCGACACCCGGAGAAGCATGCATGTTGCAGGTGTTCGGGTGGGTTTCTCACCCGCGCCCGACCGGTGTTCCGCAGGGCGGCACAGCCATGCGCCGACCGGCCGACGGCCTCCTACAGTCCACGGCACCAGTCCCCACTGTGGCCCGGGTCACCCTCCATGGCCGGGTCCGCCGGAGGTGAACCGCTCCATGTCCGAGACCAGCAGCGACGCAGCAGCAGTCGGTACCGTCACACCCCCAGCCCCACCGCCCGAGGCCAAGGACGACGTCTCGCGTGTCGCCGTCGCCAGCCTCGTGGGCACCACGATCGAGTACTACGACTTCGCGGTGTACGGCACGGCCGCCGCACTCGTCCTGGGCCCGGCCTTCTTTCCCTCCGGCAGCTCCACGGTCTCGACCCTCGCCGCCTTCCTCACCTTCGCCGCCGCCTTCCTCGCCCGTCCCGTCGGCGTCGTGCTCTTCGGCACCATCGGCGACCGCCTCGGCCGCAAGCGCGCCCTGGTGGCCTCGCTGGTGCTGATGGGTATCGCCACGGTCGGGGTCGGCCTGCTGCCGACGTACGACACCGTGGGCGTCCTCGCCCCGGTGCTCCTGGTGGCCCTGCGGCTGCTCCAGGGCGTGAGCATGGGCGGCGAGTGGGGCGGCGCCGTACTGCTCGCTGCCGAGCACGCCCCGCCGGGGCGACGCGCGGTGTACGCGTCCATTCCCCAGATCGGCCCGCTGCTGGGCTTCCTGCTGTCGAGCGCCGTGATCCTGCCGACGATCGCCGTCGCCGGCCGCGACGGCTTCGCCGACGGGGCGTGGCGGGTGCCGTTCCTGCTGAGCACGCTGCTCATCGTCGTCGGCTTCTGGGTGCGCACCCGGGTCAGCGAGTCCCCCGTGTTCAGCGCCAAGGCCCCGGGCGGCCGCCCCGCCGCCCCGCGGTTCCCGCTGGGCGCCCTGGTCAAGGAGTACCCGGGACAGCTGCTGCTCGGCATCGGCGCGGCGGCCGGCGGCTCCGCCGTCTACTACCTGACGATCGTCTACAGCCTGTCGTACGGGCCCAAGGCGCTCGGCATCGCGCAGAACACGATGCTGGTCGCCGCGAGCGTGGCCGCCGGCGTCACGGCCGCCGCGGTGATACCGGTCGCCCGGCTGGCCGACAAGGTGGGGCGGCGGCCGGTCATCATGGCCGGGGCCATCGGGTGCGCGGTGTGGGCGCTGCCCATGTTCGGCTCCCTGTCGACCGGCGACGGGCTGGTCATCACCGGCGCGTTCACGGTGGGCCTGGTCCTGTTCATCCTGATGTTCGCGCCGATCGCGGCCTTCCTGCCGGAGCTGTTCCCGGCCCGGCTGCGCTACACGGGAGCCTCGGCGACCTTCATCCTCGCCAACACCCTCGGCGGCGGCTTCGCCCCACTGGTCGCGACCTGGCTGAACTCCCAGTGGAAGTCGCCCCTCGTCCTCGGTGTCTACGCGGGCGGACTGTGTCTGGTCAGCCTGCTGTGCGTACTGGCCCTGCCGGAGACCCGTGATCGCGACTTCGCGGCCTGACGCCCTCACCCGAGGCACCGACGATGGCCCCCGCTCTCCGGGCGGGGGCCATCGTCGGGCTCGGCGCTCCGTACACGGGCCGGGATTCGCGGCGCGGCACGGACGAGGCGGAGCACGCCAGGCTCCGTCGGGAGCGGCTTCCTCCCTGCGACGGCACGGTCGATCAGATCCTCGTCCTCCGGACCGCCCTACTGACGGAGGAGGGCCGGCACGCCGGCGCCGGGGGCGCCATCGTGCTCGTCGTGCGGGACGGTGCTACGGCCCGACCGGGACGGACCGGCACCGCTCGCGGTGTCCGGGTGGCCGGAGTTCCCGGTCCACTCGTGGTGGACCCGCGCCCCACCCGCACCGCCGCACGGGCCGACCTGCATCCGCGCCCGCTGCCCGGCACCGACCCCGCCCTGGCCCGCGGCATGCTGTGCATCGCTATGACCAGGGCAGGACCAGCGCGCCCCAGGCGACGATCGGCCCGAGGGCGACGATGCCGCCGGTGTAGCCGATGACCTGGCGGTAGAAGCGGCGGGGGTCCACCCCGCGGGCGTTGCTGAGGACCAGCGCGCCGTTGGTGGAGAAGGGCGAGGTGTCCACGATCGTCGTGGAGACGGCGAGCGCGGCGATCAGCCCGGCGGCGCTGAGGTGGCTGGAGAGCAGCAGCGGTACGGCGATGGGGATGATCGCGGTGAGGATCGCGGTGGAGGAGGCGAAGGCCGAGGTGATGGCCACGGTGAAGCACAGCAGCAGGGCGACGGCGAGCGGGGCGCCGAGGCCCGCCGCGTGCTCGGAGATGCTCTCGATGACGCCCGCCTTCTCCAGCATGGCGATGTACGTCATCATCCCCGCGACCAGCAGCAGAGTGGACCAGCTGACCCCGTCCACGGCTTTCTCCTGCCGCTTCATGTCCACCAGGGCCAGCAGCGCTCCGGCGGCGAGCGCCAGGAAGCCGATCTCCAACTGGAAGCCCAGGGCGCCCACCACGAGTCCCACCAGGCAGGCGAGGGTGAGCCACTGACGCCAGTCGGGGCTGCCGGACACGGCGAGGTCCTCGTCCTCGGCCGCCTCCTCGGAACCCTCGGCCAACGGGGCGGGGCGCTTGGCGAACAGCGCGTAAGTGACCGCCGAGAGCACCAGGTTGATCAGGAAGCTGGCGCTGAAGAGCGTCACCGCGGATACCCGCAGCGCGGTCTCGTCGACCAGGCCGAGCACCAGCGCGCCGGAGACGGCGAGCGGGGAGAACGCGCCCGCGTGTCCACCGCTGATCACCATCATGCCCATGACCAGAGGGTTGAGCTTGTAGCGGTAGGCGAAGTTCATGCCGATCGGCGCGAGGATCGCGACCGCGGCGGGAGTGAAGGTGCCGAACGCCGTCAGCAGCGCGGCCACCAGGAACAGCACCCAGGGGATCAGCGCGACTCTGCCGCGCACCAGCCGCACCCCGGCCGCGACGAGCCAGTCGATGGTGCCGTTGCGACGGGCGACGGAGAACAGATAGGTGACCCCGACGATGGTGACGAAGAGCTTCGCCGGGAACCCCTCGAAGAGTTCGTCCTCGGTGAGGCCGAGCGAGGCGGTGCCGACCGCGAACGTGGCGACGAAGGCGAGGATGCCGAGATTGATCGGCAGTACCGTGCCGACCACGAACATCACCAGCAGCGCGCCTATGGAGATCACTTCAGCAGACATCTTTGTCCTTGGTGCGAGGGGGAGGGGCGCGCCCCGAGGGCGCGAGGGTATCCCGGCGCGAACGGTCGGCGGACCGGCCGGCCGGGGTGATGTCCGTCCCGGTTCAGGCCGCTCGCGGGCTGCCCGTTCCGGGGACGTAGATACGGGCGTCGGCGAGCAGTCGCGCCGCACGCTGCACGGTGACCCGCTGCGGCAGGCCGTCCCGTACGTCGGTGCAGCGGACCGCGACGACACCGGCCGGTGTACCGAGACGCAGCCACTCGTCGGTCGGACCGCCCACGGCCCGGCACACCACCGAGCCCTCGACGAGCCCGGCCGCGGCGACGGCGACGGCGGAGGTCAGACCGATCGCGGGGTGCGGGGTGTTCATGCTGAGCATGCGCACCGAGATGTCGTAGTCCGCCGCCCCGACCGATTCGCCGAGGGTGGTGGTGTACGGCACCGGCGGGCCCACCAGACCCACCTTGGGCACCGCGTCGCCCGGCTCCTCGGCCGGCTCGACCAGCCCCATCAACGGCGCGGCGGTGTGCCGCACGGTGCGCAGCCAGGGCACGTCCGCGTTGATCCGTTCCAGGGACTCGGCGCCGGTGCGACCGGCCCCGACGGCGTCCACGAGCACGACGGGCGCCCCGGCGTCCACCATGCTCACCCGTACGGTTTCGGCGGCGGCCACCCGCAGGTCCTGCGCGGCCCGCCCGGTGGGGAGCAGCGAACCGGTGGTGCCACCGGCCGGATCGCGGAACGTGAGACCGACGGCGACCCCACCGGCACGGGTGCCGGGGACGGTCTGACGACCGAAGTGGCGCACCACACCACCCGTGGTGTCCACCAGCCCTTCCAGAACCGCGCCGGTGTTGATGTTGCGCATCACCACGCGCGTCCGGTCGCCGGTGATCGCGACCAGGCCTTTCGCGACCGTGTACAGAGCGACCCCTGTGGCGCAGTTGCCGCAGTTGCTGGTCCACTCGACCGAGCCCGTGCCGATGCCGACCTGGGCGAAGAGGTAGTCCACGTCCACCTCGGGGGCGGGCGACGGGCTGACCACGGCCGCCTTCGAGGTGGTCGGGGTTGCCCCGCCCACCCCGTCGAGTTCCACGGGATCGCCGGCGCCGTACGCGGAGACCAGCAGCCTCTCCAGTTCGCCACGGTCGGCGGGGACATCGACCTGGTTGAACAGCCAGCACTTGCTGGTGCCGCCACGCACCAGAGTCGCGGGAGTGTGCATGTCCGAAGCTCTTCCTCGATCAAGGGGGAGGGAACGGCCGAAGCGGTGGCCGCGGGTGGACCGCGGGCCGGTGAACCGCTCGGCGATTTCGGCGACCTTGGCAGAGGCCTGACTTCGGAACAATCGCAGTTCACTTCACCTGGGTTTAGCTCGGCTAAAGTCGAAGGCATGCTGAACGTGCGCCGACTGCTCCTGCTCACCGAGGCCGCCGAACGCGGATCACTCACCGCGGCGGCCGAGGCGCTGGGCATGACGACCTCCGCCGCCTCCCAGCAGATGTCCCTGCTGGAAAAGGAGGCCGGGCAGCCCCTCGTCGAGCGGCTGCCCCGCGGCATCCGCCCCACACCGGCCGGGGCCGCGCTGGCCGAACGCGGCCGGGTGATCCGCCGTGAACTACGCGCCGCGCAGGCGGACTTGGACTCCTTCACCGCCCTCGACCAAGGCACGCTCCGGCTCGGTTCGTTTCCCACGGCCAGCGCGTCCCTGCTGCCCCTCGCACTCACCCGCTTCCGGCGCAGCCACGCGGGCATCCGCATCGAGGTACGCGCCGGGGTCCTCGCGGAGCTGCGCGAAATGCTGCACACCGGCGAGGTGGAACAGGGCCTGCTCTGGGACTACGAGTGGAATCGCCTCGACGATCCGGCGCTCTCCCTCACCCACCTCCTGGACGACCCCACGGTGCTGGTCGTCCCCGCCGACTCGCCCCTGCGGACCCATCCCTCCGTGCGCCTGGGCGACCTCGCCGACCAGGAGTGGATCATCCGCGCCGACAACCACCCCGTCGCCGACGTGCTGCGCCGCAGCTGCCGCCAGGCGGGCTTCGAGCCGCGTATCGCCTACTCCTCGCACGACTACCAGGAGGCACAGGCCATGGTCGCCGCCGGCCTCGGCGTCGCCCTCGCCCCCCGCCTGGCGCTCACCAGCCGCCGCAGCGACGTACGTCTCCTGCCGTTCGCCTCCGACGTACCCGCCCCCACTCGCCGCATCCTCCTCGCTCGCGCCACGGCCCGCCCCGCCACCCCACCGGCCCAGGCGATGGCCCGCGTCCTGCGCACGGTCGCGCAGCGCTTCACCGCCCCCGGTCTGAACCGCGCCCAACTCGGCGCGGTCCGGCGCACCTGACGACGCGACGAGGCCGTCCGGGGTGGTCTCCCGGACCAGCAGAAGGGGGCACGGGACGGGCTGTCGGTGTCGTCGGATCGTTCGCTGATCTGTTCGCATGATCTTGAGTGGCGACCGCCGGTTCCCTCCCGCACTCGCCGCCGCGATGGCGCTCGGATTCGACAGCGACAGGGAGAGCGACGGCGAGAGTGACGGCGATGGCGGCGACGGGGTGGACTTCGAGCCCTTCCCGGATTTTCTCTCCGCCGACGAGGCCACCGAGTGGTTTCGGGACTGGACCGGCAACGACGAGCTGACCGGTGACGACTTCCGTGTGTTCGGCCGGGACGGCACCGGCGGATACGCCGCCTTCTGGCTGGCCCGCCCCGCCCGCGCACTGGACGAACAGCCGGTCGTCTTCCTCGGCTCCGAGGGCGAGCCCGGCGTAGTCGCCCGCAACCTGGGCGCCTTCCTGTGGCTGTCGGCCGACGGCCTCGGGCCCTGGGAAGCGGCCACCGCCTACGAGCCCGACCGAACCCCGCAACCCAAAGCTGAGTTGACGGCCGTGGCGGAGAAATTCGCATCGAGTTTCCGGGCACCGGCAGCCACCGTGATCGAACAGGCCGCCGGCGGGTTCCCCGACTTCGACGACACCATCATGGAACTCTGCAGCTGAGCGGTGTATGAGGCTGCTTGACTCTCCCACGGAGGGAGAGTCGAAGGTGGAGCCCATGCACATGTACACACACCCGCCCACGCCCACGCACGCGCACGCGCACATGGGCAGGGACGACGCGTCGCGGCCCACGTGGAGCATCGGCGCGGTGGCACGGCAGACCGGGCTGCCGGTGAAAGTGGTCAGGCACTGGTCGGACGCGGGCATCGTGGTACCGGTCGACCGGACCTCCGGCGGCTACCGCCGCTACGACACCACCGGCGTGGCCCGGCTGCACCTGGCCCGCACGCTGCGGGACCTGGGGCTGGGCCTCGGTGACATCCGGGCCGCCCTGGACCGCGAGGACGGGCTCGCCGAGGTGGCGGTCGCCCAGGTCGAGGCACTGGAAGCCCGGATCCGCCGCCTGCGGACCGACCAGGCCGTCCTGCGCACGGTCACTCGTCGCACCACCCACGAGGGACTCACCCTGATGACCCGTCACGCCCGGATGTCCCCCGACGAACGCCGCACACTGGTCCACGAGTTCCTCACCGACACGCTCGGCGACCTGGACGTGCCCCACTTCCGGGAAGGGCTCCTCGCGGCCGGCTCCGACCTGCCCGACGATCCCACCGACGAGCAGGTCGAAGCCTGGCTGGAGCTGGGCGAGCTGGTCGCCGACGGGGAACTGCGTCCCGCCGTGCGGCGCCTCGCGGAGTACGCCGCCCGTCAGGGGAAGGCGGGAGGGCAGGGGCGGGGGCAGGGGCAGGGGCGGGGGCAGGGTGAGCAGGACGCCACCGTGGACGAGGAGATGCGCGCACTGACCGACACCTGGACGGCACGCGTCCGCGCGGCGCTACGGGCCGGCACCGCGGCGGACTCCCCGGCCGCCGACGGGGTCGTCGCGGACGTCGTCGCCGCGTGGCTGCCCAGCCGCGCGAACACCGCCCCCGCCACCGTGACCGCCGACGGAACCGAGGCACGCAGACTCCTGCACGAGCAGCTCACCACCGCGGCCGAGCCCGCCGTCGAGCGCTTCTGGCAGTTGCTGTGCGTCCTCGGCGGTCGCCCCGCACCCGCCGGGATCACCGGCGAAGGACAGTGGCTGACCACCGCGCTGCGCGCCAACCCCGCCCCCGGCGCGCGCGACGCCCGGCTCGCAGCCCTCTACGCGGATGACACCGACCCCTGGCCGGGCGGCGTCCTGGACGCTTTCACCCGTGTCCAGGACACCGTGGGCGGGCTCGTACGGGCGACCGCGCCGGACCGGTTCGGCCTGCCGACTCCCTGCGAGGCCTGGACCGTACGGGATCTGCTCGACCACCTGGTGTGGGAGAACATCATCTGGGGCGGCCTGGCCCAGGGCACGCCTCCCACCGGCGGCCACACCGAGGACCATCTCGGTGACGACCACCTCGCCGCCTTCGAGACGGCCGCCGTCCGGGCTCGCGACGCCTTCCGGCAGCCGGGCATGCTCGACCGCTCCTTCGGCCCCGCCCCCGGCCGACGCGTGGTCGAGCAACTCCTCGTCGAACTGCTCGTGCACGGCTGGGATCTCGCGACCGCGCTCGGCCGCGACCGAGACCTGGAGCCCGACATCGCGCGCGCCGCCCTGCCGGTCGTCCGGGAGATCTACGGCGACCTGCCCCGCACGGTCGGCGGGTCCATCGCCCCGGCACATCCCGCACCCGAGGGCGCCCCGGCCCTTGACCATGTGGCCGCGTTCCTCGGCCGCCGCATCCCGCACCAGTAGGACCGCCGTTCAACAGCCTTCATCCTCAAGGCACGCGGGAGGCGCCGGGGTATCAGCGTGCCGGCGGGACGAACTCGGGCTGGTCGAGCAGGCGCAGCCAACTTCCGTCGGACTGACGCCTGACGACCTGCGCCCGTGCCCCGGCCTTGTCCTTCGGCGGGGTCGAGGTGAGGGCGATGCCGTCGCTGACCAACGTCGGCAGCGGCGGCTCCGCCTCGAAACGGGGCCCGCCCGCCAGCACCTTCTCCCACAGCGCGCGGATCGCGTCCCGTCCCACCGTCACCTCGCCGGGCGGATAGGCCAGCACCGCGCCCTCCTCGTAGAGCGCGGCGACCCCGGCCGCGTCACCTGCGTTGGACCGCTCGATGAACAGACGGGTGAGGTCTTCGGGCCGCATGGCCTTCTCGTACTCCGGCATGGGTTTCTCCTGACGTGAGGCTTCGGTGTCTCTCTCAGCCTGGTCGCCCGCCGTCCAGAAATCCAACAGCTGGATTCGATGCGAACTAGAATCTGTGGTTATGGAGTTGAGGCAGCTGGAGTACCTCGTCGCCGTCGCCGAGGAGCGGAACTTCACGCGGGCGGCCGAGCGTGTGCACATCAGCCAGTCCGGCGTCAGTGCCCAGATCCGCCGGCTCGAACGGGAACTCGGCGCCGAGCTGTTCGACCGGTCGGCCCGCACCGTCACCCTCACCGCCGCGGGGAAGGCAGCGCTCGAACACGCCCGCACCGCACTCGCCGCGGCCGGGGCCGTCGGCCGGGCGGTGGGCGAGGTGGCCGGTCTGATCCGGGGGCGGCTCACCGTCGGGATGGTCATCGGCTGCACCCTCACTCCGCTGTTCGACGCCCTCGCCGCGTTCCACCAGGCGCATCCCGGTGTGGAGATCTCGCTCCTCGAAGACAGCTCCGACCGGCTCACCGACCAAGTACGCACCGGCACCGTCGACTTGGCGCTCATCGGTGCCGCGGCCGCCACCCCCGACGGGCTGGGCGCGCTGACCCTCATCAACGATCGGCTCGTCGCGGCGGTCCCGGCCGGGCACCCCTTGGCGAATCAGCGACGGGTCACCCTGCGCGACCTGATGGCCCACCCGATCGTGTGCATGCCTCCCGGTACTGGTCTGCGCGCGGTCTTCGACCAAGCCTGCGCCGCACAGGGCCTCCGCCCCTCGATCGCGCTGCAGGCCAGCGCCGCCGACGCCATGGCCGACCTCGCCGCCCGCGGGCTCGGCGTCGCCCTCCTCAGCGACTCGATGGCCGCGAACTACCGTGACCGGCTCACCGCCCGTACCATCGACGACGTCGACACACCGGCACTGCTCGCCCTGATCTGGAAGCGCGCGCACAATCCGGCGGTACGCGAACTGCTCACGCACACGCGGCAGGCGTTCGACGGCGCTTGACCGGTGAGCCGCGCCAGGTGTCGTGCGAACGGCTCGGGGTGGGGCCCGGTCCGGCCGCCGTGGTGGAGTGTGAGGCGGCCGGACCGGACACGACCGGACCGGACAGGGCCGGACCGGACACGACCGGACCGGGCAGGGCCGGCCGGACAGGATCGGTGCGACCGTCAGTCGTCGCAGGAGACTTCGCTGTCTCCGGGATCTCCGAGGCAGACGTCGTTGCCGTCCTGGCCGTCGGAGAAGTCGTTGCCGTGTATGCCTTCCTGGGCGATGATCCGGTCGTTGCCCGGGCCGCCGGTCATGGTGTCGGAGCCCGCTTCGCCCCAGAGCTCGTCCGTGTTGTTCCCGCCCTGCAGCAGGTCGTCACCGGCGTCGCCCTCCATCACGACACGGACGTCGCTGGGCCGTGCGTCGAAGGTGTCGTCGCCGCCCTTCCCGTAGAGGTAGGCGCGGGTCCTGGTGGTCTGAAGGGTGACGGTGTCGTCGAGGTCGCCCGTGTCGACGGACAGCGCGCGTACGCCGGTCGCGCAGGTCACGGAGTTCGCGGTCCGCTGGGTGCAGCCCGTGCCGGCGGTGAGGGTGTCACCGGCGTCGGTGACGACGATGTTGGTTCCGGCGGCGCTGATGGTGATCTGGTTGGCCTTGCCCTCGGCGGCGGTGACGTAGATGAACGCGAAGTTCGCGGTGACCGTGCCCCCCGTCGCGGCGTGCGCCTGCCCCACCGGCAGGACGAGCGCCGCGCCCACCGCCACCGCCGCCGTCACTGCCGTCTGCAACCCCTTGCGGGTTGTCGTTCCCATGCTGCTCCTGTCGTAGAGACGTTGCCGCGCCGGCCGCTGGTCGGGCGGCGACTGGCAAACCGGACTCAGCATGCTCATGGCGTGACGGCGGCTCATGGGGGCACAGCCCCCATTTATCGAGCATGGGGTCCTGAGCGGCGGTCAGGGGATGACGAAGCGCAACTCCGGCCGCTCCCAGGAGACTTGCGGCGGCGACGGGGCGACCGTCCCCACGGGCTGCGCGCCCAGGCGCCGGTAGAACTGTTCCGCCGGGGGATGGGACACCACACGCACGGCGGTGAGACCGGCCCGTCCGGCCTCACCCGTCATGTGCTCGATCAGGAGCCGCCCGATGCCCCGCCCCTGGGCCTCGTCCGCCACGAAGGCCAGGTCCAACTCCGGTGGCTCCAGGACGAGGGCGTAGAAGCCCAGCGGCTCACCGGACCCGTCGACGGCCACGAAGACCCGATGCCGGGTGATGTAGTCGGCCGTCACCTGGTACCCGGCGATGATCGGGGCGTACCGCCCCCGGTAGGCGCTGGAGCGGTGGATCAGCGAGGTGAGACGCGCCGAGTCCTGGGTGACGGCACGTCTGATCGTGGTGGACTGCACGCGTCGCAGTATAGGAGTCCAAGGGGTAGCAGCTATTACTGAGCAATTCCTCCCCTCCTCCCTCGCCGACCTGCGAACAGGTGGTGGTTTCGCGCGGATCGAGGAGCCGCCGGGCGGTGCCGCGGAGGTGTTTTCCACCGCGCGGTGCGCCAGGTGCGCTCGATGCCCGATCGTCACGGTCGGATCGGGCCGCCATCGTGTCCTGCGCGGTGCCGAACAGGCCGTTCCGTGGTGCAGTCGACTCATGGCCTCACCGCCCCAGGACGAGCAGGACTCCCCGGTGACTCCCCGGGCCCGCCGACGCCGCTCATGGCTGATCGACATCGCGGTCGCCCTGCTGTTCCTGGTCGCGGACGCGGTCATCGTCGTGGTCGCCGGGATGCTGCTCGTCATGCTCAGCCTGGCCGGTACACATCCGCCGAGCTCCTCCGCGACCGCGCACTCCCGCGATGTCTCCGTCCTGACATGGCTCGTCGTCTGGGGCGTCCCGGCCGTGGCAGCGACCAGCGCCTTCGCACACGCCCGCCTGAGGATGCCGGTCACCGCCGTAGTGCAGACCGTATTCACCCTGGCCTGCGTGTTCCTGGCCGTGGTGGGGACCCGCATCCTGCTGTCGTGAGCGCGCACGAGCGACGACATCCGCCGCGTGCCCTCGACGGCGGGGAGTTCGCTGGTGTGGTGGCCGTCCCGGAGTCCGGCGCACACCATCCGTACGCTCAAGTTCGACGACTCGTTCGACTATGACAGCGAGGGGCGCAATGCCGGAGACCGTTGAATGGCTCGTGGACTGGCACGCCACACAAGAGCAGGAACTCCGCTCTCGCGGGATCACCGCCACGGTGAAGCAGCCAGCCCCTGGGACAGCAGGGAGAGGGCGCCCGAAGGCAACGGCCGTGTGCCTCACCCTGGAGTCGGACGAGCGTCTGGGGAAGCTGTTTGTATGGGAATCGGGAAGCGCTTCACTGCTCTTCATCGACTGCCGGACCGAGTACACCTGGCAGGACGAGCAGGTGATCAGCTCGGAGAACGACCTGCCCCGGATCCTGGCTCCGATCATGAAGCTCGTCGAAGGATCTGTTGACCAGGGTTGAAGAACAAGGTCAAGCCCGTGAACGAACGCCAGTCGGCCCAGATCACTCCGTCAGGGGCAGGCACTCGGCGAGCAGGTCGACGACGTCCCGCCAAGCGCGTTGCGCGTGCTGAGGGTGATGACCGACCCCGGGAAGCACGATGTGGTCGACCGGCGGGTGATGGAAGGCGTGCAAGGCGCCGCCGTAGACCACGAGGCGCCAGTCGACGCCCGCGGCCTGCATCTCGGCGGCGAACGCGTCCCGTTGGGCGGGCGGCATGATCGGGTCCTCCGACCCGACCCCGGCCCACACCGGGCAGCGAATGCGCGCCGTGTCGCCCGGTCGGCCCGTGGTCAGTACGTTGACGGTCGCGATCGCGCACAGGTCGACGCCGTCGCGCCCGAGTTCCAGCGCGATCGCGCCCCCGGTGCCGTAGCCGACGGCGGCGATCCGGTCCGGGACGGTCCGCGGCTCGGCCCGGAGCACGTCGAGCGCCGCGTGGCCGATGCCTCGCATACGGTCGGGGTCGGCGAGCAGCGGCATGCAACGGGCCAGCATCTCCTCGGGGTCGCCCAGACAGCGCCCGCCGTGGAGATCGAAGGCCAGCGCCACATACCCCAGCTCGGCGAGCGCATCGGCACGGCGGCGCTCGACATCACTGAGTCCCACCCCCTCGGGCCCGACCAGCACGGCGGGCCGACGGTCGACACCGGCCGGGAGCGAGAGGTGCCCGATCATCGTCAGGCCGTCGGCCGCGTACTCGATCGTGCGCGTGGTGACTGTCGTCATGAGCCTGGACTGTAGTGATCGTCGAGCCCGGTCGGGCCGGTGTTCTGCTGCTGGCAGAGGACAGGTCTCCGGCGTATCGGCGAACCGCCGTCCGCGCCCGAAGGGCACCGTGCGGAGGTGCACATGCTCTCAGCGAAGAATGGACGACATCTCGGCAGCGGTTTCCGGCCGAGAACTCCCGCAGGCGGATTGGAAATGAAGTGGCGTCGCTCGTGCCCTGTTGCTTGGATGCCCGGCGTGACTTCCGCTGCTTTTGACGATCATCCTGAGCGGGCATTGCTGGACCGGCTCGAGGAGTACTACGACGCGGTCCCGCGCCACGGCGCCCGAGTCGAGGACCACGGGCCGCTGACCCTGTTCGTGCGGGAGGGCCAGGGCTGGCCGTTCTACGCACGTCCCGCACGGGGATGGACAGGACCGCTGGAGGCCACCGACGTGCAGAAGGTCCGTGCCCGTCAGCGCGAACTGGGGATCCCGGAGAGTTTCGAATGGGTCGCCGAGACCACGCCCACGCTGCGGGCAGCAGTCGAGGAGTCGGGACTCGTGGTCCACGAACATCCGCTGATGACGCTCGATCCCGGTACTCCCGCAACTCCACCTGAGGAGTTGTCCGGCACCATATCCGTACGCATCGTAGGCGCGGACGACCCGATACTGCCCAGCGCCCTGGCGGTTCCTCACCTCGCCTTCGCCGAGCCTGGAACCCACGTCGGTCTCGCGGGAGCACCACAACTGGCGGAAGCGATCGACGGACGCGTCGCCGACGGATCGGTGGAACGCACGATCGTGCGTATCCGGGCAGGTCTGACAGCGGTCGCCGCAGCTGTCGAACATGGATCAGCGCTGTCCGCAGGCCAGCACCAACCACTCGCGGGAGTCAGCGAGATCGTCGGCGTCGGAACACTCCCCGCAGCTCGCCGTCGCGGTCTCGCACTCGCGGTCACCGCGGCACTGGTGGCCGACGCCCGATCGCGGGGTGCGGCCACCGTCTTCCTGTCGGCAGGTGACGACGACGTCGCACGGGTCTACGCCCGACTCGGCTTCCGCAAGATCGGTACGGCGCTGATCGCCGAACCCGCCGAATAGGGCCGCTCCGTCCACTTCGCGGCGGTGTTACTTCTCACCGACATTCTCGGGCCCTGTGATCGGCAAGTGGTGTCCAAACTCGGATGCAGACGGTGTCCGTATTCGCCTACGAAGCCATGCGGTCGAGCGTGACGACGCCCGGGTCTGCTTCGCGGACGAAGCCGGGTTCTCGATGGTCTCAGTCAAGATTTCCGTGACGGGCTGACGGGCTGACGGGGTGACGGGGTGACGGAGTGTCATTTGCTGACCGTCCGGCGCCCGAGTTACCGCGGATGGGCGCCCGGAGAAGCACCAGCGCCGCAAGCCTTCAGCCGCGGGAGCGCAGTATGCGGCGCATCCGGTCGGCCCGGTCCAGGAGGTTCGTGCGGACGACCGGGACAACCTGTGCCGCCAGGTCTTCCGCTCGACCCACGAAGTTCAGGTCGATACCGAACACCGGGAAGAGGCTTTTGGTGTAGGTCGTCGCCTGCTGGGTTCCGCTGCGGTGGATGGTTCGCACGAGATCGAGGTAGGCCTCCGTGTGGGGCCTGAGCAAGTCGTCCTGGCCGGCGCTCCAGAACAGCGTCGCGACCGAGTGGACCGAGGCGACAGGCACCGCGCGGTCCGTCGCCAGCGTCTGCCAGACCGCATTCTTCACGGCCGCGTCCGGGGTCGCCGCGCGGACCTGAAGCCTGCTGATCCATGCGTCGGGATCCGGGTCGCGGTCCAGAGTCTGTGCCTCGGCTGCGGTCGGGCTTCCGAGCTGAGCCTTGCGAACCAGTGCCCGCCACTGGAGGTCGATGTCTTCCCCGGCCTCGGTCTGGAGCCACGCGACCTCCTCCGGTCCGGCCGCGGTGCGGGCGAAGCCACGCAACGCCGCTTTGCGGTGGGCGCCGACGTCGGAGAGGCTGCGGCACGCCTCAGCCACTGCTCGCAGCAACTCGTCCCGCTGCGATCCCGGGCTCCACAGATCCGCGGCCTCGACGGCCAGGTTGAGATACGGCTCGATCACCGACGCGGACGTCTCGACAGCGAGCACTCCGGTCAGGCACCGCACGGCTTCGGCGGCTGTCGCTTCGCCGTTGATCAGCATGTCCCAGGCCGTGGTCACGGCGACACCCCGCGCGGTCGCGGTGGGCAGGCGGGCGGCGTTGCGGAAGAACGCGTCTCTGGTCGTGGCGTCGGGTCTCGTCGAGGCGAAGGTCAGGTCTTCATCGTTGACCAGATACAGGTCGGCCCCTGCTGGTAGGTCGAGCCGGGTCCGTTCGCCCGTCACCTCGACTTCGACGAGTGCCATGCGCTCAAGGTGGTCCCCGGACCGCTCGTAGGCGCCGACGGCAAGCACATGCGGGCGTGGCCGGCCCTCAGGCCCCTGAGCGACCAGGGCGAACCCGTCGGCATCGTGGTCGAGAGTCAGCCGGTCGGTGCCCGCCGTCTCCAGCCATCCCGTGCGCCACCGGTCCAGGTCACGTCCACTGGCGTCGGCGACCGCGTCGATCAGGTCATGCAGCGTGGTGTTGCCCCAGGCGTGTGTGGCGAAGTAGCGGGTGAGACCGGCGGAGAAGTTCGCCTCGCCGACGTACGTCATCAGTTGGTGCAGTACGGACGCGCCCTTGGGGTAGGTGATGGCGTCGAACGTCGCTTTCGCCTCGGAGACGTCGCGGACCCGCTGGCGGATCGGGTGCGTCGTCGGTCCCTGGTCCATGAAATAGGCTCTGATTTTCTCGCCGGCCAGATGTGCCGTCCAGGCATCGGTGTACGACGTCACGCTCACCGCGGCCCAGTTGCTCGCGAACTCCGCGAACGCCTCGTTCAGCCACAGGTCGTCCCACCAGCGCATCGTGACGATGTTGCCGAACCACATGTGCGCGAGTTCATGCAGCAGGTACCGCGAGAAGATGTCCCACTCCGCCCTGGTCGGAGTGGTCCTGCGCAGGAACCAGTCCATCCAGGTGACGCAGCCGAAGTTCTCCAACGCGCCGGGGAACTCGGGCGTGAAGACCTGGTCGTACTTGTGCTGCGGAAACGGCATGCCGAACTTGCCGGCGAAGAACTCGAGCCCCTGAGTGGTCAGGGTGAACAGCTCATCGGCGTCCCGGTCCAGGATCGAAGCCAGCGACTGCCGGGCGAAGAGCCCGAGATCATGACCAGCTCCGCGACGACGCAATTCGTAGTACGGGCCCGCATTGATCACGGTGTTGTACGCCGCCAGCGGCGGCGTCGGCGGGAAGGTCCAGCGCCGCACCGAGCCGAGCTCTTCAACCTGCGGGTCACCGCTGTTGCTCAGCACCCGCCAGTCGGCAGGAGCGGTCACGGTGAATGCCCACGGCGCCTTGAGGTCCGGCTGGTCGAAGCAGGCCAGCACATGCCGGGCGTAGTCGGGAGCGAAGTCGGTGTAGACATACGTCTCGCCGTCGGCGGGATCGACCGCCTTGTGCACGCCCCGGCCATCGGCCGAGCACTCCGTCACCGAGACCACCGTGAGGACGCTGTGTTCGGCAAGATCGGTCAGCGCGATCCGGCCCTCAACGGCCGGCCGCAGCACGACCCCGTTGAGCGTCGCGCTCTCGACCGTCGCCGCACAATCGACAAAGGTATCGGCCCCGGGCCGGCGACACGCAAAAGTGATCGTCGATTCGCACCGGACCCGCGAACCGGTCAGCAACTCCGAAAGATCGACGGCCACGTCATACCGCTCGACCGTCAGCAGCCTCGCGCGCCGCTCAGCCTCGGTTTGAGTCAGACTCTTGCCGCTCATCGGTTTCCCTCTCGCAGATCCGTTCATCGCTGCGCACCACCCGCTCGGCAGCAAGAAGTTCATGTGCCCATCGCGCCGCCTATCGACTGATTGCCGGCCTGCTCCCAGACTTGGAGGACAGAGCACCCGAAGACGATAAATGATCACCTTTCCGCTGCACCGAGTGGTCGAGGCTGATCAGCCCGCCCACAAGCAGACCCGGGCGTCGAGCGCCGCCGCGGTGTTTCCAGCCGGAGTGAGGTCTCCTTCACCCAGCCGCTGACCGCTTCCTCGTCGCGCTCGACCGCGCGCCGGGCCGGGACCTGGTGGCTGAAGCCGTGCCGGTGCAGCATCTGCGCGATCGCCGACAAGGTCATGCTCCGGTGGAACCGGCGTCCGATCAGGGTCCTGATCCGCGACAGCGTCCAGGTCTGATCCGGCCGGCCGTGCGCCGCCGGCCCCCGCGCGAGTTCCCCTCCGGCGCCAAGAACAGCGCCTGCCGCCGGCGGGCGAACTCCCTGTCCTCCCCGACGCAGGAACCGGTGACCCGGGCGATGCGGCCCGCCGTCAGCAGGAAGCCGAGTTCCTGGCCGTCCACGCCGCAGTTGTTGGACACCACACGCAGCCCGTCGGCGCCTTGGGCGCGCAGGGCGGTGATGAGGACGGTGAGGCCCTTGTCCTTGTCCTTGTTGTTCGGGCCTTTCTCGTTCTCACCTACGGAGGTCACCCTCTGCGGCGGGCCCGGGGCAGTGGGACCGGGGCGACGCCCCCGGCGACGGTGTTGCTGATGCTGCCGATGCCCTCGACCGTCATGGTGACGGTGTCGCCGCGGACGAGTGGTGGAGGTTCCAGGAAGCCTTTCCGGCCCCAGAGTTCGGCCAGGCAGCCGTGGCCGCAGGTGCCCGAGCCGAGGACGTCGCCGGGGCGGATCCAGGTGCCTCGGGAGGCGTACGCGGCCATCTCCTCGAACGTCCAGGCCATGCTGGACAGCCGGTCCTGGCCGACGGTCTCGCCGTTGACCTGGACGGAGAGGGCGAGGTCGAGGAAGCCCTCCGGGTCGCGGTGGGGTTCGAGTTCGTCGGTGGTGACCAGCCAGGGGCCGAGGGTGGTGGCGGTGTCCTTGGCCTTGGCCGGGCCGAGTTTCACCTTCATCTCCCGGCCCTGCACATCGCGTCCGGACCAGTCGTTGAGGATCGTGTAGCCGATGATGTGGTCGCGTGCCCGCTCGGGCGTGAGGTCGCGGCCCTCCTTGCCGATGACGGCGGCCACCTCCAGTTCGAAGTCGAAGCGGCGGCAGCCGGGAGGCACGGGCACATCGTCATGGGCGCCGATCATGGCGTACGGGTTCGTGAAGTAGAACGCGGGCGCGGCGTACCACTCCTCGGGGACCGTGTCGCCGTATCCCCGCGCGACACCCGCCACATGGCTCTCGAAGGTCATGTAGTCGCGGACGGTCGGCGGTTCGAGCGGCGGCAGCAGCCGGACGTCGGCCAGAGGTACCGACAGGGAGCGGGCGAGGGCGCGCTCTCCCTCCTCACACAGGGCCTCCCCTCCCTCCATGATGAGATCGAGCAGGTCGACGGGGTGCTCGAAGGCGTGGACCCGGTCGTCGGCGACGACTCCGGACTGCCATTTCCCGTCGTGGACGAAGGTCGCGAACTTCACGCAGCGCTCTCCTCTGCCGTGGCCGGGGCGGGGCCGGCCGTGCCATGGACGGTGCTGGTGGCCATGTCTTCTCCTTGATGGGGCCGGGGGTGAGCGGGGCGCGATGGCGCGTGCCGAGACTCCCGGGTGCCGACGCCGCTCAGAAGCCGGGGCCGGGGCCGGGGCAGGGCCAGGCGAGGTCGGCCATGCGGCCGAAGAGTTGGGGGCCGTCGAGCGGAGGCGTTCCGGGGGCGAGTTCGCGGTAGACGGTGTGCACGTTGACGGCGAGGCGTTCGCTCTCGTCGAGGCCGGCGAAGCGTCCGAGGCGGATGTCGCGGCCCGCTTCCTCGGCGGGCATGCCCTTGTCGAAGCGCGCGGTGGCCTGTTCGTGGACGTACGACAGATAGTCGCGGACGGCGCGGACCGCGTCCTTCGTGGTGACCGGACCGTGTCCGGGCACGATCACCTCCACGTCCAGGGCGAGCAGCAGATCGCACGCGGTGAGCCAGTTGGCGAACGGACCGTGCCAGACGACGGGTGTGGAACCGGCGAACACGATGTCCCCGGTGTAGACGGTCCGCGCACGCGGGACATGGACGATCGTGTCCCCGGCGCTGTGCGCGGGGCCGACGTCGATCAGCCGGACCTCCGTCCCGCCGATGTCCAGGACCGTCCCGCCGTCGAACACCCGGTGCGGCAGCACGGGCCGGACACCGGCATGGTCGAAACGGCCGAAGATCCGGCGGGCGAACCGCCCCGCCGCCGTGTCCGCACTGGTCAGCGCGTGCATCTCCGCCGGGCCCACCTGGCGCATGTCGGTGAGTGAACCGCGCGTCGCGATGATCTCGGCGTGGGCCACGAGCTGATTGCCGAACCAGTGGTCGCCGTTGCCATGCGTGTTGACCACGGTCGAGACGGGCGCGGTCTCGGTCACCGGCGCCAGTCCGTCGAGCATGGCCCGGGTGAGACGCAGGTCGTACAGGGTGTCGACGAGCAGGGACTCGCCCCGGCCGGTGACCAGCCCGGCGTTGCTCATGCCCCATCCGCCGGTGCCCGGTACCCATGCGTGGCAGCCCTGGCCGAGATCGATCCGGCTCGCCGGGGAGATCGTGGAAGCCACGCCGCCTCCTGTCCATGTCCCGAATCATATCGAGACTGAAGTCCATTGATGGACTGGAGTCCATCTGTGGGGTGCAATCTAAATATGCCGGTCGGCGGGGGTCAATACCCGTGGGGGCCTGTGCTGTACTGGGCCCATGACGATCTCGGAGGCGGGAGGCGTACCCGCCCAGGACACCCCGCCCCTCGGGCGCCGCGAGCGCAAGCGGCAGCAGGTGCGCGACCAGCTCTACACCGCCGCGGCGGGACTCTTCGTGGCCCAGGGGTACGAGGCGACGACGATGGAGCAGATCGCGGAGTCCGCCGACGTCGCCCGGGCCACCGTCTTCAACCACTTCTCGCAGAAGGTCGGCTTCCTGGAGGAGTGGGGAGTCCGCCGACGGGCCCGGGTCGCGGCCATCCTCAGCCAGGAGAACGCGGAGGATCTGCCGGTGGGCGACCGGCTGCGCCGCTACCTCGGGGAGATGGCCGACCTCAACGTCGCCTCGCGTGCGGAGACCGTCATCCTGATGGATGCCTCCGCGCGGTTCGGCCGCCTGCTGCAGGACCCCTCACTCGAAATCGAACTGGCGAAGATCGTCGACGAGGGGCGGCAGCGCGACGAGATCCGGTCGCAGGTCGACCCCGACCAGGCCGGCGCGCTGCTCGCGTCCTGCTATTTCTCCTCGGTCCTGCGCTGGATCCGCGAAGAGCCGGAGCCGTTCGACCTCCCACGCCGCCTCGACGGAGCGCTCGACATCATCCTGCTGGGCATCCTCGCGCAGCGGTGACCGCAGCGGTGACCGCAGCGGTGACCGCAGCGGTGATCGTGGTGGCCGCCGCGGCGGTGGCCACGGCGGCGGCCGGCGCCCGAGGTCGGTGAGCGCCGCCGATTCGGCAGACCTGAGGCTATTTTTGGACTTGAGTCCACGAATATCTGCTTGAACTGTTGACGGTCGTACGGCCGCGGCTCTACGTTCAACCCGTCGATCGGGCCGCAAGCCGCGAAAGCCCGCAAAGCGACTCTTCTCGCGTCGTTCTCGTGCACGCCGGGTGTTCGCCGGGTGCGTGTGCTTCTTCTCCCATGCCGTTCCCGCTCCGTATCCGGGAGGTCCCCGTGCGCCCTCGTACTCCCTTTGCCACCCTCGCCGTCGGTCTGGTGCTCACCGTCACCGCGTGCGGAGGGGGCTCGTCCACGTCCTCCTCCGGTGGCGACGGCCCGATCGAGATAGGCATGATCACCTCGCTCACCGGTTCGCTGCAGACCCTCGGCACGGAGGGCCGCAAGGCCGCGGAACTGGCGGTCGACCAGATCAACGCGGACGGCGGGGTCCTCGGACGGCAGCTGAAACTGACCGTCAAGGACGACAAGAGCCTGCCCGACCAGTCCGTCCTCGCCTTCAACGCGTTCAAGGACAAGGGCGTGGCCGCCGTCCTCGGCTCTCCGTCCGGGGGATCGGCGCTGGCCACCCTGCCCGCGGTGGACCGCGCGGAGATCCCTTACCTCTCCCTGACCCCGGCCGACGAGCAGGTGGCGCCCGTCCACCCGTACGTCTTCGTCGTACCGGCCCTGGCCTCCGACTACGCCGAGCGCCTGTTGCAGTACTACAGGTCCGAGGGCATCACCAGGCTGGCCGTCGCCTACGACACCAAGACCTCGTACCCGACCTCCGGCTACCGGGCGATGAAGGCGATGGCCGCGAAGTACGGCGTCGAGATCGTCGCCACGGAGAAGATCCAGAGCACCGCCTCCGACTTCAGCGCCGTCTTCACACACGTCAAGGGCACCGACGCCCAGGCTCTCGCGGTATGGGTGACCGGCCCCGCCTCCGTCGTCCTGACCAAGCAGTACGCCGCCTCGGGACTGGACATCCCGATCTCCTTCACCGGTTCCCAGGCCAGCAAGCTGTGGCTCGACCCGGCCGGCAGGGCCGCCGAGGGCGCCATCGTCGCCAGCTCCATCGGAGTGGTCGGTGACACGCTGCCGGACGGGGCGCAGAAGAAGGCCATCGAGGCCGTCGACCAGCCGTTCCAGGACAAGTACGACTACCAGCCACCGCAGTTCGCGCAGGACGGATACACCGGGATCCAGCTGCTGGCCGCCGCCATCGAGCAGGCGAGGAGCAGCGACCACGAGAAGATCCGGCAGGCCATGGAGAAGCTGACGCTCACCACCCCGAACGGCACCTACCGTTTCAGCGCCGAGAACCACTCGGGACTCTCCGCCGACTACATCTCCGTCAACTCCGTCACCGACGGCGCGTTCGTCCCGACCGCCTGGTCGAAGAGCGAGCTGGAGAAGGTGGCCAAGTGACCGATCCCCTGCTCCGGTTGAGCGGCCTGACGCGGTCGTTCGGCGGGGTGTACGCCGTGGACGGCGTCGACCTGACGGTGGACCGCGGGACCACCCGCGGCATCATCGGCCCCAACGGGGCCGGCAAGTCGACCCTGTTCAACCTGGTCAGTGGTCAACTGCCCGCCGAGCGGGGCGAGATCCGGCTCGACGGACGGCGCATCGACCGGCTGCCGCCCCACCGCAGAGCCCGCCTGGGCATCGCCATCGTCTTCCAGGGCGCCCGCACCTTCCACGGGATGAGCGTCCTGGAGAACGTGATGGTCGGCGCCCACGCCACCACCGGCGCGGGGTTCGCGGCAGCCGCGCTCAGGCTGCCGCGCCACCGCCGGGAGGAACGGCTGATCGCCGAGCGGGCGCGCGAGGCGGTGCGGCGGGTCGGCCTGGAGGCCTGGGCGGACCACCCCGCGGAGCTGCTGCCGCTCGGACAGCAGCGCGAACTCCAGGTCGCCCGCGCCCTGTGCGGGCAGCCGACCCTGCTGCTCCTCGACGAACCCGCCTCCGGCCTGCGGGCGGGGGAGCGGGAACGGCTCGCCGACCTCATCGAGCACCTGCGGGCGGACGGCCTCACCATCATGCTCGTCGAACACGACGTCGCCCTGGTCGGCCGCCTCGCCGACCGCGTCACCGTCCTGGACCTCGGCAAGGTCATCGCCGAGGGCACACCGGACGAGATACGCGCCGACCCCCGCGTCGTCACGGCGTATCTGGGCACGGGGACGGAGGCCGCCGCATGAACACCTCGCAACCGCCGCGGAGCGATGTCGTCGAGGTCCGCGACCTGGTGGTCCGCTACGGCGTCGCGACCGCTCTCGACCACGTCTCGCTGCGGGTCGCCCCCGGTGAGACGGTCGCCCTCGTCGGCCCCAACGGAGCCGGAAAGTCCACCCTGGTCAACACCCTGACCGGAATCCTGGCACCGGCCTCCGGCACCGTCGAGGTACGGGCCAGGATCGCTCAGGTGCCCGAGGGCCGGCAGATGTTCGGCGACCTCACCGTCGACGACAATCTGCGCCTCGGCGCCTGGCGGCTGTCCGGCCGGGGCCACGGCCGCCGCGGACAGCGGGACACCGCATGGGTGTACGAACTGCTGCCCGGCCTGGTCCGGGTCCGCGACCGCAGGGCGGGCGGGCTCTCGGGAGGACAGCAGCAGATGGTCGCCGTGGGACGCGCCCTGATGAGCCGGCCGGAGGTCCTCGTGATCGACGAACTGTCCCTCGGCCTCGCCCCCCTCGTCGTCGCGGACCTCGCCGGACACCTGACCGAACTCAACCGGGAGCGAGGCACGGCCGTGCTGCTCATCGAACAGAACGCGCGGCTCGCCCTGGACCTGTGCAGCCGCGCCTACGTCCTGGAAGCGGGCCGGATCACCGCCGAGGGAAGCAGTGCCGACCTGGCCGCGAGCCCCGAGATCACCCGGGCCTACCTCGGCGAGACCCAAGCGGCCCATGCCACGCGGGCCGTGACACCGGAGACGACATGAGCGACTTCCTCGTCTACCTCATCACCGGACTGGGCACCGGCTGCGGCATCGCGCTGATCGGCAGCGGACTGGTGCTCATCCACCGGGTGACACGGGTGGTCAACTTCGCCCAGGGCACCTTCGCCGTCGTCGCGGCGCTGACCGCCGTCTCGCTCCTCGGCATGGGCGTCCCGCACGGGCTCGCCGAACTGCTCGGGGTCGCGGTCGCCGCCCTCGTGGGACTGCTCTTCGGCGCGATCGCCATCGGGCGGCGGGGCACCTCGCCGCAGGCCGCGCTCATGGTCACCCTGGGCCTGGGCGTCCTCGCGTACGCCGTGGAGGTCATGATCTGGGGTGACCAGGGCCGGTCCTCCGAGGGCCTCGCCGGTGCCGTGACCCTGTTCGGCGCCCGTGTCCAGACCCACTACCTGCTCGTCATCGGCGTCACCGTGGCCGTCTTCGCCGCGATGGCCGCGCTGTTCGGCCGTACCGACGCCGGCAAGGCACTCTCCGCGTGCTCGTCCAACCCCTACGCGGCCCGTGTCGTCGGGATCTCCGTCACCCGCATGGGGCTGATCGCCTTCACCGTCGGCGGCGCCCTCGGCGGACTGGCCGGTGTTCTGCTGACGCCCATGAACTCGGTGTCCTTCGACTCCGACGTGGCGCTGATCATCAACGGTTTCGCGGCGGCGGTCGTCGGCTCCATGCGTCACATCGGCCGCACCCTGGCCGGTGCCCTGTTCCTCGGAGTGGCCGAGGCGATGGTCGCGGGCTACGGCAGTGCCGCCTACCAGAGCGTGGTGGCGCTGGGCCTGATCCTGGCGCTGATGATCGGACAGGCGGCCCGGACCCGCAGCGTCGTGGCGGAGGCGGGATGACACCTCGTCAAGGTGGAGCGGGCCGCCCGCCGTCCGCCGTGCACACCGGGCGCGGGGACGCCCGGGGGACCCCCTTCCGTGCTCGACCCCCGTACCGCCGCACCGCCGCACCAGAAAGGCAGCACGCATGAGCGCCGTCACCTCCGGCCGTGAACGGGCCACGTCCCAGACCGCCGCCGCCGCCGGCGGCGCGGGCGGGACGGGCGACACCTCGCCGTCGAACACCCGAGGGCCCGTCGGCGCCGCCATCGGCCGGGGAGGGCGAGCCGGACGCGTCGCGGCCGGAGCGGCGGCGGCCCTCACCCTCGCCCTGCCTCCGATGCTGACCGGCGCCCAGCTCTCCGTGTACATCATGCTCGGGCTGTCCGCCATGGTCGCCGTCGGGTTGAGCCTGCTCATGGGCTACGCGGGCCAGGTCTCCATCGGCCAGGCGTCGTTCTACGCCATCGGCGCCTACGCGGCCGGGCTGCTGAGCGTTAACGGCACCCCGCCCCTGCTGGCGCTGGCCGCGGCACCGCTGGTCGCCGCGGCTCTCGCCGCCGCCATCGGAGGACCGCTGCTGCGGCTGCGCGGGCACCACCTGGCCTTCGCCACCATCGCCCTGCAGCTCATCCTCGTCTCCCTGCTCGGCGAGGCGGAGTGGGCTGGTGGCTCGGTCGGTCTGCAGGGCATCCCGCGGCTCTCCGTCGGCGGCACCGAACTCGGCGAGGACATCCACTATGCCTACCTCGCCTGGGCCGCCCTGGCCGTGACCGTCCTGATCGCCCGCAACGTCGTCACCTCCCGGGCCGGCCGCGGACTTCGGGCACTGGCCACCAGCGAGACGGCGGCGAGCGCGAGCGGAGTCCCCGTGGCCCGCTACAAGCTCGCCGTGTTCACCCTGGCCGCCGCGTTCGCCGGACTCGCCGGAGGCGTCTACGCCTTCTTCATCGGCTACATCAATCCGGGCTCGTTCCCGGTGCTGCTGTCCATCCAGTTCCTGGTGATGGCCGTCGTCGGCGGGCTCGGCACCATCTGGGGCGCGCTCCTGGGCGCCACCACGGTCACCCTGATCGTGCAGCTCCTCAACGACCTGGGCTCCCGGCCGGGCATGCCCGCCGCCGCCCCCAGCATCCTCAACTACGCCGTGTACGCCGCCCTGCTCATCCTCGTCGTGCTGTTCCTGCCGCGCGGCATCGTCCCCGCACTGCGCGACCTGTGGCGGCGGCGCGTCGCCCGACCGGCGTCCCCGTGACACGCGGCCGCCGAGGGCCTCGTACCGTGCCGCCTCTGCGCCGGTCCTACCAGTACGTGGCCGGTCCGGTGAGCACCCAGCCCGCGTCGGTGGGTCTGACCCAGAAGCCCAGCGCCACCTCGATGATCCGTCCGCGGCAGGTGAGCTCGACGTAGAAGCCGCTGCCGGTCTCGCCCCAGTGGAAGTCCGCGAGATCGAGGTCGCCGAGCCAGGACAGGTCCCGCTCCCAGTCGTCGGGAGGGGGACCGCCGCTCGTCCCGTCCTCACCGGCGCTCGCTTCCACAGAGCCGGTCCACAGGGCCTTCAGCACATGCCGGACCGGGTGATGATCGACGGACTGCTCGGCCTCGGGGATCCTCCCGGCCCGGAGCAGGTCGAAGTAATCGCGCACGACCGCCTCGACGTCGGTCCTGCCAGGGGGCTCCGTCCAGATCTTCACCGCGAGATCATACGAGTCCGGTGACGCCACCGGGCGAGGCACCCTGGACGTCGCGGGCGGGCCCCGTACGGGAGGGCATTGCGGTGCGATCGGGGGGAAACGTACCTTGGGCGACGACTCGCTCTTGAAGCGTTTCAAAGCCGGACCCGGACATCAGGAAGGCACCACCCGTGGGACGACGCGAGAAGCCGGTCGACCCCGGTGCGGGCCCGGTGCAGCGGTTCGCGTACGAGCTGCGGGAGCTCCGTGAGAAGGCGGGGAAGCCGCCGTACCGGGAGATGGCCGCGCGCACGGGATACTCCATCACCGCCATGTCCCAGGCCGCCGCCGGTGACCAGCTGCCGTCCCCGCCGGTGGTGCGGGCGTACGCCGAGGCACTGGACGCCGACCCCGACGAGTGGGAGCGGCGCCGACGGGAGGCCGACGCCGAGCTGCGGGCGCCCGCGCCGGACGAGCGGCCGCCGTACCGGGGACTGTCCCGCTACGAGGCGGACGACAGCGAACTGTTCTTCGGCCGGGACGGGCTCGTCTCCGAGCTGGTGGAGCTGGTGGGCGAGCACCGGTTCGCGGCGGTGTTCGGAGCGTCCGGCAGCGGCAAGTCGTCCCTGCTGCGGGCGGGGTTGATCCCGAGCCTGCGGCGGGCGCCTGCCGGTCGGCGGCCGGCCGTGATCCGGGTGCTCACCCCGGGGGGAGCGGCCCGCGCGCACCCATGAGAAGGCGCTCGTACCGCGCGGAGGCGACCTGGACACCTGGGTGATCGTCGACCAGTTCGAGGAACTGTTCACCCTCTGCCCGGACCGCGAGGAACGCGACCGGTTCCTCGACCTGCTGCTCGCCGCCCGCGATCCGGAGAGCCGACTGCGGGTCGTCATCGCGGTCCGGGGCGATTTCTACGGCCACTGCGCCGACCACCGCGACCTGGCCGAGGCCGTGTGCCGGGCCGGCCTGCTGGTCGGGCCGATGGACCGCGACGAGCTGCGCGCGGCGATCACCGGCCCGGCGGCCGGCGCCGGCCTGAACGTGGAACGCGCGCTCACCGCCCGCGTCGTCGACGAGGTCGTCGACCGGCCCGGCGCGCTGCCCATGCTCTCGCACGCCCTGCTGGAGACCTGGCGACGGCGCCGCGGCCGGTTGCTGACCCTGGCGGCGTACGAGGAGACGGGCGGTGTGTCCGGCGCGATCGCGACCACCGCCGAGGAGGTGTACGGCGCGCTGCCGCCGGAGCAGCGCCGTACCGCCCGGCGCGTCCTGCTGCGGCTGATCTCCCCGGGCGACGGCACGGCCGACACCCGCCGCCCCGCATCCCGGGCCGAACTCGGCGCCGGCGCGCGAGAGGTGCTGGAGAGCCTCGCCGCCGCGCGGCTGGTCACCCTGGACGGCGACACGGTGGAACTCGCGCACGAGGCGCTGATCATCGGCTGGCCGCGCCTGACCGGCTGGATCGAGGAGGGCAGGGTACGGCTGCGCGCCCAGCGCCTGCTCGGTGAGGCGTCGCGCGGCTGGGAGGAGCTGGATCGCGATCCGGGCGCCCTGTACCGGGGTGAACGGCTGGTGCGGGCCGAGGAGCTGTTCGCCCGTGAGCCGGACGACGACGACCTCACCGCAGCCGAGCGGAGGTTCCTCGGCGCCTCCCTCACGGCCCGGGACACCGAGCGGCAGGCCGAGCACCGCACCGTACGGCGGACGCGTTCCCTCGCCGTGGGGCTGTCCGTGGTCCTCGTGCTGGCTCTGGTCGCCGCGCTGGTCGCCTGGGAACGCGACAGGGCGAGCCAGGAGGAGGCCGCCAAGGCCGCCGCCCGCCGACTGGCCACGGCCGCCGACGGGCTGCGCTCCACCGATCCCCGTACCGCCGCCCTGCTCGGGGTCGCGGCCTGGCGGATCGCCCCGCTCACCGAGTCCCGTTCGGCGCTGCTCGGCGCCCTGGCCCAGCCGGAACGCGACGCCTACACCGACCCCCGCTCCGCCAGCGCCGTCCGGCGTTTCCTGACCGACGGCGGCCGTACCCTGCTGAGCGTCGACGGCGACGCGGTGGTCGTCCGGAACATGACCGACCACAGGATCACGGCCACCTACCGTCTGCCGGGCGGCACCGAAGTGGTCGGCGCCGGTCCTGGCGCCCGCCACCTCGACGTCATCGGACCGGACGGCACCGAGCGGCTGTGGAGCCTGCCGCGGGCGGCTCCCGCCGCCGAACTGGGCGGCGCGACCCTGTGGGACAGCGCGCCCGACGGGAGCGCCTATCTCACCGGACCGGTGACCGGGCCCGGCACGGTCCGGCTGCGCCGGACGGCCGACGGCAAGGCCCTCTTCACCACCGGCCTCACACGCCCCCTCACCGCGGCGGCCCTGGGCACCGGAGGCCGACTCCTCGCCCTCTGCCCCGCCGACGGCCCGCCCCGGCTGTGGGACACGTCCCGCGGCGAGCGGCTTTCGGGAGCCTGGGACAAGGCGGACGCGAAAGTGTGCGGCACCGCCTCCGGCGCGGACGACGGCACCCGGCTGCTGAGCCTCAGCGCGGACGGCGGCAGGCTCGCCGCCGTCCACGGCACGACGGCCGTCATCTGGGACGTCCACAGCGGGCGCACGCTCGCCGAGTTCGCCAGTGGCGACGACTCCGGGTTCACCGAGGCCCGCCTCTCCCCGGACGGGGAGTTCCTGGCCACGTCCGACGGCCACGAGTTCGCCGTATGGCGCCTGGCCACCGGCGGCACACGGATCTTCCACCAGCCGCTGTCCGGGACGGACACGGCCGGGCTGACCTGGGTCCCGGGCGGGCGGCGTCTCCTTCGTTACCTCGACGGTGCCACCGTCCACACCCTCGACCCGACCGACTCGCTCGACGCACGCTGGCACAGCACCACGGCCGACGTCGGCCTGCTCAGCCCGGACGGCACCACGCTGGCCACCCTCGTCCGCTCCGGCAGCGGCTACCGCTTCGAGCTGCTCTCCACCCGCACCGGTACCGTCCTCGCTCACGCACGCCCGATCACCCTGCGGGGCATGCCCGGCGGGGAGGCCCCGCTCCTGGCCTTCAGCCCGGACGGCCGCGCACTGGCCGTCGCCGACACCGTCTCGACGGGCGGCTCACTGCGGCTGTGCCTCACCGTGTGGGACGTACGGGCGCACCGGGCACGTACGGTCCTCGGCACCTCCGGCGCGGCCGACCGCCCCGCGACCGCGCTCGCCCTGGGCCCCGGCGGCCGAACGCTGCTGGTCGGCCGCGCCACCGCGGAGGGCTCGGCGACCGAGGTGTGGGACGTCCCGGCCCGCCGGAAGACGGGCACCCTACGCGGTCTCTCCGGTGCGACGCTGGCCGCGCGGCCGGACGGGAAACTGCTCGTGGGCTCCGACGACCGGTACGCCGACCCGGGCTCGGCGAAGGTCACGGGGCGCGCGCTCGCCGACGGACGGAAGGTGACCGCCCTGGCGTTCAGCCCCGACGGCACCCGGCTGGCCGTCGGCGACGACTCCGGGCACGTCACCTTCTGGGACGGCGACCTGCGCGACCGCAACGGCGTGCTCACCGGAACCGCGGACACGGTCTCCCGGGGCGCGCCCGAGGCCGTGGGGGCGCTCGCCTTCTCCGCCGACGGCGGCACGCTGGCCGTGGGCGGCACCGAAGGAACCCTGCGGCTGTGGGACACCGCGGGGGGTCAGCTCCTCGGAACCGACCTTCCCGCACCCGGCGACGAGATCCGCTCCCTCGCCTTCACGGCGAACGGCGGCACGCTCTACGCCAGCGGCCCCCACGTCCCGCTGTGGCATCGGTCCGTCGACCCGGAACGGGCCGTCCGCACCGTCTGCGCCCGGACGCGCGGCGGACTGAGCCCGGCGCAGTGGCGGACCTACATCCCCGACGCGCCGTACCAGGAACTGTGCCCGGGCGGTCGGTGATTTCGGGGGCCGGGCTCGGCGCACAGGCGGTGCGGATTTTTCACCGTGGCCGTGCGGGTCGCTGAAAAACGGCTCCGACCCGCACAGTCCATGACCAGAACGACCGCGGCACCCCGTCGGCGGTGCCGGCCCTCCTCCTCACCCAGGTTCTGGTCCCATGCGCACTCACTCCCTCTTCCCGTCACTCCTCCTGCTCGGCGCGCTCGCCCTCACGGCGGCCTGCTCACCCGGACCTTCCGGCACCTCGGACGCCGCGTCGGCCGGGGCGAAGCCCGGATCCACCTCCACCGCCCCGCCCGTGCACGGCGTCGATCCGTCGAAGATCAAGGGCCTGCGGATCGTCGGCGACAGCAGCGAGCAGAGGTCCTGCGCGTTCGCGACGAGCTATCCGGACGTGCCGGGCGCCGAGGCGATGACGGCCGTGATGAAGAGGTACGTGGAGGAGCGCCTGGCCACGTTCCGCTCGGCCGGGTGCACGGGCGGCACGGACGGCCCCGAGTTCAACATCAGCCACCATTTCCTGGTCGCCTCCGGCGACGTCCTCGGCGTACGGCTCACCACGCATGACACCAGCGCGGCCGGTTCCGGGCTGTCGAGCACGACGTACTGGTACGACGGCGGGGCCGGCGCCTACCGGACGGCTCTCGGACTCGTCTCCGACGCCTCCCGGGACGCCTTCCTGACCGCGCTCGAGAACCGGCTCAAGGGGAACGAGGGGATGGACGACGCCACGCTCGACAGCGCGTTCGCCGACCCGGCCACCCGTGCCGCCGTGCTGGACGACATGGAGTTCACCGCCACCGGCGGACTGCGGGTGGCCTTCGACCGCGGCGACGTGGGCGTCCCGGCCGCCGGGGCCTCCCTGGTGGTTCTCTCCCGCGAGACGGTCACGCCCTGGCTCTCCGCGTTCGGCGAACGCGCCCAGCGGCAGACCGTGACGCCCGCCGGCTCGCTCGACCTCGGCGCCACGCACACCCCCACGCCGGCCGTGCCCACCCACACCGCCTCCGGTGACGACGACACCGACTGCGCGAAGGTCAAGTGCGTCGCGCTGACCTTCGACGACGGACCGGCCGTCCCGGAGACCGGGACCCTGCTGACGTATCTGGCGCGGTACAAGGCGCGCGCCACCTTCTTCACCGTCGGCCAGAACGTCGCCGCCCACCCCGACCTGGTGCGGGCCGCCGCCCGCGCCGGGAACGAGATCGGCAACCACTCCTGGAACCACCCCGATCTCACCGGACTGACCGCGGAGCAGGTCGCCCATCAGCTCAACCGCACCAGCGCCGCCATCAAGGCGGCCACCGGCACGGCCCCCACCCTGTTCCGCCCGCCCTACGGCGCCGTCAACGCCCGGGTGAAGGCCGCGACCACGCTCTCGCCCGTGCTGTGGGACGTGGACACCGAGGACTGGAAGTACCGCGACGCCGCCAAGGTCGCCCGGACCGTCATCGACACGACCCGGCGCAACGACGTCGTGCTGATGCACGACATCCACCCGACCTCGGTCGCCGCGGTCCCCGAGATCCTGCGCACCCTCACCGCCCGCGGGTACCACTTCGTCACGGTCAGCCATCTGCGGGCGACCCTCTGACCACGGTGCGAGCGCGGGCGGGCCCTCCGGCAGCCGCTGTCACGCGTCCCGGGCGGGGAAGACCTCGTCGACGGCGCGGCGCAGGGTTTCCCGGACGGCCTGGGCGTTGTCGAGTTCGGCGGCCTGGAAGGCGCCGTCGTGGAGGAGGACGAGCACGCGGGCGGCGTGGTCGGGGTCGTGGTGCCCCATGTCGGCCGCGAGGTCGCGCAGCACGCCGAACAGCCAGCCGCGCTGGTCGTCGATGACGGCGCGCACGGGGTGGGTGCGGTCGGGGTACTCGGCGGCGGCGTTGAGGAACTGGCAGCCGCGGAAGCCGTCCTCGAGGGTCGCGTCGCCGAGGACGGCCATGACCGCGCGGATCGCCTCGCGCGGCGCCTTGCCTTCACGGGCCCGCGCGACCGCGCCGCGGATGTCCTGAGCGGTGGTCGTGAGATAGGCGGAGACCAGGTCGTTCTTGCTGGGGTAGTGCCGGTAGAACGTGGCCCGGGTGACCTTGGCCTCGGTGACCAGGCGGTCGATGCCCACGGCCTGGATGCCCTCCGCGTAGAAGAGGCGGGAGGCGGTGCGCAGCAGCCGGTCCTTGGGGTGGAGTGGCGAGGCGGTCGTCATGCCTCCATCGTAAAGAACGACCAGTCGTTCCGTTCGACCCCCGTCCTCGGGGCGTTTGCGGCATCCAGGGAGAACGACTAGTCTCTCTCGCAGAAAGACCGATCGTTCTCTATCTCCCGAGACTCCTGAGAGGCCCCACCCATGAGCACCACCCCCACCATCGTTCTCGTCCACGGCGCCTTCGGCGACTCCGGCATGTGGAAGGGAGTCGTCGCCAGGCTCCAGGGGCAGGGCTACACCACCGTCGCCGTGGCGAACCAGCTGCGCGGCCTGGAGTCGGACGCCGCGTACGTCGCGACCGTCACCAGGGCTGTCGAGGGCCCGGTCGTCCTGGTCGGCCACTCCTACGCCGGCGCGATCATCACCCGTGCCGCCCGTGACGCCTCCAATGTCGAGGCCCTGGTCTACGTCGCCGCCTACCAGCCCGACGAGGGCGAGAGCGCCCTGGAGAACGCGGCCTCGCACTTCCCCGGTGCCAAGATGGGCCCGGACGTCACGTTCTCCTTCGCGCACGAGGGTGAGCCGGAGCTGCGGGTCCTGGCCGCGCACTACCAGGACGTGATCGCCGGTGACCTGCCCACGGAGGTCACGGACGTCCTCGCGGTGACCCAGCGCCCGGTGACGGTGAAGGCCCTGACGGACAAGGTGTCCGGCACCCCGGCCTGGCGCACCCTGCCCTCGTGGGCCGTGGTCGCCACCCAGGACCACGCCATCCCCGGCCAGGCCCAGGAGTTCATGGCCGAGCGCGCCGGATCGCACATCGTGCGCGTCGAGGCCTCGCACGCCGTGTCCATCTCCCAGCCCGACACCGTGGCCGACGCGATCGTCCAGGCGGCCAAGGCCACCCGCTGAATCCTCCCCTCGCCCGCCCCCGTGGCCCCGGGACTCGACCGGCCACGGGGGTAGGTCGCGTCCCGCGCCCGCGCCTACCGCAGCTGGACCACGGACACCGACGGCGGTACGGCGACACCGTCGAGGGCGGCCGTGAACGTCAGGCGGTGGTCCGTGCGGCGTTCCACCCCGCTGCCCGCCGTGATCGTGAACTCCAGTGTCCTGCGGCCCTGCGCCGGCACCTCCAACCGCGCCGGGCCCTTTGCCCGCGCCGCCCACCCCCCGGCGGGCTCGGCCCGCACGGTGACGGTCCGGGTGGTGTCGGTGAAGTTGTAGACGTCCAGGGACATGCGGGTACGGCGTGACAGGCGGTAGCCCAGCGGGGGTTCGGCGTCGCCGTTGTCCTTGTTCGGGGCGGCGTTCCGGGCGGCGTGGCGCTGGCTCAGCACGATGTGTTCGGCGGGGGAGAGGGGCGCCCGGCGGCGCCGGACCGGACGAGGGGGAGCGGGAGGAGCGATCTGCGGGGCGCCGCCACCCCTCGTCCCCGTCGCCGTCACCGCGTAGACCGGGTCGCGGGACACCGTCACCGTGCCGTCGGTCGCCAGCAGCCCGCCCATGACGTCGTACACGAGCGCCCCCGGGACCGGCACCCGTACCGGCTTCGCCGCCCAGAACACCCGTACCGTCTCGCCCCGGCCCGAGTCGAACGCGAACCCGGCCACCCCGGCGGGCAGCCCGTCCACCGGGCCGGCGAAGTGTGCCTCGCCCAGCAGGGACGTCAGCGCCGCGTACGCGCTGTAGGCGGGCAGCGGCTGGAACTCCCGGCTCAGCAGCCCGAAGTACACACCGTCGTCGTGCAGCGGCGGCCCCGCGAACCAGAACTGCCGGGCGTTTCCCGCCGCCAGCCCCTCCACCGTCGAGCGGACCGCATAGCGGGCCTGGACGGCCTGTTGGGCGGGAGTGAGGTCGACGCCCGGCCGCACGGTGAGGAACGCGCCGCACTCCGTCATCCAGCGCGGCACGTCACCGGCCCCTTGCCGGACGGCCAGGTCCCGCTGCTCGTCGGCGGCACCGGGGAAGGCGGGTTCGTCCTGTTCGGCCGGGTCCGGGTAGCCGTGGAACGCCCACACGTCCGCGTACCGCACCACGTCGTTCGCCAGCATCAGATCCTGGAAGTGGCCCGCCTGCGCGATGCCGGGCAGCACGACGAGAGGGGCGTCGGGGGTGTCCGCGACGCCCAGCGCGGCCGCCTTGACGAAGGCCGCGTGCGCGTCGCCGGTGCCGCTGGTGACGTCCACGTCGGGTTCGTTGGAGAGTTGGACGGCCGCGGGGTGGCGGGAGGCGATACGGCGGGCGTAGCGGTACGCGTGCCGCAAGTCCGCGGGGAGCGGCAGCGACGCGTCGGTCATGGCCCATGCGGGGGCCGGCGAGACGACTTCCAGCGAGGAGAGACCGTGGCGGCGCATCGCCGTCGTCAACCGGTCGTGGTGGGCCGTGTCGTACGCGCCCGGCGTCGGCTCGGTGGCGGGCCAGGACCGGCCGTCCCGTGTCCAGCCCGCGCCCATGTCCTTCATCGCGGCGGCGAAGGCGTCGACCCGGGAGGGCGGCACCAGCGAGGTGGCCCATACGTTGACGCCGAAGCGGTTGGTGTCACCGGGCGCGGCGGGACGGGCGGGCAGGCACGCGAAGTGGGCCGTCACGCCCTCGGTGTCACCGCCGCCGACGTCGTCCCCGTCGTCATTCCCGTCGTCGGCGGCGGACACCGTCACGCGGTAGTTGCCGGGCGGGAGTCGGGGGAGTGCGGCCCTCACCGTCGTCTCCCCGGCCGCGACGGCCGAGTCCCCTGCCGCGACCCGCCTGCCGATGTGGTCGACGACGGTGTGCCGCACACGCAGCGGGCGGGCCGGACGCCCGTCGAGTGTGAGGGTCAGGAGGGCCGGTTCCCCGTGCCGGTACGTGTTGAGCGTTCCGTCGCCCACGGACACCCTCCGCACCCGCACCCCCGTCCGCCGCTTCAACGTGAAGCGGTCCAGCGCGAGCGCGTACGCCGTCCCGGACTCCACCACCGTCGGCTCGGTCACCCGGAACGTCAACGTGTTCTCGCCGCACCGCAGTTCGAGCACTCCCAGGTCCAGCTCGGAGAGGTCGCCCCACGCCGGCTTCGACTCGTACCAGTACGGCTGGGAGCGGGCGATCTCCCGGAACGGGCCCTCGTTGAGGGCGAGTCGGAAGTACGAGGCGGTCGCCTCCGTGTGCGGTACCTCCACCGGCGCCGTGGCGATCGCGGTCAGCGCGTAGACGCCCGCCTCCGGGGCCCGAACGGCGTACGTCGCGTACCAGCCCTGCGGCCCGGGCGTCCTCCCCGTCGCCAGGGCCAGGTATCTGCCTCCCGACGCGCGGCGGTCGCGTACGACCGGGATGTTCGTCCGGACCGCCGCCTCGCCCTGGACGGTGAGCGTGGGGAGGGCCGAAGTGCCCTGCGCGTGCCTGCGGTTCGGTCCCAGCGCCGACACCACCGTCGTCAAGAGGGCTGCCCGCATGGCCGTACGCCTGTTCAGTCCCATGGTCCAAGGACATCCGCTCGGGCAGGCGCCGGGCGTCCTGCGTGAGGAGGGGCGCGTCCCGGACGTGTGGTCGGGGATGTCCCCTCAGGGCCGGAGGCGTCGCCGACTCCCGGCTGCTGTCCGCAGGTGGCGTGGGAGGTGATATGCGGCGATATGGGCAGTCGGGCGAGCGGCTGATTTGTCCCCCCGCGCCGTTGCCCGCGGTCAGTCCTGGCTATTGGCTTTGTCGGGCCCGAACGTCCAGGGTCCGAGGAGCTTGTGGAGGGGGAGCGATGCGTCGTCTGAGACGGGCCGCGGTGTCGGTGGTCCTGGCCGGCAGCTGTGTGGCCACGCTGCCTGGGAACCCGGCGGTGGCGGCCGGTGACGAGCACCGGCCCCGAACGGAGCGGGTCAGCGTCACGGCCGAGGGCTCGCAGGCCGATGACTTCTCCGACGTGGGCGGGATCAGCGCCGACGGTAGATATGTCGCATTCGATTCCTCGGCGACCAATCTGGTCGCCGGGGACAGCAATGGATTTTCCGACATCTTCGTCAAGGATCTGCGGACCGGCGCCGTCGAGCGGGTCAACGTGGCCGGCGACGGCGCGCAGGCCGACAACGAATCCACGACGTACTCGTTGAGCGCGAACGGGCGCTACATCGCCTTCGGTTCCTACGCCGGCAACCTGGCGCCCGGCGACACCCCTGACGCCCAGGACGTCTTCGTCCACGATCGACGGACAGGCCGGACGGAGGTGTTGGTGGAGGCCGGGACCGCGTGGGCGCAGACGTACGAGCCGTCCATCAGTGCCGACGGCCGCTATGTGGCGTTCACTTCGAGCAGGAGCGATCTGGTTCCTGGGGACACCAACGACCGTGCGGACGTCTTCGTCCGCGACCGGTGGAAGAGGACCGTCGAGCGGATCAGCGTGGCCGACGACGGGTCACAGACGGAGGGGTTCTCGGAAGGCGCGGCGATCAGCGCGGACGGGACCCGGATCGGCTTCCGGACCCAGTTCCCGCTGGAGGGTGATGACCAGGACCAGGAAGGGACTCGGCCGGAGAGTTCCGAGGCCAGACGGCCGCAGGCCTTCCTCTTCTATGTGCGGGACACCCGGACCGGGAAGACCGTCCGGGCGGCGCACACGCACGACGGCGTGTCCGTGCCTGTGCGGGGCGAGATCGGGCTGAGCCCGGACGGGCGTCACGCCCTCTACGCCAGCGAGTGGCCAGAGATCGTGCCGGGCGATACCAACGACAAACGGGATGTCTTCGCCGAGGACTTGAGGACCGGAGTCACCCGGCGCCTCACCCTCGCCCACGACGGGTCGGAGCCGAACGGCCACTCGGCAGGGCAGGTCAACCAGCGCGGAGCCGCGCTGAGTGCCGACAACCGGCGTGTGGTCTTCACCTCGTCCGCCGACAATCTGGTGCCGGGCGACACCAACGGCGACGCCGACGCCTTTGTCCGTGATCTCGTCACCGGCGAGGTGCGGCGGTTGAACCTCACGCGGGACGACGGGCAGAGCGACACGGCCCAACGTTCGTCGCCCGTGATCGACGCCTTCGGACGGAGGGCGGCTTTCGGCTCGGCGGACAACGACCTCGTCGCCGGGGACACCAACGAGACCGGCGACGTCTTCGTCCGCCGCCTGGAGCAGGGCGCCCTCAGGTCGTCGGGATCTTGAGACCATGATCAGCCCGTGGCAGGCTCGTGCCGCATGATCGATGAGTTCGCGAAGGACACCCTGCACGGAAGGCTGCGGCGGGACCGCACGGCGCTGCTGTGGAAACTCGACGGCCTGTCCGCCTACGACGCCCGCCGGCCTCTGACGGCGACCGGGACCAATCTCCTCGGCTTGGTCAAACACGTGGCCAGTGTCGAGGCCCGGTACTTCGGCGAGGTCTTCGGCCGCCCGTCCCCGGAACCGCTGCCCCGGTGGCAGGACTCCGACGGCAGCGATCTGTGGGCGGGCGAGGACGAGAGCCGCGACCAGATCATCGGGTTCTACCGGCGTACGTGGGAACACGCGGACGCGACGATCGACGCGCTTGCCCTCGACGCCCCCGGCCACGTGCCGTGGTGGCCGGAGCCCCACGCCGACACCAACCTGTTCGCCGTCATGGTCCACGTCCTCGGCGAGACTGTCCGGCATGCCGGGCACGCCGACATCCTGCGCGAGAGCCTCGACGGCCGGACCGGATTGCGCCCCGAACACGAACAGCAGATCGACGAGGAGGCCCGCACGGCCCACCACGCGAAGATCGAGCGGGCCGCGCGGTCGGGCGCAGCCGTCGAGGCGTAGATCGGGTGCGGGGGCGCCTTTTTCCTGTGAGGGGGCGGGCGGCCGGGGGTGCGTAGAGCCTCCCGGTGCGGACGGCGAGACCGGCAGCGCGCGCTCGCCGGCGTGCCGCCCATCGTGAGGTCGAGCAGGAGGTACGCGTCCGCGCGCAGCAGGGAGAGGAGGCTCTCGCCCGGGTCGGCGAAGGCGAGATCGGGGGCGCGGGTGCCGGGGAGGGGGTGGGTGGCCGGGTCCGTTGCGGGGGGTGAAGGCGGTCGGCAGGGCGGCCTGCGCGCGGGTGTGCTCCGTCAACTGGGCGCCGACCGGAGCCCAACCGTTCAACGTCGCGGCCGGCTTTCAACTGAGGCTGTGCGCCGCGGAAGCTTCACCCCGGGCCTCACCCAGGAGGAACAGGCGCCCGAACACCAGCCGTACGGGGCCGTGAACGCGGACAGAGGCCAAGGCCCGCCGGATGTCGACCGGCAGGCGGTGATCAGTCCTTGCGCCCCGTGGTGGCGACCGTCACGCCGAGCCCGATCATGGTGAGTCCGCCGATCCCGCCGACCAGGGAAAGCCGCTGCGGCGAGCGTGCGAACCAGTCCCGGGCGGTGGCCGCGACCAACCCCCACACCATGTCGGACGCCACGGCGATGATGTTGAACACCAGGCCCAACAGCAGCATCTGCGCCACGACATGACCCTGGCCGCGGTCGACGAACTGCGGCAGGACCGCCGCGAAGAACACGATGGTCTTGGGATTGCTCACGCCGACGGCGAACCCCTCCCAGAACGTGCGCCGGCCGCCCCGCGCGGTGCCCGCCCCGGAGACCGCCGCCTGCAGCGAAGCACGCTCACGCCACGCCTTGATGCCGAGAAACACCAGGTAGGCGGCGCCCACCAGCTTGAGCACCGTGAAGACGAGTACCGAGCGCTCCACGACCGCTCCCACCCCGAACGCCACGGCCACGATCAGCACATAGGCACCGACCGTGTTGCCCACCACCGTGGTCAACGCGGCACGGCGCCCCTGCGCCAGGGCCCGCCCGATCACGAACAGCACGCTCGGACCGGGTATCACGATCAGCAGGAACGACATGGCGGCGAAGGCGAGTAGACGGTCGGCGGACACCATGAAGCTCATGCAAGCACGGTGAGGACTCACCCTTCCAGCGGAATTCATCATCCGAGGCCGAGCGCCGGAGGGTGTGGTCGCTCGGTTGCGGGTTGATCAGGGTGAACGGGTTGATCAGGGTGAATGGGTTGAACAGGTTGATCAGGGAACCTGATAAAGGAGTACTTCCGTCGTAGGGGGCGCGTCAAGGCTCCGGCGGCAGTCTTTCTCCCCGGGGTGACGGGCGCGGGCACGTGCGGCGGCCGTCTCGGCGGCCCTCTTGCCATTCGGTTCGGGCGTGTGCATCATCATGGCCAACATCAGGGTTCCTGATATCTGGCCGTCGCCCGCCCCACCGGTGCGCATCGGGGACCGTCACCGCTCACTGCCGCCGATCCCGGCCTCCCCAGCAGTCACCACCCCTCTTCACCTCTTCACTTCCGCTCCCTCGATGTGCCCGGAGGTATTCATGAGTGCACCCATGCGCGGCGATTTGTCACGGAGATCCCTTCTCCGAGGCTCGGCCACAACTGCCGGCATGCTCTCCGCAGGCGGCCTGCTGGCCGCCTGCGGCGGGATCAAGTCGTCGTCCGCCCAGTCCGACGCCGTGCTCCGCATCGGCTATGTCTCGCCCAGCACCGGCCCGGCGGCGGGCTTCGGCGAGCCCAACGCGTATCTGCTGAAGAAACTGCGCTCACGCCTCGAAGACGGGCTGAGGATCGGCGGCACGAAGTACTCCGTCGAGATCATCGACCGCGACAGCCAGTCGAACCCGCAGACGGCGGCGCAGGTCGCGACCGATCTGATCAACAGCGAGAAGATCGATCTGATGCTCGTCACCTCCACGCCGGAGACGGTCAACCCCGTCGCCGACGCCTGCGAGGCGGCCAAGATCCCCTGCCTGTCGACCGCGGTGCCGTGGGAAGCCTGGTACTTCGGCCGCGGCGCCACCCCCGAGAAGCCGTTCACGTACACGTACCACTTCTTCATCGGTGTCGCGGAGATCCATGCCGCCTACCACTCCCTGTGGACGAAGGGCGGGGTGGAGACCAACAAACGGGTCGGCGTCATGTGGCCCAACGACCCCGACGGCAAGGCGATCCGGCAAGGACTCGGGCCCCAGCTGACGAAGAGCGGGTTCAGGATCGTCGACCCGGGCGCGTACGAGGACGGAACCAACGACTACTCGGCGCAGATCGCGGCGTTCAAGAAGGCCGACGCGGAGATCTTCAACACCTTCCCGCTGCCGCCCGACTTCGCCACCTTCTGGAAGCAGGCCCGCCAGCAGGGCTACCGGCCGCGCATCGCCAGCATCGCCAAGACAGGACTCCTGCCCTCCCAGATCGAGGCACTCGGCACGCTCGGACACGGACTCACCGCCGGCTTCTGGTGGTCGCCCAAGTTCCCCTACACCTCCACCCTCACCGACCAGACCGCCCAGCAACTGGCCGACGACTACGAGAAGTCGACGGGCAAGCAGTGGAACCAGGTCATCGGATCGAACATGGCGCTGTTCGAGGTCGCCGTCCACGCGCTGCGAGCCACCTCCGACCCCAAGGACCGCGACGAACTCGCGGCGGCCCTCGGCAAGGTCCAGCTCACCACGGTCGCCGGGCCGCTGGACTTCACGTCCGGCCCGGTGAAGAACGTGTCCACCGAACCGCTGGTCATGGCCCAGTGGCGCAAGGCCACCGGAAGCAAGTTCGCCGTCGAGCCGGTCATCGTCGACAACGGCGCCTTCGCCGGCATCCCGCTCGGAGGCCACCTTGAGCCGCTCCGCTGAGCCGGTGACCGCCCAGGCGGAGACGGCGGGGCCGGCCGGCCGGACGGCCCCGCCGGTCCTCGCGGCGCACGGCGTCCATCGGCGTTTCGGCAGCCTGGTCGTCCTCGAAGGTGTCGACATCACGCTCGGCCCCGGGGAGGCGCTCGGCATCGTCGGCCCGAACGGCGCCGGGAAGACGACGCTTCTCGACATCCTCTCCGGCGCCCAGGCACCCTCCGAGGGCAGTGTCACCTTCCAGGGCCAGGACGTGACCCGCTGGAAGGTGGACCGGCGCTGCCGCAGCGGCATCGGCCGCTCCCACCAGGTGCCGCGCCCCTTCAGCGGTATGACCACGTACGAGAACGTGCTGGTCGCCTCCGTACAGGGCGGAGCGCACCGCCGCCGGGAGGCCGAGCGGCACGCGCTCGGTGTCCTGGACCGCTGCGGCATGCTCGCCCAGGCCAACCGGCCCGCTGCCGCCCTCACCCTGCTGGACCGCAAGCGGCTGGAGCTGGCGCGGGCACTGGCCACCGATCCCCAGGTGCTGCTCCTCGACGAGATCGCCGGAGGGCTCACCGACGCCGAGACGGACGAACTCATCGCCACCATCCAGCAGTTGCGCGCGGACGGCATCGCCATCGTCTGGATCGAGCACGTCCTGCACGCCCTGCTGCGGGTGATCGACAGACTGGTCTGTCTCGCCCAGGGCCGGGTCCTCGCCGAGGGCGAACCGGACGCCGTCATGTCCGACCCCAGAGTGGTCGAGGCGTACCTCGGGAGCGCGGCATGAGCCTGTTGTCGGTGGAGAACCTGGAAGTGCGACACGGCCTGCTGCGCGCGGTCCGTGACGTCTCGTTCACCGTGGACGAGGGCGACGTCGTGGCCGTCGTCGGGGCCAACGGCGCCGGCAAGTCCACCCTCCTGCGGGCCGTCGCCGGAACACACCACCCGGCCCGGGGCCGTATCGGTCTGGACGGCGTCGAGGTGACGGACCGACGGGCCCACGACCGCGTCGCCGCCGGTATCGCCCTGGTCCCGGAGGGGCGGCGGCTCTTCGCCGACCTCACCGTGGAGGAGAACCTGCTGGTGGCGTCCCGGACACGGCGAGCCGGGCCGTGGAACCTGGCATCCGTCGTGACCGCCTTCCCCCTGCTCGACGGGCTGTTGAAGCGGCGCGCCGGCGACCTCTCGGGCGGTGAGCAGCAGGCTGCGGCCATCGGCAGGGCGCTGATGACCAACCCCCGGCTGCTGCTGCTCGACGAGGTCTCCCTGGGCCTCGCGCCCATCGTGGTCGACACCGTCTACACCTCGCTCGCCACGATCCTCTCCGGCGGCACCACCGTGCTGCTGGTGGAACAGGACCTCGGCCGCGCCCTGGGCGTGGCCCGGCGTGTGCTGTGCATGCTCGAAGGCCGCGTCGTCCTCGACGAGCCCACCGACGCCGTCACCCGCGACCAGGTCGTCGAGGCGTACTTCGGTCTGGGCCGGACCGCCGCCACACCCGCCGCGCAAGGGGAGCCGGTATGAACTGGATCAACGCCCTCGTGCAGGGCGTCATGCTCGGCGGCGTGTACGCGCTGTTCGCCTGCGGCCTCTCCCTGATGTTCGGCGTCATGCGGACCGTCAACCTCAGCCACGGCGACCTCGCCGTCCTCGGCGCGTTCCTCGTCGCGACGCTCGCGGCCGCCCTGGGCATCAGCCCCTTCTTCGCCGTGCTGCTGGTGCTGCCCCTGATGGGCCTGGTCGGGGTCGCGCTGCAGAGAGGGCTGCTCAGCACCGCGCTGCGCACCGGCGAGATGTCGTCGATGCTGGCCACGTTCGGGCTCGCCATCGTGCTGCAGAACGCGCTGCTGGAGATCTTCAGCGCCGACAGCCGTTCCCTGGACGTCGGTTCCCTCGCCACGGCCGGTCTTCAGCTCGGGCCGTCGGTGAGCGTCCCGTATCTGGGCCTGCTCACCGTCGTGGTGGCGGTGGCGCTGCTGGGCGGACTCCAACTGCTGCTGGCCCGGACGGGCGTCGGCCGGGCGATCCGGGCCACGGCCGCCGACGCGGACACCGCCGAACTCGTCGGCATCGACAGCCGCAGGGTCTACGCCTGGGCCGCCGCCATCGCGGTCGCCACGGCGGGACTGGCGGGCGCGTTCTTCGCGATGCGGTCGTCCGTGAGCCCGTCCATGGGGCCCACCCAACTGCTGTTCGCCTTCGAGGTCGTGGTGATCGGCGGCCTCGGTTCGCTGTGGGGGACGCTCGTCGGGGGCATGGTCCTCGGCGTCGCCCAGACGGTCGGCGCACAGGTCGACCCCCGCTTCTCCATCGTGGCAGGACACGTGGTCTTCCTCGCCGTCCTGGCCTTCCGCCCGCAGGGGCTGCTCGGCATGAGAAGGAGCCGCACATGAGTGCCACATCCCCGGTGCCGCCCGGCACCGTCCATCGGTGGACCCCCGTGTCCCGCACGGCCTCCGCCGTCCTGGGCACCCTGGTGCTCGCGCTCGCGTTCGCGCCCTTCGTCTTCGCGCCGGAGGTCACCGCGAAGCTGACGGGCCTGTTCGTGCTCGTCATCGTCGCCGCCATGTGGAACGCGCTGTCGGGCTACGCCGGACTGGTCTCGGTCGGCCAGCAGGGCTTCATCGGCCTCGGCGCGTACGGCGTCTTCGTCCTCGTCGACCGGGGCATGAGCCCGTTCACCGCGATCGTCCTCGCCGCCCTGCTCGCCGGAGCCGTCGCCGTACCCACCTCGTTTCTCGCCTTCCGGCTCACCGGCGGGCAGTTCGCCATCGGCATGTGGGCCATCGCCGAGTTCTTCCGCCTGGTCGTGGTGAACACACCGTCACTGGGCGGCGGATCGGGCCGCTCGCTCACCGACCTGTCCACCGCCGACCCGGCGGTGCGCCAGGCCCAGGTGTACTGGCTCGCCCTGGCGCTGATGAGCCTGCTGCTGCTCGCCGTGTTCCTGCTGCTGCGCAGCCGGACGGGGGCCGCGCTGGAGGCGATCCGCGACGACCCGGCCGGAGCCGCGTCCGTCGGCGTACGCGTCACCTCGGCGAAACGACTGGTCTTCGTGCTCGCGGCGGTGGGCTGCGGGGCCGCCGGCGGTCTGATCCTCGCGAACTCGCTGCGGGTGCAGCCGGACTCGATCTTCGGCGTCCAGTGGTCCGCCTACATGATCTTCATGGTGGTCATCGGCGGTCTCGGAACCTTCGAGGGCCCCATCGTCGGAGCGATCGTCTTCTTCCTGGTGCAGGACTGGTTCGGCGACAACGGAGGCACCTGGTACCTGATCGGCCTGGGCGCCCTGGCCATCTGCATGACGCTGTGGATGCCCCAGGGCCTCTGGGGTACGGTGGCACGCCGACGTGATCTCGAGCTACTGCCTGTCGGCTACCGGGTGCGGACACCGGCCGTCCGATCTTCCTGACCGCCGCGCCCGGCGTCCCTGGACACGACTGAGAAGGTGCGCACGATGGCGGAGGCAGCTGACCGGGATCCGACCCCCGCCGACTGCCCCGATCCGCCCTCGGATCCGGACGGGCCGGGTCCACGGAGTCCGCTGACGATCTATCTCGTCAAACAACTCGAACTGGCCATCCGGTCCTACATGGACGAGGCGCTGCGCCCGTACGGACTCACGACCCTCCAGTACACCGCCCTGACCGTGCTGCAGCACCGCGGCGGTCTGTCCTCCGCCCAGCTGGCCCGGCGCTCCTTCGTCAGGCCCCAGACCATGCACGAGATCGTGCGGTCCCTGGAGGAGCGGGAGCTGATCGAACGTGATCACGCTCCCGGGAACCGGCGGATCATGGAGGCCCGGCTGACCCGGAACGGTGAGGAGCTGCTCGCCGCCTGCGCGCCCGCGGTGCAACAGCTGGAGGACCGCCTGCTGCTGGACATGCCGGAGAAACGGCGGCTGTCGTTCCGGCAGGGCCTGGAGGACGGCCTGGCCTCCTTGACGAGGAAGCACCCCGGCTGATCGCCTCCCGGGCGCGGCGGGCCACTCGTTCGACGGCTCCGGGCCCGGCCGCGCACACGGCCGGGCCCGGCTTCGTTCACACCGTCGGATCGAGGAAGGTCAGGACGGAGGCGTCCTCCTCGATGAGCGGGGTGAGCGCGGCGTTGAACGGGGGGCCGTAGGGGGCCTTGAGGTGGGTCTGGAAGGCGTCCTCGTCGCGGTAGACCTCGAAGATCCAGTAGGCGCGCGGGTCGGCTGCCTTGGTGTAGACGTCGAAGGCGAGGTTGCCTTCTTCCTCGCGGACCGTGCGGGCGTAGTCGCCGATCAGACGGGCGACCTCGTCCTGTGCGCCTTCGCGGGCGGTGAACTCCGCGAGCAGGGTCTTCTTCACTGTGTCATGTCCTTGTGTGAGGGCTGATGCGGCGGGTGGCCGTCGTGTCAGTCGTGGGTGGGGTCGAGGTGCCAGACGGTGGCCTTGTCGAGCTTCACCGAGCCGTTCTCGGCGAAGACCTGGACTCCCTGGCTGGCGGGATCGGGGAAGATCTGGTCGGTGATCACGGCTTCGCCTTCGCCGCCGAAGACCTCGACCGACGACCAGTCGACGAGGATCCGCATTCTGATCTTGCCGTTCTCCGCCTTCAGGGGCGCGGTCTGGACGCCGGGGAAGGTGCCGTTGAAGCCCACGGCGCCGGAGTGGGTGCGGTCCACGTACAGTTCCTGGGTCGTGGTGTCGTAGCCGATGACGGTCTCCTCGCCCGCGGCGCCGGTGCGCACCTTCAGCCCGAACCGTTCGGCGTCCTTGACGGAGAAGGTGGCCTCGATGTCGAGGGCCTTGCCCTCCGCGGCGGGGCCGATCAGCGCCTTCGACGTGTTCGTCACGGTGTCCGCGGCAGCGGTCGACAGGGGGGCCTGCCGCAGGGACTTCACGCTGTTCACCGGCTCGCTGGTCAGCCGGACGCGGCCGTCGACGGTACGCAGCCCCATCTGACGGGGGATGCTCTGCGCGCCGCGCCAGGTGGAGGTGGGGACGGCGCCGGCGTAGTCCCAGTTGCTCATCCAGCCGATCATGTGCCGCTTGCTGCCCGGGGTGTTCTCCCAGGAGACGGCCGCGTAGTAGTCCTTGCCGTAGTCCGCCCAGGAGGCGCGCTGCAGTGCGGAGCGGGCGGGGGCGTCCGCGGTGGTGAACTGGTCGGCGAGGATGTGGCCCCAACTGCCGCGGTTGTCGTCGACGAGCTGGATCTGCGCCCTCTTGCCGAGGTAGGGGCGCAGGTCGAAGGAGGCCCAGTCCAGGGTCTCGCTGTCGGAGCCGGTGGCGCTGCGTACGACCTTGCCGTCGACGATCAGGTTGACGGACGTCTCGCGGGAGCCGGGCTCGGCGCGGGTGCCGGACAGCAGGATCTGGTCGACGTTGAGGTGGCCCCAGCCGCCGGTGTTGTCGTCGACGATCCGGATCCGCGCCTTCTTGCCGGCGAGGTCATGGACGTCCCAGGAGGCCCAGTCGAGTGCCTCGGCGTCCTTTCCGGTGGCGCTGCGTACCACCTGGCCGTCGACGAGCAGTTCGACGGCGGTGGGGTCGGCGGATCCGGCGGGGTGGTTGCCGCCGCCGACGAGGAGGTTGACGTAACGCTTGTCGAGGGTGAACTCGGGCGAGGTGAGGGTGCCCGTGCCGGCGTCGCCGTCGCGGAAGGTGTTGACCAGGCCGTTGCCCAGGAAGCCGGAGACCTGCTGCTGGCCGGGGAGGGTGCCGGTGGCCGGCGCAGGGCCGAAGGCGTCTCCGGTGGCCGTCCAGCCGCCGTAGGTGCCGCCCTCGAAGTCGGCGAGGACCTTCCCGGACTCGTGCGGGTGCCGGCCGCCGCCGACCTTGAAGTTGAGATAGGGGCTGGTGACGGAGAAGGAGGGCGAGGTGAGGGTGCCGGTGGTGGCGTCACCGGAGTGGAAGCTGTTGGCGAGGCCCCTGCCGTCGAAGCCGCTGACCGTCTGCTGCCCGCCGAGCGTCCCGGCTGCCGGTCCCGCGCCGAACGCGGACCCCGTGGCCGTCCACGAACCGAAGTCGGTGCCCTCGAAGTCCTGCGTCACCGTACCGGCGGGCGGGGTGTAGGAGCCGTCGTCGTCGGCGGTGAACTTGGTGCCGTCGAAGTCGCCGACGAAGTACTGGGCGGCTGAACCGCCCGCGATACCGCCGGGGTTGATGTTGACGACCAGGACCCACTTGATGTTGTTCTTGTCGCCGTCGACGGCGAGGGGGAACAGGTCGGGGCACTCCCACACCCCGCCCGTCGCGCCGGCCGGGCCGAAATCACTGAGGTGCGTCCAGTCCTTGAGGTTCTTGGAGGAGTAGAACCGCACCTTGTGCTCGGCGGACAGCGACACGGACATCAGCCAGCTCTTGGTCGGCGCGTACCACTGGACCTTGGGGTCGCGGAAGTCGCGGGAACCGATGTCGATGACGGGGTTGCCCTGGTACTTGGTCCAGGTGCGGCCGCGGTCGGTGCTGTAGGCGAGCGCCTGCGACTGTATGCCGGTGGTGTTGTTGTGACTCGTGTATATCGCGACCATGGGCGGGTTCTTCTTGGTGCCGAAACCGGTCGTGTTGTCCTCGTCGACGACCGCGCTGCCGGAGAAGACCATCTCCTTGTCGTCGTGCGACAGGGCGAGCGGCAGTTCCTTCCAGTGGACGAGGTCCTCGCTCACCGCGTGGCCCCAGGACATGTCGCCCCAGGAGTTGCCGTTCGGGTTGTACTGGTAGAAGAGGTGGTACTCGCCCTTGTAGTACACGAGCCCGTTGGGGTCGTTCATCCAGTTCTTCTCGGGAGTGAAGTGGAACTGGGGACGGTAGGTCTCGGCGTACGGCGCGGTGTCGGCCGCGGCTGTCTGAGGGGTGAGCAGGGCGGCGGACAGGGCGCAGACGGCCGCGGCCGCGGCGGTCGTTCTCACGCGGGCACGCCGGGATGTACGTCCAGAGCTCATGGTGTCTCCTGTGCTGCGGGCTCCACGCAGCACAGCCTGCGGCGGGCGGCCCGACGATGTGACGCCCCGGTCCGCGATGTCGTCCACACCGCCGACCAGAGTGTGTCAGCGATGACTTGTGTCAACGCTGACATCGAGTGGCCCGATGATGGGTGCAATCCGGCCAACACGTCAACGGTCCGGACGAGATTGGCTGGTGCGGCCTGTCTGTCCGTCAGGCGTGATCTGCTGTCGCGAGTTGTGCCAACTGGTCGTGCCACGGCGGATTCGGGCCCGCGACGGAGCAGGTCAGAGCCGCTACCCGAGCGGCGAACCGGCCGGCTTCCGCGACATCGTCGAGGCCCACGGAGGCGAGCCGGCCACCGAGAAGTCCGCGGGTGTCGAGGTGGTGCAGCAGCCCGGCGGTGAAGGAGTCCCCGGCTCCCACCGTGTCGACGACCCGTGTCGCCACCGCCGGTACCGAGACGCGTTCGCCGTCCAGCGAGGCCAGGGCGCCGCCGGCACCCCGGGTGATCACGACAAGGCGCGCCCCGGCCGCGTGCCACAGGTCGCACGCCGCCTCCGGCGCGGTGTCCGGCAGGAGGAAGTGCAGGTCGTCCTCGCTGAGGCGCAGGATGTCGGCGAGGGAGCACCAGTGCGGCAGCCGGGCGCGGTAGACGTCCGGGTGCACCAGCAGAGGCCGGACATTGGGATCGACGCTGATGGTGGCCTCGGCCGAGGCCCCCGCCAGGAACTCCTCCACCACGGCCGCGCCGGGCTCCCTGACCAGGGCAAGTGAGCCGGTGTGCAGACAGGAGGTGTCGGACAGGTCGACTCCCGCCAGTTCTCCCGGAGTCCACTGCCAGTCGGCGGTGTTCTGCGCGTGGAAGGAGAACGCGGCCTGCCCGTGGGCGTCCAGCTCGGCCACGGCCAGCGTGCTGGGCTCTGCCGCCGCGACGGCGTCCGAGAGGTCGACGCCGGACGCCTGGAGATGGGCGCGGAACAGGCGGCCGAACACATCGCCGGACAGCCGCGCGAGAAAGCGGGACCGGGTGCCGAGGCGGGCCAGGGCCACCGCCGTGTTCGCGGGTCCGCCGCCCGGCAGCACCCGCAGGGCGAGTTCGCTGGAGGCGCTTACGGGTTCGGTGAAGGCGTCGGCGACGCACTCTCCCAGAACGGTGATCTGGCGCGGGCTCATGTGCGGCTCTTCTCTCGCGGTGGGACGGGCACACGGGGCGGGGCGCACGCCTGCCTCCTCCCGGCCGGTGACCGGCGGCTGCGGGGCGTTGCCGATTTGTGACGGGCGGAAGGCATTGACGTTGCCGGGAGACGGAGTCCATCATCCTCGCCATGCAGTGTCAACGATGACATAAGTCAACGGTGACACCGGGGGCGGCATGCCCGCACCCTGCCCTGTGCCGCCCGCTATCCCACAGGAGTCGTTCATGTCTCGCACCACGCGCCTGTCCTCCTCTCTCCTCAGAGCCGCTGCCATCACGGGCGTCGCGGCCCTCACCCTGACGGCCTGCGGCTCCGGTTCCGGTACCGGATCGGGTTCGGCCAGTGCCGGTTCGGGCGAGGTCAAGGTCGGTCTGATCACCAAGACCGACACCAACCCGTTCTTCGTGAAGATGAAGGAGGGCGCGGAGGACGCCGCGAAGGCCGAGGGCGTCAAGCTGATGACGGCGGCCGGCAAGTTCGACGGCGACAACGCCGGTCAGGTCACCGCCATCGAGAACATGGTCGCCGCCGGTGTGAAGGGCATCCTGATCACCCCGAGCGACTCCAAGGCCATCGTGCCCGCCATCGAGAAGGCCAAGGCCAAGGGCGTCCTGGTGATCGCCCTGGACACCCCCACCGAGCCCGAGAGCGCCGTCGACGCCCTGTTCGCCACCGACAACCTGAAGGCGGGCGAGCTGATCGGCGAGTACGCCAAGGCCGCGATGAAGGGCAAGACCGCGAAGATAGCCGCCCTCGACCTCGCGCCGGGCGTCTCCGTCGGCGTCCAGCGGCACGACGGATTCCTCAAGGGGTTCGGCGCCACCGACAAGGACGTCGCCTGTGCCCAGGACACCGGCGGCGACCAGGCCAAGGGCCAGACGGCGATGGAGAACTGTCTCCAGAAGGAGCCGGACATCAACGTCGTCTACACGATCAACGAGCCGGCCGCGCTGGGCGCGTACACCGCGCTCAAGGCCAAGGGCCGCGAGAAGGACGTCCTGATCGTCTCCGTCGACGGCGGCTGCACCGGCACCCAGGCCGTCAAGGACGGCAAGATCGCCGCGACCTCGCAGCAGTACCCGCTGAAGATGGCAGCCGAGGGCGTCAAGGCCGTCGTCACCTTCGCCAAGGACGGCAAGAAGGCGTCCGGTTACACCGACACGGGCGTCACCCTGATCACCGACAAGGCGCAGGACGGGATCACGTCCAAGGACACCGCCTACGGCCTGGAGAACTGCTGGGGCTGAGCCGCCCCCTGAGGCCGTACGACAGCCTCACCTCTCAGCGGGGCGGCCGTCCCTTCCCTCGATCGGGACGGCCGCCCGCCCGTCCTCCTGTCCGCCGATCGTCTCCGATCAGCGCGGGCGACGACCTCTGTCTTCCGACAAGGACCTCGCATGACTGCCACGACCACACCACCGGACACGTCCTCGCCGTACGCCGAGCTCAAAGCACCGAACCCGGCCCGCCGACTGCTCACGGCACCGACCACCGGCCCCCTGGTCGCCCTGCTCCTGGCCTGTGCCTTCTTCTCCCTCTCGTCCGACCAGTTCCTCACCGGCGGCAACTTCTCGCTGATCGTGCAGCAGGTCATGGTCGTCGGCACGCTCGCCATCGGCCAGACCCTGATCATCCTCACGGCGGGCATCGACCTGTCGTGCGGTGCCGTGATGGCCTTCGGCAGCATCATGATCGCCAAGATGGCCGCCGAGGGCTCCCTGCCCCCGCTCGCCGCGATCGCCCTGGGGCTGGTCGTCTGCGGCGGCTTCGGACTGCTCAACGGCCTGCTGGTGCAGAAGATCCCGCTGCCGCCGTTCATCGTCACCCTCGGCATGCTCAACGTGGCGTTCGCCCTGACCCACATCTACTCCGAGGAACAGACCGTCACCAACCTGCCCGGCCCGCTCACGGCCCTCGGGCAGACCTTCCCGCTCGGCAAGACCGACATCACCTACGGGTCCCTGGTCACGATCGCCCTGTTCCTCCTGCTCGCCTACGCGCTGAGCAGCACCGGCTGGGGCCGTCATGTCTACGCCCTGGGCAACAGCCCGGAGGCGGCGCGCCTGAACGGCATCCGCACGGGCCGGCTCACCATCGGTGTCTACACCGTCGCCGGCATCCTCTACGGCATCGCCGCCCTGCTGCTGATCTCCCGCACCGGGGTCGGCGACCCGCAGGCCGGGCAGACCGACAACCTCGACAGCATCACCGCCGTGGTCCTCGGCGGCACCAGCCTCTTCGGCGGGCGCGGCTCGGTCCTCGGCACGTTCATCGGCGTGCTCATCGTGGGCGTGTTCCGCAACGGCCTGCAGCTGATGGGCGTCGCCTCGATCTACCAGACCCTGATCACGGGCGTCCTGGTGATCCTCGCGGTGACCGTCGACCAGATCTCCCGGAAGAAGGCACGATGACCGCCACCAGCACCGTCACGCCCGTTCTGCAGGCCCGCGGCCTGGTCAAGCGCTACGGCCACGTCACCGCCATCGACGGCGCCGACTTCGACCTGCTGCCCGGCGAGGTCCTCGCCGTCATCGGCGACAACGGCGCCGGCAAGACCAGCCTGATCAAGGCCCTCACCGGCGCGGTGACCCCCGACGCGGGCGAGATACGCCTGGGCGGCGAACCCATCACCTTCTCCGGACCGCAGAGCGCCCGCGCCCACGGCATCGAGACGGTGTACCAGGACCTCGCCGTGGCCGCCTCCATGGACATCGCCTCCAACATGTTCCTGGGCCGCGAACTGCGCCGGCCCGGTGTCCTCGGCAGCGTCTTCCGCATGCTCGACAAGAAGCGCATGCGCGACGAGGCCGCCGAACACATGGCCGACCTGAAGATCGGACTGGGCTCGCTGACCCAGTCGGTCGAGACCCTGTCCGGCGGACAGCGCCAGGCCGTCGCCGTCGCCCGCTCCGTCGCCTGGGCGCGCAGCGTCGTCGTCATGGACGAACCCACCGCCGCCCTCGGCGTCAAGGAGTCCGGTCAGGTCCTCGACCTGATCCGGCGGGTCCGCGACAAGGGGCTGCCGGTCGTCCTCATCAGCCACAACATGCCGCACGTCTTCGAGATCGCCGACCGTATCCACGTCCACCGGCTGGGCCGGCGGGCCGCCGTGATCAAGCCCTCCGACTACTCCATGGCCGAGGTCGTCGCGATCATGACCGGCGCGCTCACCGTCGACGCGGCGGGAGGTACCGTCGTCGCGGATTCCGAGGCAGCCAAGGCCGCAGGGGTCCAGGCCAACTGACCAACCTTCAGCAGCTACGGGTTCCGGCCGAGGCCCAGGCCGGAACCGACGAGCAAGGAGACCGTTTCCTCCATGGCAGCGAACCGCCGCCCCACCCTGGCCGATGTCGCCCGGGAAGTGGGAGTCAGCGCAAAGACCGTCTCCCGTGTCCTCAACGAGGACGGACCCGCCTCCGCGCAGACCAGGGAACAGGTGCTCGCCGCCGTGGCCCGGCTGGGCTTCCAGCCGAACCTGATGGCACGCAACATCCGTGTCGGCGGCCCCGACACCACCGTCGGACTCGTCATCCCCGAACTCGGCAACCCCTTCTTCGGGGCCGTGGCCCGGGGCATCGAGGACACGGTCGGCAACCGCGGCCTGACCCTGCTCATGGGATCGTCCGCGGACGACCCCGACCGCGAACGCGCCCTGACGGACAAGTTCCTCGCCCGCCGGATCAGCATCCTCATGGTCGTGCCGTCCGTCGGCGCGGACCACGCCCACCTCAAGTCCCATCGCGACGCCGGGCTGCCCATCGTCTTCCTCGACCGGCCGGGAGCGGGACTGACCACGGACAGCGTCGTCAGCACCAACCGCACGGGCGCGCACGACGGCGTCGCCCATCTGATCGCCCACGGACACCGGCGCATCGGCTTCGTCGGCGACCTGCCGACGAAGCTGTACACCCGCCGCGAGCGGCTGGCCGGCTACCGGGACGCCCTGCGGGAGGCGGGCCTGGCCCATGACCGCGCGCTGGTCATGAACGCCCATGACCAGCACGGTGCTTCGGTCGCCACATCCCAGCTCCTGGACCTGGCGGATCCTCCCACCGCGCTGTTCGCCGGCAACAACATCGTCGCCCTGGGCGTGGTCAGCGAACTCGCCCGCAGCAGACGCAAGGACGTGGCGGTCGTCGCCTTCGACGACGTGGCGCTCGCCGAGGCCCTCGAACCGGCCCTGACCGTCGTCGCCCAGAACCCCGAGGAGATCGGCAAAGCGGCCGCGGCGACCGCCCTGACCCGCCTCGACGGCGACCGCTCCCGCACCCGCACCGTCACCGTCCCCACCCGGCTGATCAGCCGCGGCTCGGGAGAACAGCCCCCTGCCGCACGGCACGAGGCATGACACGGCGCTCGCCGAAGGACGGGTCCGGCGCCGACGACGGCGCGGCAGCGTCCTGACCCGGGGACGGCGCCCGGATCGCGTCACTGCCTCGGTTCAGGCGCCGCGCAGGGCCGTCTCCAGGTGGCGTCCCCAGCGCAGGGCGGCGGCCACGCACTCCCGCGTCCTGGGTTCCAGGCGTCGTCGCGGGCCGACGACCTGCACGGCGGCGACGACCTCGTCGGTGAAGTCGCGGACCGGCACCGCGACCGAGTACAGGCCCGGTTCGGCCTCCTCGTCGACGACGGAGTAGCCGCGCTGCCGGGTCACCTCCAGCCGGCGCAGGAAGTCGTCCAGGTCGGTGGGTGTGTTGGGGCCGTGGCGGACGAAGTCGGTGCGGGCGAGGACGGCGGTCACCTCGTCGTCGTCGGCGTCGCTGAGCAGAGCCTGGCCGCAGTCGCTGCAGTAGGCCGGGTAGGGGCGGCCGATCCATGAGCCGAGCTGACGGCTGCCCTGGGGCACCCGTTCGGCGATGGTCACGGTGGTGTCGCCGACCAGGACGCCGAGGTAGCAGCTCTCGCCGGTCTCGGCGGCCATGCCCTCCAGGGCGGTGAGCCCGTCCGTGCGCAGCCGGTGCGCCGTGAGGTCGCGTGCCGCCGTGTAGAGCCGCCAGTGCGGTGCGACACCACCCGAGACGTCGTCGCGGACGACGAACTCCTCCGCGGCCATGGCGGTGACCATGCGGGACAGCTGGCTGCGGTCGCGTCCCATCTGCCGGGCCAGCTCCGAGACGGATGCGGCGGCGCCGTCGCGATGGCCGCCGGCCGTGCCGGCGAGTTCCGACAGGGCGTCCAGCCCCTTGGTCACGCTCGAGTCCACGTGTTCCTCCGCCGTGCCGACGTGTGCGGTCGCCCGGGGTGCCGACCGACGTGACTGTCGGTCCGCACTGTATCGCCGCCCGCACGAGCTTCTCGGAATTGTGCAGCATCTGCATCTTGCCGTGCATTTAATGCACGGCCTACCATCCACGCATCAGCCGCCGCCGAGCACCGAGGGACAGATGCGCATGGCCACGACGACGATCACACCGGGAGCCGCCGGAGAGGAGCGGGAGGCCGCCCCGGCCCCCGTCCGGCGCCGGACCGTCCGCACGGTCAAGGTGTACTGGCCGGTCGAGACCGCGACCCTGGCCGCGTGCGCGGAGGGCGACCTCGACGCGCTGCGCGCCGACGAGTCCTTCGCCTCGCTGCTGCGGGTCGTGGAGGCCTCGCCCGAACTCGGGGACTTCGGCGTCTACGGCGACGTCTTCGAGGTGGCCCTCGGCGCCGAGGGCTTCACCGTCCGGCCCGGCGCCCGCCCCTCCCTCGGCTCGGTCGGCGGACGGTTCCTCTCCTCGACCCTCGCCGTCACCACGTACATCGACGCCGAGGCGGACGACGACGACCTGGCCCGGGTGCTCGCCCGCCTCACCGACGCTCACCCCTGGGAGATCCCGGTGATCGAACTCTCCGCCCCGCTGGACCTCGTCTCCCGGGCCTGACCGCCCGCCACCCCCGAGCCCCGCCGCCCGCACCGGGCGCCCGCTCCCACCGTGCGCGACCACCCCGACGCGCACCCCTCACCCGTCGAAAGTGGCCACACCCCACAGCCATGCCGTGCCGATCACCCCCCACGCCCCGCCCCTCCCGCTCAGCTCCCCAGAGGAGACCGCCATGTCCGTCTCAGCCGTACCGGAGAACGCTCCGGCCACCGCCGACCCCACCCCCCAGCCGCCCGGCGACGGCCTGCGCCGCACCATGCGTTCCCGGCATCTCGTCATGATCGCCATGGGTGGTGTCATCGGCTCCGGGCTCTTCCTCAGCTCCGGATTCACCGTCTCCCAGGCGGGCCCGCTCGGCGCCGTCCTCGCCTACCTGGTGGGCGCGTTCGTCGTCTGGCTGGTGATGACCTGCCTCGGTGAACTCGCCGTCACCTACCCCGTCTCCGGCGCCTTCCACATCTACGCCACCCGCGCGATCGGCCCCGCCACGGGCTTCGCCACCGCCTGGCTGTACTGGCTGACCTGGGCCGTCGCCCTCGGCTCCGAGTTCACCGCGTGCGGGCTGCTGATGCGGCGCTGGTTCCCCGGCGTCGACGTCTGGATCTGGTGCGTGGTCTTCGCCGCCGTCGTCTTCGCGGTGAACGCCTTCTCCGCCCGCGTCTTCGGCGAGACCGAGTACTGGTTCTCGCTGGTCAAGGTCGTCGCCGTGGTCGCCCTCATCGTCCTGGGCGGCGCCGCCCTGGCCGGCTTCCACCCCCTAGCCGACGGCGGCTCCCACCCGTTCCTGCTGGAGAACTTCACCACCTCGGACGGTCTGTTCCCGAACGGCTTCTCGGGCGTCCTGGTCACCGTGCTCGCCGCGTTCTACGCCTTCTCCGGCTCCGAGCTGATCGGCGTCGCCGCCGGCGAGACCGAGAACCCCGCCCAGGCCGTGCCCAAGGCCCTGCGCGTCACCGTCATCCGGCTGCTGATCTTCTTCGTCGGCGCGATCACGGTGATCGCCGCGACCATCCCGTACGACGAAGTCGGCCTGGACGAGAGCCCGTTCGTCACGGTCTTCTCCTCCATCGGCATCCCCTACGCCGCCGACGTCATGAACTTCGTGATCATCACCGCGCTGCTGTCGGCCGGCAACAGCGGCCTGTACTCCTGTGCCCGCATGCTTTTCTCCCTCGCCCAGGAGAAGCAGGCACCGCAGGCGCTGCGCCGCCTCAGCCGCCGTGGCATCCCCCTCACCGCGCTCTCGCTCAGCATGCTCGGCGGTCTGGCCTCCCTGGTGAGCAGCGTCGCCGCGCCCGAGACGGTCTATCTGGTGCTGGTGTCGATCGCCGGATTCGCCGCGGTCGGGGTCTGGATGTCCATCGTCGCCGCGCAGTTCTTCCACCGGCGGGCCTTCGTCCGCGGGGGAGGGGACCCGGCCACCCTTCCGTACCGGACACCTTTCTACCCGGTGGTGCCCGTGCTCGCCTTCGCCCTGTGCCTCGGCTCGCTCGTCGGAATCGCGCTGGACCCGGCGCAGGCCACGGCCCTGTACTTCGGCGTCCCGTTCGTCGCCGGCTGCTACCTGTACCACTGGCTGCGGCACGGCCGTCGCCGTACCTCCGGCGCGGCCGCGTGAAGCCGCCCACCTGCCTCCTGCTGGACCTCGACGGCACCCTGGTCGACTCCGCCCCCGGAGTGACCGCCAGCGCCGCCGAGGCCCTGCGGGCCGTCGGCGCCCCGGTCCCCGACGCCCCCACCCTGCGCGGGTTCGTCGGCCCGCCGATGTACGACACCTTCCGCCGGGTCGTCGGCCTCGACGAGCCCGCCGCGCGGGCCGCCCTCGCCGCCTACCGCGCCGCGTACGCCCGCGACGGCGCGTCCGCCGCCACGCTGTACGACGGCATACCCGAACTGCTCGACGCCCTGGCCGCGCGCGGCCTCCCCATGGGCATCGCGACCTCCAAGGTGCAGGACCAGGCGGAACTGATGGCGCGCCGCTTCGGCCTCGACTCCCGGCTGCGGACCGTCTGCGGTGTCTGCGACGAGGCGGGCCGTACGACGAAACGGCTGGTGATCCGGGAGTGCCTCGCCCGGCTGCGGGCCGGAGGCACCGACGTCCGCCGGCCGCTCATGGTCGGCGACCGCGCCTACGACATCGAGAGTGCCGCCGCCGAAGGGATCCCCGCCGTCCATGTGCGGTGGGGGTACGGCGGCCCGGCGGAGTCGGCCGGCGCGGTCGCCTCCGTCGCCGAACCGGCCCAACTGGCCCGACTGATGGACCTGTCGCACCACACCGAGACAGCCGAGACAGAGGACGAGCACGCATGACACCGAACACGGTCACCACCGCCGTACCGCCGCTGTGGGCCCTGCACCGGGAACTGATGGACAGGACGGTCCGCACCGACCTCACCCACGCCTTCCACCCCGGTCAGCCGCACTTCCCCGCCTTCCCGGACGAGAAGCGCGAGATGCCCTTCGACATGTCCCGCGGCGACGGCTTCAACGTGCACCTCTACACGATCGTCGGCCAGTGGGGCACCCACGTCGACCCGCCCGTGCACTTCGTCGACGGCGCCCGGACCCTGGACGAGATCCCCGTCGACGAGATGATCCTCCCGCTCGTCGTCCTCGACATCAGCGACCGCGTCGCCGCCGACCCCGACGCCGTACCGACCCTGGACGACATCGAGGCCTGGGAGGCCCGCAACGGCCGTATTCCCGAGGGGGCGTTCGTCGCCCTGCGGACCGGCTGGAGCCACCGCTGGCCCGACCCGGCCGCCATGGCCAACAAGGACGAGGCGGGCGTCAGCCACTACCCCGGCTGGTCGGCGGACGTCCTGCGCCACCTCTTCGAGGAGGCCGGCGTCACCGCGATCGGGCACGAGCAGACCGACACCGACCCCGGATCGGCCACCTCGGCGGGCGACTTCAGCCTGGAGAGCTACGTCCTGGAACGCGACCGCTGGCAGATCGAGCTGATGGCAGGCCTCGACCGGGTACCCGAGGCGGGCGCCCTGATCGTCGCCACCTGGCCCAAGCCGCAGGGCGGTTCGGGCTTCCCGGCCCGCGTCTTCGCCCTGCACCACGAGGGCTGAACCCCAGTCGTACCGGCACACCCGGCTCCGGTGGCCCCAGGCCACCGGAGCCTTCGGCCAGTCAGGAGACGGACCGCGCCATGGACTCCATCGACGAGCAGATCATCACCGAACTCACCCGCAACGCCCGGATCTCCCACGCCGAACTGGGCCAGCGCGTACGGCTGTCCCGCAACGCCGTACGCCAGCGCGTCGAGCGCCTGGAACGGCAGGGACACATCGGCGGCTACACCATCGTCCGCCCGTCCTGCGGGCCGGACCGGGCCGCGGTGGCCGCGCACGTCCTGGTCTACCGGGAGGACCGGCTGCGCGGCGGAGACGTCCTCGCCGCCCTCAAACGCATCCCCGAGGTGGTCTCCTGCGATGTCCTCAGCGGCCAGTTCGACCTGCTGGTCAGTGTGGAGGCCGGCTCCCTGGAACGCGTACAGGGCATCTGGGAGCAGATCGCCCAGATGCCCGGTGTACGGGACACGGTGACAGCGCTGGCGCTGTCCCGGGTCGTCAGCCGGCGGCAGCGGCAGCCATGATCCGCAGCGCGGTCTCCCGCTCCAGCAGACCGCGCGCGACGGCGACTTCGATCGGGTCGGTGCCGGTCCGCGACGCCTGCCGGGCCACCTCCGCGGCCGCCTCGTGCCCGATGTGCGGGGCGAGCGCCGTCGCCGCGCCCACCGCGTGGGCGGCCCCGCGCGCGAGGTGCTCCCGGTTGGCGGTGACACCCGCCACGCACAGCGTGCGCAGCGCGGAGCAGCCGCGCGCCAGCCAGACGATGTGCTGCAGCAGCAGATGCCCGATCAGCGGCTCGAACGCGTTCAGCTGCAACTGTCCGTTGTCGGCGGCCATGGTGATGGAGACGTCCGCGCCGACGGTCGCGAACGCGATCTGGTTGACCATCTCGGGGATCACCGGGTTCACCTTCCCCGGCATGACCGACGAACCGGCCTGGCGCGGCGGCAGGCCGATCTCCGCGAGGCCCGCACGCGGTCCGCTGGCGAGCAGCCGCAGATCGCTGCACACCTTCGACAGCTTCACCGCCGTCCGCTTCACCACCCCCGACACCAGCAGGAACACACCCGTGTCCGAGGTGGCCTCCACCAGGTCCGCGGCCGGTGTCACGTCGAGCCCGGTCAGCGCCCGCAGATGCCGTACGACCGCGGCGGCGTAGCCCGGTTCGGCGGCGATGCCCGTGCCGATCGCCGTCGCGCCGAGGCTGGTCTCGGCCAGCAGCGGCAGCGTCTCGCCGATCCGGGCGACGTCCTCGGTGAGCGTCACACCGAAGGCCGCGAACTCCCGGCCCAGCGTCATGGGCACGGCGTCCTGCAACTGGGTCCGCCCCACCTTCACCACCGTGGCGAACTCCTCGCCCTTGGCCGCGAACTCGGCCGCCAGCAAGGTGAGTTCGGTACTCAGCTCGGACAGCGACGCACTGATCGCGATCCGCAGGGCGGTGGGATAGGTGTCGTTGGTGGACTGGCAGCGGTTGACGTCGTCGAGCGGGTCCAGGTGCTCGTACCGTCCGCGCGGGTGACCCAGGTGCTCCAGGGCGAGGTTCGCGATCACCTCGTTGGTGTTCATGTTGGTGCTGGTGCCCGCACCGCCCTGGACGACGTCCACGGCGAACTGGTCATGGTGCCGGCCCTCCGCGACGGCCCGGCAGGCCGCCGCGACGGCCCGCACCTTGTGCGGCTCCAGCACCCCGATCTCACCGTTGGCCAGCGCCGCGGCGTGCTTCACCTGGGCCAGCGCGCGCACGAGATGGGGATGGACCGAGACGGGGACCCCGCTGACGCGGAAGTTCTCCAGGGCCCGAGCGGTGTGCGCACCCCAGTACGCCCCCGAGGGAACCGCCACGTCCCCCAGCGCGTCGGTCTCGATCCGGAACCCGGTGCCGGTACTGGTACCGGTCCGCGACCCGGCGCCGGTCTCCGTCCGCGCCTCGGAGCCGTCCGCGCTCACGACCCGCCCGGCGTCGAACTCGCTCACACCGGCTCCCTGTTGAGGCAGACCACCTTCGGCTGGGTCATCTCCTCGTAGGCGAAGCGCACGCCCTCGCGGCCCATGCTGCCGTACTTGAAGCCGCCGAAGGGCATCGCGTCGAACCGGTAGTCGGACGAGTCGTTGACCATCACGCCGGAGGCGTCCAGCAGCCGGGCCGCGTCCATCGCCCGGTCCAGGGAGGCGGTGAACACGCCCGCGTGCAGGCTGAAGTCGATCTCGTTGGCCCGCTCCACGGCCTCCTCGAAGGAGTCGACGGCCTGCAGCACCACGACGGGCGCGAACGCCTCCTCCCGCCGGACCGAGGACGTGTCCGGCACGTCCTCCAGCACGGTCGGCGCGTACAGACTGCCGCGGCGCTCGTGTCCGCACAGCAGCCGGGCGCCCTCGGCGAGCGCGGCGGCGACCATGGCCTCGGCCGCCCGCGCGGCCCGCTCGTCGATCATGGGGCCGACGTCGGTGCCGCCGTCCGCGGGGTCCCCGGCACGCAGCCGCCGGGTCCGCGCCACGAAGGCGTCCCGGAACGCCGCGTACACCTCGCGCTCGACCAGGATGCGCTGGGTGCCGATGCAGTTCTGCCCGGCCGCCCAGAACGCGCCGGACACACACGCCTCCACCGCCGCGTCCAGGTCGGCGTCGGCCAGCACGACGACCGGGGCGTTGCCGCCCAGGTCCATGGCCAGCTTCTTCAGCCCCGCCGACCGCGCGATGGTCTCACCGGTGCGGAAGCCGCCGGTGAAGGACACCATGCGCACGTCCGGCGCGGACACCACGGCGGCGCCCAGCTCGGCGCCTCCGTTGACGACCGTCACCACCTCCTCCGGCAGCCCGGCCTCCACCAGGGTGTCGACCAGCCGCAGCGCGGACAGCGGGGCGAGCAGCGACGGTTTGAGCACGACCGCGTTGCCGCCGGCGATCGCCGGCCCGAGCTTGTGCGCGACGAGGTTGAGCGGGTCGTTGTACGGCGTGACGGCCGCGATCACGCCCAGCGGCTCGCGTGTGAACCAGCCGAGGCGCCCCTCCGAGCCCGCGAAGGCGTCGAACGGCACCACCTCGCCCGCGTTGCGGCGCGCCTCGGCGGCCGACAGCCGCAGCGTGTTGACGGCGCGACCGGTCTCCTTGCGGGCCTGGACGAGGGTCTTGCCGGCCTCGGCGACGATCAGCCGGGCGAACGACTCGGCACGCTCCTCGATCAGCCGGGCCGCCCCGTCGAGCACGGCGGCACGGGCGGCCCGGGAGAGCCGGCGGGCGGTCTCCCGCCCCGCGCGGGCCCGCCGCATGACGTCGTCCACGGCGTACGCCGGGGTGAGACACACCGAGCCGATGGTCTCGCCGCTGTAGGGGTCGCGCACGGCGGCCATGCCGTCGCCGACCCGCTCGGGGGAGGCCGGACGGGAGCTCAGGACGGTGGTGTCAGACACGGTGGGCCTCCGCGAGGATCTCGGTGCCGGCTCCGGGGACCGCGCCCGCGACGGTCTGCTCGTGGATGCCGATGACGTCGGACAGCAGGGCGTACGCCGTCTCGACGCGTCCCGCTCCCGGGCCGCCGACGGTGACGGTGCCCAGCGGGTCGGTGTGGAAGGCGATGGCGTTGCCGGGGCCGGCGACGCCGGCCAGGGGGTGCCCGGCGGGCAGCGCGACCGGCGCGACCCGCGCGTCCACCGTGCCGTCCGGGCGCCGGGCGGCGGAGCCGACCAGCTTCCAGCGCAGTCCCTCGGCCGCCGCCCGGCGGACGTCGTCGGGGGTGAGGGCGGACAGACCGGTGCAGGGCACGTCCGCGCGCCGCAGGTCGGCGCCGAGCACCTCGTTGGCGAGGATCACGACCTTCAGCTGGACGTCATGGCCCTCGATGTCGGCCGTCGGGTCGGCCTCGGCGTAGCCCAGGGCCTGGGCCTCGGCGACGGCCTCCGCGAAGGACAGCCCCGACTCCAGGCGGCCCAGGACGTAGTTGGAGGTGCCGTTCATGATTCCCTCGAAGCCGTGCACGGACAGCCCGCCGAACATCCGGCGGGCGGTGCGCAGCACGGGGGTGCCCGACATCACGGTGCCCTCGAACTCGAAGGACACCCCGTGCCGCCGTGCCAGCTCCTTCAGCGCCCGCCCGTGCAGGGCGACCGGGCCCTTGTTGGTGGTGCACACGTGCTTGCCGGCCTCGACGGCCCACCGCACGTGCGACAGCGCGGGCTCCCCGTCCGAGGGGTTGGTGAAGGTGGCCTCGGCGACGATGTCGGCGGGCACCTCACGGATCACCCACTCGTTGCGGGGCTCCGGGCTGCCGCCCTCCCACGCCGAGAAGTCCAGCTCACCGGGCGCCACCGCGAGCAGCCCCGCCAGATCGACGCCGCCGCCGTCCGTGCGGACGAGCGATCCGGCCCGCAGATCGGTGATGGCCACCACCCGCAGGGCGAAGCCGAGTTCGGCCTCCAGGGCGTCCCCGCGGTCGGCGATCAGCTCGGCGAGCGCTCGGTTCACCCCGCCGAATCCGATGAGCGCCAGGTCGTATCGGGTCATCCGGACCTCCTCCTTGTCTCCACCGGCGCCACCCGTCCGGCGGCGCGACCATGTACAGCGTCAGGCTCCGGCGGGTCGGCCCGGCCATGCCGAAACGACCGCTACGACTGCCGATGTGCTCCGGTCGCATGCCATGCGTCCTGCGTCCTGCTCCCGGTTGCCTGCGCTCGCGGGGCCCGGACCGTGCGCCCCTGCTGCCCGCTGCCGCCGCCCCGGGCCGGAGATCACCGGCCCGCTATAGTGCGGACGTGACGACGAACGGCCCCTCAAGCGGACAGACGGGCCTGGGGGCGGCCTCCTCACTGCGGATGGCCCTGCGCATGGTCAACACCGTGCTGGACCGCGAAGCCTCCGGCCGGACCGGTTTCAACGTCAGCAGGCTCGCCGACGAGGTCGGAGTCGAGCGCAGCAAGGCGTCACGTACCACGCAGGACCTCTGCGACAAGGGCTTCCTCGAACGCCGCGACGACTCGACCCTGCGCGTCGGCGACGCCTTCTTCACCGCCGCCGCCTCCCTGCACCCCGGCCTGCTCCGCCGCAGCCGCCCGCTCCTGCGCCGTATCGCCGTCGAACACGGCGTGGGCGCACGTCTCTCCGTCCGCGACGGCGTCCAGGTCAGGCTGCTGCGTGCCGAGTCCGCCGCGGACTTCGCCAGGGAGTGGCAGGGCCGAGCGGGCCTCGTCACGCCGTGCTGGTGCACCGGCGCGGGCCGCGCGCTCCTCCTCGACCACACCGCCGAGGAGATCTCCACCCTGCTCGACGACTACGAGCTGATCGGCGTCGGCGGTCCCAACGCCGCCCACTCCGCCGGGGAACTGGCCGCCGCCAACGACCGCGACCGTCTGCGCGGCGTCGTCGCCGCGCACGGCGAGTTCGAGCACGGCGTCACCGAGTACGCCGTACCCGTGCGCGACACCGGCGGCCGTATCCGCGCGGCCGTGTCCGTCGTCGGCAGACAGCAGGACCTGCTCTCCCGCGAGCGCACGATGCGAACCGCCCTCACCACGGCCGCCGCCGCCCTGGCGGGCTCCGTCGACGACGGCGCCACGGGCCGGTAGGACGCGCCCCACCTTCCTGTCACGTGACCGCCGGGAGATTCCGGGACGGTGGTCCCTTCCCGGCGGCTTGCCGCTCGGGGGATGGTTTTCCGCAACCGATGTGGCTGAATATGTGTCTCTCATCGCGCGATGTGGTGGTTCGCCAGAGGGCGGGGCTCTGGCGCACGGCGGTCTTGGGGGCTGGGATGAACACATGGGCGTTGCCCGGATACACCGAGTCGTTCGTGCTCGGGTCGGGGGCGAGCGGGCGGGTGGTCCTCGCCGTGCACGAGGAGACCGGTGTGCCGGTGGCCGTGAAGTACCTCAGCGAGTCGCTGTGCACCCGGCCGGGTTTCGTCCGTGACTTCCGGGCCGAGGCCCGGCTGCTCGGCGGGCTGGAGAGCCCCTTCGTCACCGAGCTGTACGAGTACGTGGAGAGCCCGGACGGCGCCGCCATCGTGATGGAACTGGTGGACGGTGTCTCGCTGCGCGCCGTACTGCGGCGGGAGGCCGAGCTCGGCCCGGAGGCCGCGCTCGTCATCCTCAAGGGATCACTGCTCGGTCTGGCGGACGCGCACCGCGTCGGTGTCGTCCACCGCGACTACAAGCCCGAGAACGTCCTGGTCGCGCCGGACGGGTCCTCCAAGCTGGTCGACTTCGGTATCGCGGTGGACGCGGGCACCAGAGCCGGTGTGGCGGGCACCCCCTCCTACATGGCCCCCGAGCAGTGGACCGGCGCGCCCGCCTCTCCGGCGGCCGACGTGTACGCGGCCGCCGCCACCTTCTTCGAGTGCCTCACGGGCCACAAGCCCTACCGCGGCGACAACATGGCGGCTCTGGCGCTGCAGCATGTCGACGCGCCCGTCCCCGCCGACGAGGTACCGGAAGCGGTCCGTGAGCTGGTGCGCCGAGGTCTGGCGAAGGACCCGGAGGAACGGCCCGCGCAGGCCGAGGAGTTCGTCGGGGAACTGGAGGCGGCGGCCCTCGCCGGCTACGGGCCCGACTGGGAGGAACGCGGCCGTGGGCGGCTCGCCGCGCTGGTGGCCCTGCTGCCGCTGCTGCTGCCCTCGGCCCACGGCGACCCGAGGACCACCACGGACACCGCCCGCACGGTGCTGCGCCAGGAGCCGGGCCGCGGCGGCGCCCAGGCGTGGCTGCCCGGCCCCTCCGGCATGCTCGTCTCCGGTGCCGCACTGCTCCTCGGAGCCGTCCTCACCTTCGGCCTCCAGCACGCCCCCGGAGCCGACACCGGGCAGGTCGCCCAGGCCCTCGCCACCACCAGTGCCGAGGGGAGCACACAGACGGCGGCACCCCCGGCGCCGACGGACTCCGCTTCCGCTTCCTCGTCCCCGACACCCACCGACTCGGCGAGCGAGTCGTCCTCTCCCACCCCGTCGCCGTCGGACACCGCGCTCACCCCCACCGGTGAGCCCTCGTCCACCGTGACCACGGACGGGAGCACGGTCACGACCGAGCCGGGCGGCGCGACCACCACCCCGCCACCGACGACGACGTCCCCCGCGCCGGTCACCGCCCCCGCCGTCAAGGACGTCTCGGTGTCGGGTTTCCGGCAGACCGGTCCGGCGACCGCCACGGCGACCATCGACGTCGTCACGGACGGCACCGGACCGATCTCCCTCACCGTCTCGTGGTCCGTAGGCGACGCGCCAGGGCGGTTCGGTACCCCGGACGGCGTGTCCCAGACCTTCGAACGCAGCGGCGCCACCCGGTACACCCTCACCGTCGACCACACCTTCCGCGGTACCGGCTGCTACTGGTCGGTGCAGGCCACGACCACCCCGACCGCCGCCGACGGCGGCGCCTCGCAGCAGCTCCTGACCAGACGGTGTGTCATCGGATGACCGCGTACGACGAGGACCGGACACCCCGGCCGGCGGGGGCCGTCGAGCCCACGCTCACGGAGACCGACGAGCCCACGCTCGTCGAGGCGGGCGAGCCCACCCTGGTTCTTCCGGCCGCCCACGAGTCCGCCCCCACCCTCTTCCTGGGCTCCACCCCGCATGCCGGCTCCGGTCGCGTCCCCGGTGCCGAGGCGGGCGCGGGCACGGCCGACGCCGAGTACAGCGCCACCGTGCTGGCCAGCCACTGGATCCAGCGACCCGAACCCGACGAGACCCTCGCCGAACCGACCGTCGTCCAACCGACCCTCGCCGAAGCGACCGTCGCCGAGGAGACCGTCGAACAGCCCTCCACAGCCGCGGTGAACGGGGCGACGCCGCCCGATCGCATCGACGGCACGTTGCTGCGCTTCGGCCCCGGCGTGACCAACGTCGTCGCGCAGCGAACCCACCGCACACTGCCCGCCCTCCCGACGCCACGAGTACCCCGGCGCCGACGACTGCGCCGACACGCGCTGCCCGTACTGGTCCTCCTCGCCGTCCTCGCCTTCCTGGCCTGGCAGCGGCTGGGACCGCGTCTCGAGGTCGGCACGGTGACGGTCACCGCCAGGCCCACGGTCCTGAAGTGCGACAGCACCGCGGACATCGTCGCCGTGGTCGCGACGAACGGCCGACCCGGCACGTTCTCCTACCGCTGGATCCGAAGCGACGGCACGCGCTCGGGCGTCCTGGAGGAGGTGGTGGTCCGGGGACAGCGTCAGGCACGTGTGCACCTGCGGTGGACCTTCCAGGGCGAGGGACACCGCTCGGCACAGGCCGAACTGCGCATCCTCTCGGCCGACCCGCGCTCGGCCACCGCCCGCTTCACGTACGACTGTTCCTGACCGGCCCGGCGAGCCTGCCCGGTCGCGCCCTGGCAGTAGCCGTCCACCCTGGCACCGGCGGGAGCGAGGGCGGGCCATGGGCGCCCCGCTCTGTCGGAGGCGGCGGAGCGCGGGAGGTCGAGAAGAGTGCACCCCGGGTGGCCCCGAAAGCCGGCGCAGCGGCCCCGGTGGTAGCAGTTCCAGTAGCTCACGACCCGCCGTCGGGTGCGCGCGAAGAAGGAAGAAGGCTGGGTTGTCCACGATGAACTGCCCGTAGGCGAGGTGGCCGCGGGTGCCGGGCGTGGTGGGATCACGGAGCTCGTCGCCGATGACGACGAGGATCTCCAGGACGTACTCGCCGACCATCTGGACGACGAAGGGGACGATCCACGGGTCCGTGGCACCGACGACCTTCGTGGTAGAGGCGCTCTGGGATCCGGACCAGCCGGCCCTCCACGGCGACCGTGAACGAGCCATGGAGCCGGAGCCGAGAAGCAGGCATCACCGACAGGACCGCCTCGGCGTCACTGGCACGTTCGGCCGGGAACGCCGTGATCAACGGTGGTGCGGCCTGCACCTCCTTTCGGGCACAACAAGCAAGCTCGCTCGCGTGGTGTCGTGGCCCCCGAGACCACGCGGGTGAGCATGTGCGGGCCCAGCCCTGTTTCCACACCGAGGGGATGCGATGCCCGACCGCGCCGACCGTGTCCGTCCCGAGGGCGTCGCGGCACGACACACCCTGTGGCGACAGCCGTCGGAGCAGTGGCTGTTCAGCGGCATCTACGGACTGGTGCTGGCCAGTGCCATGGTCGCCGCGCTGGACTCGACGGGAGACGAGGCCGATCCCGGTGCGGACGCGCTGTGGGTACTGATCACCGCGCTGGCGTCCGCCGCCGCCCATGGATACGCGCACGTCATCGCCCAGCGCGCGTCCGGCGACGGGTCGGCCACCACCAGCAGACTGCGCTCGGTGGTCGCGGAGTGGCCCTTGGTCGCCACCGTGCTGCCCACGGCCGGGGCACTGCTCGCCGCCGTGGCCGGGTGGTGGGCGGAGGACACCGCGGCCGACGCGGCCCTGCTGTTCAACACCGCCGCCCTGTTCGGCCTGGGCACCTGGGCCGCCCGCGCGGCCGGGCGGGGATGGCCGTCCTCGTGCCGGTCGGGAGGCCTGGACATGCTGATCGGCCTTGTGATCATCATGGTGAACACCCTGATCCATTAGTCCCGTAGCCCCGTAGCCCCGTAGTCCTGGGTCGGAAGGGCGTCCGCGCTTCCTCGTGCGCCGCCGCTCGGAGGACTTCGGGCGGCGGCGCCTCAGGGCTCCTGGAGCAGGTGGCGAGCCGTGGCGATGTCGGTGATCAGTGCGGTGATCCAGCGGCCGCGTACCGCGGCGCGTACAGCCGTGTACTTGCGCTCACCGCCGGCGACGGCGATGCGGCGCGGGACCGTACGCAGTTGGTCGACGGAGATGCCGATCGTCCGCTCGCCCAGTCCGGCGTCGACATGGACGCCGTTCTCGTCGAAGAAACGCTGGCAGATGTCGCCCACCGCGCCCAGGGCACGCAGCCGGGCGATCTCTTCCTCGGCCACCGCGTTGCCGCTGAGCTGGAGCAGCGGGGACGGTTCCAGGCTTCCGATGCCCACCAGGACGGCACTGAGCTGCTGCCACGCCTGGCTGACCTCCAGGACCGCCGGATCCCGCAACAGGGAGAGGCGGGCTTCCGCGGAGCCGACGAGCCCGGGGGCGCGGACGAACAGCGGGGTGGCGCCGGTGAGTTCGGCGAGGCGGGCGGTGAGACGGGTCGCCTGTACCTGACTGCGGGGGTCGCCGATACCGCCCATGAGCTGGACCACCTGGGAGGCTCCTGGCGTCTTGGCGTGCTGCATCGTCTGCACCGCGGCCAGCAGTGTCTCGCTCCAGGTCGAGACGCCGATCAGGTCGCCAGGGCGGAAGGCGGTCTCCAGATGGCTGGCGGCCGCCGATCCGAGTCCGCGCAGCAGCGTGGCGGCGTGTTCCGGCTGGTCCTCGTCGTCGAGGACCACGACGTCGGTCAGCTGGTAGCGCTCCGCCAGGGCGTCCTCGACGTCGCTGTGGATGCCGGGCGGTGAGATGACGACGGTCCGCACCACGCCTTGGTCCGCCGCGGAGCGCAGCAGCCGTGAGACGCTGGCCTGGGACAGGCCCAGGGCGTCGGCGATGTCGGCCTGGCGCATGCCGCGTTCGTGGTACATGCGGGCCACGCGCACGATCAGCCGCAGTTTGTCGACGGATTCGCCGCTGGTGAGGTCAGAACGCTGGGACACACCCCGCACCCTACTGACCCCGGGCGGTCGTGGCGGAGCCGTCATGGCGACAGCTCCGTGCCCGGCGCCGCCGTGGAGGTCGTCCTCGCCCGTGACACCGCCTCGTGCCAGGCGCTCAGACGGTGGGCGCGCCGTGCGGGCGACCACTGGGGGTGGTAGAGGTCCGCCGCACCCGTCGCAGCGCTCAGGTCCTCCTTGGAGAGCAGTCCGAGGGAGCGGCCCGCGAGGTGTGCCGCGCCCAGGGCGGACATGGCGCGGGCACGGGGGCGGTGCAGGGTCCGTCCCGAGATGTCCGCCTGCAGTTGCATGAGCGTCGCGTTGCCGGTGGGGCCACCGTCGGCGAGCAGGGTGGTGACCGGGGCGCCCGGGGCGTCGAGCCCGGCCACGACGTCCTCGACCTGGAAGGCGATGGACTCGAGGGCGGCCCGGGCGAGTTCGGGCAGGCCCGCCGCGAAGGTGAGTCCACAGACGAGCCCGGTGGCCTCGTTGTCCCACCAGGGCGCGCCGAGTCCGCCGAAGGCCGGGACGAGGTGCACGCCCGCGGCGTCCGGCGCCGCCCGTGCGGCGAGGTCGGCCTCGTCGGTGCCGAACAGGCCGGCGAGCCAGCGCAGTGTGGCACCGGAGGAGCGGATGTTTCCTTCCAGGGCATAGGCGGGTGTGCCGTCGTCCCAGGCGATGGTCAGACAGAGGAGCGAGTCTTCCGCCTGTGTCGGGGTGTCGACCAGACCCATGACGGACGAGCCGGTGCCGTACGTCACCTTCACGGTGCCGGGTGCGCGGACGCCGTGACCGAAGAGGGCGGTATGGGAGTCGCCCAGGACGGCGCCGACCGGGGTGCCGTCCGGCACCGCCGACAGCCCTCGTACGGCGGGGAAGGGGCCCGTCGAGGCCATGATCCGGGGCAGCACCTCACGGGGTACGCCGAAGATGTCCAGGAGTCGTTCGTCCCAGTGCCGGGTGCGTAGGTCGAGGAGCTGGCTGCGGGAGGCGTTGCCGATCTCGATGAGGTGGTCGGTGTGCCCGCTCAGCTTCCACAGCAGCCAGGAGTCGACGGTGCCCAGGCACAGTTCGCCGCGCAGGGACCGGGTGCGGTCAGGGTCGTACGTGTCGAGGAGCCACCGCGCCTTCAGAGCGGTGAACATCGGGTCCAGGGGCAGGCCGGTCGTCGTGCGGACGAACGGGCCGACTCCTTCGGCGAGCAGCTCGGCGCAGGCGGGAGCCGTGCGGCGGTCCTGCCAGCCGAGCACCGGGCCGAGCGGCTGTCCGGAGGACCGTTCCCAGAGCAGGCACGACTCCCGCTGACTGGACACGCCGATGCCGGCCACCTGGGTGCCGTCCCGGCCGGCCAGGCACACCTCGACGGCCCGGGTCACGCTGCGCCAGATCTCCTCGGCGGACTGCTCCACCCAGCCGGGGTGCGGGTGGGCGGCGCCGATAGGTACGGACGCCGAGCCCACGACGGACCCGGCGCCGTCGATCAGCAGGGCCTTGGTCGCGGAGGTCCCCTGGTCGACGGCGACAAGGAGCGGAGCGGGCGTCATGACGCCGAGGATGGCAGACCGAGGGCTTCGCGCGCGGCGCGGTGCATGGCGTCGGCGGTCAGCCCGAAGTGCTCCAGCAGACCTTCGGGGCTGCCGGTCGGCGCGAAGCCGGACACGCCCAGCAGCCGCAGCGGGACGGGGGAGTGCCGGCCGGTGAGCGAGGCGACGGCCGCGCCGAGGCCGCCGCTGACGGTGGCCTCCTCCGCGACCACGAGTGCCCGGGTCTCGGCGGCGGCCCGCAGGATCGCGGCCTCGTCGAGGGGGGCGACGAAGGGGGTGTTGAGCACCCGGGCCGAGATGCCCTCGACGGCCAGCCGGTCGGCGGCGATCAGCGCGCGCGGGACCATCGTGCCGATGGCCACGAGGGTGACGTCGTCTCCCGCCCGCAGGGTCAGCGCACGCCCCGGTGCGAAGGGGGCGCCGGGAGGAGTCACGTCGGGCACCTTGAAGCGGGGGATGCGGAGATAGCTGGGTCCGTCGTGGGAGTGGGCCCAGCGGACGGCGTCGCGAGTCTGGGCGCGGTCGGTGGGCACGACCACGGTGAGGTCGGCGACCGCGCGGAGCCAGGACAGGTCTTCCACCGAGTGGTGCGTGGGCCCGAGTTCGCCGTACGCCAGGCCGGGGCTCTGGCCGCAGAGGATCACCTTGTGCCCGCTGTAGGCGCAGTCGGCCTTGATCTGTTCCAGCGCGCGGCCGGTCAGGAACGGGCCGGCCGCGGAGACGAACGGCACCTGGCCGGCGTTGGCTAGGCCGGCCGCGACGCCCACCATGTTCTGTTCGGCGATGCCGACGTTGATCAACCGGTCGGGGAAGGCGTCCCGGAATCCGGTGAGATTGCTGGAGCCCACGGAGTCGTTGCACACCACGACCACGCGGCTGTCCTCGCGTGCCAGTGCGATGAGTTCCTCCGCGAAGACCTGTCGGCAGTCGTGCGTCGGCGCGGTGGCGAGGGGGCGGGCGACGGTACCGGTCATCGGGTCAGCTCCTCTACGGCTGCGCGTACCTGGTTCGGGTCCGGCACCTTGTGGTGCCATTCGGCGCGGTCCTCGATGAACGAGACACCCTTGCCCTTGACGGTGTGGGCGATGACGGCGACGGGGCGCCCGCTCGACGGCGGGGCGAAGGCGGCGAGCAGGGCCGCATGGTCGTGGCCGTCCGTCTCGCGCACCTCCCAGCGGAAAGCCGCCCACTTCTCCGGGAGCGGATCCAGACCGACCGTCTCCTCGGTGCGGGCGCCCTGCTGCAGCCGGTTCCGGTCGACCACGGCGTACAGCCCGGCCAGCCTCTGGTGCCCGGCGGTCATCGCCGCCTCCCAGTTGCTGCCCTCCTGCAGTTCGCCGTCGCCGAGGACGACCACGGTCCGGCTGCCGTCTCCACGCAGCCGGGCGCCGAGCGCGCAGCCGACGGCCACGGGGAGGCCGTGCCCGAGGGGGCCGGTGTTGGTCTCGACACCGGGCACCTTGCGGCGGTCGGGGTGCCCGTTCAGGGCGGACGAGGCGGTGGTGAAGCCGGCGAGTTCCGCCCGCGGGAAGTATCCGCAATGGGCGAGCGTGGCGTAGAGGGCGGCGGCGGAGTGGCCCTTGCTCAGGATGAACCGGTCGCGTCCGGGTGCGTCGGGGTGCTCCGGATCGACGTCGACGACGGCTCCGAAGAGCGTGGCGAGGATGTCGGTGACGGAGAAGTCGCCGCCGATGTGCCCCATCCCCGCCTTGTCGATCATGTCGAGAACCATGAGGCGGATCTCCGCGGACATGGTGCGCAGCCGCTCGACTGTTTCGTCAGGGCGCTCGGACAGGAGTGCGCGCCGTAGTCGGCGGAACTCCGCGGCCGCGTCCGGATCAGCGGTCAGCATTCGTGAATATCCATTCAGTACCTGATATCTATGACGCCGTGATGGTGGAGGGTGGGCGTGGCGGCCGTCAACCCCCTGTTGGGGGCCTTGACAGTCGGCCGAGTGCCGACCTAGCGTCCGGTCAGCCGAAAGGGAATGCAGTGAATAAACATTCAAGAGGTCGCGTATGAAGCCCGGGACAGCCTCCGCCGACCGCACGTTCACCGGCGGTATGTGGACCTTCGGCCGCATCATCGACCGCTACGCCACCGACGGCTACGGGCCGACCGTGTCGACCCTGCGGGCCATCGAACTGGCCGCCGCGTCGGGTCAGTTGGTCGGTCTGGACCTCAACTACCCCTTCGACGAGGGGGTGACCGTCGACGACGTCGGCAAGGCCCTCACCGCGCACGGCCTGACGGCCGTCAACATCACGCCGGTGATCTACGACCGCGGCTTCCGCAGCGGCTCGTTCACCAGCGCCGACGCCTCCGCCCGCCGACGCGCCGTCGAACTCGCCCATGAATCGGTCGAGGTGGCGGGCCGCCTCGGAGCCCGCTACGTGAAGTTCTGGCCCGGCCAGGACGGTTACGACTATCCCTTCCAGGTCGACTACGCCGAACTGCGCCGCCACGCCATCGAGGGGATCCGGGACGTCGCCCGGAACTTCCCCGACGTCACCTTCGCCATCGAGTACAAGCTCAAGGAGCCCCGCAACCGTCTCTTCTGGTCGACGGCCGCCACCAGCCTGCTCGCCATCGAGCAGATGGGCGTGGACAACGTCGGCCTGGTCGTGGACTTCGGACACTCACTCTTCGCCAAGGAGAACCCCGCCGAAGTCCTCACCCTCGCCCACTCCATGGGCCGCCTCGTCGACATCGAGCTGGACGACAACTACCGCGAGTGGGACGACGATCTGACCGCCGGCGCGCTGCACCTCGTGGAGACCCTGGAGTTCCTGCACGTCGTCCGGCAGATCGGCTGGGACGAGCCGCTCAAGCTGGACCTCTTCCCCTACCGGGAGGACCCGGCCGACGCCGTCCGTGAATCCGTCGCCACGCTGCGGGCCCTGGAGGACAAGGCGGCCCGTCTGCCGCTGGGCGAGCTGCGCGCCGCGCAGTCCGCGCACGACGCGATGGCCGTCCAGCGCATCGTCCGGACCGCACTGCTCGGCTGAGGCCGTCGGCGACCAGTCAGGCCGGCCCCGCGACCCCTTCTTCCGCACACCTTCACGTTCTCGAGAAAGCCCAAGGAATCCGGTATGACCTACGGTCCCGACTCCGTCCTCGGCGAGATCCTGCGCGACGAGCAGGCCGGAGCCGTGGTGCGCAGACACCTGCCCCGCCTCGACGACGAACCGACGCTGGTCCAGTTCCGGCACGGAACGCTGCGGCAGGTGCTGAACTTCATGCCGCGGCTGCAGTCCGACCCCGAAGCGCGGGCCGCGCTCTACGCCGATCTCGCCACCCTCCCCGAGACGGTCCGCGAGCCGTCGGCCCTCGCCGCCGAGGCGGACCCCGTTCCGTCCGCCGACTACGAACCGGCCGATGTGCCCGTCGGCAGCGCCCGGTGTGTGCGGGAGGAAACCGCCACGCGGTGGCGGACGTTCGAGCTGGAACTGCACGGTCCCGACCACGGGAACCCCTTCACGGACGTCGCGCTGCGGGCGGAGTTCCGCCACGGCGACCGGTCGCTGACCGCGCACGGTTTCTACGACGGTGAGGGGACCTATCGCATCCGCTTCCTGCCGGACGAGGAGGGCACCTGGACCTTCCGTACGACGAGCAACGCCCGGTCCCTGGACGCGATCACCGGGTCCCTCCACTGCGGACCGGCCCGCACCGGCGACCACGGGCCGGTACGCGTGCACGAGACGTTCCACTTCCGTCACGCGGACGGCACCCGGTACCAGCCGGTCGGGACCACCGCCTACGCCTGGACACACCAAGGCGAGGAACTGGAGGAGCAGACCCTCCGGACGCTCGCGGAGAGCCCGTTCAACAAGATCCGGATGTGCGTCTTCCCGAAGTCGTACACCTTCAACACGAACGAACCGCCGCTGTACCCCTTCGAGGGGACGCCCGAGTCGGGCTGGGACCTCCGCCGTCCGAACCCCGCCTACTTCCGGCACCTCGAACAGCGGATCGCCCAGCTCGGCCGGCTCGGCATCCAGGCCGACCTCATCCTCTTCCACTCCTACGACCGCTGGGGCTTCTCCGAGATGAGCCCGGCCGCCGACGCACGCTATGTCCGCTACCTGGTCTCCCGGCTGGCCGCGCTGCCCAACGTGTGGTGGTCCCTGGCCAACGAGTACGACCTGGTGTGGTCCAAGGACACCGAACACTGGCACCGCACCGCGGCGGTGATCCGCGCGCACGACCCCCACGGACACCTGATCAGCGTGCACGAGTGCATCGACATCTGGGACAACGCCGCCGACTGGGTCACCCATTGCAGCATCCAGAAGCCCACCGAGAACACGGCGGAATGGCGGTCCCGGTGGGGCAAGCCGGTGCTCGTGGACGAACTGGGCTACGAGGGCGACATTGAACACGGCTGGGGCAACCTCACGGCCGAGGACATGATCCGCCGTTGCTGGGAAGGGGTGGTCCGCGGCGGATACGTCACCCACGGCGAATGCCACCTGGCCGACGACGACGTGCTGTGGTGGGCCAAGGGAGGTGTTCTCAAGGGCGAGAGCGCGGCCCGTATGGGATTCCTGCGCCGGATCCTCGAAGAGGTCCCCTCCGACGCGGCCGGCATCGCCCCGCTACCGTCGCCCTGGGACTTCCCGGTCGGAGGTGTCAAGGAACGCCAGCTGCTCATCTACTTCGGCGCCCGCCAACCCCGCCGACGGGCGTTCACGTTTCCTCCCGGCGTCCGCTACCGGGCGGACGTCATCGACACCTGGAACATGACGGTCACCGAACTGCCCGGCACGTACGAGGCGGATTTCACCCTCCCGCTGCCGGGCCGGCCGTACATCGCGGTCCGCTTGCGGGCCGAGGAAGACCGAGGATGATGCAAGCACTTCGCCTGGATCGCTGGGAGATCGGACAAGCATGAGGGTCGCTGTTATCGGTGGGAGTGGGCACATCGGCACATTCCTCGTCCCCCGCCTGGTGCGAGCCGGCCATGATGTGATCAACATCAGCCGTGGCACGCGCACCGCCTATACCGAAGCCTCCGAATGGCAGCAGGTGCGCCAGGTCGTCGCCGACCGTGAACAGGAGGACGGCGAGGGCACCTTCGGCGACAGGGTGGCCGGACTGAAGGCCGACGTCGTCATCGACCTGGTGTGCTTCACCCTGGATTCGGCCCGCGCCCTGGTGGAACGGCTGCGCGGTGAGGCCGGACACCTGCTGCACTGCGGCACCCTGTGGCGCTACGGCCCCAGTCAACAGCTGCCGATCTCTGAGACGACGGGTACCGCTCCCGTCGGCGAGTACGGAATCCAGAAGGACCGGATCGCACGGATGCTGAAGGAGGAGACGGCCTCCGGGGGACTGGTGACCACCTCGCTGCACCCCGGGCACATCGTCGGTCCCGGCTGGCATCCGATCGGTCCGGTGGGCAACCTCGACCCCGCGGTCTGGTACGCGCTCTCGGCCGGGGAGCCTCTGCGGATTCCGGGGATCGGCGTCGAGTCGATGCATCATGTGCACGCGGACGACGTCGCACAGGCCTTTGAACGAGCCGTCGAGCACCGCGGCGCGGCGGCGGGGGAGGACTTCAACGTCGTGGCGCCCACCGCGCTGAACGTGCGTGGCTACGCGCACACGGCAGCCGGGTGGTTCGGGCAGACCGCGTCGCTCGAACCGGTGACCTGGGAGCAGTTCCGCCGGACCACCGCCCCGGACCAGGCGGAGGTGAGCTGGGAGCACCTCTACCGCAGCCACTGCCTCACCATCGAGAAGGCCAGGACCCTGCTCGACTACGCGCCGCGCTACGCACCCGAGACCGCCGTGCTCGAGTCCGTCCGCTGGTTGATCGACCACGACGAACTGAAGGTGGCACGCCCGCTCGTCGACTGACGGAGGGGCGGCGGCCCCTGCCCGGCAGGGGCCGCCGCACCGGGTTCGCTCACAGCGCGGTGAACGTCCACAGCAGGTTGGTGCTGCTGTTGAAGCTCCACTGCTTGGCGTTGGAACCGGAGGAGACGTTGCCCCCGCCGTCCAGCGCCATACCCGTGGTGCGGTTGGTGAGGGAGTACCGGCCGTCACCGCGATAGGTGATCTTCCACTGCTGGTTGGTGTGGCCGTTCCACTCCAGTTGCCTGCACGCGGTGCCGTTGGCGGTGGCACCCCAGCCGTCGGCGACCATGCTGTTGGCGCGGTTCTCCAGCTTGTAGTAGCCGTTGCCGAGGTCGACCGCGTGCCACTGCAGGTTGTTGCTGCCGTCCCAGGTCCACTGCTTGAGGTTGGAGCCGCCGGTGGCGCTGCCGCCGCTGTCCAGGGCCAGGCCGTTGGTGACATTGGTGATGCGCAGCCAGGCCGACGGGTTGAGGACCACCTTCAGCGAGGTGATCCTGTCGTTGTTCCCGGTGGTGCGCAGATCGCTGTTGTCGGCGCCGAACGTCCACGACGTACCGCTGAAGTCGTCACCGGAGTAGCCGATGACCTGGTGTCCAGGTGCCACACGAAGCGAGGAGACGCTGAGCGGGGGCACGCCGGCGGAGGTCAGCTCGTCGGCCGTGTAACTGCCCAGGGCGAGCACCGCGGCGTCACCCGCGTAGTTCACGTTGGTGTGGGCGACGGCACCGGCTAGGGGCTTGAGACCCGGTATCTCGCCGGAGAAGCTGAGCTTCAGCACGTACGCGTGGGCGGAGAAGGGGGCGGAGGAGGGCAGGGTCACCTGCAGCCCCGACGCGTTCTGTGTGGGGTTCGCGAGGTTGATGTACGTGCCGGCCGTGGAGTCGAGCAGCTTGGCCGAGGTCAGCGAGCCGACGTCGATCCGGCCGGAGCCGAGGGTCTTGATCTCCAGGGAGCTGCCGGGCCAGCCGAGGACGGTGGCGTACAGGACGTTGTTGGCCTTGTTGCGGGTGAAGCGGATGTCCTGCGCGGTGCCCGTCGTCGGCTGGGAGAAGGTGGCACCGCCCATCTTCGTCGGACCCTCGCCGTACGCCGTCCAGGCCCGCGTCGAGTACACCGACTCGCCGAAGCGCCCGAGGTGGTCGCCGATGCCGAGCAGGATGTCGCGCTGGGCCTGGGGGATGGTGCCGTCGGCCTTCGGCGCGATGTTGAGCAGGACGTTGCCGTTCTTGCTGATCCGGTCGAGGAACGAGTGCACCATCTGCTTGACGCTGTAGTAGCCGATGCCCTCGGTGTAGCACCAGCTGGTGCTGGAGATGCTCTCGTCCGTCAGCCAGTAGGGTGCCGTGAGGTCGGCGGGACCGCCGCGTTCGTAGTCGAAGACCGCGCCGTGGCTGTTGAAGCCGTCCTTGTAGGTGGCGACGACCTCCTTGCCCCAGCTGTTGGCCTGGTTGTAGTAGTACGACAGGAACTTCAGCCGCTGTGTCTCGTCGACATGGTCCAGTCTGAAGTCCTGCCACAGGATGTCCGGTTCGGCCCGGTCGACGACATCCTTGAGCTTGTCGTACCAGAGCTGGTTCTCCTGGGCTGAGCCCAACTGCCCGTAGAGCTTCTTCAGGCTCGGGTCCGACTGCGCCGGCGCGAACTCGAAGAAACCGGTGTAGTTGTAGGCGTGGTGCATGGCCACGAGCAGCTTGAGGTTCTTGGCGCGGATGGCGTCGGTGAACAGCTCCAGCAGGTCCAGATGGGGGCCCTTGTCGACGGAGTTCCACTCGTTGACCTGGCTGTCCCACATCGAGTAGCCGTCGTGGTGCTCGGCGACCGGCCCGGCGAACCTCGCCCCGGCGTCGGCGAAGAGCTGTGCCCACTCGTCGGGGTCGAAGTTGCCGCCGGCCGACTTGAGCTTCGGCGCGAACTCCTTGTGGTTGCCCGCCAGATCGTTCGCCCCGTTGATGAAGTTGTGGTACGGCCACGAGGAGGGGTTGCCGTACGTGGCGACGTGGTGCTGCTTCGCCGCGCTGTTGTTCTGGTACATGTGGCGCGGGTACCACTCGCTCTCGAACGCCGGCACGCTGAACACACCCCAGTGGAAGTAGATGCCGAACTTGGCGTCCTTGAACCACTCGGGGGCCGCCGGGTGCTGGTCGACCGAGTCCCATGAAGGTGTGTAGGTGGACGGGGCCGCGTGCGCGGTGCCGGAGCCGATGAGGCCACCCGCGACCGCGGCGGCCGCGACACCTGTGGCGCAGGCCAGGAAAGCACGTCTGTTGATGGGCCTTGACATTGCAGGAACCTCCGTAGTCGTTGCGTATGCCCGCTATGCCGGTGTCGCGGTGTGAACTCTTCGGAGCGTCAGCCGCCGATGGAAGTGGCCCTTCCCGCAGTTGAGCCGATGGGGAGTGGCGACCGGTCGAGGAACGGCAGAGATCCCGCTGTCCCGAATCCGTCGACGGCGAGCCCCGTCGCGCACCACGGGGCCCAGGGGCCCGAGGACGGAAACGGCACCCGCGTACCAGGAGGAGACACGGCACACTCGCGGAGCTCGGGCACCAGATGTTACGGAAGAAGTTCGTCCACGTAAGCCCCTGATGTCAACAGGTATGCAGGGATGAAAGACGACCAATGGTCATCCCTTATGGGCGAATTGCTCACTTTCGAGCTGTTTGTCATGCCGGAAACATGGCATGTCTGCACGGCGGAGCCGACACTCGGGCGCACGCACCCCCCTCGGTCGGGTCGGCAACCCCCACATCCCCGACATTAATGGGATGCATTCTCAGGACGGGCGCCGCTAGAGATGTGATGACCCACCGCTCCGACCAGCCAATTCCATCAAAATCCCCGGAAGGCTAGACAGGATCGCGTCATGCGCCGTATACATACATCCCATCAATCCACTGGATCAGCGCGAGGAACACATGAGACTCAGAACCGTCCTCAGCTCCACCGTCGCCGTCCTCTCGGCACTGGCCCTGGTCAGTGCCTGTGGCAGCGGCTCGAGCTCCGGCACCACCACCGCGGCAGGCGGCGACCAGCCCCTGGTCGGTGTCGACTACCCGCGCTCGGACACCGACTTCTGGAACTCGTACATCAAGTACACGCCGCAGTACGCCAAGGAGCTCGGCCTCGGGCTGAAGACCACCAACTCGCAGAACGACGTCGCCAAGCTCACCGCCAACGCGCAGACGTTCATCAGCCAGGGCGTCAAGGGCGTGGCGATGGCGCCGCAGGACACCGCCGCCATCGCCCCCACCCTGGCGCAGATGGAGGCCAAGAAGATCCCGGTGGTCACCGTCGACACCCGCCCCGACTCCGGCAAGGTCTACATGGTGGTGCGGGCCGACAACCGCGCGTACGGCGAGAAGGCCTGCCAGTACCTGGGCGCCAAGCTCGGCGGCAAGGGCAAGGTCGTGATGCTGCAGGGCGGTCTGGACTCCATCAACGGCCGTGACCGCACGGAGGCGTTCAACGAGTGCATGAAGACGAACTTCCCCAAGATCACGGTCTTCGGTGAGGCCACCAACTGGGACGGCGCCGTCGCCGCGCAGAAGCTCCAGACCCGGCTGACCCAGCACCCGGACATCAAGGGCGTCTACATGCAGTCCAGTTTCGCCCTGTCCGGCACGCTCCAGGTGCTGAAGCAGAAGGGCCTGCTGGTCGACCCGAAGGACAAGAAGCACGTCTTCGTCGTCTCCAACGACGGCATTCCGGAGGAGCTCAAGTCCATCGCCGAGGGCAAGATCGACGCCACCGTCTCCCAGCCCGCGGACCTCTACTCCAAGTACGCCCTGTACTACCTGAAGGCCGCGATCGACGGGAAGACGTTCAAGCCCGGCAGGACCGACCACGACAGCACCATCGTCCAGGTGCGCGACGGCCTGCTGGAGGACCAGCTCTCCGCCCCGCTCGTGACCGCCGACGGCGGCACCTACGGCGGCGTGCCCAGCCTCAAGAGCGACGACACGTCCCTGTGGGGCAACAACCTCGGCTGAGGCTCCCGCCCGACAGCTCGACGACCCACGTACACAAGGCGGTTGAGATGAGAGACGGGGACAGCGCAGTCAGCCCCGCATCCGTCCCTGCGGACGACGGACGGGCCCCGGCGGGCCCGCCCGTCGTCGAGGCGACGGGCATAGTCAAACGGTACGGTCCGACGGTCGCCCTGAACGGCGCCCGGATCACCATCAGGCCCGGCGAGACCCACGCGCTCGTCGGCCGCAACGGCGCCGGCAAGTCCACCCTGGTGTCCGTCCTCACCGGACTCCAGGCCCCCGACGAGGGGACGGTCACCTTCGGCGGCGAGCCGGCCCCCCGGCTCGCGGACCGCGACGCCTGGCGCCGACGGGTCGCCTGCGTCTACCAGAAGTCGACGATCATTCCCACGCTGACCGTCGCCGAGAACCTCTTCCTGAACCGGCACGACCACGGCCGGCACCGGCTGATCAGCTGGCAGGGTCTGCGCGGCCGGGCGCGGGACCTGCTGTCGACCTGGTCCGTGGACGTGGACCCGCAGACCCCGGCCGGCGATCTGAGCGTGGAACAGCGGCAGTTCGTCGAGATCGCCCGCGCACTGTCCTTCGGCGCCCGGTTCATCATCCTCGACGAGCCGACCGCCCAGCTCGACGGCGCGGCGATCAGCCGGCTCTTCGACCGCGTCCGCGATCTGCAGCGCCAGGGCGTCACCTTCCTGTTCATCAGCCATCACCTGCAGGAGGTGTACGACATCTGCGACACGGTCACCGTGTTCCGGGACGCCCGGCACATCGTCACCGTCCCGGTCGCACGGCTTCCGCGCACCGAGCTGGTCGCCGCCATGACCGGCGAGGCCGCCGCGGCGGAGCGGGAGCAGCGGGCCGGTTCGCTCGACACCACGGCTCCCGCCGCTCTGAGCGTCGATGCCCTGAGCAGTGACGGCGTCTACGGCGGCGTGACGTTCCAGGTGGGCGCGGGTGAGATCGTCGGACTCGCCGGAGCCGCGGGCAGCGGACGCACCGAGGTGGCCGAGACGGTCGTGGGGCTGCGGGCGGCCGACACCGGTGGGGTGGAGATCGCCGGGACCAGGCCCCGTCCGGGCAGCGTGCCGAGCGCCCTCGCGGCCGGCGCGGGCTTCGTCCCGCAGGACCGGCACCACCAGGGGTTCGTGCCGGACATGTCGATCGCGGACAACGCGACGCTGTCCGTACCGCGGCGGCTCGGCCGGCGCGGATTCATCAGCGGTCGACGCCGGGACCAGCTGGCCGAGGGCATGATCGAGAACCTCGCGATCAAGACACCGGGCCCCGAACTGTCCGTCTCCGGGCTCTCCGGCGGCAACCAGCAGAAGGTCGTCATGGCCCGCGCTCTGGCCGACGACCCGCGGCTGCTGGTCCTGATCAACCCGACCGCAGGCGTCGACGTGCGGTCCAAGGAGTTCCTCCTCGGAAAGGTCGAGGAGACCGCGGAGACCGGCACCGGAGTGCTCATCGCCTCCGACGAGCTCGACGACCTGCGTATGTGCGACCGGGTCCTGGTGATGTTCCAGGGCCGAGTGACCTCAGAGATCGCCCGCGGCTGGCACGACCACGACCTGGTGGCCGCGATGGAAGGAGTGGACCTCCATGCCTGAAACCGTCCTCGCGGACACGCCGGGGGCCGCCGCGCCCGACGCCACGGAACCGACCGCGAAGCGGACCGCCCTGCTGGGCGGCAGAATCCCCCTGGCCCGGCTGCGCGACCTCGCCCTGGTGCCGGCCATCATCGCCATCGCGATCGTCGGACAGATCGTCAACCCGGTCTTCCTGCAGGCCGACAACCTCATGAACGTCCTGCAGACCATGTCCGAGATCGCCCTGCTGGTGCTCGCCCAGACGATGGTCCTGATCGTCAAGAAGATGGACCTCTCCCTGGAGTCCACCATGGGCCTCGCGCCCGGTGTCGCGGCCTGGCTGACCATCGGCAGCGCCGGACACGGACTCGGCCTGCTCCCCGGCGCCTGGTCGATCCCGGTCACGCTCGCCGTGGGCGTGCTCGTCGGTGTGATCAACGCCCTGCTGATCATCCGCTTCGGCCTCAACGGGTTCATCGTCACCCTCGGCATGCTGATCGTGCTGCGCGGTGTCCTCACCGGTATCTCGGGCGGCCAGACCTTCTTCCAGCTGCCGGAGTCGATGCTCTACCTCGGCACCGCCCAGTGGTTCGGGATGCCCGCCTCCATCTGGCTCTGCCTCGTCCTGTTCGCCGTCGCCATCGTCGTCCTCGGCTGGACCAGCTTCGGCCGCTCCCTCTACGCCATCGGCGGCAACGTCGACGCCGCCAAGGCGGCCGGCATCCGCACCGACCGGGTGCTGTGGATCGTCATCGTCACCGGCAGCCTGCTCGCCGCCCTCGCCGGACTGCTGCTCTCCGGACGGCTCGCGTCCGTCGCCTCCGCGCAGGGCAACGGGTACATCTTCACTGTCTTCGCCGCCGCCGTGATCGGCGGGATCAGCCTCAACGGCGGCAAGGGCACCATGTTCGGGGCCTTCAGCGGCATCCTGCTGCTCTTCATGATCCAGAACGTCCTCACCCTCGCGGGCGTGCCCGCGCAGTGGATCGGCGCCCTCAACGGCCTGATCATCCTGGTCGCGTTGACCATCTCCCGCATCACCGGCGGCAAGGTCCAGGAGTAGACCGCCGCGCCCGCCTCCGCAGGCCGGACGACCCGCGTCCACGTCACCGCCCGAGCACGCTCGGCGCCTTCACAGGAGTTGCCCCCATGCCCTCTGCCCTGTCCCCGTCCGCCCGCATCATCGCCCTGGATGTCCTGGACGTGCGTTTCCCGACGTCCGAGCACCTGGACGGGTCGGACGCGATGAACCCCGAACCCGACTACTCCGCCGCCTACGTCGTCCTGCGCACCGACGCCGGTGACGGTCTGGAGGGTCATGCCCTGGCCTTCACCACCGGCCGCGGCAACGACGCCCAGGCCGCCGCCATCGCCACGCTCGCCCCCCACGTCGTCGGCCGCTCGGTCGAGGAGGTCTGCGGCGACCTCGGGGAGTTCTCGCGCTCCCTGGTCCACGACCCCCAACTGCGCTGGCTCGGCCCGGAGAAGGGCGCCATCCACATGGCCACCGGCGCGGTCGTCAACGCCGCCTGGGACCTGGCCGCCAAGCGGGCGGGCAAGCCCGTCTGGCGGTTGCTCGCGGAGATGTCCCCCGAGGAACTGGTCGCCCAGGTCGACTTCCGCTGGCTCAGCGACGCCCTCACCCCCGACGAGGCACTGGACATCCTGCGCAAGGCGGAGCCGGGCCGCGAGGAGCGCACCGCCGCGCTGCTGGAACGCGGCTACCCCGCCTACACCACCACCCCCGGCTGGCTCGGCTACTCCGACGAGAAGCTGGCCCGCCTCGCCCGCGAGGCCGTCGCCGACGGTTTCACCCAGATCAAGCTGAAGGTCGGGGCGGACCTGGAGGACGACGTACGGCGGATGCGGACCGCCCGCGAGACCGTCGGCGACTCCGTCCGCATCGCCGTGGACGCCAACCAGAGATGGGACATCCAGCCCGCCATCGACTGGATGCGCGCCCTCGCCCCGTACCAGCCGTACTGGATCGAGGAGCCCACCTCCCCCGACGACATCCTCGGCCACGCCGCCGTCCGCGCGGCCGTGACTCCGATCAAGGTCGCCACCGGGGAGCACGTGGCCAACCGGGTCGTCTTCAAGCAGTTGCTCCAGGCCGGCGCGGTGGACATCGTGCAGATCGACTCCGCCCGGGTCGGTGGTGTCAACGAGAACATCGCCATCCTGCTGCTCGCCGCGAAGTTCGGGGTGCCGGTCTGCCCGCACGCGGGCGGTGTGGGCCTGTGCGAGATGGTGCAGCACCTGTCGATGTTCGACTTCGTCGCCGTCTCCGGCACGACGGAGGACCGGGTCATCGAGTACGTCGACCACCTGCACGAGCACTTCGTCGACCCGGTGCGCATCGCCGACGGCCACTACCTCGCGCCGAGCGTGCCCGGGCTGAGCGCGCAGATGCATCCCGAGTCCCTGAAGGAGTACCTCTACCCCGACGGCCCGGTCTGGATCTCCCGTGTCTGAGAGTGCCGGCCCCGGCCTGATCGACGCCCACCACCATGTATGGGACCTCGACCGGCGCCCTCAGCCCTGGCTGGACGAGCCCCGGCACGCCCCTCTCCGGCGGTCCTTCGACGCACAGCGCCTCCGTGCCGACGCGACCCGGGCGATCGCCGGGGAGCGCCTGGTGCGCACGGTCGTCGTGCAGTGTGTGACCTCGCTGGCCGAGACACGGGAACTGCTCGCCCTGGCCGACACGGAACCCCTGATCGGCGGGGTCGTGGGGTGGCTGGACCTGACGTCCCTCGCGATCGGCGACATGCTCGACCGGCTCCGCGGTGGACCCGGCGGCGAACACCTGCGGGCCGTGCGCCATGTCGTCCAGGACGAGCCGGACCCCGACTGGCTGCAGCGCCCGGTCGTGGAGTCGGGGCTGTGCAGGATACGCGACCTGGGACTCGGCTACGACCTGCTGGTCCGGGACCATCAACTGCCCCAGGCGATCCGCCTCGCCGAGCGTGTCCCCGGTCTGCCGCTGGTCCTCGACCACGCGGGCAAGCCTCCCCTCGCCAGGGGTGAACTCGCCGACTGGGAACGGCGGATACGCCGGCTGGCCGGCCATCCGCAGGTGCACTGCAAGGTGTCGGGTCTCATCACCGAGGCCGACCACGACAAGTGGACCCTCGACGACATCCGGCCGGTGTGGGACACCCTGCTCTCCGCCTTCGGCCCGCGGCGGCTCATGTTCGGCTCCGACTGGCCCGTCTGTCTCCTGGCGGGCGGCTGGAACCGCTGGGCCGCCACCGTCGAGGAACTCCTGCTCGACTGCTCCGAGAGCGAGACGCGTGCCGTCCTCCACGACACCGCGACGGCGTTCTACGGACTCCGTCCCGCCCCGAAAGCGACCGCGCGAAGGACACAGCCATGCTCCTGACCGAACTCCTGCATCCCGGCATCCTGGAAGCCCTGGCCGGCTCCGGTCACGGGGCGCGCGTCCTGCTCGCCGACGGCCACTACCCGGCGGGCACGGCCGTCGGCGAACGTGCCAGGACGGTGCATCTCAACCTGGCTCCGGGCCTGTTGGACGTCACCACGGTGCTGGACGTGCTGCTGCGCGCCCTGCCCGTGGAATCGGCCCACGTCATGGTGCCCCCGGAGGGCGAACCGGAGCCGCCGGCCATCACCGAGTATCGCTCCGTGCTGGCGCCCGTCCCCGTCACGACGCTCGGCCGCTTCGCGTTCTACGACGCCGCCCGCTCCCCCGACCTGGCGCTGGCCGTCGTCACCGCCGACATCCGCACCTACGCCAACCTTCTGCTCACCATCGGTGTGCGCCCCGAAGCAACCCTGGGATCACGATGACCACGTCACTCTCCGTCCGCTACACCGCCGCCCGCACACTGGACCTGGGACCCGTCGCGAGCACGCCGCCAGGTCCCGGGGAGGTGGAGCTTGCCCCGGCCTACGTCGGTATCTGCGGCACGGACCTGCACATCTTCCACGGGGACATGGACTCCCGGGTCAGCACCCCCGCCGTCCTCGGCCATGAGATGTCCGGACGGATCGTCCGGGTGGGAGCGGAGGTCGAGGGCTGGAGCGCGGGCGACGCGGTGACCGTGATGCCGCTGCGCTGGGACGACACCTGCGCCGCCTGCCTGGCGGGTCATCGGCACGTCTGCCAGAACCTCGACTTCATCGGCATCGACTCTCCCGGCGCGATGCAGCAGCGCTGGGTGGTGCCCGCCTCCACACTCGTCCGCCTGCCCGACGCGGTCCCCCTGGACCGGGCGGCCCTCGTCGAACCCACGGCGGTGGCCGTGCACGACGTCGGCCGCGCCGGAGTCCGGGACGGCGAGCGGGTCGTCGTGGTCGGCGGCGGACCGGTGGGCATCCTGATCGCCCTGGTGGCGCGGTCCGCCGGAGCCGATGTCCGGGTCGTCGAGCTGAGCGGCCACCGGCGCATCGTCGCCGAGGAACTGGGCCTGGCGACCTGGGATCCCGCCGCACAGGACATCGCCGAGCTGGTACGGCGGTGGACGGGCGACGCGGGCGCGGACGTCGCCTTCGAGGTGTCCGGCGCCGCGGGCGGCGTCGACACGGCGGTGGAGGTGCTGGGGGTGCGCGGCCGGCTGTGCCTCGTCGCCATCCACCCCCGGCCCCGCGAGATCAACCTGCACCGCTTCTTCTGGCGCGAACTCACCCTTGTCGGCGCCCGGTTGTACGACCGCGCGGACTTCGAGCGGGCGGTGGGCCTGATCGCGGACGGCACGATCCCCGCCGACCGGCTGATCAGCAAGGTCGTCGGGCTCACCGAGGCACCGTCGGCGTTCGAGGCCCTGGAGGCCGGCGGCGACGTGATGAAGATCCTCGTGGACTGCGGGAACGACACGACGAACGACACGACGGGAGCCCTCGCATGACCGCCGCGCACCCCTTCGACCTGACCGGACGGCTCGCCGTCGTCACCGGCGCCCGCCGAGGCATCGGCCGGGCCATGGCGCGCGCGCTCGCCGAGGCCGGGGCCGACATCATCGGCGTCAGCGCCGGCCTGGAGGAGTCGGGCAGCTCGGTGGAGAAGGACGTGCACGCCGCCGGCCGCTCCTTCGAGGCGATCCGCACGGACTTCGCCGACCCCGACGCCGTACGGGCGCTGGGCGAGGAACTCGCCGGACGCGCACGCCCGGTGGACATCCTGGTCAACAACGCGGGCACCATCCGCCGGGCCCCGGCCGCCGAACACGGCGACGAGGACTGGGACCTGGTGCTCCAGGTCAATCTCCACGCGCAGTTCGCCCTGACCCGGGCCGTGGGCGCGGCCATGGTGGCACGCGGCCGGGGGAAGGTCATCTTCACGGCGTCGCTGCTCAGTTTCCAGGGCGGCATCACCGTCCCCGGCTACACCGCCGCCAAGCACGGCATCGCCGGTCTGACCAAGGCCCTGGCCAACGAGTGGGCCGCGCACGGCGTCAACGTCAACGCGATCGCCCCGGGCTACATCGCCACCGACAACACCCAGGCCCTGCGCGACGATCCGGACCGCAGCGAGGCGATCCTCGCCCGTATCCCGGCCGGGCGCTGGGGCACCGCGGACGACCTCGCGGGCGCCACGCTGTTCCTGGCCTCCGACGCCGCCGCCTATGTCCACGGCGCCGTCCTGCCCGTCGACGGCGGATGGCTGGGCCGATGACCGGCGACATCGTGTCCCTTCTGGACGGTACCCGGGTGATGCCGGTGCTGACCGTGCCCGATGTGTCGACGGCCGCCCCGCTGGCCGAGGCGCTCGCCGCCGGCGGCGCGTCCTGCGTCGAGGTCACCCTCCGCACACCGGACGCCGAGCGGGCGATCGAGGCGATGGCCGCGCACGGAGGGCTGACCGTCGGCGCCGGGACGGTCCTCACCCCCGAGCAGGCGGAGCGGGCGGTGGAGGCCGGGGCCCGTTTCGTGGTCTCACCCGGCTTCGACCCCGACGTCGTCGCCCGCTGCCGTCGGCTGGGGGTGGCGGTCGTACCGGGCATCGCGACCGCGACCGAACTCATGCGCGCTCTCGCGGCCGGCCTGGACACCGTCAAACTGTTCCCCGCCGAAACCCTGGGCGGAACCGCGACGGTCCGGGCGCTCGCCGCGCCGTTCCCGCAGGCACGGTTCCTGCCGACCGGCGGTATCGGGCCCGCCCGGACGGCCGGGTATCTGAGCCACCCCGCGGTCGTCGCCGTGGGCGGCAGCTGGATGGCGACCGCCGGGCTTGTCGGGCGTGGTGCGTACGCGGAGATCCGGCGCCTGACGTCCGAGGCGGTCGGGGCGGTCGGGGCGGTCGGGACCGCGGATTCGAGGGCCGCCGACGGCGGCAGGGTCGCGGCAGTGACCAAGGAGAGGAGCAGGGCATGAACGGCGTCGGCCGAGCACCGGAGGTGATCGCCCTGGGCGAGGTGATGCTGCGCCTCGACCCGGGCGAGAGCAGGATCCGGACCGCTCGCACCTTCCAGGTCTGGGAGGGCGGCGGTGAATACAACGTGGCGCGCGGCCTCCGGCGCTGCTTCGGTCTGCGTACGGCCGTGGTCACGGCGCTCGCCGACAACGCGGTGGGCCGGCTCGTGGAGGACCTGATCCTGCAGGGCGGCGTCGACACCTCGCTGATCCGCTGGGTGCCCGGTGACGGCGTCGGCCGCGGCGCGCGCAACGGGCTGAACTTCGTGGAGCGGGGCTTCGGCATCCGTGGAGCGCTGGGGGTCAGCGACCGCGCGAACACCGCCGTCTCCCACCTGCGCAAGGGTGACATCGACTGGGACTCCGTCTTCTCCGCGGGCCCGCGCTGGTTCCACACCGGTGGCATCTTCGCCGGCCTGTCGGAGACCACCGCGGACGTCGCGGAGGAGGCGATGGCATCGGCCCGGCGTCACGGGGTGACCGTCTCCTACGACCCCAACTACCGTCCCAGCCTCTGGGCCGACCGTGGCGGAGCCGAGGGCGCGCGCGAGATCGACCTGCGGCTCGCCCCGCTGGCCGATGTCGTGGTGGGCGCCCTGGGACTCGCGGGCGCCCACCCCGGCGCGGTACGCATCGGCGCCGACGCGCTGCCGGAGGCGTTCGCCGAGGTCGCGGCACGGCTCCCCGACGCGAGGGTACTGGCGACCACCCTGCGGGAGGTGCCGTCGGCGGGCAGGAACGACTGGTCCTCGGCGGGCTGGTCACCCGAGACCGGCTTCGTCACCGGCCCGCACATGCCCGGGCTGCACGTCATGGACCGGATCGGCTCGGGCGACGGCTTCGCCGCCGGGCTCGTCCACGGCCTGCTGACCGGAGCGGGCCTGGAACGCGCCCTCGCCTACGGCACCGCCCACGGCGCCCTCACCATGACCACGCCCGGGGACGTCTCCATGGCCTCGCTCGCCGAGGTCGAGGCGCTCATGACGGGCGGCTCCGCCCACGTCAGACGCTGACCCGCCACCCCGACCGACCGCACCCTCCGAGGAGAAGACCATGCGCCACCGGAAGATCACCACCACCTCCGTGGAACTGACCGAACTCGGCTTCGGGGCGTCGGTCATCGGAAACCTCTACCGGGTCACGCCCGCCCACGACGCGACGGCCGCGATCGACGCGGCGTGGGACGCCGGCGTCCGGTACTTCGACACAGCACCGCACTACGGGCTCGGCCTGTCCGAGCAGCGGCTCGGCGCCGCCCTCCGGGACCGGCCGCGCGACGCGTACACCGTGTCCTCCAAGGTCGGGCGGCTGCTCGTGCCCAACGAGCGGCCCCGTGGCGTCGACAGCGAGGGCTTCGTCGTACGGGACGACCTGCGCAGACAGTGGGACTTCAGCCGCGACGGCGTGCTCCGCTCCGTCGAGGACACCCTGACGCGTATGGGGCTGGACCGCCTGGACGTCGTGTACCTGCACGATCCCGACGACCACTGGCGGCAGGCCGCCGAAGAGGCCATGCCCGCCCTCGCCGACCTGCGCGACCAGGGCGTCATCGGCGCCATCGGGGCGGGCATGAACCAGTCGGCCATGCCCGCCCGCTTCCTCCGCGAGACCCCGGCCGACGTGATGATGATCGCCGGCCGCTACACCCTCCTCGACCAGACCGCACTGGACGACGTGCTGCCCACCGCCCTGGAACTCGGCAAGAGCGTCGTGGCCGCCGGGGTGTTCAACTCCGGCCTGCTCTCCCGCGAACGTCCCGCTCAGGACGCGAAGTTCGACTACCAGGACGCCCCGCAGGACCTCGTCTCCCGCGCCCACGCCATCGCGGACACCTGCGAACGGCACGGCACGACGCTCCCCGCGGCGGCCATGGCCTTCCCTTTCGGCCACCCCAGTATCATCAACGTCACCCTCGGCATGCGGAATGCCGAGCAGGTCGGGCGGAACGTGGAGCTCCACCGCCGAAGCGTGCCCGACGCCCTGTGGGACGATCTTCGCGATCAAGGCCTGATCAGGGCTGATGTGCCCACAGTCACGGGAGGTGTTCAGCGTTGTCTCTGACGGACAAGGCCATCGCGCAGATCCGGGAGCTGATCCGGTCGGGCGCCCTGCCGCCCGGGTCGAAGCTGCCCCCGGAGCCGGAACTGGCCGCCCAGCTGGGCCTGTCGCGCAACCTCGCACGAGAGGCGGTCAAGGCGCTGGCCGTGGCCCGGGTGCTGGAGGTCAGACGGGGCGACGGCACCTATGTGACCAGCCTGCAGCCGAGTCTGCTGCTGGAGGGCCTCAGCGGCGCCGTCGATCTGCTCCAGAGCGACTCCGGTGCCCTGCTGGACCTGATGGAGGTCAGACGGCTGCTCGAACCCGCCGCCACCGCGCTGGCCGCCATCCGGATCTCCGACGAGGGCCTCGCGGAGGTGAAGCGGCACCTGGACGCCATGCGTGAGGCACAGGACGACGTCGAGCGGCTCAACGCCCACGACGCCGCCTTCCATCACGCCGTCGTGTCGGCCACCGGCAACGAATCGCTCCTCACCCTCCTGGAGGGCGTCTCCGGCCGCACGCTGCGGGCGCGCATCTGGCGCGGTCTGGTCGACGCCCGCGCCGCCGACCGGACCCTCGCCGAACACCAGGCGATCTTCGACGCCCTCGTCGGCCGCGACGCCGCCCTCAGCAAGGCCGCCGCGCTCCTGCATGTCGGCAACACCGAGCAATGGCTGCGGGAACACCTGCGCACGACCGGGTCCATGCCCGGCGCGCTGCCGGCGGACAGCCCCCGCTGAACCGGCCCGCCGAGACGACCACCGATCACATGGACGCCCGTGCCGCCGCGAGGGACACGGGCGCCGGCCGTCAGCGGGAAGCGGCCGTCAGCGGGAAGCGGCCTGCGGTCCGCCGGGGTGCGGGCCCAGGTGCCCCGGGGTCGGAGCGCCCTTGACCTCGCCGATGTACACGGTCATCTGCTGACGGAGGCGTTCGGCCGCGGCGCGGTCGCGCATGAAGGCCGGGAAGCCGTCGATGCCGGAGTTCTCGTACTGCCAGACCTTCTTCAGGCCGGTGGGCGCGGCCACGTCGGTGCGGACGGACCAACCGTCGCTGGTCTGCCGCTCCTTGGACAGCTGCCAGTTGAGGAAGAGCTTGGCGGCGGCCGGATGGCGGGCGTCCTTGAGGATCGCCTCGCGCTGCCCCCAGGCGACGAACGGGTCGTCGGTACGGGGAAGCATGCCGACCGTGGTGGCCTCCGGGTCGTTCCCCGCGTCGGGGGTGACCCATCCGCCGAGACCGACGGCCTTCTTCCCCTCCGCCATCCGGTTGCCGGCGGAGTCCGAGCCGCGCAGGAACTCGGTGTTGCGCGCCATTCCGTCGAGCCACTCCCAGCCGAACTTCCGCACGTACCGGCTGTAGAGGTAGAGCGTCGCGTCGTCGTCGTTGGGGTACGCCGAGGCGATCCGGCCCTTCCACTTCGGGTCCGCCAACTCCCTTACGCCGCGCGGCGCGTCCTTGCCGACGAGGTCCTTGTTGTAGGCCGCGCCGAACGCGAGGACATCGGTGGCGACCCAGGCGCCGTCCTTGTCCTTGAACTTGTCGTGGACCTTGCCGAAGCCGGCGGGCTTGTACGGGAGCAGCACTCCCTCGCGCTTCCAGCGCTCGAAGTCCTGCAGTGTCTGCAACTGGACCACGTCGGGCACCAGGGTGTCCGTGGCGAGCTGGTTGTCGACGCGGGCGTCCTGGTACTTGCTGTAGTCGACGACCATCTCCACCTCGACGCCGGGGAATCGCTCCTCGAACGCGTTCTTGGTGTCGTCCTGCTGGTCCTTCCAGTCGCCGCCCGCGTAGACGACGAGCTTCCCGCCCTCGGCCTTCGCCCTGGCGTACAGCTGGTCGAGCGACCTGGTCTCCTCCCCGCCCGTCCCGGCGTCGGAACGTGCGGCGCCGAGGGCCAGCCCGGTACCGGCCACACCCATGGCGACGACGGTCGACAGCAGAACGCGGGGAAGGGACTGCCGACGAGGTCTGGACGCAGACCTGGTGAGGGGGTTGAACAGCACGGGGAGGCTCCGATCGGTGGAGAGGGGGGAATGGAGGGGGACGGGAGGGGGCGTGGTCGGCTCAGCGGACCAGTTCCGCGGGCTTGGTGGCCTTCCCGAGCAGCCACTCCAGGGGTCCGCGCCGGAAGAAGCGGGACCAGAGCGTCGCGAACACGGTCATGGCGGCGATGAAGGCGAGCAGCACATGCAGGGGCGAGCCGGGCAGCTCCTCGATGCCGAGGAACCAGATGCCGACGATGTGGAAGACGTACGCGGTCAGCGACATGGTGCCGACCGCGATGACCGGCCGGGCCAGACGGTGGACGCGCGGGAAGGCGTCGACGGCGGCCAGGCAGGCGACGAGGACGGCGAGCGCGACACCGGTGTTGCCCAGGATCGACAGCGTCGTCTCACTGTGCGGTGAGGCGACCAGCAGCTCCGCCGGGGTGTCGCCGAACGGGTAGCCCCAGGTGTCGGACCACCAGGCCGAGGAGGCCGAGCCGGTCCAGCTGTTCTCGGTGAGTGTCGTGAGCGCGCCGGGGACGAGGCGCAGGGCCAGCCAGGAGCCGCCGTAACCGAGGACGGCCAGCGAGACACCGGCGATCGCGAGACGTACGCGTACCGCGGTCGCGGCGAGGTCGAGACGGGCCACGGCCATGCCGGCGATGACGAAGGGGATCCAGGTCAGGACGGGGTAGCTGCCGGTGAACAGCAGCGAGAGGACGCCGTCGGCGTCGGCCGGCCAGGTCCAGAGACCGCCGGGAGCGCTCTCGCCGAGGGCCCCCTTGATCAGGTACAGGACCTGCGGCAGGACCAGGGCACCGGCCGCGGCGATGACCGCCAGAGGGCGGGCACCGAGCCGGTACAGCGGCAGGACGATCAGGAAGTACAGGCCGTAGAAGGCGAGGATCACCTCGACCGGTGTGCCGGTCAGGCTCAGCGCGGTGCCCACGGCCAGCAGGACCAGTGCCCGGATCACGACCTTGGCGACCGCCTGACGGCCTGCACGGCCCGTCTTCGGGGCGCGCCGGCCGGTCATCAGGATGATCGAGAACCCGGCCAGGAAGGCGAAGAGCGCCGAGGCGCGCCCGTGCGCCAGTTCCATCAGGAAGCCGGTCGTGCCTCCTTCGGAGGGGTCCGGGCCGACATGGGCCGCGTACATCCCGAAGACGGCCAGCCCTCGGGCGAGGTCCACGCCGATCAGACGTCCTGTCGAAGGCCGGTCATCGCGCGGAGCCGTGTCCGTCGGGCTCCCGGTGACGCCGGTGGGCGCGCCGGCCGATGGGGTGAGTACCGTTTCCCGTGGGTTCTGGGTCATGTCTCGATGCTGGAGCGCGGCCCCCGCTCGGGATATCCGACGAGTGGCCGGTCCACCCCCGCCGTACGGCGGGCACCCATCCCCCGGGCGGCGGGACGACCCGGCGGAACGTCGCGGGAGACCAGGCCGACCGTGCCGCGGCTGCGCAACTGGCCCAACCGGTCCGCGGATTGGCGGCCGGAGGGGTGGTGATGTCACCCAAGGCGTCCCGCGCGGACCGGCAGAGTCAGGTGCGCCCGCCCGGCGGCAGCATCAGCAGCGGTGGGAGCCGGTTGTAGTCGTGGCCGCGCCAGGGGCAGGAGTCGACCTGCTCGCGAGCATCGGGCGCATCGCCATCCGGCCCACCCGCTTCGGCGGGACGGTGATACGGGTGGTCGTGGACCAGCCCGAGAACTTCGCGTACGACCAGCTATGGGCGTAGCCGGCGCCCGCCTCGACCGACAGGACCTTCTCGATGACGGTCCACTCGATGCCCACCGAACCGGTGACGCCGTGGGCGTACGTCTCAGACCCGCTCGCCCACCGCCTCGGAGAGGAAGGCCCGCTGGGCGCCGGTGAGTTCGCGCGGCGCGCCCACCAGGTCGAAGGAGCCCGTGAGTCGCCGGTCGTCGGAGTCGAAGCCGAGGAAGAAGTCGACGCGCGCGGGTTCGACCGCGAACGCGCGGGTGGCGTCGGTGTGGCCCAGCTGAGCGGCGGCGAGGCGGAAGGTGACCCGGTGGGAGTCGCCCGGGTCCGCCTCGATCCGGTGGAAGCCGGCCAGTTGCTGTGTGGGCCGGGTGACACCGCCCTTGCTGTTCACCCGGACGTAGAGCTGGACGACGGTGGCACCCGTCACGGGGCCGGTGTTGGTGACCGTGGTGGTGATCCGGATCGTCCCGTCGGTAGCGGCCCGCGCGTCGTGCGACAGGTCGTCGAGGGTGAAGTCGGTGTAGCTCAGGCCGTGTGCGAAGGGGTAGAGCGGCGTGGCCTCCAGGTCGAGGTAGTGCTGGTCGACGCTGGGGGGCAAGGGGTTGCGGTAGCCGGAGCCGGCCTTCTGGTGGTGGTAGACCGGGACCTGGCCGGAGTGCCGGGGGATGCTGTAGGGCAGCTTCCCGCTGGGATTCGTCGCGCCGAAGAGGACCTCGGCGATCGCCCTGGGCCCGAACGGGCCGCCGTAGGACGCCATGACGATCGCCTGAGCATCGCGGATCACCTCGGGCAGCGCGTAGGCGCGGCCCTGTACCAGGACGGCCACCAGGGGCTTGCCGGTGGCGGCGACGGCCTCCGCGAGCCGCGTCTGCGCGGCCGGCAGCGAGATGTCCGCCGTGTCGCTGGCCTCTCCCTCGGTGCGCTCCCCGGTGAACCACAGACTCGCGCCGCCCAGGGCGAGCACCACCACGTCCGCGTCCTCGGCGGACTTCACGGCCCGTGCGACGGCGTCGTCCCCCAGCGAGCGGGTCAGTGTGCTGCCCTGCTCCGTCCGCACCTGCCCGGCGAAGTCGCAGAGCTCCTCCGCGATCGAGCGGGCGCCGAACCGGTCGTGGACCAGCTGTTCGGGGTCGGTGGGTGTCACGAGAGCCTTGTACCAGGGGCCGGTGACGTCGTCGGAGCCGAGCATGTTGCCGAGTTCCCCGCTCAGTACGGCATCCGTCGCCTCCCGCCACGCGGCGTAGGTGTAGGTCGCGAACTGGAGCTTCGCCGCGTCCGCGTGCGGACCGACCACGGCGACCTTCACCCCGCCTGCCAGCGGAAGGATGCCGTCGTTCTTCGCGAGGACCACCGATCGCCGGGCCAGCTCCCGCGAGAGTTCCGTGCCCTCGGCCGCGACGGCCGCCACATCGATGCGCTCCGCCGGATACGGGTTCTCGAACAGCCCCAGCTCGAACTTGGCCCGCAGCACCCGCCACACGCTGGTGTCGACGTCGGCGAGGTCCGCGTTGCCCCGCCCGACCTCCTCGGCGAGCACCTGGCCGTAGCCGTACGGCTTGGGCATCTCGACGTCCAGTCCGGCCGCGATCGCGAGGCAGGCGGCCTCCGCCGGGGTGTCCGCCACCCGCTGGCGCTCGACCAGCTGGTCCAGGGTCATGTAGTCCGACGACACGAAGCCGTCGAAGCCGAGGACGCCGCGCAGCAGGTCGGTGAGCACCTCCCGCGAGGCGCCCACGGGAATGCCGTCCACGTCCGCGTAGGAGTTCATCACCGAACGCAGACCGGCGAGCCGGATCGACGCCTCGAAGGGGTAGGCGAACAGATCCCTGGTCTGCCGCGCGCCCCCTTCGTACGCCGAGGTGTTGACGCCGCCGACCGGCAGGGCGTAGCCGAGGAAGTGCTTGCCGGTGGCGAGGACGCCCTGACGCAGGTCATCGCCCTGCAGACCGCGAGTGAACGCGACACTGAGGGCGGCGGCCAGATACGGGTCCTCGCCGTACGTCTCGTGCACCCGGCCCCACCGCGGGTCGAGCGCCACGTCCATCACGGGGGAGAGCGCGTGCCGCATGCCCGTGCGGATCATCTGGCGGCGGATCAGCTCGGTCATCTCCTGGACCAGCTCCGGGCTCCAGGCCGCCGCGAGGCCGGTACCGGTGGGGAAGGACATGTGCCCGCCGGCGAGGAACCCGCTGAGCGCCTCCTGGTGGAACAGGAGGGGAATCCCGAGCCGGGTCCGCTCGACGGCCTGCCGCTGGATGCTGCCGACCAGCTGCGCGAGCTTGGCGGGGGTGTCGGTGATCAGCTGGGCGACATGGCCCGGCGGGTTCCGCAGCCACTGTTCGGCCTCGTCGGAGTCCGAACCGTCGGCGCGGACCAGGCTCCACGGCATGACGGAGACGAGCTGGTGGCACTTCTCCTCGACCGTCAGCTCCCGCAGCAGCAGTGTGGCGCGTTCGCCGGCGGGCAGGCGCACGTCGCGGTGATCGTTGCTGGACATGTGGGTGTTCTTCCTGTGGTGCGGATCGGTTGGTGCGGATCGCTGTCAGGCGCGGCGCAGGCCGAGGATCGTGTGCAGCCGCTGTTCCAGTGCCCTGGTCGCGGCGTTGACCTCGTGCGGTGCGAGGGCCTTCGGGACGGCGGACACGGGCGAGTCCAGGTACGGGGCGAGGCGGGCGGCGACATCCGGCTCGCCCCCAGGGACGACACCGGTGTCGACGGCCGACACCACGACCTCGGACCAGACGCCCGCGTCGTCGAGCAGATCACGGACCGTGGCCATGGCACCGGACACCACGTCGGCGGCCACCGGATCGGGTGCCTCCCAGCGGTGCTCACCGTGTCCGACGGTGAGCGGCTCGTCGGCTCCGGGCAGACGCACATGGGCGGACGCGCCGACCGGGACGCGCACGCTCAGACGGAACGTCCCCGCGGACCTCTCCCAGGCGACATGGGCCTCGCCGTACGGCGTGATGTGGCGGGCCGACGCGGACGTCAGGTCGGCGGAGGGGCGAGGGTCGACGCGGATCTCGCGGTAGCCGGGCGCGGCGGGGGCCAGCCCGGCGACGGTGCGGTGCAGCCAGTCCGCGACGGCGCCGAGCGCGTAGTGGTTGAACGACGTCATCCCACCGGTGTTGACGCTGCCGTCAGGCAGCATGCTGTCCCAGCGCTCCCAGATCGTGGTGGCGCCCATCGTCACCGGGTAGAGCCACGACGGGCACCCGGTCTGGAACAGCAGCCGGAAGGCGACGTCGACGTGTCCGGTGGCGACCAGCGCGTCGGTCACCAGCGGCGTTCCCACGAAGCCGGTGCTGATGCGGAACGCGTTCGCGCGGACCAGGTCCGCCAGCCTCCGCCCGGCGTGCTCGCGCTGCTCGGCGTCGGACAGCAGGGCCCACTGGACGGCCAGCGCGTACACCGTGGGGGCGTCGGAGAGGATCCGGCCGGTCCGGGTGACGTACGCGTGGGCGAACGCCGTACGTACCTCGGCCGCCAGGGCGGCGTACCGGTCGGCCTCCGCCGTGCGACCGAGTACACGCGCGGCCTCGGCCACGACCTCCGCCGAGCGGGCCAGGTGCGCGGTGGCCACCACGTCCGGGTCCGCCTTGGCACGGGCGGCGTCCTCCGGGGGAGCCGTCGGGTCGAGCCAGTCGCCGAACTGGAAGCCCCCCGACCAGAGGCGGTCGGGGCCGGCGAGCCCCGCCGCATGGTCGACCCAGGCGCGCATGCTGGGCAGTTGACGCTCCAGGATGCCGTGGTCGCCGGTGCGCAGATACAGCGTCCAGGGGACCAGCGCGGCGGCGTCGCCCCAGGCCGTCGCGGCGGGCGAGGGCGTGCGGATCACGTCCGGCACCACATACGGCACCGACCCGTCGGGCTGCTGTTCGGCGGCCAGGTCCGCGAGCCAGGAGCCGAGGAAGCCCGCGCTGTCGAACAGGAACATGGCCGTGGGCGCGAACACCTGGATGTCCCCGGTCCAGCCGAGCCGTTCGTCGCGCTGGGGGCAGTCCGTGGGGACGTCGAGGAAGTTGCCGCGCATGCTCCACACCACGTTCTCGTGGAAGCGGTCGAGCAGGGCGTGGGAGGAGCTGAACCAGCCGGTACGGCGCAGGTCGGAGCCGATCACCACGGCGTCCACGTCCTCGGCGCGCAGACCGGGCACACCCGACACCTCCGCGTAACGGAAGCCGTGGAAGGTGAGGGAGGGCTCCAGCGTCTCCTCGGACGCGCCGGTGACCAGATAGCTGTCGGTCGCCTCGGCGGAGCGCAGGGGAGCGGTCGCGAGCTCACCGTTCTCCAGGACCTCCGCGTGCCGGACGACGACCTCGCTGCCGGGCACCAGCCCGCGCACCCTCAACCGCACCCAGCCCACCGCGTTCTGGCCGAAGTCGACCAGAGTGCGGCCGGCGGGTGTCGTCCACACCTTCTCGGCGGGCAGGAGACTGCCGACCCGGACGGGCGGCCCCTCCGGTGCGACGAGGCGTCCGAGGTCGCCCGGGACCACCTCCACGGCGTCGCCGGCCGCGTGCCAGCGCGCGTCGCGCCGTCGCAGGTCGGTGCGCTGACCGTCGTAGAGGTCGTCGGCGAGCACCTCGCTCTCCCGCGCGGTCCAGGTGCCGTCCGTGGCGAGTGTGTGCACCTGACCGTCGTCGGTGGTGACCTCCAGCTGTGCCAGGAGGGCGAGCCGGTCGCCGTACAGGGCGCGTTCGCCGTTGAAGCCCAGGCGTCCGCGGTACCAGCCGTTGCCCAGCAGGACGTCCAGTTCGTTGTCGCCCTCGCGCACCAGGTCCGTGACGTCGTACGTCTGGTAGCGCAGCCGGTGTTCGTACGCGGTCCAGCCCGGTGCGAGGACCTGGTCGCCGACGCGGCGGCCGTTGAGCGTGGCGGTGTACACGCCGTGCGCGGTGGCGTAGAGGCGGGCCCTGCGCACCTCGCCCGGCACGTGCAGGGACCCACGCAGCACCGGTGCCGGCATCCGCAGGCCACCGATGGCCACCGGGCTGACGAAGGCCGCGGACCAGTCGGCGGCGTCGAGCAGCCCGGCCTCCACGACGGAACGCCCGCTCCACTCGCTCCAGTCGGAGCCGTGCGCCACGCGCACGCGGACCGAGGCGAACTCACGGGATCCCAACGGCGCGGCGGGCCAGGGCACCAGCACCTGTTCGGCGCTGTGCACCCGGTGGCGCTCGGCGCGTCCACCGCGCAGGATCTCCACCTCGTAGGCGGTCTGCCGGTAGTCCGGGTCCGCGTGCGGAACCGTCCAGGACAGTCGGGGCGAGCCCGTTCCGATGCCCCGCACGGGGGAGGGGTCGGTGAGGTGCTCGAAGTGGGGTGCGTGGGGAGCGGCAGCCACGGCCATGCAAGTCTCCAGACTTTTCAGGCAGTCGGTGACCGGGCCTGGGGCAGGCTCACGGCCTTGCCCAGGAACGCCCGCGCGCGGTGATGAGCGCTGTGTGGCGGGCCGGTGTCGTATAACGTTCTACGCACGCAGCGTAGGGAGCGCTGCTCACGCGTGTCAAGGACGAGGGAGGAGGTCGGTCCATGAGGAAGCCGGCCAGGACCGCGCTTGTAGCATGGCGCGCATGGACACCAGCTCTGCTGACGGGGGGCGGGGCGACATGACCGCCGCACAGGACGGACAGGAGCGGCGGGAGGGCCGCGGCGGGAGGAGCCCGGGGGCCTCCGGCGTCCGCCGCGTCACCATCCAGGACGTGGCCAGGGAGGCGCGGGTCTCCGTCTCGGCGGTGTCGAAGGTTCTCCGCGACGCCTATGGCGTCAGCCCCGAGATGCGGACCAAGGTCACCGCCGCCATCGAGAAGCTGGGGTACCGCCCGCAGGCCGGCGCCCGCGCGATGCGGGGCCGTTCGTACACGGTGGGTGTCATGCTCGTGGCGCTGTCGCACCCGTTCCAGCCGGAGATCGTCGAAGGTGTCACGGACGAACTCGAACCGACCCCCTACCAGGAGATACTCATCACCGGCGGGCTCGAACGGGAACGCCAGCAGCGCAGCATCGAGGCGCTGATGGACCGGGGGGTCGACGGCCTCGTCGTCATCTCACCGGCCATGAGCACGTCCTGGCTGGAGCGTCTCGGGGCGAGTCTGCCCACGGTGGCCGTCGCCCGGCACGGCGGCGCGGCCGGCTTCGACACCGTCGTGGACGACGACCAGGGCGGAGCGCGTCTCATGGTCGATCACCTCGTGGGGCTCGGCCACCGGCGCATCGTGCACACGACGCACCCCATGGGTGAGCTGGAACGTCCGCACGTCCTCGCGCACACCGCGCGGCTGGACGGCTTCGTGGCGGCGATGAGACGGCACGGGCTGGAACCGGACGTCATCGAGACGTCCTTCACCGAGGAGGGCGGACACCGTGCCGCGCTCGAAGCCCTCTCCAGACCCACGCCACCCACCGCGATCTTCGCCGGCGCCGACATCGCCGCCCTCGGTGTGCTCCGGGCGGCCGAGGAACGTGGCCTGCGCGTGCCCGAGGACCTCACCGTGACCGGATACGACAACGTCAACGCCTCGGCGATCGGCAGGGTCTCCCTCACCACGGTCGACCAGTCCGGCCACCTCACCGGCCAGACGAGCGCCCGCCTGCTCCTGGAACGGCTCGAAGGCCGTACCCAGCCCGTCCACTACGTCGTGGCGCCACGGCTCCTGCCGCGCGGGACCAGTGCGGCTCCCGCGGCCGGGGCCCGGGTGCCGAAGGGAATCGGCTGAACGGCACCGTCGTGTCGCCGGCGGGTATCCTCCCTGCTCAACCGGGGTTGCCGCGTCGGCGGTGACGCGTGTCCGTGTGTCGGCGCGTGCGAACGCAAGGCTACGGGTGCGTTGCGGAACCGTTACCCGTGCGGGCCGGGGCACCCTCTTGACGCGGCCGATTCGGCTCCGTACGTTGCCGCGTAGAACGTTGTACAACCTCTTCTCCCGTCCAGTCTGCGTCGGTCTGTCCCGAGGCGCTGGGACGATTTCCCGCCAGGCGGCACACAGCCCCGGCGGCACCCTCATTCGCGTCCGAAGGAGTCCACGATGAGGCGCACCATTCGACCTGCCCACAGAGCGGTCACCGTGATCACGGCCGTCGCCGCACTCGCCGCGTCGAGCGGCTGCACCGATGCCGGCTCCAGCGCGGGGAACGAGGTCGGCGGCAAGGACAAGAGCACCCTCACGCTCGGCATGAGCCAGGACATCCAGGGCTGGGACCCCACCAATCAGCCCAGCTACCAGGGCTGGGGCGCGTCCGCCGTCTACGACACCCTGCTCCGCTGCGACGGGCAGGGCAAGCCTCGGCCGGGCGCCGCGAAGTCATGGGACCTGAACCAGGACAACACCGGCGGAACGTTCACCCTTCACCCGGGGATGAAGTTCTCGGACGGTACGCCCGTGAACGCCGAGGCGGTGAAGGCGTCGATCGAATACGGACGCGACCACGGCGCGGGCAAGGCCCGGCTGGCCGGCTGGGACATCTCCGCGGAGGGTGATCTCGCCGTCAAGATCACCCTGAAGCCCAACCCGATGTTCGTCGCCCGTCTGTGCGACGTCAGAGTGGCGAGTCCGAAGTACCTGGCCTCCGGCAAGCTCAACAAGGCCCCCGTCGGCTCCGGCCCCTACACGCTCGACACCTCGGCGACCACCGCCGGCTCGGTGTACACCTTCGTCAAGAACGACGGCTACTGGGACTCCAGGACCTTCCCGTACAAGAAGCTCGTCCTGAAGGTGCTCACCAACGAGACCGCCGCGATCAACGCCCTCAAGACGGGACAGATCGACGGCTCCCTCATCACCCAGGCGACCTACGGCCAGGCCGAGGCCGCCAAGCTGAAGATCCAGTCGCAGAAGTCCCAGGTGACCCGGCTGCTGCTGACGGACCACCTCGGCAAGAAGGTCCCGGCCCTCGGCGACGTCGACGTGCGCCGCGCGATGAACATGGTCTTCGACAAGGAGGCCATCGCGAAGAACATCTACCGCGGCCTGGCCGACCCGACCGCCCAGATCTTCCGCCCGGGCAGCGCGGCGTACATCGACGGCCTCAAGGACCCCTACCCCTTCGACGTCAAGGCCGCGCAGGCCCTGATGAAGAAGGCGGGATACCCGAACGGTTTCACGCTGGAGATCCCGTTCATGCAGGGCCAGAACCTCGAACCGCTGATGCCGGTCGTCATCCAGCAGCTGGGCCTGCTGAACATCAAGGTCAAGCAGGTCAACCTGAGTGGTCCCAACGCCATCAGCGAGCTGCTCAGCGGCAAGTACCCCGTCCCGTTCTGGCAGCTCGGCAACTACGGCAACTCGGTCCTGGACATCAGCGACTACCTGCTGCCCGACGGCATCTGGAACGTGATGCACCAGAAGGACGCCACGGTGGCCAAGGGCTGGGACAAGATCCTGACCAGCGGTGCCGCCGAGTCCGCCAAGGAGCAGCAGGCCCTCAACCGCTACATCGTCGACCAGGCCTGGTTCGTGCCCATGGTGCAGGCGAGCATGCACTACGCCTACAACCCCAAGGTCGATGTCCGCCCGTCCACCGACCCGAGCGGTCTGCACCCCATGCTGTGGGACTTCCAGTAGGCCGACGGAGGGTGACGATTGGAGCCGCAGGTGTTGGGTGCAGTACTGAGGAAACTGGTCCGCTCGGTGAGCGTGCTGCTTCTCGTGAGCTTCGCGACCTTCGCGCTGATGTACGGCAACGGGACGGGCATCGCACGGTCGGTCCTCGGAGTGCGAGCGACCGAGAGCGACGTCCGGGCGGAGGTCGTCAAGCTGGGGCTGGACAGACCGCTGCTGGTCCAGTACGGGGACTGGCTCAAGGGGGTCGTCACCGGTGACCTCGGCGAGTCCTTCTTCACGGGCGAGTCCGTGACGTCGGCCCTCTCCTCCCGGGTCCCGGTGACCCTGGCTCTGATCGTGCTGACGATCGTGCTGACGACAGCGGTGAGCGTCCTCGTCGGGGTCGCCGCCGCCGTCCGCGGCGGATGGATCGATCGGATGGTGCAGTTCACCTCGGTCCTGGGCACGGCCGTGCCGCCCTTCATCATGGCCATCGGTCTGGTCTTCGCCTTCGCCGTCTCGATCCGGATGTTCCCGGCGACGGGGTACGTCTCGCCGGACCAGAGCCTCGGCGGGTGGCTCGAATCGATCGCCCTCCCGGTGATCGCGCTGCTCATCGGATCCGTCGCCAACGCCGCCGCGCAGTTCCGCGGAGCGGTCCTCGACACGCTCTCGCAGGATTTCGTCCGCACCCTGCGAGCACGCGGCGTCCCCGAGTCACGGGTGGTGTTCCGGCACGTGCTGCGCAACGCCGCCGGTCCCGGACTGACCACCCTGAGCCTGCAGACCCTCGGACTCATCGGCGGGGCGGTGATCATCGAGTCGGTGTTCGCGCTCCCCGGACTGGGCGACCTCAGCAACACCTCCGCCCAGAAGGGCGATGTGCCGCTGGTCATGGGCTGCGTACTGGTGACCATCCTCGTCGTCCTCGTCGTCAACCTGCTGGGCGACCTCGTCACGGCAGCGGTCAACCCGAAAGCGAGGAAGCGATGACCACGACGCCCCCGCTGACCACGGCCGGGCCCGCCGAGCCGGCCGCCAAGGGAGCCTCGCTCGTCAGACGGCTGCTCACCAACCCGCAGGCCGTCGTCTGCCTGATCTTCCTGATCTGCGTCGCGTTCGCGGGACTGTCCAGCCCCTGGCTGGCCCCGCACGGCCAGAGCGTGACGGACGTCAACTCGGTGAACACCGCGCCGTTCTCCGCCGGGCACCTCCTCGGGACGGACTCGACGGGACGGGACATCCTGTCCCGGCTCATGAGCGGCACCCTGCAGACCATGCTCGCCTGTGTGGTGGTGCTCCTCGTCTCCATGCTGTTCGGCGTGATCACCGGTCTCGTCGCCGGTTTCTACCGGGGCAGGGTCGACGCGGTGTCGAACTGGGCCTCCGACGTGGTCATGGCCACCCCCGGCATCATCCTGCTCATCGCCCTCTACACGCGGACCGGGGCGAACATCGTGGCGGCGATGGCCACGTACGGGCTGATCGTCGCACCGTCCTACTTCCGCCTCGTCAGAAACGTCGTCCTCGGGGTCCGCAACGAGTTGTACGTGGACGCCGCCAAGGTGGTCGGACTGTCCGACCTGCGGATCGTCGGCCGCCATGTGCTCTGGGCCGTCCGCGCGCCCGTGATCATCCAGAGTGCCTTCGTCCTGGCCGCGGCGATCAGCATCGAGGCCGGACTGGGCTTCCTCGGCCTGAGCGATCCGGCCGAGGCGTCCTGGGGCGGCGTTCTCCAGGAGGCGTTCGGCAACATCTACAACAACAAGGCCGGCGTCCTGTGGCCCGCGCTGCTCATCAGCCTGACCGTCCTGGCACTCGTCCTGCTCGGCAACGCCCTGCGCGATGTGCTCCAGTCGTCCTCTCGCAGCAGGACGGTGACCCCGAGCCGGCGCCGCGAACTGGTCCGGCAGGCGCGGGACCGGGCGGCGGAGGCGGGGACGACGACCGCTCCGACGGACGCGGTCCTGTCCGTACGCGGCCTGCGCATCGGCTACCCGGACGGCGAGAACGGGGTGAACGAGGTGGTGCACGGTGTCGACCTCGACGTCCTGCGCGGAGAGATCCACGGTCTGGTCGGCGAGTCCGGGTCCGGCAAGTCGCAGATCGCCTTCTCCACTCTCGGCATCCTGCCCCGCGAGGCGGTCGTCCTGGGCGGCGGCATCGTCCTCGACGGCAAGGACCTGCTCGCCGACGAGCGGCACATGCGTGAGGCACGCGGCCGACGGATCGCCTACGTACCGCAGGAACCCATGTCGAACCTCGACCCGTGCTTCACGGTGGGCGCGCAGCTCACCTACGGCCTGCGCGCGGTGAAGGACATCACGAAGCGGGAGGCCGAACAGGAACTGCTGGCCCTGCTCGCGCGGGTCGGGATCAAGAACCCAGAGCGGGTGTTCGGGCAGTACCCGCACGAGATCTCCGGCGGCATGGCCCAACGCGTCCTCATCTGCGGCGCGATCGCCTCGGGCCCGGACCTGATCGTGGCGGACGAGCCGACCACCGCCCTGGACGTGACCGTGCAGGCGGAGGTGCTCGAACTGCTCCGCGAACTGCGGGACGAACGCGGCCTCGCCGTGATCCTCGTGACGCACAACCTGGGCGTCGTCGCGGACCTCTGCGACCGGGTCAGCGTGATGAAGGACGGCCACATCGTGGAGCGCAGCGATGTGGACGCGCTCTTCGAGGCACCCGCCGAGGCGTACACAAGGGAACTGCTCTCGTCGGCACGCCGTGTCGAGATCGCGGAGGTGTGACGGATGACGGAGACCGTTCTGCGGGTCGAGAACCTCGTCGTGAGCTACGGAGGGCGCCGGGGCAAGAAGGGCTCCACGGTGATCGACGACGTCTCGTTCGACCTGTGCGCGGGGGAGACCCTGAGCCTGGTGGGCGAGTCCGGATCGGGGAAGACGACGATCGGCCGGGCCGTTCTTGGACTCGCGCCGGTGACCTCCGGCTCCGTCCTCTTCCGCGGCGAGGCCATCAGCAACATCTCCCGGGCCCGCCGACGCAAGATCGCCCGTGACATCCAGGTCGTGTTCCAGGACCCCTACTCGTCACTGAACCCGTCGATGCCGGTCGAGGACATCCTGGTGGAACCCCTCCTCGCCGCCGGCTCGCGGGACGGACGCGCACGCGTACGGGAACTCCTGGACGCCGTCGGTCTCCCGGCCGACTCCGGCGGCAGATACCCGCGGGAGTTCTCCGGCGGGCAGCGGCAGCGCGTCGCCATCGCGCGGGCCCTCGCCCTGGACCCCTCGGTCATCATCTGCGACGAACCCACCAGCGCCCTGGACGTCACGACACAGGCCCGGGTGCTCACGCTCCTCCAGGACATCCAGCGGGAGAGCGGAGTGGCCTATCTGTTCATCAGCCATGACCTGGGCGTGGTGAACCAGGTCAGCGACCGGATCGCCGTCCTCAACCAGGGGCGCATCGCCGAGATCGGCGACGCCCACGACATCGCCACCAACCCCCGGCACCCCTACACCCGCAAGCTCCAGATGGCGGCACCGGTCGCGGACCCCAGGCGACAGCGCGTCCGCCGCGCGAAGCGGCTGAGCCTCGTCGCCGACGAGGGCACCGTCGTGCCCGAGACCACGGACGCCCACTGACGCACCACCGCACCGGCCGGCCCGTACGCCGATGAGTACGGGCGGCTCCCCGGCATGCCCTGCCACCGACGGGCGGGCCCGGCATGCCCGCCCCCAAGGAACCAGCGCAGTACCTCCCCTCCCAGGAGAAGCACATGAGCGTACGACGACCCTCCCGACGCGATTTCGTCCGCACCTCCGCGGCAGGCACCGCCGTCGTGCTGGGAGCGACCCCGCTGCTGAGTACCCCCGCCTCGGCCGAGGCACGGCCGGTGTGCACGACGAGCGGCCCCGGCGGCGCCTTGCAGGTCACACCCGACTGCGACGACCCGACGTACGACCGTCCCGTGATCGACAGCGAGGAGGACCTGACCACCCCCGTACGGCACCGCAAGGTGTCCGGCCACTTCGAGGGCACGTCCAAGAAGTTCACCATCTACCTGCCGCCCAGGAAGCAGTGGCAGGGGAGGTTCTTCCACAAGGTGTACCCGACCCAGGACGAGCAGGCCCCGGACGACGTCGTCGCCTTCGGCGCTGCCAGCGGCGCGTACACCGTCCAGACCGACGGAGGCATCGGCTACCGCGTCGAGGCGGCGGCGGCCAAGTTCTCCCGGACGGTCGCGGCGAAGTACTACCGCTCAGGCCGGCGGATCTACGGCTACGTCTACGGCGGCAGCGGCGGTTCCTACCAGACCATCGGCGCCATCGAGAACACCGTGGGCGTGTGGGACGGAGCGGTGCCGTTCATCCCCGGCAGCCCGGTGTCCGTCCCGAACAGCTTCACCGTGCGCGCCCTGGCCAGGCTCGTACTGCGGGAGAAGGCCGCCCGCATCGGTGACGCGGTCGCCCCCGGCGGCTCGGGCGACCCCTACGCCGGGCTCAACGGCGTCGAGCGCGCCATGCTGCGCGAGGTGTCGGCCATGGGAGTCCCGCTCCGGACCTGGGAGGACTACTCCTACGTACTCCGACTGCCGGTGGACCCCGACAACCTGCTGGGGATCGGGGCCATCGTGCGCGGCATCGATCCCACGTACGCGGACGACTTCTGGTCGAAGCCGGGCTACCTGGGCACCGAGCGGTCACCTCTCGGCGACCTCGTCCGCGCCGCGCGGATCGATCACACGGCCACCGTCACCGAGGTGCGCCGCGACGCGGACGGCGTGCCGACCGCTCTGCTCCTCGGCAGCGTGCCGTCCACGGAGATCAGGACACCCCTCGACTTCACGGCCCGCGGCGCGGACGGCACGACGAGCATCGGCGCGCTGACAGGTTCGCTGGACGTCGCCGCCAGGACGTTCACCCTCGCCGCCGGAAACAGCGCGGACGTCCTGGACGCCCTCGCCGACGGTGGCAGGCTCCGGTGCGACAACCACTGGTTCCTCGCCCTCCACGCCTACCACCGGTATCAGGTTCCGACCCGGCCCGGTCTCCACACCTTCGACCAGTACCGAGGGCCGGACGGCAAACCCCTGTACCCGCAGCGGGCGGTCCAGATCGGCCCGCTGGTGTCCGCCAACACCAGCGGCGGCGGCACCCACACGGGCAAGGTCAACGGCAAGGTCATCGTGGTCGGCAACCTGCTGGACCCGGACGCCTGCCCCTGGCCCGGTGACTGGTACGGCGCCCAGGTGAAACAGGCCATGGGCGACCGGTTCGACGACACCTACCGGCTCTGGTACAACGACAGCGCCGACCATCTGGAAGAACCCCCCACCGGGGTCGGTACGAACCGGCTGGTGGACTGGACAGGCATCCTGGAGCACGCGCTCCGTGACCTGTGCGCCTGGGTGGAACAGGGCAGGGCACCGGCGCGGACCACCGCCTACCGCGTGAGCGACAGCCAGATCGCCGTGCCGGCGCGGGCCCGCGCCCGGCTGGGTGTCCAGCCCGTCGTCGACCTCACCGTGCACGGCCGGGACCGGGTCGAGGTCGCCGTCGGACGGCCGGTCGTCTTCCGCGCCAGGATCGAGGTGCCCCCGAAGGCCGGCCGGATCGTGGCCACCGAATGGGACTTCACCGGATCCGGGACCTTCACCGCACGGCCCTGCGGCCCCGCGCGGGAGGCCGCGGAGGTCCAGGCGGCCTTCACCTACGACAAGCCCGGCACGTACTTCGTGGCACTGCGCGCCACCGCCCAACGCGAGGGCGACGCCCACACACCGTTCGCCAGGGTCCGCAACCTGGGCCGGGTACGGGTCGTCGTGCGCTGACCGGCCCGCCCGCCCCGCCCATCGCCTGCCCGCAGCACAGCCACATCCAGATCCAAGGACCATCGTGACCGCATCAGCCCGAACCCACCGTGACACCGAACTGTCCGCCGACGTCCGTGCCGGACTGCTGCTGCGCGAGATGACGCTGGAGGAGAAGTGCGGCCAGCTCAGCGGGGCATGGCCATGGACGTTCGTCGACGCGGACGGCTCGGACGCCGACGGCGTGGACACGCTGCTCCGGTGCCCGCCGGGTCATGTCCCGGCCCTGGCCGGTGACGACCCGGCCCGGCTCGTCCGCCTCGTCGGCGCGATCCAGCACCAGTTCGTGACCCGTACCCGGCTCGGCATCCCCGTGCTGATCCACCAGGAGGCGCTCAACGGGTTCATGACCGGCGGGCACATGGTGTTCCCGACCCCCGTCGGGCTCGCCGCGACCTTCAGCCCGGACCTCGTCGAGGAGATGAGCGACCTGATCCGGGGCCAGATGCGCCGCCTGGGCTTCGTCCAGGCGCTGTCCCCGGTGATGGACGTGGCCCTGGACCCCCGCTGGGGACGAGTCCACGAGACGTACGGGGAGGACCCCTACCTCTGCGCCGCGTTCTCCGTCGCGTACACCCGCGGACTCCAGGGCGACGACCTCACGCGCGGTGTCATCGCCACCGCCAAGCACTTCGTCGGCTACGGCCTCGCGGCGGGCGGGATCAACCTGTCCGCCTACGAAGGCGGCGCGCGGGCGACCCGAGACCTCTTCGCCCATCCCTTCGAGGCCGCGATCCGACTCGCCGGTCTCGGGTCCGTGATGAACTCCTACGCCGATGTCGACGGCGTCCCCGTCGGCATATCGCGCGAGGTGCTCACCGGCCTGCTGCGCGACACCCTCGGCTTCGACGGCTTCGTCTCCTCCGACTACTCGGCCCTGGACCACGTCGTCACCCGCCAGCGGGCCGCCGCCACGCCCGGCGAGGCGGCACGCCTGGGAATCCTCGCCGGTCTCGACGTCGAACTGCCCACCCCGTACGCCTACGGCACCCTGGTGGACGAGGTGCGGCGCGGAGCGCTGGACGAGCGCGATGTCGACACCTGCGTCCTGCGCGTGCTGCGGGCCAAGTTCGCGCTGGGACTCTTCGAGAACCCGTATCCGCAGGAGGGCGTCGACCTGGTCGCCGCCGCGGGCGAGGGCAAGGACCTCTCCCACGAACTGGCCCGTCGCTCGGTCGTCCTCGCCAAGAACGAGGGCGTCCTCCCGCTCTCCCCGCGGGGGCTGACCGTCGCGGTGATCGGCCCGCACGCCGACGCCGCCGCGCTGCAGTTCCCGACCTACACCTACCCGGCCTGGCGCGACGCCGCCTTGGCCATGGGCCGAGGCGAAATGATCAACATGGTCGGCGCCGAGGCCGCGCACACCGCGTGGAACGACGGCGTGCTGAGCGGCGCCGACACCGCCGGTTTCGTCCGGGAACGCTACGGGGCACGCTCGCTCTCCGAGGAGATCGCCGACCTCGCCGGGAGCGTCCTGACCGAGACGGGCAGCACGCTGACGCGGCCCCTGGACCAGGACCAGCTCGACCGGGCCGTGGACGCCGCGACGCGATCCGACGTCGTCGTGCTGGCCCTCGGCGGAGCCTCCCTGTGGTTCAACGGCGAACGTACCGAGGGCGAGGGCAGCGACTCGGCGGACATCTCACTGCCGGATGCGCAGACCCGCCTGGCCGAGGCGGTGGCCGCCACCGGCAAGCCCCTCGTCGTCGTCCTCTTCCAGGGGCGGGCCTACGCTCTGCCCGACGTGGTGAAGAACGCCGCGGCGATCGTGGTCGCGCCCTACGGGGGCCCGTTCGGGCCGAAGTCGGTCGCGGAAGTCCTCTTCGGCACGGTCAACCCCGGCGGAAAGCTGCCGTACAGCATTCCGCGTCACACGGGGCAGATCCCGGTGTACCACCACCAGAAGACCGGCACCGGCTACCGCAACCCGCTGCCGCCCGGCACCACGCGGCTCTACCTCGACATGGAGGCCACACCGCTGTACCCGTTCGGACACGGCCTGAGCTACACGGACTTCGCCCTCGGCGCCCTCGCATCCGACGACTCGACCGACACCTCGGGCGCCGTGCGGATCGCGACCACGGTCACCAACACGGGCGGGGCCGAAGGCGCGGCCGTCGTCCAGCTCTACGTCCGGATCAACACCTCGGGTGTCACCCGTCCCGCACAGCAGCTGGCCGGCTTCCGCCGGGTCGACCTGCGACCCGGGGAGTCCCGCCGTGTCACCTTCGAGGTCCGGGCCGCCCAGCTCGGACACACGGGCGCGGCCAGGGACTTCGCGGTGGAACCGGCGCGCGTGGACTTCTTCCTCGGCTTCGACTCCGACGACCGGCGCGTCGAGGGTGCGTTCGAGGTCCTGGGCAGAGCACGGGTCCTCGCGAGCGGCGAGCGCGCGTTTCTCAGCGAGGCAGTGGTCGAGCGTGTCTGACCGCCTCGTTCCACGAGCCCGGACGCTCGACACTCCGGTGGCGGGTGACCGGTCGTGTCGGTAGCCGCCTATCGGGACATCATGCGGGTTCCCTCGGTGTCCTGGCTGTTCGTCACGTCGATCGTGGGCCGCTTCCACCAGGGCATGACCGGCCTGGCCCTGATGATGCTGACCACCGAGCACGCGAGCTACCCGGTCTACAGCGCCGTGTCGGCGGCCGGGGTGGCCGGCGCGGTCGTCGCCGGGCCACTGCTGAGCAGACTGGCCGACGCCCACGGACGACGCCGGGTCCTCACCGCCACCACCGTGCTGCACACGGTGGGCATCGCGGCACTGCTCCTGGCGCCGCCACGGCCCGTGCCGCTGGTGGGACTGTCCCTGTTCCTCGGGCTCTGCACACCGCCGATGACGTCGGCGGTCAGGGCGGCCCTGCCGACGCTGCTGCGTTCCGGCCAACGGGGGACCTACTTCGCGCTCGAAGCGACGTCACAAGAAGTGATCTTCGTGGTGGGGCCGGTGGTCACGTCGTCGCTCGCGGTGTTCGGTGGGCCCCGGCTCGCACTCGGCGCCTGCGGCGCACTGGTCCTCGCGGGAACGCTCGCCTATGTGCGGGACCGCAACGCGGAAGCCGGTCGCGCTTCGGCGGCTCCCGCGAAGGCCGGGGCCCTGCTGCGGCGACCTGGCCTGCCGCGTCTCTTCGCGGCGGGATTCCTGCTGACCGGTGCGCTGGCCGGACAGGTGCTCGGCGTGGTGGCCCTGGTGAGCGGGCGGCAGGTGTCCGCGGAGGCGGGCTTCGTGATCGCGGTCGGGAGCCTCGGGTCCCTCGTCGGCGGACTGATCCACGGCACACGCAAGAACCACCGGGCACGGCTGCGGCACCTGATGGTGTTCCTCGCGGCGGGGCTCGCCGTCCTGCCGCTCGCCACCGGCGAGTTCACCCTGACCGTCCTGCTCTTCTTCTGGGGGCTCACGGTCGCCCCGGCGATGTCCGGCCTGTTCGAGCGACTGTCCGCGACGGCGCCCGAAGGCGCGGCCGCCGAGGCGTTCGGGTGGATGAACAGCATGTTCGCCGCCGGAAACGTCGCCGGTACCGCACTCAGCGGTCTGCTGATCACCCAGTGGGGGGCGCGTGCTCCGCTCGTCGCGGCGTGCGGGCTCGCCCTGCTCGCGGCGTTCGTCTGCGAACCGTGGACGCGGCCCGGGCGGGGGGATCCCGGTTCACCCGAAGGCGCGGGGACCGGCGGCACGGAGACCGGCGGCACGGACCGGCCCCCGGCGTCACCGGACGACGCGGAGCGTCCGCCCGCTCCTCCCGGAACCGTCCCCCACACGGAAAGGCACGACCACCCATGACACGACCGGCCACACCCGGGACGTTTCCGAACCCGTTGATCCCGGGGTTCAACCCGGACCCCAGCTGTGTCCTCGTCGACGGCACCTGGTACCTGGTCACCTCGTCGTTCGAGTACCTGCCGGCACTGCCGCTCTACCGCAGCACCGACTTCGTCACCTGGGAGCACATCGGCAACGTGGCGACCCGCGAGGAGCAGGTCCACATCGCGAACGTGCCGGACTCCGGGGGCGTGTGGGCCCCGACCATCCGTCACCACGACGGCCTCTTCCATGTGATCGTCACGGTGGCCACCAGCCCTCGCGGCTGCGTCGTGTTCACCGCCGCAGACCCGGCCGGGCCCTGGAGCGACGGCACCACCCTCGACGGAATCACCGGCATCGACCCGGATCTGGCCTGGGACGAGACCGGCGCCGCGTACGTCACCTACAGCGGCCTGCACCTGGACGGGACGACGGTCGTCGAGAACCGCGGCATCCTCCAGGCCCGTGTCGACCTCACCGGGGGACGGACGCTGGAGGAACCCCGGGAACTGTGGTCCGGAACGGGCCTGGTCGCACCCGAGGCACCGCACCTGTTCCGGCGCGGCGACCACTGGTACCTGATGATCGCGGAGGGCGGCACCGGGTACGGCCACGCCGTGAGCGTCGCCCGGGGGCCGGGCATCGAGGGGCCGTTCGAAGGAGCCCCGGGAAACCCGGTCCTGTGCGCCTCGGGCACCGCCCGCTCCGTCCAGTGCACCGGCCACGCCGACCTGGTCCGCGGCCCGCACGGCGAGGACGTCCTGGTGCTGCTCGGCACACGCATCGCGGGCAAGGCCTCGCCCCTGGGCCGGGAGACGTACGTCACCGGCGTGGAATGGGTCGACGACTGGCCGTGCCCGGCGCCCGTGGAGGTGAGCCCACGCCCTGAACCACTGGACGAGTACTTCGAGTTCACCGACCCGGCCGCACTGGCCGACCCCGGCTGGCTGGCGGTGGGGCGAGCCCCCGCCGACGTCGCTTCCCCCGATGTGCGGCCCGGTCACCTGACCGTGAGCGCGGACTCCGGCGGCCTGGACACCTTCCGGCCCGACTTCGTCGGCCGCCGGCAGCGCCATCTGAGCAGCGTGTTCGAGGCCCGCGTCGACCCGGCTGACGGCAGGGGTGGACTCGGGCTGCGCTTCGACGAGCGGAACACGGTCACCCTGGTCGCCGAACGGGCACCGTCCGGCGACGGCCTCCTGGTCACGGCACGAGGCAACCTGCCGTCACTGACCCGGACCTGGACCGCCGAGGTGCCGGGCCGGCAGGTACTCCTGCGGCTCGAAACCCGAGCCCCCGAGCCGCACCGGGTGCCCTGGCTCCCGCCGGGCGACACGATCCGGCTCGTCGCCGTGGACGAGTCCGGCACCGAGACGGCCCTCGCCGAACTGGACGGCCGCTTCTGGTCCGTCGAACTGGCATCCCCCTTCACCGGCCGGGTGACCGGCGTGTTCGCCGAGCACGGCACTGTCCACTTCGCCGACTTCCGCTACCACGGAGAGGGCTCCTCATGACCTCGCTGCCTCGCCGCGTCCTGTTCGGCGCGGCCTACTACCACGAGTACCAGCCGTACGACCGCCTCAAGGACGACCTCGACCTGATGGCCGAGGCCCGCTTCACCGTCATCCGGGTCGGCGAGTCCGTCTGGTCCACCTGGGAACCGGACAACGGCCGCTTCGACCTCGACTGGCTCCAGCCCGTCCTGGACGGCGCCCACGAGCGCGGCATCTCCGTCCTCCTGGGGACCCCGACGTACGCGGTGCCGCCGTGGCTCGCCCGGCAGTACCCGGAGATCGCGGGGGAGCGGGGCACCGGCCGGCGCATCCCCTGGGGCGCCCGGCAGGAGGCCGACATCACCCATCCGGCGTTCCGCTTCCACGCCGAGCGGGTGATCCGCCGCATCCTCGAACGGTACGCCGGCCACCCGGCGGTCATCGGCTTCCAGGTCGACAACGAACCCGGCAACGAACTCCTGTACAACCACGGGGTGTTCGAGCGCTTCGTCGACCACCTGCGGGCGAGGTACGGCGACGTGGAGACCCTCAACCGTGAGTGGGGCCTGGTGTACTGGTCGCACCGGCTCTCCACCTGGGCCGACCTCTGGACGCCCGACGGCAACGCCCAGCCCCAGTACGACATTGCCTGGCGGCAGTTCCAGGCCCGGCAGGTCAACGAGTACATCGCCTGGCAGGCCGACCTGGTACGGGAGTACGCGCGCCCGGAACAGTTCGTCACCACCTGCATCGACTACGGTCGCCCCGCGGTCGATGACGACACGATGACCGACGCCCTCGACGTCTCCTCGGGCAACGCCTACTACGAGACCCAGGACGCACTGGCCCTGCCCGGCGCGGACGTCCCCGCCCGGCACCCGTGGAAGGCCATGGGCCCGAGCGGCCTGTATCTGAAGGCCGACCGCATGTACGCCTCCCGCCAGGAACCCTTCCTCGTCACCGAGACCAACGCGGGCGGCGTGGGCGGCCCGTTCGAGAACCGTCCCCCGTACGACGGGCAGCTCCGCCAGGCCGCATGGGCGTTCGTGTCCCGGGGCGCGCGGATGATCGAGTACTGGCACTGGCACACCCTGCACTTCGGCGGTGAGACCTTCTGGGGCGGTGTGCTGCCGCACAGCGGCCGACCGGGTCGGATCCACAAGGAAGTGGCCCGTATCGGCGCCGAGTTCGAGGCGGCCGGGGACCTGGTGGTGGACCTGGTCCCGGACGCGGACGTCACCCTGGTCTTCTCGCGCCCCACCAAGTGGCTGATGGAGAAGTACCCCCCGCTCGCCCACCCGGACGGCAGCCCCGACCCCGACGCGTACGACGCCCTGTTCGACCCCTTCCACCGAGGCGCGTTCGACGCCCGGCTCCAGGCGCGCGTCGTGCACGCCCGGGAACTCGCCGACACGCCTCCCGCGCGGGCCGCTCGGCAGCACCGGGTGCTGGTCGTGCCCGGCCTGTACCTGGCCGACGACCGGACGCTCGACTGGCTCGGGGCCTACGCGGAGGAGGGCGGCCATCTGATCCTGGGACCGCGCACCGGGTACGGCGACGAGGAGGGCCGTGCCCGCACCGACGTCATGCCGGCCCGGCTGGCCACCGCCTCGGGTGTCCGCTACGAGGAGTTCGGCAACCTGGACGGGCCGGTGCCCGTAGTCGCCCATGAGGGCCTGGCGTTCGACGGGACGGCCGCGGCCACACGGTGGGCCGACTGCCTCGTCGTCGACGACGCCACCGTCCTCGCGCGCTACGACCACCCCCACTTCGGCCGCTGGCCCGCCGCCACCACGCGCGTGGTCGGCGAGGGCCGCATCACCTACGTCGGCACCGTGCCCGACGAGACCTTCGCCAGGACGCTGATGGCCTGGGCGTGCCCGGCGCCGTTCGGGGCCTGGCCGGACCTGCCAGCGAGCGTGACCGCAACGGGTGCCACCGCGTCCGACGGCCGGCGCGTCCACTTCCTGCACAACTGGTCCTGGAGGCCCGAGCACGTCCGGCTTCCCGCCCGGTTCCGGGACGTGGTCGGCGCTCGAGCCCTCACCGAGGACGACGTCCTGGAACTGGGGCCCTGGGACGTCCGTGTCCTCGCCCGGGAAGATGAGGACACGGACATCCCGGGGGCACAACCGCGCAGGTAGCGCGGTGGTGGCGACAGCCGTGCGGCGGTCGCGGCTCTACAGGTGAGTGGAGCATACGGGGGAGCGCGGCCCGGGTGCCCCTGGCGATTCCGGTGACGTCGACGTCGAGGACGCGCGCCCATTCGGTGTCGTCGTTGTCGGCGATGTCACCGACCGCCCCGATCCCCACGTTGTTCACCGGCACGTCGAGTGAGCCCAGCGGACCCGCGGCGGTGGCGACGGCTTCGTCGACCGCTGCCGGGTCGGTGATGCGCAGGGCAGGGCGTGCACCCCGGCCGGTGCGCCGTCCGTGCGCAGGTCCAGAACGGCCACGCGGGCACCGCGCTCCCGCGGGAGGGCGGCCGTGGCGGCGCCGATACCGCCGGCGCCGCCGGTGACGATCGCTCCGACGTCGTGGACGTCGCTCACCGGTCCGTCGTCGTCCGGCCCAGACGGGGATCGACATGGATCTTGGGGCCGGGCCCGGTCCCCGCCGGGCGCTCACCGGCGAGGACCGGGCCCACCTCGTCGAGGCCCACCGTGGCGGCGACCAGGGGCCTCGGGTCCACCGATCCGTCGGCGTAGGCCTGGATGGTGGCGGCGAGTCCCGGGGACGCGGAGAGGATGCCCACGGCCGTGACGTCCTTGAGCGCGAGGACACGGGTGTCGATGGTGCTCGGCTGTCCCGCGAGCCCGATGTACACGATCCGTCCGCCGGGTTCGACCAGCTCCAGCGCCCGCGCCGGCAGCCGGGCGGCGTTCGAGGCGTCCACCACGGAGTCGAACGGCAGGTCCGGGACGGTGTCCTCGGCCCAGACGTGCCCGAAACCGAGCGAGCGGGCGAAGGACAGGGAACTCTCGGTGGCACCCATCAGATGTACCTCGGCGCCCGTGGCACGGAGGAACATCGCGACCAGCAGGCCGATCGTGCCCGGGCCCAGGACCAGGACGCGGTCCCCGGGCCCCGCCCCGGTGGCCCGCGCGGCGCGCAGGGCGTTCCCGCCGGGCTCGACGAGTGCGCCGAGGGTCGGGTCGACCGAGTCGGGCAGTGTGTGCAACGAGGAGTCGGGTACGGCGAGTTGCTCGGCCAGGGCGCCGGGCCGGCCACGGACGCCGACCTCCGTACGGTGTTCGCACACATGCTGGTGGCCGCGCAGACAGCGGCGGCAGGCGCCGCAGCCGATCATGGTGTCGCCCATGACCCGGCGGCCGAGCCAGCCACGGTCGACGCCGTCCCCGACGGCGGTCACGCGCCCGGCCCATTCGTGGCCCAGCCGCATCGGGTACGTCGAGTGCCCTTGGTGCAGGTAGGCCATGTCACCGGTGAAGAACTCCACGTCGGTGCCGCACACGCCGACCCGTTCGACCTCCACGACCACCTCGCCGGGGAGGGGCGTCGGCGCCGGGAGGTCGAGGACCTCGTAGGCGCCGGCGGCCGTGAGGACGAACGCGCGCATCAGGCGAGGGCTCACCGGGGACCGAGCACGTGCTGGCGCTGGGTGCCGAGCCGGTCGATGCCCAGCTCCATCACATCGCCCGGCCGGAGGTAGACGGGCGGGGTGAGGCCCATGCCGACGCCGGGCGGGGTGCCGGTGTTGATGAGGTCGCCGGGCTCCAGGACCAGGAACTGGCTCAGGTAGTGCACGATGAAGTACGGGTCGAAGATCATCGTCTTGGTGCTGCCGGTCTGCCGCCGTACCCCGTTGACGTCCAGCCACATGCCGAGGTCGAGGACGTCGGCGATCTCGTCGCCGGTGGCCAGCCACGGCCCGGCGGGATTGAAGGTCTCGGCGGACTTGCCCTTGGCCCACTGTCCGCCGCGCTCCAGCTGGAAGGCGCGTTCGCTGACGTCGTTGACGACGACGTACCCGGCGATGGCGTCGCGGGCCTCCTCCACGGAGTCCAGGTAGCTGGTGCGCCGGCCGATCACGATGCCGAGTTCGACCTCCCAGTCGGTCTTGGTCGAGCCACGCGGGATACGCACGTCGTCACGGGGGCCGATCAGGGTGTTGGGCGACTTGGTGAACAGGATCGGCTCGTCGGGCACGGGCATACCGCTCTCGGCCGCGTGGTCACGGTAGTTGAGGCCGATGCAGAGAATCTGGTGGGGCCGGGCGATCGGGGCGCCGATCCGCTCTCCGGCGAAGCGGGACACCCGGCCCGCCGCCGCCCGCTCGGCGACGACGGGGCGGACGCGGTCGAGGCCGCCGGATCCGAAGAACGCCTCGTCGAAGTCGGCGACGACGTCGGAGAGGTCGACGTACGTCGTGTCGTCGAGGCGGGCGACGGGCTTCTCGGCGCCGGGGGCGCCGATACGCATGAGATACACGGGTCTTACTCCAGGGGGAGGGGCGCCGGACGAACTGCCGGGCGGGGCGAGGCGGGTCGGGGGTCAGCTGTGGGGCTCGCCGAGAGGGCCGAGCAGGGCGTGGATCTCGTCGAGCGAGTCGACGAGCGATGCCAGGGGGGTGCGGTAGGCGAGGGCGCTGATGCTCACGGCTCCGGACGGCACGGTCGGCGAGGTCAGATAGACGGGCAGGGCGAGGCAGTTGACCCCTTGCTCGTTCTCCTGGTCGTCGACTCCGTAGCCCCGCTCCCGCGTGGCCCTCAGCTCCCGGTCCAGATCGGCGGTCATGACGAGCGTCCGCGGTGTCCTCGGCTCCAGGGGGGCGTCGCCGATCCAGCGCTCGACCTCCGCCGCCGACACCAACCGCCGTGCGAGCAGGACCTTGCCGACTCCGGTGGTGTGGGCGGGGTTGCGCCCGCCGATCGTGGACGTCAGCCGGACGGCACCGGTCGGCGGGTCGACCTTGGCGCGGTAGACGACCTCCCGGCCGTCGAGCACCGCGTAGTGCGCGGTCTCCCCGAACCGGTGGGCCAGCGCCTCCAGTACCGGACGGACCCGGACATGGTCGGGGCGGGCCTCGTGGTGGGCGAAGGCCATCCGCAGGAACTCGTCCCCGAGGACATAGCGGCTGTTCGCGTCCTGGCCGGCGAGCCCGGCCCGGCGCAGCGCGCCGAGCGCCCGGTGCACGGTCGGCTTGGGGCTGCCGATCACCCGGGTCAGCTCGTCCAGGCCCACCCCGCCGGGGTGGCGCGCGAGCTCCCTGAGGACGGCGAGCACGCGGTCCGAGCCGACGAGCCGACCGCTGTCGGCGCCTGCCGCGCGGTCCTCGCCGGGGTCTGTCGATCCGTCGTCTGTCTGCGTATGCTTCATGGCGTTCCAAACCTTAGATCGCCGTACCGATTATTGGAAGGAATTCCGGGTGACGCTCCGCAGCGCGCAGTGGTACGGGGGACAGGACCGCAATGCCTATATCCACCGGGCGTGGATGCGGCGGGGCGTACCGGGCGACGCCTTCACGGGACGGCCGCAGATCGCCCTCGCCAACACCGCCTCCGACCTGACCCCCTGCAACGCGCATCTGAACGAGGTCGCGGCCTCGGTGCGCAACGGTGTCTACGAGGCGGGCGGCATCCCGCTGGACCTGCCGGTGGTGTCGCTGGGCGAGACGAACGTGCGGCCCACCGCGATGCTGTGGCGGAACATGGCGGCGATGGCCACGGAGGAGATGCTGCGGGCCAACCCCGTCGACGGGGTCGTCCTCCTCGGCGGCTGCGACAAGACGATCCCCTCGCTGCTGATGGCCGCCGCCTCGGTGGACCTCCCGGCGGTCGTGGTGCCGGGCGGGCCGATGCTCAACGGCACCTTCCGCGGCGGGCTGCTGGGCTGCGGCACCGGGGTGTGGCAGCTGTCGGAGGAGGTCCGGGCGGGCACGCTGTCGCAGGAGGAGTTCACCCGCTCCGAGTCGGCGATGATCCGCAGCCGGGGGCACTGCAACACGATGGGGACGGCGTCGACGATGGCGCTGGTCGCCGAGGCGCTGGGCACGGTGGTCCCCGGTGTGGCGGGCACACCCGCCCCCGACAGCAGGCTGCTGGAGGCCGCGCACCACACCGGCAGGCTGGCCGTGGAACTGGTGGGCGCCGACCGGCGGCCGGGCACCTTCCTGACCAAGGCCTCCTTCCACAACGCGATCGTCGCGCTGGCCGCGATCGGCGGCTCCACCAACGCCGTCGTCCACCTCCTGGCCATCGCCGGCCGTCTGGGCGTGGAGCTGTCGCTGGACGACTTCGACCGCATCGGCTCCCGGGTGCCGGTCCTCGTCGACCTGCAACCCGCCGGACGCTTCCTCATGGAGGACCTCCACCGCGCCGGAGGCCTGCTCGCCGTACTGCGCGAGGTCCGCGACCTGCTCGACCCCGACGCGCTGACCGTCACGGGCCGGCCGCTGGTCGACCATCTCGACGACGCCGGGATCTGGGACCGAGAGGTCATCCGCCCGCGCGCCGAACCCCTGGTCGCCGAGGGCGGCATCGCGGTCCTGCGCGGCAACCTCGCCCCCGACGGCGCGCTCGTCAAACCGGCCGCCGCCTCCCCGCACCTCCTCCAGCACCGGGGCCGGGCCGTCGTCTTCGACTCCATCGAGGACTTCCGGGCCCGGATCGACGACCCTGACCTCGATGTCGACGCCGACTCCGTCCTCGTGCTGCGCGGCTGCGGCCCCAAGGGCTACCCGGGCATGCCCGAGGTCTCCAACATGCCCCTGCCGCGAAAGCTCCTCGAACAGGGCGTCCGTGACATGGTCCGGGTCTGCGACGGCCGGATGAGCGGCACGGCCTACGGCACGGTCGTCCTGCACGTCGCCCCGGAAGCCGCCGCCGGGGGCCCTCTCGCCCTCGTCCGCACCGGCGACGTCATCACCCTCGACGTCGAGGCCCGCCGCATCGACGTCGACGTACCCGCCGCCGAACTCGCCGCGCGCAAGCCGGACCAGGCCACCGTCGACGGCTTCGCCGCACCCCGCCGAGGCTGGGAACGCCTCTACGTCGACCACGTCCTGCAGGCCGACACCGGCGCAGACCTCGACTTCCTCACCGGCTCCAGCGGCTCCGAGGTCAGCCGTGAGTCGCACTGACGATCTCCTCACCGCCGACGCCTCGCACCGCCTGCTGGTGCCCGACACCATGGCCACCCGGAAGAGCGCGGCCCGGGGCGCCGACCCGCAGCGGACGAGCGCCACCCCAAGTCCCTCGCGTGCCACGGGAGAGTCATGACAGCCGGCAGGACAGCCCTCGTCACCGGAGGCGCCGGTGGACTCGGGGCAGCCGCCGCCGAAAAGCTCCGGGCCGAGGGAGTGAGGGTGACCACCCTGGACATCGAGGGCGCCGACGTCTGCGCGGACGTGACGGACGAACAGGCACTGCGCCACCTCCGCGAGGAGCTCGGTCCGGTGGACGTACTGATCAACTCGGCCGGGATCGTCGGCCCCAACAAACCCCTCACCGAGACCACCACCGAGGAATGGCGCCGCGTCCTCGACGTCAACGTCCTCGGCACGGTGAACACCATGCGGGTCTTCCTCCCCGGGATGCGGGACCGGGGCTGGGGCCGCGTCGTCAACTTCGCCAGCATGGCGGGCAAGGACGGCAACCCGAACCTCTCCGCCTACTCCGCCTCCAAGGCCGCCGTGATCGCCCTCACCAAGTCGGCCGGCAAGGAACTGGCCACCAGCGGTGTCCTCGTCAACGTCATCACCCCGGCGGTCATCGCCACTCCCATGAACGCCGCCACGGCCCCCGACGTGCTCGACCACATCACCGGCCTCATCCCCATGCGACGGATCGGCCGCCCGGAAGAAGTGGCGGAACTGGTGGCGTTCCTCGCCTCGGACCGGGTCAGCTTCTCCACCGGCGCGGTCTACGACATCAGCGGAGGGCGGGCGACCTACTGACACCCGCGACTTTCGAGCGCGTGGCCAGACGGCTGCTGTGGGCACTTGCATGTTCTATGCCATAGACCATAAGTTACTACCTGGTAGCCCGCTGAGGGCGCCTCGTCGCCGGAGTCGAGGAAGGGTGGTACTCGCCATGTCCTGTGGTGCGACAGCCGGCCGCATGGCCGTGTACCGGGCCGCTGCCGGGCCGGTGGCCGCATGAGCCCCCGCAGGAGCGACAGCCGTGAGCGGATGGTGCTCAGCGCCGCCGAGCTGTTGCGGGTGTACGGCGCCGGCGCGACGAGCATCGACCGGGTACTGGCACACAGCGGTGCCCCCAGGGGCTCGGTCTACCACCACTTCCCCGGCGGTCGGACGCAGCTGATCGACGAGGCGGTGGCGCTCGCCGGCGACTTCATCGCCGGTCTGATCGACGCCGCCGCACGGGCCGACGACCCCGTGGAGGCGGTCGACGCGTTCTTCGGGCTGTGGCGCGAGCGCCTCGTGGAGAGCGACTTCCGGGCGGGCTGCCCGATCGTGGCGGTGGCCGTGGAGACCAACGACGAAGCCCCGCACCTCGCCCGCTCCGCCGCCGCCGTGTTCGCCCGCTGGCAGGAGGCACTGGCCGCCCTCTTCCTCCGGCACGGCCTGCCCGAACAGCGCGGAAAGCGGCTCGCCGCCTTCGTCGTCGCCGCGGTAGAAGGCGCGGTGATCATGTGCCGCGCCGAACGGAGCACGGCCCCGCTGGAGGCGGCCGCCACCGAGATCCACGACCTCCTGGCCGGCGCCCTGCGCGACCGGCCCGGCACCGGACCCGGGCAGTGAGCACAGACTTCCGACTTCCGTCCGACCCCCTTGTGAGAGAGCCGATATGCCCACACTCGAACGTCACGACAACGTCTTCGTCCTCGACCTCGGAGACGGCGAGAACCGCTTCCACCCCGACTGGCTCGCCGCCGTCGGCGCCGCCCTGGACGAGGTGGAGAAGGCGGACGGCCCCCGGGCCCTGGTCACCGCCGCGACGGGCAAGTTCTACTCCAACGGCCTCGACCTGGACTGGCTGTTCGCCCACGCCGACCAGTACCAGGACTACGTCGATTCCGTCCACGGACTGTTCGCCCGGACGCTGTCGCTGCCGTTGATCACCGTGGCCGCGCTGCAGGGCCACACCTTCGCCGCCGGCGCGATGTTCTCCCTGGCCCACGACTTCCGCGTCATGCGCGCCGACCGCGGCTACTGGTGCCTGCCCGAGGCGGACATCAACATCCCCTTCACCCCCGGCATGGCCGCCCTGATCCAGGCCCGGCTGGCTCCGCAGACCGCGCACCGGGCCATGGTCACCGCCCACCGCTACGGCGGCGCCGACGCCGCTGCCGCCGGCATCGTCGACCACGCGGTCGCCGAGGACGCCGTCCGCGCGACCGCCGTCGAACTCGCCCAGGCCCAGGTGAACAAGGCCGGTGACACCCTCGGCACCATCAAGGCCCGCATGTACGCGCCCGCCCTGACCGTCCTGCGCGACCCCGTGGGCCCCCTCGGCTGACGGCACACGAGGGGGAGCGGCATCAGGGGTACCGTGAAGATCTGACATAGGGCGCGACTCCGAGAGAAGGCCGGAGTGTGATGCCGTGCCTCACCGACGCACCGCTTCGTCCATCGACACCGGGGAGCTGCTGCGGAAGCTGGAGGATCTGACCGGGCGGGTCCTGGACCGGGTCACGTTCCAGCAGGCCCGCGTCGAGCTGGCCACCGAGCTGCAGCGGCAGGTGCTCGCCGCCCGGCTGCCGGTCCTGCCCTCCCTGCACGCCGCGGGACGGTACGCGCCCGCGCGGGTGGGACTGGACATCGGGGGCGACTGGTACGACGGCTTCCCCATGTCGGACGGCTCGGTGGGATTCGCGATCGGGGACGTGCAGGGTCACGATGTCGAGGCGGCGGCACTCATGGGGCAGGTGCGTATCTGTCTGCGCGCCGTCGCGACCGCCACCACCGATCCGGCTGACGTGCTCCGACGTACCAACGACCTGCTCGTCGCCATGGACTCCGGACTCTTCGTGACCTGCTCCTTCCTCCGCTTCGACCCGGTCACGGGCGAACTCGCCGAGGCCCGCGCCGGACATGTCCCCGCCGTGTGGGCCGACGCCGACGGCCGCTGCGACATCGTGCTGAGCGACGGTGGTCTGCCGCTGGGCATCCAGTCCGGCGAGACCTACCCGTCGACCCGCCGTCCGCTGACCGGCGTGGGCGTGGTCGTGCTGCTCACCGACGGGGTCGTGGAAGGCCCTGGCCACCCGATCGAGGAAGGTCTCACACGCGTGGCCTCGCTCGCCCGCGACGCCTGCCGTGGCGATCCTGACGAGCTGGCCGGGAGAATAGTCGAGGTGGCGGGTCGCACCGGCCACCGCGACGATGCCGCGGTCCTCGTCCTCCGCCACGGAGGGCTTCGGGGACAGCGGCAGGACGAAGGGTGAGCGGCATGCTCAGCCCGTACGACGACGGGGTCGCGGGCCCCGTCCGCGCTCGCCGCCGAGGCGGCCGGGGATGACCGACGCGGCCCGCGGGCAGCGGCTCCGGCCGTACGTCACCGAGGGTCTGCGGCTGGCTGCCGTCGTGGGCGCCTACTACGTCAGCGGGCGGATCGGGCTCCAGCAGGAGCTGGTGCGCGGGCAGGTCACGTCGTTCTGGCCGCCCACCGGCATCGCGCTCGTCGCCCTGCTGCTGTGGGGACCGCGTGTGTGGCCGGGGATCGCGCTCGGAGCGTTCCTGGTGAACGTGGAACTCGGACCGTCGATCCTTCCCGTGCTCGCCATCACGGTCGGCAACACGCTCGCCCCGGTGTGCGCCTGCCTTCTCCTGCGGCGTGTGCGCTTCCGTACCGCCCTCGACCGGCTGCGGGACGCGCTGGCGCTGGTCTTCCTCGGGGCCCTCGGCGGAATGCTGGTCAGCGCCACGGTCGGCACGGGCGCGCTGACGGTCTCCGGCGCGCTGGCGGCCCACGAGTTCTGGCCCACCTGGGCGGTGTGGTGGACGGGCGACGCGATGGGAGTGCTGGTGATCGCGCCGTTCCTGCTGGCCGTACGGACCGCACGCCTGCCCCGCGGTGTACCCGCTCTGCGCTGGGCCGAGGCGGTCGCCCTGCTGGGCGGGACGACGGCGGTCACCATGGTGGCCACCCACAGCACGGTCAACCTTCTCTTCCTCGTAGGGCCCTTCCTGATCTGGGCGGCCTTCCGCTTCCAGCTGGCCGGAGCCGCGCCCTGCGCGCTGATCGCCTCCGTGATCGCCGTCGGCGCGGGGTCCGCCGGGGTGGGTCCCTTCGCCGGTCACGATCTCCTCGCCCAGATGGTCATCCTGCAGACCTTCAACGGCACCGTGTCACTGACCGCGCTCGTGCTCTCGGCGTTCATCACCGAGCGCAAACGCACACTCCGGGAGATCGGGGAGGCCTGCGAGCGCCTGACCGAGGCGCTGTCCCGGCTCGCCCCGGAAGAACCCCTCGACCCGTGGCGGTCCCGGCCGCCGCACCCCGATCACCGCAACGGACACCGTCGTCCGTAGCGTCAGCGCTGGGCGGCGGAGAAGGCCAGGACGGGGTCGGCGCCGTCGTGTCCCCAGGGGAAGGGGGTGACGATGCCGGCGATGGCGCGGAAGACCGGGGCGGCGCGGGCCGGTTCTCTGGCGGCGCAGAGGGCGTAGGCCAGCAGGTTGAGGTCGGCGACGGCCGCCGCGTACGGCAGGTGGCCCGGCTCGGGCCAGGAGGCCTGTGCCGTTTCCAGGAACCTGGTGGCTTCGTACCCGCTCCAGAGGCGGTCGGCCGTGAGCGCCTGGACACCGCCCTTGGACCGGGCGGTGTGGTAGCGGTCGATCAACGGCAGCAGCGGGAGGCCGGCTGTCGGTGCCGTGGGCGGTGCCGTGGCCCTCACCTGGTCGACGAAGTCCATGGCCTGGGAGAGGGAGCCGCATTCCCGGGGCGAGAGGTAGCCGTACATCTGCAGATGAGCCTCGCGGTGCCACGGGTCTCGTGCGACGATCTCCCGCCAGACGGGGAAGACCTCCGTGCGCGGCCTGCGCCACTGGCGGAGCAGCCCGAGACGTACCACCCACGGGCCGGGGTCGTAGGGGTCGAGGCGGGCCGCCGCCGCGCAGGACCGGAAGGCCTGCTCGAACTCGTCGTGGGACAAGGGTGTGCGTGTGCCGCGGGACAGGGTTCCCCAGGCCGACAGGGTGTGTGCCTCGGGGCGGTCGGGACACAGCTCGGCCCAGGAGCGCTGGGTGCTCGGGCGGGTCACGGCGGCCAGGGCGGCCAGCCGATGGGCCCGGCGGTCCCAGTCGCGGCCGGTGTTCCCGAGAAGCCGCTCGATGATCGGGGCGGCGAGGGTTCGTGAGGTGCCCCTGCCGGTGAGTCGCCGGCATGCGCGGCCCAGTTCGGTGTCGTCGAGTTCCGGGGCGAGGCGCGGTGCCGGCTTTCTGCCCAGGCCGAGGATCATGACCGTTCACCCTCTTCGTGGGGCGTCTCGTGGGGTCGGCGTGCGTGCGGGGCGGTCCCGTGTTCCGGCCCGCGAGCCGGGGCCGGGACCGCCGCCGTGCGCACGTCAGGTGGCGTCGACGTCGGTGGTGGCGAGCTTGGCGTAGACGTCGGGCCGGGCGCGGCGGATGCGTGCGGCGAGGGCCATGCCGGCCAGGAACACCGCCGGGGTGAGCGCGACCAGTGTCCAGTTGACGGTCGCGTCGGCGCCGGTGAACAGGTCCAGGCGCTTGCAGACCAGCACGGTGACGGCGGTGAGCAGGACACCGGCCGCGGCGGGCGCGAACAGGGTGCGTGTCCGTCCCTCGCCGTGCTCGGCGGGGTTGCGGCGGAAGAAGGCCACCACGGCGAAGGCCGCCAGTGCCTGCAGGACGAGGATGCCGACCACACCGGGGGTGTTCACCCACAGGAAGAACTTGGTGTACGGGTCGACGCCGATGACGGCGAAGACGGCGACGACCACGACGGCCAGGCCGCTCTGGGCGATACCGGCCACCCACGGCGAGCCGTGCCGGGGGTGCACGCGGCCCAGCGCCGCGGGGGCGACCCGCTCGGCGGACAGGGCGTACAGGTAGCGGGTGATGGCGTTGTGGAAGGCGAGGAGGGCGGCGAGCACACTGCTGACGATCAGGACGCGCTGTACGTCGGTCGCCCAGCCGCCGACGTACTGGGTCATGGCGGTGAAGAACATCTCCGCCGGGTTCTGCGCGGCGACGGCGACGGCCTGGTCGCTGCCGAACGCCTGCACGATGATCCAGGCGATGAAGGCGTAGAAGAGGCCGAGGAAGCCGATCGCGAGATAGGTGGCGCGGGGCACGGTGCGGTCGGGGTGGCGGGCCTCCTCGCGGTAGATGGCGGTGGCCTCGAAGCCGATGAACGCGGCGACGGCGAGACCGAGCGGTCCGCTCATCCCCGAGACGAAGACGTTCGAGGGGGCGAAGGAGTCGAGGCTCAGCCCGTTCGCGCCGCCCTTGACCAGGACCGCGCCGGCGAGCAGCACCAGGATGGCGGTCTCCGCGATCAGCAGCGCGGCCAGGACCTTGGCGCCGAGGTTGATGGAGCGGAAGCCCAGGAACCAGACGACGGCGATCCCGGCGAAGGCGTACACCGGCCAGGGCAGGTCGACACCGAGGATGTCGTTGGCGGTGGTGGAGGCGAAGAAGCCGAAGGCGCCGAACATGCCGATCTGGAGGGAGTTGTACGAGAACACCGCGAGGAAGGCCGCCCCCAGCCCCGCCGGACGTCCGAGACCTCGGGCGATGTACGAGTAGAAGGCACCGGCGTTGCGGATGTACGGCGTCATCGCGGTGAAGCCGACCGCGAAGAGGACCAGCAGCACACCGACGGCGAGATAGGCGACCGGGGCGCCGATGCCGCCGAAGAGGATGGCGAGGGGTGCGACGCCGGCCATCACCGTGAGCGGGGCGGCCGCGGCGACGACGAAGAAGACGATGTCGGTCACGCCGAGGCTGCCGCGCTGGAGGTGGTGGCTCTGATCGCTCCCGGCGGCCGGTGGGGACTGCTGGGGAGCGGTGGGGACGAGTGGCTCGGTCATGGAGGTCTCCGCGTGGTGTGGGTGGTCGAGGAGCGGGCGGATGTCCGGGAGACGCGGACCGGTCGTGACGACGACGTGGGTCTATCGTCTCCCGGCGCGCATGCTGTGGGGAGTGGCGGCATCGTGGGTACGCCTGCCGGCGAGCCAGGTGCCGAGGACGGGGAGGTTCGCGAGATCACGGGGGGCGGTCCCGGCCGGGTCGGCGGCTAGATGCACCAGGTCGGCGCGCATTCCGGGGCGCAGTACGCCCCATTCCTTCTCCTCGAACGCCTGGTGGGCGCATCCCGCGGAGTAGGCGGCGAGGGCGGTGTCGATGTCTATCCGCTCCTCGGGGAGCCAGCCGCCCTCGGGAACACCCTCGGGCGTCTGGCGGGTGACAGCGGTGGCGATGCCCCGCAGGGGTTCATGGGCGGTGACCGGCCAGTCACTGCCGAAGGAGAGCCGGGCGCCGGAGGCGAGCAGGGCGGCGATCTGGTACTGCCGCCCGCCGCGGTCCGGGCCGATCCTCGGCAGGGTCAGCTCGGTCATGAGGGGGTCGGGCTGGGCCCACAGCGGCTGGAGGTTGGCGACCACGCCGAGTGCGGCGAACCGGGCCAGGTCGGTGGGGTGGATGAGCTGGGCGTGGGCGATGACCGGACGGCGGTCGCGGGCGCCGCCCGCACGGGCGGCGGCCTCGATCGCGTCCAGGGCGTCCCGGACTCCGCCGTCGCCGATGGCGTGGAGGTGCGCGCGGAAGCCGAGAGCGTCGACGGCGGTGACGGCCTCGGCGAGTTCCTCGGGGGACCAGTTGGCGATGCCGTGCGAGTGCGGGCAGTCGGTGTAGGGCTCCAGGAGGGCGGCGGTGCCGGCCTCGATGACGCCGTCGGTGAAGAACTTCACGCTCCGCGCGGTCAGCAGCCCGGGAGCGGAGCTCTCCACCCTGTCCCGGTCCGCCGCGAACCGCAGGACGCGCTCGCGCCAGCCGTCGGGTTGCAGGACGAAGGCGAGGTCGGCCCGTAGCGGAAGTCCCGGCTCGGTGGTCGCGGCGGTGACCCAGACGTCGGCCTGGTGCGGTTCGACCCAGGCGTCCTGCACCCAGGTCACGCCGGCCGCGGCGAACCGGGCGGCGGCCTCGCGCAGCGCCGCCACCTGCGCCTCGTGGGACGCCGTGGGGACGAGGGAGAGCACCGGGCCGAGGGCACCGAACTCGCGCAAGGTGCCCAGCGGCTCGGCGGATCCGTCGCGGCGCAGGATCTCCCCGCCCGCCGGATCCGGGGTCGCGGCGGTGTACCCGGCCCGGCGCAGCGCCTCGCTGTTCACCCAGGCGGTGTGGTGGTCCATGGTGCGCAGGACGACGGGACGGTCGGGTACGGCGGCGTCCAGCCACCGGGCGTCGAACCGGCCGTCGGGGGCGAGCCACGGGTCGAAGCCGTCACCGGTGATCCACTCCGTCTCCGGGTGTTCGGCGGCCCAGCCCCGTACGGTCTCGACGATCTCCTCGACGCTTCCGCGGTCCCGGACCGGAACCCCGGCCAGCCCCAGTCCTCCCATCACCGGGTGCGCGTGTCCGTCGCCGAAGGCCGGCAGCAGCGCCCCGCCGGCCAGGTCGACGACGGTGGTACGCGGTCCCCGGGCGGCCAGCGCCTGTGCGCCGAGGGCGGTGATCCTGCCGCCGGTGACGGCGAGGGCGTCGTGGGCGGGGGCGTCCGATGCCCCGGTCCGGACGGTCCCTCCGGTGAAGACGATGTCGGCGTGCATGGCGTGTGGCGGTGCCTTTCCTTCGGCCGACCACCTAACTGAAAGGTGTTCGGTTTCCGGTAATGTAGGCGCCGCCCAGGCGACTGGGAAGAGTTTTACTGAATGCCATTCGGTAACGTCTGGGTTACGACAGACGAGGACGAGGAGCCACCGTGGGACGGCCGCGCACACCCCTGCTGGACCGTCGGCGCATCGGTGCCGCGGCACTGCGCCTGGCCGACGAGAAAGGCGCGCTCTCCATCCCGGCCCTGGCCAGAGCGCTGGGCGTCGCCCCGTCCGCGCTGTACCACCACGTCGCCGGCCGCGACGACATCATCTCGCTGATGCGCGAGGAACTGGCCCTGACGACCGGAGACGACCAGGACTGGTCACAGCCCTGGGAGAAGGCCCTGGAAGGCTGGGCCCGCTCCTACCTCGCCGCCTTCGCCGCCCACCCCGGGGCGGTACCCCTGCTCGCCACCGCGCCGCTGGCCGAACCCTTCATGCACGCCATGTACGAGAAGGTCGCGGAGCTGCTCCTGGACGCCGGTTTCGCCACGCATGAGGTCATGCCGCTGATCACCGCACTGGAGAGCTTCGTCCTCGGTTCCGCCCTCGACCTGGTGGCGCCGCCCGTGATGGTCCCCGACGTCGCCCGCGACACGACCCCGCATCTCAGCGCCGTACTCGACCGGACCCCCGCCGACAGCAGCCGCGCCACCCTCGCCTTCGACCTCGGGCTGCGGGCCCTGCTCACCGGATTCCGCGACCTGCTGCGCCGCTGACCTGTGCCGTGACCGCGCTGCCAGGGGCCACTGTGGTCAATGACGGCGAAGTACGGCGATGTCGTTGCCGAAGCCGACCAGGAGCTGTCCCCGCGGGGTGACGGCCACCGCGCCGACGTTCTGCGGGAAGACGAGTTCGTCGGTGACAGCGGCCCTCTCGCCGCTGAGGTCCCACACCCGTACCTGGCGCGGGGCCGCGACCACCGCGACCGGGCGGCCGTCCATCCTGCCGGCGGCGAACCCGGTCACTCTGCCCGTCGGACCGAGCGGGCCCTCCTCAACCTCCCGCCCGGTGTCCAGGTCACGGAACCGGAGGGCGGGCACGGCGTAGGCGGAGAACGACACGGCGTACGTACGGCCGTTGACCGGCAGCGACGGCGCGAAACGGTCGTCACCGAGCATCGGCTCGCTCATCCCCGCGGGCCGGGAGCCGTCGGCGAGTTCCTCGCCGGCGGCCAGGTCCCACACCCGTTCGTACTCGTCGTAGCCGCTGTCGTGGGCGGTCACGGCGTAGGGGCGGCCGTCGATCAGTGTCGTGTGCACCTGCGTCACGCCGTCGTATTCCTCCGTGTCGGTGGACAGCGGCGGGCGGACGGGGCAGCCGGTGGCCAGGTCCCACAGACGCAAGGTCTCGTCATAGCTGCCGGTGACCGCCACCGGCCGGTCGTCGAGCACCGTCGTCGTCGCGGCGGTCACGGTCGCGCTGTGGCCCGGGGCTCGTGGGCCGACCGGTTCGGCGGCGGACAGGGCCCACACCACGCCGGCGTCGGCGACGACATAGCAGTGGTCGCCGAGGGCGGTCGTCTCCACCGTCTGCGCCTCGGCGGGGATCCGGCCGGTCTGCCGGAGCGGGTCGACGCTCCACACGCCGATCGTGTCCAGCGGCGTCCCCACGTACGGGTTGCAGCCGACGGTGAGCACATGAGGGCGTCCGCCGATCGTCGCCGCCGCCGTCAGCCGCAGCTCGCCGTCCTCGCCCTGGCCCGCGCCGATCCGTTCGCAGGTGGCGAGGTCCCACACTTCGACCTTGCCGAGAAAGCTCCCGGTGACCACGTGAGGCCGGCCGTCGAGCGTCACGACCGCCCATGACAGCAGATCGTCACTGTCGGTCTCCAGCTCACCGACCAGTGTCCGGGTGGTCAGGTCCCACACGGCCACCCTCTTCTCGTCACCGCCGAGGACGTAGGGCCTGCCGTGGACCGTGACCGAGTCCAGGTGGTACATCGCCGGGCCGCACGTGCCGTCGGTCGGCAGCACGCCGAGCGGTTCGCCGGTGGAAGGGTCGAGAACCCGCGGCAGGTTCCCGGGTCCGTCGCAGCTGACCTCGACCGTCCGGCCGTCGACCACGGCCGTCGTCGCCGTGCCGCGTGCGGAACCGGTGAGGGGGGCCCGGGCGACCTCCTCGCCCGTGGCCAGGTCGCACAGGCGCAAGGCGCCGTCAACGCGGGTGATCGTGGCCGGTCGGCCGTCGACCGCCACGACCGGCGGCGGCCAGTCGCCGACGTCGTCGTGGAGGTGGCCGAGATGGCCGAGGAATCCGGGGTGGACCTGCGATCCGGTGGCCCACTCCACCCGCCACCGCAGGCTCGGTACGCCCGGTATCTCGACGGCGGCGATGCGATCGGACAGGTCCCGGCTCCCGTAGCGGGCCGCGTCCACCGACAGGATCTGCCTCCGGGCAGCCGCGCCGGCGTCATGGTGCGCACCCGCCGACGCACGGTACACCGCCGCCGCGAGGCGCCCCTCGGGTGCCGACGCCAGATCCAGCAGCGCGACCACCCGCTCCGGATCCGCGGTCACCAGGTATCCGGGATCCGCCAGCAACTCATCCGCCAGGCCAGGATCGCCGCCCTGCCCGCCACCCCGAAGATCACCAGACATGACCGGCACTGTAGTTGTGCCCGCGGCTCCTTCTCGCTTGCGGAAACCCTCCCAAGCGGGTCCCCGTAGCGAGTTACGTAGTTCCACGTACTCGCACTCGTGCTCCGTCGCGAAGGCGCGGGAGCAGGCGCGGGAGACCGGGTTCACCCCAAGAAGTCCTCGATCAGTTCGGGCGGGTTGGAGGCCTTGGTGGCCTCTTCCTCCCAGCCCGGGCAGTCCATGTCGAACACGACCACGGGCAGCGGGCGGCCGAAGATCCTCCGGAGGGTGCCGCTCGCGTGGAGATGGCGGGCGAGGTCGACAACGGCGTCCTGGAAGTGGCGTTCGAGGAGGCGGGACTTGGCGCGGAGCTCATCGTCCGCCAGCATCCGGGTGAGATCGAAGTCGCCGTCGTACCAGATGCCGAGCTCCCGGGCCTCCTCCTCGTGGAGCGGGCCGCCGGCCGGGTCCTCGGGGACGTTCCCGAGCCTGTCGAAGCCGTCGAGGATCCAGAAGGCATAGTTCCAGCGCACCTCCCAGGGATCGGAATCACCCCGGCGCATCGCTTCCTCGTACCGGCTCTCGGTGTTGTAGCCGATCTCCACGTACGGGTGGCGGTTGTCGGCGTCGAGGCGCCAGACATTGAAAGCCAGGACGTATATCTCGCCCTTCAGTCGGTCGGGGACGCGCTCCAGGAGGCCGGTGGCGGACTGCCGGAGATGCGTCCGGAAAGTCTTCCGTTCCATCACGGCGACAGCGTCTCACCCACCCGCGGCGAAGGCCCCGCCGTGTCCGGTGACCGGGCGGTGCTCAGCTCGGTCGGGCGCCGCGAGCCCGGTCAGGTCCCAGACCCGTACGGTCCTGTCGTTGCCGCCGGTGACGGCGACGGGTCGGCCGTCCAGCACGGCAGTCGCCGCTCCCCAGACCATGCCCCGGTGCCCCTTCAGGGGCTCACCGATCGGCCGGCCGGTGACCGGGTCCCAGATCCGTACCGTGCCGTCCGCGGTGCCGGCCAGGGCGACGGGACGGCTCCCCACCACTGTTGTCGTCAGCGAGCCCACCGCGGAGTGCACGTCCAGGGGTTCGGCTGCGGGCTGACCGGTGGCCAGGTCCCATACGCGTACCGTTGCGTCGGAGTCGCCCGTGACGGCGACGGCCTGACCGTCGATCACGGCTGTCGCAGCGGCGCGCACCTCGTCGGTGTGGCCTGTCAGAGGCTCACCGATCTGAGTCCGGTCGGTCAGGTCCCACACCCGTACGGTGGTGTCGTTGCTGCCCGTGACGGCGACGGGCCGGCCGTCCACCACGGCTGTCGCCACCGCCTCCACCCAGTCGGTGTGGCCAGCCAGGGGCTCACCGATCTGATTCCCGCCGGCCAGGTCCCACATCCGTACCGCGCCGTCGGCATGACCCGTGACGGCAACAGGGCGTCCGTCCACCGCAGTTGTCGTCGCCGCCGCGCACATGTGGCCGACGGCGTGGTCCAGCGGTTCGGCCATGTGCAGGCCCGTGGTCAGGTCCCACAGGTGTATGCGCGTGCTTCCGCCACCGGACAGGGCGACGGGACGACCGTCGACCGTGGCCGTGGCAACCGCCCACACTTCGCCGTCGTGAACCAGGCCGTTGTGGCCGACCAGGGGACCGCCCACGGGTCGGCCGTCGGCGAGGTCCCAGATGCGGACCGTCTCGTCGTGGCCGCCGGTGACGGCGACAGGACGGCCGTCCACCACGGCGGTCGCCAGCGACCAGACGCCGTGTTCGTGGCCGGTCAGGGTGGACCGAAGTCGGGAGGGCAGGTCAGCGCCCGGGCCGTCGGACATGGACGAGATGATAGAGCTGCCATTTTCGCGGCCGAAGCCGCCCGGACCCACCCGGAAGTTCCCGCCCCGGCTCCTCTCGACGGTCCTCGCCCCCGGCCGTACCACGCCACGGCCGGCGCCCGGCCGACATGGCCGGCGCCGCCCGGAGTGATCTCACAGGTAGTCGAAGAAGCGGTCCCACCAGGTCCGGACGACGGAGGAGCCGAGCTTGCCGACGCCGTCGTATCGGGCCCGGAGCAGATGCTCGGAGACGGCCGTGTAGCCGAGCGCTTCGAGTTCGTCCTCGATGCGGCGACGGTCGGCGGTCTCGAAGAGGATGCTCTCCTCGTCCTCGTCGTAGCTGCCGGGGTTGCCCAGGGCCACCGCTGTCAGGTTCCCGAAGTTGCTGACGGTCACGGTGATGCGCTCTCCACTGGCCGCCGCGGTGTCGGGGATGACGATCGTCCCGTGGTGGCTGGCATCCTGGACGCCCCGGTCGACGCTGCAGATGCACCGGAATCGCCGGTCCAGGCGGATCGCGAGCCGGTCGAACCTCGCTCGCGCGGCGGCATGATCGTATCCGCGTGGGAATTCCAGGTGGTCCGGGTCGTCGAGTTGACGGAGCAGATCCCGAGCGGGTCGGTCGTCGAGGGGCACGTACGTCTTCTCCCGGGCAGCAGGAGAACAACTTAACTCCCTCCTGATGACCGGCCGGTAGTACGTACCGCGATTACGTGGTTCCCCGGATGCGTCGCCCCAGGTCGCCGGGCTTGACTCGGCGTACGCCGGAGGGAGTCGCCCGGGGTGATTGTCAGTGGCTGCTTCTAGTGTTCCGCTCATCGTCACACCGAGTGCCGGAGCCCGGCGCACGGTGTGACGATTCGAGTTCTCTCCGGGGTCTCTCCTGGTTCTCTTCGAGTGCTCTTGGTGCGGAAGGCGGAGCCGGTGGGCTGGCTTGCGGCGGGCGGCGCGTACGAAGTCGCCCTGGTGGAGGGGCGAGTTGCGGCCGGGACCGTGTCCGGCCGGGCGGCGGGCCGGCAGGTGGGGTCGCTGCCCAAGGTGCCCAGGGGCCATCCGGAGGTGGAGCGGCTGCGCGGGTTCGCCGCGTGGCTGGAGCGGCACGAGGCCGCGGGCAAGCCGGCGGACCCGGACTCCAGGGCGACGGACGTCCCGGAGTTCGCCGGGGCCCTGTTCCGGTGCTCCGTACGCGCCGCGCGTGACACTGCCCTCGACCACCGGGTCTCCGGCTCCCTGGCCATCTGCCGGGTGCGTGACGCCGAGCGAGTGGCCTGGTCGGAGGGGACGCGGAGGACGGCGGCGCTGTACGCCGGGCGGGCGTTCGAAGAGGGGACGGGCGGGTGAGCGGGGGAGTGCGGGTGTCGTACGAGGAACTGCTGGCGGCCGGGGCGGTGTTGCCACTCGGCACGGCAGGGGCCGGCGAGCGGGCGGTACCACTGACGGCACGGTCGTACACGCACCCGGGACTCGACGACCGCGTGATCGTGCGTCTGGTCGCCGGGGAACTGGGCGCGGCGGAGGACCAGGCCGCCTCTCACCTCGGCCTCGCGCCGGCCGCGGAACCGGTCGAGGTCGGCCTGGGGGCGCGGCAGGCGCTCGGCTTCCCGGCGTGGGTGCTGGTGCACCACCCCGAGGACGCGCCGTACGCGCTCGGTGTCGTCCCCGAGCTGGAGCGGATCGCGAGCCGGGCGAGGACGAGGCCGAAGACGGCCCTGGACGCCTGCCGGGAGACCGCCCGCCGACTGGCCGCCGCCGTACCGCACTTCCTGCCCACCTTCTACGAACAGGCCGGACGCGTCTTCCTGTCGGTGGAGAACCCCACCTACGCCGGGCAGATGTTCGGCCGGGCCCGTGAGGCCGAGGCCGCGCACGGGCTCACCGTGGACGAGGAGCGACTGGACGCCGTCTTCCTGGAGTTCGCCCTGGCCGGGGCGCTCACGGCGACCGCGCTGTCGGGGTACGCCAAGGAACTGGCCGCCAGGGTTCCGGCGGCCGAGGCCCTGGGGCGCTTCACCCGGCTGTGCGTGCGGCGCACCGCGGGCGGACTCGTACCGTCCGCCCAGCTGGCGACCGATGTGCGCAGGCTGACCCGCGCGGCGGGAGCGCAGGGGAGCGAGGTCGAGCAGGCCTATCTGGCCGACCTGCTCGCGCTGCCGGCCACGGCGAAGGCGGCGCCAGGCTGGTGGAAGAGCCACCGCACGGCCGTCATCGCCCTCGCCCGGCGCGAACCCGAGGTGCGCGGCAGGCTGCTGAACGTCATGCCCGACTCCGGCGACCGCGCTGTACTCCTGCTGTGGCTGGACATCCTGGAGGAGTCCGGGGCCCTCGTGGGGCTCTGGGACGACACGCTGCCGGACGAGGAGCGGCCCGAGGACGGCACCGCCGGCTGGTTCGCCCGCTTCCTGGAGTTCCAGGCGCGGTCGCACAGCTACTTCGAAACCACGCGACTCCCCGCCCTGTACCGGATCACGGAACTGTCCGCCGACCGGCTGCGCGCCGAACTCGCCGCTTCGGGAGGGGAGTTGCGGGCAGGGCACGATCTGGATCTCCTGGACCTGCTGCTCACCCTGGACGTGCCCACCGGCATCCACCGCCGGATCGAACCACGGAGCTGGGCGAAGGGCGACGGCCGGCGCGACCTGCTCGCCCTCGCCGCCGACGAGCGGTTCCGGCACGCCTTCCACGAAGCGGCCGACACCTTCGGCGACGACGAGGACGACCTGGACACGATCCGGGTCCTCGCCCAGTCGCCCGGCGGCCGGTTGATGCTGGCCGACTGGGTGCGCGAGGTGGCGCGGCGCCCGACCGCCACCGGACTGCCCGGCCTCCCCGACACGATGCGCCGGCTGAAGTGGCTCCCCGACGAGGCGCTCAGGCTCGCCGAGGACGAGCTGCGGGAGCTGGCCGCCGGCGACCTCGCCCCGCTCCTCGCCCGCACGCTCAGGGCCGGGCTCATCGACGAACTCGGCTGGCCCGCCTGGGAGGAAGCCGCCCGCGACCTGGTGAGCGGGCAGCACGTCGGGGACCTGTACGTCGCCGACGCGTGGCCGTACCTCATCACCGCCGGTGCCGCGCAGGTCCGGGTGATCGGCACCGAGGGCACCGTGCTCACCCACGATCTGCGGCTGCCGGACCAGGGAATCCACGGTCACCCCGGGTTCCACTTCGTGGACGGTGAACTGCTCGTCCACTGGGACACCTACGGTCACGGGCTGCGCGGGTACTGGCACCACAGTCCCGACCGGGTCCTGCCCCTGGCGGGCACCCGCGACGTCCGGGGCACCCGGCTGAACTGGTACCGGGAGGGCGTCGGCGTCCCGACCCTGCCCCTGCCGGGCGGCGGACGCACCACCGGTTTCCCCGGCGTCCTGCGACGGGGCGACACCACCGTGCCCGCCGAGGCCGGTGTGGTCGGGGACGGCACCTCCTACTGGGCCTGGGGCGGGGACTGGCTGCAGTACGACCCGGCCACCGGACGGCTCGGCCGCCCGAGCGTGCCCGCCTTTCTCACCGCTCCCGACGATCCTGACGATCCCGACGGGGAGGGCACCCCGGTTCCGGGCTCGCTGGCGCCCTACCCCTTCGCCGAGGCCACTCCCGCCGGGGTGCCGGTGGACGGGCTGCTCGGCTGGCGCGCGGTGCGCCTGCCCGACCACTCCTGGTGCGGCGAGGACCTGGCCGGACGCCGGGTCACCGTGTCGCAGGAGCGGGGAATGCCGTACGCCGCGGTGCGGTTCCCCGGTGCCGTCCGGCTCATGGCCGCCGTCCGGGACGGCTGGCGCGTCGAACTCGTCGACCCGGACGGAGTCGTGCACGCCTCCGCGAGGATGGACGGCCCCCCGGGCGACTTCGTGGCGGGCACCCCCGTCCTTCCGCCGCTGCGGTACTGGCACTGCCTGCGGCCCCGGGACCCGCGGGGCTCCGAGGCACTGCGCGGGATCTCCGACGAGACGGCGCGGGCGCTGCTCAAGGCGCCCGAACCCGGGGCGGCCGTGAGCGAGTTGCTGCCCGAGGTCACCGACAGGGCACTGCGCGCGGGCGTCACCGGAGTGCTGCGGTACACCGCCGGGCAGCAGAAGGTGCTCGACGCGGTGGCGACCCGGCTGACCGGGGAAGTCTCCGGCGCCCACGGGGAGGAGGGCCCCACCGGACCGTCCGACCGGCTGCTGCGCGAGGCGCTCAGCGGCCTCGACGGTTCCCGTGCGCCCCACCACCACTACACGGCCGACCGGGACGACGTCGTCCGGCGACTGCGGGCGCTGCGGCGGGCGCTGAGCGCGTCCGACGCGTCCGTGACGTCCGGCCGCTCCGCCGACGACCTCGCGCCGGTGTCGCTCGCGGCCGGTGCCCCGGTCACGTCCACGTCGGCGGCCGGTACTCCCGCCACGGCTGCGCCGATGGCCGGTGCCCCCGCCGCACCGCCCGTGGGCACGGCCCGCGAGCCCGCCCCGGCCGTCCGCCTGCACGTCGACGGCCCTGCACTGCCCGGCGGCTACCTGTACGAGGAGCCCCTGGCCGGCTTCCTCACGGCGACGGCGTTCCGGGTCGCGTCACCCACCACCTCGCCGGAGCACCGGGAGGCCCTGGTGACGCTGCTGCGGGAGTTCGACGCGCTCGGGCTGGCCTCGGCGGCGGGGCACTCGCGCTGGCGCCGGGTCTCCCTCCACCTCGACGCGCGCCATCTGCGCACCGTGAACGGCGAGTGGCGCGACGGAATCGGGACGGGCGTGCTGCCGTTGGACGGCGGTGCCTTCCTCGCGGTCACCGGGTGCACCTCGATCCACGAGCGGCACGGCTGCGACTTCACGGCACTCTTCCACGACCCGTCCGGCCGTTTCGAGGCCCCCGCCCCCTACACGCTCGCATCCTCCTCCCCGGTCGGTGAGGACCGCGAGGAAGGCTGGCTCACGGCGTTCCTCCACGAACTGGACGAGCGCGGACCGGCCCCGTGGATGCGGACGGCCGCCGAGGAGTTCGCCCGGCTCACCGGCGTCACCCCGACCATGGCCCGGCTGATCGTGGGCGGAGTGCCGCAGGTGGACAGCGACGACGAGTCGTTCCTCACCCCCGGGGCGCGGGCCGTGCTCCGGGTGAAGGTGACGGACGCCGCCCTGGCCAAGGACGAACTGCGCAGGACCGACTCCTCGGTCCTCAGGGCCGTCGTCGCCGCCTTGCTGCCCCGGGACCCGGCCCTGCTGTGGACGGACGGCCCCGACACGGCGTCCGCCGCGGAGGTCTGGAACGGCGAGGTCGGCAGGCGCAGGATGCTGCCCGAGGCGTTGCCCGGTGAGGCGCGGCGCGTGCTGAACGCGGAGCACTGGATGCTTGCCGCGCTGCTCGACCCCGCCTCCGAGCCCCGCCTGAGCCGGGACCTGGAGTGGGCGGTCACGGGGGACAGGGCCAGACCGATCGACGAGGACGCCGTCGGGTTCACCGCGGCCACCCTGATCGACTCGGTCGTGACACGAAGGGCCGGAGCCCGACGTGTCACCCCGCTGCGCCGAGCACGGCCCGGCCACGGCGCGCGGCTGTCGCCGGCGCTGTGCGTGCTGGACGCGGGCGCTGCCGGGTCCTGCGCTAGAAGGTCAGGTTCCAGGCGTCGATCTTGCCCGTGTCGGAGGCGGCGTTGTCGTTGACGCGCAGCTTCCAGGTGCCGTTCGCGACCTCCGAGGAGGCGTTCACGGTGTAGGTCTGGGCGATGTTGTCGGCGCTGCCGCCGGCGCGGTTGTGCAGGGTGTAGACGGTGCCGTCCGGTGCCACCAGGTCGACCTTCAGGTCCCCGGTGTAGGTGTGCTTGATGTCCACACCCACCTTGAGGGTGGCCGGGGCGTTGCCGGTCACGCCGGTGACGGCGATCGGGCTCTCCACGGTCGCGTTGTCGGCGATGGCGAAGTCCGCGAGGTTCTCGAAGAACGTGCCGGGCGGCGGGGTGGCCCCGACGGCCTTGAGGGCGTCGACCTGTCCCTCGCCGAAGAACGCGTTGCTGGCCGTCGTGCCCGTGCAGCGGCTGTCCGAGGGGCAGGCGATGTCGTTGGCCTGGGCGGCCAGCTTCGCGCGGATCTGCGCCGGGGTGATGCCCGGGTCGGCGCTGGCGATGAGCGCCGCCACGCCGGCCACGTGCGGGGTCGCCATCGAGGTGCCGCTCTTGCTGCCGTAGCCGCCGCCGGGGACGGTGGAGTACACGTTGCTGCCCGGCGCCGCGATGTCGATGACGCCCTGGCCGTAGTTGGAGAACGAGGCCTTGGTCACGCCCGTGCCGTTGGCCGCGACGGTGACCACGCCCGGCAGCTCGGTCGGGATGTCGAGGCAGGCGTTGGTGATGGTGCGGGTGACCGGCGTCGAGTCGTTCGGGCTCGCGGAGTCGGTCGTCTTGTGGGCGAGGTCGTAGTTCTCGTTGCCCGCGGCGGCGATCTGGAGGGAGCCCTTGCTCTCGGCGTACTCCTGGGCGCGCTCGACGCCCTCGATGATGGCGGCCTGGTCGATGTTGTCCGGGCAGTTGAACTGCCACGGGTCCGTGTAATAGCTGTTGTTGGTGACCTTGAAGCCGTGGTCACCGGCCCAGACGAAGCCGCAGATGGTGTTCTCGGCGAAGAAGAGGGCGGTGCCCGGCTCGGCGACCCGGACCGCGGAGATCTTCACCCCGGGGGCCACGCCGACGACGCCCTTGCCGTTCTTGGCCGCGGCGACGGTGCCCGCCACGTGGGTGCCGTGCGTGTCGACGTCCCGCCAGGCACCGGCACGGGTGTCGGGCTTGCCGTAGGCGCAGGAGACCGAGTCGGCCGCGTTGAAGTTGGGCGCGATGTCCTGGTGCTGGTCGTCCACACCGGTGTCCAGGATGCCGACCTTGACAGAGGCGGAGCCCGGGTTCACGGCCCAGGCCTGGTCGGCCTTGATCTGGCTCATGTCGGCCCGGACCGGTTCTCCGGCCGGGGTCGAGGACTGGGACGGATTGGCCGGGAGCGCCGGGTTGTAGGCGTCGGCCGGGACGTCCGAGGTGCGCGTGGCGCCGACCTGCTGCACTCCGGCGACGCCGCGCATGGTGGCGGCGAATCCGCTGGACGCCGAGTGGGCGACGATCACGCCGATGGCGTCGAAGTCCGAGAAGACGGTGCCGCCGTTGGCCGTGATCGCGGAGCGGACCGCCGCACCGTCACCGGGGGCGGTGATCACGAGGTACGCACGCGTGCCGGCCACCCAGTCCGCACTCCGGGCGGCCGGCGCGGCGGCCGGAGCGTGTGCCTTGGCGGCGGGCGCGGTGGAGGGGGGTACGGGGAGCGTGCCCGCGAGGGCGCCCGGCGTGCCGAACGCGAGGGCGGCGCCGAGCGTGGCCGCCAGCACCAGCGTGCGTCTGGACCGGCTGGATATGTGGGGTATCAATGCGTCCTCCGGAGACGGCCCGGCCGTGCGGAGCGCACCGGCCGGGCCGTACGAAACGAATGGTGGAAGCAAAATGTCAGGTGCATGCCCCTCTATGGAAGTACCTTTCCGCGCAGGGACGCGGCATGGCTGAAAAGAGACGCACTCCGGGCATCGGGAGCTCGGGATGCACCGGCAACTCGGCGACGCCGGCCGCGCCTTGCCGTACGGAGTCGGCCGGGTGCCGGCCGGGCGGCCCGCACCAGCGGGGCGGGCCCGCGTGGCCCCCAGCCGGTGGACGAAGACCGGCCGGGGGGCGGGCGCCCGCCCCTCGCGCCGGACGAGGTGGGGCCACACTACGGGCCGCGTTCCCCTGCCTCGGAGCGGGTGCCCCGCGTCCGCGGTCCCCGACGCGGGGCACCCCATGTCGTCAGCAGCCGTGACGGAGGGTGCCGTTCACGACGAGCCGCTGGTCGCGCGGGCTACGTGTCCCACCGCACGGAGGCCTCGACCGGGCAGCGCGTGACACGGTGGAGCGGGGTCGCCGTGGCCCGTCCGGCGCGCAGGACCGCCAGGATCTCGTCGTCCCCGTCCGGGTCGAGTCCTGCCACCTCGCGGCCGAACTCGCCCCCCAGCGGCTGGGCCGCGTATCCGGCCTCCGTCAGGGTGAGCCAGATGTGCATCAGCGCGGCTCCCGCGTCGACGCGGTCGGCGACGGTCCGGCGAGGACCGCGCAGGACGAGCACGGCGCCGCAGTTGCGCAGCCTCCGGGCCTCCGCGCGCGCCGCCGCCGCGCCCAGCGGGCGGGCCAGCGCGCGCGGCAGCACCTCACCCGTCAGGGCGTGGGCCAGGGCGCCGGTCGTGCCCGAGCGGCCGAGCAGGTCCTTCGCATCCCCGAAGGAGGAGCGGCCCTTCTCACCGCGCGCGCGTGCGCGCAGCCAGGCCCGGAGCCGGGCATCACGCACCTGATCGTCGGCCAGGGACGCGTCGAGCCGCGTCCGGGCTAGCCGGGTCAGGGCGGCAGGCCCGCTGACCACGTCGAGGGTGAGGTTCCGTTCGCCGCACAGCAACTCGATCCGCTTGGCCGTGGCCTGGTCCAGAGGGCTGCGCAGCAGGTCCTCCCGATGGGTGGCGCGCAGGCCGACCGCTCCCTGCCGGGGGAGGACATCGTCGCTCAGACGGTCGCAGTGGAACCGGCCGACACTGTCACGCGCCTCGTCCCGGCGGTCCGGCCGGGGTTCCCACTCGCCGTGCGCCAGGTAGGTCATGGAACCCAGAGCGCAGCCGAGGCTTTCCGCCCAGCCCAGTGGGTCCCGGTCGGCGGCGGGCCAGCGCTCCGGGTCGGGAGCGAGCCGGACCGTGCGGTCGTCGAGGATTTCGAACCGCCAGGGCTGCGCGTTGTAGGCGGAAGGCGCGAGCCGGGCACCGCCGAGCACCGTGGCCAGCCGCTCGGGCAGTGGGCGCGGGAGCTGTGGTGAGACCGGCTCCGGGCGCGGGCCGCGCCGGGCCGCCGCACGTAGCGCCCGACGGGTTCTCACCAGTTCCACCGGCATCCGCGCCCGGTGGATCAGGGCGGCCGGGCGGGACATGACCGCGGCGTGCACGTCCATGGTGACGACGTGCCGCGTCCTGCGGTTCATCAGCACGTCCACGACCGTCCTGGTGGTCAGGGTGGCGAGGCCGAGGACGCAGTAGCCGATCTGGGGCCAGGTGCCCCCGTGGGTGAACCGATTGGCCTGGACGGGCAGGAAATCACTGGGGACATGGGTGCTGCCGGTCCAACGCATGGATTCCCAGAGGCGGTTCTCACGGTGCGCCTCGGCGCTCGCCCTGCCGTAGAACGGCACCGGATTGCGCCGGTAGTCGAAGACGTACAGCGTCGGCTTCCCGCCGAAGTCCATGCCGGCCAGGACGGGAATGCCCCGCCGGGCCGCCCGCTCGTGCAGCTGGTACTTGACCCAGGCCGACATCGTCGGGTCGATTCCGTCGAAGACGATGTGGGCCCCGTCGAGCGCCTCGTCGAGGTTCTCCAGGGTCAGACCCTGGGCGTAGACGGTCACGTCGGCCGAGGGGTTGAGCGCGCGCACCCGGTCCGCGATGGCCTCGGGCTTGGAGCGGCCCACGTCGGCCCGGACGCAGGCCTGCCGGTTCAGGTTCGAGACGTCGAAGCGGTCGGGGTCGGCGAGCCGGAAGCGCAGCACCCCGAGCCGGGTCAGCGGCTCGACCACCCCGCCCCCGCCGCCGCACCCCGCGATCAGGACGGTCGCGGCGCGCACCGCCGCCTGCTCCCGTTCGCCGAGGATGTCGGCATTGCGGCTCACGGCCTCGGCCCCGGCCGCCGCCGCTTCGATGTCGGCCCGGTGGGTGTCAGCGCCCATGACCGGCTCCGTTCGCTCGGACGCGCACCGTGGGACCGTCCTGCGACGGCGGCGACACGAAGCCCAGGGCCCCGGCGGGGGAGACGGAACGGGAGGATGTCCGGCTCATGCGTGTTCCCTTTCCGGCCGACTGTCCGTGTCGTCGGCGGACACCGGCGCGAGCCGGCCCACCTCGGTGAGGTCGTCGGACCGGTGCGTGGCCGCCGCTGGGGCGCGGTCGGCCGGCACGGGTGCCTCTGTCGCACAGGCGGACGTGCCCACCTGGAACCGCGCCATGTACTGGGGCCGGACCCGGGGCGGCCAGCAGTGCGCGACGAGGATGTCCAGCGCGTAGGCGCGGGCGACGAGCGCGGAGCGGTTGGGAGCCTTCAGCTTCTTCAGCATCACGCTGATGTGGTACTCGACGCCGTGGCTGCTGAGGCCGAGCCGCGTGGCCAGTTGCTGGGTGGAGAGCCCGGCGGCCACTCCCTCCAGAACGCGGCTGGGAACCTCGGCGAGCGCCGCGGGTGCGGCGGCCAGCGTGAGTGGAGGGCTGTGGACCGTGTCCGGGACGACCAGGGCGACGGCGACGCACTCGGTGGTGCAGTAGACGTGCGGGACCCTGTTGAGCGCGATGCCCGTCACCAGGCAGTCCCGGTCCCTGAGGTTTCCGTCCACGAGCGTCATGGGGGCGCTGAAGTCACCCAGTTGCCCCGCGACGAGCCGGGAGAACTGTTCCTGGAGGCTGGAGCGTCCCGTGGGGTGGAAGAACCGCGACAGGGACACTCCCCGTACCTCGGCGGGTGTCAGCCGGAACTGCTCGCAGAACGTGTCGTTGGCTTCCACCACCCGCAGTTCGGCGTCGAGGTGGACCATGCCCAGTATCGCGGCGACCGCCGGGGGCAGGGCGGGTGTCGGCAGGTCCCGGGGGTTCGCGGTGGGGGGCTCTGGGGCCAGAGTCGTGACCTTGGGCAGCGTGGGCAAGGCATTACCTCTTTCGGGGGAGCCGGAGTAAGCCCGGGAGCGCGACGTTCCGCCGGCGCCGGTGGAACATCGGGTACGGGGGAGGGCTCGTCTCTTCCGGCAGGGCGAAACGGGGGGCGCGTGGCGCGACCGGTGGTGTGCCGAGGCTGACGGTCCGTCCGAACTTCATCCTGGGCTCCCCGCTCGCGTGCGGAGAACGGAGGTGGGGAAAAGCCGTCCGACCGCTCGGGGGGCAGTCATGCGAGGTCTCCTGGTGGTGCGAGGGTGCGCGCGGCGCACAGTGGTGCAGCGCGCCGCCGCGGTCCTGTCGGTGTCCCGGTGTGCGGCACAGGGGCCTGGATGCCGGGGTAACCGCTTCACTCGGGGGCCCACGGAACCCGCCGGCGCTGGTGCGTGGCTACAGGGATGGGATGGGCTGTGTCTCTCCTGACCCGGAGGGCCGTCGCGGGGCGGCCGGGAGCAGCGTCGGGCGGGCCGTCATACCGCCCGACGGGTGATGCCGGATCATTTTGCCTCGCCGCAGTAGCAGTTGGTCAAGAGGGTCGTGGTGCCGCGAGACCTACCCGGCGACAACAAATTGGCATAATCTTTGCGAAATCGAAGAATGCCTTCCATCGTGGGAGAAGTGGTCCGGTTTGGGTAATTTTGTCGCCCGGGACTAAGGATTTCCGTAGTCGCCACCCGCTACTTGAACCTTGTAAGGTCGCATCGATCTCGCCGAAGAACTCCGTTTTCCAATCGCTCGCGTATGCCGTCAGTCATGTCCTCGCGGGCGACCGTTGACCGAATTCCTGCCGGTGGGTGCGGGTGCCGGCCACGCCGTTCGCCCGCCCGTCCCGGTCGGTAATCCTGGAGACTGCTCATGAGCATCGAGGCAACCATCAAGAGAATCTTGGTCGACGACCTTTTCGTGAGTGTTCCGCCAGCCGAGATACAACTCGACGACGGCCTTCGGGACGTCCTCGGTCTCGACTCGCTCGGATTCAGTGAACTCCGCGCCCAGTGTGAATATGTCTTCGACATAAAAATATCGGACGAAGACTTCGGACCGGAGAACTTCTCCTCGGTGCGAGGCCTGACACAGCTGGTGCGACGTCTCGGCGGGCCGGCTCCGGACGGAGCCGGCAGCCGATGACCGAGGAGACCGACAGCAAGGAACGCCAGCCGAGGACCATGGGGTTCACGGAGCTCAAGGGCTGGCTGCGGCACCGCCACCCCATGGTCTACCTCGACAGGATTCTGGACTACGAGCCCGGTGAATACGTGAAGAGCCTCATGGCCGTCTCCGGTCAGACGGACGCCATCTCCGGCCACTTCCCGGAACGGGCCGTCTTTCCGGCCAGTCACATGATGCAGGCGATCGCCCAGTCGGCCATCATTCTGGCCCAGCTGTCCACCTCAAGACTGTCTGACGACGAAATCACCCTCATCGGGTCGGTCAAATCCCGATTCACTCGTGTCGTGGTTCCCGGCGACCAGATCGTCTTCAACACGACGTGTGAGAGCCTGCGTGGGAATTTCCTCACGTTCGCCTGTCGCGCGGAGGTCTCGGGCAAGCCTGTCGCCATGACCCGGGGCAGCTTGGTACGTACAAAGGTCGCAGATCTGGGCGAGCAACTGTGGTGAACCCCGTTTCCCCGATCTGGGTCACGGGAATGGCGTGGACCACAGCTCTGGGAACGGCACTCGATCCGGTCTGGGAATTTCTTCTCGACGAGGTCTCCGGAGTCACCGAAGCCGCCTCCCCGTTACCGTTGCGCAGCACCAGGGCGGCGGTCGTTTCCGGCCTTCCGCTGGACTCTCCCCCCGCGCACCGCCAGCACGAACTCACGCGCCGTACTCTGTCGGCCGCGCTGACGGACGCGGGGACGGAGCCCGGGGACCCGGCCCTCGTACCGGTCCTCGGAACCAGCTACGGCGCCCATCTCGACCAGACGGAAACCGCTTCCCTCTCGCAGTGGTCCGCGGCCGCCGTCCGGGACGTCGGACTGGTGGCGGAACCGGTGACGGTCACCACCGCCTGCTCCGCGGGATCGGACGCCGTACTGACCGCACTCGCCCTTCTCCAGGAAGGCGCCGCGGAGTTGTGCGTGTGCGGCGGAGCGGACGTGCTCACCCTCGGCAAACGGCTGGGACATTCACGGCTGGGCACCTTGTCCCCCGACGCACTGCGTGCCTTCGACACCCGGCACAACGGCACCGTCCTCGGCGAGGGCGCGGCCTTCCTGGTCCTCGAACCGGCGGCACGTGCCCGCGCCCGGGGCGCCCGTCCCCGCGGGACCCTCGCAGGCGCGGCATCCTCGAACGACGCGGCCAGCGCCGTCGCCCCCGACCCGTCCGGTGCCAACGTCGTCCTCGCCGTCGAACGCGCCCTGCGCACAGCCCACATCACCCCGGCGGACATCTCCGTGATCAACGCACACGGCTCCGGAACCCCGGTGAACGACGACGTGGAAGCCCGCGCCTACAGCCGTCTGTTCGCCCAAGTACCCAGTCCACCAACGGTGTTCGCGACCAAGGGGGCGTTCGGGCACACCCTCGGCGCGACCGGGGCCATCGAGGCGGTCGCTGTGCTCCAGGCCCTCGCCACCTCCATGGCGCCCCCCGTCCACGGCCTGCGGGACCCGATCCCGCAGCTCGCTCTGCCGGCTCCGGCCCGGCAACCCATGAAGATCGCCCAGGGGTACGGCATCAGCGTGACGCTCGGCTTCGGCGGCTTCAACACCTGCCTCGTCCTGCGAGGGCCGGAAGGCGCGGCGGCATGAACAGACTTCCCGCCCCGCACACCCATGCCCTGAAAGCCGTTGGCGAGGGGGTCGCCGTCGCACGCGACCTGTCCGCCACCCCGCCGAGGCGGAAGGCATCCCTGTACGCCGACCCGCTCTCCTGGCTCGTGCTCGATGCCGTCGAACAGGCACTCGGCGCGTGCGGCGGGGTCCTCACCCCGACGGACGTGTCGGCCCGGCGGTCCGTGGGTCACATTGCCGTGAGCGACCAGTGCACCACGCACACCATGCGGCAACTGGCCGAGGCGATCCCGTCGGGACGTATCTCGCCGCTGCGCTTCTCGGGGGCCAACCCGGGCTCGATCTGCAGCCTCCCCTCCCAGCTCCTCGGACTCAGCGGACCGACCATGACCCTGTCGATGCCCCCGGACAAGGGTCTGCCCCCCGCGCTCCTGGTGGCCCGCGCCTGGCTGCGCCAGGACTCCGCGAGCCATGTGATCGTCACGACCCACCGGGCGGACGCGTCGGGTCACCACGTCACCAGCACGATCCTCACCTCGGACCCGACGGCAGGACTGACGTGAAGACCGTCGGCACCCTCACGGCGAGCGCCGTACAGCACTTCCTCGACCACCTCGTCCACGCCGACCAGCCCACGGCACGTCCACCCACGCTCGACACCCTGACGGACGAACTGCGCACACTCGGCGTCGCGCCCGGACGGACCGTCATGGTGGCGATGCCGAACGGCGGGGCGTTCACCGCCGTGGTGCTGGCGCTGCTGGCCCAGGGCGCGGTTCCGGCGCTCCTCCCGCCGTCGGCTCCGCCGTCCAGGATCGACCGGATGGCCAGGGCACTGGGCGCCGACGCCCTCGTCGCGCCGCGCATCCCGGCGGAGCTGCTGAGGGACGGCACCTCACACCCCCTCGGCGGGATCGCCCGCTTCGCGGCCCTGCCCCACCCCGACACCCGCGCACAGCGCCCCGGAGAGATCATCCTCCTCACCTCCGGCACCTCCGGCGTGTTCAGCGGCTGTCTGCACCACGTCGACTCCCTGCTCCGCAACGCGGCCCGCCACGCGGGATCGATCGGGCAGACCGCCGACGACACCACACTGATCAACCTCCCGATGCACTACTCGTACGCGTTCGTCGCCCAGCTTCTCGGGGCCCTCGTCTCCGGAGGCAGAGCGGTGATCTCCGGCCCTCCGTTCACCCCGGCGAACTACCGCCGGACCATCGAGGAGCACGGTGTCACGGTGTCCTCGCTCACACCGGCCCTGGTCGAGACCTGGCGCCGGACGGGCCGCCCGCTTCCGGCACCCCTGCGCCGGCTCACCGTGGGCGGGGACGCCTTCGAGGCCGCGTCCGTGGCGGACCTGCTGGCGCACAACCCCGGCCTGGAGCTCTACCTCACCTACGGACTCACCGAGGCGGGCCCCCGGGTGTCCACACTCGCGGCCCATCGCGAGCCGCCCCGGCGCCACCCCTCGGTGGGACTCCCGCTTCCCGGTGTGGAGGTCCGCCTGCGCACGGAGCAGCCGGGGGAGCGGATCGGCGAGCTGATCGTCGAGACCGACACGGCGATGCTCCGCAGGGTCGGGCGACGGCAGACGGACACCGGGCCCGAAACCAGCGAGACGGACACAGGCCCCGGCGACAGCGGTCCCGCGCCCGACAGCGCCGGGACGACGGCCGCGACACGGGAATCCGTGAGGACCGCGATCCGTACCGGCGACCTGTTCGAGAGAGACGACGACGGCTACCTCTACTTCCGTGGCCGCCGGCCCAGTTTTGTCATGAGCCGCGGCGAGAAGGTGTCGCTCCGGTCCGTCTGCGAGATAGCCGAGTCGCTCCCCGACGTCCAGGGAGCACAGGCGTGGACCCACGAGAACGACGCGGGTGAGGTCGTCTTCACCCTCGACGTCTACTGCGCGGACACCTCCGTCGACGACCAGGAGATCCGGCGGCGGCTCGCGAAGGTCCTGCTCCGCAGCGAACAGCCGGACCGCGTACTGGTCCACCCGGCCGCCCATCTGGGCTGGCGCAAGTCCGTAGCCAAGTAGCGAAGGCTGACCATGGAACTGCAGAACGCACCCCTGGTGGTCTCGGGGGACTCTCCTGACGCGCTCGCGGCCGAGGCCGACCGGCTCCGCGAAGAGGTCGAGGCGACGCCGGACGAGGCGCTGCCGGACCTGGGACACCGGCTGCTGACGAGCACGCACGCCGACCACCGCGGCGCGGTCCTGGCGACGGACCGGGACGCGCTCCTGCGCGGACTCACCGCTCTGGCCCGGCGCCGCCCCGCGCGGGGCGTCCTCACCGGCGTCGCGACGACGGCCCGCCGACCGGTCCTCGTCTTCCCCGGCCAGGGCGCCGTCCGACCCGGCATGGCGACGGAACTGCTCGCCGCCTCCACCGATTTCAGGGCCCGGGCCGAGACCTACGGCAGCGTGCTGGCCGCCCGTCTGGACGGCTGGGACCCGGCCGCCGCGCTCACCGCCGGAACGGAACTCACCCGGCTCGGCACCATCCAGCCGGTCCAGTTCGTCCTGTCCGGCGCGCTCACGGACTTCTGGCGCGCCCACGGACTCCAGGAGGCGGCGGTCGTCGGACACTCCGTCGGCGAGATCGCCGCCGCCCACGCCTGCGGAGCGCTGAACACCGAGGACGCCGCCCGGCTGCTCGTCCGGTACGGCAGTGCCCTGACCCGGATCGAGGGCCGGGGGACCATGGCGTCGATCGCCGCGCCCGTCGACAGGATCGGCCCCCTGATCGACCGGTGGCGCGGCCGGCTCGATGTCGCGGCCGTCAACAGCGCCCGGAACGTGACCGTCAGCGGTGACACCGACGCCGTGGAGGAACTCCTCACCGAGCTCACCGAGCAGGGGATCTGGGCCTGGAAGGTCCCCGGCATCGACGTCGCCGGCCACTCGCCCCAGGTCGACGGGTTGCGGCAGGTGCTGGCGGCGGGAGCACCGCACACACCGCCCGGCCCTTCGCGCGCCTCCTTCTACTCCACCGCAACCGGCACCCGGCTCGACGGCACGCGCCTGGACGGCGACTACTGGTACCGGTCGATGCGCGGCACCGTCCTGTTCGAGCAGGCGATACGAGCGCTCATCGACGACGGCCACCGGCTGTTCATCGAGGTGAGCACCCACCCCACGCTCACCACGGCCATCGGCGAGATCCTCCGGGCGGCCGACGTCACCGGCGCGGTCGTCCCCACGCTGGACCACCGCAGGAGCGACGGGGAAAGCATCCGCCAGGCGCTCACCCAGGCATTCGTCAACGGGCTGCCGGTCCGCTGGGAGGCGACGTACGGACAGCTCGTCACCCGGCCCCGGGCGACGGTGACGCATCCGGCCCCGGAGACAGAGGCGGCCCCGCGGACCGACCCCGCCCCGCGGACCGACGCGGCCCCGGAGGCAGACCGGCCGCGGCGGACTCCCGACTTCGAGCCCACCGCCCCGCTCGACACCACCGCCCTGCGCGGCGCCCCACCGGACAGACAGCGGGAGACCCTGGTCGACCTGATCGCCTCGGAGACGGGCCGGGTGCTGGGGCACGGCTTCGACGCGGGCACCCGGACCTTCCTGGAGATCGGTTTCACCTCTCTCGGAGTGGTCGAGCTGATCACCGCCCTCGCCGCCGCCACCGGCCTCGACCTGCCGACCACCCTCGTCTTCGACCACCCCACACCGGCGACACTCGCCGAGCACCTGCGGCACGAACTCGGCCTCGTGGAACACGACCCCGCGACCGCGGAGGCCGGCGCGCGCATCCGTCGCCCCCGCCGGGGGCCGTCGGACGAACCGATCGCGATCATCGGCATCGGGTGCCGCTACCCCGGAGGGGTGACCGACGCGCAGTCCCTGTGGGACCTGGTGGCGGCCGGCCGTGACGTGATCGGAGACCACCCCGCCGACCGGGGCTGGGACACGGACGGCCTGTACGACCCCACCCCGGGCGAACTGGGGAAGATCTCCTCCCGCAAGGGCGGCTTCCTGTACGACGCCGCGGACTTCGACGCGGGCTTCTTCGGGCTCTCGCCCCGTGAGGCGACCGCCATGGAACCGCAGCAGCGCCTCCTGCTGGAGGTGTCGTGGGAGGCGATCGAGCACGCCGGCATCGACCCCGACACCCTGCGCGGCACCAGCACCGGGGTCTTCGCCGGGGTCATCGCCCAGGAGTACGGCCCCCGCCTCCACCAGACCACCGCCGACGTGGCCGGCCATGCCTTCATGGGGACCGCGCTCTGTGTCGCCTCGGGCCGGATCGCCTACACCCTGGGACTCGAAGGGCCGGCGATCACCCTCGACACCGCCTGCTCCTCGTCCCTCGTGGCGATCCACCAGGCCTGCCAGGCACTGCGCGACCAGGACTGCGAACTGGCGCTGGCCGGCGGGGCGACCGTGATGTCCGGCCCCGGTGTACTGGTCGAGTTCTCCCGGCAGCGGGTCCTTTCACCCGACGGCCGCTGCAAGGCGTTCTCCGCCTCCGCCGACGGCATCGGCCTCGCCGAAGGCGTCGGCATGGTGGTGCTGGAGCGGCTGTCGGACGCACAGGCCAGCGGGCACCCCGTGCTGGCGGTGATCCGGGGCAGCGCGGTCAACCAGGACGGCGCCTCCAACGGCCTCTCCGCGCCCAGCGGTTCCGCACAGCAGCGGGTCATCCGCCACGCCCTGGCCAATGCCGGGCTGACTCCGCGGGACATCGACGTGGTCGAGGCGCACGGCACCGGAACCCGCCTCGGCGACCCCATCGAGGCCCACGCCCTGCTGGCCACCTACGGACGGGATCGGCCCGAGGACCGGCCGCTGCTGCTGGGGTCGGTGAAGTCGAACATCGGCCACACGCAGGCCGCCGCGGGCGTGGCGGGCCTGATCAAGCTGGTGATGGCACTCCGGCACGGGCAGCTTCCCCGCAGCATCCACATCGACGCACCCTCCCCTCACGTCAACTGGTCGAGCGGCGCCGTCCAGTTGCTCACCGAACCGCAGGACTGGCCGGAGGCCGACCGCCGCCCCCGGCGTGCCGCCGTGTCCTCCTTCGGAGTCTCGGGCACCAACAGCCACCTGATCGTGGAACAGGCACCGGACCCGGCGGACCCCGTCCCCGAACACCCCGCAGACCCGTCCCCCGAGGTGCTCTGGACCCTCTCGGCGAAGACCCCCGCCGCACTGCTGGCCCAGGCCACCCGGCTGCGCCGCCACCTCGTCGACAGGCCCGGCCTCGACCCCGTGGACGTGGCGCACGCGCTGGCCGGCACGCGCAGCCGGTTCGCCCACCGGGCCGTCGCCCGGGGGCGCTCCCGCGACGAACTCCTCGCCGCGCTGGGCGCGTTGGCCGAGCAGCGGGACCATCCCGGCCTGGTCCGGGGCGTCGTCCCCGCCACGGGCGCCGGCAAGGTCGTGTTCGTCTTTCCCGGTCAGGGCTCGCAGTGGCCCGGCATGGGGATGGACCTGTACGACGCGTACCCGGTCTACCGGCAGGCTCTCGACCGCGCCGACGAGGCGCTGCGCCCGTACACCCGGTGGCCGGTCGTCGACGTGCTGCGGGGCGTGCCCGGCGCCCCCGCGCTCGATCGGGTCGACGTCGTCCAGCCCGCGCTGTTCGCGGTGATGACGTCGCTCGCCCGCCTGTGGGAGTCCTTCGGCGTCGTGCCGGACGCCGTCGTGGGGCACTCCCAGGGCGAGATCGCCGCGGCCCACATCGCCGGTGCCCTCACCCTGCCCGACGCGGCCCGGCTGGTCGCCCTGCGCGCCCAGGCCCTGGTGCGGCTGTCCGGCAGCGGGGCCATGGCCACCGTCGGGCTGCCCGCCGACCGGGCTGGGGAACTTCTCGCCGCGTACGACGGCCGGATCTCCGTCGCCGCCGTCAACAGCCCCGCCTCCACCGTCCTCGCCGGCGACACCGACGCGATGACCGACCTGCTGGACCGCTGCGAGGCCGAGGGCGTCCGGGCCAGGCGCATCGACGTCGACTACGCCAGCCACTCCCCGCACATCGACCCCCTCCGCGAGGGACTTCTCCAGCGGCTCGCCGACATCACCCCCCGGCCCACCACTGTCGCCTTCCACAGCACGGTCCAGGGGCGACTCCAGGACGGCCCGCTCGACGGCGGCTCGCTGGACGCGGCGTACTGGTACGCCAACCTACGTCACACGGTCCGCCTCACCGACACCCTCCGGTCACTGGCAGGACAGGGCCACCGGACCTTCCTGGAGTGCAGCCCGCACCCGGTCCTCGTGCCGCCGATCGAGGAGAGCCTCGACCACGACGTGCTCGTCACCGGCACCCTGCACCGCGCCAAGCCCCGGACCGGCACACTCACCGCCGCCCGGGCACGTCTGTACGCCCACGGTCACGCCCCGGGCCGCACCGCCGGGCATCCGACGGCCCGTCATGTCGACCTGCCCACCTATCCCTTCGAGCACTGCCGCCACTGGCTCGCCTCCGCACCGGCCCCGGGCGCCGTGACGGCGGGGCAGCGCGCCTCCGCACACCCGCTGCTGGGCGCGGTGATCGACCTGCCCGACGGCGAGGGGCTGCTGCTGACCGGCCGGGTCGGCCTGGACTCCCAGCCCTGGCTCGCCGACCACGCGGCCACCGGAGTGGTCATCGTCCCCGGCACCGCCTACGTCGACATGGCCCTGCACGCGGCAGCCCTGGCGGACAGCCCCCACATCGCCGAACTGACCCTCCACACCCCGATGGTGCTGACCGAACAGGACGCCCTGGACCTGCAGCTGCGGATCGGGCCCACCGACGACCACGGCCACCGGCCGCTGACCCTGCACGCCCGCCCCCACGGCACGGACGACTCCACCCCGCCCACCTGGACCCTGCACGCCACGGCCCGGCTGAGCCCGCGACCCACGGAAACGCCCCCGGAGAGCGTCCCCTCCTCCTGGCCGCCCGCCGACGCCGACCCGATCGACCTGACCGGCCTGCGGGCCGGCCTCGCCGCGGCCGGCTACGGCTACGGCCCCGCCTTCGGCGGCCTGCACGCAGCCTGGCGCCGGGGCGACCACTTCTACGCCGAGGCGCACCTGCCGGAGAGCCTCACGGCCACCGGCCACACCCTGCATCCGGCGCTGCTCGACGCCGCGCTGCACCCCATCGCCGTACCCGAACCTGCGGCCACCTCGGCGGACGGACGGACCGGGCCGCAACTGCCCTTCACCTTCGGCCACATCACCCACACCGGGATTGCCGCCACACGGCTGCGCGTCCACCTGCGCGTCGTCAAGCCCGGCACCGTCAGCGTGACCGCCACCGACCACACCGGCGCCCCCGTCCTCAGCGTCGAGGCGCTCACCCTGCGGGCCACCACCGGCGACCATCTGCGCCGCCTGACGCGCACCGGTCCCGAGCACGATCTGCTGCGTCTGGACTGGACCGCCGTGCCCATCGATCCCGCCGTGACCGCCGATCCCGTCGGCACCGGCACCCGCGTGCTGCTCGACCCGAGCCCCGCGCCCGCCGCCGCCTTCGACGACCTGCCCCGTTACGCCGATCCGGCCGCGCTGACCGCGGCCGTCGAGGCGGGGGCCCCGCCGCCACGGACTCTCGTCCGGGTGCTGCCCGTACCCGAGCCGGCCGCACCGAAGGACCTGCCCGACGCCGTACGCGAGCGGTGCCGGGAGATCCTGGACCTTCTCCAGGGCTGGCTCGCCGACGACACGCTCTCCGGCACCGTGCTGGCCGTCGTCACCCGGGGCGCCGTCTCCACCGGCCCCCACGACCCGCCGAGCCTGGTCCACGGCCCGGTGTGGGGCCTGCTGCACAGCGCGCAGAACGAGAACCCCGGCCGGATCGTCCTGATCGACACCGACCGCCACCCCGACACCCCGGGCGTGCTCCCGGCGGTCCTGGCCGCCCGTCACCCGCAGTCGGCCGTGCGGGGCGGCCAGGTGTACGTTCCCCATCTGGCGCGGACCTCCACGGACGGCCTGCTCACGCCGCCTGCCGACACCCCCCACTGGCGGCTCGACACCACCGGCGGCGGAGGGCTCGACGACCTCGCCCTCCTGCCCGCCGACGAGGCCGGTGCCGCGCTGCGGCCGGGCCAGGTCCGGGTGGACGTACGGGCCGCCGGTGTCAACTTCTACGACACCGCCGCCGCTCTCGGCCTCATCGCCGTCCAACACGACTCCGGGGCCGAGGCCGCGGGCGTCGTCACCGAGGCCGGGCCGGGCGTCGACCTCGCCGTGGGCGACCGGGTGGCCGTCCTGACCGAGAAGGCCTTCGGCCCGGTCGTCGTGGCCGACCGCCGCATGGTGACCCGCATCGCCGACGACTGGTCCTTCGCCGAGGCCGCGAGTGTGCCCGTGGCGTTCGTCACCGCCTACCACGCCCTCGTGGACCTCGCCGGGATCCGGCCCGGCGAGACCGTGCTGATCCACGCCGCCGCCGGTGGCGTCGGCCAGGCGGCCACCCAACTCGCCCGCCATCTGGGGGCTCTGCCCCTCGCCACCGCCCACCCCGACAAGTGGGAGACCCTGCGCGGACTCGGCTACGCCGAGGAGCACATCGCCAACTCCCGCACACTCGACTTCGCCGAACACTTCCGGGAGGTCACCGGCGGGCGCGGCGTGGACGTCGTGCTCAACGCCCTCGCGGGCCCGTTCACCGACGCGTCACTGGACCTCACGGCCGCCGGAGGCCGGTTCATCGAACTGGGCAAGACCGACATCAGGGACAGCGGGCGGCTGGAAGCCACCCATTCGCACCTCACCTACCGGTCCTTCGACCGGCGCGACAGCGCGAGCCCCGAACGCACGGCGGAGATCCTCGCCGAGCTGCGCCGCCTGTTCGACGCCGGTGTTCTGACACCGCTGCCGGTCACGGCCTACGGGATCGGGCGGGCCGCCGACGCCTTCCGGCTGATGCGGGACGCCCGCCACACCGGCAAGATCGTGCTCACCCTGCCCCGGCCCCTGGACCCGGACGGCACCGTCCTGATCACCGGCGGCACCGGCACCCTCGGCGGACTCCTCGCCCGGCATCTCGTCACCGCGCACGGGGTCCGCCGGCTCCTCCTGGCCAGCAGGAGCGGAGCGGACGCGGCCGGGGCCGGCCGGCTCGCCGCCGAGCTGACCGAACTCGGCGCACAGGTCACCGTCGCCGCGTGCGACGTCACCGACCCGGACGCGCTGCGCGACCTCCTCGGCTCGATACCGTCCGCACATCCACTCACCGGCGTGTTCCACACGGCGGGCGTCCTGGCGGACGGCACCGTGCCCAACCTGACCCCCGACGACCTGGACCGGGTGTTCGCGCCGAAGGCCGACGCCGCCTGGCATCTGCACGAGCAGACCCGCCATCTCGACCTGGCCGCCTTCGTCCTGTACTCCTCGACCGCCGGCACCCTCGGCAACCCCGGTCAGGGCAACTACGCCGCCGCCAACACCTTCCTCGACTCCCTGGCCCGCCACCGTCACCGGCAGGGCCTGCCCGCCACCTCGGTCGCCTGGGGCTGGTGGCAGCCGGTCACCGGGCTCACCGGCGCCCTCACCGACGCCGACAACACCCGCATCGCGCGAACCGGCCTCGCGCCCATCACCGCCGAGCACGGCCACACCCTGCTCGACACCGCCCTGGAACTGCCGTACGCGGCGGTCACCGCCACCCCCCTCAACCAGCAGACCCTGCGCACCAACAGCACCCACGGCACCCTGCACCCCCTGCTGAGGCAGCTGACCACCGCGACCGGCAGCCCCCGGGCGGCCACCGCGTCCGCACCGGCGTCGGAGCTGCCGGCCGGTCTCGCCGACCTCGCGCCCGACGCCCGGCTGCGCACCCTGGAGTCCCTCATCGGCGCGCACGCCGCCGTCGTCCTCGGCCTCGACGCGGCCACCTCCCTCGCCCCCGACCAGCCGTTCAGGGAGTCCGGCTTCGACTCGCTGACCGCACTGGAACTGCGCAACCGGCTGGCCACCGCCACCGGACTCCAGCTGCCCGCCACCCTCACCTACGACCATCCGACGCCCCTCTCGCTGGCCGGCCACCTCGACGCGGAACTCTTCCCCGACTCCGGACACGACGAGGCCGACGAGCCCGAGGACACCCGGATCCAGGAGGCCATCGCCGCCATTCCGCTCGTACGCCTGCGCGAACTCGGCCTGCTCGACACCCTCCTCCAGATCGCGGGGATCGAGACCGCGACCGGCGACGACCACGACGGCATGGAGGACATCAGGACGGCGAGCCTCGACGAACTCGTCGCGATGTCGTTCGCCACGGAGGACGCCGAATGACGCCCCGGCCGCAGAACGGACCCGCCCGTGCCCGGTCCTCGGCGAACGACACGACGGAGTCGACCGTGCCCCAGCCCGACCTCGCCGAGGCGCTGCGGCGCAGCCTGCTGGCCAACGAGCAGCTCAGGCGGAGGAACCACCAGCTCGTGTCCGCGGCCCGGGAGCCCGTCGCGGTGGTCGCCATGGCGTGCCGCCTGCCCGGCGGCGTCCGGTCGCCCGAGGAGCTGTGGCGACTGGTCGCCACCGGCACGGACGCGGTCGGCGCCTTCCCCGCCGACCGCGGCTGGAACCTCGACGGGATGACCGACCCGGACGACGGCCGCGCCTGGCAGGGCGGTTTCATCGACGACGCGGCCGGGTTCGACGCCACGTTCTTCGGGATCTCCGACCGTGAGGCGCTGGCGATGGACCCGCAGCAGCGCCTGCTGCTGGAGACGGCCTGGGAGACGGTCGAACGCGCCGGGATCGTCCCGGCGGCGCTGCGCAACAGCCGGACCGGCGTCTTCGTCGGCACCGCGGCCCAGGCCTATCTGCCCCCGGTCGAGCAGTCGGTGCCGAGCATCGCGGGATACCGCCTCCAGGGCGGCCTGACCAGCATCGCGTCCGGCCGGATCGCCTACACCCTGGGCCTGAACGGGCCGGCCGTCACCGTGGACACCGCCTGCTCCTCGTCCCTGACGGCCCTGCACCTCGCCGTACGGTCGCTCCGCTCCCGGGAGTGCACGCTCGCCCTCGCCGGCGGAGCGACGGTGATGGCCACCCCGGAGGTGTTCGTCGAGTTCGGCCGGCAGCGGGGACTCGCCGTGGACGGGCGCTGCAAGGCGTTCGCCGACGGCGCCGACGGCACCGGGTTCGCCGAAGGCGTGGGTCTGCTGCTCCTGGAGCGGCTGTCCGACGCCAGGGCGAACGGCCACCCCGTGCTCGCCGTGATCCGGGGCAGCGCGATCAACCAGGACGGCGCCAGCAACGGCCTGACCGCGCCGAGCGGCCCCGCCCAGGAACAGGTGATCCGCCAGGCCCTCGCCGACGCGGGCGTCACCCCGCACGACATCGACGCGGTGGAGGCGCACGGCACCGGCACCGCGCTCGGCGACCCCATCGAGGCGACCGCGCTCCTCCACACCTACGGCAGGGACCGGCCCGCCGACCGGCCCCTGTGGCTGGGCTCGCTGAAGTCCAACATCGGTCACACCCAGGCGGCGGCCGGTGTCGCCGGGGTCATCAAGACGGTCATGGCCCTGCGCCACGGCGAGCTGCCGAGGACGCTCCACGCCGACGTCCCCTCCGCCAAGATCGACTGGTCCGGGGGAGCGGTACGGCTGCTGACCGGCCACCGCGCCTGGCCGGACCCCGGGCGACCCCGGCGGGCGGGCGTGTCCTCGTTCGGGATCTCCGGTACGAACGCCCACCTCGTGCTGGAGGAGGCCACCGGGGAGGAGGACGCCGGGGAAGCGACTGCCACCCAGGCACCTGCGGGCCGAGCCGGGGACCGGTCCACGCGGCGGGACAACGGCGCGACCCCGGCCTTCGGGACCGCGGCCGACACGGCGGCTCCCGGCGGTCCCGGCGGGCCGGGGGCCGTGCTCGCCCCGGACGGGCTCGTGTGGCCGCTTTCCGCCGCGTCGCCGGGCGGCTTGCGCGCCCAGGCCGCGCAGCTCTCCCGGATCGCCTCGGAGACCCCGGACGCCGATCTCCCAGCCGTGGGCCATGCCCTGGCCACCACCCGTGCGCACCTGGAGCACCGGGCCGTCGTCACCGCGCCCGACCGCACCGCACTGCTCGCCGGCCTCGACGCCCTCGCGGGCGACCGGCCGGCGGCCGGCGTCGTCCGAGGTGTGCGCGTGGTGACCGGCCGGACCGCGTTCCTGTTCTCCGGCCAGGGCTCCCAGTGGGCGGGCATGGGGCGCGAACTGTACGCGCACTCCCCGGTGTTCGCCGCGGCGCTCGACGAGGCCTGCGCCCACCTCGACCCGTTCCTGCCGCACCCGCTGCGGCAGGTGATGTTCGCCGAGACCGAGATCGAGACCGGGACCGAGGTCGGGACGGTCGAGGAGCCCACCCTCCTCGACCGTACCGACTTCACCCAGGCAGCCCTGTTCGCTCTCGAAGTGGCGCTGTTCCGGACGGTCGAACAGCTCGGGCCCCGCCCCGACTTCGTGGCCGGGCACTCCATAGGGGAGATCGCCGCCGCTCATGTCGCCGGGGTCATGTCCCTCACGGACGCGGCCCGGCTCGTGGCCGCGCGCGGGCGGCTCATGCGGTCGCTGCCCGACACCGGGGCGATGATCGCGATCGGCGCGGGCGAGGCGGAGGTCCTGGCCACGCTCGCCGGTCATGAGCGGCAGGTCTCCGTGGCCGCGGTCAACGCGCCGTCCTCGACCGTGATCTCCGGCGACCGTGACACCGTCACCCGGATCGCCGACCAGTGGCGCGAGCGGGGACGCCGCGTCAACCGGCTGCGCGTCAGCCACGCCTTCCACTCACCGCACGTCGACACCGTGCTCGACGAACTCGTCCGGACGGCCGCCGAACTCGACCTCCGGCCGCCCTCCGTCCCCATCGTGTCCACCCTGACCGGCACCGCGCTGACCGCGGACGAGGCCTGCTCTCCCGACTACTGGGGCCGCCACGCGAGGGGCTCCGTGCGCTTCGCGGACGCCGTCGCCCGGTTGCGCGACCGGGGCGCCACCACGTTCCTGGAGATCGGACCGGACGCCGTACTGACCGCGCTGGGCCAGGGGCAGACCGCTCCCGCCGGGGATCCCCGTTCCGGGGCGCCCGACATCGTATGGACGCCGACCCTGCGCAGGCGACGTGACGAGGTACGTGTCCTCGGCGCCGCGCTCACCCGACTCCACGTCCGGGGAGCCGAACTCGACTGGCCCCGTCTGCTGCCCCGGACCGCCGGGGCCGGCCACGTGGAACTGCCCACCTATCCGTTCCAGCGCCGGAGCTACTGGCTGCGCACCCCACCACCCCGGCAGCAGGCCGGAGCCGGCGGTCCGACCCCGCCGGCCCACCCGTTCCTCACGGCGGAACTCGATCTCGCCGCACAGCCGGACCGGGTCTTCACCGGGCGCCTGTCCACCGAGACCCACCCCTGGCTGAGCGATCACGTGGTGGCCGGTACGGCGACGATCGCCGGGGCCACCACCGCCGAGATCGTCCTGCACGCCGGACGGACGCTCGGACACGCCCGCCTCGACGAACTCTCCCTGTACACGCCCCTGCCGCTGCCCGAGCGCGGCGCCGTCGACATCCAGGTCCGCGTCGGACCACCCACGGCCGACGGCGGGCGCCCGGTGGACTTCCACTTCCGCCTGCCCGCCGGCCGGGCTGACCGTGTCCAGCCTGCCGACGGCGGGCGGCCCGACGACGGGACACCGCCGTGGACCCGGCACGCCACCGGCGTCCTCGCCCCCGTCGACGTCTCTCCTCCCGACTGGCCCGACCTGCGGGTCTGGCCGCCGGCCGACGCGGAGCCCGTCGACCTCGACGCGCTCCACACACGTCTTGCCGGCCAGGACATCGTCCTGGGGCCCGCCTTCCGGCGGATCACGGCGGCCTGGCGACGTGACGGTGACGTCTATGTGGAGGCCGCCCTGCCCGCGGACACCCCGTGGACGCGGGACGGACACGCCCTCCACCCGACCCTGCTCGACGCGGGTCTCCAGGCCGGCCTCATAGCGACCCTCTCCACCGCCGAGGACGAACGGCGGCTCAGGATGCTCTTCTCCCTCGGCGGCCTGACCCTCCACGACACCAGTGGCGTCACCGCCGTACGCGGCCATCTGTCGACCACGACGGACGCCTCGGCCCCGGCCGGTCACAGCCGCCACTCGCTCCGGCTGGCCGACTCCTCCGGCCGCCCCGTCGCCACCGTCCGCTCGCTGGAGCTGAGACCGCTCACCACCGGCACGACACCACCCCGCCCACGGCCCTACCACCTGGACTGGCGCCCGTACGCGCCCGCCTCCGACGCGCCCCAGCGGGACGTCCGTTGGATCGTCTCCGGGAAGAGCGCTCCCCGGCCGCCGCACGCCCTCGCTGACGCGGACGCGCCGATCCTCGGGAGCGTCGGCGACGCCCTCGACAGCTTGGGCACCGGACCGGCGGTCACGGTCCTTGTGTCCCCAGGGTGTGCCGAGCACCGCGACGGCGCACACGACGCCGCGCGCCTGCCCTCCGACACTCACTACGTCACACGCGACCTCCTCGCGTCCGTCCAGGCGTGGCTGGCCGACGAGCGGACCCGCGCGCACACCCTGGTGGTGCTCACCCGGGGCGCGGTCGCCACCGAGGCCGGGGAGCACGTCCCCGGGCTGGCCCAGTCACCGGTGTGGGGACTGCTGCGTACGACCCAGACCGAGCACCCGGGCCGCTTCGTCCTTCTCGACGTCGACGACCACGACGACTCCTGGCGGAACGTACCCACGGCCGTGGCAGCCGCGCTCGCCGACAGCGAACCCCAACTCGCCCTGCGCCGAGGCGTGATGAAGACGCCACGGCTGGTCGGCGCCGACCCCGCGGACGTCCTCGTACCCCCCACCGGACAACGGGCCTGGCACCTCACCCTCCGTGAGGACCCCACCGGCAGTCTCGACGACCTCCGACTCGCCCCCTGCGCCGCGTCCGAGGCGCCCCTCGCCGAAGGACAGGTCCGGGTCGCCGTACGGGCGGCCGGGCTCAACTTCCGTGACGTCCTCATCCCGCTCGGCATGTACCCCGGGGAGGGGCGGATCGGCACCGAGATCTCGGGCGTGGTCGTCGAGTCGGCGCCTGGCGCGTACGACGGCCTCCGTCCCGGTGACCGGGTGATGGGCCTGGTCGAGGGCGGGGCCGTGGGCACCCTCGCGGTCACCGACCGGCGCACGCTCGTCCGGGCCCCGGACGGCTGGACGTTCGCCGAGGCCGCCACCGTGCCCGGAGCCTTCGTCACCGCCTGGCAGGGCCTGGTCGACGTCGCCGGGCTCGGGCCCGGCGACACCGTGCTCGTGCACGCCGCCGCCGGAGGGGTCGGGACGGCCGCCGTCCAGATCGCGCGGCACCTCGGCGCGGACGTCTACGCCACCGCGCACCCCGGCAAGCACGCCACCCTGCGCGCCCTCGGCCTCGACGACTCCCGCATCGCCTCTTCACGGGACACCTCCTTCGAGGGGAAGTTCCGTGCCGCCACCGGCGGCCGGGGCGTCGACGTCGTCCTGCACAGCCTCAGCGGCGAACTCACCGACGCCTCACTGCGGTTGCTCGCCCCCGGAGGCCGCCTCGTCGACCTCGGCAGGACCCCGAACGACACCGGGGACCACCCCGACGCACGCCGACTGCCGTACGAACTCCGCATCGACCCCGAGCACGTCCACGGCACCCTCACCCGCCTGGCCGAACTGTTCCGCGCGGGCGCCCTGGCCCCGCTGCCCGTCACCGCCCTGGACATCCGCCAGGCTCCCCGGGCCCTGCGGCTCATGCGCGACGCGGCCCACACCGGAAAGGTCGTCCTCACGGTTCCCCGTCCGCTCGACCCGGACGGCACCGTCCTCGTCACCGGCGGCACCGGAACCCTCGGGGCCCTCCTCGCCCGGCACCTGGTGACCGAACACCGGGTCCGGCATCTGCTGCTCGTGAGCCGCCGGGGCGCGGACGCCCCCGGTGCCGTGGAACTCCGCGCCGAACTGGCCCGCCTCGGTGCCGAGGTCACCGTCGCCGCCTGTGACACGGCCGACCCCGACGCCCTCGCCGCGCTGCTGCGCGCCGTCCCCGCCCAGCACCCGCTGACGGCCGTGGTGCACGCGGCCGGAACCGTGGACCCCGGTCCCGTCGGACAGTTGACCACCGATCAGCTGGACGGCGTGCTGCGGCCCAAGGCCGACACCGCGTGGCACCTGCACCGGCTGACCCGCCCGCTCGACCTCGCCGCGTTCGTCCTCTACTCCTCGTCGGTGGGCGTCCTCGGACTCGCCGGCCAGGGCAACTACGCCGCCGCCAACACCTTCCTCGACGCCCTCGCCGCCCATCGCCGTACCACCGGCCTGCCGGCCACCGCGCTGGCCTGGGGGATGTGGGGGGAACGCTCCGCGATGGGTGAGCGGCTCGGCGCGGACGGCATCGGTCAGGTCCTCGGCGCCGGGCTCGCGCCGATCCCCACCGCCGAGGGGCTCTCCCGGTTCGACGCCGCCGTCGGAACCGGCGCCGACAGCCACCTCGCGGCGCTGGTCCCCGCGCGGCTCGACCTGGCCGCGCTGCGGGCCCGGCACCCCGTACCGCTGCTGTCGGACCTGACCGCCCCCGCGGCGTCCCGGCCGACGTCGGCGCCCGCCGTCACCCATCGGCTCGGGGAGCTGCCGGAGGCCGAACGGCGGCGGATTCTGCTGGAGTTGGTCACCGATCACGCCGACGCCGTCCTCGGCCGTCCCGAGCCCGGGACGCTCACCGCCGACGCCGGATTCAGGTCCCTGGGATTCGACTCCGTGACCTCCGTGGAGATGAGTAACAGGCTGGCCGCCGCGACCGGGCTGAGCCTCCCGGCGACCGCGGTCTTCGACCACCCCACCCCCGCCGCGCTCGCGGGCCACCTGGCGGACCGACTGGCCGACGCCACGTCCCCGGCCAACCCCACAGCGTCGGCCGCCGCCCCCGAGGAACGGCCGGACGGCCCCCTCGGCACACTGCTGCGGCAGGCGGTCGCGCAGGGACGTATCGCGGACGGGGTGCGTGTGCTGGCGGCGGTCGCGCGCCTGCGGCCCGCGTTCTCCCACCCCCCGCTACCCGGACACACCCCCGCCGCGCTCTGGCTGCACCGGGTCGGACGACCCGCGCTGATCTGCGTGGACTCGTTCATCCCCGCCACGGCGAATCTCACCTACCAGCGGCTGGCCGTCGCCCTGGAGGGCCGGTACGACGTCGCGGCCGTCCCGCTGCCCGGCTACCGAGAAGGCGAGCCGCTGCCCGACACCGCCGACGCGGTGGCCGAGGCCGTGGCCACCGCCGTCGAGGGGTGCGCCGAGGGCGAGCCGTTCACCCTGGCCGGCTTCTCCACCGGAGGTCTCGTCGCGCACGCCGTCGCCCACCGGCTGGCGGCCCGAGGGATCCGGCCCGAGGCACTCGTCCTGATCGACACACTGCCGCCGGGCACCCTCACCACCGCGGCGGCGACCGACATCCTGCGCGAATGGGCCGACGCCCAGGGCGAGTTCTGGTCCCGCGACGACACCGGACTCACCGCCATGGGCTGGTACCTGGACCTGTTCGGCAACCACTGGACACCGGACGCCCTCGACACGGCCGTCCACCTCGTCCAGGCGGCCCGGCAGGTGCCCTCCGCGCCCGACGGCGCATGGGCCCGGTTGTGGAAGGGCCTCGCGACCCGCACCACCACCCCGGGCAGCCACTTCGGCCTGCTCACCGACCATGTCGCCGACACGGCCCGCACCCTCACCGACCTGCTCGGCGCCGACCGGGCCACCCCACGCGGCTGAACCACCGCACCACGGCCTCGCCCCGACCCCACGAACACCCGCACCGCACGGCCCGAGGGCCCCTCGGAGACTCACCGGAGGAACTCATGTCAATCTTCTCGGACTTCCAGCAGGTCGCGCTCCGGCAACCGGACGCGCCCGCACTGGTCACCTTCGACGACGCCGTGTCCTACGGAACCGTCCTCGATCTCGCCCACCAGGTCGCCGCCGGGCTGCTGCGGGCCGGCCTGCGCACGGGCGAGCGGGTCGCGGTGCACCTCTCCAACCGGTACGAACTGGTCTCGGTCTACTACGCGTGCCTGCGGGTCGGCGCGGTGATCGTGCCGGTGAGCCACAAGCTGTCGGCGGGCGAGGTGGACCAGCTGATCGAGGACAGCGCACCCCGCTTCTATCTCGGCGAGGCCGAGGTCCACGAGCCGTGCGCCCAGGTGATCGAGAAGCACGGGACGGTCGAGTACAGCTGGATCCTCGACTCCACCGACTCCACCGACTCCACCGACTCCAGCGACACTGCGATCACGCGGCCGTGGAGCAGTCTCCTCGCGGACACCCCCGTATCCGCCGACGACATCGGACCGGACGAACTCGCCGCCATCTTCTACACCTCCGGCACCACCGGACGGCCCAAGAGCCTCGTACTGTCCCAGGCCACCCTGGAAGCGGGCCTCGACCTGACGCAGGCCCAGGGCGTGGGGCACGCCGACGCCACCTACTACATGATCAATCTGATGAACCCGTGGGGAATCCTCGTCCTGCTCACCTCACTGCGCCGGGGCAGGCCCCTGGCCCTGACGGCGACGAACACCCCGGACGTCGTCCTGCGGATGCTGCGCACCCATCGCTTCGGCTGGATCGGCGGCGCGCCCACCACCTTCCGCACCCTGCTCACGGAGGCCCGCACCGCCGCGGAACCGGCACCCGATCTGGCGGGGACCCGGTGCGTGGCCGGAGGCGACGCCTGCCCGATCGAGCTGAGCCGGGACTTCGCGGAGACCTTCGGGGCCTCCCTGACGGGTGTCTACGGCATGACGGAGACCGCCGCGCCCGTCATCGAACAGCCGCGCATCGACGCCGTCGACGTCCCGTCCATCGGCTGGCCGCTGCCCGGTGTGGAGGTGCGGGTCGACGCCGAGGAGGGCGAGGAGTCGGGGGAGTTGCTGCTGCGCACCCCCTCCCGGCCCGTCGGGTCGTGGAACGGCAGCGGAGTGGAGCGCTTCGACCGTACGGAGTGGCTGGCCAGCGGTGACATCGTCCGGCGACGGGAGGACGGCTGTCTGCTGTTCGTGGGCCGCAAGAAGGACCTGATCATGGTCGAGGGCTATCCGGTCTCGCCGCTGGAGATCGAGCAGGCGATCGCCGCGCACCCCGATGTCGCCGCCGCCCTCGTCTTCGGGGTCCCCGACACCGCGACCGGCGAGCGTGCGGTCGCGCTCGTCGAGCCGGAGCCGGGACGCAGGATCGAGCCGGCGGCGGTGCTTGAGCACCTGTCCGGCCGGCTCGGCGCGTACAAGCACCCCGCGGAGATCGACATCGTCGAGAAGCTGCCGGTACTGCCCAGCGGCAAGCTCGGCCGCCAACGGCTCGCCACCGAGTACACATCGTCCCGGGCGGCCACGGAGACCTCCCCGACCATGCCGGCGCACGCGGGCTGAAGGAGGGCGGCCCGTCGTGAAGTTCGGCTTCGTCATGTTCCCCACGCGGGACGCCATCCCCCTCGCCGACCTCGGCACCCTCCTGGAGGACCGGGGCTTCGAGTCCCTGTTCGTGCCCGACCACACCCACATCCCGGCCGTCACACCCGAGAAGGACGACGTCGCGGCCCTCGCGCCCGAGTTCAGGAACGGCATGGACCCCTTCGTCACCCTGGGAGCCCTCGCGCAGGCCACGTCCACGCTGCAGATCGGCACCGCGATCCTGCTGGTCCCCGAGCGCGATCCCATCGTCACCGCCAAGGCGGTCGCGTCGGTGGACGTGCTCTCCGGCGGCCGGATGAACGTCGGGGTGGGGCCGGGCTGGATCAAGCAGGAGTTGCGCAACCACGGCACGGACCCCGACGACCGCTGGCAGGTCATGGAGGAGCGCGTCCGGGCCATGCGGGAGATCTGGACCAAGGACATCGCCTCCTATCACGGCGAGTTCGTCGACTTCTCCGACATCACCTCCTGGCCCAAGCCCGTCCGGACGCCCCACCCACCGATCCTCGTCGCGGGCAACGGCCCCCGCGTCACCGAGCGCGTCCTGGCCTACGGAGACGAGTGGATCCCCATGGCCCGCCCCGGGGTCCTCGACCGGATCGCCGAGTTCAAGAAGACCGCCCGGAGACCTGGCAGAGACGAACCCCTCCCGGTCACCCTCTTCGGCGGTGAGACCCGCGACGTGGACGCCTACGAGGCCGCCGGAGTCGACCGCGTCCTGATCTGGGCGCGGCCCCTCGACACCGCCCGGATGACGAGAACCGTCGACCGGATCGCGCTCCGCCTCGGCGACCGCCTCCGCTGAGCGGACCCCGGGGACCACGGCCGTCCCCGGATCCCCCCGAGCCCTCCGGCAACTCCCGGCCCGGGACGCCCCCTTGAGTGAGAACCTCCCTGAAAGGCGGTCACCCCATGTCATCCCCGACGACCGAACCCGTGGTGCTCGGCGCCGACTTCGTCCGCGACCCCCACGCCGTCTACGACCGGCTGCGCCAGGAGGGTTCGGTCCACCGGGCCATTCTGCCCACCGGCCTCAAGGTCTGGCTGATCACCTCCTACGAGGAGGGCCGGGCCCTGCTCGCCGACCCGCGCGTGAGCAAGAACATGGCCGACGCGGGGCACCTCTTCGAGCTTCACCAGACCGACATGAACCGTCAGCGCGACTACTCCCACTCGATCCAGCAGTCCATGATCAACATGGATCCGCCGGACCACACCCGGCTGCGCGGCCTCGTCGGCAAGGCGTTCACCATGCGGCAGGTGAACCGGCTGCGCCCCCGGATCGAGGAGATCGCGGACGAGATCCTCGACTCCCTGGCCGACCGCGGCGAGTTCGACGTCGTCGCCGACTACGCGGCCCCTCTGGTCAGCACGGTGATCTCCGAACTGCTGGGGGTCCCCGAGGGCGACCGCGCCGAGTTCCGCGAAACCTCCGAGATCCTGACCTCCGACGCGGACCGGAGCCTGGTGAACAAGGCGTCCAACGCACTGCTGACCCTGGTGAGTGCCATCGTCGAGGCCAAGCGCGCCGAGCCCGACGACAGGCTCCTCAGTTCGCTGATCCTCGCGGCCGACGGCGAGGACAGGCTCAGCCACGAGGAGGTGGTCTCCCTCGCCGTCGTCCTCTTCGTCGGCGGCTTCGACACCACGGTCAACCTCATCGGCAACGGCACTCTCGCCCTGCTGCGCCACCCGGACCAGCTCGCCGGTCTGCGGGCCGATCCGTCGCTGCTGCCGGGCGCGGTCGAGGAGTTCCTGCGCTTCGACGGCTCCGCCAACATCAGTCACTTCCGGCGCACCACCGCCGCGGTCCCCGTCGGGGACGTGACCATACCGGCCGACGAGTTCGTCTTCGTCGGCCTCCTGGCGGCGAACCGTGACTCGGCCCGTTACCCCGCCCCGGACGCACTCGACATCACCCGCGCCGCGACCGGTCATCTCGCGTTCGGCCACGGCATCCACCACTGCGTGGGCGCACCGCTCGCCAGGGCCGAGAGCGAGATCGCCTTCGCACGCCTGCTCGCACGCTTCCCCGTCCTGCACCTGGCGGCCGACCCGGCGGAGCTGAACGTGCGGCCCAGCATGCTGCACCGCGGCGTGCGGTCCCTGCCGGTCCGCACACACGCGGGTGGCGGAACGACTGCCGGCGTGACTGCGTAGCGGCGGGCCGAGTGACCGCGACGGCGATCGCACGGGACCGGTGCACGTCGGTGGGGCGCTCGGTCTCGTGCCCGGCCCCAGGGTGGGAGGGGCCCCGTCAGGCGGGGTCGGCGGAGAGTGTCTTCATGGTGACGTAGCTGGTCACCGTGGCCACGCCGGGCAGGGCGGCCAGCTGGTTGGCGTGGAAGTCCTCGTAGGCGGGCAGGTCGGCGACCTCGACCTGGAGCAGGTAGTCGTAGTTGCCGGTGATGTGGTGGCAGGCGACCACCTCGGGCAGTCGGATGATCCCGCGTTCGAACGCGACCACGTCCGCGCGGGTGTGCCGCATCAGCCGGACCCCGGCGAACACGCGCAGAGCGCGCCCGACCGCGACCGGGTCGACCAGCGCCCGGTAGCCGCGGATGACCCCGGCCTCCTCCAGCTGCCGTACACGCCGCAGACAGGGCGACGGTGACAGCCCGACCCGGGCGGCCAGTTCGTTGTTGCTGATCCGGCCGTTCTTCTCCAGCACGGCCAGGATCGACCGGTCCACCTCATCCATGGTGGCAGATTATTGCTCCTGAGTGTGGAGTACCACAATCGTGCGCCCGTGGTGAGCGCAATTTGCTGCCAAAGTTGCCGAGATCCGTCCGTCTCGGACCGATGGTCGGCCACGCTTCATGGCGTCGTACCGATGTCCACGGAAGGACAGCCATGCCGGGCAACAGCACCATCACCGTCCACGCCGACCGAGGGATCCACCCCACCCGTGCCGTGGCACCGCCCATCTACCAGACGGCGGCGTTCTGGGCCGAGGACGGCGAGACGTTCGCCCGCGGCGCCGTCGAACCGCGCGGCAGGGACTTCTACACCCGCTTCGGCAACCCCAACCACGCCCAGGTCGCCGCCGTGGTCGCCGCGCTGGAGGGCACCGAGGCGGCCATGGTCACCGCGTCCGGGATGGCCGCGCTCACCACCGCCGTGCTGGCCCTGGTGTCCGCCGGCGACCATGTCATCGGGCAGCGGTCCACCTACGGCGGCACGGGCTCCGTCCTGCTGAACCTGCTGCCGCGCCTCGGCGTCTCCACCACCCAGGTCGACCAGACCGACCCGGAGGCGTTCGCGAAGGCGCTGACCCCGAGGACCCGGCTGATCCTGGTGGAGACGCCGAGCAACCCTCTGCTGCAGATCACCGATCTGCGCGCCGTCGCGGACCTGGCCCGCGCGCACAACGTGCCGACCATGGCGGACAACACTTTCGCCACCCCGCTCAACCAGCGTCCGGCGGACCTCGGCATCGACCTGGTCTGGCACAGCGCGACCAAGTACCTCAACGGCCACTCCGACGTCTCCGCCGGAGTGATCGCCGGGTCCGCCGAACTCCTGGACCGGATCTGGGACGTCGGCCTCCTCACCGGCGCCACCCTCGGCCCCGTCGACGCCTGGCTGCTGCTGCGCGGGATGCGCACCCTGCCGCTGCGGATGCCCCGGCACAACGCCAACGGCCTCGCCCTCGCGCAGGCGCTCGCCGGACATCCGGCCGTGGCGAGGGTGCACTATCCCGGCCTGGCGTCGCATCCGCAGCACGAGCTGGCGGCCCGTCAGATGAGCGGCTTCGGCGGGGTGCTCGGCATCGAGTTCACCGGCGGCTTCGAGACGGCCGACGCCTTCCTCGGCCGACTGCGCTACTCGCTGCGGTCGGCCAGCCTCGGCGGTGTGGAGTCCCTGGCGGTGCACCCGGCGTCCATGTGGCGCGGGATGCTCAGCGAGGACCAGATCGCCGAGTCGGTGCCGCCGGGCCTGGTCCGGCTGGCCGCGGGCACGGAGGACACCGCCGACCTGGTCGCCGACGCCCTCGCCGCCGCCGACGCCGTACACACCGCGGCAGCGACCGCCTGAATCACCCGGAGAGCGCCGGTCACACCGTGCGGCGACGCCGTCCATGGGCGCGCGCCTGTGACCGGCGCGGTTCCCGACACCACCGGCCCCTGCGCCCAGCAGCTCGATGAAGAGGTGCATCCTCATGCCCGACCCGCACGACCACCGCCTCGCCGACCCCGCATCCGCATCCGTTCCCGCATCCGTTCCCGCGACCGCCGGCGGCTCGCCCCTCGGCGGCACCCCGCTCTCCCGGGGGCTCAAACAGCGTCACCTGTCGATGATCGCCCTCGGTGGTGTCATCGGCGCGGGGCTGTTCGTCGGCTCCGGCGCCGGTATCGCGGCGGCCGGACCGTCGATCGTCGTCGCCTACGCCCTCTCCGGCGTGCTCGTCATGCTGGTGATGCGCATGCTCGGCGAGATGTCGGCGGCCGACCCCGCCTCCGGATCGTTCTCGGTGCACGCCGAGCGGGCCATCGGCCCCTGGGCGGGCTTCACCGCCGGATGGATGTTCTGGACGCTGTTGTGCGTGGGCGTCGCCGCCGAGGCGATCGGCGCCGCGACCATCATGACCGGCTGGTTCCCGCAGACCGCGTCCTGGATGTGGGTCCTGCTGTTCATGGCCGCGTTCTGCGGTACGAACCTCGCGGCCGTGGGCAACTTCGGTGAGTTCGAGTTCTGGTTCGCGGCCCTGAAGGTCGGCGCGATCTCGCTCTTTCTCCTGCTGGGCGGCCTCGCGATCCTCGGCCTGCTGCCCGGCACGAACGCCCCGGGCGCGGCCAACCTCACCGGGGACGGCGGCTTCCTGCCGCACGGCACGAACGGCCTGGTCGTCGGCCTGCTCACCTCGGTCTTCGCCTACGGCGGCCTGGAGACGGTCACCATCGCCGCCGCCGAGTCCGAACACCCGGTCAGGGGAGTCGCCAAGGCCGTGCGCACCGCGATGTGGCGGATCGCCGTCTTCTACGTCGGTTCGATGCTGGTCATCGTCACCCTCATCCCGTGGGGCGACCCGGCCGTCACCACCAGCGGCCCCTACGTGGCGGTGCTGGACCATCTCGACATACCGGCCGCCGGACAGGTGATGAACGTGATCGTGCTCATCGCCCTGCTCTCCGCGATGAACGCCAACATCTATGGCTCCTCCCGCATGGCGTACTCGCTGACGGCCCGCGGCCAGGGCCCCAAAGCCCTCGGCAAGGTCTCCAAAGGAGTACCGAGACCCGCGGTCATCGCCTCCTCCGGCTTCGGCTTCCTCGCGGTGCTGCTCAGCTACCGGTGGCCGGAGACCGTCTTCACCTGGCTGCTCAACACGGTGGGCGCGGCCGTGCTCGTGGTGTGGGGCTTCATCGCCGCCGCCCAGCTGCGGACGCGCCGGCGGCTGGAGCGGGAGGCCCCCGAGAAGCTGGTCGTGAGGATGTGGGCGTTCCCCGTCCTGACCTGGGTGGCCCTGGCCGGAGTGCTGACCGTCCTGGCCCTCATGGCGGGCCGGCCCGACACCCGTGTGCAGCTGTACTTCACCGGCGGCCTGACCCTGGCCCTCGCCCTCGTCGGCCATCTGCGGCAGAGGGCCCGGACCGCCCGCCCGGATCCGATCCCGCATGAGCGCCGACCTCGGCCCCGCCACGGCACGAGCCCGAACCATCCGAAACATCCGAAACGTCCGTGAAGGAGTACACCCGATGAAAACCCTGCTCACCGGCGGCACCGTGGTCACGATGGACCCGGCTGTCGGCGATCTCGCCCGCGGCGACGTGCTCATCGAGGACGGCGTGATCGTCGAGGTCGCCGAACACCTCGCCGTACCGGACGGCGCCGAGGTGATCGACGCGACCGACCGGATCGTCATGCCCGGCTTCGTCGACAACCACCGCCACACCTGGCAGACCGCGTTCCGGGGCGTCGGCGCCGACTGGACGTTCCCCGAGTGGGCGGTGGCCATGCACGGCACGGTCAAACCCCACTACCGGCCCGAGGACGTCTACGCGGGCACCCTGCTCGGCCGTCTGGAGGCCCTGCATTCCGGTGTGACCACGATGCTCGACTGGTACCACGTCGCACAGACCCCGGAGCACGAGGACGCCGCCGTCGCCGCGCTGCGGGACGCGCCGGGACGGTCGGTCTTCTGCCTCGGCGCCGGATGGGGCACCGCCGACCCCGTCGACGCCGCCGTCCGCCGCCTCCGCGCCGACCTGGGCGAGGACGGCGGCCTGGTCACCATGGCGTTCGGACTGCGCGGACCCGAGGCGACGGGCATGGACACCGTCGCCCGGGAACTGGAACTAGCGGCCGAACTCGGCCTGCGCACCAGCCTGCACGTGGACCTCGTGGGCGGGGCGGTCGCCGAGCTGCGCGCGCACGGACTGCTGCGGGACACCACCACGTTCGTGCACGGCAACGGGCTCGGCGACGAGGAGTTGCGGATGCTCGCCGACGCGGGCAGCTCGCTGTCGATCAGCCCGGACGTCGAGCTGAAGATGGGCTTCGGCTGGCCGATGACCGGCCGGGCGCTCGCCGCGGGGCTGCGCCCGACGCTGTCCGTCGACGACGTCCCCTCGGCCGGCGGCGACCTGTTCTCCACGATGCGCACCGCCTTCGCCGTCCAACGCGGCCTGGACGGCGGCCTGCGCTGCCGCGACCTGCTCGCCTTCACCACCCTCGACGCCGCCGCCTCCTGCGGACTCGACGCCCGGACCGGCAGCATCGCCCCCGGCAAGGACGCCGACATCATCCTCCTGCGCACCGACGACCTGACCGTCTTCCCGGTCACCGACCCGGTCGCCACCGTCGTCAGCCACGGTCACCCCGGCCTGGTCGACACCGTCCTCGTCGCCGGCCGCACGGTCAAACGCGACGGCACCCTGGTGGACGTCGACCTCGCGGCACTCCGCACCCGACTGCTCGCCTCACGCGACCGGATCGCGGCAGCCGCCGGCATTCCGCTCGACGGCACATGGCGCCCGCGGCCGGCATCGCAGTGACGCCGCGAAGCGGCATCCCGCACCGCGCCCTACGCGCCGGGGCCTACCGCCGCCGCACCGATCACCCCTCGCCGGAGTGAGTGTCAGATCCATCATGCCTGTTCGGAGGTGGTTTTCGGTAGGACGCAGCGCACGTCCGTTTGTTCTTGTGGCCGTTGATGCCGCGCGTCAGACTCGTCGTCATCCCCACTCCGGCCAACGCGTCGGCAGCCGTTCCCGGTTGTCGGCGTGGTCGCCGTGCTGTCGCACCGTGTGACGTGCGCGGGCCGGAGGGGGCCTGACGAAGGGGATCGATGGATCAGGGCATGCTCTTGCTGGCGAGGGTCAGACTGCTGAGTGCCAACCGGCGGGTGGTGCGTGGTGCCGAGGGGTTGTGGATCTACCGGCTACTGACACAGGTCGAGCCGGAGGTGTACGGGTCGAAGCTGGCGTACGTCCTGGTGGAGGCGAGCGCCTCGCCTCTGGTGCGGGAGTCGCCCGGGCAGCGGTTGGCCCTGCTGGACGAGGCCGTGGAGGTGGCGAAGGCCCTCAGTACCTCGAATCCCTACCGGGCGAAGATGCTGGCGAGGGCCCTGGCCGCCAGAGAGCGGGAACTGGACGGCCGCCCGGCGGAGTCGCCCGTGTCCGAGGGGCGGGAGTCCCCGCTGACTGAACGCAGCGGTGACTGATTCTCCGATGCACGGCTCGCGGCGTGGGGTCCCTGTCACGGATGGAACCCCACGCCCGCGCTACGGCCGGGTACTTCAGCGGTTCCCTGTGCCCGTCGGCGTGGGGGAGAGCGCGTCACCGAGGCTGGTCAGGACGGAGCCGGACCAGGTGCTCTCACCGAACACGCCGACCGGCAGCGCGAGTACGCCGTACTCGCGTTGGAGCGTCTGCGCGGGGATGTCGGCCGGGAAGAAGTAGTTGCCGGGACACGTCCGGCTCGCCGTGGGAATCGCCTTGAGCACGTCGTCCGGCAACCGCTCGAACAGCCGCTCAGCCCGCGCCGTCAGTTCGTCGCCGACGCGCCGGGGTACGTCACCGTGCTCGGTCAGCAGGCGGTCGGCGAGCCCCAGTTGCGCCGGCGCCGGCGGATCCGCCCGGAACGCCTCGGCCAGTTCGGTGTGCGCCGGACCCAGGAGGACCACGCCGAACGTACGGGGCCACAGCCATCCCTTGGTGACCGAATGCAGCAGGATCGCACGACCGGTGTCCAGCAGCCGCCGTGTGCCGGCGGCGAACGGGGCTCCCAGGTCGTAGACGCTGTCGATCAGAATGTGGCGATGCGGTGCCTCCCGCAACCACGCGATCACCGCTGCGCACTCGTCGTCGGACAGGTATCGGCCGAGCGGCTTGCTGGGGTTGGCGAGCAGCAGGTACTCGGGCCGCTGGTCCGGCGGCGACATCGGGAAGGACGGAGGTGTCGGGGAGGCCGGGGACGTCGGCAGGGTCGGTGCCGGCAGCGTCGGGTAGGAGCCGGGCGCCAGCCCCGCCGCGCGGGCCAGCTCGAAGTACACCGGGTACACGTCGCCGGGCAGCCACAGCCGTGCCCCGACGGCGCGCAGCCAGGGGAACACCACCCCGAGCCCGTGCCGGACCCCTCGGCAGACCATGGCGCGGCCGGACCACTCCTCCGGCAGTTCGAAGCGCCGCAGCCAGGTTCGGGCGAGGTCGCATCGGTACACCTTCTGCGTGTCGGCCGGCGGTTCCGGTCGCATCGGGGCAAGCGCCCGGTACACATTCGTCTCGGCGGCGTCCAGGAGCGACGCGGAAGCGCTGAGCTGCCGCTGCCGGAATGCCTGGAACTCCTCGAACTCCTGGGACCTCATGCCGTCGCGCCTTCCGGCACGATCTCGCTGGCCCGGTCCTCCAGGGAGGCGTAGCACCGTCCGTCGGCCATGACGTTCCAGCTGCGCGCGATCCCGTGGGTGCGTTCCCAGAGCAGGCTGGGTTCGGTGTAGGCGGCGATCCGTATCGGCCGGCCGTCCCAGCTGCCGTGGTACACCGGCGCGCCCCAGGGCAGGCGGTCCGCGAGCGCGAAGCCGTGCCGCTCGGCGAATTCGGTGACGACGGACAGCGAGACCTGGTGTTCGCGGCTCCAGACGTTGGCGGTGCGGTCGAAGTAGAGCGACTCCGTGCTGGTGGACACGTAGAGCTCCTTGAAACAGACTTCCTCGACACCTCGGGCCGCGGCCCACGAAAGGTAGTCGGCGACATCGGCCGCGTCGGCGACGCCCCCGTGCTGGAGCACGCAGATCAGCCGCATCCGCAAGCCCGGCCAGCGGTCGCGTTCCGTGCGCCAGGTGTCGATCACGGAGGTCACCGGTGTGCGAAGCATCATCAGCCGCTCGCTGACGGTGTCGTCCTGATGGTGCCGGGAGACCGCCAGCACGCTCAGGCCCGCGGCGCCCAGGGCGGCGAGGCGGTCGGCCCGGTCGGTGTGCCCGCCCTTGGCCAGGGTGTGCGCGTTGGTGATCAGGACGACCTTCGGGAAGGCCGCCGAGCAGGCGGACACCAGCCGCAGCTGCTGTTCGAACGGTATGAGCGTGGGCTCCCCGCCGCCGGTGATCACCGCACGCTCGGCGCCCGCCGCACGGGCCCGCTCCAGCCAGTGGGCGACCGCGTCCCAGGGGACCCGTGCGGGCGGCTGGTCGCTGGAGATCGAGGCCGAGGAGAAGCAGAACGAACAGCGGGCCTGGCAGGCGGAGGCGACCGGCAGGATCGACACCGAGCGCGGCCGTGTGTCGGCGTAGCGACGCAGCGCCGAGCCGTGCAGGTGCAGCGAGGCCGCCATCGCGTCCTCGACGGTCGTCGGCCGCAGAGTGAACTCGTCGCCCTCGTGGTCGAGTTCATGGACCGCTGACAACCGGATGCGAGCCTCGCGCAGTTCCATGCCGAGCCCGGTCGACACATTGGGCACCAGCCTGTCGGGGTCCACCGTGGTCTCCAGCACCAACAGCCGGTCGCCCGGAACCGCCAGCCGGTCCAGCAGGCGTCGCGCCTTGCCGACGCCGATCCCCAACTCCGCGCGGGTCAGCAGATGGAACCGGTCGGGATAGGTGCTTTCCGGGATCCCCGCCTTGCCGTAGGCGAACGCGTACTTGTCGAAGCCCCTCGCGAAGTTCGACAGCACGATGACATGGAAGCGCTGGTCGCTGTGGTTCATCCCGTCATCATGCTCGACTTCCCTCCCCCTCTGAAGGCCGGAGATCACCCGGCTCCTCGGGCTCCCGCCACCCCGTCCCTCGCCATGCCCGCCCCCGCCCCGCCCCTCGCCTCGCAGGGCATCGGCCGTACCCGATCAACTTCCCGTAATCGGGGGGCAGTCGGCGCACTGCCACGCCCGCGCACCCCACAATGGGCGGATGTGTCCGCGCGCACCCGGCGATGCTCCACTTCCTCCCGCCGAGTCGAGGAGTCGATCTGTGAACCAAGAGCACACGAGCGAGGCATACGACGGCGACCCGGTGCACCACCGTCTGACCGTGACGACTGCGGACGTCACCCTGTCGGCCGGCGGGCAGGTGGTCGCCCGCGCGCCGCGCACCGTCTCGGACTTCTCGTTGGTGGAGACGGCGCGTGCCGTGACCCGGCTGCACGAGCGCTCGCGGGAGTCACTGGATCGCGAACGGATCGGCGAGGCGATCCAGCTCACTCAGCGGATGGGGCGCCTCCTCGGGGAACGGGCCGGGAGCCCCGTGTGCCGGGCACTGAGCGACGCGGCGCGGGACGCCCTGCGGAGCGGAGACACCCTGCCGCTCGCACTGGCGGCCGAGTCACCGTCGCTCGCCGGACTGCCCTGGGAGATGCTGCTGCTGCCCGGAGAGGCGGACCCCCTCGCGCTGCACCCCGTCATCCGCCCCTTTCGCACCGGCCCCGGCGGCGGACACCCGACCCAGGTGGCCGCGCCGGGCACGGCGCGGCCCCTGCGGCTGGTGGCGCTGCTGGCAGGTCCCTCCTCCGCGCACACCCCGCACGAGGGGCTGCTCGACCTGGAGGCGGAGACAGCCCGTCTGACCGCGGCGGTGACCGGTTCGGCCACCGTCGACCTGCGGCTGCTCAGTTCGGGCAGCCTGGACGCCCTGGCCGCCGCGCTGCGGGAAGCACCCGCCGACATCGTCCACATCGTCTGCCACGCCCGCCCCGGGCACCTCCGGCTGGAGACCGTCGACGGGACCCCGCACCCGGTCACGGCCGACGACCTGTACCGGGCGCTGACCGCCGCCCGGTCGTCGCCCGTGCTGGTCCTGGCAGGCTGCTCGACGGCTTCCGCACGGCGCCTGCCCGGTCAGGAGAGTGGCGGCACGGCCTTCCTGCCCGGCATGGCCGAGCAACTGGCCGCCTCCGGAATGCCCGCGGTCCTCGCCATGTCCGCACCCGTCCGGGACGCCTACGCGGGCCGGCTGACCGCCGCTTTCCACGCCGGACTCGCCTCCGGGGTCGGCCCGCTGCACGCCCTGCACTCGGCACGCCTCGCCCTGGAGACGGCCCGGCGGACAGTCGGCGGTGACGCCGCCCTGCCCGAGTGGCACATCCCGGTCCTGTACACCACCGCCCGAACGGCAGCCACGCCCAGTTCCGGGTCCCCGTCCGCGCCCGGTCCACGGACCGCGGACCCCGGAGCCGTCCCGGACGAACGCCACATCCGTACGGGCCCGACCGCGACACCCCTCGCGCGGCCACCCCTGGCGCAGCCACCCCTCGCCCTGCCGCTGGGCACGTTCGTGGGGCGCCGGCCCCAACTGCGCATCGCCGCGCGCGCACTGGGCACGGAAGGCACGGGGCTGGTCGTCCACGGCGTCGGCGGAGGAGGGAAGTCCGCCTTCGTGGGGGAACTGCTGCGCTTCCACGGCGCCGGCCGTCCTGTCGCCCTGGTGCGGGGCAGGACGGACGTCGAGGAGGTCCTGCACACGATCACGGCCGTCCTGCCCGGGCCGGTGGACGAAACCCATCCGCTCACCGACGCCCGGCGCCCATGGCCGGACCGGCTGCGTGAATTCGCCCGCACGGCAGCCGACCTCCCGGCCTCGGCGCCGGTCCTGGTGCTGGACGAGTTCGAGGCGAATCTCGCCCGCCGCCCGGGCCGGCCCACGGGCTTCACCGATCCGGAACTCGGCGCGTTCCTGGAATCCTGGGCGGCCCTCGACCCGAGACCGCCCGTCCTCGTCACCTCCCGCCACCCCCTCCCGCCCGGCCGACACGGAGCGGCACGGCTGCCACATCTGGCCCTGCCACCGCTGACGCCGGCCGAGACGGACCTGCTGCGCCTCAGACTTCCGCAGACCCGTCGACTGCCGTCCGGTGAATGGGACCGGTTCAAAGAAGCCGTGGGCGGCCACCCCCGGACCTACGGCTATCTGGACGCCCTCCTCAGCCGCACCTCCGTCACCGACACCGATCTTGCCCGCCGGCTCGAAGAACTCACCGACGGCATCGCCGCCACCCGGGGCCGGATCGCGGGACGCACGCGAGGCGCCCTGCGGGAGGCCTTACGGATCACCGCAGCCGACACACTGCTCGGCGATCTCGTCGCCACCCTCGACGCCGAATCCCGGAGCCTGCTCACGTACGCGGCGGTACATCGCTCACCCGTTCCGCAACAGGCGTTCACCGACGCCGAGGACGTGGCGGGCGCCCTCGACGAACTGGTCTCCGCCGGACTCCTGGCCCCGGACGGCATCGGGCCGGACGGCGAGCCGCTGTGGTCGGTGCATCGCTGGACCGCGGCCGAACTGGCCGCGCTGGACGCCCCGTCGACCCATCGGGGCCATGAACGGGCCGCCGCCCACTGGGCGGACGTCCTCGACCGGCAGACGCTTCCCCAGCGGCAACGCGTCCACGCGGGGTTCGAGGCGGTCGACCACCACGAGGCCGTCGACCGGCCCGCACGGGCCGCCGAGGTGGCACAGCGCCTGTGCCGGCTGCTGCACGGGATGGGCCGTTGGACCGCCGAGGAGAACCTGTGCCGACGGGTACTGGACTGGGTCGAACCCGGCTCCGGGCAGTCGGCCCAGGCCCATCGGCAGCTCGGTCTCATCGCCCGCGACCGAGGCACGATGCATCCGGCGCGGGAACACCTGGAGCGCGCGCTGACGGTGAGCGACGCGGCCGGCGACCTCCAGGGGATCGCCTTCGCCGAGCACCAGCTCGGCTCGGTGCTCCACGAACTCGGCGACTACGCCGACGCCGAGCGACGCTACCGCCGCGCCTTCGAGGTGTTCCAACGCCTCGGCCTGGACCGGGACGCCGCTGCCTCCCGCTACCAACTGGCCATGCTGGAGGAGTACCGGGGCAGCGCCGGCCAGGCCCGGACCGGCTACGAGGAGGCACTGGCCGCCTTCGAACGGGCCGGGGACACCGGTGCCGTCGTCGCCTGTCTGCGCAGCCTGGCCTATGTCGCCCAGGACGCCCAGGACATGACCACCGCCATGGCGCACTGCCGCACCGCGGCGGGCCTGTGCCGGGACATCGGCGACGAGATGCAGGAAATGGAGATCCACAACCAGGTCGGCAGCCTGCACGTGATCGCGGGCGAACTCGACGAGGCACACGCCGAGTTCGACACCGCGCTGCGCATCGCCACCGCTCGCGACGCCACCGAGGAGATCGCCCGTTCCCACCAGCACCTGGGCATCTGCGCGGAGCGCCAGGGCTCGCTCGACATCGCGGAGGAGCATGTGCGGATCGCGCTGGACCTGAACAGGGAACTGCGCCGGGTGGTCGGCCAGGCCCAGTGCCTGACCCGGCTCGCCTCCCTCGCCCGCGGACGGGGCCGGCCGCTCGCGGGACTGGCCCACGCCCGGGAGGCACTGGCCCTGTACCGCCGGACCGACGAGACACGGGAGCGGCCCGCCACCTACCGCGTCATCGGCGACTGCTTCCAGGACCTGGGCCGGCCCGCGGCGGCGCGCCGCTACCACTCCCGCGGTCCGCAGGAACCCGCGTGAGGTCCGCGACCGGCTCCGACACCACCGTGCGACCGGTCTCCGTCCTGGTGACGGTGACCCGCAAGGAGACCGCCGTGGAGGTCGACGGCACCTGCGTCGTCACCCAAGAGCATCGCGGACTCACCCGCGCCGTGCTGGAGCGACTGTGGAGGCTCACGCTCGCCCGGGGCCGGCGCCCGTCGCTGACCAGGTTCGACCCGGCCACGAGCAGGACCACGTCGGCGTCCACCGCGTCCCGGTACGCCGTCCACGCCCTGGGCATCGCACTCGGCGAGGCGTTCCTCGGCGGGCCCGCCGCGGACGCCGTCGCCCACGCGCTGGACACGAGCGGTCCCGAGCGGCCCGTGTGGATCGGAGTCGCGGTGTCCGTACCGGAGTTCGCCGGGCTGCCGTGGGAGACCGTGCTGCTGCCCGGGGCCCCCGCACCGCTCGCGCTGTCGCCCCGGGTCCGGTTCTACCGCGTGCCGACGGTGCGGCGGGAGCCCGTCCACGAACCCGCTCCGGCGCACGGTCTGCGGATCCTGGCCGCCTTCGCGGACCCCCTCGACGAGGTCGAGGGGGTCGCGCTGGACCTGGAGGCGGACGCACGACGGATCGTCGGCGCCGTCGAGGCGGGCGTGCGGCAGCGGCACATCGACGTCGAGATGATCGACGGCCCCGACACGCTCACCGAGATCCGCCGGGCGATGGGGCGCCGCCCCCGCGACATCCTGCACCTGTCCTGCCATGCGCGCGCGGACGCACTGCTGCTGGAGGACGGCCGTGGCCGGACCCACCCGGTGACCGCGCGGGACCTCGCCGACGCCGTCCCGGTCGGCGGCATGCCCCGGCTCGTGGTGCTGGCGGGCTGCTCCACGGGGGCCGGGCGCTCCCCGGACGACCCGGCACCGGCCGCGGGGGAGGAGGAACGGCTCAGCGGCCTCGCCGCCGAACTCGTCGCGTCCGGCGTACCGTCCGTACTGGCCATGACAGCGGCGGTGAGCGACGACTACGCCGCGGCTTTCTGCGCCGAGCTGTACTCCCTCCTGGGCCGCCCCGACCCCGCGGACGGAGTCGCGGACCCGTCGGCCGTCCTCGACGCGGTCGCCGAGGCCCGGCAGCGGCTGGAGGAACGTCACCCACAGGACCACGGCGGCCCGGCCGACCTGTGCGAATGGCCCACTCCGGCGCTGTTCCTCGGAGCGCCGCCGCTGCCCGCAGGGCCCCGGTCGACGCCCCGCGACGCCGTGCCCCGCACCACGCCGGTGACCGCCCCGGGCCCGGGCCCGCACGTACGGCCGGTGGCCCGCCGCGCCGTGCTGCGTGACCTGATGCGGCTCTGGGACGACGGGTGCGGGGGACTTGTCCTGCACGGACAGGCCGGGGTGGGCAAGTCGACGCTCGTCACCCAGTTCCTCCAGCGCCTCGCCGCCCCGGACGAGGACGTGGTGCGGATCGCGGGCGCGGCCGACGCCTCCGTCCTGGCCGAGGCGCGCCGGAAGGTGGCCGAACACCCGGCGGGCGGCCCGCCGCCGATCGTGGTCGTCGACGACCTGGTGACCGAACCGGTACCGGGTCAGCCGTACGCCCGTTGCGCCGATCCCGTGCTCGCCCGGCAGCTGGCCGACTGGGCCGACGACTCCGACCGGTGCCGGCTGATCATCACCGGTCGGCACCGGCTCCGACTCCCGACCCGGACCGGCCGCGCGCCGGCGTCCTACCACCTCGGCCCCTTGTCACCGGGCGAGTCGAGACTGCTCATCGGCCGACTGCCCGGCCTGAGCCGGTTCCCCGACGAAGCCGTGCGGCGGGTGCTGGCCGAGATCGGCGGCCATCCCGCCGGCCTGGGGCTGCTCGACGCGCTGGTACGCGGCGCCGCGCCGGTCCTGCCCGGGCTGGACGACCGGCTGTCCGACTGGCTGGCCGCCGAGGGCCGTTCGCGTACGGAGGTCCGCTCGGCCGGACTGGGGTCCGCGATTCGCTCGACGTACCGGCTGCTGGCCCGCGACACGGGGGTGGACCGGCTGCTGCGGGACCTCACGCCCGTTCAGCACACGCTGCTCGTCTCGCTGTCGGTCCACCGGCACCCCCTCCATCCGGACGCCCTCGCGGAGTGGCCGGAGACCCGTACGGTTCCGGCGCGCGTGACGATCGACCTGCTGGAGAGCCGAGGCCTGCTGGCCACCGCCGACGCCACCGCCACGCAATGCACCGCCACCCACGCCACCCACTCCTCCGCCGTCGCCGATCGGCCCACGTACTTCGTGTGCCGTTGGCTGGCCTCGCTGCTGGCCGGCTCCGAGCCGCCGGAGCGGATGGCCGCCGTCCACGAGCAAGCCGCACGGCACTGGCTGGACATCCAGCGGTCGAAGGGCGACACCGCCAGGATCGTGCTCGATCTGACCGAGAGCCGACACCACTTCCGGCAAGCGGGCCTGATCGACGAGGCGTTCACGATGACCGTGGCACTGGTCGACCGGCTGCGGCCCACCGGCGCCTTCGCCGAGATGGAGCGCGTGGCGCGGGAGTCGCTGGCGTGGACACCGTTGGAGGACCATGCCGCCGCCGTCCTGTACGACGCGTTGGGCTGCGCGGCACAGGACGCCGGGCGCTTCACCGAGGCCAGGGCACACCGGGAGCGGGCACTGGAGCTGTTCACCCGCGTCGGCTTCGAAGACGCCGCTGCGATTGCCGACCTCGAACTCGGCACACTGGAGGAGGCGATGGGGGAGTACCCGGCCGCGAGGAAGCGCTACGAGCGAGCGCTGGTGACCTTCACCGGGGCCGACGACCCGGCGGAGGTGAAGCGCGCCCGGCACTTCCTGGGCAGTGTGGCGATCGCGACGGGTGACACGGCCGCGGCCCGGGGCCACTACGAGGCGCTTCTCGACCTGGAGACCGCCCAACCCGACGCGGAGAGCCCGGCGGGGACGGCCGCCGCCCTGCACCAACTGGGTGTGGTGGAACACAACTGCGGTCGGCTGGACGTGGCGGAGGGTCACTACCGGCGCGCGCTGACCGTGCATGAACGGCTCGGCGACCGGACGGCGACCGCCTTCGGATACCTCCAGCTCGCCCTGCTGGCACAGGAACAGGGCGACCGCGCACAGGCGACCGTCCTGTGCCGGCGCGCCATGCGCATCGGGGACGAGGTGGGCGATGTGGCCGGGACCGCCGCCGGGGAACACCTGTTGGGCATGATCGCCGACGACGCCGGCGAACCGGGACAGGCCAGGGCCCACTACGAGCGGGCCCTGGCCTTCCTGACTCTCGCCGGTGACCGCGCGGGGGTGGGCACCGTCCATCACCAACTGGGCGTGCTGGCACAGGGCACGGGCGACACCGGGCGCGCCCGCGACCTGTACCTGCGGGCGCTGGCCGTCGCCGAGGACTGCGGCGACCGGTACGGCGCGGGCCGTTCCCGTCACCAGCTGGGACTGCTGTCTGCCGCCGAGGGCGACGCGGCCGGTGCGCGGGTCTGGCACCGGCAGGCCCTGGACACCTTCGAGACGATCGAGGACCACGACGGACAGGCCAGGGCGCTGTCCGCGCTCAGCGAGCGGGAGCGGCTCGCGGGGAGCCCCGAGACCGCCTTCGGCCTGGCCCTGCGCGGCTTCGTCGCGGGGCTCGAATGCGGACCACGGACACCGGTGGCGGCGACTGCCCTGTACGAACTAGCCGACGTGGCAAGGGAGGTGGGGGACGACCGGTTCCGGGAACTGCTGGCGGGGTCGCTGGAGCCCTCGGAGGCGGACGCCGTCGTCGAAGCCGTGCGCACGGCACAGGACTTCGGGGACCCGGACTGAGACGTTACCCGTCGCCGGAGTCGCCCGGGGGGCGGCGGACGGCCCGGTTCAGGCGGTGCCGCTGGTCAGCCGTGCCAGCCCGGTCCGTGTCGCCCGCTCCAGTTCGCGGGCCGCGTCCACGTCACCGGCGTACCGCAGCTCCGCCGCGTGGACGGACGCCGAGCGCAGGGTGTCGAGGTGCGACTCGCCCAGCAGGCGCCGCCGGCGCCGGTAGGTGTCCTCGATGAGCTGGGCGGCCCGCTCCCCCTCGCCCGTGCGGCGCAGACTCACCGCCAGCCAGTGGGCGTAGCGCAGGGTGTCGGGGTGGTCCGGGCCCAGGACGCTCAGGGCCCGGCCGTGCGCGTCCCTGAGCAGTGCGAGCGCCGCCGTGTGGTCCCCGCCGGCGCCGAGGGCGCGGGCGTGGCTGTAGGCGGACTGCGCCACATCGGGATGATGCGGGCCGAGGACCGCTCGGCGCCGCCGGTGGGTGTCCTCATGCAGGTTCCTGGCCTCTTCGGATTCCCCCGTGTCCTTGAGGCCGACGGCGAGACCGTGGGCCGCCCGGAGGGTCTCGGGGTGGTCGTTGCCGAGCAGGCGTACCAGTGCCGTGTACGCGCGGCGATGGGTGTCCCGGGCCTCGACCAGGTGCCCGGTGCCCCGCAGGACCAGAGCCAGGTTGTGCAACGAGAGGAGGGTGTCGCGATGGTCCGCCCCGAGCAGCTCGGTGCGGTGGTCCACCACCTCGCGCTGCAGCCGCAGTACCTCGCGGCCGTCGTCGCTGTACAGCCCCGTGGTGTGGGAGACGAGACTGATGAGGTCGGCCGCGAGGTTGTGCTCGGCGGTGAGGGTCTCGGCGTTCCGGGCGCCCGACCGGCGGATGTGGTGGTCCAGCACACGCCGGTCCAGCTCCACCGCCGTACGGTGGTCGCCGAGTTGTACATGGGCACGGGCCAGGTGCTCCGTCGCGGACAGCGTGAGGTCGACGTCGGCCCCGTACTCGGTGCTCCAGCGTTCGATCGCGGCCCGGACGAGGTCCCGCGCGGTGCGGGCGTCGCCGCTCACGGTGAGGAAGTGGACCATGCGCAGGAACATCCGATGGCAGGCGGCCTCCGGGGCGGCGGGGAGGTCGAGTTCGAGGACGTGCGGCAGCAGCGCACCGTACGTCCGCCAGGTGCCGGGGTCGCGGGGATCACCCGGATCGGTGGCCGACAGCATGCGTCGCGCCCATGAACGGTCCATGGCCACCTCGGGTGTCCATTCCTCACGGACGAGTCTGCGGAACAGCTGATGCATGTGGAGGTCACCGCGGTCGACCCGTACCAGGCCGACCTGGGACGCGGTTTTCACCAGGTCGGAGAGCAGGCCGGGCGTCCGGTCGACGGCGCCGCGCAGGGCGGGGGGAAGCAGCGCGGCTGTTTCGTCGAGGAGCGAGAAGGGCAGTGCGGCGGTCGCGAAACACGCGATCAGCCGGACGAGACGAGCCGCGTCGGGTTCCTGTTCCTCCAGCCGTTCGACGGCGATCCGTACGACGGCGGCCAGGGACGCCGGGTAGACGTCCTCGTCGAGCCCGCGGGCCAGGGTGCTCCCGGCGTGCTTCTCGATGAGCGCGAGGTATCGCTCCGCGCTCATCGGAGAGCCCTCCAGCTGCTGTGCGGCCTGGTCCACGGCGAGGGGCAGATCGCCCAGCGCGGCGGCGACCCGGTCGGCGTCGTGCGCGGACAGCTGCCCGGCCCGTCGGGTGAGCAGGAGGGTGGACTGCGCGCGGTCGAAGTCACCGAGCGGATGCTGGGGCCCGAGCTGGGACCACAGGGGGTTGCGTGACGTGATCAGTACGGTGAAGCGCGAGCCGGGGCGCGGGAGGTGACGGCGGACGGCGGCGGGCCGGTCGGCGTCGTCGAGCACGACGAGCCAGCTGCCCATCCGGCCCAGGGCCGCCATGACGGCGTCGGTCCCGGCGGCGGCGTCGGTCTCGACGCCGCAGAGCCGCGCCAGGTCGGACACCACCTGGGACAGCAGTTCCTCGCGTCGGGCGGGCAGCCAGGCGACGAAGTCGTACGCGCCGCCGTGCCGGTCCAGGTACTCCAGAGCCAGCTGGGACTTGCCGGTACCGGGTGGCCCGGTGATGATCACCGGCTGTTCCCGCTGGGCGAGGAGCCGGTCGACGGCGTCCAGTTCCCGCTCGCGGGGCACGTGGTAGGCGAGGGGGGCCGTGGGGCGCGCGGTCCGCCAGAACACCACGGGCGGGGCAGGCGTCGTGGCGCCGGACCGGGCGTCCCGGGCAGCGGCGGCACGGGGGTCGGCCGGGCGCGCCGGAGCGGCGGTCCGTTCGCCCTGGAGGGCGAGATACGCCTCGGCCGCGCGCGCGGCCAGTTCGAAGAACCACCAACGGTCCTCCGGGCGGAGCCAGGCTCGCCCGGTGAAGACCAGGGCGCAGGCGAGGTGGGCCAGCAGCCGGTGGCTCCGCCATTCCGCGTACAGTCCGCGGCCGTTGTGCTCGGCCCAGCCCTTCTCCGCCTCGTGGATCGACCGGATCACCTCGCGCAGGCCGCCGCGCACCTGTTGCCCCGGATGCCGGTCGGGGTCGATGAGATACCGGGCGAGGTCGGTGCGGACCTCGGGAGCCCGCTCCGAGGCCAGCCGCGAGGCCACGATCGAGAGAACGAAGTGGGCGGGGTCGCACACCAGGGGCGCGTCCTCGCCGAACCTCGACAGATCGATGAACCGGTGGGCGTCCGCCTCGTGTGCGGAGCGATGACGGCACACCACGTTGCCCGGATGCAGATCGCCGTGTCCCAGACCCGCCAGCAGCGCCAGGTTCTCGTCGCCGGCCGTACGGGGCCCGGTCACCAGGGCGAAGGGATTGGGGAAGGGCCGTGTCTCACCGGGCAGCGAGAGGGACCGGCGCGGTCTCTCCAGCAGCCCGGGGTCGTGACGTGCCCAGGTGTGAAGGGTTCCGCCCTTCTCGATACGGGGCCCGAGGAGCTGGGAGAGGATCTCGGAGGCCGTCCCCCGGCGAAAGCTGAGGGTCCGGGGCGTGTTCCACTCGTTCAGGACCGACTCGACGACCTGCCCGCAGAGCGCGGCGATCGTGGGCGCGCCCACGGTTCCGGCCTCCATGAGCGCCGCCAGCGACCGGTAGTCGGTCAGACTGCCGCCCGCGATCTCCTGGAACATGATCCAGCCGTTGCCGTCGAGGGGCTGGGGCGGATAGTCGGGCAACTGCCGTGCGAGTCGGCGCTCGACGAAGTAGGGCGTCGACAACCTCTCGGCGCAGGCGTGCCGTTGGGGCTCGCGGACCGTGGCGGCGCGCGGTGGCAGCACCTTGACGACGAGCTTGCGGGCATCGGTGAGCCGCCCCTGGGCGAGGCGCTGCGCGTAGACCGCGAACACCTGGGCGCCGGAGTTCCCCGCGTCCTCCCAGCCCGCGTAGGACAGCACCGTTCCGGTCCGGGCCAGCCACTCCTCCAGCGTGCGGCGGGCGTGGGGGTCCCGTACCCGCCGCGGCACATCCCCGTGGTCCGGCCCGGGTGGTGCGCCGGGGTCCTCAGCCACTGCCGGGCGGGCGCGTCACGGCGTCGGTCTCGGGGTCCTCCCGCATGGCACTTCCGGCATCGTCACCGGGCAGACCCCGGTAGGGAGTCCATCCCGTCCCGTCGAAGACCTCCACCTCGCCCTCGACCCCGAATCTCACCTCCCCGGTCTCCGGTTCGGGTTCGTCCTCGTGCACCGCGCCGCCCATCGACCGCCCTTCCGCCGTGTGCCCCCTCGCGCTCCGGCCGGGGGCCGTTCCAAACTAGCGGCGCCGTCCCCTTCGCACGCCCGTAGCACCGGTATTCACCCCATCCGTGGATCAGGAGATGTGCGGGGTGGCCGCGTCGATGAACTCCTCCACCGCGACCCGGGTCCTGGAGCCGATGTCCCTGAGCTCCTCCACGTCGTTCGCCTCGTCGATACGCGTCGCGAGGGTCATGGCCGTCTTGCCGAGCTCCACCAGGCCGCGTTCGCCCGCCGCGACCAGACGGACGCGGTACAGCGCGTACCACGCCTGGGCCCTGCGCTGATGGGACTCGTACCGGGCCTCTTCGTAGGCAGGGCTGTCGAGTCCGTCCTGGCGATGGCGCCAGCGCTGGTACTGCGACGACCTGAACTCCATGACCGTACGGGCGAATTCGGCGTAGGCCGTGATCCTCTCCTGCCGCAGCCGCTCGGCGGCGGCGATCGTCTCGCTCCGGTCGGCACGTCTGTTCTGCTGCCGGTTTGTTACGACGACACCGAGCAGTGTTCCCACCACCGCTATCAGCGCCGCCAGCATGCTCTCCACAAGGGGCAAGTGAACCAACCGGGCGCCCCCTTGATCAAGAGTCACGCGAGCCCTGACCGAGATCGCCGAACCGTCGAGGCAGGTTCGGCCGCGACGAGCGGCCACCTCCCCGGAGATCCCGTCGCGCGGCCGACATGTCTGCTTCAGTGGATCCCCTGTCGCGATTGGGTCGTATGTGGGTCGCGTGCGGCGAACTCGCCCCGGCGCGAGGACAAGGAGGCACGATGCTCGCCGATCCATCGGCGTTGGCGGCGGGAAGGCGTCATTCGGTCGGACGGCGCCGGGACGGAACCGTCCTCGCCGTGGGCCGCGCCGCGGCCGAGGAATGCCGGGTCGACGGCTGGGCGGAGGTCGTCTCCGTGGCGGTCGGCAACGTCCATACGGCGAGGAACACGGGCCGGTCCCACACGGTGGGGCTCCGGTCGGACGGCACGGTGCTGGCGACGGGGTGGAACGGCGACGGGCAGTGCGCTGTCGCCGGATGGCGTGGAGTCACAGCCGTGGCCGCGGGCTGGCGCCGCACCCTCGGGCTGCTCGGCGACGGCCGCGTGCTGGCCGTCGGCCGGAACGCGGAAGGGCAGTGCGACGTACGGTCCTGGCGCGAGGTGGTCGCCCTCTCGTGCGGTGACTGGCACTCGGTCGGCGTCCGGTCGGACGGTTCCGCACTGGCCGCGGGCAACGACCGACGACGTCAGTGCGCCGTCGAGGGCTGGCGGGACCTGACCGCGATCGCCGCCGGTTACGTCCACACCGTCGGCCTCAGGGCCGACGGGCGGGCGGTGGCGACCGGCGACCGGACGACCGGGGCGTGCGAGGTCGACGGGTGGGAAGAGGTGGTGGCGCTCGACGCGGGCAGCTATCACACGGTCGGGGTCACCGCTTCCGGGCGCGTCCTCGCCGTGGGGGACAACGGTCACGGACAGTGCGAGGTCGGCGACTGGCGCGGCATCATCGCCGTGGCGGCCGGTTCGACGCACACCCTCGGTCTGCGCGCGGACGGGACAGTCGTGTCCACGGGAAACGACGCCGACGGCCGGTGCGCCGTGGACGACTGGTCGGGGGTCGGGTTTTCCTAGAATCCGCGCGGACAGGTGTTGCCACGTCGGCCGCATGACCGCCCCTGTGGTGTGGGGGTTGCGCCTTCGGCTCGCGGCTGCGACGACGCGGCGGCTTGCCCTGCGATCACCCATCGGGCGCTCGTCCCGCCCGGCCTCGTTCCAGCGGGGGATCCCGGGGTGGAATCTCAGGACGACCGGGTCCCGACCGGGTCGCTCCAGGACACCATCGTGACTCCCACGAACGGCAGCAGCCGGTCAGCTTCCTGTTCCAGGGCTGCCCGATCGGTTACGCGGAGCGGTCGGAACGGGGTGAGCCGCAGCGTCCCGGCGTCGAGGGACCAGGTTCCGTGCACTCGGCCGTCCACCAGGAAGGTGGGCCGTACTCGTGCCTGGCCGGGCATCACACGCTTTCGGTCCTCGTCGCTGATGACGCGGGTCCGATCGGCGTGGCCGAGCAGGACGTTGTCGAAGGCGGGCAGCAGCCGCACCGGGGCGGGGGTCTCGGGGTCGGGCAGCTCCGCGTCGGCCAGATCGAGCAGATCCCTGCCGTCGGGGCCGCCGTAGCGGCGCAGTTCGGTGCGCATCTCCGCGACGACCTCGGTCAGGCGGGTCAGTCCGCTCCAGGCCTGGACGTCCTTCACTCCGGCCGGGCCGAAGGCGGCCAGATAGCGGCGGATCAGCTCCTTCGCCGAATCCTTGGCGGCAGTCGGCGTCGCCGCCGTGGCCATCGGCTGGCCCAGCCGGACCTCGGCGGGCGTGACCAGGACCGCCGACCGGTTGCCCCAGGAGCCCCATGCGCCGGTGGCCGCGTCATGGACGAGGGGGGTGCGCAGTTCCACCTCCCCGGCCAGAATCCGCCCGTCGCGTCCCGGATGGCGTTCGGCCAGCCGCCGGGCCAGCTCCTTGCGCGACAGGGTCCCTCCCGCGAGCAGGTCGAGTCCCTCGGCGACCAAGGACGCCGCGTCCAAGCCGGTGCTGTTCCGGGTGAAGTGGGGCGAGCCGGCCGTGCGGTCGAGCACGGGCTGCAGCAACGGCCGCAGCCGACGGAAGTCGTCGGCCGTGGCGAGGTGCTGGGTACTGCGCAGCAGACCGGAGCGGACCACCTGCCCGTCCTCCAGCAGTGCGGTGAGCTCGGACTGCGTGAAGGCGCGGATCCTGCTCCACAGCCCGACATAGGGCCAGTTGGGCTCCTGTGCCTGCAGTGCGACCAGTCGCCCGATCACCTCCAGCGGGGTGCGATCGGTGCGGGCCAGCAGGAACTGGCGGTCCATCAACGCCCGGTTCAGGGCTCGGAGGGAGAGTGTGGTCACGACAGCCGCACCGAGACATTGCCCTGGTAGGAACCCTGCAGCAGGGAGAGGAACGCCTGCGGCACGTCCTCGATCCCGCCCTCGACGACGGTCTGCGGGTAGACGAAGCGGCCCTCGCCCAGCCAGCGGCCGAAATGCTCACGCCAGGCCGCGATCTGATCGGGCGTGTGGTGGCAGGAGAACGGCAGCAGCTCCACACCCCTGGCCTCGGCCGCCGCGCGGTCGGGCCGCGGAAAGCGCTGCGCCGCGCCGCCGAGCTGACTGGACAGCGAGCCGCACAGCGCGAAGCGCGCTCCGGGCCGGGCCGCCCGCAGTGCGGCCCGGTACTGCTCGCCGCCCACCACGTCGAAGAACACCGAGATGCCCTCGGGCGCGAGCTCCCCGAGCCGGTCGGCCGCAGAGCCGTCGTGGTAGTCGAAGGCGGCGTCGTAACCGAGTTCGTTCACCAAGTAGTCGACCTTCGCCGGGCTCCCGGCGCTGCCGATCACCCGCGCCGCGCCGAGGCACTTGGCGATCTGCCCGGCCAGCGAGCCGACACCGCCCGCCGCGCCGGAGACGAAGACCACGTCGCCTTCGCCGACGGCCGCGACCTCGGCCATCCCGTAGTAGGCGGTCGGGCCCTGGGCTAGGTGGTAGCCGGGGTCGGCGAAAAGCTCGCGGTCGAGCCTGACGTACGAGCCGGCCGGGCCGGCCGAGTACTCGCTCCAGCCGGTCATCGACTGGACCAGGTCGCCGACCTCGAGTTCGGGACTGTCGGACCGGACCACGGTGCCGATGGCGGCCACCCCTACCCGCTGCCCCTGCTGCCAGGCCGGGACCGGGATCGTGCAGTCGGCCCGCATCAGCTCCAGGTAGGTCGCGGCGAGCCCGAGCCGGTCGGTGCGTACCAGGACTTCACCGTCCACCTCGGTCTCGGCGACGGTGAAATGTTCGAGCGCGGGGGCGCCGGTGACCTGGGCGGTCAGCTGGATCTCACGGGTGATCATGGTTCTGTCCCTTGCCTCGGGTGTGGCCGTCGAGATCGACTCTAGGGAGGCTTCCGGTCACTTTCTGACCGGAAGTCGAGGCACGATGGCGCCATGGCGAACACCAGCTCACGGACTCTCAGACTGCTCGCGCTGCTGCAGACCCACCGGCACTGGTCCGGCGTGGAACTGGCCGACCGGCTCGGGGTCTCCGAGCGGACGCTGCGCCGCGATGTCGAGCGGCTGCGCGAGCTCGGCTACCCGGTCGGCGCGGCCCGGGGCACCGACGGCGGCTACCAGCTCGCGCCCGGCGCCGTCCTGCCGCCGCTGTTGCTGGACGACGAGGAGGCGGTGGCCCTCGCGGTGGGCATCGGTGACGCGGCGCAGAGCGGGATCGCGGGGTTGGAGGAGGCGTCGCTGCGCGCACTCACCAAGGTGGTGCGGGCCCTGCCGCCCCGGCTGCGGGCCAGGGTGGACGCCCTGCGGGCGATGACCCTCTCCGCCGGCGGGTCCGGGCCGGTCGTCGCGGCGGGGGTCCTCACCGCGGTCGCCCAGGCCTGCCGGGACGAGGAGCGGCTGCGGTTCGGCTACACGGCCAGGGGTTCCGCACCCACCGAGCGCGAGGTCGAGCCGCACCGCGTCGTCGCACTCGGTGGACGCTGGTACCTGGTGGCCTACGACCTGGGGCGGCACGACTGGCGTAGTTTCCGCCTCGACCGGCTGACCGAGCCGACGGCGACCGGTACGCGCTTCCGGCCGCGCCCGCTCCCGGCCGAGGACGCCGTGTCCTTCGTCCAGGAAGCGAGCGGGGCCCAGGCTCCGTACACGGTCGAGGTCCTTGTGCACGCGCCCTCCTCGCGGGTGCGGCGCGTGGTCGGCAGCTGGGGCACGGTCGAGCCACTCGCCCAGGACAGCTGCAGGCTCACCATGACCTCGGCCTCCCTCGACTGGCCGACCCAGGCACTGGGCAATGTGGGCGCCGAGTTCGAGGTCCTGGGGCCGCCGGAGTTCGCCGCGCACGTCCAGGGGTGGGGCGCCCGCTTCATCCGGGCCACCCGCGTACGCGCATGACCTTCCGCGCCGTGGCACTGCGACGGTGGCGCGACGTTCGTGTCTCGACTCTCGGTGCCGTGCCGTAGGCGCCCCGGGCCGGCGCCGTATGAGACCCGTCAAAGGTGGGGGCGCCCGCGTCAGGGACTCGTCAACGGTCGGTCGATCTCGTCCGGGGGCGAGGTTTCCTCTAGGTGTCCGCGTCTCTCCCGAACACCTTCCAGGAGTTTGCGATGGCCGATCTGGCCTTCGTCGTCACCACGATCGCGCTGTTCGCGCTGGTGGCTCTCGTCGCCAAGGGGGTGACAAAGCTGTGACCGCCGAGAACATCGTCGGCCTCGTCGTGGCCGTCTCCCTGCTGGGCTATCTCGTCCTCGCCCTGATCTTCCCGGAGAGGTTCTGAGACAGAGATGGGTCCCGTACTCGCGGGCGTCCTCCAGTTGCTGGCCCTCATGGGCGCACTGGCTCTCGCCTACATCCCCCTCGGCACCTACATGGCCAAGGTCTACTCCTCCGACCACCACTGGCGGGTCGAGAAGTGGATCTACAAGGGCATCGGCGCCAACCCCGACACCGAGATGCGCTGGCCCGCGTACCTGCGCGGCGTCCTCGCCTTCTCGGCCGTCGGTGTCCTCTTCCTCTACCTGATGCAGCGGCTCCAGGGAGTGCTGCCCGGCTCGCTGGGCTTCGCCTCCATCGACCCGGACCAGGCGTTCAACACCGCCGTCTCCTTCGTCACCAACACCAACTGGCAGTCGTACTACGGCGAACAGGCCATGGGCCACGTCGTGCAGACCGCCGGTCTCGCCGTGCAGAACTTCGTGTCGGCGGCGGTCGGCATCGCGGTGGCCGTGGCGCTGGTGCGCGGGTTCGCCCGGGCCCGTACCGGTGAGCTGGGCAACTTCTGGTCGGACCTGGTGCGCGGTGTGGTCCGGATCCTGCTGCCGGGCGCGTTCGTCGCGGCGGTCGTGCTGGTGGCGTGCGGCGTCATCCAGAACTTCTCCGGCATCCACGAGGTCGGCCAGTTCTTCGACGGGCACGGCATGGCCGGCTCGCAGCAGTGGAACGGCGGCGCGGTCGCCTCGCAGGAGGCCATCAAGGAGCTGGGGACCAACGGCGGTGGCTACTTCAACGCCAACTCCGCCCACCCGTTCGAGAACCCGACGCCCTTCACCAACCTGTTCGAGATCTTCCTGATCCTGGTCATCCCGTTCGCCCTGACCCGCACCTTCGGGATCATGGTCGGCTCGGTCAGGCAGGGCTACGCGATCCTCGCCACCATGGCCACCATCTGGCTCGGCTTCACCGCCCTGATGATGTGGACGGAGTTCGCCCACCACGGCCCGGCGCTGCAGATCGCGGGCGGGGCGTACGAGGGCAAGGAGGTCCGCTTCGGCGTCGGCTCCTCGTCGATCTTCGCGGTGGCGACCACGCTCACCTCGACCGGCGCGGTGGACTCCTTCCACTCCTCCTTCACCGGTCTCGGCGGCGGCATCACCATGCTCGGCATGATGCTGGGCGAGATCGCCCCCGGCGGCACCGGCTCGGGCCTCTACGGCATGCTGGTCATGGCGGTCATCGCGGTGTTCATCGCCGGACTGATGGTCGGCCGCACCCCCGAGTACCTGGGCAAGAAGATCGGTACCCGCGAGATCAAGCTGGCCGCCTGCTACATCCTCGTCACCCCGGCCCTGGTGCTCGTCCTGGCCGCCGCCGCGATGGCCCTGCCCACCCCGGCTAACTCGATGACCAACAGCGGCGCGCACGGCTTCTCCGAGATCCTCTACGCCTACACGTCCGCGGCCAACAACAACGGCTCGGCCTTCGCCGGGCTCAACGCCGACACCCAGTGGTTCAACAGCACGCTCGGCGTCGCCATGCTGCTCGGCCGCTTCCTGCCCATGATCTTCGTCCTCGCGCTGGCCGGCTCACTCGCCGAGCAGAAGCCGGTGCCGGTGACAGCGGGCACCCTGCGCACCGAGAAGCCGCTGTTCACCGGGTTGTTGGTGGGCGCGATCCTGATCATCACCGGTCTGACGTACTTCCCCGCCCTCGCGCTGGGGCCGCTGGCCGAGGGGCTGGCGTCATGACCACCCGTACCGAAAGCGAAGAGATGTCCACAGCCACTGCGACCCGGGCGCCGCACAGCGACGTACCGACCGGGCACAAGTCCCCCGAGGGCCGGGTCGGCGCGGGCCTGTTCGACCCCAGGCAGCTGGTGAAGTCGCTGCCGGACGCCTTCCGCAAGCTCGATCCCCGGGTGATGGTCAAGTCGCCTGTGATGTTCGTGGTGTGGATCGGGTCCGTGCTGACCACGGTCTTCTCCTTCAAGGACCCGACCGACTGGTTCGGCTGGACGATCAGTGTCTGGCTGTGGCTGACCGTCGTCTTCGCGAACCTGGCGGAGGCGGTCGCCGAGGGCCGGGGCAAGGCGCAGGCCGACACCCTGCGCAAGGCCAAGACGGACACGGTGGCCCGCCGGGTCGTGGAGGACGGCGAGGAACTGGTCCCCGGCACCGAACTGCGCATCGGCGACCTGGTGGTCTGCGAGGCCGGCGACATCATCCCCGGCGACGGTGACGTGGTCGAGGGCGTCGCCTCGGTCGACGAGTCCGCCATCACCGGTGAGTCCGCGCCCGTCATCCGGGAGTCCGGCGGCGACCGTTCCGCCGTCACCGGCGGCACGAAGGTCCTCTCCGACCGGATCGTCATCAAGATCACGACGAAGCCGGGCGAGACCTTCATCGACCGGATGATCAACCTGGTCGAGGGCGCGGCCCGGCAGAAGACCCCCAACGAGATCGCGCTCAACATCCTCCTCGCCTCGCTGACGATCGTCTTCCTGCTGGCGGTGGCGACCCTGCCCCCGTTCGCGGACTACGCGGGCACGCACCTGACGATGGTCGTCCTGGTGGCGCTGCTGGTCTGCCTCATCCCGACGACGATCGGCGCCCTGCTCTCCGCGATCGGCATCGCGGGCATGGACCGCCTGGTCCAGCGCAACGTCCTCGCGATGTCCGGCCGCGCGGTCGAGGCCGCCGGTGACGTCTCCACCCTGCTGCTCGACAAGACCGGCACCATCACCCTCGGCAACCGCCGGGCCGCCGAGTTCGTCACCGTGGGCGGGGTGACGGGGGCCGAACTCGCCGACGCCGCGCAGCTGTCGTCACTGGCCGACGAGACCCCGGAGGGCCGTTCCGTCGTCGTCCTGGCGAAGGAGAAGTACGGGCTGCGCGAGCGGAGCCAGGGCGAACTCGCGGGAGCCGATTGGATCGAGTTCACCGCGCAGACCCGGATGTCGGGAGTGGACGTCGACGGGCGCAAGGTCCGCAAGGGCGCGGCCGGGTCGGTCGCCAGGTGGGTCCAGGAGCGTGGCGGCACGGTCGCCGAGGACGCGGACACGGCCGCCAACCGGATCTCCGAGGCGGGCGGCACCCCGCTGCTCGTAGCGGTCGAAGACGCCCAAGGCGCCCGGGTGTTGGGTGTCATCCACCTCAAGGACGTCGTCAAGGACGGCATGCGCGAGCGGTTCGAGGAACTGCGGCGCATGGGCATCAAGACGGTCATGATCACGGGCGACAACCCGCTGACCGCGAAGGCGATCGCCGAGGAGGCGGGCGTCGACGACTTCCTCGCCGAGGCCACCCCCGAGGACAAGATGGCCCTCATCAAGCGCGAACAGGCGGGCGGCAAGCTCGTCGCGATGACCGGCGACGGCACCAACGACGCGCCGGCCCTCGCCCAGGCGGACGTCGGCGTCGCGATGAACACGGGCACGTCGGCCGCCAAGGAGGCCGGCAACATGGTCGACCTCGACTCCAACCCCACCAAGCTCATCGAGATCGTCGAGATCGGCAAGCAACTCCTCATCACCCGGGGCGCGTTGACGACGTTCTCCATCGCCAACGACGTCGCGAAATACTTCGCGATCATCCCCGCCCTGTTCGCCGCCGTCCACCCGGGCCTGGACAAGCTCAACATCATGGGCCTGTCCTCACCCGACTCCGCGATCCTCTCCGCCGTCATCTTCAACGCGCTGATCATCATCGCGCTGGTCCCGCTCTCCCTGAAGGGCGTGCGGTACCGCCCGGTCAGCGCGGACAAGCTGCTCCGCCGCAATCTGACCGTCTACGGCCTCGGCGGCCTGATCGCCCCCTTCGTCGGCATCAAGCTCATCGACCTGCTCATCTCCCTCATCCCCGGGATCGGCTGAACGCCATGAACAACTCCGTAGCGAACACGGGCCGGTTGCTGTGGGCCGGGCTGCGCGCCCTGCTGGTGCTGACGCTGCTCACGGGCGTCCTCTACCCGCTCGCCGTCACCGGTGTCGGCCAGGCACTGTTCCACGACAGCGCGAACGGCTCGGAGATCGAGGCGGACGGCAGGGTCGTCGGTTCCTCCCTCATCGGCCAGGCGTACAACCTGCCGTTGAAGAAGGGCCAGGAGACCCCGGAACCGGACCTCAAGTGGTTCCAGGGCCGCCCGCAGAACGGCCTCGGCACCAACACCGTCAACACCCGGTACAAACTGATCCTCTCCGGCGCGACCAACCGGTCCGCCGACAACAAGGAGCTGATCGACTGGGTGACCGCCGCCAAGGCCGCCGTGGTGAAGGACAACTCCGTGCCCGGCCACACCGTCGAGCCGTCCCAGGTCCCCGCCGACGCGGTCACCTCCTCCGGCTCCGGCCTTGACCCGGACATCTCCCCGGCCTACGCCGACCTCCAGGTCCACCGGGTGGCCGAGAAGAACGGCCTGCCCGTCGCCCAGGTCCAGAATCTCGTCGACGCCCACACCGACGGCCGCACCCTCGGCTTCATCGGCGAGCCCCGCGTGAACGTCCTCGAACTCAACATCGCGCTCAAGAACCTCACGGCCAAGAACTGACGACGGCCCGCGCTCCCCAGGAAGCCGGCGGCCCGGACACCCGATCCGCCGGCTCCCGCGGTCTCATGCCGTGGGTACGCCCCCGACGTACGACAGGAAGCCGCACGTCGATGACAGGGGTGCACGTATCTCCTACAAGCCTTCGCCAGGCCCGTGTGCGACCGGGGCTCCTTCGAGCGGCAGGTGGCCGCGGGCGCAGTAGTACTCGGACTCCAGCCACTCGTCCATGACGAAGAGCGGGCGCGACAGCAGCACGTCCCCGATCTGCTGGACCCGCAGAAGCAGCCCCAGATCAGTGAGGGCAAGGGACTCGTCGGGGGTGTAGGCCAGGCAGTGGCCGTGATCGGCGGCGTGGTCCAGGAGGTACTGGTACGCCTCCTCGGGATCACGACCGGCCAAGGCGAAGTCCGTCAGGAAGACCTGCGGGCCTGCGACGGCGTCCATCGCCACGCATGCCAGCCTGCCCTCGCCGTAGAAGACCTGCACTCCGTCGGCGAAGTCTTCCTGCGCGTACGGGCCGCCCACCTTCTGGTGCGGTCCGGAGGCCTGGAGGGCCTCCGCGACCTCGGCCCGACTCATCCCGAACCGCAGCGGCCCGACACCGAGCCCGGGCAGCAGTTCCCAACGCTCCCGTTCACCAGCCATCGTCACGATCCCCGCCCCCTCATATGAACAGCCGCTTGCCGCACGGCCCTTCTCGGCCCAGGGTGTCACCGCGGCACCTCGCTGCTTCGGCCGGCCGTGACGGCGGTGCGGAGGGGAAACGCGACGAGCAGCGCGACCGCGACGAGGAGTCCGCTCGCCCAGAGCGGCCCGAGTGTTCCGGCGTCCGTGCTGAGGGCGGCTGCGGCGATGACGGGGCCGACGGCGGCGCCCACGTTGAGTGCCGCGGTCGCGTACGAGCCGGCCAGGGTGGGGGCGCTTGCCGCCTCGTAGAGAACCCGAGTGATCAGGGTGCTGCCCAGCGCGAACGACAGCACGCCCTGCACGAACACGAGGACGAAGAGGGCGACCGGCTCGTCGGACAGCATCGCCAGGGCCGGCCAGCCGATGAGCAGCAGTGGACCGCCGACCGCGATGACCGGACCGGGACGCCGGTCGGACAGGCGGCCGGCGACGGTGACGCCCACGAAGGAACCGATGCCGAAGAGCACCAACGCGACAGAGATCCACAACTCGCCCAGCCCGGCACTGTCGGTCACCACGGGGGCGAGGAACGTGAGACTTCCGAAGGTGGCCCCGTTCACCAACGCGCCGAGCAGCATCACCAGACCCAACCGAGGCCGTGTGAGTTGAGCGAGCTCCGCTCGCAACGCCGGCCTGCCGGTCGTCGCATCCTCGTCACGTCCTGCGGGGATTCCCTTGAGGACGCCGAGAGCGGCCGGCAGGCAGAGAACGGCGACAGCCCAGAAGGCGGCCCGCCAGCCGAACACTGTGCCGAGCACCGACCCACCAGGGACACCGGCGATCGTGGCCACCGTCGTGCCCGACAGCAGCACGGCCAGCGCGCGTCCCTTCCTGTCGGGCGGGACCAGCGCGGCGGCAGCCGTGAGAGCGACGGCGAGGAACCCCGCGTTCGCGAGCGCGGCGACGATCCGGGTCGCGAACAGGACGGGGAAACTTGTGGTGACGGCGCCCACGGCGTGAGCCGTCGCGAACACGAGGACGAACCCGAGAAGGCCGGAGCGCTTGGGCCAGTCACGGGCGAGCGCGGCCACCAAAGGGGCCCCGACGATCATGCCGATCGCGAAGGCCGAGGTGAGGACGCCCGCTGTCCCGACGGTGACGTCAAGATCCGAGGCGATGTCCGGCAGGAGACCGGCGAGCATGAACTCCGAGGTGCCCATGGCGAAGACCGCCACGGCAAGCAGGTACAGCGGGAGAGGCATCGAGTGGCTCCGAGGTGAGGAGAGGCACGAGAGGGTCATCTCGTCACCGCGGCCAGCCCCGACCGCCCTACTCGTTCCACCACGGAAAGCGGTGCGACGCAGGGCTACGAGCTCAGTGGTTCAGGGGGCTGACGGCGTGACCGAAAGCCCCCACCTCGTCCGACTCAGGACTCGACATGGCCCGCACGCTACCCGACCGGTATCCGTCGAAGCACCTTGGTTTCACTGCCATCCGGTGTCGGCCGGAGGGATGGGGTGTCCTCAGCGAGGGCCCGGCGGGACGAGCGCGGCCACCGGGAGTCCGGGACGCGCGAGAATCGGCGCAGCGCGGAACGAACCGTCTGTGTAAACCCCTCCGCCCCCTGAAGACCGGCCTGTGGCACGGCACGGGACATGACGTCGCCCGGCCGGCTCTCCGGCCGGAATCCCGCGTTCTCCGCGTCCTCGACCCCGGTCCACATGCGAGGCCGAGGGGATTGGGGTCATTCTCGAAGGAGGGGCTTCGTACGAGACGGAGGCCGCAGCCATGGAACCAGTCGTCACCGTGGGCCTGGACGGCTCACCCGCGAGCCTCACCGCAGCCCGTTGGGCCGCCGTGGAGGCTGAGAAACGCAAGCTCACCCTGCGGCTGCTGCACGCGTGGCCCCTGCTGGCACCGGAGCCGGCCCGCGCCCCTTCCGAGGTCGACCAGAACTACTGGGCGAAGCGCCTGGTCCACACCGCGCAGGCGGAGCTGAGCGCACGCCACCCGGGACTGTCCGTCGTCGGCAGCCTGGTCGCCGACGACGCCCAGGAGGCTCTGCTCCGGGCCGCCGCCGAGTCCGAGGTGCTGGTGCTGGGTTCGAGGGGGCTGGGGTCCGCCGAGAGCTACTTCATGGGTGACGTCAGCATGCAGGTCGTGGCGCGGGCCGGGCGGCCCGTGGTCCTGGTCCGTCTGGAACAGGCCAGGGAGCCGTCGGCCCCCGCCCCGACCGAGAGGGTCGTCGTGGCGCCGGCACCGCACGGCTCCGCCGACGAACTGCTCGACTTCGCGTTCCACAGCGCCGCCGCCCGGGACGTTCCCCTGCTCGCCGTCCAGGGGCGCAGCGTGCCGTTCCACGCGCGCATGCCCTGGGGGGTGGACCACGGAGTCACCGAGGAGCTGACGCGGGAGGCGCGGGAGGAACTGGACAGGGCGCTGAAGCCCTGGCGCGAGAAGTACCCGCAGGTGGAGGTGGACGAGGACATCCGTCTCACGAGCCCGGCGAAGGCCGCCGTGCACGCGGCCGAGGGTGCCGCGCTGCTGGTCGTCGGACGGCGCGTGCACCGGCACGGTGCGACGCACCACCTGGATCACGTCGCCCACGCGGCCATCCACCACGGACGCTGCCCCGTCGCCGTCGTCCCGCACGACTGAGTCCCGTACTCCCGGGAGAGCGGGACGGAGATTCCCCCCATGTGCTGTACAGCTTGCTGTACGGTCGTGGGTATGTCGAAATCAGTGACGATCAGAGTCCCCGAGGATCTCCACGCCCAGTTGCAGGAGCGTGCCGAGACCGAGGGCACCACGGTGACCGCGCTCATCACCGAGGCCGCGCGCAACGCGGTCCGCGATCCCCGGCTCGAAGGCGCCGCAGACGTCTTCCGCCAGTACGTCACCGCGAACGCGGACGCGTTCGACGCGGCGTTCCCCGAGGACGCCCCCGCCCGTCTGGACGCCGCCGAGGCTCCGGGGCGGGCGGCCTGAGGTGGAGCTCCACATCGACATCCGGTGGCTGCTGGAGCGCCAGGCGGAGGTGCTGCCCAAGCACCCCGAGGTCCACGACTTCTCCAACCTCGTGGCCGCCGTCGCCCGGCACCGCGTCAACACCCCGCGGGTCGGCGCCAGGGTCGACAACGCCTGGCGCGCCGCCGCGCTGCTGCACGCCGTGATCCGGCTGCGCCCGCTTCCCGCCCGGAACGCCCTGTACGGCGCCGCGATCGTCGTCGCGTACATGGACGCCGTGGGCGAGGCGGTCGACCCGCCGTACGGTGCGCTGATCGACCTCGCCCGGGACATCGACACCGGGCGGGCCGACGGGTACGACGCCGCCGACCGCATCCGCTCCTGGCGGCTCTGACCACCTCGGCGGATACGGTCGAGAGGGTCTGGACCGATACCGGGATGTCAGGCCGCGACGAGTTCCTGCTCGCGGTCCGGCGTCCTGGTCTTGGGCTTCCTGTTCGGCAGGGAGAGCCGGAAGACCTTGCGCCACGCGGAGAACACCTGCTTGGGCAGCGGTCCGGTGACGTACTCCAGCTCGTACTTCTCGAACAGCGCGCGTACCTTCACCGCGACCTCGGCGTACCGGTTGCTCGGCAGGTCCGGGAAGAGGTGGTGCTCGATCTGGTGCGAGAGGTTGCCGGACATGAAGTGCATGGCCTTGCTGCCGCTGATGTTCGCCGAACCCATCATCTGGCGCAGGTACCACTGGCCGCGCGTCTCGCCCTTGATCGACCGGCGCTCGAAGACCTGCACACCCTCGGGGAAGTGCCCGCACATGATCACCGAGTGGGTCCAGAGGTTGCGGACCAGGTTCGCGGTGAACGTCGCGGCGAGCGTGGTGAGGAACGACGGGCCCGACAGCAGCGGGTGGATCACGTAGTCCTTGAGCACCTGCTTGCGGATCTTGCGGCCCACGGCCCTGGCCCGCGCGCGGAACTCCGGGTTGTTGCGCCGGCGCTTGTGCAGGTTCTTGCCGAGTTCCAGGTCGTACGCCGCGATGCCGTACTCGAAGAAGCAGGCGTTGATGAAGTTCCACACCGGCTGGCCGAGGTGGAACGGATGCCACCTCTGGTCCTCGTCGACGCGCATGATGCCGTAGCCGAGGTCGTTGTCCTTGCCGATCACATTGGTGTACGTGTGGTGCAGCTCGTTGTGCGAGTGCTTCCACTGGTCGGCCGGCGAGACGTGATCCCATTCCCAGGTGGTGGAGTGGATCTTCGGGTCCCGCATCCAGTCCCACTGGCCGTGCAGGATGTTGTGGCCGATCTCCATGTTGTCCATGATCTTCGCCACGGACAGGCCGGCGGTGCCGATGATCCACGCGGGCGGGAAGAACGAGAACAGCAGCACGCCCCGGCTGACCAGCTCCAGCTTGCGCTGCGCCGAGATGACCTTGCGGATGTAGGCGGCGTCCTTCTCGCCGCGGTCGGCGATCACCTCGTCGCGGATGGCGTCCAGCTCGCGGCCGAGCTCCTCGATCTGCTCCGCGGTCAGGTGGGCGGTGGGGTCGATGGCGGTCAAGGTGCTCCTACCGTTCGATGTCGCAGGGGCCCGCCGCGGCGGACACGCAGGTCTGGATGAGGACGCCCGGCTCGGCCTCGGTGATCTCGCCGGTACGCAGGTCGCGGACGGCGCCCGCCTTGAGCGGCGTGACGCAGCCGAAGCAGATGCCCATGCGGCACCCGGACGGCATGAGGACGCCCGCCTCCTCGCCGACGTCCAGCAACGGCGTGGCGCCGTCCGCGTCGACGGTCTTGCCGGTGGTGCTGAACGTGACCTCGCCGCCGTCACCGGTGGCGACGATGGTGGGGCGGAAGCGTTCGGTGTGCAGGCGTTCCGGGACGCCGTGCTCGCTCCAGTGCTTCTCGGCGGCGTCGAGCAGGCCCGCGGGCCCGCAGGCCCAGGTCTCGCGCTCGGCCCAGTCGGGCACGAGTTCGTCGAGACGGGAGATGTCGAGCACGCCGTCCGTGTCGGTGTGCAGCTCGGTGAGACGCAGCTTCTCGGCCGCGACCAGGCCGTGCAGATCGTCGCGGAAGATCACGTCCTGCGGCCGAGGCGCGGAGTGGACCATGACGACGTCGTCGAACTCGGTGTCGCGCAGCATGCCCATCACGGGCGTGATGCCGCTGCCGGCCGTCAGGTAGAGCACCTTGGCGGGCTTGGCCCGCGGCAGTACGAAGTCACCGGTCGCCTGGTCGAGCTGGATCAGCGTGCCCGGTTTCGCCCTGCGGACCAGGTGGTTGCTGACCTTGCCGTCCGGGATCGCCTTCACGGTGATCGTGACGCGGCCGTCCGGACGGTTCGTCGGTGAGGTGAGCGAGTAGGCACGCCACAGGCGCACCCCGTCGACCTCGACCCCGATCCGCACGTACTGACCGGCCGTGTGGCCGCGCCAGCCCCGTCCCGGTCTGATCACGATGGTCGCGGCGTCAGCCGTCTCGGGGTGCACGGCCTCGATGCGCCCGCGCAGGTCGGCGCCCGCGCGCAGCGGGCTGACCAGGTCGAGGTAGTCCGACGGCAGCAGTGGCGTCGTGACCATCTCCAGCATTTTCCACGCCCTGCTGCGGAGGGCTGCACTCGTCATGACTCCAGCTTGATGCGCCTCAGGGCGTAAAGTCCTGTCCGTAAGACGTGAATCTGGTCGGCCGAATTGTTCGCAGGGAACAAAACATGAGCCATGTAATCCGGAGGGCCACCGAGCTGGCCCTGGACGAGACGACGGTCACCGCCCTTCGGGCCGCGCTGAGGACCACCGCCGACGAGGTCGTCCAGGCCATCATCGACGAGGTCCCGCCCTATGCCAACGCCCTGTCGGGCCGCATGGGCGGCACCATCCGCCGGGCCGTCCGCACCGCCCTGGGCCACTACCTGGACGTGGCGAGCGGGAACGCCACGGGCGGCGACGCCGGTGACGCGGCCTACGAGCTGGGCCGCGGCGAGGTACGCGACGGCCGCTCGATGGACGCCCTGCTCAGCGCCTACCGCGTCGGCGCCCGCGTGGCCTGGCGAGGCCTGGCCGCGGGTGCCGTACCCGCGGGGCTGCCCGCCGCCGAGGTCGCCAAGTTCGCCGAGCTGACCTTCGCCTACATCGACGAGCTCTCCGCCGCGAGCGCCGCCGGCCACGCCGACGAACTGGCCGCCCGGGGCCGGGTTCATGAGCGCCACCTGGAACAACTGGTCCGCGACCTCCTCGCCGGAGCGAGCCCGGACGTCCTGCTGGCCTCCGCCCAGCGAGCCGCGTGGCAGCCGCCGGCCTCGCTGACCGCGGTCCTGCTGCCCGCCGCCCAGGCCCGGCCCGCCCACCGCGCGCTCGACCCGGGGACCCTCGTCCTCGACGATCTGCCGGACGCCCTCGGCGTGCTGCTCGTCCCCGACGCCGACCGGTCACGTCTCCTGAGGCAGCTCACCGACCGCACCGCCGTGGTCGGCCCGGCCCGGCCCTGGACCCGTGCGTCCGCCTCCTACGAACGGGCCGTACGCGCACGCTCCCTCTCCTCCGACATCCGCGACACCGAGGACCACCTGCCAGAGCTGGTGCTGAGCGCCGACGCGGACGCGCACGCGGACCTGCGCGCCAGGGCCCTCGCCCCGCTCCGGACCGTGCCCGCCGCGACCGCGCGGCGGCTGGAGGAGACCCTGCGGGCCTGGCTGCTGCACCAGGGCAGGCGGGAGGAGGTGGCGGCGGCGCTGTTCGTCCATCCCCAGACCGTCCGGTACCGGATGTCGCAGCTGCGGGAGCTGTTTCCGGATCTCGCAGCGCCGCACCGGGTCCTCGAACTGACGCTGGCGGTCGGCCTCCGGGCCGGCTGACGCGCTGCTCGAACGCACTGTGCGGCAGACCGACGGCGGCATCGCGGTCGCTCGGCCTCTCCGCCCGCATCCCGCCGGACCGCCGCTGGCACGCCGATAGGCTCCGGTCATGTTCGAATACCACGGCTGGATCACCATCTGTGACGGTGCCACGGACGACGAGGACGACAGCCGACTGGCGGAGATCGTCGAGAGCCTGCGGCACCGTGTCCAGAAAATCGCCAGCCCCTACCTGCTCGACCTCCGATGGATGAACGGCGAGCCCTTCCTCCACATGGGCGGCTTTTCCAACCACCGCACCTCACCCGAGATCCTCGAACTGTTCAGCCACGTCGGCACCATCGCTCCCGGCTCCTACGGCCTCCTCCACCTGCGCGACGACGAAGATCCCGCTCATGACAACGAGGTCCGGGTCCTGAGGCTGGCCCGCGGAAGCGTGACCGAGCATACCGAGCCGCTGCTGTCGCCATGCGTCCCGACGCTTGAAGACCCCTCCGTGGGATAGCGCGAGGAACCCGCCGACGCGGCGGACCCCTTCGTCACGGGCCGTCAGGGAGTGCCCGAGCCGGTGTACCGGCGAGGTGGAACGAGCCGGCGGCCGGGTCCCATGAGGCCCCGGCCGCCGTGCCGTTCGAGCAGGGGCGGCAGGATTCGAACCTGCGGCGTGCGGGTTTGGAATCCGCTGCTCTGGCCGGGCTGAGCTACGCCCCTTCGATGACTGGAGCCTGACACGGCGGTGGTTCGCTCTGCCATCGGTTTTCGGGCGGAGCGCCGCGAAGGGGGCAGGCGCGGGACGTTCTCGAAGCATCCGATCCGCATCGGCCCGGGGATGTAGACCCGTGGGCCGATGCCGCGCGGCTGATCAATCGGTGGGCCGATGCCGCGGGGGAGGGCGGGTGACAGCGTTGCGCTGTGCCCACGGACCGGCCGTCCCGGCACGACTGACGATCCGTGATCAAGGGAGGGGAACCATGACCACCACCACGCCGTACATCAGCCGGACAGGCATGACGCGCCGCCACATGCTGGGAGCCGCGCTGGCGGCCGGCACCGCCGTACCGCTCACCGCCGTCGCCGGCCCCGCGCGGGCGGACCAGGGCAGACCCGCCCACGCTCCGACGCGGCTCACACTGCCCGTGCCCACCGGGCCGTACCCGGTGGGCACGGTCCAACTGCACCTCGTCGACCGCTCGCGCCCGGACGACATCGCGGGACCGGGGCACTTCCGCGAGCTGATGGCCACCGTCTGGTACCCGGCGCGGGACGTCGAGCGGTACCCGGTGGCCCCCTGGATGCCGGACGGCGCGCTGCAGGCGTTCCTCGCCGACGCGGGATTCAGCGCCCTGGTCCCTCGGGCGCCGCTCACCGCCGGCCACGTGGGTGCTCCGGTGCGGCGGTCGGCCCGGCGGCTGCCCGTCGTCGTGTTCTCGCACGGCGCGCACAGCCATCAGGGCGACCACACCGTCGTGGTCCAAGAGCTCGCCAGCCACGGATACGCGGCGATCACGGTGGCTCACCAGTACGACACGTACACCGAGTTTCCCGACGGCCGGGTCGCCGTCCCGCTCCGTGACCGGACGGCGCCGACCCTGCCCGGGGACTTCGCCCAGGACCTGTGCTTCGTTCTCGACGGCGTCGAGCAACTCGCCGCCGGGTGCAATCCGGATGCCGGCAGGCGGGAGCTGCCGTCCGGGCTGCTCGGCTCCCTCGACCCGCGGCGCGTGGGCGCGTTCGGCTGGTCGAAGGGCGGTACGGCCACCGCCTGCGCCATGCTCGCGGACGAGCGCATCCGGGCCGGGCTGAGCCTCGACGGCCCGATGCAGATGAACCCGCCGCTGTCCGGCGGCCTGGACCGGCCGTTCATGCTGATGTCCGCCGTGTTCACCCGGTCCACCGATCCCGAGATCGCCGCGTTCTGGTCGCTGCTACGGGGCCGGCGGCTCGACATCCAGGCCCAGGGCGCCGCCCACGCCTCGTACGGCGACAACGAGGCGCTGTTCCCCCAGGTGGCGAAGCTGTTCGATTGGAGCCCACAACAGCTCCAGGACGTCATCGGCACCCTGGATCCTGAGCAGGGGGTGAGGATCCAGCAGGCGTACCCGCTCGCGTTCTTCGACGAGCACCTGCGCCACCGACGCAGTCACCTGCTCGACGGGCCGTCCCCGGCCTTTCCGGCAGTGGCGTTCCTCCCCTGAGCACCCGGGACCGCGCCGGTGGGTCCGCGTCAGCGCGGGCAGGGGCGGGCACCGACGCCTGACACCCGGCTCCCGGGCGAGTCGCTTCATCGACGCATCCGGCCCACCGACGGTCCGTCGGGCGGAATACTCTGTCGGTATGAGCGAACGAGGAATGCAGGAGCTGGCCCTGCTGCTGCTGACGGCGCTGGCGAATGCCCCTCGGCACGGGTACGCCGTCGCCCAGGAAGTCAAGACCATCACCGACGGCCGAGTGGTGCCGCGTACCGGGGCGCTCTACGGAGCGCTGGACAGGCTGCTGGCCGAGGGGCTCATCCAGGTGGAGCGTGAGGAGGTGGTGGGCGGCCGGGCTCGTCGTGTCTTCGCCCTCGCTCCCGCCGGGCGGGAGAGGCTGGAGGCCGAGGCCGAGCGGCTGGCCGCGACCGCCCGTGAGGTCAGGCGGCGCCTGGCCGACGGCACGGCGGCGTCAGCGTCGGCGTCGGCGTGAGAGATACCCTCGTCCGTCTGTACCCGGCCGCGTACCGGGCTGCTCACGGGCAGGAAATCATGGACGTGCACCGGGAGATGACGGCGGACATGCCGTGTGCCGCCCGGCTGCGTGCCGACGCCGACCTCGTCGCGCATGCCCTGCGGGTTCGGCTGGGGCTTGACTCGGCGTCGCCCGCGGGGCGCTTCTTCGCCCTGGCCGCCCCGTTCGCACTGGCGGCCGGTGCGGTGGCCGGCGGTCTGCATCTGACGCGCTGGTACGCCGGGCTTGTTCTCTCACCGGCCCCCGTACGGGTCCAGCTCTCCGCCATGGATGCTGCGTCGACCCTGTCCCTGCTGCTCTCGCTGCTGGTGTGCGTCGGCGCGGTCATCGCCCTGACCGGCCGGTGGGGGACGGGCGCGGGGGTGGCCGTGTGCGGGCTGCTGGGGACGGCCGTACAGGGGGCTGCCGGCGCACCCGCGCACGACGACGGGGCCCTCACTCCGGTCGTGGCGCTGCTGACCGTGGCCGTCGTCCTCGCCTGTCCGCCGGATCGACGCGGTGACAGGCGACTGTCGGCGGCGGCCGGCGCCATGGCCGCCGCGGGCTGGTTTCCCATCGTCGTCGTGCATGCGGGTGCCTATACGGGGGCCTTCGGTGTGACCACGGACTACGGTGCCTGGCCGATGCTGGTCCTTGCCTGCACAGGGGCCGTCCTCGCCCTCCGTGCGCGCTCCTCGGGCCTGCGTGAGATGGGTGCGATGGCCGTGGCCTGTCCGCCCCTGGTCGCCCACTCCTACGCGACCGCCTGGGGCGACCCCCGGCCGCCCGTCCTCGGCACCCTTCTCCTGCTGTCGGTCGTGACCGGGCTCACCGCGTTGGTCCAGGCAGTGCGCCACCGACGCTGACTGATCCCGCCTTTCCGAGCCGGCCGCCCGCCGACGGGCGGCCGGCTTCGCCGTGCCGCGCCCACCTTGCGATACTCCGTTGAGATGAATACTCTCTCCGGTGTTCTATCCGGGAGTGCTGTCTGGGCCGGCCGCGCGATATCGGGTGCCCTCGGCGAAGGGCGCCCGCGGCGCGACGCGCACCCCTGCCCGGTGTCCCTTCCGAGCAGAGAAGATCATCGAGTTGCCGTTCACCTTGTCCCACCCCGCGGCAGTGCTGCCGCTGATGCGCCGGCCCTTCGTTCCGGCGTCTCTGGTCGCGGGTGCCATGGCACCCGACGTCCCGTACTTCCTGGGCGCCCTCGGCGTGTCCGAGACGAGCCCCCAGGACTGGTACGGGCCGTTCCTCAACGCCTCGGAGACCCACTCGCCCGGCGTGGGCCCGGCGGTCTGCCTGCCCCTCGCGCTCGGCCTGGTCGCCGCCTACCGGATGCTGCGCGCGCCGATCACAGCACTGCTCCCCACCGGCCTCCGCCTTCCTGAACCCGAACGGAGGACCGGCCTCCCGGCCAAGGCCCGCCACATCCTGTGGCTACTGCTCTCCGCCCTGATCGGTATCGCCTCCCACCTCGCCTGGGACTCCTTCACCCACGGCGACGGCTTCCTGGTCGCGCACGCACAGCCGCTGCGCGCCTCGGTCCTCGGAGGCCTGACGGTCGCCCGACTCCTGCAGTACGCGAGCACCGCCTTCGGCCTGGCGGCCGTCGGCCGGTATCTCTGGCGGCGCCGGGCCCGGCTGCGCACCCACGGAGGCACCGGCACCGACACGGTGGCCCGCCTGGGTCCCGTCACGCGGTGGAGTGCGGTGGCCCTGCTGGTCGCGGCACCCGTGCTGGGCGGCGCCGTCGACGCCCGTGCCGACTTCAACGCCTACCGCCATGTCACCGAAGTGGATTACAGCCGACCGACCACCGTCGACCTGGGCGACGGCGCGAGCGAGACCACCTATCCCTCCAGGACGGTCCGAGCCCCGTGGGGGACCCTCGCCGAAGGCGTGTTGACCGGAGCCGCCAAGAGAGCGGGCGCTTCGTTCACGGTCGCCCTGCTGCTGTACTCCGCCGCCTGGCACATCGCTGCCATCTCACGCCGACCGGCGTCGGCGTCCGGCCCCGCCGCCTCGCGGCAACCGGCCCAGGACCGGCAGTGACGGCGCTCGGCAGACGCATACCGCGCCCTGACCGAAGTACCTGCTTCAGCCCCGGCAACGCTCAGCGGGACGGGCAATCCACTGCGTGCCGCCGTAGTAGCCGACACCGATCAGGCCGAGGGAGCCGTTCGCGCCGCGTGAAGAGCGGCGGAACAAGGACCGCGACCGCCAGGGACAGCTGCCCATCCCCGTGCCGTCACACATCTCGGCGAGCCCGTCGATGTCGATCCGGATCCCCGTCAGGTGCCCCGCCTCTGCCTACGCCACCGAGTTGAGCAAGTCGGCCAGCACATCGGGCCGTTCCAGGGCGATGAAGTGGCCGGCCCTCGATACCTGCGTGAACTCGGCGGCGGGCAGCAGCTTCCTGTTGGCCTCCCGGTCCGAGGGGCGGGACCAGTCCTTCTCGCCGTAGACGAGGTGGACGGGTGCCTTGACCTCGGGGTAGCGGGAGCGGGCCGCGATGAGGCTGGGCAGGGCCTGGTACACACCCCGGGCGACGGCCGGGTAACCGGGACGCTTGCCCACCCGGAGCAGTTCGTCGACGTAGTCCTCGTGCAGCGCGCTCTTGTCGCCCAGGCCGCCCTGGAAGATCTTGGTGAGGGCGGGCTTGGGCTCCACCCCGGCGATCACCGGGCCCACGCCGGGCGTGAGGACACCGCTGACCACCACGCGGGCGAGGAGGCTGGAGCGGGCGATGCCGCCGGGGAAGTCGTAGGTGTTGACCGCGACGACGCGCCGGACGCGCTCCGGAAGGTCGGCCGCGGTGGTCAGGGCGAGCACCGCCCCCATGGACTCCCCGACCAGCGTCACGTCGTGGAGGTCGAGTTCGGTGAGGAGCCGCTCGACGCCGGCGCGCATGGCGGGCTCGTCGTACGACGCCCCGGGCACGATCTCGGAGTAGCCCATCCCCGGCAGGTCGAGGGCGTACACGGTGTACCGGTCCGCGATCAGCGGGACGAGGAGCCGGAAGTGCTCGGCCTGGGTGCGCACGGTGTGCAGCAGGACCAGGGGCGCTCCGGTCCCCGCCTTGAGGTAGCGCAGTGTCCCCTCGCCGCCGTGGCCTCCCGCGCGTGGAGCGATGGTGTGGCTGGTGGTCCCCGGGATCTGGATCGTGGGACGCGGTTCCTGGCTGGACATCTGTCTCTGTCTTCCTTTTCTACTTGGCCAGCTGGGCGTACAGCCCGGCCAGGTCTCCGGCCAGGTCTCCGGCCAGGCCCGCCTTGACCTGGCGGGTGAGGTCGTCGCCGAGGACCTCGTACGCGCCCGACTCGATGCCGTCGAGGGCGAGCGAGGCGATGGCACGCGGGTCGGACTTGGGCGCGTCGACGCCCGCCGCCAGGTCCGTGTCGACGTACGCCATGTGCAGTCCGGTGACGGCGATTCCGCGCGGCTGAAGCTCCAGGCGCAGGGAGTTGGTCTGCGACCACAGGGCGGCCTTGGAGGCGCTGTAGGAGTTGCCGAGGGCCAGCCAGGAGAGCACGGAGTGCACATTCAGGATGTGGCCGCCGCCGTTGCGCTCGATCACCGGCACGAAGGCCCGGGTGAGCAGGAGCGGGCCGTAGAAGTTGGTCTCGAACTCGCTGCGTACGTCGTCCACCGGGGAGTCGAGGAAGGAGGCGCCGACCGAGGCACCCGCGTTGTTGATCAGTACGATGACGTCCTCGGCCTGAGCGGCGGCGGCCGCCACCGAGGCCGGGTCGGTGACCTCCAGGGCCACCGGTACCGCGTCGGGGTGCGTCACGGTGCGCGGGTCGCGGGCCGTGGCGTAGACCTTGGCGGCGCCGCGCGCGTACAGCTCCTCCACCAGCGCCTTGCCGATGCCCCGGCTGCCACCGGTGACGAAGACGTTCGCGGCCTTCAAAGTCGTCATGACTACCTCCACGCAGATATTGGAAACCGATCGGTTCCATCGGTTCCATCAAGGTAAACCGATCGGTTTCCGAGCGCAAGCTCATCGAGGCGGTGGCGTGGAAGCGGATCCGTTTCCGCTCGGGGGAGTTGAAGGGTTCCGTGCGTCCGGGCCCGCACCCGGCGTCACTTGCGCAGCGGAAACCGATCTGTTTACCTAAGTGGAAACAGATCGGTTTCCGACTGATGGTCGGCCCATGACCAGCGACTAAGGGGAAAAGTGAGTACCACCTTCGACCGCGGAGCGCCCGCCTCCCGGAAAACAGACTCGGGCCGCCGCGGCTCACATGCCGTGCGCTGGTGGGTGCTTGTCGTGCTGGGCGTGGCGCAGCTCATGGTGACGCTCGATGCGACCGTCGTGAACATCGCGCTCCCCGAGGCGCAGCACGACCTCGGGTTCAGTGACGGCAGCCGGCAGTGGGTCATCACGGGGTACGCCCTGGCGTTCGGCAGTCTGCTGCTGCTCGGGGGCCGACTCGGTGACCTGTTCGGCCGGCGTACGACCTTCGTGACGGGCCTGATCGGTTTCGCGGCCGCGTCCGTCGTCGGCGGCGCGGCCGGCAGCTTCGAGATACTCGTCGCGGCACGCGTGGCCCAGGGTGTCTTCGCCGCGCTGCTCGCGCCCGCGGCGCTCTCCCTGCTCAGCGTGACCTTCACCGACCCGGCCGAGAGGCCGAAGGCGTTCGGCATCTTCAGCGCGTTGTCCGGTGCGGGCGCCGCGGTCGGACTCCTGCTCGGCGGCATGCTCACCGAATGGGCGTCATGGCGCTGGGTGATGTACGTGAACGTCGTTTTCGCGGGCGTCGCGTTGGCCGGTGCGCTGCTGTTGCTGGCCAAGCCCGCGGTCACCGAGCGACCCAAGATCGACGTTCCTGGCACCGTCGTGGTGAGCGCCGCGCTGTTCGGCATTGTCTACGGCTTCGCGCACGTCGAATCCACCAGTTGGACCGACCCGGTCGCCCTCGGCTCCATGATCGGCGGCGTGGTGCTGCTCGCGGTGTTCGCCCGGCTGGAGTCGAGGGTCGCGCATCCGCTGCTGCCGCTGCGCGTCGTGCTGGACCGGACCCGGGGCGGTGCGTTCCTGGCCGTGTTCGTCCTGGGCATGGGGATGTTCTCGATCTTCCTGTTCCTGACCTACTACCTGGAGGCCAGCATCGGCTACTCGCCGATCGAGGCCGGTCTGTCCTTCCTGCCGATGGTCGCGGGCATCGTCGCCTCGTCGACCACGGTGCCCGCACTGCTGCTGCCCAGGGTCGGCCCGAAGGCCGTGGTCAGCGCCGGCTTCCTGATCTCCGCGTCCGGTATGGCCCTGCTGACGCGGCTCACGCTGGACAGTGCCTACGTCGCCGACATCATGCCGGGCATGATCCTGCTGGGGCTCGGTATCGGTGCGGTGATGACCACCTCCTTCCAGGGCGCGACCGCGGGCGTGCACCACGAGGACGCGGGCGTCGCCTCGGCGCTGATCAACACCAGTCAGCAGGTGGGCGGCTCGATCAGTACGGCGCTGCTGACCACCGTCGCCTCGACGGCCGCGACCGACTACCTGTCCTCGCACAGGCCCAGCGCGCTGACCATGGCCCAGGCCGGGGTCGAGAGCTACACGGCCACCCTGGCGTGGGGCGCCGGGATCTTCGTGGTCGGCGCGGTGCTCACACTGTTCCTGATGCCGAATTCGGCTCTCGCGCCGTCGGAGGGCGAGCCTGTGATCGCCCACTGAGCCCGCATCCGGCGTGGCACGAAATGCCCTGCGCGCCGGTCATCGCCGGGAGAGGGCACGCACACGATGTGGGCTGAACTTCCGACGCCGGTGGACCGACCTCGGTGGACCGCGGCCGGTGGACCGCGGCCGGTGGACCGAGGCCGGTGGGCACATCGGCCATCGGGGGTTCCACCCCCTTCGAGGCGCCGCCGGGCTTCCACCGCTTCCTCGCGGCGTCCATCCGTAAACCGATCTGTTTCCAGTGGATCGGAATCGAGTTAACCTCGCAGTATGACCACCGAAGCAATGCCAAGCTCCCGAGAGCGGCTGCTGGAGGCAGCGGCCACGCTCACCTACCGAGACGGCGTCAACATCGGCGTCGACGCGCTGTGCAAGGCGGCGGGAGTGTCCAAGCGCTCCATGTACCAGCTGTTCGAGAGCAAAGGCGACCTGCTGGCGGCGAGCCTGGAGGAACGCGCCTCCGCCTATGTGACGGCACTCCTTCCTGTGGCGGACGACCAACGTCCACCCCGTGAGCGGGTCCTGCACGTCTTCGAGCAGGCGGAGGCGCAGGCGGGCGCGCCCGACTTCCAGGGCTGCCGGTACCTCGTCGTACAGATCGAGCTCAAGGACCCGGGCCACCCCGCGAGCCGGGTGGCTCGTCGGGTCAAGGAGACCCTGACGGCTTTCTTCCGTGCCGAAGCCGAACAGGGCGGGGCGCGCGACCCGGACCTGCTGGCCCGTCAGCTGATCCTGGTCTTCGACGGCGCCAGCGCCCGCGCGGGAGTCAGGGCCGACACGCAGGGCGGGCTCGTCACTCCCACCGTGGCCGTCCTGCTCGATGCGGCGGGCATGCGCTGACGCGCCGCGCGCCCCCGACTTTCCGGCGGCCGGCGACCGGCGACCGGCGACCGGCGACCGGCGGACCTGAAGGGCCGTCACGCCCCTGCCCTGTGCCGCTTGCGGGGGGTCCGGCGACCGCGGGAGTCTCGCGGGTTGCGTGCAGAAACCGATCGGTTTACGGTGGTGAAACCGATCGGTTTCTCTCTGTGCGGGAGAGCCGGTGCCCCGAACCCCGAGGAGTACGGATGACCGCCGCGCGCAACGCCGAGGGGCAACCGACGACCCCGCCGCCTAGGCTTCCGGCGAAGCTCGCCGCCCACCCCTCCGTACAGGCCGTACTCGCCCGGCGCGCGACCGGCGCCCCGGGCCGCCCGCCCGGAGTGATCGACGCGGCCTGGCTGCGCGAGCTGTGCCTGGCGGTCGGAGCGGACGACGCCGCCGCGGTGAGCCTGGACCACCCGGACCTGGCCGGCGAGCGCGAGTACGCGCAGTCGGCGCTGCCCGGCACCCGCAGTCTGATCGCGATGGCGGTCCGGATGAACCGCGACAACTGCCGCTCCCCGGCCCGCAGCGTGGCCAACCAGGAGTTCCACCAGGCCGACGAACAGGCCAACCACGCCGCCCGCGGCGTCACCCGGGCACTCCAGGACGCCGGCTACCGCGCGCTCAACCCGTCCGTCGGCTTCCCCCAGGAAATGGACCGCTTCCCCCACGAGCGGATCTGGGTGGTGGCACACAAGACGGTCGCGGTGGCCGCCGGACTCGGCGTGATGGGACTCCACCGCAACGTCATCCACCCGAAGTTCGGCAGCTTCGTCCTGCTGGTCACCGTCCTGGTGGACGCGGAGGTGAGCGAGTACGGACAGGCGCTGGACTACAACCCGTGCATCGACTGCAAGTTGTGCGTCGCGGCCTGCCCGGTCGGCGCCATCGCCAAGGACGGCGCCTTCGACGGGCTGGCCTGCACCACGCACAACTACCGTGAGTTCATGAGCGGGTTCACCGACTGGGCGCAGACCGTGGCCGACAGCGAGGACGCCGCCGACTACCGCTCCCGCGTCACCGATTCCGAGAGCGCCTCCATGTGGCAGAGCCTGTCCTCACCGCCCGGCTACAAGTCCGGCTACTGTCTGGCCGTCTGCCCCGCCGGCGAGGACGTCCTCGGCCCGTACCTGGACGACCGCAAGTCGTTCATGGACACCGTGCTGCGACCGCTCCAGGGCAAGGAGGAGACGCTCTACGTCCTGCCGGGCTCGCCCGCGCAGGAGTACGCCCGGCGGCGCTTCCCCCACAAGCCCGTCAAGGAGGTCGCCGGCGGCTGGCAGCCCCCGGCGAGTCGCTCCGCGTCCGCCGACCCGGAGCGACGTACGCCGTGAACGTCGAGCCGTCGGTGGAAACCGATCGGTTTTCATTTGCTTCCCTCTGGGTTAACCTCGCGGTATGACCACCGAAGTGAAGCAAAGCCCCAGGGAGCGACTGCTGGACGCCGCGGCCGCGCTCACCTACCGAGAGGGCGTCAGTATCGGCGTCGAGGCGCTGTGCAAGGCGGCGGGAGTGTCGAAGCGCTCCATGTACCAGCTGTTCCAGAGCAAGGACGAACTGCTCGCGGCGAGCCTGGAGCGGCGCACTTCCACCTACGCGGCGGCGCTCCTGCCCGCGGCGGACGACGACCGTTCGCCCAGGGAGCGGATCCTCCATGTCTTCGAGCAGGTGGAATCACAGTCGCGCGCGCCCGAGTTCCACGGCTGCCCCTTCCTGGCCGCGCAGGTCGAGCTCAAGGACCAGAGCCACCCCGCGAGCCGGGTCGCCCACGGGGTCAAGGAGAACCTGACCTCCTTCTTCCGCGCCGAGGCCGAGCAGGGCGGGGCGGGCGACCCCGCTCTGCTGGCCCGGCAGCTCAGCCTGGTCTTCGACGGTGCCAGCGCCCGCGCGGGCATCGGCGCGGACGAGTTGACGGGTCTCATCGCGCCCACGGTGATCACCCTGCTCGACGCGGCAGGCGTGCGCTGAGGGGTGGCCTCGCAGAAGGCCGACGGCGAGACCCGGTCCAGGGCGCTCCGCGCTCCCCCTTGGGTGGTCTCACGACGTGATGTCGGCCCTCTGTGCCGAGGCGGCGTGCGGCTGGACGGCGACGGGGTGGGGGAGCGGGATCTTCTGCGCGAGCTTGTCGCCCTCCACGTCGAGATCCGGCAGCAGCCGGTCCAGCCAGGCGGGCAGCCACCAGGCTTTCTCCCGGGCCAGCGCCATGGTGGCCGGGATGAGTGTCATGCGGATGACGAAGGCGTCGATGAGGATGCCGGCGGCGAGCGCGAACCCGGCCTGCTTGATCATGGGGTGGGCGTTGAAGACGAACCCGGCGAAGACGGAGACCATGATGGTGGCCGCCGCCACCACGACGGAGCCGGCGCGTGCGAAGCCGTTGACGGTGGCGTTCAGCGGGGTGGCGCCGTGGACGTGCGCTTCGCGCATGGAGGTGACCAGGAACATCTGGTAGTCCATGGCCAGCCCGTACAGGACGCCGGTGATGATGATGGGCAGCAGGCTGACGACGGGCGCCGTGGCATCGAGCCCGATCAGGGCCTGCAGCCAGCCCCACTGGAAGACGGCCGTGGTGACACCGAACGTGGCCGCGATCGTCAGCAGGAAGCCGAGCGTCGCCGTCACGGGGACCATGACGGAGCGGAAGACCAGGAGCAGGACGATCAGGGAGAGCCCGAGAACGGTGGCCACGTAGAGGGGCAGGACATCGCCGAGCCGGTCGGAGACGTCGATGGCGAGAGCGGTGAAGCCGGTGACGCCGATCCTGGTGCCGGTGGCCTCGCTCATCTGCGCGCTCTCGTCCCGTACGGCGGTGACGAGGTCCTTGGTGGCGTCGTCGTTGGGGCCACTGCCGGGAACGAGTACGAGGATGGCCGTGGTCCCGGCGTTGTTCATCCCGGCCAGTGACACGGCGGCCGCGCCCCTGACGTCCTTGAGACCGGCGGTGACCGTGGTGAGGGTCGCCGGGGTGAGCGGACGTCCCTCGGTGTCGGAGTCGACGGCGATCATGAGCGGGCCGTTGTAGCCGGGTCCGAAGGCCTCGCTGACCAGCTCGTAGCTCTGGCGCTGCGCGGTGTCGGAGTTGTAGCTGGCGCCGGAGGGCAGGCCCATCCTCATGTCGGCGGCGGGCACCGCCAGGATCACGGGGATCAGGAACGCGGCCGCGAGCGCCGGGTACTTGTGGCGGATCAGACGGGTTCCCCACCGGGTCGCGCGTGTGGGGGAGGGGTGCTCGGTGTCGGCCGCCCGCTCCACCCGGTGCCGTGTGCGGGCGGGGCAGACGCGTTCCTTGACCAGTCCCAGCAGGGCCGGCAGCAGGGTCAGGACGAGCAGGACGGCGATCCCGATCGTGGCGGCGGCGACGATCGCCATGGTGCTGAGCAGGGTGATCCCGACGACCAGGAGCCCGGTGAGGGCGATGATGACGGTGCTGCCGGCGAAGAAGACCGCGCTTCCGGCGGTGCCGATGGCGCGGCTGGTCGCTTCGTACGCGTCCAGGCCGTCGTCGAGGATCAGGCGGCGTTCCCGGTTGACTATGAACAGGGCGTAGTCGATGCCGACGGCCAGCCCCAGCATCAGGGCGAGGACCGCGGTGAGCGAGTGGATCTCGAAGACGGTGGAGAGGGTGAAGGCTCCGCCCACGCCCACCGTGACGCCGACCAGGGCGATGGCCAGGGGCAGACCCGCCGCCACGACCGACCCCAGGGTGACCAGCAGGACGATGGCCGCCACGGCGACGCCGACGATCTCTCCGACGCCCACGACCTCCGGAATCTCCATCATCGAGGCGGAGGGCAGGACTTCGAGGCCGCCGCGGGCGGCTTGCCGCTCGGCGGCCTCGACGGTGCTGTCGATGGTCCCGGAGGGCAGTTCGTACGTCTGCTCGTCGAACTGGAACTGCATCAGTGCGGCGGAGTCGTCGGCGGACACGACGATGCCGGGCACGGGCTGCCCGTCCACCTGCAACGGGACAGGTGTCCTGCCGGGCGACGGCTGTCCCGCGGCTTGGGCAACCGCCGCCTGCGCCCGCAACAGCGGGCTGCTGTCGCCCTTCGCGGCTTCCTTCGCGAGGGTCTTTCGGACATCGACGACGTGGTCGTGGCCGTAGACGGCGTCCACGGCCGCCAGCAGAGCACCCTGGACCTTCTCGTCGCCGATCCGGGCACCGTCCGGCGCCCTGAAAGCCAGCATGCCCTGCCCTCCGGACGCCTCCGGCAGGGAGCCGGCCAGATCGTCGACGACCTGCTGGGACGGGGTGCCGTCGATGCGGACCTCGCTGCTCAACTTGACCGGAGCGGCCACCAGGAGCCCCGCCACGGCAGCCACCACGGCCAGCCAGCCCCCGATGACGTACCAGGGTTTGCGGTAGGCGAACCCTCCCAGCCGATACAGCAGAACGGACACAGCTCTCTCCCATCGTCAGGCGTCCTCGTGCGCCCCGCAGGCCGCACCGGTACGAAGTGAGAGGCTACTATTAAAATGATAGGTGACTATCGAAGCGATAGATGGCTATCGGTCACTCGGCAGGCGGATAGGCTTCGGCGCAGACCAGGAAGGAGCCACAGATGGCCAGCACCAAGGGCGACCGGGCCCCGCGACGCAGAGTGGACGCACGCTCCACGATCGAGCGCATCATTGCCGCCGGACGGACCGTCCTCGGTACGGGCGAAGCCTCCCTGGAGCAGATCGCGGCCGAGGCCGGCGTGGGAATCGCCACGCTCTACCGCCACTTCCCCAACCGCGAGGCCATCGTCCGGGCCGTCCTCGACGACATCCTCGAAACCGACCTGCTCCCCCTCATCGACCACGCCGCCGAGGCCCCCCACCCCCGCCAGTCGCTCCAGGACATCGCCACGCGCCTGCTCGACCTGATCACCGAGGAGAAGGGGCTGGTCACCTTCGCCAGCAACTTCTCCGACGTCGCCGTGGACGCCGTTCAGCGCTTCAGCGAGTCGTTGCACCCCTTGTTGCTTCGCGCGCAGCGACAGGGCGAGGTCCGCCAGGACCTCACCGCGGAAGACATCCCGCGCTTTCTGGTCATGGCCGTCGCCGGGCTCGCGATCCCCGGCACCACACCCTCGATGCGGGCCCGCTTCATCGCCCTGCTGTTCGACTCCCTGAACCCGGCCAACGCGACCCCCCTGCCCCCGCTGCGCCCCGGAGAGGACGACCTGCGCACCGCGGTCGGCAACATCGCACACACCTGACCCGACGCCCGCCCTCGCGGCGATATCGAGTGGTCCGCCGAGCCCGCGCGACGCTACCGTCCGGCGCATGGTCGTTTCCCCTGAGTCCGCAGCCGAGCCACCGGACCACTTGACCGATCCTCGCGAACTGGCGGTCGCCTACCTCGACTACTACCGTGCCGCCCTGCTGCGCAAGCTCGACGGCATGTCCGAGGAGGATCTGCGCACCAGCAGACTCCCATCCGGCTGGGTCCCCCTCGCCCTCCTCAAACACCTCGCGCTCGTGGAACGGCGTTGGTTCCGCTGGGGGTTCGCCGCCGAACCAGTGGATCCCATCTGGGGCGAGGAAGACCCCGACACCCACAAGTGGCAGGTCGGAGCCGAGGAGTCCACAGAGGCGATCCGAGCCCTCTTCCTGGACGAGTGCGCACGGTCCCGAGAGATTGTGGCGGCCGCCGGACTACAGGAAGCCGCACGCAGCAGAGGCGGCTTCAACCCTCCTGACCACCACCCGGCCCTGATCTGGATCCTCTTCCACATGCTGCAGGAGTACGCCCGCCATGTCGGCCAACTCGACGTGGTCCGCGAACTCGCCGACGGCGCCACCGGCGAGTAGTCGGACAGGGCGGCTTCCGACCATGGCCGCCGACGACGAGTGAATCCGATGACGAGTAGATCCGATGACGGCCGGCCGATGCCTGCCCGTGGAAGAAGTGCTGCCGGCCCTGACCGAACCGTCGGGCAGACGGGCGCGGGGCAATCCGGTTCGGGTCTCCGCCTGACACCGAACCTGACACCGAAAGGGAAGGCCACCGCACCCACACCGACGGCCTACCGTGTCAGGCCACTTGCCCGAACTGCCAGTGGCCGGGCCGGGCCGGTCCCGCCCGACCCAGCCACCGGTGATGCGTACGGCGCGCCCTACGGGGCCATCTCGTACGCGCCGGACAGCGCCTCGACCCGCTGCCAGACACGCTCCGTGCGTGCCGTGTCGACGACCGGGCGGCGGACCGAGGCCAGCGCCCATTCCTGCTGCTGCTCGGTCGCCGAGTCCTTGCCGTGCAGTTCCACGGAGTGCCCGGAGAAGTCCCGCACGAGGACGGCGAAGAGTTCGTCGAGGACGTCCTCGTCGAGTCCGGTGAGGGTGGCCTGCTCCAGGACGAGCTGGCCGTGGACGACGAGGGCGAAGAGCTGACCGATGGAGAGGACGAGGTCGAGGTCGCGGCTCTGGTCCGCGTCGGGGCCGGCCGTGGCGACGAACTCGCAGAGCGCGTCGGCCTGTTCGCGCAGGCGGGCGACGTTGGGGAGGTGGGCGTACGTCTCGAAGGCCGGGCGCCAGTCGTGGAAGCGCACCGAGCCGAGGCCGCGAGCCGGGCCCTGACGGAACAGGAAGTCGTCGTCGGCCGCGTCGAGACGGGTCGGCACCGCCGGGTACCCGGCCGGGTCGAGGAGGTGGCTGCGCATGAACTTCAGGATCAGCGCCAGGTTGACGTGGACCGTGCCCTCCAGCTTCGGCAGACCGCGGATCTCGATGGCCGCCTGGCCGAAGTAGTTGTCCTTCTCGAAGCCCTTGGCGGCGATCACGTCCCACATGAGGTCGATGACCTTCTCGCCCTCCGTGGTCACCTTCATCTTCGTCATCGGGTTGAAGAGCAGGTAGCGGCGGTCGTCGGGACCGGCGGAGCGGAAGTAGTCGACGGCACGGTCGCTGAACAGCTTCATGCCGACGAGCCGGACGTACGCGTCGGTCAACTCGCGGCGCACATGCGGGAAGGCGGTGACGGGACGGCCGTAGAGGACGCGGTTGTGGGCGTGGGTGACAGCCTCGTACATCGCGTGTTCGCAGATGCCGATCGAGGCGGTGCACAGGTTGAACTTGCCGACGTTGACCGTGTTGAGGGCGGCGTCGAAGGCGGCCCGGCCGGTGTGCAGGACGTCCGCGGCCGTGACGGGATAGTCCTCCAGGCGGAACTCGCTGACGAACTTGGAGGAGTCGACGACGTTCTTGACCAGGTGGTAGTTCGGGTGACGGCTGTCGGCGGCGAAGAACACGTAACCGTCGGGGCCTTCGACGTCGGTGCGGCGACCGAAGACGGAGACGAGTCCGGCGGCGTTGCCGTTGCCTATGTAGTACTTGGAGCCGGTGGCGCGGAAGCCGCCGTCGCCGTCGGGCTCCAGGAGCAGGTCGGTGGAGTAGATGTCGGCGCCGTGGGCCTTCTCGGACAGCCCGAACGCGAACACCTCACCCTGGGCGAGGAGTTCGGCGGCGCGGGCGCGGGCGGCGGCGTTGTCGCTCTGCCAGACCGGGCCGAGGCCGAGGATGGTGACCTGCCAGGCGTACCAGTAGTCCAGTCCGTAGAAGCCGAGGATCTCGTTGAGCGCGGCGATACGGGCGGTGTCCCACCGCTTGTCCGGCTCTCCCTCCCCGGCGGCGGACGGCGTCAGGAAGGTGGCGAACAGGTTCTCCTTCGCGGAGAAGGCGAGGAAGTCCCCGAGCCAGGCCCGGGTCCGGTAGTCCTCGATCAGTCGCCGCTTCCCACGCTCTTCGAACCAGTCGACGGTGGCACGCAGCAGACGGCGTGTCTCGGGGTCGAAGTGCGCGGGGTCGTAGGTGCGCGGGTTGAAGAGCAGCTGGTCAGCCATGGTGAGGTCTCTTTCGGCCGGCGGGTGGATGGGAACAGTCAGGTGTGACGGCGGGGGACTGGGGTGTGGCGGCGGTCAGTGGCCCGGGTCGAACCGGGCCAACGTGGTGAGCACGTCGTCCAGCCAGCCGATCATCATGCGTTCGTACGCGATGCCGCCGCGCAGGACGACGTGCTGCAGCTCTCGTTCCGGATCGAGCGGGGTCCGCGCGGCGGCCGTGCTCGCCTCGGGGCCCGTGAAGTCCCGTTCCTCGCCCGCGAGATAGTGCTCCAGGCGGGACCGGTGGGCCTGCCGGTGCCGCTCCACCTCGCGGATCAGTGCGGCAGGGTCGTCGAAGGCGGCACCCCGGATCTTCACCGCCAGCTCGTGGCGGACGCTGTCCGGCTCGATCGGGTCGTGCAGCCACGAGGACAGCGCGGCCCGGCCGAGATCGGCGACGGAGTACTCCTTCTTGTCCGGCCGGCCTTGCTGCGGGACATCCCGGACGTCGACCCAGCCGTCGTTCTCCATGCGCTTGAGCACGCGGTAGATCTGCTGGTGGCTGGCGGTCCAGAAGTAGCCGATGGACCGCTCGAAACGCCGGGCCAGCTCATAGCCGGATCCCGGCTTCTCCAAGAGCGACACCAGGATCGCGTGTTCGAGCGCCATGGACACCGATCGTGCTATGCAACTCGTTGCATAGCAAGCCTCGCCGGGTTCGATGCGACGCGGCTCACCCTTGTCGACGGCACCAGACACCGATGAGGGCCGCCACCCCCGAACCCACGCCCACGCAGAGGAAGGGCTCACGAGGTGGGGGTGGGACGGCGAGGCCGGGGTAACCGCGTACGTACCAGGTCCTCGCCGGAGGGGCCTTGGTGTGGCCGATCGGGGAGGACGCCGTGGCAGGCATGTTGGACAGGATCAGGCAGTTCGGCAGGAGTCCGCAGGGGCGGCGAGCTGTGGAGCAGGTGCGCCGCGCCTCCGCGGACCCGCGGCGCCGGGCCCAGGCACGGCGGCTGCTGGGCCGTCTGCGGGGACGGAGTCGCTGAGCCGACCACTGACCACTGAGACGACTCGGGAGTACGACCCCGCGTCAGCGTCCGTGCCGCCCAGGGAAACAGGCGGCACGGACGCGTTGTCAGTGGCGGACGCAAGAATGAGTACCGCAAGATCAACACCGGGCCCGGTCGGGGCGCGTGGTGTCCGTTCCTCCTGCCGAAAGGCCGTGCCGATGCCCCACGCCCACGCCCCCTCCCTCGTACCGGTCCCGCGCGGCGGGTCCGCGGCCGACGTGCTGCGCCTCGTCTCGGACTCCCGCACCCCGGTGTTCGTCACCGCACACCCGGGCGGGCGGCTGCGCTACGGCTACTGGCGTGCGATCGACTCCGCCACCGGCCGGGGCGGCTGTTACGCCGCTCTGCCGACCGACGTCTGCGAGGAACTCCGTTCCACCGGACGCATCACGCTGGGCGAGCCCGTCACCGACCCGGCCAAGACCACCTACCGTGTCAGCGCCGCACGCCGACCGCAGACCGGTGCGGGACGTGCGCGCACCCGCGCCGCATAGGGACTGATCCCGGTCTCGCCCGCCGATGACGCGGGTACGGGCCACCCGTCCGGCGGGGCTGACCGGAGCTGCCCCTCCATATGCGGGGCACATAGCGGTGCTTCGGTGGTTCAGCCGACACCGTCGCGGCCCATGGGCTTCGGCCTCGGGACCTGACAGCATGAGCAAGCTCGATCCGATCCCCGTACTCGGGAGGCTTGATGCGCGCGGGTGTGGTGGTGGCCGCGCAGCCCGGGGTGGAGGAACTCGCCGTACAGGCCGAGGAGTTGGGCTTGCGCAGCTTCTGGGTCAACGACACCCCGATGGTCCACGGCGACCCCTTCGTGGCCCTGAGCCTGTGTGCGAAGGCCACCCGTCGCATCCGGCTCGGTATCGGCGTGACCTCACCGCTACTGCGCTCGGCCCCGGCCGCGGCGAGCGGATTCGCCGGCCTCAATGCCCTGGCACCGGGCCGGATCATCTGCGGGATCGGCACCGGGAACACCGCGCGGCGCACTCTGGGCATGCCGCCGACCACGGTGGCCGCGCTGGAGGCCTTCACCGCGGCACTGCAGGATCTGTGTGCCGGGCGCTCGACCGAGTACCGCGAAGGCGACCGGGTCCGCGACATCCGGTTCCTGCACGCCGGGGCGCATGTGAACACCACCGACCCGATCGAGTTCGTCGTGGCCGCGCTCGGGCCCAGAGCCGCCGCCGTCGCCGGCCGCCGGGGCGCCGGCCTCATCTCCTTCGGCCTGCTCGACCCCACCGCCTGGCACTCACTGCACGACGCCCGCCGCCGAGCCGCCCCCACCACGCTCCACGGCTCCGGCTCCTCCACGGACATGGACTCTTCCACGGACTCCTACGTGGTCACCGCGCTCCACCTGCTGCGCGACGACGAGGACGCCGACAGCGACGCGGCCCGGGACGCGACCGGCCACCTCGTCCTGTCGCTGCTGGACTTCGCCGCCGACACACCGGCGGTCGCGGCACAACTCGGCCCCGACGAACGCCATGCGGTGCGACAACTCCTGGACCGACGCGGCACCACCGCCACCGCGCCGGACCGGTACACCAAGCTCTACCCCAACTACCTCGAACGCATCGCACCGCAGGACCGGGACCTGGTCCTGCTCTCCCTGATGAACACCTTGGCTCTCGTCGGTACCCGGGAAGACCTCCGCACCCGCATCGCCGCCCTTGAGCAGGCAGGCGTCGACGAACTCCTCATCCAACCGGTGATCGACCCGCCGACCGAGATGGCTCGACTCGCCGAACTCCTCACCTGAACGCCCCCTTTGAACAGCGCGGGTCACAGCTGCTCAGTGAGTGCCGCGCGTCGGGGAAAGGCGGCTCTCCAGTGCCCGGGGCAGCGGGTAGGCGCGCTCTGCCGGGAACAGGCGCCGAGCCTTCGCGGCATGCCCACGCTGTACCAGGGAAGCAGCCTTGTGGACCTGCGGGGTGAGGTCGGTGAGGCCGACGATCCAGTCGTCGCTGAACGTGCGCGTCAGCTGGCGGCCGACACCGACCTGGATGCTGTAGTGGTTGAGCGCCGCTCCGCGCGGCGAGCGCTCCGGGTCCCACTGCACATGTACGGCTGCCTGCGCGACCACCGCCCGGTCCGTGGTCGTGAGCACGGCCCGGGACAGGGCCTCCTCCCAGCCCTCGCGCGTCATCCGCACCGCGAGCACGCGTTCCTGGCCCGGTTTGCGAGCCCAGTTGCTGCGGTGCATCAGCCACATGAACGACGGCTTGATCCACGTCATCCTGTGGAACGAGAACGGCGCGACGAAGCGGCCCGCCCGCAGTGCCGCGTCGGCGATGGCGGGCGCATACGCCTGGTAGACCACGATCGTGTGGGCGTCGTAGTCGGCACGAATCTGGAACAGGGGGGCCATGCGCCGCACCCTGTCATCCGTCCGACGAGCCTCGCGAGCCGTTTTCTCCATGGCCCACCATGGCCCACCAAGGCCCACCGACCGGCCCCCGCTGTACTCGGAGTGGCCATCGCCGGCTTGGACGGCATGGGATCTGTGCCACGTGGTGATGTGTTGCCGACGGGCGAGGCCATGAGCGACGGGAGCGGTCTGCTCCGGTCTGATGAGCCGCTGGGCCCTTCCCGGCTCTTTCCCGGCCCGTTCTGCGAGGACGGACGGACCGTGGCAGTCCGCCCGGACAAGCGGACCGACCCGTGAAGGTCGGCGGCGCTTGTCCGGGCGGCCGGGGCGAGGGGATGTCAGGCGGGGGAGACGATGCCGCTCTCCTCGACGACGATCTTCTTGGCGGTGCTGCCGCTGCGGCTGCCGAGCGCCTCGATCGCCTTGACGATGTCCTGGCCCTCGACGACCTCGCCGAAGACGACGTGCTTGCCGTCGAGCCACGGGGTCAGCACGGTGGTGACGAAGAACTGCGAGCCGTTGGAGTTCGGGCCCGCGTTGGCCATGCTCAGCAGGAACGGACGGTCGTGCTTGAGCTGGAAGTTCTCGTCGGCGAACTTCTCGCCGTAGATGCTCTTGCCGCCCGTGCCGTTGCCGTTGGTGAAGTCACCGCCCTGCAGCATGAACTCGGGGATGACGCGGTGGAAGGGGGAGCCCTTGTAGCCGAAGCCGTTCTGGCCGGTGGCCAGCTCGCGGAAGTTCCGTGCGGTCTTCGGCACGACATCGTCGAACAGCTGGAAGACGATGCGGCCGAGGGACTCGCCGTTCGCGGAAACCTGGAAGTAGACCTGCTCACTCATGACGACGATTCTCCACTGTGCGGGTGCAGGGTGAAGCACCACCCTCCACTTCCGCGTCGAAAGAGCGTATCTGCCCGCATATGCCCGCGTATGCCCGTATCGGGCTGACGCCGGTTTCCGTCGGCCGACTGGTGCGGGAGCACAGCCGACCGGCCACGACATTCGGTCCTGCGTGCCCGACCTCGACGTTGCCCAGGACCGGGATGTCGCGGTCACTGAGGACGTCGGGGACGATCTCGGCCGGGGCGGAGAGCCGCCCCGGAGATTGCCGGCCGTCGCCGACGGTCGGCGAGAACAGGCAGCCCTGGACGCACGGTAGGGCTCGGACACGAGCGATGCCACGTGGTTCCCGGTGTGGGATCTGCTGCCGGTTCCGGGCCGGTTGGACGGTGCGGGTGTCCGGTGGGCGGCCGCGACCGGCAGATGACCGGCACGCGCGCAGGCGTTGTGCGCATCGCCGCACCTCGCGCTTGTTCCCGGTCTGCGGCCCTCGGGCACGCTGACCTGTTTCTCCCGTGGCGCGCGGGAGGCGCCGCACCGAAAAAGCGATGCATAAACACTGCGCCTTGAATGGCCAGGGGACGTCACCCGACGCTTGGGGAGGCCGGGACGCAATGGCCCGCTGGTGTCCCGCTTCACCGGAGCGGGAGCCGTCAGCCTTGACCGCACGATGGGCAACAGGAGTCGTCATGATCGCAGCGCCCATGGCCCGGAGTGTCCGGCCTCCGGGCTCCGAGCCGACCGACGAGGAGATCCGAGCCGGACTCGCTCTCGGCGACGTGGACCGCCTGGCAGTGGCCCACCAGCGCTGGGGTCGGCTCGTGCACACCCTGGTGAGCCGGGCGATCGGGGACTCCCGCGAGGCGGAGGGCGCGACGCGGCGGGCCTGTCTCGCCCCTAGGGCCCTGCTGATGCATCTCCGCGGCGTCGCGGAGATCCATCAGCAGGGCCCTAGCCACGGTCACCAGAGGTACCGCCCCGACCGGGGGACGGTCCACGCCCGGCTGGTCGGCATCGCCCGACGCAAGATCGCCGACACTCCTTCCGCGCGTCGCCGCGCGACCGAGTTGACCGCCGCCGGTGCCGTGCTGCCGCCGCAGGTGGTGTCCGTGGACGGCACCGGGCACGGAGTGGGTCGCGTCGTCGTGGGCGAGCCCGCCCGGCCGTCAAGGGTGCACCGGGACGTCCTCAGCCTGGCGTTCTTCGGTGACCTGGAGCAGACCGAGATCGTCGGGAAGGCCTGCATGCCGCTCGGAACCGTCAAGATCCATGTCAGGCGCGGGCTCCAGCGGCTGCGCGGCGACCTCGCGCCGCCCCGGATTGCCTGCCCCGAAGCCGACGACGCGGTCGCCCGGCCCTCCTGCGGCACCCGGACGAACTCCGGCACCGCTCCGAGGAGAAGGCGCCCGACCGCGGCGGCGACGGCCCCGCGTCGCAACAGCGGGCGTCCCGTGCAGCCGATGACACGAGGCGGAACGAAGTGAACCGGCGAAGCGTCGCCGTCGTCGGGTCCGGAGTGGCGGGCCTGACCGCCGCTCATATCCTTTCGCGCAGTGACGACGTGGTCCTGTACGAGGCCGACTCCCGGCCCGGCGGCCACGCCCATACACATGAGCTTCCGAACGGGGCGGGCGGCACCGTGCGCGTGGACACCGGCTTCATCGTCCACAACGAGCGCACCTACCCGCACCTCCTGCGGCTCTTCCGCGAACTCGGCGTCGTCACCCAGGACGCCGAGATGAGCATGTCCGTGCGATGCGACGGATGCGGTCTGGAATACGCCGGTGCGCGCGGCCCGCGCGGGCTGCTCGGCGGAGGCAACGTCCTGCGTGGCCGGCACCTACGGATGCTCGCGGACGTGCCCCGCTTCCATCGAGCCGCCCGTCGGCTGCTCGCCTCCGGAGACGACACCCAGACCTTTGGGTCGTTCCTGAACGACCGGAACGGCTTCTCCCCCTACTTCGTCGGCCACTTCGCACTGCCGCTCGTCTCCGCCGTCTGGTCCTGCGCGCCGGACACCTCCCTGCGGTACCCGGCCGCCTACCTCTTCCGGTTCCTCGACCACCACGGGCTGCTCTCCACCACCGGATCGCCGCAGTGGAAGACCGTCGCCGGAGGTTCGTCGGCCTACGTGGAGAAGGCGGTCAAGGGCCTTGCCTCCGTCCGGATCGCCACGCCCGTTCGGGCGATCGAGCGTGGCCACGATCACGCACGCGTGACCACCGAGGACGGGAAGTCCGAGCGGTACGCCGCCGTGGTGGTGGCCGTCCATCCCGACCAGGCCCTGCGGATGCTCGTGGACGCCACGCCGGACGAGCGCCGCGTCCTGGGAGCGTTCATCTATTCCCGCAACCCCACCGTCCTGCACCGGGACACCGGGGTGCTTCCCCGATCACCGCACGCGCGCGCGTCATGGAACTACTGGCTCCCGTCCTGCACGGCACGCCCCGGTTCCGTGCGGGTGAGCTACGACATGAACCGGCTGCAGCGCCTTGCGCTGACCGAGCCGCACATCGTGACCCTCAATCCCGAGGACCGCGTCGACGAGAGCACCGTGCTCGCCCGCATGGTGTACGAGCACCCCGTCTACACACCCCGCTCCGTCGCGGCACAGCGGGACCTCCCCGGTCTCGCCACATCCGTCACCGCCTTCGCCGGCGCCTACCACGGCTGGGGCTTCCACGAGGACGGCTGCCGTTCGGGAGCCGATGCGGCCCGTGCTCTGGGGGTGACGTGGTGAGCTTCGAGGCCGCACCCGCCGATTCCGCGGCACCCGGACCCGAACCGGTACGGATGCGCGTCCAGGTGCCCGCGCTGTACACCTGCGAGGTCGCCCACACCCGGGTCCGGCCGGTGCGTCACTCCCTGCGCCGACGCACGTACCTCTGGCTCGTCGACCTCGACGACCTGCCCGAACAGTCCCGCCTCCTGCGTCCGCTCGCCCGTTTCGACGCCCGTGACCACTTCGGCGGGCGGGCCCGCACGATCCGTGGCGGTCTCGACGCGTACCTGGCGTCCCAAGGCGTAAGGAACGCCGACGGCCATGTCCTGATGCTCGCCCACGCCCGGGTCCTCGGCCACGTCTTCAACCCGCTCACGTTGTACTGGTGCCACGACCGGTCCGGCCGCCTCGTCTGCGTCGTCGCCGAGGTGCACAACACCTACGGCGGTCGGCACTGCTACCTTCTGCGGCCCGACGGGGACGGCCGCGTCGATGTCGCCAAGGACTTCTACGTCTCGCCGTTCTTCGACGTCGAAGGCTCCTACCGGATGCGGCTCCCTCTCCCCGGCGAGCATCTCGACCTCACTGTCCAACTGCGTCTGCCGGACGCGTCCCGGCCCCTCACCGCCACTGTCCGAGGCCGCCACCGTCCCGCCGACACGCGCGGTCTGCTCGCCGCCGCGGTCCGCTGCCCCTGGTCCACCGCGGCCGTCAGCGCCGCCATCCGCTGGCACGGCATCCGGCTGTACCTCAAGGGACTTCCTGTCCGACCCCGACCCGCTCCACCCACCAGGGAAGGCATGCTGTGACTCTCACCACCGCCTCGGACGCGCGAGCATCGAGCGCCCCCGGCCGACCCGTCGTCGTCGATCCGGCGCGATGGCCCGACGTGGCACGCCTCCCACCCGCCTCCGCCGTGCGTACGACCGTCGCCCGGTACGTCGTCGAACGCGCTCTCGCCCGGCTGCCGATCCGGATGCAGTACGGCGGCGACTGCGAGACGACGGGCGGGGACGGGACGACGGGCGGGGACGGGACGCCGACGCTGACCTTGCGCGATCCGGCCGCGTTCCACCGGCGGATCGGTGCCGACGGCCTGATCGGCTTCGGCGAGTCGTACATGGCAGGGGAATGGGACAGCGACGACCTCGTCGGCGTGCTCACCGTGCTCGCGGCCCATGTGGACGATCTCGTCCCCGCCTCGCTGCGCCGGTTCCGGGGCGTATGGGCGCACCGACGCCCCACCCGTGACCGCAACACGCTCGATGGCGCTCCTGACAACATCCACCGTCACTACGACCTGTCGAACGACCTGTTCGCACTCTTCCTCGACCCGAGTCTCACGTACTCCTCGGCCGTGTTCGACACCCTTCCCGCGACACCGGAGACGCTCACCTCCGCCCAACACCGCAAGATCGACCGGCTGCTCGATCTCGCGGGCGTCGGCCCGGGAACCCGACTGCTGGAGATCGGGACAGGCTGGGGCGAACTCGCCGTCCGTGCCGCGCTCCGGGGAGCCGACGTCCTGACCGTCACGCTCTCTCGGGAGCAGCGCGACCTGGCGCTCCGGCGCATCGCCGACGCCGGGGTGCAGGGGCGGGTGAGCGTCGAGGTGCGTGACTACCGGCAGGTCGAGGGCCGGTACGACGCCGTGGTCAGCGTCGAGATGATGGAGGCCGTCGGCGCCGAGTTCTGGCCCGACTACTTCGGCGCCCTCCGCGGACTCCTCGCACCCGGCGGCATCGTCGCCCTGCAGACCATCACGATGCCGCACCAGCGGATGCTCGCCACCGCACGGACCCACACCTGGATCAGCAAGTACGTCTTCCCCGGGGGCCTCATCCCGTCGCCGGACGCCATCGGACGGGAGGCTGCCGCGGCGGACCTGAGGATCACCGACGACACCGGTTTCGGCGACCACTACGCCGAGACGCTCCGCATCTGGCGCGAGCGGTTCGTCCAGCGGTCGGCGGAGGTCGAGGCTCTCGGCTTCGGCAGGGTCTTCCGCCGCATGTGGGAGCTGTACCTCGCCTACTCCGAGGCCGGATTCCGTTCGCACTACCTCGATGTACGCCAACTCCGGCTCGTCGCGACAGCCCCGGAACACGGGGCGTCCCGGTGAACGCGTCCGCGTTCGCGGTCAACCTGGCGGTGTCGGCGGGCGCGGCCCTGGCGGTCATGCTGGTCACGTTCGCTCTGGCGCTGGTGAAGGGCGTTCACCGGATCGTCGACGTCGCATGGGGCCTGGCGTTCAGCGCCGTCGCCGTGGTCACCTACGGGCTCTCCGCCGGTCACGGTGACGAGGTACGTCGCCTTGCCGTCACCCTCGCGACCTGTCTGTGGGGGCTGCGCCTCGCCCTCCACATCGCCCGCCGGGGACGGGGACACGGCGAGGATCCCCGCTACGCACGGATGCTCTCGCGTGTTCCCGGCAATCCCGCCCTCGTCGCGCTGCGCAAGGTCTACCTCCTCCAGGGCGCTCTCGTCTGGTTCGTCTCGCTCCCGGTGCAGGCGGCGCAGTACCTGACCGAGGGCGTGGACGCCGTTCTGGTCATCGGCCTGGTCCTGTGGGCAGCCGGACTGGCCTTCGAGGCCGTGGGCGACCACCAACTCGCCCGGTTCAAGGCAGACCCCGCGAACCAGGGCCGGGTCATGGACCGGGGACTCTGGGGCTGGACTCGGCACCCCAACTACTTCGGCGACTTCCTCGTCTGGTGGGGCCTCTACCTGGCCGCCTGCACGAGCTGGCCGACCGCTGTCCTCACCGTCGTGTCACCGCTGGTGATGAGCGGCCTGCTCATCTGGGGGAGCGGCAAACGGATGCTGGAGGCCCATATGGCGGAGCGCCCCGGTTACCCGGCCTACCGGTCACGGACGAGCGGCTTCCTCCCCCTGCCACCGCGTCGGGTGGCGAGCGGGACCGACTCGCGTGACGGGTGAGGAACGGTGGGCCCGAGCGCGCGGGGTCGGGCCCCTCACGTCGTGAACTCATCGGCCGACCCCGATGCGCGGTCCTCCTTCCGCACGGGGCCGCTCCGAGGGTCTGGAGCCGCCTCCTCCGATCAGCCTTGCCGCACTTCGCATGCGGCCCGTCTCCAGTGGCGTCGCGCGAGCCCTCGTGGATCGGGACGTACTCCTGGCGGAGCTCCGCAACCGTCACCGAGGCCGCAACGGGGGACGCCGGGACGCGGCACGGGACGCCGAGGCCGCCCTCGCGCTGCCGTGGGCGAGATCCCGGTCGTGCCGGTCGGCCACACGAGGGGCGGCCCGGCCGTGTTGCGTGTCGCCGGGGATCCGATGGTCCGGGGCGTGGCGGCCCTGCCCCCCTTGACGCTTGCCCGGGGAGGCGGCGGGCGCCCACGCCGTCGGCATTGCGATGCGCGGCGGAGGGCACGCGATGCCGGGGCGGAAGGGGGCACGGTCGGGTGGGGCGGGGCGATCACCGAGAGGGGCACGGTGGTCGGCTGTGGCGGTTCGCCCGCCGGTTCGAGGATGAGGGCGATGGCGGAGCCCTCGGTCACCCGGCCGGACAGGAGGGCCGTGCAGGAGGTGGCGTCCGTGGGCATCCGTTCTGCGGGGTGAAGGGGCCCATGGCCGTCGTACCCAGAGCTGGTGGACCCTTCCGCCCGACGGCGTCGGCTGGGAGAAGCGGCCGACGCCGCCCGGTCCGGTGACGGAGAGCGGACCTCGGTGCGGATGGCCCGTCAGCGGTGCCGAACGTGACCGTTCGCGCCTCGCGAGGCGGCCAGGACCGTGATGAAGGCGGACGCGGCCCCCTCTACCCGGGCACGCCGCACATGCCGCGCCCTCGGCCCGTACGCGCTGCCGGCCCGCGACGGGCCGTGCTTCCGACGGCGCCGGCTGTGCCTGGAACTCTTCGTCCACGTGCCGGTCGAGCTCACACCGCCGTGGGGCAGAACCTCGCTCGGCCTGCCCTTGACCACTACTGACCTTGCTGGGGTGATGTCGCGGGGGCTGACAAGCGGTGGTTGTCGCGGTAGGCCGGTTGTATGAGGTATCCGCAAGGGGGCGGGCTGACCGCGGAGCGGCGGGTCTTTCGTGAGCGCATCCGGATGCGGGCGGCCGAGTTATTCGCTCTGGGACGCGACAATGCCGCGGTCGCCAAGGAGTTACGTGTCAGCGTGCGGTCGGTACAACGATGGCGCCAGGCATGGGAGCACGGCGGGACGTCAGCGCTGGAGTCGGCGGGGCCGGCGTCCAGGCCCAAGCTGAGCGAGGCGTTGTTTGAGGTGCTCGAGCAGGAGCTGGCCAAGGGGCCGGTCGCACACGGCTGGCCGGACCAGACCTGGACGCTCTCGCGGATCAAGACGCTGATCGGACGCCGGTTCCACAAGAGCATGACGCTGTCGGCCATCGCGCAGATGCTGCACCGGCACGGCTTCAGCCACCAGGTGCCGGCCCGCCGCGCGACCGAGCGTGACGAGGAAGCCGTCACCGGCTGGGTGAAGGAGACCTGGCCGCAGGTGGAAACGCTATGGCGGCGCTCGGGGCCTGGCTCTGCTTCGAAGACGAGGCCGGGTTCTCGATGACGCCGCCCACTGCCCGCACCTGGGCCAGGCGCGGACACACACCCGTCATCCGGGTGCGGGGACGCTCCCAGCGCCGCTTCTCCATCGCCGCTCTGACCTGCTACAAGGAGGGCGAGCGCTCACGGCTGATCTACCGGCCCAAGCGGCACGCCGACCACAAGCGGGGCGGCAGACGCAGCTTCACCTGGACCGACTACCGCGACCTGCTGACCGCCGCCCACCAACAGCTCGGCGCGCCGATCGTGCTCGTCTGGGACAACTTGAACGTGCACAAGGACCGCCGGCTGCGGGAGTTCATCGACACCCACGACTGGATCACCTGCTACTTCCTGCCCGCCTATGCACCGGACCTCAACCCCGTCGAGGGCATCTGGTCACTGCTGCGACGCAGCAGCCAGGCCAACACCGCCTTCACCGACCCCGACCATCTGATGCGCACCCTTCGCCAGGGCCTCCGCCAGATCCAGTACCGCAGCAACCTCGTCGACGGATGTCTCACTGAAACCGGCCTCACCTTGACGACATCACGCCAGCAAGGTCAGTAACCCCTGACGGGGCGCGGGCGCCGGCCGGTCCACGAGGGCTGGGCACACAACTGCGGCCGTCTGATCGCCGCTTCCCACCTGACCGGGAGGCTGTACATCGACTGGCGCGAGGGCGCCCACCGCTTCCTGAGCCCGCCGGTCGACGCAGATGGAGACGTCGTGAAGAGTCAGCTCAACCGGCGACGGGTGGCGGGGACGAACGTCGGCACACGGCCGACCGGGTCCTCGCCCCGGTCCGGCAGGCACCACAGTACGACCCCGACGGCAGCCGTGTGCGCCGGTAGGTTCCGGGGCTCGCAGCGCTGGGACGGCCCGACGTCGATGAACCGTGGAGGTCCCCCCGACCGGCCGGGCTGCGGACGACTACCGTGCGGAGGTCCGAGCGAGGGCGTCGGCGGGGGCGGGCCGAACTCGGTGGGGAACCGTCACCCGACGGACCGGTCCGGCAGTGCTCCGTACGTCCGGCAGATCATGTGGAGGGCCTCGCGCAGACTGCTCGGCCGCAGGAATCCGGAGCCGAGGCTGTGTCCCGCCCACCCGGGCCCCGCGAGCACGACGAGTGGTGTCGCTCGGGCACCTCGCACCCCGAACGTCGTATCGGCCACGTGCCTGGCGAGCGCGTGCGAGGCGGTCGGGCGCGCCTGCGCCCACAGCACGACCACGCCCGGGCCGGTGCGGCGGACGGCTGAGTCCAGTGCTTCGGCAGGAACCGCGCCGCCGAACATGCGGGTCGGCAGTCCCCGTTCGGCCAGACCGGCGGCAAGGGCCTCCAGCGGCAGGGTGTGGAACTCTGTCGGCACACAGGCCAGCACCACCGGGGTCGGCGCGCCGGACGGGGCCGGCGCGCCGACGACGACGCGCCGCAGCGCGGTCGACACATGCCACGACAGCAGGTGCTCGACCTCGATGTAACGGTCGTCCGAGGAGGCCCACTTGCGACCCACGGCGTGCAGCGTGGGAGCCATCACCTCCTCCCACGCGGCTACGAGTCCGTACTCCGTGATGGCCTGCTCCAGCAGGGCCTGCATCGCCGGACCGTCGAGCCGCACGGCCGCGCGAGCCAGACCACGGCCCTCTTGCCGTACGTCGCCGAGAGGCAACCCGGTGCCGTGGCCCGGCCGACGTCCTGGGGGCGGTGGCTGAGGCGTCGGCGGTCGCGGTTCCGTCTGGTCCGTCGGCGGGGCGGACTGAGCCTCGGTGACCGCGGCCTCACCGCCACCGTGGGTGGTCCGGGCCGCGCGGGCCGCCTCGGCCGGAGGGACTCCGATCGAGGTGAGACGGCACATCTCTTCCAGCAAGGCGACGTCCCCGGGCGTCCAGCGCCGGTGCCGCCCGCCGTCCCGGGCCGCGGGACCGATGCCGTAGCGCTGCTCCCACGAACGCACGGTGGTGGGCGAGACCCCGAGGCGCCGCGCCACCGCACCCGTGGAGATGCCGTGGATCGCTTCCGCCATGAATCCACCTTACGGCGCATGTGCGATGCGCAGAGGCAGGCGGCACTGGGCGGATCAGCGGCGTGACGAGGTGGGGGTGAGCCGCCGTCCTGAAACACCGACACACCTTCGCAAGCCATGATCTTCATCTCCGCCCGAACACTCGGCCATGCCCCGGCGCAACGGGCCGAGCACTGTTCCCGCCACCCGACTGTCGACAACGCTCGTGGGCAATACGTGGTGTCGGCGCCCAGCCGACAGGCCGCCGAGGCGGGGGTGCAGGGCGGCACCGGTGGCCTGCTCAGTGGCGCGAGGCGGTCGACGGCGCCGTGCGGGCCGTGGTCCCCGACGGGCTGCGGCTGACTTTGCCCGTCGACCGGGCCTCTGGGGTGGCGGAGCCGGCGGCCGAGCAGCAGTGCTGCCCGTTCTTCGGCTTCCGGCTTCACCCCGACGGCCGACGGCGCGGGGCTCCTGACCGATCTGTTCGGCTCGGCCGCCTGACCGCGTCATCCCCTTCCCGCCCGTTTGCCCGGCTCCGGGGAGTTCCCGCCGTGCTCGTCGCCCGTTCCATCGCCCTGTCGCCGTCGCCGCGCTGTTCGAGACCTGGTCTGCCTCGCCGGTATGGCGGTCATCATGTACGCCCCGCGAGGCCACCGAGCCGGCTGCCCAAGGATCATGCGAGGGTCTGGACGGCGTACGACGCGCCTAGCGCGGTGGCGAGGGCGCCGAGCAGCAGTCGGAGCGCGGTCTCGGGCAGGTGCGGTTGGAGACGGGCGCCGAGGTAGCCTCCGATCAGCCCGCCCAGGCCGCAGGCCAGGCCCAGCCACCAATCGGGCGCAACGGGCCCGGGGCTCATGAGGGCCAGCACCGCGTACGCGGCGGCGCCGGCGACGGATGTGGTGAAGGTGGCGGCGAGGGTGGCCGGCGCGATGCGGGTCAGGGGCATGCCGCGGGCGGCGAGGACGGGTCCGAGGAGGGAACCGCCGCCGATGCCGTAGATCCCACCGATCACTCCGACAGCCAGGGCCAGGGCGGCGAGTCCGGACGCCGACGGTTCGGCCACTTCCGGCCGCCGCCGGGCGGGGCGCAGGGTGCGCAGGCACAGCCACGCGCCGAGCGGGAGCAAGAAGGCGGCGACCAGGACGCGGAAGACGTCGGGGCCGGGGAGGGCGAGGACGCGGATGGCGGCGCCCGCGATGACGCCGGGCAGTGTCCACGCGACGAGGCGCCGGGCCAGCCCGCCGCGCAGAGCGCCGTCGCGGCGGTAGCGCCAGAGTGCGCCTGGCCCGGCCACCACATTGAACAGGAGGTTCGTAGGCGTGACCGCGGGACTCGGAACGCCGAGGACGCTGAGCTGGACCGGCAGGAGGAAGACAGCCCCGGACACACCGACCGGCGCGGTCACCGTCGAGATCAGCAGGCCGGCCGCGAACGCGGCCCAGATCGTCCACTCCACCACTGTCCCCGCCCTGTCGCGATCACCGGGTCAGTATCGGCACACCGGGCCGAGCAGGCGCGGACTCGCAACGAGATGTTCACGCGCGGCAGGTGCAGCCCGGTTCGCAGCCGCACGCGTCCGGCACGGCCGCACCGGACGCGCCGGGATCCGTAGCGTGGGCGGTGGGAGCACAACAGCCCTTGCCCTGCCAGGCGTCACGGCCTTCCTTCGCCGCGACGGCCGCGATGACGAGGGCCGCGATCGGGTCGGCCCAGGACCAGCCGAGGGTGGCGTTGAGCACCAGTCCGACGAGTAGCGCGGCGGACAGGTAGGTGCACAGCAGCGTCTGCTTGGAGTCGGCGACCGCGCTGGCGGAGCCGAGTTCACGGCCGACCCTGCGCTGGGCGGCGGACAGGAACGGCATGATCGCCAGGGACAGTGCGGCGATGACGATGCCGGGGATCGATCGGTCGGCCTCGCCGGTGCCGGCCAGCGCGCGGACGGCATCGACCGCGACGTACGCGGTGAGCGCGAAGAAGGAAAGCGCGATGATCCGCAGGGTGGTCTTCTCGCGGGCTTCACGCACAGTGTGCTCGCGGGCGGAGAACTGCCAGGCGACCGCGGCGGCGGAGGACACCTCGATGACCGAGTCGAGTCCGAAGCCGATCAGGGCGGTGGAGGAGGCGATCGTCCCGGCGGTGAGGGCGACGATCGCCTCGATGACGTTGTAGGTGATGGTCGCGGCGACCAGCAGCCGTATTCGGCGGGTGAGCGCATCTCGCCGGGACTGGCTGGGGCCGAGGGACAGGGAAGTCTCCGCGGTCATGGTCAGCAGCACCCCTTCGCGTCGGCGTCCGGGCAGGTGCGGTCGGTTTCGACGGCGACCACGGCGGTGCGCAGGTCGTCGAGCGCGCGGCCGAGGCGTTCGTCGGCGAGCTCGTAGCGGGTGCGGCGACCGTCTGGGACGGTGACGACGAGGCCGCAGTCACGCAGGCACGCGAGGTGGTTCGACAGCCGGGTGCGGGAGATCCCAAGGGCGTCGGCGAGGTCGGCCGGATAGGCGGGCGCATCGCGCAGGGCGAGGAGGATGCGGCAGCGGATCGGGTCGGCGAGGGCGCGGCCGAACCGGGCCAGCACCTCGATGTCGGAGGCAACAGTCAGCACACCATGACAGTACACGCGATCCTGAATTCAGGAAATCGTGAATTATTCAGGGACTCCGCCCCTGGTCAGCGGATTTGGGGCAGAACCTGGTCGGGGTGTGCCGTGTCCGCGTACTTCACGGCGCCTTTGGGGCGGATGCCGAAAGCAGTGGACCACCACCGACCGGGACGGCAGGTCGTGGGGCGGGTGGCGCCACTGACCGCCCGTCCGGTTCTGGCAGAAGATCGCGGTCACGACCTCCCGGAGATCGCAGATCCCAGGTCTCCGGTCGCCGACCGGCTCACCCGGTTCTGCTTCCAAGTCGGGACCAGCGGTTCGGTCAACACCACTACTACGACCGAGCGTTCATGAACTGTCGGGGGAAGGGACGTAACGCCCTGTCAGGCGCTGTTGCGGGTGCGGAAGGCGCTGGGGCTCACGCCCCGGCGGCGCTTGAAGGCGGCGCTGAAGCCGAAGGCATCGGCGTAGCCCACAGACTTGGCGATCAGAGCGATGGAGGAGTCCGTGTCGGACAGGAGTGCCTCGGCCTCGTCCATACGGCATTCGGTGAGGTAGGTCAGCGGCGGGCGCCCCATCACCTCGGTGAAGCGTCGGGCGAACAGCGCTCGGGAGACACCGGATTCGGTGGCGAGCGCCTCTACCGTCCATCTCCTGGAGGGCCGTGCGTGGAAGGCTTCGAGGGCGGGGGAGAGGACCGGGTCGGCCAGGCCGCGGTACCAGTCGGGGGCTTCCGAGCCCGCCCGCTCGAACCAGGTACGCAACGTGCACACGAGGGCCCAGTCCAGCAGCCGGTCCATCAGAGCCTGGGAGCCGGCCGAGCGCAGGGCGGCGTCGGCGGCGGCCGCCTCCAGCCAGGCGCAGACCTCTGTGCCCTCGTTGACCACGAGGACGGGTGGCAGCGCGCGGAGCAGTCGTTCATGGCGATGGCCCGAGGCGCGGTAGGCGCCCACGATCAGCGCGGTCGCTCCGTCCGGTTCGTCGCCCCAGCCGATGCCGCCGAGGTCTTGGGCAGCGCATTCGGCGTCCGCTGCGAAGCACGCGATTTCGTACTCGATGTGTGGGCGGTCGAGGGTGGCCGGCTGGTCCACGAGGTGAAATGTGTCGGCGCTGCGCACGATGGCCGTGTCGCCGACGCCGACCGCTTGTTCGGTGCCGTCGGGCAGCAGCAGGATGCCACCGCCCCGCAACACGCTGACCATCGTGAGCGGGGCGCCGTCGGCGAAGCGGATGGTCCAGGGCGCTTCCAGCACGGCGTGGCTGACGACCGAGCCCTCGGCCCGGATGCCACCGAGTAACGCACTCAAAGGATCCACGGACGCCATCGTAGACGAACTCCTATGCAGCAGAGCTTTTCTCCCATGGATCATCCAATTGATCACGGGTGTACTGGACTGGCCGAACCGACCGAGACCAGCCAGGAGAAACCGTGTCGCACCGCAGCAGTGCCGCCAGGACCGCCCTTGTGGTCATCGCACACCATCGGGCCGATTCCCTCACCGCGCACACCGCCCGCCGTACCGCCGAGCGCCTCGAGACCGCCGGATACCGCGTCGACCTGCTCGACCTGCACGCCGAAGGGTTCGACCCGCGGATGAGCGTGGCGGACCAGCCGGACTGGGGCAACCGGGAGAAGCCGTACTCGGACGAAGTCCAGGCCCATATGCGGCGTGTTCTCGACGCCGATGTCGTCGTCGCCGTGTTCCCCGTGTACTGGCAGAGCGTGCCTGCCCTCCTCAAGGGCTGGATCGATCGCGTGTGGAACTACGGATTCGCCTACGGCCGCAGCAAGCCCCGCCTGGCGGGCAAGCGCATGCTGTGGCTGGGCCTGGCCGGAGTCACCTCCGACGACCCCAGCACAGAGGGAATGCGGGCCGTGCTGGAGACCAACCTGAACGAGGGCATCGCCTACTACTGCGGCTTCTCCCACGCCTCCGTCGCCCTGCTCCCCGACGCCGAGGAGCGCCCGCAGCGCGTCGACGCCGAGGGCAATCTGCTGGTCGGGGACGCGGTTGCGGGCGCCGAGCGCGAGGCGCAGTACGCCGAGTTCGACCGCCGCACGCGCAAGGCCGTGGAAGCGTTCCTCGCGGCGGAACCGGTGGCTGCCTGAGGACGGGCGCAGGCTCCCGCGCTGCCGGGCGCTGCTCGGACCCCAACTGACCGGCACAACGGCCCGCATCGAGGAGGCGGCGATGCGGGCCGAACGGGGCTGTGCCGGAAACGGACTTGGCTCCTCTTCCGCTCCAGCCACTACGACGCCGGGGAATCACGCGCGACGGCCACCACCTTCCGCGTGGCCGAGCAGACCGTCCACCACGATCCGGAACACCCTTTGGCGATCATCCTCCTTGTCCGGGACCGCGCGTGACGTCGGAAGCCGGTCCCCGAAGCCTGCGGCTGCCTGGAAGAACCGATCCCCGCCCGTGTGCGGCCGCCTGCCGCCGCGACCGCGACGGCAGGCGAGAGACCTGATGAACTGTCCCGGGCCAGCCGACGTGGATCCACGAAGTCTCCGGGTGCTCAGGTGATCGGGTGACTGGGGTGGGGCCAGGTCCGCCCGAAGTGCCGTCTGTGCGGCTCTTCTTGCTCATGCTGCCGTAACGCCCGGGTGCGGCACCGAAAGCGCCGGTGTAATCCCTGGGTAAGAAGGCTTCCGGGCCTGCTACTCTTCGGCGTCCTATCGCACACCTGTGCGCACACGCCGCACGACTCGTCGATCCACTCGACGCGTCAGTTCCATGGGGGATTTTGACATGAGCCAGTCAGCGCCATCGCCGTCCGAGGGCAACCCGTTCGCCCAGCAGCCCGCCGACGGCAACCCCTACGCCCAGCAGCCCGGTGGCGCCCTGCCGCCGCCGGCCCCGTTCGCACCCCCGGCCGCGCCGGCTCGTCACAACCTCGCTCTGGGCCTGGTCGTCGCCGTGGTCACGGCCCTGGTCACCGCCGGCATCTACGGCGGGATCGTGGGCGCGACCGAGTACGAGATCGGCTACGCGGCCGTCGGCGTCGGCTTCCTCATCGGCTTCGCGGCGGGCAAGGTCGGTGGCGCCAACCCGGTCCTGCCCGTGATCAGTGCCCTGTTGTCGCTGGGCGCGGTCTACCTCGGCCAGCTCATCGGCATCGCGGTGTTCGTTGCCGGCGAACTCGGGGTGTCGGCGGCCTCGCTGTTCACCGAGCAACTCGACGTGCTGACCCAGGCTTGGAGCGAGACGGCCGACGCGATGACCTTCCTCTTCCTCGCCATCGGCGCGTACGCCGCGTTCACCGGCGCGAGGAAGGCCGCCCGGTAGCGGCACAGACGCGGAGCGAACACACGACCCGCGCATGAACACGAGCGCGCGCAGCGCGCGAAGGGGCCCGTCGGCGAACGGTGACGCCGCCGGCCGATCCGGTCCCTGCCGCCCCGTCCCCGCTGGTCATCCAACGAGGACGAAGCGACAAGAGCACGGCGACCTTCCGCGGGACGCCTCGCGCGGCCCGTGGACACCGGCCCCGCACTCGTCACCGTGCAGCCGAAGCTTCGGGGAGCCGCAACTCCAGGTAGACGGCGGAGTGTGCCGCAAGCCGCCCCGCGGGGGCAGGGACTTGGGCGATGACGTGCTCAGCGTTGATGCCACTCAGGTCGACCGGGCTGGATCGGTGGTTGACGATCACGACCTTGTCGCCGAAGCGGGCCGCCTCGACGCCTCTGATCGGCGGGAGCACGGCAGTGGGTGAGACGCCTGCCAGGGCTTCCACCGGCGTCCGGCGCAACAGCACGACCGGGTGCATCTCGCGATTGCCGTACCGGGGAGGGACGATCGGCATCGATTCCCGGCTGTACGCGTAGCCGTACTGGAATCCGAAGGAGTAGACCCTGCCGGAACCGACCGTCGTCTCGGCGATCGCCGTCCTTCCGGTCTGAAGGTAGGACGCGACGGGAACACCGGTCTCGAACGCCACCGTCGACCATCCGTGCGGGATGATCTCCTCGTCCGCCCAGGCGAGGCAGTCGAAGTCGACGTCGGACTCGTGGAGGGCGAAGGCTCTGCGGGCGAGGTCGCACGAGGGGCCGTGCCAGAGATGCCCTCCGGCGGTCACCCATGCTCGGACGGTGCTCTCGAGTTCGCCGTTCTCGCCGTTCTCGCCGAGGTCGTAGAGAGAGTTCGTGGGCACCACCAGGTGCTGGTAGTGCTCCAGAACACCGGCGATCACCTGGTCGGGATGGACGACATCGACATGCCATCCCAGATCGGTGAACTGCTGGTACCAGCCCAGGAGGTCCATCCGGTGGCGGCCGCCCTCGTCGACCTGCACCGGTTCGTACAGGCTCATCTCCGCGGGGAAGAGCAGGGCGACCTGACGTGCTCGCGGTTCGGTGATCAGAGGCAGGACCTCGGCCGCCCAGGTGGTTCCCACGCGGAGGGACTCCTTGAACATGGGATCCGCCCGGAAGAGCACGCCTCCGTCGTCCAGACCGCTGTATCCGTAGACGTGCAGGCCCCGTGCCCCGGCAGCCACATGGGTCGCGAGGGCTTCGGCTGGTGGGACCACCCGGTAGATGTCCGCGTTGATGTGGCGTCCCAGGTAGAGCCCGCCGGTGAACGGGGTGAAGCCGTTCGCCGCGCGGGCGATCGAGGCCTCGACGCTGACGACTGTGGCGTCGGCCCGGTTCTCGGCGTTGAGCGGGGCGGCCATGAAGAGCACGCCGTCCACATGCTCAGCGCATCGGTAGACGTCCAGAGCGCGTCGACCGGTCTGCCAGTCCGGCTGCCCGGGCGGATTGAAGAAGTAGCCCCACTGGTGCAGTACCGGTTCCGTGAACAGGGGGGTGTCCAACCCGTCCCAGTGCTGCCGCATCGTGGCGAAGTACTCGACGACGACCTCCGCGAGATGGGTCTGGTTGTCGACCCAGCGATGGAAGTCCGGTGTGCGGCGCACGAAGTCGTCGGCGCCGGGAACCGCGCACCCCACCCAGCTCAGTTCGGCCGGGCGCAGCCAGTACTCGTCAGGGGTCAGTTCGTGGAACGAGGTGGCATCGGTGGCGTAGCGCTCGTTGAGGCGGGTGATGTCGCCGGTGTAGCGGGCTTCCAGCCAGGTGAGGTACTTGGCCCGCCCCTCCGCGTCGAAACTCGGCTTCGCGATGGGATCGAACATGGTCTGCATCACGATGCGTCCGTCGTCGGTCCGGTGCATTCCGGCGCCGTACAGCTTCAGCAGTCCGCGTACGTGCTCGACCATGGTCCGCTGGGCGGTCGGCGACCAGTACTTGTACGTGCCCATCGGTGTGCCGTCGGCCCTGACGGCTTCTTCGCCGCGCACCGGCGGAACGCTGCGTATCGAGGGATAGAGGTTGTCGCCGCACAGGTAGAGCGCCAGGCAGGTGTGGTCAAGGCCGAGTCGTGCGGCCTCGGCCATCATGAACTCCTGCATCGCCACATACTGGCTCGCGTCGGCGCCGCCGTATCGCGCGAAGAAGTCCTCCCACGGCTTCGAGTCCAGGTTGATGGAGTTGAAGCCGAGAGCGGCGATGTCGGCGACACCGCGGCGCGTGGCTTCGAGATCGCTGTAGAAGGGCTCGAAGAAGTTGCCGAACCACATGCTGATGAGCGGGCGCGCAGGGCTGTTCACAGTTCCTCATCTGACGGAAGACACGGGCGGGCGGAAAGCCGTAGTAAACGGTTACTGTTGCTGTGGGCAGCGTAAGGGAGGGCGCACTCGCTGTACAAGGTCGCGGGGCGGCGTACCGGCGTACCCGCTTAGAAGAGCTAACAGAAAGCTTTGACGCGGCGGTAGGTGATGATGCAGCAGGCCAGCTTGAGGAGGGCTTCGTGGATGTCGTCGCGTCGTTCCCAGCGGATGCGTAGTCGGCGGAAGCCGTGGATCCAGGCGTTCGTGCGCTCTACCACCCAGCGGACGGTGCCGAGTCCGGAGCCGTGCGGTGTGCCGCGGCGGGCGATGACTGGCTTGATGCCGCGTTTCCGCAGCAGGCGGCGGTACTTGTCGTAGTCGTAGCCGCGGTCGGCGAACAGTTCCCGGGGCCGATGGCGGGGCCTGCCCTTGCGGCCCTGGATGTGAGGTATCGCGTCGAGCAGGGGCAGCAGCTGGGTGACGTCGTGCCGGTTGCCGCCGGTGAGGGTGATGGCCAGCGGGGTGCCGTTCGCGTCGGTGATCACGTGGTGTTTCGAGCCCGGTCTGGCGCGGTCGACCGGGCTCGGCCCGGTTTTGGGCCGCCCCGACGTGCTTGGTGGTGCGAGCCGTCGATCACCGCCCGGGACCAGTCCAGGTTCCCGGCCTGGTGCAGTTCGGTCAGCAGCACCTGGTGCAGCCGGCCCCACACTCCGGCCTTGTTCCAGTCCCGCAGCCGACGCCAGCACGTCATCCCGGAGCCGTACCCGAGTTCCTGCGGCAGCCACTCCCACTGGATACCCGTATGCAGCACGAACAAGATCCCTTGCAGGCACAGGCGGTCATCCAGCGGCAGCCGGCCCGGATTCCGTGCCCGCCGGGACCGCACCGGCAGCAGTGGTTCGACCCGCACCCACAAGTCGTCCGCCACCAGCCACGGCGGGCCCTTCGACTTCCCCATGGCCCGTTTAACGAGACAACGCAGAACGGGACATGGCCCCATCAACGCTTTCTGTTAGCTCCTCTTACTGGCGTACGGCCGGGGGCTGACCAACTCGCGGCACCAGCCCTACCCCACCCGGACGGGGCGCGCCGACGGACCCGGGTCCCGGCCCGCGCCCCCACTCCTTGTCCGGGTCGGAACCCTTTGCGACGCGGACCTTGAGCCCGTCCCGGGTGGTCAGCGTCGGCGTTCGACCGGTACCGGCTCTGTGTCCGGCCGGAGGGTGGGGTGCGCGTCCTTGAAGTGGTCGTACGCCACCTGCGCCGCGGCGAGGACCTTGTCGTAGATCTGGTCCATGTGCGGGCCGGCGCAGACGGTCGAGGACCAGTGGTGGTGGTAGAAGAGGTTGCTCCCGCTGGGGCGTTCGCCGATCACTTCGGCGAAGAGCCAGCCGGCGAGGCGCGCGGCGCTGTTCCAAGTGACCTCGCCGACCGTCCAGTTGGGCGCGAGTGTTGCGTTCGCCATTTCGATGCTGATCGAGCCCTGGTTGCCGGCCGTGTTGCCGACGGCCCAGGCGTACTCGTTCACCTTGACGTACTGGGCGACGGCGCCGGCGGCGTCCACGTCGAAGTGGGCCGAAGCCGGACGTACCTTCCAGACGTCGAGCACACCCTGGTGCGAAAGCCTGCCGGCGTTGTGGTGCAGTGTGACCGACGTCTTCTTGTACGACGTGTGGGTGACGTGGCCCGTGGCGCTGAGTTCGTCGATGAAGTCCGCGACGGGACGGTCGTAGGGGATGGTGGCGGCTGCACGGGGGTCGAGCTCCGTGTCGTCCTCGGCGAAGCCGACGAAGTCGCTCTCCGGAAGGTCGTCGAGGTTGTAGGTGCCGGGTCCGTCGCCCGTGTCGGTCCTTTCGATGGCGGCTTTCACGTCCTCGCCGTCGACGTTTCTCTCTGGCATGACGCCGTCCTTTCAGTTGCGCGACTTCGCGTAACAGATGGTTCGGGGCCGGACGAGGATTCGGGGGTCGGACGAGGAGGCGTTGCGGCAGGATGGCCACGAGCCGGCCCAGGTTCGGCCCATCAGATGTCGGTGAGCTCCGTATCCGTGAACTGGCACACGGGGCCGGACGGCGGTCGAGCGGGACGGCGTCGTCGGCGACCGCCTCGGTGACCGTCGACGGTTGCCGACTCTCCGTGTTGTCGAGAGAGTGAGGGGTGTCGAACTGGACGGTGACCGTTTCACCGGCGGGTACGTCGACGCCGTACGAACCGTCGTCGTCGGTGTGGGCGCGGTCGATGAGCGTGAGGTCGGGGCGGTGGACGCTGACCTCGATCATGGGGATCGGCTCGTCCCCGCTGACGCTTCGCACGTGCCCGTGCAGGCGAGTCTCCTCTCGGCCACGGCCGGAGTCGACGAACACAAGTCCGATTGCGATGCGGACTTCTGAGAGGCTGTTCAGGGCGTCTGATTCCAGGTTCGCCCCGTGACCAAACCCTGTCAATTTAGGTCAGCCGCGCGTCCGTGTCGCGCTGCGCCTTCGTCCTGCGAACCAGCCCGCTTCAGCGGGTCCGATGACGCCTGCCCTGCTCGTCCGGCGCCTGCCCTGGTCATCTCGGTGAGGGGCGGCCCCTGCTGTGACGTGAGCCATGGACCCAGGCGCGGTCGTTCGCCAAGGCCTCGCGCGGTGTCCTGGCTGCGAGAACTCGGCATCGCTGTCGCGTTCACCTACCCCGAGCCTCGCGGGGGAGCCGGACGCGCTACTGCCAAGCTCCACGTCCAGTACGGCGCCCCGCTGTTCCCTCCAACCGCAGAATGCTCCGACGCGTCCTCGGGCCGGGTCGGAGACGATGCCCTATTCCAGCCGGGACCCGGGCCCACTCCTGGGTCCGAACGTCGGCCCGGTCCGGGGAAGGGCGGCGGGGGAGCTGGTCCGTCAACTCGCAGTGAGACAGCGTCGCTTCCCGGTTGAACAGGGCGGTGGACACGGCCTTGACGCCGCGGTTGGGGATGCGGCGGGCCACCTTCGGCAGCAGACGGCGGCCCTCGTCCCAGACGCTTTGCACCAGTTGGTCCGGCCACCACCCTGGAGACGCGGCTCATCCTCACGCTCGCAGCGGTCCACACCGCCCAAGTCGCCACCCTCATACTCGACGACGTTGACCTCGGCGACCGGCGACCGGCGACCGACCGTCAACGGACGCATCCGTCCGCTCGACCGACCTCACCCTGAAACTGCTACAACCGGACCGCCACGAAGACCAGCCGCGCTGGCAACCACCGGATCAGCACCGCGATGCGAGAGCAGGACGCTGAACAGCACCCTCGCTGAACCGGCTCGACTGCGTCGCACCATGAAGGGAATAGGGAATCATGGACGAGTGATGTCGACCGAAGCAGCAGCGCTCGCCCTACAGGACCATGCCGTCCTCTGGAGCATGGAGGGCCACCGATGTCGTCGCGTGCGCCTGCAATGCGCTCGTCGCCGGCCTCGACAGTCCCGCCCTGCGGATGCTGGCCGCGTGCACACGCGCAGAGGCGGATTACGATGTCCCCGATCTCCTTCCCCCAGCACTCGACGAACTGGGCCTCACCTTCTACCCAGCGGGCAGTATCGCCGGACAGGAAGCCGCCGCACGAGCATTGGCCGCCCGTATGCTGGCCGGCGAGTTGACGCCACGCGAGCTGGTTCTCCGGATCCACCAGCGCTTCGGGCACGAACTCCCCTTGGCCGAACGACTCGCCAACCTGGACGACGAGTACGACATCCTCGAGTACGGCGACAGGACACCGGCAGAGGTCGACGCCGACGTTCTGGCCGAAGCCTTTCGACTCACTGAGCGGCCCCTCCCCCGTAATGGTGGACACGCTTCGTTGATCACGCGGCGAGCGTGAGCTTAGCCGTGTGGTGTCGTTGATCGTGCAGTCGGTGTTCGGTTGCCCGTTGTCATGGATGAGGGAGCGGGTGTCAGGGTGCGTGGTCGCGTCCGTCCCGTGGGGCGAAGGCGGCGAGGGCGTCGGCGTCGGTCGCGCGAGCGTGCAGGAAGTAGTCGGCCCACTCGGTGATGGCGGGGTAGGACGAGTCCTTGCTGAGCTGGGTGGCTGCGGCTCGGAGGTCGAAGTGCGTGGTGCGGAGTTCGACACCCGGGCCCAGCAGGGCCCAGTGTGCTCCGGTCCGGCCGTAGGGCATGCCGATGCTGCCGGGGTTGATCACGAGTCGGCCGTGGGCGAGGCGGACGAACGGCATGTGGGTGTGACCGCAGACCACGGTGCGGATGTCGGTATCGAGTCCGTCGAAGACTTCCGTCCAGCGGTCGAGGCGGGAGTCGACGAGGACGACCTCCTCGTCGTCGCGAGGGGTGGCGTGGCAGAACAGCACCTTTCCCAACCCGTTCACGGACAGGGAGAGCGATCGTGGAAGCGAGCCGAGTAGGTCGAGATGGTCCTCGCGGAGCTGTTCGGCTGCCCAGGGGGCGATCGGGTCGGGGATCGTGTCGCGTTGCCCATGGCGGTATTCGAGGAGTTCGCGGTCGGCGTTGCCGCTGATCCAGATGACGCGGTCGCCGAGGCTGGTCAACAGGTCGAGAACCTGGGTCGGTTGCGGGCCGGCGGTGATGTCGCCGGTGAGCACGATGTGATCGGCGGTGCTGACGTCTGGTTCGGTGAGAACTGCCTCCAGCGCCGGCAGGACTCCGTGAATGTCGGACAGGACGGCCACTCGGTTCAGCATGGTCACCACTGTGGGGTGAAGCCGGCCGATCGGTGTGATCTTTCGCCCGGCGCGTAGTTGGAGGGGCCGTTCAGCGCGAGTGGTCGCCGGGCGCACAGGTGTGCTGGAGCGGTCGGTGGTGGCCGCGTGGGCGAGGGCGTGACGCCGTACGGGCCGTGGGCGTGCGGCAGCGGTACGGATGCCGTGGTCGGGGACGGCTTGACCTTGACGCTGGGTCAACCCTCCATGCTTCGGGAGGAGCTTCCGCGCAATCGCCTGGAATAGCTCCGCGAAGGAGGCAGATGACCATGACAGCCCAATCGATCGCCGGTCCGGCGATTCGCGTGAAAGGCCTCAAGAAGTCGTACGGGCAGCTCGAAGTGCTGCGCGGTGTGGACTTCGAGGTGGCGCCGGGCAGCATCTTCGCCCTGCTCGGTTCCAACGGGGCGGGCAAGACCACGACCGTGAGGATCCTCGCCACGCTCCTCAAGGCCGGCTCGGGAGTGGCGAGCGTCAATGGCTTCGACGTCACCACGCAAGCGGCGAACGTGCGGGAGTCCATCAGCCTCACCGGGCAGTTCGCGGCCGTCGACGAGATCCTCAGCGGTCGGGAGAACCTCGCCCTGGTGGCCAGGCTGCGCCACATCAAAGACCCCGGCACGACTGCGGATGACCTGCTGAGGCGTTTCTCGCTGAGCGAGGCGGGAGCGCGGCGAGTGTCCACGTATTCGGGTGGGATGCGCCGTCGGCTGGACATAGCGATGAGCCTCATCGGGAATTCGCCGGTGATTTTCCTGGACGAACCGACGGCCGGTCTTGACCCCGAGGCGCGCCTCGAGGTGTGGGATGCGGTCAAGGAACTCGCCGGCCACGGAACGACGGTGCTGCTCACCACGCAGTATCTGGACGAGGCCGAGCAACTGGCGGACCGGATCGCGATCCTCCACCAGGGTCGGATCATCGTGAACGGCACCCTTGCCGAGCTCAAGCAGCTCTTCCCGCCCGCCAAGGTCGAGTACGTCGAGAAGCAGCCGACTCTTGAGGAAGTCTTTCTCGCAGTCATCGGCGGCGGCGACACGAGCGACGTCACTGGCACGACGGCTGAGGGACGACGATGACCACGTATTTCTTCAACGACACCGCCGCGCTCACGGGGCGGACCCTGCGCCATGTCACACGCAGCATGGACACCATCATCACGACCGCCATCACGCCGGTCGCCATGATGCTGATGTTCGTCTACGTGTTCGGCGGCGCCATCGATACCGGGTCGGTTCCGTACGTGAACTACATGCTGCCCGGCATCCTGCTCATGACCATCGCCTCAGGCATCTCGTACACGGCGTACCGGCTGTTCACCGATGTGAAGAGTGGGATCTTCGAACGATTCCAGTCCATGCCGATCGCGCGCTCAGGCGTGCTGTGGGCCCACGTCGTCACCTCCTTGGTCGCCAACCTGATCGCGCTCGTGCTCGTCGTGGGTGTCGCTCTGCTGATGGGCTTCCGCTCAGGGGCAGGAGTGTCGGCATGGCTCGCGGTCACCGGCATCCTGCTCCTGTTCACCCTGGCGCTGACCTGGCTCGCCGTGATCCCCGGGCTCTCTGCGTCGTCGGTCGAGGGCGCCGGCGCGTTCGCCTACCCCCTCATCTTCCTGCCGTTCGTCAGCTCGGCGTTCGTGCCCACGAAGACGATGCCCGGCCCGGTGCGCTGGTTCGCCGAACACCAGCCGGTGACGTCGATCGTCAACACGATCCGCGACCTGTTCGCCCAGCGGCCGGTCGGTGACGACATCTGGACCGCCCTCGCGTGGTGCGTCGGCATCCTCGTCGTGGCGTACGTCCTCGCGATGGCCACCTATCGCCGGAAGATCGCCTGAGGCAGGCTGAGACCCATGCTCACCATCAGCCAGCTTGCGGCGTACGCCGGGGTGACGGTGCGGGCGGTACGCCACTACCACCGGATCGGCTTGCTGCCGGAGCCCCAGCGCGACCGGTCCGGATACCGGACCTACGACGCCGCCGCGGTCGTGCGACTGATCCGGATCCGCACCCTCGCAGAGGCCGGCGTGCCGCTGGCCCGGGTACAGGAACTCCTCGCCGCCGGCCCGGAGGAGTTCGCCGACGGCGTCCAGGAGATCGACAAGGCCCTGCGTGCCGAGATCCGGCGGCTGCGGGACACCCGCAGCCGACTCGCCAGGCTCGCCGCCGGAGAGCACCTGGCGCTACCGCAGAGCGTCGTGGGCTACCTCGACCGGCTGCGCGGTCTCGGCGTCGGGGAACGGTACATCGAGCTGGAGCGGGACGCCTGGATCCTGATCGCCGCACAGGTGCCGGACCTGATCGACTCCGTGATTGCCAAGAAGCACGAGGAGTTGGACGACCCCGACATGGTGAGGCTCTACAGCTTCTTCACCGGGGAGCCCGACTGGATGGCCGGCGATCCACGGATCGTCGAGGTCGCCGACATCCTGGAGCGCCTGATGATTCGCGCCGTGGAGGCCGGCGAGGTGGGTGCCGACGGCTTCGACGATCAGTTCGTCGCCCTGATGGACTCCACCATGCTCGAGTCCGCACCGGGCGCCGAACTGGTGCTGGCGATTCTGAAGGAGCGGGGCTGGAGCGGCTGGACCCGCATCGAACGAATACCTGCGGACAGGCTCAACACTCACACGTGACGCTACTCGGCTGTGCTCATGCCGGCCCAGGTCGGCAGTCTGCCGCGCACACATCCCGCAGTACGGTTTGGCAAGTTGACCACAGAATGCGGGTGTGGCGTGTGATGTGGCCGGAGCACATCGACAACGAGATCGCCGCTCTCCGGCAGCGGGAAGCCGAGCAGGAGCACGGACGGCGCTCCCGACCGCCCCGGCCGCACTGGATCGTCGACTCGGCATCGGCCAAGGACGCCCGCCCGCCGCAGTCCACACCGGCGACTGCCACGCCGCCGGACAGCGCCACCGTTCCGTCGACCGGGAGAAGGCCCCTGCCGGCTGCTCGCCGCCGGGTTGCCCGCCTGCACCCACTGCCACCCCGACCAGCACCTCGGCATCCTCGACTGACTGCACTCAGGCACTGCGACGGGGCTTCCTCGACGCCGTCTTCCCCGCGGTCTTCTTGGCGGGCCGTCTTGCCGGCCGTCTTCCCGGTCGCGGTCTTGCGCGACGCCTCCTTCGAGGCGGCGGTCTTCTTCGCCGTCTTCGCGGGCATGTCGTGCACCGAGGCATCGCCTCCTTGACCCTCGTCCCCCAAGACGTCGACCGAGTCGGGGGCGAGGGAGGATGGGTCGCGCGGACCTCGTCGGGCCACATCATCGAGTGCAGGACGATCACGTCGTCACGGATGCGCAGCCAGCCCCAGCCGCTCCCGGCCGTGCCGGGCGAACTCGGCCACGGCCGACCTTGCCGCTGGGCTCCAGCGCCCGGAGCAGGACTGGCGAAGGTGGCTATGCGAATGGCGGCGAGGCCTTCGGCGACTGACCGTGTGGTTCAAGTCCGGCGACTCCGCGCATGCATCAGGTGTGGCGCGGGCGAGGCAGCAAGGCGAACGCGCTCTCCGCGATCGAGGTCAGGCGGGCGGGACTGTGGCCGTACGCGCCTACGACATCGGTCCCGCGGATGACGGTCAGCAGAAGGTACGCGAGGTCGTCGGGATCCGCGTCGGGGTCGAGGTCGCCGTTGCGCTGCGCTGCTCGCACACACTCGGCCACCTCCGTGGCGACCACGGAGAAGCACTCCTTGGCCAAGCGTTTCACCTCGGGGTCGGAGGCGCCGACCTCCAGGGCCATCTTGGCGGCGAAGCAGGCCGCCCCCGCCCGGTCGGCGGCGGGGGGTACGTCGGCGGCGAGTGGCACCCCGTGGACGGCGCGGAGCAGGTATGCGTGCAGTCGTTCCAGGGCGCCCTCGTCGGGTCCGGCGAGCATGTTCCGCGGCCCCTGCGCCAGCCGGGCGAAGTAGCCGGCCATCGCCTGCAGCAGCACGCCGTGCTTGCCGTCGAACGCGGCGTAGAGGCTGCCGCGGCCCAGGCCGGTGGCGGCGCTGATGTCGTCGACGCTCGTGCCGTTGTAGCCCGAGGCGCGGAACTGCCGCTCGGCGGCATGGAGGACGTGGTCGCGGTCGAAGCTTCGTGGTCTGGCCATACAAAGAAGGTAGAGCCGACCCACCCTTCTTGACAACTCAGTACAGAACTCCCTAGGTTTCGGACTGTTCAGTAAACAACCGCCCTGAGCTCACCGGACAGGCTTGGTCCGGACGTGCGGGACCGGTGCGGACCGTGTCGACCTGAGCACAGGCGACCCCGCACAGCGCCCGCCGAAGTCATGGCCGCGACCGAAGGAACCACCGTGCAGACAGCTCCCCGAGTGGCCCTCGTCACGGGCGCCTCCTCCGGGATCGGGCGGGCGACGGCGCTCGCCCTGGTGGGCGCCGGCTTCGCGGCGGTCGGCATGAGCCGCAACGCGGCGAACGCCGAGCCGCTCGTCGGGGTGACGTTCGTCCTCGCACCCTGGCTTCGCGGGTACGCGCCGTCCCCGACCGCGGGGCCGTTCGACTTCGCGGCCCTCACCGGCGACGTGCTCGCGCTGATCGACCGCTGGTCTCCCAGGCGAGCCGTGGAGTTGGGCGGCCACGAATGGGGCGCCCTGATCACATGCGATGCCTGCGTCACCGCGCCCGAGCGGATCGAACGCGCGGTCACGCTCGCCATCCCCCACCCATTCACGTTCCTGAGCCGGTCGCGCCTTGCTCAGCTTCGCCGGAGCTGGTGCATGGGGCTCTTTCAACTGCCGGGAAGCGGTCGGATGGCCACCAGCCGCGATCTCGCCCTCATCGACCGCCTCTGGCGTCAGTGGTCGCCCGGCCTCTCGCTCGATCCAGCTCTCCAAGCGGAGCTGCACGAGCACCTGCGGGCGAGCATGCCCGCGCCCATCAAGTACTACCGGGTGACGATGCGACCCGGCATGCTCAGGGCGGGATGGAGGTCATCCCCGACGTCGGTCACTTCCTGCACATCGAGGCCCCCGAGGCGATCGCGGCATGGGCCGAGCAGCGGATCACTCGACCCTCGCGGCGAGAGCACCGGGATGTACGGCGCGGAGCGGGCTCTGACATGGCGTTGTCGCGGACGGCGGGATGGGGCGGACCTCCGCGGCCGCAGTCGGCGGATCTCCTCGTTCTCCTCGATCGCGCCCCCGGGCGCCTCACCGCCGTCCATCTCGGCCTGGGCGCCCAGCGCCACAATGAACGCCTGCCCCGACGCGCTTGGGCACCGTCAGCACTGCCGCGGTATCTGGTCGGGCACTCGGCACGGTGCTCCAGCACCAGCCGGACGGCTCGGGCCCTCGGCTCGCGATCCACCTTCTTCGGCATGACATGCAACCTTCCAACTCAGAAAGATGCGGCAACAAGCCGACCCCTGCCTGGTCACGCCGAGTCACGATCAGAGCGTCGCACTGCGGTCTTCTGCTGTCTGCCCCGGCGAGGACTTCGCCGGCATCTACGGGCCCGAAACCATGGAGCGGTTCGGGCTGCTGCCCTGCTGCCCTGCTGCAGGGCAAGCCTGTGATCACTCAGAAGACCAAACTCGGCATTCCGGGCATCGTTGTGGCGAGCGAGGGTCGACCTGCCGAACTTGACAACTCAGTACAGAACCGCTTAGGTTTTTGACAGTTCAGTACACAACAGTCCTGAGCTCACCGGACGGGCTGCGTGCACGCCTGGCGCGATTGAGGGCAACCCATGCCTTTGAACTCCTCCGCGCCGCCCGGTGTTGCGACGCCTTCCAGGTCGGCAAGGCCGGTCTGATCCTCGCGATCCTGGCGATCCTGGCGACGACGAGTTTCATCGCCGGACTGGATCCGTACATCACGAACGTCCCAAGCAAAGCGGAGCCGGACTCTCCACTCGGTGAACAGCCACGTCGTGACCGCTCACCGGCACTGACCCCGGCTTCAGACAGCTGTACTTCCTGCTTGGTCCGGGCTTGCCGGACCGCTATGCCGCGAAAGCGGCTCGGAGGTTGAACTCATGACACAGGTGACCCAGCGACCGTCCTTTGGCGAGGACTCCCCGGCCGGGGGGTCCCGGACGACCGACCGCGTCCGCCGTCGGACGGTTCAGGCAGGCGGACTGGAGGTTCCGATCCTTGAGGCCGGCAGGGGGCCACTCGTTGTGTGCCTCCACGGGTTTCCCGACCATGCGGCCAGCTGGACAGGGATCCTCGACCGCCTCGCGCAGGAAGGGTACTGGGCGGTCGCGCCCGCGCAGCGCGGATACTGGCCCGGCGGCGCGGCCCTCGACGGCTCCTACAACATTGCCTCGACCGGCCAGGACGTCCTGACCCTGATCGAAGCGCTCGGGCGCGAGCAGGCGGATCTCATCGGCCACGACTTCGGGGCCGCGGCGGCGTACGCGGCAACGAGCCTCGACGCGAGCCGTGTCCGCAAGCTGGTCACCATGGCGGGTCCCCCTGCCCGTCAACTGATGACCGCATTGGTCACCGACGCCGACCAGCAGCGACGCAGCTGGTACATGTTCTTCTTCCAGAGCGCCATGGCGGAGGCTGCCGTCGAACTCGACGACTTCGCCTTCATCGACCGGCTCTGGCGGGAATGGTCACCCGGCTACGAGCTGCCGGACGCGGAGCGTGCCGCGCTCAAGGAAACCCTCGGTGCTCCAGGAGTCCTGACCGAGGTCCTGGGCTACTACCGCCAGTTGTTCACGCCCCCTGCGGACGAGGCGGCCCAATCCCTGCAAGCCCGGGCCTTCGGCGCCCTCACCGTCCCGTCTCTCTACCTCCACGGAGCCGACGACAACTGCATGTCCGTGGAGTTGAGCGAAGGCATGGACGACCTGTTCACGAACGGCTTCGAACGCATCGTCATACCCGGCGCGGGGCACTTCCTGCACCTCGAACAGCCCAAGACGGTCGCCGACCACATCCTCGGCTTCCTGAACAGCTGACCACCCGCCAACCACCCAGAACTCGAAGGGCTGACCGAACCATGACTGACAAGGAAGAGCGCGAGGTCATGGCTGTGCCGACTCCTCCGTACACGAGCGACGCACTGGCCGAGGGGGCCGTCGACGCGGTGGTGATCGGCGGGGGCGCCGCCGGGCTGAACGGTGCACTGATCCTCGCCCGCTCCCGCCGCTCGGTCGTGGTGATCGACAGCGGCTCCCCGCGCAACGCGCCCGCCCAGGCCGTGCACGGTCTGCTCGCCCTGGACGGCACCCCGCCCTCCGAGATCCTCCGGCGGGGCCGGGAGCAGGTGCGCCAGTACGGCGGACGCGTCCTGTCCGGCGAGGTGGTCTCGGCCGAGCCTGCCGCCCCGTCGGTGGACGGGGACCTGCGGTTCACCGTCACTCTGGCCGACGGCCGCCGCGTCACCGCCCGCCGCATCCTGGTGGCCACCGGCCTCACGGATGTCCTGCCCGAGGTGCCCGGGCTCGCCGAGCACTGGGGACACGGCGTGGTGCACTGCCCGTACTGCCACGGCTGGGAGGTGCGCGACCAGCCCATCGGTGTCCTCGCCACCGGTCCGGCCGCCATCGGCCACGCGTATCTGTTCCGTCAGCTGACCGAGGACCTGACCTACTTCACCCACGGCACCGACCTGGACGAGGGCAGCCGCGCCCGCTTCGCCGCCCGCGGCATCCGCGTCATCGACACCCCGGTCACCGAGGTCGTCGACGACGAGGACGGTGCCCTCGCCGGGGTGCGCCTGGCCGACGGGCAGGTCGTGGCCCGCCGCGTCCTCGCGGTCGCCGCGCCGATGCGGGCCCGCACCCAGGGCCTGGAAGGTCTGGGCCTGCCGGTGCGGGACCTGCCGAACATGGGCCGCGGTTTCGCCTCCGGTATGGCCGGCGCCACCGAGGTGCCGGGTGTGTGGGTGGCCGGCAACGTCACCGATCTGGTCGCTCAGGTCGGAGCCTCTGCAGCGGCCGGCGCACTGGCCGGCGCCGACATCAACAGGATGCTGGCCCTCGCGGACACCGACGCGGCCCTCCAGAAGATCACCGAGGGAAGCCCCGAAGCGGCCACCCGATGATCTCGAAGCCCTGAGATCTCAGCCCGTCACCCGCTCGCCTGGAAGCTGATCAGTCCTCAGACGGGTTCAGCCATACCCGGCAAGCAGGACCGTCCTGCGGAGGCCGACGCCACACTCCTCGACGTCCTCGCCCGCCTTGACGACTCCACATGCTCGGCTTCCTGAACGGCCGACCAACCCAATCAGATGAAGGACACAGCAATGACGGAACGCAATCCCATTTTGATCACCGGCGCCGGCGGCCAAGTCGGTGGCGTGAGCAGGGTGATGGTCGACGTGCTGCTCGAACAGGGCCACTCGGTGCGCGCGTTCGTGCGACGGGACGACGAACGCGCGCAGTCGTTGCGCGAGGCCGGGGCCGAGGTCTTCGTCGGCGACCTGCTCAAACTCGCGGACGTGGCCGCCGCGCTGAAGGGTGTCAAGCGCATCTACTTCAGCATGACCCCGCAGCCGTACTACGCCGATGCCCTCACCTTGATGGCCGCGGCGGCGCGCGCCCAGGGCGACATCGAGGCCTTCGTGCACCTGTCCAACTACGAGCAGTCGTACATGACCCTCGAGAAGATGACCACACCGGATGAGGAGCGGCGATCCTGGCTCGGCGGACTGGTCACTGACTGGTCACCGCAGCAGCGGGCGCACTGGGTCTGCGAGAAGGTGCTGGACTGGTCCGGCATCCCGACCATCAACGTGCGTGCGACCCTGTTCGCCGAGAACCCCCATCTGACCTGGATGCAACTGGGCCCGCTGAGCAACGGTGAACTGCGCCTGCCCTTCGGTAATCAGCGCCTTGCACCCATCTCCGTTCACGACGTGGCACAGGTGTGCGTGAAGATGCTGGTCGACCCCGCACCGCACATCTCGAAGTCCTACGCGCTCACCGGCCCGGAGCTGAAGGACATGTACGGGTTCGCTGAGGACTACACAGCCGTGCTGGGACGCCAGATCGTCTACATCCCCGAGGAAGTGGAGGCATGGAACGACGCCTTCCTGGACGAGACCGTCCTGCAGGAGACTCTGGGCGACCCGGCGACGGCCCGGCACGTGGCGGCGCACCTGACGATCCAGACCAGGCTGATCGCCGGCGGGCGGTACGACGTCCTCTCCGACCAACTGGAATCCCTGCTCGGGCGCCCGCCGCGGACCATGCGGTGGTTGCTGCAGAACAACACTCGCCTGCGCGAACTGGCGGGTTCCCCGAGCCAGTGAGCGCTCCGGAGCAAAACATGACGCACACGATGGGCAATCAAGAGCTTCCGCTCGTCCGCCCCGTCCCCCTCAGGAGCTCCTGATGTCCTTCCTTGCGAACACCCCCGTGGAGAAAATGCCTGGGCCTTACGCGCGGCGCTGGTGGGCGCTGCTCGTGCTGTGCCTGAGCCTGCTGATCACGGTGATGGCGAACACGTCGCTGATCGTCGCGGCCCCCGACATGACCACCGACCTGGGGCTGAGCAGCAGCGATCTGCAGTGGGTCGTCGACGGCTACACCGTCCCGTACGCGGCGCTGATGCTGGTACTGGGCGCGATCGGCGACAAGTACAGCCGGCGCGGCGCGCTGGTGCTGGGGCTGCTGATCTTCGCCGGCGGTTCGGTGATGGGGAGCATGGTCGACGAGACCTCGCTGGTCGTCGTGGCCCGCGCGATCATGGGTATCGGTGCCGCGGTCGTGATGCCCGCCACGCTCTCCCTGGTGGTCGCGACCTTCCCCCGGAGCGAGCGGGCCAAGGCCATCACCGCCTGGGCCGCGACCTCCGGGGTCGCGGTGGCCGTCGGCCCGCTGGTCTCCGGCTGGCTGCTCGAGGACCACGCCTGGGGCTCGACCTTCCTGATCAACGTGCCGATCGCCCTCCTCGCCGTGGCCGGCGCGCTCGTCCTGGTGCCGCCGTCGAAGGCGGAGGGGATGGGCCGGATCGACTACGTCGGCGGTCTGCTGTCGATCGTCTCCGTCGGCTCCCTGATCTACGCCGCCATCGAGGGCCCGCACTCCGGCTGGGGCGTCGGCCCCGTCACCGCCGCCGTGGTCGCCGGTGCCGGTCTGCTCGCCTTCGTCGCCTGGGAGCTGCGGCACCCGCGCCCGATGCTGGACGTCCGGAAGTTCGCGCTGCGCCCCTTCACCGGCTCGATGCTCGCGGTGATGTTCTTCTTCTTCGGCATGTTCGCCGTGATCTACTACGCGACGCAGTTCCTCCAGTTCGTCCTCGGCTACGGCGCCCTGGACACGGGGGTACGGCTGCTGCCGCTGGGCGGTGCGGTGTTCCTCGGGTCCGCGCTGACCGGGATACTCACCCCGAAGCTGGGGGTGAAGCCGATGGTCGTGACCGGCCTGGTCATCGGCACGGCGGGCATGTTCCTGCTCACCCAGATCGACAAGAGCTCGACGTATGGGGACTTCCTGACCCCGCTGATGATGCTGGGCCTCGCGCTCGGACTGGCCATCTCCCCGGCGACCGACACGATCATGGGCTCCTTCCCCGAGTCCGAGCTGGGCGTCGGCGGCGGTGCCAACGACACCGCGCTGGAGCTCGGCGGCGCGCTGGGTATCGCGGTGCTGGGCTCGCTGCTGGGCACGGCCTACCGGGACGAGCTGACCGGCCTGGTCGGCGACCGGCTCCCGGCGGCGGCGATGGAGATCGCCAAGGACTCCGTCGGCGGGGGACTGGCCATCGCGGAGCGGGTCGCGCAGGATCCCACCGCCGGGCCCCAGCAGGCCCAGGCCGCGATGGACGCCGTCCACCAGGCCTTCGCCCACGGCGTCGCCCAGACCAGCCTCATCGGCGGGATCATCATGGCCGCCGGAACACTGATCGTCCTCGCGGTCCTGCCGGGCCGGCGCGGGTTCGCGAAGAAGGACGCCGGGCCGGGCGCCGGGACAGCGCCGGCGGCTGTGCGGGGTCAACAAGACGGTACGGCTGTGGTGGTCGGGCACCGGCGCCGCTGAGGCAGATGTCGACCGCTGCTGGCGGTCCTTCCCCCGGTGCTTCGACATCGAGCACACGTTTCGCCTGTTCAAGCAGACTCTCGGCCGGGACCAGGCCACGGGTTCGCGGCTCGGATGCGGTCGACCGGTGGACCTGGGAGAGACCGGCTCCGCCGAACAGGCTCACACCCGCCCCCGTCCGCAGAGGGTTTCGGTGCACCGGTTCGCCGACCGGTGCACCGAAACCCTCTCGTCCCACCCACCACAAGGTCGGCGCCAACCTCGCAGAACAGGCTGACGAGCGACACAGAGGACCAGCACACTGAGCGCATGCGCCATGAGGAGAGGGTCAAGCTCACGGCCGTGAAAGCCCTGATCCCGCTGGCCGTCCTTGTCGCCTCGCCGGTACTGCTGATAGCAGGAGCACCGATTCGCCGCCGCTATGTCCGTCAGAATCACTCGCCCGTCTCGTCGAGCGCCGAGGTTGAGCGGCAAGCTCAGCAGGTGCTTCCGATCCCTGGCTGTGAGGTGTACGGCTGGATGGACGCATCCTCACTGTTTCCTCCGGGTTCTGCCTGGTCACAGCAGGCCGGGCTGCTGCCATTCGGTGCCGAGGACGTGGTGGTCGAGGAAGTTGAGGCATGTCTCGTACCACAGGCGTGCGTGGTTCGGCTTCAGGACCCAGTGGTTCTCGTCCGGGAAGTAGAGGTATTTCGCGGGGACTTCGTGCCGCTGCAGTTCCTGGAAGAGGGTGGCGCCTTGCCCGACGGGCACGCGGTAGTCCTTGGCGCCGTGGATGACCAGCATCGGGGTGCGGATCTTCGCGACATCCAGGTGCGGGGAGTCGGCCTCGTAGCGCTCGGGGCGGGTCAGCGGGTCGCCGAAGATCCGCTGGAAGTACCAGGGCGCATCGGTGTCGCCCTGGAACATGCGCAGGTCCCACAGACCCGCGTGGCTGATGATCGCCTTGAACCGGTCGGTGCTGGTGGCGACCCGGTTCGCCATGTATCCGCCGTACGAGCCGCCGGCGAGTGCCGTTCGTGAGGCATCGATGTCGTTGCGGGCCTCGGTCGCGTCGGTCAGCGCGATCACATCCGTGTAGGGGCGTCCGCCCCACTGTCCCCAGCCGCGCCGATGGTTGATCTGCCCGTAGCCGGTCGACAGGGCCGGATCCGGCAGCAGCACCGCATAGCCGCGTGCGGCGAAGGGCCACGGGTTCCACCGCCAGGTCCAGCCGTTCCAGCTGAACTGCGGGCCCCCGTGGACGGCGACGAGCAGCGGAGCGGGCCGCTCGGCGGAGGCGCCCTCGGGCAGCACGAGCCAGCCGCGCAGCACGAACCCGTCGTCCGCCTCCGCGTGCACCTCGGTCAGCGTGCCGGGCAGTTGGCCGACGCCGTCAGGGGCGGGCAGCTGGGCGGGAGTCTGGTCGGCGATGTAGGCGTCGATCCGGACGGGCGTAGGTGGCGCGTCGACCGAGTGGCGCAGGGCGTAGAGCGTCCGCCCGTCGGGGGCCACGGTCAGTGAGCCGTAGGCACCCGAACCGGTCAGGCGTGTGACGCCACCGTCCGGGTCGCGCCGGAAGACGGGCGCGTGCCCCTGCTCGTCGGATGTGAAGAAGAGCGTGTCGTCCGCCGGTGAACAGGCCACGCCACCGGGCCAGTTGTCGAATCCGGGCAGCAGGTCCCGCACCGCACCATCGGCCAGGTCGATCCGGACGAGAGTCGCTTCCCAGGGGGTGTCGTACGTCGGGTAGCGCATCCGGCAGCACACGACGGCCGAGCCGTCGTGGGTGAACCGCGGTGCCTCGTAGAGGTGTTCCAGATCACCGACGACGTAAATCTCCTCACCGCTCGCCGCGTCGGCCACCACCACGGCGGTGCGATGCTCGTCCGGGACCCGTCCGGGCACGAACCGGCGGTACGCCACCCGTGTGCCGTCCGGCGACAACGCCGCGTCCCCCGGATCCTCCAGACCGATCCCCTGTCCACCGGCGACGACCGGCTCCGTGTCAGCACCGGCACGGACGAAGGTGTGCGGCTCCGCCGGGCCGAGGTCGTGGTCCCACGCACGGGTCGGCCCGGCCTCGTACAGGATCGCGGTGACCTTCGCGTCCTTTCGCGCCGCGCGCAGCTTGCCGTGCGCCTCGGCGTCGGCGGCCCCCGGCAGCAACCCCGCGGTGTGGCACAGCGCGCCGGAATCACGGGCGACAGTGACCGCGGCGATCCCACCTGGGTGCCGGGCCACGACGACGGCCTCCCCGCGCGGCGGCAGTGCCCACAGCGCGGCGCCCTCATCGCCGTCCTCGGCAGCGCGTTCAGACAGGAAGTACAGCGTCCCGTCCGGACCGAACACCGGCCCCGACTCACCCTTGTCGGACCGGGTCAGCCGCAGCGCGTCGCGCTCCCCGGCCGGATCGATCTCCCAGAGACCGGACACGAACCGCGTCCCGTCCCCGGACAGCGACTGCACGGCGGCGACGAGACGAGTGCCATCGACGGACAGGGCAAGGGAGTTGACGCGGGGGCAGGCAACGAAGGCGGACAGGTCACGGAAGGCGGACGGGCCACCTGAGGACTCGATCATGCAGGCGATTGTCGCCCGTGCACGATACAGACGGCCAGGGAGCGTGACATGGGGCGCCGGATGTCAGCAGCCCTTCCCCACCCCAGAAGATCCAAGTCGGAACTGACCTGCCGCGTTGAGGGCCGTCCCGCTGAAGGACAAGCCTTGAGCAGATATTCGGTTGCTCGTCTGCGAGGGCGGTGGATGCAATGTCTGGCATGGTGACTGAGGTCCGTCCGCCGCGGCGGGACGAGATGGCTGGGTACTACCGGGCATTGCCGTTCGCGAACGGGTTACCGAGCTGGGAGCCTGCGGACGCCGCGTGGCACGGTGGCCCCGAGCCGTGGCCTCCGCAGCGCATGCCTGCGAGCGCGGAGCAGCTCGAAAAGTGGTCGGCGGCCGACATCAAGGATGAGTCCTTCCACCCGATCGCGACGTTCGTCGACGGCAGGTGTGTCGGCGCGTCGGCGGCCATCTCCTTCGAGGTGACGGTTCCCCGGAGGGGGAGTGGGGAGGATGGCCGGTGTCACTGCTACCGGGGTGATCGCGACGCATCGCCGGCGCGGTTACCTGCGGAAGATGATGCAGGCCATGTTCGAGGCGGCCCTGGAGCGAGGCGAGCCGTTGGCGATGCTCAGCGCGAGCGAGGGAAGCATCTATGGACGGTTCGGGTTCTCGCCCGCGACCTACCGCACCCGGTGGGAGCTGGCCCGTCACGAAGCGGCCCTCCTTCCGGCGGAGCCGGATCCCGGGTCGTTGGAGCTGGTCGACGCCGCAGAGGCGAAGAAGGCCTGGCCACGGGTGCATGCGGACGTGCGTGCCCAGCGCGTCGGGGAGCTCAGCCCTCTCCCCGGACGCTGGGACGGGCTGTCCGACGCAGCAGACGGCACAAACGGACCGCTGCGCTTTCTCGCCCACCGCGACCAGCACGGCGAGGTGGACGGCATGGCCAACTTCCGACTGCCGTGGTCGCCGACCGCAGACCGTGCGGGAACACTCGTGGTGGAAGCGCTGGAGGCGACGAACCCTGTGGCCTACCGCGCTCTGTGGGGACTGCTGATCGACTTCGACCTCACCAAGACCGTCGTGGCGCCAGGTCGTCCGCGCGACGAACCCCTGCGGTGGATGCTCACCAACCCGCGGGCGATGCGCGTCACCCGCCAGACGGACAACCTCTGGGCGCGCCTTCTCGACGTACCCCGAGCCCTGACACAACGCTCGTACGTCACGCCCGGCGAGCTGAGGCTCACCATCGACGACGACCAGATGTGCCGGGCGAACAACAGGACATGGCATCTGAAAGCGGACGGCCCCGTGGTGACGTGTGTTCCGACCGACGAGACGGCGGACCTGACGATCAGGCTCGCAGCGCTCAGCTCGCTCTACTTCGGTGGCATGTCGGCGTACCACCTGGCATACGCGGGCCACATCACCGGGCACACCAACAGCGCGATCGGACAGCTTGCCCGAATGTTCCGGACCGACCCCGAACCGCACAACTCGTTCGGCTTCTGAGGAGCTGTGTCACGTCCGGTGATCTGTGACATGCCGTGACAGGTGGGCTGTAGTGCGGTGTTGCCGCGTGACGGAGGCTGTGCGGGCGCTCACGGGCGGTGCGGGTGACTGCTGGGCCGGTCAATCGGTAAATGCGTAGCGTGCTGTTGCGCGTGTTGTGACACTGCGCCGGTGACCGGTTCTGCACTGCCGCAACTGCTTCGACCTCGCGCCCTGAGGCCCGGAGATCTCGTCGTTGTCGCGGCATTCTCCGGACCGCTCGACGCGGTCTACGAGCCCGACCTTCAGGAGGCGGTGGCCGTGCTCGAGCAGATGGGGTTCCGGGTGCGTCGGGCACCGCTACTCGACGCGGGGCGGCACCGTTGGTGGAGCGCGGCTGCGCCGACGGAGATCGCCGGGGAGTTCAACGCTCTGCTGCGAGATCCTGAGGTGCGCGCGGTCATCGCGCACGACGGCGGGCAGACGGCGCTCGGTCACCTCGACCTGATCGACTTCGAGGCGATCGTGGCCGACCCCAAGCCGATCCTCGGATACAGCGGCATCTCACTGCTGCACCTGGTGCTCTATGCGCGGACGGGGCTGGTCGGGTTCCATGCCGACGTGGCCACCTGTGGACTCGGCGGGTCCTGGCAGTCCGCGCCCGCGGCACGCGGAGCAGAACTGGAGAAGCTCTACTCGACGCTGCTGACCGGCGGCGAGGCGGTCGGTGCGCTGCCGGCGACCCCGTTGTGGGAGTGCTGGCGTGCCGGTTGCGCCGAAGGGCGGCTGATCGGCGGGGTGATCAACCGTATCGCGCTGGTGCAGGCGACGTCTTTCGCGCTGCCGCTCGAATGCTTCGACGGCGCGGTGCTGTTCTGGGAGGAGGTGTTCCTCGACGAGCTGAGCCGGCCCCGCGCCACGGTCAAGGCCGCCGCAGGGGCGGCCGGGATCACCACCGTGGCGGTCTACCAGCGCCGCCGCCGGGACCCCGCGTTCGCCCAGGCGATGGACCGGGCGCGGGAGGACGCACGAGGCGACTGACGAGACGGCGGATCAGCCGCCGGTGCCGAGTACGAAGGCCGGAGAAGCACGGGGAGCAGCTCTGTGATGGTAGTCACAGAAATGAGGTCTCTCGTGCCGCCAGGAAGGCATCTTCAGCGACCTGCGAAGCGGCCCCCGGCCCACCCATTACCGCAGGTGCCTGTGAGGGACTGGACCAGCGAGAACGACGGCTGGCGGTCGCCTACGCGCCTTATTTACACCGGACTTGGGAGGTCAGGGGTGGAAACCGAGGCGTATGACCTGCGGTTGTATGTACGGAGACGCGGAAGAGGCCGCCCCCTGGACCGGGACGACCCCTTGCACTCCGCATCTCGTCCGAGCAATCAGCCGACAACTACGGAGACTCCATCGTGTCAGATCGTTCCACCCCCGAGGAGCCGGACCTGTTCCGGGTCCGTAGGCCTTCACCCGGCTTGGCCGCCATCTCCACCCTGACTCTGGTACTGGCGGCAGACCTTGCGGGGCTCATCCCCGAGGGGCCGGCCGCAGGGGCGATGCTCGCCGGGGTGGCTGCTCTGGCCCTGCTCAAGGGGTGCGTCCGCCGAGGACGGTGACCTGAGCACTCTCCGGGGCCCCGCACAGCAACCTGCCCGCGACGAGCTGAGGGAAGGCACGGACCGCGCGCAGAGCGGGGCCCCGGAGGGTGACCCCGGAGACGACTTGGACAGGGTCCCGCCGGGTACGGTGGGCGGTGATGGCCGCCGATCGCGGCGGCCCGGCCCCAGCTCCGACCCGGCCCGTGACCGGCACGGAGTGCCCACGGCCCCAGGTGCAGCGCATCACCGCGATTGAAGCCGCCGCATGCTCACTCTGACCGGCGCGACAGCTCACGGGCGCGCGCCGAGACCGGGAGTTCGAGCATGGTCCGCAATCACGCCCGCAAGGAAGCCGCGCGAGGCGCGCGAGGTGCCGACCGGACCCACCGCCAGGCCGTCGACGCCGTACGCCACGACACCCCCGCCGTCGGCCGGGCGCCTGTGGCTCCCGGCGACGCCGTCCCCCGTGACGAGACCGGGTTCCCCGAGTGCCCCCTCCGCCGCGGGGACGTCCTGCGCATCTCCTGCCCGGCCGGACAGGCCCGGGTGGTCGAGACCTGGGGCGACAACGCCGTGGCGCTGATCCGGTGGCCGTGGCAGGAGCAGGGCGCCGACGAGCCGAACGACTTCGCGGTGGACCTCCCGCCAAGCGGCCCCGCGCGGTTCTCCGCACCGTTTCGCCACACCCCCCTCGCCCGGGGCGTGCGCGAGGGCGACATCCTCACCGTCGACCTCCCCCCGACGGTCGTGCACGTCGCCTACACCAGCGACGTGTGGCTCGCCGACGACCGCGACGCCGGCCGCCCGCCCGCCGACTCCCACATGAACGTCGCCGTGTTCCCGTACGGGGTCAGCGAGAGTGATGAGACCATGCGCGAGGGCGCCGACCAGCGGTGGATCCTGCGGCCGTGGGCCGCCGCCCCCATGACCGTGGAGCTGATCCACCGGCCGTACCCGGCACTGGAGTCCGGCGACCGGGTACGCGACGCGCACGGCACCGTGTGGCAGTACGCCCCGCACGGAGGGCCCGGTGTGGCCGCTCACCCTCAACGAGCGGTACTCCAGCGAACCGGAGCCGGCAGAGGCCGAGGCGGTGGCGGCCACCACCGCGACCGGATCGCACGAGGCGGAGCTGAACCGCCTGCGCCAGGTCTCCGGCGCCGATCTCGTCGAGTACGAGCCGGCCGCGGCCCCCGACGTGCTCGGCGCGGACCGGAAGGCCGAACTCGCCCAGCTGGACTTTCCCTCCTTCCCGGGCTTCTCCGCCCGCCTGTTCGCCACCGAGGACTCCGACTTCTCCATGGCCCTGGTGCGGGCCTACAACGACTGGCACATCGACGAGTGGTGCGCCGCCCACCCCGGCCGCTTCATCCCCATGGCCCTCCCGGCGATCTGGGACGCCGAACTGTGCGCACAGGAGATCCGGCGGGTCGCCGAGAAGGGCTGCCACGCCCTGACGTTCCCGGAGAACCCCGTCCCGCTCGGCTACCCCAGCTTCCACTCCGACTACTGGGCCCCGGTATGGCGGGCGCTGACCGACTGCGGCACCGTGATGAACCTGCACATAGGCTCCTCCGGCCGCCTCGCCATCACCGCGCCCGACGCCCCGCCGGACGTGATGATCACCCTGCAGCCCATCAACCTCGTTCAGGCGGCGGCCGACCTGATGTGGTCGCGCGTCCTCAAGGAGTACCCGAGCATCAGGATCGGGCTGTCGGAGGGCGGCACCGGCTGGATCCCCTACTTCCTGGACCGCCTGGACCGCACCTACGAGATGCACGCCACCTGGACGCTCCAGGACTTCGGCGGCAGGAAGCCGTCCGAGGTCTTCCGTGAGCACTTCCTCACGTGCTTCATCAGCGACCCGATCGGTGTGAAGCTCCGCCACGAGATCGGGATCGACAACATCTGCTGGGAGGCCGACTACCCGCACAGCGACTCGATGTGGCCCAACGCCCCGGAGGAACTCCAGGAGGTGCTGACCGCGAACTCCGTGCCGGACCACGAGATCAACAAGATGACGCACGAGAACGCGATGCGCTGGTACTCCTTCGACCCGTTTGCCCACATCGCGCGCGAACGGGCCACCGTGGGCGCTCTACGCAAGGCCGCCGGGGAGCACGATGTCTCCGTCAAGTCGCGCAGCCGCCAGATCGTCGCTCCCGCCGAGAAGCTGGCCGCGTACCGCAAGAAGGCCGAGGCCGCGCTAGTGTCCTGCGCCAGAGATTCGTCGGCAGAGGCGGGCGAGGGAGTCGAGGATCTCTTCGGCGGTCTTGGTCCAGATGAACGGCTTGGGGTTTTCGTTCCAGTCTTTGACCCAGGCCCGGATGTCGGCTTCCAGGGCATGGATGGTCTTGTGTGCGCCGCGGCGGATCATCTGGTGGGCCAGGTAGCCGAACCACCGCTCGACCTGGTTGATCCACGAGCTGCCGGTCGGGGTGAAGTGCAGTTCAAACCTGGGGTGTTTGGCGAGCCAGGTCTTGATCGCGGGTGTCTTGTGGGTGCCGTAGTTGTCCACGATCAAATGGACCTGCAGGTGGGCAGGCACCGTCTTGTCGATTCGGATCAGGAACTTCTTGAACTCCACCGCCCGGTGCCGGCGGTGCAGGGCGGTGATGACCTCGCCCGTGGCGACGTCGAAGGCAGCGAACAAGGTGGTCAGGCCGTTGCGGACGTAGTCATGGGTGCGCCGCTCGGGCATGCCCGGCATTATCGGCAGCACCGGCTGGGACCGGTCCAGGGCCTGGATCTGCGACTTCTCGTCCACCGACAGCACCACCGCCCCCTCGGGCGGGTTGAAGTACAGACCGACCACGTCGTAGACCTTCTCCACGAACAACGGGTCGGTCGACAGCTTGAAGGTGTCGGCCAGATGCGGCTTGAGCTGGAACTGCCGCCAGATCCGGCCGACGGTCGACTTCGACAGGCCACTGTGCTCGGCCATCGACTTCCGCGACCAGTGGGTGGTGTTCTTCGGCAGCTGTTCCAGCGTGGTGACCACCACCGCCTCCACCTGGTCGACGCTGATCGTGGGTGGCCGGCCGGGCCTCGGCTCGTCGGCCAGCCCGTCCAGCCGCTCGGCCAGGAAGCGCCGCCGCCACTTGCGGACGGTGTCCGCAGTCACCTGAAGATCCCGGGCGACCGCGACGATCGGCGGTACGTCCGGCCCCGCACAGGCCAACACGATCCGCGCCCGCAAGGCCAAAGCCTGGGCCGATGTCGCCCGACGCGTCCACCGCTCCAACTCCGCCCGCTCCTCAGCAGACAGCAGCAACGGCTCCAGCTTCGGGCCCCGACGAGGAACTGACGCACCAGCAGCAGAAGTCACAGAACTACTAACGATCAACTACTGGCGCAGGACACTAGCCGCGGCACAGCAGACCGGGGACGGGCGGCAGCAGGCGACCGACGCACAGGAATGTGCCGAGGTGCCAGGTCGTGTCCCGCTTCGCGGGGGGAGCGACCCTGCTCGACACGTTCCGGTAGGGCGTGCGTCGGCTACCCCACGGGACACGCTCCCGGGTCGCGCAGTGGCCGACCCGCCGTCAGCGCCAGGAGCGGACCGGATCGCGGTTGACAACGGTCAGCGCTCGAAGGCGCCCAGGTCCGGGGCCGATCCGCGGTAGGGCAGGCCGACATCGACGCCCTTGTTGATCAGGGTGCTGTTCGACGCGAGACGGAGATGAGGCAGTACGGGCAGGCTGCCGTCGGACTGGCGGGGCGCGTCCCAGCCCGACGTCGACACGCTCTGGAACTGCGCGTCGGACAACGCGACGTTCAGGTTCCAGGAGTTGTTCGCGGCGTTGGTCCCGCTCATGTTCGAGAGCAGGTTGCCGGCATAGGCGATGTTGTTGCGCAGGTTCCCCAGGCCGATGGCGGCACCGGTCCGGGAGATGCCGAGCATGTTGTAGTCCGGATGGTTGTTGAAGCTCGTGTTGTTGAAGAAGTCGTCCGCGACGGTGTGGTGGTTGGCGTAGAAGCCTGAAGCCCGGTTGTTGAACGCCACCGAGTTGCGAACGGTGTGCTTGGCACCGTTGGAGACGTACCTGCCGCCGTAGCCTCCGGCTTTGAAGCCGTTGCCGTTGCCGATGGCGGTGGTGGTGCCCGGCAGGTAACCGTTGAGCCATGCCCAGGAGTTCTCGATGGTGACGGACGAGAACGCGTTGATGAGGTCGAAGCCGTCGTCGGAGTTCCACCATGCGCGGTCGCCCCGGAAGACGTTGCCGGGGTTGCCCGCCGAGATGTGGGCGCCGAATCCGTCGGCGCTCTCGCCGGCCCCGTTGGAGGTGCGCGGGTCGTAGTTGTGGTGGGAGTCGGAGTTGAGGACGAGGTTGCCGCCGCCGTCCTGGATGAACAGGCCCGGACCCATGTTGTGGTGCAGATCCAGCTGGTCGAAGGTGTTGTTGCTTCCGGAGATCCAGATTCCCCAGGACTCGTGGTTGCGGTTGTTGTTCTGCGGTACGCCGGTGACCGTCAGTCCCTTGAGACGGATCCAGTTGCCGGTGACGTCGAAGCCCTTGATCCGGCAGTCGTCCTTCATCTGCGAGAAGTCGAAGACCGGCTTATCTCCCGGATAGGCCACGTAGTTGATGAGGTTGCCCGAACTGCCGCTCTTGTTCAGCGTGATGGCGTCGACTCTGTCGGTCTGGCTCCTGCACCCGGCGTTCGCCCGGGAGTAGGCGTACGTGCCGCCGCGGAAGTAGACCGTGTCACCTGGCTGCGCGACGGACTGGGCGTGGGCGAACGTCTTCCAGGGCGCCGCCTCGGTTCCGGCGGCGCTGTCGCTGCCGGTGGGGGAGACGTAGAAGACCCGCGCGGCCGCCGCCGCGTTGCCGGATGCCGCCGACCCGACGACCATCATGGCGGTGACCGCCATGACCACGGTGAGCGGGAGAGCGAGCCTCCCGTGCTGGGAACGTTTCACTTGATTACTCCACTTCACCAGGCCGTGCATACGAGAGGGGGGTGGCCCTGTTCGGCTCCGAAGGCCGGTACCGCTGTCGCGGGGCCACGGAGACAGCCAAGGGGGTTGCTGCCGCGGAGACGGCTACGTGAGGTGCGCGGCGAGCGGGAGGCTCTTCCGCCGTATGTCGTCGGCGACGAGACGGGCGATCTGCTGCGCGCCGTAGGTCTCGAAGTGGGTGTGGTCGTTGCAGAAGAAGGCACCCAACGGGCCTGACCCGTAGTCACCGTTGTTCGGGCAGAAGCGCAGGCTGTTGTAGAGCGTCACGCTCAGCGTTTCCAGGTCGATGACGGGTGCCCCGGTGGCTGCTCCGGCCGCGAGTGTCTGGGGGACGAAGGCCCGGTTCCTGGTGGCCGTCCCACCGGAACAGGTGATGGCGGCGACCGAGGTGAGCAGGACCGGGTGTGCTCCCCGGGCCAGGGCGGCCTGCGCCATCGTGGTCAGCAACTGCTGGAACCGGGGCCGGCCGACGTGCCTCGGGCAGGCAGGGTCGGTGTCGTTGATGCCGAACTGGATGAAGAGGTAGTCGCCGGACTTCATCCCGGTGGTGGCGTTCAGCATCGCCTGCCAGCGTGCCGAGTACGCGTTGGACCTGAGCCGGCACTCGCCGTCGGTGCCCTTGGTGCCGCTCACGTTCGACTCGTACAGCCAGGTCTGGATGCTGCGGCCCGCCACCGCCTGGTTCCTGACGGTGACGTCGCTGTCGAACAGCGTGTCGAACTGGCTGCCCCAGCCGACCGGGCAACGCCCGCTGGGATTGGACATGGTGGAATCACCGGCCAGCCACATGGTGACCGGCTGGGCCGCGGCCCGCCCCGCCGGATCCGCGGCACGCGAGGCGCCGGTGCAGGGCGCCGCGACGCTTTCGGCCGCCGAGGCGGCGTGGACGCCGAACGCCGACAAAGTGATCACGAGAGCGGTCGTGAGGAGGGTGCGAAGTCTCTTCATGAGGGCCTCTCCGGGAGCGGGCTCGGTGCGCGCGTCAGCGAAGGTAGGCGGTCAGGGGCAGCCGCTGCTCCTGAATGCCCTGGAGGACCAGCCCGGCCATCCTGGTCGCGCCGTACTGCGAGAAGTGGGTGTTGTCCGTGACGCCGTCGGCGGCGGCGCGCAGGTACAACTGTGCGGACGCGGACGGACCGAGGGACTCCACCAGCGCCTTGCTCTTGGTGGTCAGGTCGATCACCGGCACCCGCTGCGAGGTGCCCACCGCGCGCATCTCGGCGGGCAGGTTCGCGCCGACGCCGTTGACGTGCAGAGCCGTCGCCGTGAGCTTGTCGCCGCTGAACAGACGGCGCACGGGCGGGGTCACCAGGACCGGCACGCCGCCTTTGCCGCGTACCTGCGTGATCATGGAGGTGAGGTTGTTGCGGTAGGCGGAGGCGGTGGTCTGCTTGTCGTTGTGTCCGAACTGGATGAAGACCAGGTCGCCTGTCTTGACCTTGGACAGCATCGTCGGGAAGAGCGCGCGGTTGGCCAGGAAGCTGCCGGAACTCTCTCCGGAGTCGGCGTAGTTGGCGATGACCGCACCAGGGCCCACCGCGGTCGTGATCATCTGCCCCCATCCGGTGTACGGGGCCACCGGCTGGTCGCAGACGGTCGAGTCGCCGGCCAGATAGGCCACCAGGGGGCGGGTCGCCGGTCGCACCGAGACCGCGGAGACCAGGGGGTGGGTTCCCGTGAACCGGATGTCCAGGCCGGGGTTCCCGGTGCCTCCCTGCCCGGTCGGCTGGCCCTCGGGCTGGCGTACGTCGACCGTGAAGCTGTAGGAGGTGCTGGTCCCCGCCCCGGTGTTCGTCGCCGGAAGCATCACGCGTCGTGCCTCCACCGACATCGCGGTCTGGCCGGCGGAGGCGCCGCCGATGGAGACGGTCACGTCGTAGGTGCCCGGCGCGACCGCGTAGTGACACGTGATGGTCGACGTGCCGGAACAGCTGGCGGGCAGCGCCCGCGGTGTGGCGGCACCGGCCTGTCCGGCACCGGTACCGACCAGTGCCGCGAGGGCGAGCAGGCCCGCTGTTCCCAGCCGGGCTCGATGTCCACCGGAGGTGAGTCCTGCCGTGTTCAACACCATCTCAGTCCTTGGTCGCAGTTCGTGGGCGTGGTCGTGGCGGAGCGAGGTCTGACGCGCCGCGTGCCGAAGTCGCCCCGGCCGCGGAGCGACGGGGTCGCTCAGGCCTGGGTGAAGCCGTTCATGATCGTGGTGGGCCGCTTGCTGGAGGAGTCCCAGGCGCCCATGTTGTAGCCGGTGAACGGGGACATGCACTCCGGCTCCCAGTAGAAGATGCCCTGTCCGCCGTTGGCCTTGAGCGCCTTGATGTAGGCGACCATCGAGGCCTGGGTGGCGGAGACCCGGTCCACCCGGCCGCCGAACTCGCTCTGCAGGAACGGTTTGCCGTAGGCATCGGAGATCCTCTTCATGTTCGCCACGATCCCGGGGGCGAGGTCGGCGCTGCCGTAGGACGAGAACACCGACATGTCCCACTTGCCGCCGCTCGCGGCGAAGCGGCTGAAGAACGTCGTCATCACGTCGTACTTCTGCGGCTGGGCCAGGTGGATGCACACGGTCGAGTTCGGGGACACCGCTTTGACCTCCGTGTAAGCCGCGTTGAGCAGCCCCGTCATCTGCGCGCCGTTGGAGACGGTGCCGACCGGGCGGCAGATCCCGCTGTTGATCTCGTTGCCGATCTGGACCCAGGCGGGCAGGACGTCGTTGTTCCTCATGACGGTCATCGTCTGGTTCACGTACGTGCTCATCGCGGTGCGCATCTGGCTGTAGCTCATGTTCCGCCAGGCGGCCGGCGGGTTCTGCACACCGACGGAGTTCCAGGTGTCTCCGAACATGTAATCGAGCATGATCGACATGCCGGCGGCCTTGACCCGCTTGGCGAAGGCGGCGACCTCGTTGATGCCGCAGTGTCCGTCGGTCGGGCTGCTGGACGGGTTGACGAAGGTGCGCAACCGCACGCCGGTGATGCCGTAGCCCTTGAGGATCGTCAGCAGGTCCTGGGTCTGCCCGCTCGCGTTCTTCCAGGAGTAGCCGCGCGCCTCCATCTGCGGCGCCCAGCTGATGTCGACGCCCTTGACGAAACCGGCCGCGGCCGCTGCGGGCGTCTCCAGTTCGGCGAACGCGGTGGCAGTGGCGATCGCGCCGGCGGTCGCGGTGGTGGCCCTGAGCAGGGTCCGGCGACTGATGCAGGAGGAGGCCGCAGCGTGGGGGGAAGGCATGGACATACTCGGGACGTCCTTTCTATTCGGCCGACTGCGCGAGAGGCGGCGTGGCTGCCGACGGGCGGTCGGGGAGAAGGCTTTCTCGGTGTAAGGCGGGTGGGGCGGACGGTCGGGGGAGCAGGGGGACGGCAGGCGGTGACGGGCACCGTTCTGCCGCGAGGCCGTTCCGTCGGTGAGCGGGGACCGGTCGTCCGATTCACCGCCGGCCGAGAGCGCGGCCGACGACCTCGGTGAACGCACACCTCAGCGCGCGATGAGAGTCCCACTGCCGCAGCGGGCCGGCTGTCACGGACACATCGCAGACTCGAACCACCTCTCTGTCGTGGCGACAAACCTCCATCGATGTGACAAGGGTGGGCGCGACAGCGCTCGCGAACGACGCGCATGCGAGGAGAGCTGTCCTGGCCCCAGGGATTTGAGGTGGCGACACAGCGCTGTCGGCTTCCCTGCGGCGTCAGCGGTCCAAACACTTCGGTCTGGCCGCCCTGCCGACCGAACTGGACACCGCTGACCCCAAGTCGACCACGAACTGTGAACGATCACAGGAGACCTGACGGCAGGTCAGAGCCCTTGCTCCGTGAGCGTGAGGTGCATCACGCAGCTTCCCTATCGGGTGCCCACCTGTCAACAGGTACTCGTCAATTGGCTGTTCGGCTGTCTCGGACCGCCCGTGGTGCAGGAGCGCACCGGGCTCAGCTCGACCGCCTGGACTTGGGGCATGGATGCAGGTCAGATACGCATATGAGAGCTCGGACGAGGGGGCGAGCCGGTTCTGAGGGGTACCGCGACCCGACGCAATCGAACATGAACGAACAGCTGGGTTGGGCAAAAACCTTGACGATAGGTCGGAGCATTCCTACTCTCGCTCGATGTGGGAGCGTACCCACACCTCCAGAGTGAACGATCACTTTCGCTTTCCCGCCCTGCGTCACGTTCACTCATCCCCACATCGGAGGTCACCGTGACCGACTCACGCGGGAAGCCCCGCACCGTGCCGCGCCGATGGCGAACACGGCCCTTGTCGTGCGGTCAGATGATCAGCGGCAGCGCCGCCGCTGTGGCACCAGCCGTTCGAGCACTGGCCGCTCAGAGCGACGATTACTCAGCCGTCGCCGTCGCCGTCGCCGTTACCTACGCGGACAGCGACAGCGACGGCAGAAACGCGTTCATCCACAGTGCCCTGCCGTGGCCGGCAACGACCGCGGCCTTCGGAACTCCGACCAGGGGCACCCGTGCGCCGGATACCCCGGCGACCTGCTTGTTCCGCGCCTGGAGTGGAGGGGTTTCAGATCGGCGAAACCACCGCCGAGTACTCCGCTATGGTCGCGGCGACCTGCACCCGGCAGATTCTGTCGCACCGGTGTCCCTGCGTGCACGACAACGTCGTCGGGGTGAACAGCACCCATGGGCGACAGCTCTGCCGCAGGCCTTCGTCCGTCGACCTCCCCGTCCTTGGGTGGGAGGGAGACGTCCAGGTGTGCCGGCCCTACGACACACCCCGTCGCGACAGGTAAGGCGCCTCAAACGACAACGACGTCCGCTGACCGGCTGTGGCGTCCGCGCGAACAGAAGTATGTCTGCGCACCCTTGCTGTCCGCCGACCCGCTCGGCGGCTGACGCGAGAAAGTCGTCCAGCTTTGCGCCGCAACCAGCAATGGGGCATCTGCTGCACTCCTGACGGCGTCAGAGTACGGATCGTCCCGCTGATCACGACGTCCGCGCCACGAGGGCATCAGCCGGCAGGACACGGGCTGCAACCCAGCCTCCGCGTCCCAGCTTCCTCGCCGGGAACGATGTGCCGACCGCACCCAACCGACCTCTGTACACCCTGAAACAGGCCTCCCGGCCATCCCGCCCGCCCCCACCGGGATCGCGCTGCCGGACGGCTCCTCTTCCCATGTCCCACCTGGATGCCCCCGTACAAGAAGCAAGGAGAAGCCTGATGCGGCAACCGGTCATGCCTTCACAGACGCCGGAGAGCGCCGGAAAGAGCCACCGGCGAGACCTACGTGTCCGGCGGCCGGTGACGATGGTCAAGGTGGCGCTGACAGCGGTGGCAGGGCTGGTCGCGGCCGCGCTGACGCTGCCACCGGCGTCCGCGTCCGCCGCCGGCGGTCCCTACCAGCGCGGGCCCGCCCCGACCCTGGCCAGCGTCGCGGCAAGCCGCGGACCGTTCGCCACCTCCCAGCTCAGCGTGGGATCCGGCCACGGCTTCAAGAACGCGACGATCTACTACCCCACCGACACCAGCCTGGGTACGTGGGGCGCGGTGGCCATCGTGCCCGGGTACACGGCGAAGTTCTCCAAGGAAGAAGCCTGGATGGGGCCCTGGCTGGCCTCGTTCGGCTTCGCCGTGATCGGTATCGACACCAACAGCCCCAACGACTTCGACACCGCCCGCGGCACCCAGTTGCTGGCGGCGCTGGACTACCTGACCCAGAAGAGCCCCGTACGGGACCGTGTCGATCCCGGTCCGCTGGGCGTGATCGGTCACTCCATGGGCGGCGGAGGCGTGGTCTGGGCCACCGAGCACAGGCCCTCGCTCAAGGCCGCGGTGGCCCTGGCACCCTTCTCGCCCTCACAGAACATGTCCACCGACAAGGTCCCCACCATGGTCATGGGCGGGCAGAGGGGACCCCACCGTCACACCGTCCTACCTCAACGGCCTGTACGCCACCATGCCTGCCTTGACCACGAGCGACTTCGTGCAGATCGCCGGGGCCGATCACCTCTACTACACGCATCCCAACAGCAACGAGATGCGCGTCGTGATCCCCTGGCTGAAGATCTTCCTGGACGACAACACCCGCTACACCCAGTTCCTCTGCCCGAAACTGGCCGACCCCAGGGGCATCTCGATCTACCGCAGCAAGTGCCCCTACACGCCACCACCCGGTGCGTGGTCGGACGGCACCACCGGTGGGACGTCGAGGAGTCGTTGACCACCCGTCGTACGACGGGTGGTTGAACGTCCGGCGGCTCCTGCCTGGCGTCCCTCACGACTGTCGGCGCGGCGTGGGACCGGCTCCCGGACCGCCGCCGACACGCCGTCCTCGCGCATGCGAAGGAAAGACCCTGCCTGTTCCTGCACAGCGGAAGAAGCCTTCCGATCAACTCTCCTATGGGATGTGGTGTGCCATGAAACGTCTGCTCGGGGCAAGTGCCGTACTGCTGCTGGCGGGAGGCGTGCTGGGTGCCGCGCCGGTCGCCGCGACGGCGGCGGACACGGGGACGACGTACTACGTCGACGCCGCGAACGGCAATGACAGCGCCGCCGGGTCCACGACCGCCACGGCCTGGCGCACGCTCGCCAAGGTCGACGCGACCAAGTTCGGTCCGGGCGACCGGATCCTGCTGCACGCCGGGCAGAAGTGGACCGGCCAGTTGTGGCCCAAGGGCTCGGGTACGGACGGCCTGCCGATCACGATCGACGCCTACGGCTCCGGCGCGAAGCCGCAGATCGACGGCGCGGGACAGGTCGCCGACGCGGTGCGCCTGCACAACCAGCAGTACTGGGACATAAAGAACCTGCAGGTGACCAACGTCAGACCGCTGGCCGGTGGCCAGCCGGGCACCAATCTGCGTGACCTGCGGGGCATCGGCATCAGCGGCGACACGGGCGGTCAGCTCAACCACCTCCACGTCGACGGGGTGGATGTGCGCGATGTGACTGGCGAGGACAACTGGATCAGCGGCGACACGGCCAACAACAAGCCGGGGATCACCTTCAAGACCGGCTGGGACCGCTCCAAGAACACCGGCGGCATCGTGTTCCGCGGGCTGGCCGCCAATCCGGCGAGCCCCGGCCGGCCGACCATCCTGCACGACGTCCTGGTGGCGAACTCGACCATCAGGAACACGTCGTTCGGCGGAATCACCGTCAAGCAGTACACCGGCTCCAACGCGGGCGCCGTGCACACCGGGTGGGGGGAACGCACCAGCGCCACCGACACCGCGTTCGCGCCGCACACCCAGGTGGTGATCCGCGACAACTACATCTACCAGGGTGACTCCGCCTACGCCGCCAACGGCGTGTACATCACCGACACCCGGGGCGGTGTGGTCGAGCGCAATGTGATCCAGCGGGCCGGCACCTCCGGCATCGAGGCCAACTACGCCGACGACGTCACCATCCAGCACAACGAGGTCTACGGCACCGAGAAGAAGGCCGGCGGCGCCGACTCCAACGGCATCGACGCGGACAACGCCACGACGAAGATCGTCGTGCAGGGCAACTTCGTGCACGACAACGGCGACGGCATCCTGCTGTGCCAGTGCGGGCGCAACTTCGGCGACGTGCGGGTCCGGTACAACGTGATCTCGGGGAACAGCCGGTACCAGATCTACCTGCACTCCAACCGCGGTACCACCGCCTACGTCTACAACAACACCATCCACAACAGCCGCAGCAACTACCTGATCTACGGCTACGGCGCCAACCTGTCGGCGTCCTACCACCTGTGGAACAACGTCCTGTACTCCACGAGGGCGGGCGCTTCCCTGACCACCAGCCCGACCATCGAGTACACCGCGAACCTCTACGGCGGCGCCACCCTGCCCGTCCCGTCCTCCGACCGCCGCGCGGTCAGGGGCGACCCGAGGTTCCTCGGCACCATCACGGGCCCCTATGGCAACGCCACCTCGGGACCGGCGCTGAACGCGGCACTGCCGCTGAGGGTCGCCGCGGGCTCACCGGCCGTCGACGCCGGTATCAGTGTGAGCGACAACGGCGGCGTCGACTACTCCGGGGCCGCGGTCTACAACCGGCTGCCGGACATCGGGGCCTTCGAGTACCGGGCCGGCGCCGCCCGCGCTCTAGGAAGGCTGAACGAACGGAGTGGAGAATAACCGAAGCGGAGGATCCGAAATGCAGCGAAAACTCTTACGGAGGACGATCACCGCACTGCTGTTCCCGCTCGTGGTCGCCCTCGCCTTCTTCGGCAACTTCGTGGAAACGAGCACCGCTTCTCCGCTGCCCCAGAAGCAGGTGAGCGCCGCCGCCCCGGCTCTCCAGAACGACGTCTTCTGGAAGGACACGTCCGGGAACCCGATCTATTCTCAGGGAGGAGGCGTACTGAAAGTCGGCAACACGTACTACTGGTACGGCGTGAAATACAACGGAGCCGTCAGCTACTACAACAACCCGGCCGGCGGAAAGAACAGCAACACCTCGTTCAACGCGATCACCTGCTACTCCTCGACCGACCTGGTGAACTGGAAATTCGAGGGAAACGTGATGACCTCCTCGGACATCGGTGGATCCTCCTGGGTCGGCCGCGTGGGAGTCGCGCACAACGCCAACACCGGCAAATACGTCCTGGTCTCGCAACTCGACAGCGGGCTCGTGTTCGGCACGAGCAACACCCCGGCCGGCCATTTCACCCGCGCGGGCACGCAGTCGACCATCGGGAACGTCAGCACCGGCATGTCCGGCGACCAGTCGGTCTTCACCGATGACGACGGACGGGCCTACCTGATCTTCAGCAACAAGAGTGGCCGGTCGAACCTGTACGTCGCCCCGCTGCGCTCCTCCGACTACCTGCACGTCGACAACGCCACGCGGATCTACAGCAGCTCCTCGGGCGGACGTGAGGGCAACATGATGTTCAAGCATGCCGGGACGTACTACTTCTGTTCCTCCGATCTGCACGGCTGGAACGCGTCCCACACGTACTGCATCAAGTCGACGAAGATCAACAGCGGATATTCCTCGGAGTTCGTGCTGAAGGGCACGGAGGCCGACTTCTCGCATGTGACGCAGACCGGCCTGGCGTTCGAGGTGACCGGTTCGTCGGGATCGTTCGTCATGTTCGGAGGCGATCGCTGGAGCGACTTCGCGGGCAACGGCATCGGCTACAACCAATGGGTCCCGGTGACGTTCGACGGGACGACGCCGGTCTTCCACTCACTGAACCAGTGGAACGTCGACGCCGCCTCGGGCACGTGGTCCGTCGGGAGTGGCAACAACTACGTCGTTAACCCCAGCGCGGAGGCCGACCGGGTAGCCCAGAAGACGCTGGCTGGCTGGACGAACTCGTCGAACATCAGCAGCGATCCGAACGGCAACCGCCTTGGCGGACACACCGGGCGCTGGGCGCTGTCGCAGTCGTCCTCCTCCGCCTACAAGGCCGCCATGTACCAGAACATCACCGTGCCGAACGGGACGTACACGGTGGCGGCCTGGGTGAGGAGCAGTGGAGGGCAGAGGTCGGCGAGCATCTTCGCCAAGAACTTCGGCGCGGGTGAGATGAACCGCGCGATCAACCAGTCGATCGGCAACTGGACGAAGGTCAGCATCTCCGGCATCACCGTGACCAACGGGTCGATCCAGATCGGATTGGCCTCCGACGCGAATCCCGGCAACTGGGCGTACGCCGACGACTTCGAGTTGGTGCGGACCGGCTGACGGTCGGCCTCGACGGTCACGTCGTACACACCAACGGTGCCCTCGCTGAGGGAATCGCTCCCTGTGGAGCGGTCCCTCGGCGGCGGCACCGTTCTGCATGGCCGGACGGCGCCACCCCGGCACTAGACCATGCCTGGCTGACCCGGTCCAGCTCAGTGTGTCCTCGCGTCACGGGAGGTTCGGCTTCGCCCCCATCGGCCGACTGCCGCCAGGGCTGCCTGCGCGGGAGAACCCGGGAGGACGTGCCCCTGCTGAGGGTCCTCGACCGGGCCAGGCCACCGGAGACGCCATGGCCGCCGGGCGTCCTGGCCAGCGGCGGCACCATCTGCGGTGCCGGCCGGCCCAACCGGTCGGCCGACGTCTCGTTCGCCACCGCGGGCGCCAGCCATCGAGCTGACCGCCTGTGGGGCGTCGGAGCCCTGACGATGTTCGCCGCCGTCGGCGGTAGGAGGCAGCTGCCTGCCGGGGCGCCGGGAGGGGCGCCGGGATGTGGGGCCACAACGGCCGAAGTGCCGGGCTTCGCCGGCACTTCGGGTCCACGTTTTTCGGGCCTCGGGTTCAGGACTTCGTCATCGCAGGGTCCATCGCTGGTTGTTGCCGCCGTTGCAGGTCCACAGGATGGCCTGGGTGCCGTTGGCCGTTCCGGCGTTGTTCGCGTCGAGGCACAGGCCGGACTGGGCACTGCTGATGGTGCCGTTGGCGCCGACGTTCCAGCGCTGGTTCTGTCCGCCGTGGCAGTCCCAGATGATGGCCCGGGTGCCGGCGGAGCTGCCGGAGGCCTCGGCGTCCAGGCACTTGTTGCCGTAGACGCGCAGTTCCCCGGCGTCCGTGCGTGCCCACTTCTGGCTCGCCCGGTCCTGGCAGTCCCACAGCTGGAGCTGGGTGCCGTTGGTCTGGGACGAGTTGGGCACCTCCAGGCAGCGGCCGGAGGCGGCACCGACGACCTGGCCGCCGGTCGCCGGCGGCGGGGTCGTGCCGCCGCCGCTGGGTACGGACCCGCACTTCACCTGGGAGCGCGAGATGCCGGTACGGTCCGGCAGTGACGGGCACAGGAACTGCGTGTACCGGGTGTCGTTGTCGAGGAAGATCTTGAGCCAGGGGATCGTACGGCGGGTCACGTTGGAGTTGCCCCAGGTGGGGAAGCCGTGGTTGCCGCTGGTGAGTTCGATGTAGGCACTCGGTGTGGCGGTCGGCATGCCGCCGTAGAGGCCGTTGAGGTAGGACGGGGTGACCGTGCCGTCGTCCCGGGCTCCCATGATCATCGTCGGGACCCGAAGCGTGGAGAGGTTCTGCGACGGGGAGAAGGGCGCGAGCGGCAGCGCGGCCTTCAGCGAGGGACGCCGTTCGGCCGCGCTGATGGCGCCGCCGCCACCCATGGAGTGTCCGATCACGCCCAGCCGGTTGGGGTCGACGCGGTCGCGCACCGTGCTCTTCTGCGTGAGGTAGTCCAGGGCCGCCAGCAACTGGGTCCCGCGGGCGGTGTCGTAGTCGTTGGGGCTGTTGGTGTCGATGCCGATGACGACGAACCCGAAGGAGGCCAGCCAGGGCCCCATCCAGGCGCCCTCGGCCGCCCACTTGGCGGTGTAACCGGGTACGGCGGCCACGGCGGCCCAGGTGCCCTGGCTGGTGTCGGTCGGGTAGTAGATCTTGCCGCCGTTGAAGCCGTTGCCGGGCGGCACCGTCAGCTCAGCGGTGGCGAAGGTGCCCCGCTGGGCCGCGACGCTGCTCACGGTGGGGTCCGGACCGCGCTGGTAGGGGCTGTCCTGCGCGGCCGCCGGCCGGGCCGAGGCCGGCTGGATCGCGATCAGTGCGGCAATCAGACCGGTCACGGCCCCGACCACGGCTGCCCGCAACCTGACCGTCCTGCCGGTCCCTCGGAGTCTGGTCCTGCCGGCCCGGGTGCCCTTGGGCACAGGGGCGGTGGAGACACTGGGATGCATCGTTGTCTTCCTCCATGGACTGGTCGTGACTGGGGGAGTGGGGTCGGCGAATGGGTCATGGATGGCGCGCGCATGACAGGCCATTGCCGTACAGGGCACGGATCAGTGCGCGGTCCGTGCGGAGGCGGGGGAGGTGCCGCGCGCGGCGCCCGCGTAGACCGTGGCCTCCTTGGAGGTGGCGGCGATACCGTTCGCGCCGTTGAAGAAGCGCTGACCCCAGCTGCTGAGCCGGTTGGGGTCGAAGCCGGTCACCATGTCGAGGTACTGCACATCGCCGCCGTTGCCGCTCCATGACCAGCCGATGTAGCCGATGCCGAGGCGCTGGGCCGCGGCCATGATGGCGTCCTCGTCGGGGTTGCCGTCGCTGTGGTTGGAGCCGAACTCCCCTACGACGAGGGGTAGTTTTGCCGCGACGAAGCGGTTCAGGTAGTCGTTGACCTTCGCGGCGGTGTTGTAGACGCCGTACATGTGGACCGAGAAGACGGTGTTGCGGTCCTGGTCGGCGGCGAAGACCGACGCGGCGTTGTCCCGCATGATGTTGGACCAGTCCTGGCCCCAGTTCGGCGCGTCCACCATGAGGGTGTGGTTGAACCCGGCGCCCCGCAGCTTCTGGATGGCCGCCTTGGTGTCGGCGGTCCACCGCGAGGCGTTGTTGTTGCCGATCGGCTCGTTGCCGATGTTGACGATGACGTAGCTCTCCTGGCCGACCAGCGCGCTCTTGACGCTGATCCAGTAGTCGGCGGCGCGGGCGAGGGTGGTCGCCCCGCTCTGGTCGCCGTAGCCCGTGGTGTCGTGGACCTCCAGGACGCAGATGAGCCGGTTGCGCTTGCACTGGGAGACGATGTTCGTCACGTCGGCCGCGCTGTTACGGGTCCAGCGGTCGCCGTTGGCGAGGACGACGCGGACGGTGTTGGCGCGCTTGGCCTTGATGTTGGCGATGGAGCTGATCTGGCTCGGGTACCAGGTGTGGGCGTGGTTGACGCCCCGCATGACGAAATCGCGGCCGTTGGCCTCCAGCAGCCGGCCGTTCTGGACCCGGAAGCCGGTGGGCGCGGCGCTCGCCGGAGTGCCGAGAGCGAGGAGGGGGGCGAGCAGGCCTAGGAGGGCGGCTATGACGACGGCCACGCGAGGCGAGGCGCGGGTGGGGGATTTCATGGAGGACTCCCTTGCGACGGGGACGGGGTCGGGGTGTTCAGGACAGAGCGGCTTGTGCCGTGCAACTGACGGCGGCCGAGGGGGTACCGGCCGCAGTCAGTGGGCCGGCGGTGAAACCGAAGGTGGTACTGGCGCCCGGGGCGAGCGCGCCGTTCCAGGTCGTATTGCCGACGCTGGTCCTGCCGTCGGCGGTGGTGGTGCCGAGGCTGCCGTTCCACACCTGGGTGAGGTGTGCACCCCCGGCCGGTACGACGGTCGCGGTCCAGCCGGTGACACGGGATGCCGAGGCGTTGGTCACCGTCACCTCGCCCTGGTAGCTGTCCTGCCAGGAGGAGACGGCGCGGAAGCTCGCCGCACAGGCGGGGTCGCCGCCCGGGCTTCCTGGCACGCTCTTGTCGAGGGCGGCGGTGAGGGCGGGATACCAGCGCGCGGCGATCTTCTCGTTGCCGGAAGCGGACGGGTGCACGCCGTCGTAGGTGTCGGAGGAGGTGTTGAAACCGGTCCACTGGTCGACGACGGTCACCGGGGAACGGCTCGTGCTGGTTGCCCGGGCCCAGCCGGGGATCCGCGTGTTGAGGGCGACCACGCGCCGGCCGCAATCGGCGCAACCCGAGGGGTTCATCGGTATCAGCTGGGCGACGAGGATCTTCATGTCCGGATTCGACGCCCGCATCTGCTGCACCAGCTTCGTGTACGCGGCGAGGATGGTGTCGGGGGAGATGCTGCTCCACACGTCGTTGGTGCCGAAGTGCATGACAACGATGTCTGGATGCGTGGCGGCAAGCCTGCCCGGCAGCAGTTTCTGGTTCGCCACGTTGGTGACGAGCTCGCCACCGTGGCCTTCGTTGTCGCCGTCCAGCGCCTGCGGGCAGCCCTGCTGCTTGAGGGTGCCGACGAAATCGATGTTCCTGTAACCGGTGTTCTGAAGACGGTTCCAGAGCACGGCCCGCCAGCACCCCGGCGAGCCGGTGATCGAGTCACCCAGCGGCATGATGCGCACGGGGGCCGCGGCAGGGGCGGCGGTGGCCGACGGCGCGAGGGCCGTGCCGAGCGCGAGCAGGAGCGCGGTCAGGAGGATCCGGAACAGTGGTGGGTGCGAGGTTCTGCGCATGAGTTCCCTTCCTGCATGAGCGCGGTGCCGTTCGGAGATGTGGGTGCGGCCGGTGACCGGTCGCGGGCGCGTCCGGCAGGTGTCGCCGCAGTGCCGGATCCGTGCCACCGGTGTCGGCGGACGAGTCGGGGCCGGCGCGGTGCAGGCCGCTTCGTCCGCCCGCCACTGTCAGGTCGCTGCGTGTTCAGGGGGTATGGACGGCAGGGCGAGGCCAATGGGTGTGCGTGGTGCTCCGACAGGTCAGCGCGGTGCTGTACTGCGTGTCGTGGCGGAGCATGGAGATGTACGTTTCGGTCTCGTGCGGTGTGCCGTAGATGCGAAGGCTCGGCTGTCCGTGGTGGGCGAGACGGCTTCCCTGCCGTCGTGGGTACGGGTGAGTCCGTGGTCGAGTCGTTCCGCCTGCCGCCAGGTCGCGATGTCGGCCGCTTGTGGCAGTCCGGCGAATGCGGAGAAGCCCAACGCGCCGGCGGCGGTGTGCATGCCGCAGAGCAACGGGCCTGTTGAGCGGCTCGGCGCTCTCCACAGGTACGCCGTGAGAGCGGGGTGCCTATGTGTATTGGTCAAGGTGAACTCCGATGCGTGGGGGTGCCGAGTGAACGGGGCGGTGTCGACGCAAGAAGGTGATCGTTCACTCTGGCGGGCATGGGAACGCTCCCACGGGAGCGTAGGAAGCCGCTGAGACGGCGTCAAGGACTCTGTCGAAGTCTGGCGCTCGAAGCTTGTCCGGTTCGTGGCTTCGGCTCTGCGAG